>NZ_JBBEGA010000011.1:0-959 GCF_037402255.1 Pseudoxanthomonas sp. CCNWLW251 | reverse complement strand
GGAGTGGTCTTAGAGCGCGCTAACAATTCATTCAAGCCGAACCCGCTTCGCGGGTCGGCTTAATTCTGGTGTTAGGCGCTTACGGAGAAAGGTATGGATACAGTTCTTCTCACATCTGCAGCGGTCGGCGTCTTTGTCGGCGTCTTTGTCGGGGCAAGTGCGGCGCTAGCCATTGTCTATATGATCCCCCGCAAGTCTTGCCCAGGGTGTAGCTCAACTCTTCCGCGCTTTCGCAGGCCAACGAGTGCGCATCAAGCACTACTCGGCGGCTGGACTTGCAATGGTTGTGGAGCCAAAGTCGCTAGAGACGGCTCGCTCATTAAAGGGGCGCTTGATGACAGGCGCGCCTAACAATTCATTCAAGCCGAGCCTACATCAGGGCGGCGCCTAAGTGCACGCCTTCGGCTATATTCGCACCCAGTCGCCGCCCTGCTGCGGGCCGGCTTAATTCAGGTGTTAGGCCGCAATGGAACAACCTTGGCAGTACTGGCTGCTTGTCTCGACACTCTATGTGCTCGGCGGCATCGGCTTTGCCGGCGTTACGCTCCTCCCGCTGCGCTCTTGGCTGCTCCTTCGCCGCAACACTCCGCTTTGGTCGGAGCTTGGCCCAGGAAGGGTCGCCTATGCCCTGCTGGTTCTATGCTCCGTCCTCGCCCTGGTGCTCTCCGGGGCATCGCTTGTTAAAGTCGCTAGATGCTTGCTTGGGCTTCATTGCCACGCCAATCGGTCCGGTGGCTGGTTCTTCCTTGCCTGCATCGGCGCGTACTACCTGGCATTTGAGGCGTTCGCTTATGCTGTCCTGCGGGCCGCACGCCGGATTTCACGTGTTGCGGCCTAACAATTCATTCAAGCCGAACCCGCTTCGCGGGTCGGCTTAATTCAGGTGTTAGGCCGCTATGAGCCAATGGGGTTACTTCACTTGGTTTCCTGAGCACGGGAGCCACCTAGTCCACCCGGAA
>NZ_JBBEGA010000010.1:0-2473 GCF_037402255.1 Pseudoxanthomonas sp. CCNWLW251 | reverse complement strand
ATCGACGCAGGCACGCAGAGCCTGAAGGTGGTGGTGTACGACGCTGCCACACGTGCGGTGGTGGCCAGTGCCAGCGCGCCGCTGGAGCTGATCAGCGGCGAGGACGGCAGCCGCGAGCAGCACCCCGCCGACTGGGTCGCCGCGATGCAGGCCTGCTTCGACCGCATCGATCCGGCACTGCGTGCGCGCATCGTGGCGCTGTCGGTGTCGGGCCAGCAGCACGGCTTCGTGCCGGTGGATGCGCAGGGTGAGGTGCTCGCACCGGCCAAACTGTGGTGCGACACCAGCACCACGGCCGAGTGCACGCAGATCATGGACGCGGTGGGCGGTTCGACAGCGACGATTGCGCTGGCGGGTAATCCGATCCTGGCCGGCTACACCGCCTCCAAGCTGCCATGGACGAAGACCCACCGCCCCGAGGCTTATGCACAGCTGGCGAGCATCCTGCTGCCGCACGACTACCTCAACTTCGTGCTGACCCGCCAGCGCTTCTGCGAGTGGGGCGATGCCTCCGGCACCGGCTGGCTCGACGTGCGCACGCGCACGTGGTCGAAGGAACTCCTTCGCGCGACCGATGCGGACCGCGATCTGGCCGACTGCCTGCCGCCGATCGCTGCACCCGATGCGCTGTTCGACATCGATGCGGGCATGGCCGCCACGCTGGGGCTGCCTGCCACGGCGAAGGTCGCCGTCGGCGGCGGCGACAACATGATGGCGGCCATCGGCACCGGCTGCGTGGAAGAGGGCCGGCTGGCGATGAGCCTGGGCACCTCGGGCACGCTGTTCGCCTACTCCGATACCCCGGTAGTCGATCCGGCCGGCGCCTGGGCCGCGTTCTGTTCCTCCACCGGCGGCTGGCTGCCGCTGATCTGCACGATGAACTGCACCGTGGCCACCGAACAGGTGGCCAAGGCGTTCGGCTTCAGCACGCGCGAGGGCGATGCCCACCTGCACGCCACGCCGCCCGGCGCAGACGGCTTGGTGATGCTGCCCTTCCTCAACGGCGAGCGCACGCCCGACCTGCCGCTGGGCAAGGGCGTGCTGGCCGGACTGGATACGACCAACATGACCCCGGCCCATGTCTACCGCGCCGCGATGGAAGGGGCGACCTACAGCCTGAAGTACGGCTTCGATGCCTTCGTGCGAGCCGGCATGGACTTCGATCGCATCGTGCTGACCGGCGGGGGCAGCAACAGCGCCGCGTGGCGGCAGCTGGTGGCCGATGTGTTCGGCCTGCCGGTGGATGTGCCGGTGCAGGCCGAGGGCGCGGCCTTCGGTGCGGCGCTGCAGGCGCTGTGGGCATGGGGCCGTTCGCGTGGCGAGACATCGTCCATCGCCGACATCGCCCGCGCCCATGTCGCCACCGAGCCGGCCTTGTCCGCCACGCCCGATCCCACCCGCACGCAAGCCTATGCCGCGGCCTACCGCCGCTTCCTTCAGCACCTCGATGCCCTCACGCCGCTGCAGCGCGGCTGACACCCCCACGTACATCACGCACAACCACAGGATCACGCACCATGAGCACGCAGCCCTTCATCGGCGCCCAGGAATACTTCCCCGGCATCGGCCGCATCCCGTTCGAGGGCCGCGGCTCGGACAACCCGCTGGCGTTCAAGGTCTACGACGCCAACAAGACCATCGGCGGCAAGACCATGCAGGAGCACCTGCGCTTCGCCGTCTGCTACTGGCACACCTTCTGCAATGCCGGCCACGACCCCTTCGGCCCGGGCACGCGCCACTTCCCGTGGGAAGCGGGTTCGCCGATGGCCACGGCCGAGGCCAAGGTCGATGCCGCGTTCGAGTTCTTCACCAAGCTCGGCGTGCCGTACTGGTGCTTCCACGACATCGACCTGGCACCCGATGCCGAGGACATCGGCCAGTACCAGAAGAACCTCACCCACATGACCGCCCTGGCCAAGGCCCGCCAGGACGCCACCGGTATCAAGCTGCTGTGGGGCACGGCCAACCTGTTCTCGCATCCGCGCTACATGAACGGCGCATCGACCAATCCGGACTTTGCCGTGGTCGCCCGGGCGGCGGTGCAGGTGAAGGCCGCGCTGGAGGCCACGGTCGAACTGGGCGGCGAGCACTACGTGTTCTGGGGTGGTCGTGAGGGCTATGCCTCGCTGGTCAACACCGACATGAAGCGCGAGGTCGCGCACTTCGCCCGCTTCCTGACCATGGCCCGCGACTACGGCCGCAGCATCGGGCTGAAGGGCAACTTCCTGATCGAGCCCAAGCCGATGGAGCCGATGAAGCACCAGTACGACTTCGACAGCGCCACGGTGGCCGGCTTCCTGAAGGAGCACGGGCTGGAGAAGGACTTCAAGCTCAACATCGAAGCCAACCACGCCACGCTGTCGGGCCACACGTTCGAGCACGACCTGCAGGTGGCCAGCGACCACGGCCTGCTGGGCAGCATCGATGCCAACCGCGGCAATGCGCAGAACGGCTGGGATACCGACCAGTTCCC
>NZ_JBBEGA010000009.1:0-2585 GCF_037402255.1 Pseudoxanthomonas sp. CCNWLW251 | reverse complement strand
AACGAGCCGTCCAGCAGCTTGGTGCCGTTGAAGTCGGCCTGCTTGGCGACGCGGTCGATTTCGGAGGTCAGCTGCTTGACTTCGGCGTTCAGCGCGGCGCGGTCGGACGAGGAGTTGGTCGCGTTGGCCGACTGCACCGACAGCTCACGGATGCGCTGCAGGTTGTTGCCGATTTCGGTCAGCGAACCTTCGGCGACCTGGGCCAGCGAGATGCCGTCGTTGGCGTTGCGCACGGCAACGTCCAGGCCACGGATCTGGGTGCTGAATCGTTCGGAGATGGCCAGACCGGCGGCGTCGTCCTTGGCACTGTTGATGCGCAGGCCGGACGAAAGACGCTGGATGGTGGTGGCCAGTGAAGCCCCGCTGCTGCTCAGATTGCGCTGCGCATTCAGCGAGATGGTGTTGGTGTTGATGACCTGTGCCATGGAAGTTTCCTCTAGGCGGGATTACGAAGGGGAGAAGCCCGGGCCGGAAAGGGTGGCGATGAAGACCACCCGTTCCGGCGCTTCACCGCGTTAGCGGAGCAGGCTGAGCACGTTCTGGGGCACCTGATTGGCCTGGGCCAGCATGGCCGTACCGGCCTGCTGCAGGATCTGGGTGCGGGTCAGTTCGGCGGTTTCCTTGGCGAAGTCGGTGTCGCGGATGCGGCTGCGCGAGGCGGCCAGGTTTTCCGAGCTGGTCTGCAGGTTGGCGACCACCGAGGTGAAGCGGTTCTGCACCGCACCCAGGTCGGCGCGCGCGCTGTTGACCGAGGTCAGGGCAGCGTCGACGATTTCCAGGGCCTTCTGCGCGCCTTCGAACGTGGTGATGTCCAGGTCCTTGGCGAACTGCGCGGTGCCGGCCGTGGCCGCCGTGGTCGCGGCCGTCAGGCCCGAGCCGGTGACCGTGCCGCCCACGACCAGGTCGGTGTCGGCCTTGACCGAGGTCAGGGTGACCTGGTCGGCGTCGACCGAGGCGTACACGCCGGTCTCGCCCAGCTTGGCGTTGATGGCAGCGGCCAGGCCCTTGGCGATGTCCTCACCGCTCGTGCCGTTCGTGTACTCGACGTCCGCGATGGTCACACCGTTGATGGTCAGGTCGGCGATGCTGCCGTCGGCGGCGGCATCGGCGATGGCCGCGCTGGTGACGTCGGCGGCGAACTTCACGTTGCCCAGTGCATCGGCCTGCGCATCGACGACCTTGTCGATGGCGATGGCCTGCGATGCGTTGGCGCCGACCTGGAACAGCTGGCTGGTGAACGAACCGTCCAGCAGCTTGGTGCCGTTGAAATCGGCCTGCTTGGCGACGCGGTCGATTTCGGAGGTCAGCTGCTTGACTTCGGCATTCAGCGCGGCGCGGTCGGACGAGGAGTTGGTCGCGTTGGCCGACTGCACCGACAGCTCACGGATGCGCTGCAGGTTGTTGCCGATTTCGGTCAGCGAACCTTCGGCGACCTGGGCCAGCGAGATGCCGTCGTTGGCGTTGCGCACGGCAACGTCCAGGCCACGGATCTGGGTGCTGAAGCGTTCGGAGATGGCCAGACCGGCGGCGTCGTCCTTGGCGCTGTTGATGCGCAGGCCGGACGAAAGACGCTGGATGGTGGTGGCCAGTGAAGCCCCGCTGCTGCTCAGATTGCGCTGCGCATTCAGCGAGATGGTGTTGGTGTTGATGACCTGTGCCATGGAAGTTTCCTCTAGGCGGGATTACGAAGGGGAGAAGCCCGGGCCGGAAAGGGTGGCGATGAAGACCACCCGTTCCGGCGCTTCACCGCGTTAGCGGAGCAGGCTGAGCACGTTCTGCGGCACCTGGTTGGCCTGGGCCAGCATGGCCGTACCGGCCTGCTGCAGGATCTGGGTGCGGGTCAGTTCGGCGGTTTCCTTGGCGAAGTCGGTGTCGCGGATGCGGCTGCGCGAGGCGGCCAGGTTTTCCGAGCTGGTCTGCAGGTTGGCGACCACCGAGGTGAAGCGGTTCTGCACCGCACCCAGGTCGGCGCGCGCGCTGTTGACGGCGGTCAGCGCCTTGTCGACGATTTCCAGGGCCTGCTGCGCGCCCTTGAAGGTCGAGATGTCCAGGTTGCTGGCGTACTGCTTGGTCGTCGCGACGGTGCTGGCGGCCACGTCGGCCGGAGCGGTACCGCCGGTCCAGGTGCCGGTTTCCACGGCGATGCCCAGGAAGTCGCCATCCGAATCCACGCTGTCCTTGACCGAGGTCAGGTTGACGGCGCCGTTGGCACCCAGCTCGGCCAGCACACCGGTCTCGCCGATCTTGGCGTTGATCGCGCCGACCAGCGCGGTGGCGGCGGCGTCACGCGTGCCGGTCGCAGAGCCCTGCGCGGCGACTTCGACGGTGTCGATGGTGACGGCGGTGCCGTCGGCGTTGGTCAGCTGCAGACCTTCGATCTTAAGGTCGGTGGTGCCGTTGGCGGGCGTCGCCGTGGTGAACGTGGCGGTGGCGAACATCGCGCCGCCCAGTGCATCGGCCTGCGCATCGACGACCTTGTCGATGGCGATGGCCTGCGAGGCGTTGGCACCGACCTGGAACAGCTGGCTGGTGAACGAGCCGTCCAGCAGCTTGGTGCCGTTGAAGTCGGCCTGCTTGGCGACGCG
>NZ_JBBEGA010000008.1:0-5831 GCF_037402255.1 Pseudoxanthomonas sp. CCNWLW251 | reverse complement strand
ACGCCCACCAGGAAGCCCTGTTTCGTGCCGCCGTTGTCGACGTCCAGCCAGCGATACTCGGCCAGCGCGTGCCACTGCGTGCGCAGGTCGTAACGCACCTGCGCCGCCGCGAACGTGGTCGCCGAATCCAGCCACGCACCCGTGCCGCGCCCCATCCGCACCTCGCCCTCTCGACGGGCCAGCTTGCCGGCGAACTCCCAGTGCTGATCCGGCTTGTAAACGCCCTCGAACGACAGGATCTGCGACTTCTGGTCGTACTCCGCGCCACCCAACTGGCCCAGCGTGGCCAGGTCGTACAGATACGTGTAGCGGCCGAACAGGCCCCAGCGCTGGCTGTTCCACGGGCGGTAGGCGAAGCCCACGTTGCCTTCGATGAACTTCGCGCCTGCCAACGGATTGAGCTGGTCGTCGGTATCGGCGTAGTTCAAGCGTGCAGCGATGCGCCAGCTCTCGTTGATCTTGTGGGTCAGGCGATTGGTGCTGACCCATTGCTCACGCTGCTCCGCGCCGGTGTCCTCACGCCATTCCAGCTTGCTCTGCCAGTCGGTATCCGGTGAGGTGCGCCCGCCGGACACACTGATCGCCCGACGATCGACATTGCCGCCGGTCGAATTCGTCAGCTCGCCATCGGACAGCGTGAAGCCCATGTTCCAGCCCTGGGCCGGATAGAAATCCATGCCGAAGGTGTGTGCCAGGCCCGACTCGTTGCGCTCCTTCAGGAACTGGCTTTCGTTGTACAGGTTGACCTGGTTGGACAAGCGCCAACGCTGACCCAGCGTCCAGCCATTCTGCGCATTGCGGGTGAACAGCGAGTCGTAGGCCGTGGTGTCGGTGGAGTACGTGTAAGCGCCGTACACGGAATGCTCGGCCGTCAGGCGATGCTCCGCCGACACGGTAGCGCCTTCGCCACGGTCGCCGGTGGTCACTTCCGCGCCGACCGAGGATTGGTTGCCGTACAGGTACTTGCCGCCCAACGTCAGCGCGTTGTTGTCGGCGTACTGCCCCCCATCGTCATCCAGCGTGAACTGGCCGACGCCGTACAGTTCCAGCGTGCTTCCGAAGCGATGCTGGTACTTCAGTGCGCCCAGCGTGCCTGCGGCGTCGGTCGACGTGCTTTCCTGATCCACACGACGCAGTTCGGCGCTGAACGTGCTGGCATCATTGATGCGCCATTCCAGCGTGGCCTGCGCCTGCGTCAGCGATTCCGCACCACTCTCGGCCCGCGTGTAACGCGTGTACAGGCCCAGATTGGGAGTGAACTGGCCCAGCAACTCGGCACCATACTCGGTCACCGGACGGCCGGTGTCGTAGCGCGAGATCGAGTAGCCGGCACTGGCATTGCGCCACCAGGCCCCCACGCTCCAGTCCTGCTCGGTCCAGCCCAGTTCCTTGAAATTGGCGCGGGCTTCGAGCGACTTGGCCTCGCCCTCGCGGAACATGGCCGTGTTGTTCTGCTGGATGAAGCTCAGGCCACCGTTGTCGGAGAAGAACACCGGCGCACCGAATGATTCGGTCTGCGCGTACTCGGCCTTGACATAGGTGCCCTTGCCCGCCTGCAGCGTCAGGTCCCCGGCGGCCAGCGTGTAGTCCTGCCCCGCCCGGTTCTCCTGCACGTAGGTGGCACCCACGCCCACATGGTTGCCGAACCAGTGCTTGCCGCGGAAGCCGGCGGTGACGTCGTCGGCATCGAAGCCGGACGGCACCCATTCGTAGTCCACGATCAGGCGCTGCTCGAAGCCGTCCAGCGGCGTGTCGCGCGTCAGCGTGGGAATGTTCTCGCGGGTGATCTGCGTCAATGGGCGCGTCAGCAGGATGCGGCCCTGCAGTTCGTCGATCTCGTAGTCCGCACCACGCTGCAGGACCACACGGTTTTCCGTGCGGCCCGTGGTCAGGTCGCGGATCTCCAGCGTCACGATGTCCGAGCCCGGCAGCAGGTCGGTGTGGCGCAGGTAGTAGAGGCTGCCGCCCGTGCCGATGAATTCGTTGTGGCCGGGTGCCGTTTCAGCCTGCGAGCCGAACATGCGCAGTTCGGTTCCCGGGTCGCCCCAGCGGTTGGTCGCGATGGAGCGCCAGTTCAACGCCGCGCCGTACAGCGAGCGCTGGTACTGTGCGTACTCGGTGCCGGTGATCCCGGTGCTGTAGTTGCCCCACAGCGCCTGGTTCTTGTCCCAGTCCACGCGCAGGTAGAAGCGCCCCATCGTATCCACGTCACGATAGGTCGTGGAATCGTCGCCATACACCGGGTAATAGAGGTCCGGATCCAGCCGGCGGAACACGTCCTGCGGATCGGCCTGGGTGAAACCATTGAACAGCCGGTCCAGGTCGCGCTGGGTGGTGTCGGCCTGCGCGGTGACCAGGTACTTGCCGGCATACTTGGCCTTGCCGTAGAACGCCAGGCGACCGTCGCTGATGACATCGTCCTCGTAGCGGCTGTCATTGGCGAACGGTTCAACCGAACCGCTGACCTTGTTCTGCGCGATGGTGACGTCGGCCAGGCCGACGCCGAAGAAGTAGCGTCCGGTGACGTCCACGTCCAGGATGTGGGAGCCCGTGGCCGAATCCTTGCCTCCGGCGCTCTCGCCACTCAACCCGATATCGAAACGGTGCCGCCCGACGGGCACGAGATACTCGGCGACGAACTTCCGCTCCTGGTCGACCGGATAGCTTTCGCCATTGATCGTCAGCGATGCCGTCTGCGGAATGTTGCGACCCTGGATACGGATGCGGGAGCCATACATCGCGATGTTCTGCTGGCGCAGACCATTCTCGGAAAACACGTCGCCCAGCAGGCTCTGCGCTTGCGCTTGCTCGCCACTCAACGCACTGCCCAGCGAGCGTTCCACGCTGTCGCGCAGCAGGTTGGTACCGCGCTCGGCTTCTTCCGGCGACACCAGCTGCAAGGTCCGCGGATGGGTTTCGTCGAAGCTGTCGTTGTCCCCATAGGCGCGCAGCACGTACACCAGCTCGTCACCCTTGCGGAAGGGGTACTTCGACGGCAGCACGCCCGTCCATTCCACACTGCTGACCGCCGCAACCTCCATCGGAATGGTAGCGATCGGCTCGATCAGGTCGCCGTCGCCGCTGCGGTACAGCGAGATCTCCAGACG
Source organism: Pseudoxanthomonas sp. CCNWLW251 (assembly GCF_037402255.1). Taxonomy (NCBI): domain Bacteria; kingdom Pseudomonadati; phylum Pseudomonadota; class Gammaproteobacteria; order Lysobacterales; family Lysobacteraceae; genus Pseudoxanthomonas; species Pseudoxanthomonas sp. CCNWLW251. The sequence goes on along the minus strand of NZ_JBBEGA010000008.1, from coordinate 2,724 downwards.
CTTGATGAAGGCAGGATAGTTGCCGCGCGCATAGAACTGCACCGGCTTGGTGATGCGTTCGCCATCGAAGGCCACCATCGACGGCGCGGACACCGATAGCTCGGGCTGGCCCAGTGTGGGATCTTCCGTGGCCCAGATGACGCCTCCGCCCGGCAGGTCGATGGAGAACTTGCCCACGGCGGTCGCCTTGCCTGGCTGCTCCATCGCCACGGTGACGCGGCGGTCCGGCTGGAGGGCTTCCGACGATGAGTGCTCGCTCGTTTCCCGCGTGACCGGCTTGTCGTAGCTGCGCGTCCTCAGGCGGAACAGCAGTCCCTCCTCTCCCGTGCACGTCTCGGCGTTGCAGTCCACCGGCGTGGCCATGCCGTCGGCACGATCCTTCGCCGCCTGCGTACCTGCATCCGTCTGGGCGCCCGCCAGCGGGGCCGTGCCCGCCAGCAGACTGATCAGCGTGACATCCAGCAGCTTCATCTTCATACGCTTCTTCATGACACGCCCCCTCACTTCCGTACGCCGACAGGGGCTGTCGGATCGTTACTGGCTTCCACGCGGACCTTCGTACGTATCTCCGGACTCAGGCGTTTGGCGAGCGCTTCATAGACCGCCTTGGCACGGCGCATGCCGAGCGCGACGTTGTAGGCGTGCGACGCACGCACGTCGGTGTGGCCGACGATCGCGATGCTGCCGCCCCCCATCCTGTCCAGCGCGGCCGCCACCTTGTCCAGCAACGGCTCGAACTCCGGACGGATGTTCGATTTGTCCGTGTCGAACAGCACCGTTCCAAGCAGGGCACCCCCTTCATCGACACCGACGATCAGCGAGCCCGGATCGTCCACGTTGCCACGCGCACTGACCACCAGTCCCTTGGCCGAAACAGCGTCGAGCTTCTCCAGCAGCGCCGCCTTGACCGCGTTTGCACGATCGAAGGCCAGCGCCTCGCCATCGGCATTCGCATCGATGACCACTTCACCACCCTGGTACTCGCGCACCTTGGCTGCCATGGCCTCGATCACCGGCAGGTACTGCGGACGAACCTCGGCGCTGCCCGGGGCGAAGAACACCTCGCCCATCTCCAGTTCGACCTGTTCGCTGCCGCCTTCGATGACCTGTTCCGGCACCTTCACGCCGAAGTCGAAGCGCACCGGCACACCGGGGGTGATCCGGCGCAGCAGCGGGTTGTCGGTGGTGAACTCGGCGCCGGCCGGCAGGGTGGACGGGTCGACCTTCAGGATGAAGTTGCGACCCCGCTCCCACGCGCCGCCGGACACACCGGCCAGGTGGTAGCGACCGTACTGGTCGGTCTCGATCAGCAGGCCCTCCACCGAGGCGATGCGCACACCGGGGATGCCGCGCTCATCGATACCGGCGTTGCGGATGACGTAATCCACCACGTAGCCGCCTTCGGACGGCGCCACACGACGCTCGACCGTCGGCGTGGCGGCATTCAGGCCCTTGGCCGCTTCGCCGGACTGCTCGACGCGGGTATTGCCTGCCGCATCCATGCGCACGGTGACACCCTGGTTGCTGGTCAGCACGAAGTCGTCGGTGAAGCTCAGCTCGTTCAGACGCTGGCGGATCACCACTTCATGGTCCTCCACCGGGTCGGCCACCGACTGGCGGCCGCTGATCGCACCGACGGCGATGCCATGCAACAACGGCGAACTCGCATCCGGCTCCGGCTGCGGGCCGGTGCCACGATCCACGGTGGTGGAGTTGGCGACGTAGGCGCCCGGGGCAAAGCCGCCCTGCACCTTCACGCCACTCAGTGCCGCGCTGTCCTGCCAGCCATCGCCGTCGCGGTCGTTGAAGACCGTGCCCAGCAGCAGGCTGTCGTCCAGCATCGGATCAGCCGTGAGCACCACGTCCGCAGTGGCGACATTGGACACCGGATCGTCGGTCGCCGAGCGCACCTGCGCCTGGTTGACGTGGGTGCCCGGGCGGACGCCCGCACCGACGCGCATCACATAGACCAGGGTGGCGGTCTCGCCGGCGGCCACGTCCACGCCGCCGAAGCGGAGCGGGCTGCTGCCGGAAACCGTCGCCATGGCATCGTCGTCGTTGGCCAACAGCGAGCCCTCGACGTAGCTGAAGCCCGCCGCCGGCGTATCGACAACATTGCCGTTGACCAGATCGGTGCTGCCCACGTTCTCCACGGTCAGCGTGTAGCGGACCAGATCGCCGATACGGACCTCGCGCGCACCTGCCACCTTGCTCAGGCGGATCTCCGGCGCATCCAGTTCATGCTCCGTACTGCAGGTGGTGCAGACGGGCGGCTCACCACCGCCGCCCGACGCGACCACCTGGTTGCCGACGATGGCGCCCGCGTTCGCATTGACGACGGCGTCATAGCTCAGCGCGTGCACACCGGCGGCCGTACCGGCAGGCAAGCGGCAGGTCAGCGTGGTGCCATCGAACGTGCAGCCCACAGGCAACGCGCCCAGGGTCAGGCCCCGATCCGGTGTATCCACCAGCACCAGTTCTTCGGTCAGCGCGGACGCGCTGATCGCGACCGACAGGGTGTAACGCACCGTCTGCCCGATCTGCACCTGACCACCCGTCCCCGGATCGGAGGACTTCGTCACGGTCACGCGCGGCTCGGCCACCGGGGTGACGGTATCGCAACGATCAGCACAGGTCGGCGTGTCGTCACCGGTGCCTACCACCGCATTGTTCACCGTACCCGAGGCCGCGGCATTCACCGTGGCGGTATAGGTCACCGTGTAG
>NZ_JBBEGA010000007.1:0-26422 GCF_037402255.1 Pseudoxanthomonas sp. CCNWLW251 | reverse complement strand
CACCGGTGCCTACCACCGCATTGTTCACCGTACCCGAGGCCGCGGCATTCACCGTGGCGGTATAGGTCACCGTGTAGATGCCCGGCACCGTGCCCACCGGCAGCGTGCACACCAGCGGGTTGGTGCTGTTGCAGGTGTACGCGCCGGCATTGGTCACCGACCCGAAGGTCAGGCCCGTGCCCAGCGTGTCGGTCAGCACCAGATCACCGGTAGTTGCCGCGTTGGCCACGGTCGTGGTCAGCGTATAGGTGACGGTATCGCCCACGCGGACCTCGGTCTGGCCTGACGGCAGAGCTGCGCTCTTGGTGTATGTCACCAACGAAGGCAACGGCTCGCTTACCGGGGTCTCGGTGGTGCAGGCGCCTGCGCAGGTCGGGGCATCGTCGCCGGTACCGACCACCGCGTTGTCCACCGTGCCGGTGGCCTGGTCATTGACTGTGGCCGTGTAGGTCACCGTGTAGGTACCTGGCACGGTGCCCGCGGACAGGGTGCAGACCAACGGGTTGATGCCACTGCAGGAGAACACCCCTGCAGAGACGGTGCCCAGATCCAAGCCGGCGCCCAGGGTGTCGGTCAGGGTCAACGGCTCCGTCGTACGGGCATTTGCGACGGTAACAGAGACCGAATAGGCCAGCGTATCGCCTATGGAAACTTCGATCTGGCCCGAAGGCAGGACGACGGACTTGCTGTAGGTCACGACCGGGTTCTCGACCGGGGTGTCGATCGTCGTCGTGCACGCCGGATCGGTGCTGCCCACCGGGCAGACCGGACTGGTCACCACCGCCGTGTTGCGGATGTTGCCCGCATCGGCGTCGGCCTGGGTCACCGTGTACGTACCCACCAGCAGGCAGGTCGCACCCGGCGCCACGCTGGCGCAGGTGGTGCTGTTCGGGGTGATCAGCGCATCGCTCACCACCACGTTGGCCAGGGGCGTGTTGCCCGTGTTGGTCATCGTGACCGTGTAGGTCAGCACGTCGCCCACGCTCACCGTGCCGCTGGCATCACCATCGGCATTACCGGTCAGCGCCTTGACCAGCGTCTGCGACGGCACCTCCACCACCACCGTGGCATTGGCGCTGTCGCAGTTGGTCGGGTTCAGCACCTCGCAGATCTGGTACGGATACGTGTACGTACCCGCCGGCGTGCCCGGCGCCACCGTGATGGTGCCGTCCGGATTCATCGTCAGACCCGGGTTCGGGCTGGTCCCCGGCGTGAGCGTCACGTCAGACGGATCCACCGGCTGACTGTTCAGCGTGTCGTTGACCAGCACCGACGGCGTCGTGCCGCCCGTGCTGCCGCTGATCGATGGCGACGTGTCGTCCACCGCGTCGATCACCGATACGGGCGTGGTCACCGAACAGACGTTGCCAGCCTCACTGCAATCGATCAGACCGCCAGGCGGGAAAGCGACACTGTTGGCAACGTTGGTGACGCCTGCAGGCAACGGGTCGAGGATCTGCACCACAAAGTTCAGCACGACACTGCCGCCGCCCGGCACGTTAACGACACTGCCGATGGTCCAGTTGGCGCCGGATGCCTGGCTGAAAGTATTACCCGCGGCCACATACGTGGTGTTGGCCGGTACGGATTCAACCACGCCATTCGGATACATCGTGCCGACTGCGGTGCCGGCGTTGCTGATCGTGATGGCGTAGGTCAGCGTGTCGCCCGCCGCGACCGGGCCACCGGCGTAGTTCACGCCATTGACCTGAGCCAGCGTCTTGACCACGGACAGATCGGGATCCGTCTGCTGCGGGAAGGCGCACGAAGCCATATCGCGCGCTTGGCCCACCGCGCCGCTCGCCACCTGCGTCAGCGTGCCGGTGCTGGGATTGTAGGCATAGTAGGCGTTTACCTGGTCGTTTCGGCCCAGATACATCCGCCCGTTTTCGGCGAACGCCATGCCAGCCCAGCTCCAACTCACGGGCTGGCCATTGATCAGCGGACGCGCCTGACGCACGGCGATCGGATTGGCGCTGCTGAAATCGATCCTGTAGATATCCGCGCCAGCTACCAGCCAGCCGATGCCGTTGGCGTCGAACGAAATGTCGCCAGACGCATAATTGGTGGGCGCGATATCGTAAGTCAGGTTGCCATAAGGCGTGGCGGCGTAGCCAAAGCCGGTGGCATTGGCCTGGATCCGAACGACTCCCGGAGTGGGCGAGCTTTCAATCAGATAGCCCACACCGTTGGCATCAATGCCGCCGCGCGGGTAATTCGCGTTGACGCCCGTGGTGGTGGCCGTATACCAGCCGCCATTTGCAGCATCGTAGGCCCACAAGGTCCCGGGGGTATGCACCAACATGCGGTCCCGGGACTGGTCGATCATCAAGGCATTGAGATCGGTCGTAAGAGTCGCCGGAAGCGCCAGCTGGGTGACGACCGCGTCGCTGGCGGCACCGACTTCCAGACGACGAATGTTGCCACCAGCGCCGACGCTGTAGATCGCATTGGAAGTGGCGCTACCAGCCGGTGCCGGGCAGAAACTGTAGGACGCCAAGCTATTCGAGTACGAGCATGCGACATTGCCCGTGGCGGGCGTGGCGAAGACCGCCGTTACGGAGTTGTTGCCAGCATCGATAGTGACCGGCACAGGGGTGCCGTTGCAGCTTAGCGTGACCGCGTAATCGGCCACGCTGCCAACCGAGAAGACTTCCGTCAGCGTGATCGAGGTGCCGCCAGGAGCATTGGCGCTCGCGTTAGCGGTCGTGCTGGGCGCAGTGGAACTGCCGGCCGCTGCATTGACGACACCCGCGCCGCCAATGGTCAAAGCAACCGTGCTGCCAGTGACTCCCGCCGACCACTGCTTGCCCAAGGCGAGCCCGTACAGAACCGTGTCGGTATCCGAGGCGCTGTTGCAAGACGGACTTGTGACGTTGCATGTGGGATCGGACGTCCCCGCCGGAGGGGAGACAGTCGCCGTATTGCTGACGGTTTGCGCGCTCGCTGACGCTGCAGCGAACACAAACCAGCCCACAACCACGCCACGCGAAATACGGCGCAGCAGCGCCGTGATCTTAGAGTTAGGCAACACGCAGAACTATCCCCAATGATTGGGCGACCAGCCCCCCTTTACGCCAGCGACACGTCTTCCGATCGCCACGCAAAAAAGCCGAACGCCCGAACGCAAGGCCTCCCCATGGAAAGGCCATTGCCACTCGAAAATGCTAACCGCGCCGGATGAAGTTTTGTGACTTGCATCACGTTTTGTGATCGATAATCACCAGCGAAGTCGCCCCTCTTACTCCAGACGCGAGATTCCTTCCGGCCGATCGCTAGCGCTCGAACGAACCCCGTCGCGGCCGCCACCGCAAGCAGATTGTCCGCGCTCGGCTTGGACCATTACGCGGCACCATCTCCTCCGTTGACGACTTGTCTCCAATGGAGTCCTTCTGATCAGTAACGCGGAATCGGCCGTACCCCCCTACCCCCAGACGCGCGTAGTCGCGAATCTCCCGCACCATCGGCACGAGTACCCCTCGGAACGCTACGGCATAGCGAAGACGCCTTTCGACCCGCGTTGACAAGCTCGCGACTGTTGCGCACTACACGGCGCATGCTCGAGCTTCCACGGGCGCTTGCGCCACCACAGGCGACCGGCGACAAGGAGGGGCATGGAAACCAGCCGGGCCGGGCGACCGCAGGCTCTTTGCCGGAGCGTCCAAGGACTCCAGGGTGGATGCATGTCGTCTGATCCCGAGGCGGGCACACGGGAAGGGATAGGACCCGGATCATTCACACATCCGGACGCCGCCAGGCCGAAGCAGCGACCGGCCGACGGTTACCTGGCCATACACGAACAGTTCGTTGCCCAGAGCAGAGGATCCACCCTACTCAGGAAGCGCCATCTCGCCGCGGCCGGTAGCCAGCCACTCGAATGAGACGCCCGTTGCTAGCGCAATCTCAATGAGGTTGCTTACGCTAGGCTTGGGACGCTTGGTGATCTCCCAGTTCGCTACCGCGCCGCGCGTCACGCCGATCCGCTCTGCCAACTGATTTTGTGTCATTCCCGCATGCTGACGCGCGACGCGTACGCGTATCTCTAAGTCCATGGTTCCACTGCCTTCGCCTACTTCGCTACTAGCTAAACGCAGACCCGCTGCTTCCTCCCTACCTCCTTCAGCGACCGAGATGGATGAACGCCCATTGCATGGCCGACCATTTCAGAACAGACAGAAGGCGATGAGCTCTGTGGCCTGGTGAAGATCGAGCCCACGAGCCATTTATTACGGTCCTGGCCGCCCATATCCCGCCTATGGTCTGGTGCGGACACGGGCTGGGGCGAACAAGCATGCAGGAGCGCTCCGCTCGGCATCGAGGCCGCAAAGAAAGGGCCTGGCCTTCGTTATGCCATCCCCAGACCGGTGCACCGTCTCCCCCTCCCTGAAGGTGTACTTTGGAGTTACCAGCATCTTGCGGACAGGGTCTAGCATCCATGCAATCAGCGGGAGGCAATCACCATGTCTTCAAAGAAGCGTCCAAGCCTGACGCGGCGGGCTTATCAGTTCATTGAGTCGCATCGGAATGAGTTCAGCGTTCAGATGATGTGTCGGCTGCTCGGCGTTGCTCGTGCAGGCTACTACGCTTGGCTCGATCATCCGGTGTCCGACCGGGCCCACGAGGACGCGCGTCTGCTACGCCTCATCCGAGCGTCATTCACAGCCAGTCACGGGATCTATGGCGCCCCCAGGGTATTTCTGGATCTGCGCGAACGCGGCGAAACCTGCAGCAAGCACAGGGTTGTCCGACTCATGCGCGAGAACGGCCTCCAGGCACTACACGGCTATCGCATACGTCATATCCCAGTTGCCAAGCCGCATGCTTTGATCCCAAACCTGCTGCAACGCAAGTTCACGGTGTCGAAGCCCAACGAGGTATGGGTGACAGACATCACGATTTGTGATTGATACTCACAATTCTGCCCGAACACCTTTACCGTCTGCTGGAGGCAGACTACATCCCTTTCTCCTTGGAAACGCAGAACAGCCCCCACCTCCCTACCGTCCATCCAGCCAACACAGCAGAAGGAACGGATTTCCGGAGACGGGTGAATGCGGCGTGAGGGCTGCTATCCGGCAAGCCATCATCAACATCCGGATTCGCTTGAGAACGGCATTTGGACACGCTATGGCTGCCGTCTTCACCCATCATCGCTGGGTGATCGTCGCCCTCGCCAAGCTCGAAGCCGCAGCGGCTGCTAGCCCCTGCGGCTAGTGAAATCGCTGTGGAGGCTGGTTAAAATCAGTCACAAAGGCGACTTCCTTCTGCGGGCGGGGCAAATGAGTGCCACTTTAGACGCGAGGATCAGCCACCAGCTCTTCGAGCGATTTCTGGGCGAGCACCGCCCGATGCTGATCAGTTTTTTGCGCGGCCGCGGGATTTCGCTTGACGATGCCCAGGACATTGCGCAGGAAAGCCTCTACAAACTGACACGCTATCGCGATTTGCCGGTCGAAGCCCTGAAGCCGCTGCTGTACCGGATTGCACTCAACGCGCTCCACGATTCCCGGCGGCGGCAATCCGGTCTTTGTCAGACATCCCTGTCCGATATGGGTCTCCAGGCGCATGACATCCAGGACGAGATGCCGCGACCAGAACAATGGGCGGAAAGCCGGGAAGAACTTGCGCGTGTCCGAGCCGCCATCGACCTCCTTCCGGAACGCTGTAGGGAGATCTACCTACTCAACCGTATCGAAGGGATGAGTTACAGCCAGATCTCCAGGCATTGCGGCATCTCCGTCAAGGCGGTCGAGAAGCACATCGGGAGGGCACTTTCCTCACTAAGGAAGCTGCTCTCCAATCAAACACGCCCCCTGGGCGTACCCGGGCAGCTCCCATGAACACCGCGACACCTTCTCTCCAGAACTTTCCCGATTCGGCTGAAGGTTGGCTGGCGCGCTTGCTATCACCCGATTGCGACGCGTCTGACCACGCCGCCTTCGAGGACTGGCTGGCCGTGTCTTCCCAGAATGCGCTCGACTACGCCGAGGTTGAACGCATTCACCAGTTGGCCGGCGCACTAGGGGTAGATTCGGCCCTGCGTAGCGCGGAACGTCGCCCGACCGCCCGCATGCCGACGACGCGACGCAAGCGAACCTGGCATCGTCCTCTGGCCTGGGCCGCCGCCCTGGTGTTGGCCGTGGGCGGCGGGCTCTGGCTTCTTGCTGATTTCCGGAACGTCCCGCTCACCCCGTATGCGACCGAGATAGGGAAACAGCGCCATGTCGATCTGCCGGACGGGTCCGCGTTGGTTCTGGATACCAACACGCTGGTTCAGGTCGCTTACGAACCTTCGCAGCGCCGCATCATCCTATTAAGGGGTCGTGTGCAAGCCAGCGTCGCGCACGACGGTAATCGGCCGTTCGTGGTGACCTCGGGGATCGGTAGCATTCGTGCGTTGGGCACCGTTTTCCAAGTGGAGCGGCAGGATGGGAGTACTGTCGTTGCCCTGCTGGAAGGGCGTGTCATCGTGAATACGAAAGGCAATCACCCCCGTCACGCCATTGAGCTGCATCCATTGCAACAACTGGCCTATGACGCAGATGGCAAGCTCGGATCCCCCAAAAGCATTGAACGCAATGTCGCGGAGAGCTGGACGCAGGGGCGGCTGGTATTCAAAGAAGAACGCCTTGCGGATTTGATAGCCGAGTTCAATCGATACTCCCATAACCAACTGGTTCTATCCCAGAGCGAGTTGGGAGAGATCCGGATCAGCGGCGTATTCAATGCAGGCGACCAGTCGGCGCTGCTGGCCACCTTGCGCCAGGGTTGGGGTCTAGAGGCGAAATCCGTCGACGGAAATCAAATCGAGTTGTCCGCATCTAAACAATAGGTGCTGGGGAGCACTGTCGACTATGCCGATCAGGCCCTGCGGCAAGCGCCGCGTCACGACTGTGTATCGTGAGTCCCTCAAATTCAGCCTGGCGCGCCTGTTCGTTCTGACGTTCCTGGCTATTACAGTTCAAAGCGCCGTCGCAGGACCGGTCAATTCTGCCGCGTCATCCCGCTATGAGATCAGTGCAGGCACGCTGGACGAAGCCCTGCAGAGTTTTGCCAATCAATCGAATATCCAATTGCTTTACTCGCCCACGCTGGTGCGCGGCAAGTACAGCACCGGCTTGCGGGGTGATCACACCCTTGTCCTCGGGCTCGCCCGACTGCTCGCGGAGCACGGCCTGGCGGCGGTCGCGGTGAACGCTAACACCTACCTTCTGCGGAGCGCGAAGAATCAAGTTCGCGAGGCGAACCTTCCCGTCAGCCAGACGGAGGCGACTGTTGAGGCCAGCGTGACCGAACTCGCCACGGTCGATGTCACCGGTACGCGCATTCCGCAACCCTCTCTGGAATTGTCCGTCCCTGTGACCTTGATAACGGCGGACGAAATTGAGCGTAGTGGGCAGAAAACGCTCTACGATCTATTGAGCGAGCGCCCCGGCCTCGTGAGCCATCACCCCATCACCGTGGCCAGCGAAGGAAGATACTATCCAACGGTAGTTGCATCTGGCGCCAGTCTCTATTCTCTAGGGCCGAGGGCAACGCTTTATTTGCTGGACGGCAAGCGCATGTCCTCATTCGGACTCGCATCCAGCGATCTCGGCGGACTCGTCGATCTGAATAGCATTCCTTTGAGTTTCATCGATCGCATTGAGATTCTGCGCGGCGGTGCCTCTGCGATTTATGGGGCAGACGCAATGGCCGGCACCATCAATATCATCCTGAAGAAGGACTATGAGGGAGGCGAAATTTCATCACGCCTTGGCGTCTCCCAGCGGGCAGATGCCCAAGCCCGCCAAACCTCCGTGATCTTCGGAACGCGGACACGATCAGGTGGAAATCTGTTGCTCGCGGCGAACTTGCTTTCGCAAGACGAGCTCGAAGGCGGTCGCCGCAGATGGCATACCAACGATCGCTCCCGATTCGGATTGCCGGACGACCGCGTATTTATTGGGTTCGCGACCCCAATGGGCGTCCCCCTACTTCCACTTTCGCAATGCCAAGCGACAGGGAACGATCCAGACTCTCCTCATTGTCGCTTGGACTCCGCAAGATATCGAACCCTGCAGCCCGGAGTGCACAACAAGTCCTTGTATGTTCGGTGGGACCAGGAGCTGGGCAGTTCACTATCACTGTATTTTTCTGGCCTGCGCACTCAGAGCGAACAGACACTTCAGTACTCGCCTATTTTCGGCGTTTTCAGCATACAGCCGTCCCATCCGGACTACGCAACTTCTCCCATCCCAAACTCGGATATCTACTACGCCTTCTATGAATTTGGGATTCCTCGAAACCATACCACCAGTATCACCAATGATCTGTCGATTGGCCTAGAGGGCTTTGCTCACGGATGGAACTGGAGCGCCGCACTATCCCACAGCGAGAGCCGGGTTCGCAGCACTATCAACAATGTTTTCCTGCAAGATAAGGTCAACGAAAACCTCCATCGTGTCCGCATCGATGGGTCGGACAATACGGAGGTCATGAGCGCGATGCGCGGGTCTCTCCATCCCGCCGGATACTATTCAGTCGACACGCTTGAAGCCACATCGAATCGCCCGCTGTTCGACGCCTTTGGCACGACCGCACAGGTGGTGGTGGGAATGACACATCACTCCGCTCGACGGCGGAGCATTCCAGATCCACTGCAAGTCAACGGCGGTCTTGCTCTCGGTTCGCATGGCATTGAGCCGTACAATCTTCATGCTCGCGATTCCGCTGTCTTCACCGAACTTAACTTGCCACTGCACCGGACGCTACAGGCTGACTTTGCCGTTCGTCTCGACCATCATCGCGGGTTCCGGTCCAACACGTCTCCACGACTCGGCTTCAAGTGGACCCCGAGCCGGTCGTTTCTAGCGCGCGCCAGTCTCGGCAAGGGCTATCGAGCGCCCGGCCTGAACGACGTGCGTGTGCCGTTTGACGAATTTACCGACATCACGACCATGCGCGCCACGCCGCAGCTATTGCCCTGCATACGGGTTGGCCCGGATCGATGCCGGGTGGAGTATGGCGTGGGCGACAATCCCCATCTGCGCGCGGAGTTTTCACGCAGCGTGACCCTCGGCGTGGCGTGGGCCCCGACACATGCCTTCAGTGCCAGTCTGGATCGCTACCAAGTTTCGCGCACCGACGAGTTCGGCATCGCGGATGCTTTCCGCTACCCATCTCTTTTCCCAGAAGGTCTGATCCGCGATGCCAATGGCGTACTTTATCGCGCCAACCGCTACCTGGCCAATATCGGAAAGTCCGAAACACGAGGATGGGAGTTCGAATCGGACTATCTGCTGCGGCACGATGAATGGGGAGAGTTCAGCTTCCACTTGGCGGCACACTATCTCAGTCGATATACCGCTTCGAGCATCATCCAACCCAAAGCCGTCGATCATGCAGGCCATGACACACCCAAGCTGACCCTGTTAGGCAACGTGCAATGGCGATATGGCCACTGGACTACGGCGTTGACCATGCGCCATTTTGGCTCTTTGCACGCCTATCCCGCCGGAGAGACATGCCCCAAGGAGAATCGCGATTCTGATAAGTGCACGAATCCGGCCGCGACACTCTGGGGCCTCAATACCCACTACACAGGCCCGGGAGGTTGGTCATACTCACTTGGCGTCAGCAATCTGCTTGATAGACGTCCCGTGGATTATCGTTTCTACACCGGCGGCTACAACATCGCGGTCGACGACGTTTACGGGCGCTACTTCTCCTTGGCCGCGACATATCGGTTCTGATATCGCCGGCCACCAGCTTGACGCCACAATTCGCCCCAGTGGGCGTGCAGCCCAAGGCCTCGATGGCCGCGACCTGCGATTCTCCAGATCCGCCCACCCCGTAGCCGCTTACTATGGAGGCCCCACCGATATCCCGGCCTCCGTCTGCCGTACCGGCTTCAAGGTTCCGTCCGGGTTGTACTGCAGATACTCGACCGTGACCGCGCGCCGACCGATCGCGCCATTCTGGTCGCCGATGGCGAGTGCGGCGTTGTGCAGGAACAGATACCAGCGGCCTTTGAACTCGGCGATGCCCGGATGGATCGTGAAGCTGTACTTGCCGGAGCCCGTCAGTTCGCCACGGTACATCCACGGGCCAGCCAGCGATGCCGCGGTGGCATAGGACACCTTCTCGTCGCGGTGCGTGGCACGATCCAGCGAGGCGTACGTGAGGTAATAGAGGTCGCCACGTTTGTGCAGCCACGGGCCCTCTTCGAAATGGGGTGGCGTGATCTCGGTGATCGGGCCATCGAGCTCGATCATGTTCGGCTTGAGTCGTGCGATGTAGCACTGCCGGTTGCCCCATGCGATCCAGGTGGTGCCGTCGTCGTCGGTGAAGACCGTCGGATCGATGTCCTCCCAGCTGTGCGTGCCCTTGGGCGTCATCTGGTTGGTGATCAGCGCTTCGCCCTTCGCATCGACGAAGGGGCCCGTCGGGCTGTCGGCCACCGCTACGGCGATGGCCTTGCCTGGATGCGACTCGTCATGTTCGACGGCTGCGTAGAACCAGAAGCGGCCGTCCTTCTCGATGGCCTGCGACGCCCACGCATCCGCTTTGGCCCAGGCGAAATCGGCCACCTTCATGATCGGTCCGTGATCGACCCATGTCGCCATGTCCGTGGTCGAATAGACCAGCCACTCGCGCATGTTGAACATCTCGTCGCGCTGCGCCTGGTCGTGCCCGACGTACAGATAGAGACGGTCGCCGACCACGAGCGGCGCCGGATCGGCGGTGAACTTGTCGCGGATCAGCGGGTTCGACCGCGGCGTGGCGGCATGCGTCCCCTCCCCGGTCGCCCACGATGCCAACGGCAGCTGCAACAGGACCGCCAACATCGATACACATGCCAAGCAACGGAACATCATCGCGTCGTTTCCTCTTCTGCCCCGGGGTTCACGTCCCTGTCCGACCCGCGCCAACCAGCCGTGCATCGCCATCCAACTCGCGAACGCATCGAACCAGCCCGTGCTCGTCGTCGGCTTGCGATCTGCGCGTGAGCAGGCGTGGCCAGCATCCACGTCAATGACGCGAGCGCGACACGGCGGACGACATCGGTGCCAGCACCGCATGCAAACGGATTGATGCGAGAAAGCCACCGCAGGCGCGGCGTCATGCCGCCCTCCCCTCGCCCGCCTGCCAGGCGAGTTCGAATGCCAGGTGCAGGCGCTGGCCGGGCGACAACACGCGCGGTGCAAGCGTGAATGCATCGGGTGGGCCGGTCTGGGGTTCGACGCAGGTCGCATGCGCGGCACCGTCGTACACCACCCAGTGATCGGTGTCGGCCCGCAGCTGCACCACCTGGTCGGCCCGATGCAGGGCGATCTCGCCGCCCGCCACGAAACAGTCGTCCCACGGGCCTGGGCTGGGTGGTATGCGCGGCAGCGTGGCGATACCGTCGGCGTCGCGCGGATACATGGCGTCGGGTTCGAAGACGAGCCGATCGGGTTTGCGGAACCACGGGTGCCAACCGAGCACGGCGGGCATCGCCTGCTTCCCCGCCTGCACAGCGAGTTGCAGGAGCAGCCGATCGCCTTCCAGGCGCACCGATTGCGTCGCGGTGCCACCGAAGGGCCAGTAGTCGTCTTCCGGAAGCACGAGCGACAGCTCCGCCCGGTCCGCATCGAGGACATCCATCTGCCAGGGCCGCGAGAATCCGGTGCCATGGATCGCATGACCACCGAAGTTCACCGGCACGGCATGGGTCGTGCCGTCGAGATCGAAGTGTCCGCCGCGCAGACGTCCTGCCCAGGGCACCATCGGATAGCAGCCCCAGGCGATGGTCGCGGGCCAGCCGTCGTCCGGTCCCACCAGCCAGTCCATTCCATCGAAACGGATCTGCGCGAGGCGGCCGCCGGCGTCCGGCGCCAGCGCGACCTGCAGCCGACCGGCGCGCAACCAGCGCAACGGACCGGCCGGCATCGGTGCGAGCGCATCGTCGCAAGGCGACAGCCGATCAGCCGCCATAGGGATCGATGGTGCGGATGCGCCCATCCGCTTCGTGGTGCAGCATGGTGCACTTGGCGGAACGCAGGTGCGTCACGCCGCCCGACATCAACGCATCGTGGTAGAACAGGTACCACTGCCCACCGAAGGCACAGATGGAATGGTGGGTGGTCCAGCCGACGACCGGCTTCAGGATCACGCCGCCGTAAGTGAACGGGCCATACGGACTGTCGCTGACGGCATAGCACAGCAGGTGCGTGTTGCCGGTGGAGTACGACAGGTAGTACCGGCCTTCGTACTTGTGTACCCAGGGACCTTCGAAGAACCGGCGCGCGTGGTCGTCGGCGCGCAGCGGCTGCCCGTGCTCGTCCAGGATCACGATCTCACGCGCGGCTTCGGCGAGCGAGGTCATGCCCGCGTCCAACCGGCCGACGCGCGGTCCCAGTGCGGGCGCATCGCCCACTGGCTCCTCGTGCGCGACGTCGTAGCGGTTGTCGCGGTACTTCTGCAGCTGGCCGCCCCAGATGCCGCCGAAGTACAGGTAATGCGTTCCGTCATCGTCCTCGAAGACGGCAGGATCGATCGAGTATGCGCCCTCGATTGGCTTCGGCTCGGCAGTGAACGGGCCTTCCGGTCTCTCGGCAACCGCCACGCCGATACGGAATAGACCACCGCCGTCCTTGGCAGGAAAATAGAGGTAGTAGCGACCATCGCGGCATGCGGCATCCGGCGCCCACATCTGCTTGTCGGCCCACGGCACATCGCGCACGTGCAAGGCCATGCCACAGTCGATGGCTTCGCCGTCCGGCGCGTCCATCCGCAGCACGTGGTAGTCCTCCATGCCGAAGTGGCCTCCTTCGTCGTCGAAGGCACCACCGCCATCGATGTCGTGCGAGGGATAGATGTAGAGACGGCCCTCGAACACGTGCGCGGAGGGATCGGCCGTGTAGATATGGGTCACCAGCGGTTTGGAGATCGCGCGTTCCGCCAGCTGCTCGAGCTCGCCCTCGCGCACCATGGTGTCGTCGTGGATCGGGGTGTCGTTCATGGTCGGGAAGGTGTGGATCACGTGGCTGCGCCTGCTGCGCGGCGACGCTGGTCGAGGTCGTGTTCGATGCGTGTCTCCATCCGCTTGTCGATCTGGTAGATGAAGAGCAGCGCCACCGCGACCAGGAACGGAATCGAGCAATAGACGCTGACGGTCAGCCGGATGCCATCGACCACCGCGTCGGGCTGGCTGGCCATACCCGCCTGGTAGCCGTAGTGCGCCAGGATGCCGGCGACCAGCGCGCCACCGATGCTCAATCCGATCTTCAGGCCGCACAGCATGGCGGAGAAGATGATGGCGGTCGCGCGCCGGTTGTTCTTCCACTCCGAGTAATCGGCGACGTCGGCGATCATCGCCCACAGCAGCGGAATGGTGATGCCGTAGCAGAACCCGTGCAGCATGAAGGACACGAACACGGCAGGAATCGCCGTCGGCGGGTAGACGTAGAACGCCAGCAGGAACAACGTGGATACGAACAGTGCACCGCCGAACACATCGCGCTTGCCGAAGCGGTCGGCCAGCCGCCGCGACAGCCCGATGCCCAGGATCATGCAGATGATGCCGCTGGCGTTGAACAGGCTGAACGCCGAGGTGGCCGCATCCTTGGGCCACTGGAATTCCGTCAGGCCTGCACGGGTCAGCGTGGCGTTGAGCGCGCCGATGAAGCCGTTGAACCCGATGTCCTGCAGGAATGCCGCCAGTGCCGGACCGCTGAGGTAATACTGGAAGTAATAGACATACGTACCGCCCTTCAGCGCCAGGTTGATGAACACCAGGATGGTGAGCGCCAGCATGACCTGCCACGGCCGGTTGCGTACCAGGTCCGCCAGGTCCTGCATCACGCCGGAGGATTGCGCGGCGATGGGAACGACGCGCTCGCGCGTGGTGAAGAAGGTGATCAGGAAGAACACGGTGCCGACGACCGCGAACAGGGTCATCACGCTCTCGAACCCCTTCACCTTGTCGCCGTCGCCCAGGATCAGCACCAGCGGCAGCAGCAGTACCTGGATGACGAACTGCGCCACCATCACCGCCACGAAACGGTACGCCGACAGGCTGTTGCGCTGGGCCATGTTGCCGGTCAGCACGCCACTCAGCGCGGAATACGGCAGGTTGTTGGCCGCGTACACCAGTACCAGCAGGCTGTAGGTCGTCAGCGCATAGATGATCTTCCCGCGCTCGCCGAGATCCGGCGTGCTGAAGGCGAGCAGTGCCAGGATGCCGAACGGGACCGCCGTCCACAGGATCCACGGACGGAACTTGCCCCAGCGGGTGCGGGTGCGGTCGGCCGCGATGCCGATGATCGGCGTGAACACGAACGCCCCCAGCAGGCCCACCACGAAGATGATGGTGGCCGCGGTGGCCGGGGGCAGCTGGTAGACGTCGGTGTAGAAAAACGCCAGGTAGGTGATGAGCGTCTGGAAGATCAGGTTCGCCGCCAGATCACCCAGGCTGTACCCGAGTTTCTCCCGGACCGACAACGGTTGTTCAAGCGTGGACATGCGGTTCTTCCAGGAATGCGCGATGGCGTGCGCGTGCGGCTGCGCGGGCACGATGGGAAAGGAATGTCATCGGCCGGCCGCCTGCACGTCGAACTGGTCGCTGACGCGCAGGTCGACGCTGGACGCACCCGCCCGCACCTCGTAACGCCCCGGTGCCACGGCGTAGGCCTTGCTGGCTTCGTCGTAGCGCCGCAGTGCGGCATCGGCTGCAAGCACAAACGACACCGTGCGCCGCTCGCCCGGCTTCAGGTGGATGCGCTGGAAACCGCGCAGTTCCTGCTGCGCGCCGCCCGGCGTGTTCTGCAATGGACGCACGTACAGCTGCACGACCTCCTCGCCGGCACGGGTGCCGGTGTTGGCCACCTGTACCTGCACGGTCATGCTCCCATCAGGCGCCACGACACGCTTGTCCAGCTGCAGGTCGCTGTAGTCGAACCGCGTGTAGGACAGGCCATGGCCGAACGGGTACAGCGGCGTGCCGCGGAAGTACCGGTACGTCCGGCCCTCCATCGCATAATCGTCGAACGCGGGCATGGTTTCGTCCGCCTTGTAGAACGTCACCGGCAGGCGGCCTGCGGGGTTCGTGTCGCCGAACAGCGCGTCCGCCACGGCGGTTCCGCCACGCTGCCCGGGATACCAGCTCATCAGGATCGCGGGCAGGTTCGCCTGCGGCCAGTCCACGGCGAGCGCGGAGCCGCCGGTCAGCACCAGCACCACCGGCTTGCCGGTGGCATGCAGCGCTTCCAGCAATGCGCGTTGTGGCGACGGCAGGCGCATGTCGGTACGGTCGCCCCCGGCGAACCCGGGATAGTTGACCGTCATCTCTTCGCCTTCCACGTCGCCGGTCAGGCCACCGACGAACACCACCACGTCCGCCTTGCGTGCCACGTCCAGCGCTTCCTCGAACGGCGGCTTCGCACCCGGCATGCGCCAGGCCAGGCGCACGCCCGCATCGCGCTCGGCGTCGTAATACTCCAGGCGCAGGTCGTAGGCTCGGCCGGCCTCCAGTTCCAGTTCCACGCCGTCGCTGCGCAGGCGATCGCTGTTCGTCCAGTGGTCGAGCACGCGCTTGCCGTCCACGTACAGGCGGTAGCCATCGTCCGCGGCCGCCTCGATCCGGTAGCGGCCGGACACCGGCGGCAACAGCTGGCCACTCCAGCGGATGCTGAACCCATCGTTCGGAATGCCCTGCCCCGGCGCCGCCTCGCCGCGCGCCAGCAGGTTGTCGGTCGGCGAACCGCGATCCCACCGGAAGCCGATCTGCGCATCGGTGCGCACCAGTGCCGGCGTGCCGGAGAGATCCGGCGTGCGGAAGTATTCGCCGCGCAGGCCGCGCTCCGGGGAGCCGGCCGACGGCCGCAGGAAGGCGGCTTCGATCAGCGGGGTGGCCGCGGGATCGTCGCGGCCTTCCACCAGGTCCACGCCGCGCGCGTACGTCACCTCGATGCCTTTTGCCGCGTCACGGATGCCCTGCAGCACGGTCACGGGTGCGGCCGGCGTACCGTAGTAGTTGCCGAGCAGCGCCATGGTGTCGTCGGCGGTCGGGCCGATCACCGCGATGCGTTTCAGCGTGCGGGGCAGTGGCAGGGTGCCGTCGTTCTTCAGCAGCACCAGCGACGCCTGTGCCGCTTTCAGCGCCAGCGCATCATGCGCCGGGGCCTGGTTGGTCGAGTAAGGAATGCGCGCCCAGCGCACGCGTTCCGGCGGGTCGAACATGCCCAGTCGCATCCGCGCCGCGAACAGCCGCGTCACCGCATCGTCGATCTCGGCTTCGCTGATCAGTCCCTGGCGCACCGCGGCGGGCAGCGTGGCGTATTCCTCGCCGCACTCCAGTTCGGTGCCGTTCTTGACGGCCAGCGCCGCGGCTTCCTCGCGGGTGGCGACGATCTTGTGGTTCTTCCAGATGTCCACGATCGCCCAGCAGTCGGATACCACGTACCCCTTGAAGCCCCAGTCGCGACGCAGGATGTCGCGCAGCAGGAAACGGCTGGCGCTGGCCGATTCGCCGTAGACGCGGTTGTAGGCGCCCATCACCGCGTCCACGTCGCCTTCCTTCACCAGTGTCTCGAAGGCAGGCAGGTAGGTGTCGTACAGATCGCGCTGGCTCGGGCGCGCATCGAAGTGATGGCGGTCGGCCTCGGGACCACTGTGCACGGCGAAGTGCTTGGCGGTGGCATCCAGCTTGCGATAGGTCGGGTCGTCGCCCTGCAGGCCGCGTACGAACGCCACCCCCATGCGCGCGGTCAGGTACGGATCCTCGCCGTAGGTTTCCTGGCCGCGACCCCAGCGCGGGTCGCGGAAGATGTTGATGTTCGGCGACCAGAAGGTGAGTCCTTGATAGCGGCCATGCGAGCCGTCGCGCACGAACTGGTGATGCTTGGCGCGCGCCTCGTCGCTGATGGTGGTGGCGACTTCGCCCATCAGCGGCACGTCGAACGTCGCGGCCAGGCCGATGGCCTGCGGGAACACCGTCGCCTGGCCCGCGCGCGCCACGCCGTGCAGCGCTTCGTTCCACCAGTCGTAGGCAGGCACGCCCAGGCGCTCGATGGCAGGCGCGGCGTTCTGCATCTGCGCCGCTTTTTCTTCCAGCGTCATCTGCCCGACCAGCGCGGCCGCGCGTGCCTCGAAGCTCTTCGACGTATCGAGCCAGGGCTTTGCGTCCGCCGCCCATCCGGGCCGCGCCACCAGCGCGAAGACACACAGCGCCAGCGCACGCAGGCCGGGGCGGGCACGCCGGTAGGCAGGAAGGGGACGGCTCACGGTCTTCATCATTCGCTCCTCAAGGGACGTTCATCGCGTGCATATGGGCCCAGCAGCGTGCCGACGAAACCGCCGGCGCGATCGGTGCTCAACACGGTGCCATCGACATCGCGCGCCAGCGATTGCCAGCCCCGGCCATCGCCGGTGTCGAACGCGAAGCCGTAGGCACCTTCATCGCCTTCGATCTTCAGCCGCAGCGTGTTGCTGCCCTCGACCTCGCGCGTGGCGAGTGTGCGCGTGATGCCGCCACCGTCACGGCCTTCAAGGAAGATGGCCATGCGCCCATCGCCCGCGGGCCGCACGCCGAGGAAATACCAGTACGCCTCGCTCTGGAAGGCGGCCAGGCCGGCCGCGATACCGGGCGCGGGCCGCGTCATCGCCGTGCTGGCCTCGAAGCGCAGGTGCTGCTGGCGGCGGCCGAGGAACGCCGGATTGCGCAGCGTCTCCAGTCCTTCCGGCAGCGGATGCACGGCGAGCGCGCCGGGGCGCGCGGCCAGGTCGGCCCACGCCTGCTTGGGTACGCGCACGCGCAGCCACTCGGGCCGCAGCGTGGTGCCGTCGAATTCGTCGCGATGCACGAAGTTGCCGGTGAACCACGCCTGCGTGGCCTCCCCGCGCATCCATGCAGGCGCGGCTGCGATGTAGGGGATGGTCTGCCCCGCCGGCAGGATCACCGGCCAGCCATCGCGCCACTGCACCGGCAGCAGATAGGTCTCGCGCCCGGTGTTGTAGTGGCGCTGCTGGTAGTTGCGGCTGGCCAGGAACACCGCCCACCACGTCCCGTCCGGGCCTTCGACCAGATCGGCGTGGCCGGCATTGGTGATCGGCAGGCGCCTATCCGCCGGCAGGTCGCGCTGGGTCAGGATCGGATTGCCTTCATACGGCGCGTACGGTCCCCAGACATCGCGGCTGCGCAGCACCACCTGCGAATGCTGCGGTCCCGTGCCGCCTTCGGCATCGGACAGGTAGTACCAGCCGTCGCGCTTGTAGATGTGCGGCCCTTCGATCCAGATCGGATTCTTCTCGGGTTCCACGCCGCCATCGATCAGCACCTTGCGCGGGCCGATGGGCTGGAAGTGGGTGATGTCGATCTGCTGCATCCAGATGGCGCGGTGGCCGTCATAACGCGCCGGTCCGGGCGGCTCGTCGTTGTTGAGCAGGTAGACCTTGCCATCGGTGTCGAAGAACAGCGACGGGTCGATGCCCCCGATGGTCGGCAGCCAGTGCGGGTCCGACCACGGGCCCGCCGGATCACGGGCGGTGGCGATGAAGTTGCCACCGCTGTCCGTGGCCGTGGTCACCAGGTAGAACATGCCGTCGTGGAATTCGATGGCGGGCGCGAAGATGCCCCGCGACACGCTCAGGCCGTCGAAGTCCAGCTGCGAGGGCCGGTCGATGACGTTGCCGATCTGCTTCCAGTGCACCAGGTCCGTGCTCTCGAACACCGGGATGCCCGGGAAGAAGGTGAAGCTGGAATTGACCAGGTAGAACTTGCCGTTCGCGCTGACGATGCTGGGGTCGGCATGGAAACCGGCCAGGATGGGATTGCGGTAGTGGCCGGACGGCAACGGCGGTTCGAATGCCACGTCGCGACCGGTGTATTCGAACCAGTCGAAGTAGACCGGTGGCGACTCCTTCGACTGGGCGTTGCCGGTGGCCGTCAGCAACAGCAGCGCGGCGGCCATGACGGCTCGCGCGGCGTTGCGGGTTGCACCCCGCCCATCGGCGTGTCGGCGGTCGCCCTGGTGGCGACGCAGGGAGAACAGCTTCATCGGGGCACCTCGACGGCAGGGAGGGGAAGTTCGAAGGGACCCGCCGGCAACCCGGCGGTATCGCGAAGCGTGCATACCGGGCCATCCGCCCAGCAGTAGCGCACGTACATGGCATTGGCGGCGCGCGGGCCACGCAGCACGACGTATCGCCCATCGAGGGCCGCATCCGCGTAGTCGCAGCGCTTCGCTGCATCGCAAAGCTCGAAGCCGATGGGGCCGTTCGCGCCGGTCGTCAGCAGGGCGCCGGTGACATCGTCGAACGCCACCCTCACGCCGTCCGTCGTGCGCGCTGCGTTGCGTGCCGTCGGGCCGGTCGGTGGCAGCGCACGCTCGCCGTAGATGGTGTGGCGCGCCACGCGTGCGAGGCGGCGACCGAGTTCCTGCTTGTTCGGCGGATGGATGTCGTAGGCGTCACCGATGTCGATGGCGACCACCAGCCCGGAGTGCGGATCTTCCGCGACGACACGCCGCTGCGCCTCGCGCACCTGCGCCCAGCCGCTTTCCACCGGCGCCGACGGCGGCATGCCATAGCGGGCCAGCTGCACCACCAGCCACGGCACCTGTGCGCCGAAACGCTGACGCCAGTCCTCGCGCAGCACACGCAGCCGCGCGGCATAGGCAGCGCCTTCGCCGGTGTTGGATTCGCCCTGGTACCAGAGCATGCCGCGCAGGCCGGCATGCCCGAGCGGGGCGATCATCCCGTTGTACAACGTCGACAGGCCAGCCGCCGCCTGCCAGGGCGCACGCGGCGGCTCGTCGGCACCGGGCTCGGGCCGGTAGCGCCAGCGACTGTCCAGCACCACGCGCGAGCCATCGTCGAAGGCCAGCGCGTGCGCACTGGCCGGGCCGGCCAACCCGCCGTCGCGATAAGTGTCCATTACATTGACCACCACCGTGTTGATGCCCGCCTTCAACAGTCCGGACGGCAGCGGGTAGCGACGCGGCTCACCGGCGCCGTAGCGGCTGCCCACGGCGGTACCGTTCACCCAGGTCATGTCGGTCTCGTCCGCGGGCCCGAGTTCCAGCGTTGCGCCACGTGCCGCCTGCGCCGCAGTCAACACTACCTGCGTGCGATACCACACCATGCCGTTGTAGTCCTCGAGCGCGGGCACGCCCCAGCGCTCCCATGCGCCCAGCGTTGCGGGCGCCGTGCGCCAGCCGGTGTCGCGCACATCCGCACGCCAGGGGGCGTCGCCCGTGGCACCTTCGCGCGTGGTCCACCAGCGCTCCCAGTGACGTCCCCATCGCGCGAGCGCGGCAGGCGTGTCCGTGGCGTAAAGCGCAAGCACGTCAAGCGCTTCACCGCTTTCCCCACCGGCACGCAGTGCGGTGGCGCTGGTCCAGGCTTCGATCCGCGAGCCGCCCCAGGCCGCCTGGATCAGGCCCATCGGCACGTCGACCGTCTTCTGAAGTTCCCGCGCGAAGTAGAAACAGGCGGCGGAGAAATCCCGCACCGAATCCGGCGACGCCACCTGCCAGCGGGGATTGCCCTGGAAGCGGGACTGCGGCGTGACAGCACCTGCCTGCGGCACCGTGAACAGCCGGATCCGTGGATGCGCCGCGGATGCGATTTCCGAACTCGCATCCAGCGCCCGCCAGACCGGCAACTCCATGTTCGACTGCCCCGTGCAAAGCCAGACGTCGCCCACGTACACGTCGCGCACCGTCCGCACGCCTGCGCCGGCTTCCACCACCAGATCGTAGGGTCCGCCGGCGGCGCGTGCCGGCAGTGCCGCTTCCCATGTGCCATCGGCCGCAGCACGCGCACGCGCTTTCGTGCCGTCCAGCATCACGCTGACGTCTTCAGCCGGCCGGGCGTGGCCCCAGACGCGGATGGCCGCGTCGCGCTGCAGCACCATGTGGTCCTGGAACAGCGCATGCAGCAGTCCGCCTTCGGATTCCCCGGCATGGGCGACGGGTGCACCCATCACCAGCATGGCGACTGCCAGTACAAACCCGGTCATGCAGGGTGCCTTCATCGGCCGTCCCCCGGGGCATACGGGAACTGCAGCGCTTCGTAATACGCCAACGGGTGCGGCGGCGGCGCCTGGCCCTCCGGCAGCGGGCGGCGCGCGAATGTCTGGAAGTACGCGATGCTGGCGTCACGCCACCACTGCGCTTCCTTTTCCTGGATGCCCAGGAAGGCCGCCACCTGCGCGTGCCGCGGCGCATCGACATGCGACGCCACTCGGTCCCACGTGGACCGCATGCCGCGCACGTAGTCCACGCCGCGGGCGTAGCGCATCACCAGTTCGTCCCACAACGGCCGGCCCGACGCCATCGGATGATCCCAGGGCACGTGGTGGAACCACAGGAGGAATTCCTCCGGCACGCGTGCGACATCGCCGAACTGGCGCGCCACCGGCGGGAAATACTGCGCCACCGCGTTGCTCCCCGTTGCGGAACGGTCGAAGCCGATGCCGTCCTGGTCGGCCCGGTGGTAGTACACCGATGTCCAGTCGGCGCGCGGACCGCCCTGCACCCACGGCCCCGGACCGTAGTGATGACCGCGCCCCATCAGGTGGTGCAGGCCCAGCGGCGTCATGTAGTCCACGGCGGCCTGGCGCGACCCCATCATCATCTCCACGACGGGTGCCACCAGGCGATCGTCGTCGGCGAAGGTCATGCGTACCCACTCGTCGGCGATGCCCCGCGCGGTCAGAGACGGATTCCAGGCAAGCCGGCCGTACACGTACCAGTTGGCCTGGTCGAAGTGCGACCCGCTCCAGTTGCGGTCCGCGCCGATGTTCGCCACGCCGGCCATGCCGGTGAGCGCGTGTCCCTCGAGCGTGCCGTCGATGACCTTCCTGACCGTGGAACCCGCGCCGCGCGCATGCGTATCCGCGGCGAGTACTTCTTCGTACATCGGCCCCAGGTAGACCAGATGGGTGGCGAAGCCCAGGTATTCCTTGGTGATCTGCAGTTCCAGCATCAGCGGCGTACGCGGCATGGCGCCGAGCAGCGGATGGAACGGCTCGCGCGGCTGGAAATCGACGGGGCCGTTCTTCACCTGGACCAGGACGTTGTCGCGGAACTTGCCGTCGTAGGGCACGAATTCCGTATACGCCTGCTTGGCGCGATCATCGGGTTCCTCATGCGAGTAGACGAACGCACGCCACATCACCGTGCCACCGTGCGGTGCCAGCGCCTCCGCCAGCATGTTCGCCCCATCGACGTGGGTTCTTCCGTAGTCCTGCGGACCCGGCTGGCCTTCGGAATTCGCCTTCACCAGCAAGCCGCCGAAATCCGGAATCGCGCGGTAGATCTCGTCGGCCTTGTCCTTCCACCAACGCCGCACGGCCGGGTCCAGCGGGTCGGCCGTCTGCAGTCCCCCGATCTCCATCGGCGCGCTGAAGCGGGCGCTCAGGTAGACGCGGATGCCGTACGGACGCAACACGGATGCCAGCGCCCGGGTCTTGTCCAGGTACATGGGCGTCAGGCTCAGTGCATGCGAGTTGACGTTGTTGAGCACCGTGCCGTTGATGCCGAGTGATGCGTTGGCACGGGCATAGTCGGTGTAACGCGGATCCAGGTAGTCCGGCAACGTATGCCAGTCCCAGATCGAAGCACCGGCGTAGCCGCGCTCCACGTACCCGTCGAGATTGTCCCAATGGTTCAGTACGCGCAGTTTCACCCGCGGCGATTCGCGCACGTCCAGCGCATCGATCGCCTGCCCCGTCTGCAGCAAGCGAAGGAAATGGAAGCTTCCGTAGAGCACGCCGACATCCGTGTTGGCCGTGATCACCGTGGCCGCATGCCCCGCCACGCGCACGCTGCGGATCAGGTAGCCCTCATTTCCCAGCGGGCGGGTGTCGAGCCGCAGGCCGGCCACGACCGGAGAAGAAGCGGCCGTGCCCGCCACCACCGCCCCCTCGCGCGTGATCGCCGCCACGGCCTCCGGTGCACGCCCGGTCAGGCCTGCCAGGCCACGCAGCAGCTCCGCATGCGCGGCGGCCAGCGTGGCGGACGGCACCGGCATCACCAGCTGCGTGGTGCGTGACCGGTAGTGCTCCGCCGCTGCGGGTGCGGCGGGGGCGTAGCGCAACCAGAGGTCGTAACCGTCCTCCGCCCGTGCGCCGGCTGCCTGTACGCACATCAGAACGCCCAGCACCAGCATGTGGAAGCTGTGCAGGAAGCTGCGCCCCTCGTCGCCCCGCCGGGTTGGCGATACCATGAGGCGCGACAGGAAAGCGGGCCAGAGCGCGGATTTCATGACCGTCCCCGCGTGGGCCGCTGCCGGGCGAAGCGGCCATGGGTCGACCGCCTTCCGTCCCCTGAAAGGAAAGCGTTTTGGAAAAGCCGACAAGAGCCGTGCGACGCAAGAGCCGCGGCATCACCATCGACGAAGTGGCCGCACTCGCGGGCGTTTCCCCGATGACCGTGTCGCGCGTGATCAACGGCAAGTCCAAGGTCAAGGATGCGACGCGCGAACGGGTCATGCGCGCCGTCCGCAAGCTCGACTACACGCCCAACCTGGCGGCCAGCTCGCTGGCGGCCGCCCAGCACACCCGCATCGCACTGATCTATACCAATCCCACCGGCGCATACCTGCGCGAGCTGCTGCTTGGCCTGTTGCGTGTGGCTTCGCGCACGACCATCCAGCTGGTGAGCGAATACTGGGACGACCTGGATGCCGAATCCGAGCGCAAGGCGGCGCGCGAACTGGCCAAACGCGTCGATGGCGTCATCCTGCCGCCGCCCCTGTGCGAATCCCGCGCGGCGGTGAGCGAGCTGGTACGCGCCGGCGTCCCGGTGGTCGCCATCGCGTCGGGACGATTCAGCGATGAGATCTCCTGCGTGCGCATCGACGACTTCCGCGCAGGCAAGGAGATGGCCGAGCACCTCATCGAGCACGGCCATACCCACATCGGATTCATCAAGGGACGGTCCGATCTCAGCGCCAGTGCGCGCCGCTTCGAAGGCTTCCAGGCCGCCCTGCATGAAGCGGGACTGGCGCTGGAACCCGGTCTGGTGCAGCCCGGCGACTATACGTATCGCGCGGGGCTGAAGGCCGCGGAAAAGCTGCTTTCGCTGCGCCGCATGCCCAGCGCCATCATCGCCAGCAACGATGACATGGCGGCCGCGGTCATCTCGGTGGCGCACCGGCGCGGACTGGATGTGCCGCGTGATCTTTCGGTGGTGGGATTCGATGACACCTCGGCCGCCACGACGGTATGGCCGGAACTCACCACGATCCACCAGCCGATCGCGTCGATGGCCAACGATGCCATCGACGTCCTGCTGCGCAGCATCCGCCGCCAGGAAGGCACGACCCGCGTGCTCGCCGACCACGTGGCGGCACACCGCCTGGTCGTGCGCGATTCGGTCTCGGTTCCGCCCAAGGTCAGACGCCGCTGAAACGCCACGGGCCCGCCGTGCGCATGGCGCGATCGGACGTCTGGTGTGGCTCGCCGGGAAAGGCATGATTCCTTCCTAGCCTTCCATCTGCTCGAGTTCCCTGCCCTTCGTCTCGTGGACGAACCTGAGCACGAAGAAGACGGAAATGATGGCAGCCAGCGTGTAGAGGCCATAGGTAGCCGCCAGCCCGATGCCGGCCAGAAGCATCGGGAAGGTCATCGTGACCAGGAAGTTCGCACTCCACTGGAACAGGCCTGCGACAGCCAGTCCCGAACCGCGGATCTGGTTGGGGAACATCTCGCCCAGCATCACCCACATCACCGGGCCCCAGGAGATGTTGAAGAACACTACGTAGAGGTTCGCGGCGACCAGCGCCAGCACGCCCATGCTGCCTGACAACTGCAGCGTGCCCGCTGCGTCCAGCGAACCACTGGCGAACGCCACCACCACGGCGGCCAGTGACATCGCCATGCCAACCGAGCCCATCCAGAGCAGCGGTTTGCGACCGATCCGGTCGATCAACAGCACGGTGACGATGCACGCACCGATGCTCAACGCACCGGACAGCACGTTGATCAGCAGCGCGTCATTCTCCGAGAAGCCGACGGCCTGCCACAGCACCGCGCCGTAGTAGAACACCACGTTGATACCGACCAGCTGCTGGAACGTGGCCAGGCCAATACCCACCCACACGATGGGACGCACCTTGCCCGTCGCCTTGCTGATGAGATCGGACAGGCGTGGACGATGGTGGTCCGACGCCAGGCTGCCCTGTATCTCCACCAGCTTCCGCTGTCCTTCGTCGCTGCCATAAAGCTTCTGCAATACCGCCAGGGCTTCCTCGTGTCTGCCCTTCACCACCAGATAGCGGGGGCTCTCCGGGATGAACAGAAGCGCCACCAGGAACAACCCCGCCGGGAGGATCTCGACCCAGAACATCCAGCGCCAGGCTTCATACCCCAGCCAGTACGGGCTCACCGATCCGCCCGCCACCTTGGCGAGCAGATAGTTGCTAAGGAAGGCGGCGAAGAGGCCGCCGATGATCGCGATCTGCTGCACCGTGGCCAATCGACCGCGATAGCGCGCCGAGGAGACTTCGCTGATGTACGCCGGCGACATCACGCTGGCGGCGCCCACGGCGAACCCACCCAGCACGCGATAGATCACGAACTCCAGGGACCCGGTGGCAATGCCCGACCCCCATGCGGAGACGATGAAGAAGATGGCGGCCACGATCAGCACGTTGCGCCGGCCGTACATGTCCGCGAGGCGGCCGGCGAAAAAGGCGCCGACCGCGCAGCCCAGCAACATCGAGGCGACGTTGAATCCCGTGCCTACCGAGTCGGAGTCGAAAGCCGCCTGCAACCCGTCCACGGTGCCGTTGATCACACCACTGTCGAAGCCGAACAGGAAGCCACCGATGGTGGCCACGCAGCTGATCAGGATGATGAAACGGGTGTTTTCACCACTGGCGATGTTGCCACCCTCAAGCGTGGTGCTGTTCATTCGTTGCGCCCCTCCAGGCTTCGAATCGATCTGCTGCCCATGCCTCCGCCCGAACCCCGCGGGCGGAAGCCGTCATCACGCGCTCAGCGCAGCAGGTACTGGTTGAGCAGGTTCTCGTAACGCTCCTGCTTGCCGCTGATCTGCTTCGGTTCGCCCTGCCCGGCCGCCAGCGCGGCCAGATCGGCCAGGCCCAGCGTGCCGTTCTCGAAGTCCTTGCCCTTGCCGCTGTCGAAGCTGGCATAGCGTTCCTTGCGCCACTGCTCCCACGGCGAGTCGGTCAGCAGCGCGTGGGCGACTTCAAGGCCACGCGCGAACGCGTCCATGCCGCCGATGTGGGCGATGAACAGGTCTTCCAGGTCGGTCGACTCGCGGCGCACCTTGGCATCGAAATTCAGGCCACCCTCCAGCCCGCCCTGGCGCAGCACGACAAGCATGGCGCCCACGGTGTCGTACAGGTCGGTCGGGAACTGGTCGGTATCCCAGCCGTTCTGCGCATTGCCGCGGTTGGCATCGATGCTGCCCAGCAGGCCGTGGTCGCT
>NZ_JBBEGA010000006.1:855-211355 GCF_037402255.1 Pseudoxanthomonas sp. CCNWLW251 | reverse complement strand
ATTGAAACGCCTAGGGCAATGCTAAATCCAGTGCGAATCCATGCAGCCATAGAGCGCTAACGCCTGAATTAAGCCGAGCCGCGAAGCGGCGTCGGCTTGAATGAATTGTTAGCTGCCACCTGCGTACACCATCGGTACGAAAGGTGGGAAGCAATGAAGTTGCGGCTCATCGCTGGGCACAAAGCCGAAGCTACGGTAGACCGGAACGGCAAGTAAGGACGAATTTACCGTAAGCGTCCCTGGGCCGGCGACTTGAAGAAGATGTTGCCAAAGCAAGCGGCCGATGCCTTGCCCATGAAACTCAGGCTGCACCAACAAGTGGTAGAGGCGCTGTCCATCCCGGAGGGAAATATAGCCACGCAGATCGCGGCCGCTCTCCGCAATTAAATGGACGTAGTTCGGTGCAGCCAGGCGTGCCGCGACGGCTGGTGCCTCGAAGCTCTCCAGAAACGATGCGGCCTCAGGTGTAGTTGAGTCGGGAAGGATTAGAGGTGCGACTGTGCGCAGCAGGGCGCAGATGGCAGGAGCATCTGTTTCTTGTGCTTGGCGGATTCGGACTTTCACCTGTGGCAGCTAACACCAGAATTAAGCCGACCCGCGAAGCGGGTTCGGCTTGAATGAATTGTTAGCTTACAGGTCGCGGCGCCTCAGGCGCCTTATACCGTGATAGCAAAGCCAGCCGGATACTGCAGCGATAACGACTACAGCTATCAACGCGCCAGTGGCCTCATTGTCATTCAAGGCCCTCGCCTTGTAGCCACCCGAAAGCAGTGATGCAAGCTGGCTTAGAAAAACCAAGCCACCCACGGCAACGTACGCAATAGAAACCAATGCATTGGGTCTTGAAGGCTCTATACCTTCCTCATGCTTCGGCTGCGGAGCTTTAGATGGATCTGCCATGATCTCTCCCCTGAAAGCTAACACCGGAATTAAGCCGACCCGCGAAGCGGGTTCGGCTTGAATGAATTGTTAGGCCGCAGCCAACATTTTCTGCTACTCATGCTCAAAGCAGACCCCCGCGACTTATGTGCAATTGGCCCACAGCAATGAACGCTAAGGTAAACCATACAACGGAAAAGGCTGCTCCGACTAAGATGCCTCGCGACACTGAGACTCCTGACCGTCTAGATAGCTGAGCATTGAGAGCTGCAAAGAGCAGGAGCGCGAGTCCAGCAAAAGCGAGATGGAAAGGCCAATAGAGCAATAGGCTCAGACCAACACCAGGACCTTGATCAAGACCAGCTGCCACTAGCTCAGCTAGCACGGGAACGAACAAGAGGCCGATACCAAGGGCTACATTTGCTCGGAGCATCTGCATGTCTCTATCTGCGGCCTAACACCGGAATTAAGCCGCGCCGCTAAGCGGTGTCGGCTTGAATGAATTGTTAGGCCTCATACCATGATCTCCCAGAATCCAGCGCTTGCAAAGAACCAAGTAACAGGAAGAGCTGACAAGAAAGCAATCCACCCAGGTCGTTTGAATGACCGCCAGATTGAAATATGTGCAAGGACGTAGGTAGTAGACAGGAACGGCAATGTCATTGAGTAGGCTCCCTGCCAGAAGCCGGGATGGGTCTGAAGAAAGATATCTGGATCAGCGACACTGAAAGCAAACCCCAAAGCAAACAAAAGAACTGCGCCAATAGCAAATCTACGATGATTGCTTCTACCCAGCAGGGTCACCGAGCCGCTCAGTCCGACAGCGACAGCAATTGGAAAGAGGATCCGTAGGGTTTCGCTCATGAGGCCTAACACCTGAGTTAAGCCGACCCGCGAAGCGGGTTCGGCTTGAATGAATTGTTAGGCCTCATTGGGATGAATCCTGTTTGGTGCGCGGTGAGCCGGGACATAAAATAAAAAACTCGATCAACGCAGCTGCGGGAACTATTGAAGCAATTCCCGTAAGCCAGGCGTTGCGCCCTTGAGGCTTTGCTGCTTGCGACAAGAACCATGCTGCCGGAAGGTTGACAGTCCAGACAAAGACTATGGCAAGAGGCGCTAAGTTGAACTGGTACAGCAGCAATGCGAGGAATGCACTGCCGAAGACAACCACCAGCAGGGTGTAGCCCGCCCTGCGGAGGTTTGTATCCAGTTGTGCAAGCTCTTTGAACATGAGGCCTAACGCCTGAATTAAGCCGACCCGCGAAGCGGGTTCGGCTTGAATGAATTGTTAGGCCCCAAAGCGAGTCTCCGAGGCCGCTAGGAAATGATCTTGGAGGCTACCGGAAGCCAAGGAGCCATCGTAGAAAAGCTGAAACTCGCCATCCAGGTTGTCCACCCCGGTCGATCCATCGATCACCCCTAAGATTATGGACGCTGTGTCAGTGATGACAACTCCGAGAAAGGCAGCTATTGCGGCTTGGTCTTGGGGTGCGAGGTGCTGAAAAGCGCGAATGGCTCCCGCAAAGACAGGCGCGGCTTTGTCAGGGTCGTAGTTAGAAAGAATCGCGCTATATCTATCGAGATGGGAGCCAAGTAGGTCTTTGGCAAGTTCCTCTGCGAATAGCTTGGATGCATCCATTGGGGCCTAACACCTGAGTTAAGCCGCGCCGCGAAGCGGCGTCGGCTTGGACGAATTGTTAGGCACCATCGTGGACTCGCTTCCACTGGAGTGCCGCTAGGAAAGTAGCAAAAGAGGAGGCGACCGGTATGGTGTAGGGCTCGTCCTCTTCCGAAAGCTCTGCCAACCAGAGCACAACGCTGGGGTTTCGGCCAGCTGCATAGTCGAAGCAGAACAGGTCCGCATTTGCCGTGGCGAACGGCAGCAAGTATTCACCGCTGCGGTCCTCAATCTGCGAGATCACCACGTGCGCGTTGAACAGCCTATCGGCGTCTGAGAGCTGCGACATTTCCGCGTAGTTGAGGAAGCGCTCGACGAAAAAGACATCGCCGAAGCGCGGGTGACCTTTCTCCAGCTTGATGTGCGCGCTCACGGGCGTGGCACCATGAAACCAGCGCAGGAATGCTAGGTACGTACTATCGAACTCAAAGCCGGGGATCACTTCTCCCATGCAGCCACGCATAAGGTCTAGCTCGCTCTCGGACACGGGAGTCACAAAGGAGCCTGGCTTGAAGCTTGACGCGCTTACGTTGTGTGGCATGGGGCCTAACACCGGAATTAAGCCGACCCGCGAAGCGGGTTCGGCTTGAATGATTTGTTAGACCTGCCAGCCGAGGAGCCGGCAGAGTCCCCTGCCCGAAACTCTACCGGAACCTGATGTCGACAGGACTGCTGCCTGGACGGATAACGCCACCGGACGACCGCGTAGAGAATTGCCTCGTTGTAGCCGACGGGTTGACCAGCGCTGCGACCTAGAGGGTGCCACTCCGCAGA
This sequence comes from Pseudoxanthomonas sp. CCNWLW251, assembly GCF_037402255.1. NCBI lineage: Bacteria > Pseudomonadati > Pseudomonadota > Gammaproteobacteria > Lysobacterales > Lysobacteraceae > Pseudoxanthomonas > Pseudoxanthomonas sp. CCNWLW251. The sequence continues at coordinate 208,021 of NZ_JBBEGA010000006.1, read as the reverse complement.
GACGATGGTGGGCGACTGCACGCGTCCTGCGGGGTCAATGACGAACGAAACCTGGGCCTTGCCAGTGAACTCGTTGTGCAGCTTGGGCGGCAGCTTGGGCGGGACAGTAGATACCGGGATAAGCCCGGAGGAGCAGCTTGGAGGTGACCCAGCTGCGCATGCGCTCAGCGTGATGCCAAGAAATATGACCACCGAGCTGAAGGCTGCTCTCATGGCAGTTCTAACGCCTGAATTAAGCCGACCCGCGAAGCGGGTTCGGCTTGAATGAATTGTTAGGCGGCAAGCATGCCATAGCGAATCCACCGCACAAGTGCTAGAGCCCATAGAAGCAGAAGGGGCGACGACGCCAGCAGACCAAGAACGCTCTCTCCAAGTCTCCAGCTATCGAAGAGGTTGCGAACTCCAAGTCCGGCTCCGATCGCGGGCCCAACGAAGGTGAGGGGAACAATAGTGCTTGCCAGCAAGTCGCTGGCTGTGCTGCCGGGAATCAGGTCACCTCGAAGCACGGCGTCTTGCGCAAGCAGTGAGGCAATCGCTGCTGTGTAGCCAAGAGCAACGAAGAAGATCGGCGATGAGAAGAGTCTCCGTAGGATATGGGGAAGGTTCATTGCCGCCTAACGCCTGAATTAAGCCGACCCGCGAAGCGGGTTCGGCTTGAATGAATTGTTAGGCCCAGCCGCCAGCTTGGTGGCTGATCCTGCCATCGCCGCACACCCACACGACCAGCTGGGCATCAAACGCTAGCTCGTTTGGTAGCCACATGACCGACCAGCAACTTTTCTCTGGGTGGCCTAGCTCCTCATGCCACGAGATGCTAGCAAGGTAACGGTGGGTGTTTGAAATTTTATGGCTTGAGACATAAGCCTCGGCCAAGCGTAGTGCTTCAGGAAGCTCAGTGCTGGGCTTGGCTAAGGATGCCCCGCTAGCTAGTAACAGTGTGCCGAGAAGAAAGGCGCGGTTGAGCATGGATAGGGCCTTTGAGAATGTCTGACTGGGCCTAACGCCTGAATTAAGCCGAGCCGCGAAGCGGCTTCGGCTTGAATGAATTGTTAGGCCTCGTTGCCCGAGGCCCGCCACCGCGAAAAGATAACCTGCAACTCTGCGGGTGTGACAGATAGCCATTGCGACCAAGCTGCCTCCTGCCTGTGTGGATAGCCGAGGAGGTTGCCCATTGCGTTGTTGAGCGCGAGCGCCACGTCACCGGAATGCAGAGTGGTAGGTGAGAACGAGTCTGCAATGGACTCGACCTGCTCCCGGTCTAGGCCAAACAGAGAATGGAACTCCCAATCAGGGAAGAATGGGCCACGGGCTGCCGCAAGTAGCGACTCTCTAAAAACTTGAAAGTCCGGGACGCTTTCCATGAGGCCTAACGCCTGAATTAAGCCGATCCGCTAAGCGGGTTCGGCTTGAATGAATTGTTAGGTGACCCCTTCAGATCTCGACGCATGCGCCAGAGAACGAAAGCGTTAGCCACGGGTATATATAGAAAAGCCATCGCAACCGGAACAACGGCAGGATCTTTGTGGCCAGAAAAGTAGGCTATGAGGTCTAGGGCCGCAAGAACAGCCACAGCCAAAATCAGAGTCGCATACCCGCCGGCCAGCAAGTAGTACCGCGCGCCATGCAGGAAGTACTTGATGGGCATAAGCAGAACGATCCCGCCCAGCATGGATGGCAGTGAGGCTATGAGGCGAGCCGACCAAGTTGGTGTTCCATAGGAGTGCGGGACAAAGCCAAGCACATCAGCGAAGCCGGATAACAATGCGAACGATCCAAGCAAGTAGCCGGTTAGCCTTACGAGAACGAAGAGAGCCTTCATGATTGGTCGGCCACCTAACGCCTGAATAAAGCCGGCCCGCAGCGGGGCGGCGACTGAGTGCGAATATAGCCGAAGGCGCGCACTTAGGCGCCGCCCTGATGTGGGCTCGGCTTGAATGAATTGTTAGGCCCAGAAGTTGAGGGCTGCCGTCGCAACGATCGTAATTGCCTGTGATAACAGCACAAGCGGCAGATCGCGTCGGACAAGAAAAGCAGAGACCGAAGCAGCAAGTAAGGCGACTACGCAGGTGACCATGGCACCGGCAGAAAGACTCAGTATGTCGTGGCCTCGGCCACCTACAGCGACGCTCGCGAAATAAACTAGAACGAAGGCTGCGAAGAACGCTAGAAGGAACCTAGCAAGATACGAGCGTGTAGCAGCAGCTGCGATGGAACTCACTCGGGAAGTCCTCGTATTGCTGGTCATGGGCCTAACGCCTGAATTAAGCCGCGCCGCGAAGCGGCGTCGGCTTGAATCAATTGTTAGGTGTCTGTTGGTACATCATCCCAGTCATCCCCCCAGCCGACTAGCCAACTTAGCCCATATCTTCTTTCATACACGACACTGGGATTCAACTCTGAAGGCATTGGTTTGTTGAATAGCTGTGCATCTCTAACTCGCCAATGTTGATGGTAAAGATCGGACTCCATATCCTCTATTTCGCTTTGAGGACGTAGAGTAGCGTTGGCAATGAAGGCTTCTGTTGAGTTGATTGCATCTTGAACAGCCTGAATTGCCCAAACATCTACTTGCTGGTCAAGAGGTGGAAAGTGTTCAAGTCCACCAAGTGCCCAGATAATCGACACCAATGACTCGGCTCTCCAGCTGAAATTGAGAATATCTCGATCTTCTGGCTTTTGGCGTAGGTAATAGAATTCACGCTCTTGAGCCGAGAAGAAATCTTCAATTCCGCTCTCTTGAACCCAATGCAAAGACTGTTCCGCTACGTCCTCATGCGCCCGAGAGGTGATCGCAATAAGGGCAAGTGCGCGACGAGCAGCATCCTGCGCGGTTCTTGCTTTTGGGGAGTCGTCATGATCCGTCATAGACACCTAACGCCTGAATTAAGCCGACCCGCACTGGATTGGCACCGAAGCCGATATTACCTAGAACGACCCGAGGTTAGCGAACCTGATGCGGGTTCGGCTTGAATGAATTGTTAGGCCGCGTACCCAACTACACGTCCCCGTCCAACGACGCGCGCCCCCTCAAGTATCTCAATGTCACTGCCTGGCTGGAGCGCCGAGTAGGAGATGGCTGGATGGTAGATGAGCCTTACCGTTGCGGAAATCGGATTGCCCACAGGAGCAAAACCTACAGGCCCGAGGAACTCGACTCCGAGCATCGTGTTATCCGGTGGTACCCGAAGGTGCGGTCTGTACCCATTGATCTCCAGGGGTTGAGTCCGTCCACCTCGATCAGGCGCTAGGAAAGTAACTATCAGATCCACGTGACTGTCTGTCATAGCGGCCTAACGCCTGAATTGAGCCGACCCGCGAAGCGGGTTCGGCTTGAATGAATTGTTAGGCGGCAAGCTAGTTGCCTTGACGCGCCGCCGACAGAGTGAGAACGGATAGGTCATTGCTCTCAAAGCGTACCGTGACCTGTATGTACTTGTCCGGAAGTAGCCGCAGTGACGAAGTTATCGCGGCCGGCCACTCATCCTTATCCATACGGCGGATGAAATCTTGCCGGTCTGGAGAGTCTAGGCAAGTCGCTGCCCTCTTAGCGTTGTAGTGCCCAAACTCCCAAGAGGTGTTGGGCAGCAGGTAGGCGCAAAGCGACTTGCCCGGCTCGTAGCCGGAATGCTGGCAATCATGCGTCATGAGTACATCGGGGGTGTCGCCACCCCAGCCGCCACGCAATGTGACCGCGTGGCTTTCTCCGGTCGTGGCCGCCGATGCGAACTTGGCAATCTCGGCGCACATCTGGTCTTGCGATCTCATTGTGCCGGTCGAGCACGACGCGGCAAAAGGCAGGAGCAGTAGGGGGAGATAACGAATCCGCATTGATATCTCCATGCCGCCTAACGCCTGAATTAAGCCGACCCGCGAAGCGGGTTCGGCTTGAATTAATTGTTAGGCTGCAGCGCCATGTAACGTTGCAACCAGCTCGCCAGCAGATTGCCTTGTAAGTGGGCGGGTGAGCAAGGGGTTGGCTAGCTCCCAGATTGCCTCAGCGACCGGCGAGGGATGGGGAAAGCCGATGTCCTCACGGCACTCAATAGCATTGGCCCAGGCCTCTACGTCAGTATCTGAAATATCACCCGCTAGGAACCGACCGAGAACGGCCGAGATGTGCTCCGACTCCAAGGTGGCCAACTCCTCCTCCGAGTCCCAGGCAAAGACCGATAGATCATGGGTCACGTCAGCGAGAGGGCGGCTGAAGTGAAGAAGCTCTTCTAGGTGGGATGTGCGCGTCACTGTCACTGCAGCCTAACGCCTAATAGACCCCACAACGGGGGTGATAACGCGGATATTCATGACATGCTGCGATCGCGTCAAGGCGCGCGGGGCGTTGTCGTGGAAGGGAATTGGAGGGCTACCGACGGCATGGGTTGGCCAAGCGTCATGTTCATGACGCACTTGTTCGTTATCACCCCCTCTCCTGGGTGATAACGAGAGTGCCCGCAGGTCGCGATTGCAGCCTTCGTGGTCGAAGTCGCGCGGCAGCGGGCCGGGATGTCGTAGCGCCACCTGCTATGTGCCCTCCACCCTGCGCATCGCGTTGCGGACGCGGCATGCCGGGTGTCACGCCTGACCGGCCGTGTTCATTGGCTGGTGGTCTGCAAAAGGTCTGCGGCCTGCTGCGGTTGCAACCTCGCGCAGGCATCTGGGATGCTCGCGCCTCACCCGACAGGACGCACGACCGTCGTCGCCTTCCCCGCCCACGCGCCGGGAACCTTGGCGGGCCGCGATGGTCGACACAGACGAGGGAACGAAGGGGACGTGATGATCGAGTTGCAGGGCGTGCAGCGCCACTACGCCATGAGCGGGCAGACGGTGAAGGCGCTGGCAGGGGTGGACCTGCGCATCGGCCAGGGCGAATTCGTCGCCATCACCGGGCCCTCGGGGTCGGGCAAGTCCAGCCTGCTCAACATCCTCGGCTGCCTGGACCATCCCAACGCCGGCCACTATCTGTTCGAAGGCCGCGACGTGGCCACCTTCGACGACGAGGCCAGCAGCGACCTGCGCAACCGGCGCATCGGCTTCGTGTTCCAGAGCTTCCACCTGCTGCCGCGGCTGAGCGTGCTGGAGAACGTGATGCTGCCGCTGCGCTTCCACCGCCAGCCGCCGCCGGGCACGCACGACCGCGCCCTGGCGCTGCTGGACCGCGTGGGCCTGGGCGAACGGCGCGACCACCGCCCCAGCGAACTGTCCGGCGGACAGATGCAGCGCGCCGCCATCGCCCGTGCACTGCTGCTGCAGCCGGCCCTGCTGCTGGCCGACGAGCCCACCGGCAACCTGGATTCGAAGAGCGCCGCCGACGTGCTGGCGCTGCTGGATGAAGTGCATGCCGGCGGCCAGACCGTGGTGCTGGTGACCCATGACAACGACATCGCCGCGCGCGCCCCGCGCCAGGTGAAACTGCGCGACGGCAAGGTGGAACATGACGCGCTCCAGTAAGACGCTGTGGGTCACGCTGGCCCTTGCCGCCACCGCGCCCGCGCACGCCGTGGTGCTGACCGGCGAAGTGCGTGCGGTGGACGCGCAGCAGATCCTCACCCCGCAATCCAACAGCTCGCCGGTGGTGATCCGCTACTACGTGCCCGAAGGCGAACGGGTGAAGAAGGGCGACGTGGTGCTGCGCATCGATCCCGGCCAGTCCGCCAGCCGCATCCCCGACCTGGAGGCCCAGATCGAACAGGGCCAGGCCAAGGACGCCAAGGAAGTCGCCGAGCTGCAGGTGAAGGCGCTGGAAGCGGAAATGGCCCTGGTGGATGCCGAAGCCGAGCTCGCCACCGCGAAGCTGGACGCCACCATCCCGCGCGACCTGATCTCCGGCCTGGACTACGACCGCCACCAGGGCGAACTGGACCGCACCACGCGCGAAGTGGCGTTGAAGCGCAAGGAGCTGGATGCCGCGCGCACCGCCGTGCAGCGGCGCGTCGAGGACGGCCGCCTGCAGATCGAGAAGCTGGTGCTGCAGCGCGACTACCACGCCTCGCTGGTCCGCACCTCGGAAGTCGTCGCCGACCGCGACGGCATCGTGGTGCACGGATTCAACAACAACTGGATCGGCGGACGGATCGATGAAGGCTCTTCGACCATGCCCGGCAGCAAGGCCGGTGAAGTGGTCAGCAGCGGACGCATGAACGTGCGCGCCTGGGCACTGGAACCGGACCGGCGCGGGCTGGTGGTGGGCCAGTCCGTCGAGCTGACGTTCGACGCCGTGCCCGGCCGCAAGGTGCCGGGGCGCATCGCGTTCATTTCAGGTGCGCCGGACCGGCGGCCGGAATGGGGCGAAGGCCGCTACTTCACCCTCGACATCACGCTGGATGCGCAGACGCTGTCGCTGATGCCGGGCATGAGCGTGCGCGTGATCGCACGGCCCGCCGCCGCGACGGGCAAGGAGGCCACGCGATGAACCGGGCACGCATGCTGCCGTGGATGGTCGCGCTGGCGGCGACGCTGCCGGCCGCGCACGCCGCCACTCTGCGCGTGGATGGCGAGGTGTACGCGCAGCGCAGTTCGCAGCTGGTGCCGCCGGCCGTCGATCGCCTGTGGCAGTTCAACCTCACCCAGCTGGCGCCGGACGGCAGCACGGTGAAGAAGGGCGAGATCGTGGTCGCCTTCGACACAAACGACCTGGTGCGCCAGCTCAGCGAGAAGCAGAGCCTGCTGCAGGAAAAGAAGCGCGAGCTGGAGAACCTGACCCTGGACGTGGCCGAACGCGAGCGCAGCCAACGCCTGGCCACCGCCGAAGCGGCCGCCGAGCGCGACAAGGCCGGCCGCAAGACCGAACAACCGCGCGAACTGATCGCCGCGCTGGAGTACGACAAGCTGGTGGAGGAACGCAGGCGCACCGAACGCCGCGCCGCACTGACGCAGGTGGCCGAACGCGCCGCCGCCGAACAGCGGCGGCAGGAACTGCGCCTGGTCAACGCCGAGCTGCAGCAGGCACAGGCCGACGTGAACCGTCTGCAAGCCTCCATCGCGGCGCTCAACCTGCCCGCGCCGCGCGACGGCGTGATCATGCACAAGAGCAACTGGAACGGCGAGAAGTTCGACGTGGGCTCGCAGGTCTGGCGTGGCCAGACCGTGGCCGAGATTCCAGACCCGGCCACGCTGGCGGTGCGCGCGCAGCTGCCCGAGCGCGACCTGCAACGGGTGAAGGTGGGCGTGCCCGCGCGCATCGTGGTGGAAGGCGGTGGCGGCAGCGTGCACCACGGCAAGGTGGCCGGCATCGGGCGCGCCGTGCGCAGCAAATCGCAGGTGCAGCCGGTGCCGGTACTCGACCTGGAGATCCGGCTGGACGACGCGAAGGCGAAGCTGCGTCCCGGCCAGGCGGTGCGCGTGGAACTGACCGTGCCCGACATCGGGGGAGGAGCGAAATGATGCCGATCACGCGCGTCGCGTCCGTGCTGGCATGCGCCCTGGCGGTGACGGCCTGCGGTTCGCCGGAAGTGCCCGTTGCCAGCGAGACCGTGGCGCGGGGCGCGCTGACCCTCAGCGTGCGGGGCGAAGGCGAACTGCGTTCGGCCAAGCCCACGCCGCTGATCGTGCCCGGCAAGAACTGGTCCGCGCGCCAGGTGGAATGGATGGTGCCGGAAGGCAGCCTGGTGAAGAAGGGCGACCTGCTGGCGCGCTTCATCTCGCCCGAAGGCGAGCAGCAGCTGGCGCAGGCGATGATCGACCTGCAGCGCAATGCGCTGGCGCGCGCGGCGAAGGAGAGCGGACTGGACGCCACCCAGGGCCGCGTGGAAGTGGACCTGTCGCAGGTGGCCGTGCAGCTGGGCATCGCCCAGCGCTATGCCGAAGCCGACCTGAGCACCGTGGCGCGCAACCAGGTGCTGGATGCCATCGAGGACAAGGAATACCTGCAGGTACGGCAGGGCGTGCTGCAATGGCAGCGCGACCAGTCGGACGTGCGCGGCGGCGCGGAACTGGCCGTGCTGGACGCGCAGCGCGCCACCTTCGACATGAATGCGCAGACCCGCAAGGGCGACCTGGATGCGCTGGAACTGCGCGCGCCCAACGACGGCGTGCTGCTGCTCGCCGCCAACTGGTCCGGCGACAAGCCGATGGTGGGTGCGAACCTGCGCGCGGGCTTCGAGTTCGGCAGCCTGCCGGATACCTCGGCGATGGAAGTGGAGATCGATCTGCCGCAGATCGAGGCGCAGGGCGTGCAGGCGGGCGATGCGGTGGTGCTGCATCCGCTGGGCCGGCCCGACCAGCGCATCGACAGCAAGCTCTCGTGGGTGGCCAGCGCGGCCAAGGTGCGCAACCGCGAAAGCCCGGTGAAGTTCCTGTCGATGCGCGCACCGATTCCGTCCTCGGCGGTGGAGAAGTACCGCCTGATCCCCGGCCAGCGTTTCGCCGCCGCCGTGGTGCTGCTGGACGCGAAGGACGCGATGGCGGTACCGAACGTGGCCATCGAACAACGCGACGACCGCCATTGGGTGCAGGTGAAGCAGGGCAACGACTACGTGGCACGCGAAGTGAAACTCGGCGTGCGCGGTACCGCGCGTTCGCAGGTACTGTCGGGATTGAAGCCCGGCGACCAGGTGCGCCTGTCGCAGATCGAAGTGCCTGCACCCGGCGACGGCGACAAGGAACAGGACAAGACCGACGACGCCGGTGACGATGCCGCCACCGGCGATGCCGGAGGGAAGAACGCATGACCGGACTGATCAACCGCCTGCCCACCGTCTGGCGTGAAGCGGTGGAGGAACTTTGGCGGCGGCGCCTGCGTACGCTGCTCACGCTGCTGGGCATGATCTTCGGCGTGGGCGCCATCGTGGCGATGCAGGCGGTGGGCGAAGGCAGCCGGCGCGAAGCGTTGCGCCTGGTCGAAGGCCTGGGCCTGCACAACCTGATCGCCGAGGCCAAGCCCCAGGACGAGGACACGCTGAAGGAAACGCGCGAGCGCAGCGTCGGCCTGACCGTCGCCGATGCGGACGCCGCCCTGAGCGTGGTGCCCGGTGCAGAACGCCATGCCGCCGAAAAGCAGGTACGCACGCATACGGTCTTCAGCGACACCGGCCGCAGCGATGCGCAGGCCAGCGGCGTGAGCGCGAACTGGTTCGACCTGTCGTCGCTGAAGATCGCGCAGGGCCGCGCGTTCACCGCCGACGACGAAGCCGCGCTGGCGCCCGTCGCGGTGCTGGGCCACCAGGCGGCCACCAGCCTGTTTCCGAAAGGCGGTGCCGTGGGCGGGCTGGTGAAGGTCAACCACGTCTGGCTGGAGGTGATCGGCGTGCTGACCGACCGCGACCTGGGCCAGGACGATTTCGAGGGCGTGCAACTGGGCTCGGAGAGCAACCGCATCTACGTGCCGCTGGCGAGCGCGCGCGCACGCTTCCGCTTCCAGCCGCAGGAAGACGAAGTGGACCGCTTCCTGCTGCGGCTGGACGATCCGCAGCGCCTGGCGGCCGGCGCGGGCGTGCTGTCGGCAGTGCTGGACCAGCGCCACGCCGGCATGGCGGACTACCAGTTGATCGTGCCGCAGCAGCTGTTCCAGCAGCATCAGCAGACGCAGCGCATCTTCCAGGTGGTGATGGGCGCGATCGCCGGTGTCAGCCTGCTGGTGGGCGGCATCGGCATCATGAACATCATGCTGGCCAATGTGCTGGAACGGCGTCGCGAGATCGGCCTGCTGCGCGCGTTGGGCGCGCGCAGGCGCGACGTGATCGCGCAGTTCCTGCGCGAGGCCACGGTCATCTGCATCGCCGGGGCGTTGCTGGGCCTGGTGTTCGGCGGCGTGCTGGCTTACCTGATCGCCACGTTCGCCGACTGGCAGGTCGCGTGGGCCCCGGTGCCGATCCTGCTGTCGGCCGGTTTCTGCGCGGTGGTCGGCCTGGGCTTCGGCGTGTATCCCGCGCGACAGGCCGCGCAGCTGGATCCGATCGCGGCGCTGCGGCACGACTGAGCCAACGGATTCGTAAACGAATTCGTAGGATGGGTTGAGCCGCAGGCGATACCCATCACGCGCAATTCGGAAGGCCCAGTAGGAACGAAGTATCCAGGATTGCACCGTTCCAACACGCGTTCCAGCGAACGGGAACGAAGATGATGGGTATCGCCTACGGCTCAACCCATCCTACTCGCTGACCAAGCGCCACCCCGCTCAACTAAGAAGTCAGGAGGACGAGTCTCCGAGAACGGGGCAACCTATGACGTCCCATCGATCAGGATGCCGCCGAATAGCCAGGATCCCACTACACCGGTCAGCGTAATCAGATGCAGAATGGATAGCCATTTGCTCCGTAAAGCCATAACAGAAGGAGCCAACAGCAACAGAGGCAAGACCGAAGCCACTGAATGTAGCCACAGGATAGAGTCAGAAACGGGTGACGGTGACCAATGCGATGCCAGAACGGTAGCGATGTAAACAGCCGCACCGAGTAAGCCAGGTGATGCTGCGATGAGCCTACGATCTTGGCGGGCACCATGTAGTAAGAAGGGCACAGGTAACAAAAGGGGAAGAAGGGGCAAAAGCCCAAGTGCCAGGCCCGAAATGGCATTGAGACTCATGGATGTATCTCTGCCTCTGACGCCTTATGTCTTCCGATGAGCCGAGCCACGAAGCGGGGTCGGCTTGAATGAATTGTTAGGTGCCACGCTGCTCACCGACATGAGCAGCTTTGCGCTTTACGAGTGAGAGCACGAGTGCGCAGGCTGCCAAGCCGCATGAAATATAGAGCCAGTGACCTGCGTCAGCCATGTACCCAACATGATGTGCCCAGATCATTAATGGAATATTCGCCACTAGCAATACGAGGCTTGGCACAAGGGCAAATCTTGGCGTGAGGTAGGGCAAGGCAAGGGCTGCAATAGAGAGCGTAACTGCTGGTACCCCGACGAAGGCCACGAAAAGCGGAGTAGGGTCTGACGCCTGTGCGATAGAAGGGCTAGCTGCCAACACAACGGCAGTCAGTATCTTTCGGGTGCGAACAAACATCATGTGGCACCTAACGCCTGAATAAAGCCGACCCGCAGCAGGGCGGCGACTGGGTGCGAATATAGCCGAAGGCGTGCAACTAGGCGCCGCCGTGCTGCGGGTTCGGCTTGAATGAATTGTTAGGCCTTGCCTCGTGATGTGAATCTTGCAATCCAAGACGTCACCAATATGCCAATCCCTGCAGAGCCTATTGCGTAAAAGGTTAGCGGGCTCCGCTCGGGACGCGTGCCAAAGATGCTTGGGGTCAGAAGGGCAATTGTGTCGCCACCGAGCATTGAGGTGAGCAGAATGAGATAGACAAGTATCCCTGCGGCAATGACCACGCACGCGAGACCCCAAATAGATAATTCTCTAACGGTGGTGCCCGTGCGCAACGACCGCCAACTTAGAATTGCGGCCATCGATGCGCTGATTGTTGCGACAGTTGCGACTGAGAGAATGCCCATTAGCAAGGCCTAACACCTAGTAGACCCCATCCCCGGGGTGGTAACGCGGATGTTCACGTCCTCCCCACTACGCGTCAAGGCAGACGATGCATTGCTGCACATAGGTGTTGAGCGCATGCCGGGGAGTACGGGCCCAAGCGCCACAGGCATGCTTCGCCGAGGATCATCATCCCCAACCCGAGGCGATGATCGACTCAATCCCCCACCTCAATCCCCACCGCCGTCCCACTCACCCGTACCCCCTCGCTTACATCGTTCGGCACCTCCACCCGCAACACACTCGGGCGCCCAAGATCATGCCCCTGGTGGATGGTGAACCCGCGGTCGTCGGGCAACCGGTCCTGTGACGCCAGATACGCACCCAGCGCAGCAGCAGCCGCGCCCGTGGCCGGATCTTCCACCACGCCACCCGGCGGGAAGGGATTGCGCGCGTGCAGCGTGTGCGCGTTCTCGCGCCACACCAGGTTGATGGTGGTCCAGCCGCGTGCGGCCATCAACGCGGCGAGGGCATCGAAGTCGTAATGCAGGTCGGCCAGGCGCGCGCGCGATGCGGCGGCGATCACCGGATGCCATGCGCCCGCATACGCCAGCCCGGGCGGCAGCGCGGGATCGAGTTCGTCGTGGCGCCAGTCGAGCGCCGCGAGCAGCGCGTCCAGGTCGGCTGTGTGCAACGTATCGACGCGGGGCGCGACGCTGGTCAGCGTGGCGACGAAACCGGCATCGACCGTCACCCGCACGGGTCCGGCCTGCGTGTGCAGCACAGCATCGCCAGGACCGTGTTCGCGTGCATGCGCGACCATCGCCGCGATGGTGGCGTGCCCGCAGAAGCTCACTTCGGCCAGCGGACTGAAGTAGCGCACATCGAGATCCCCATCCGCGCGCGGCAGAAGGAACGCGGTTTCCGAATAGCCCACCTCGGTGGCGATGCGCTGCATCGCGTCGCCGTCGAGGCCACGCGCGTCCAGCACCACGCCGGCGGGATTGCCGCCCTGAGGATCGGTGGTGAAAGCGCTGTAGCGCAGCACGGCGGAGGTCATGGTGTTTGCTCGCCGAGCGCGACCGCCTTCGGCGCATCCAGCGGCACCACCAGGTAGCGCAGGAAGTACTGGGTCAGCGGGCCCACGCCAAACGCGAACAGCACGGTGCCGACACCGACGATGCCGCCGAGCAGCACGCCGATGATCAACACGGTGACTTCGATCAGCGTGCGGATGCTGCGGATCGACCAGCCGGTACGGCGCGCGAGCCCCGTCATCAATCCGTCGCGCGGACCCGGTCCCAGCTGCGCGCCGATGTACATCGCGGTGGCGAGGGCGCAGGCCACCACGCCGGCCAGCAGGTAGGCGCAGCGCAGCGGCAGGCCCTCCGGCGTACCGAGCAGGGCGAGGTTGAGGTCCGCGAACGGACCCAGCAGCAGCGTGTTGGCCACCGTCCCCAGGCCGGGCATCTGGCGCAGGGGAATCCAGGCCAGCAACACCGCGACGGCGGTGACCACCATGACCATGCCGAAGGACAGCGGCACGTGCTGCGATACACCCAGGTGGAAGACATCCCAGGGCGAGGCGCCGACGGCCCCTTCGATCATCAGCGCGATGGCCAGGCCGTACAGCCACAGGCCCACGCCCAGCCGCAGCAGGCGTTCGGGCAGGCGGCCGGCCTTCAGTTGCGCGAGCGGTCCGAGATTGGCGAGTCCGACGGGAGAGGTGAGCGGTTTCATGGGGCCACCATCGTTCTAATTGGCTCTTTCTGATAGAGCCAATTCTGCGATAGTGGCTCCATGGACAGATCCCTGGCACCCGGCCACCTCGCCACCCTCGTGGGTGATTTCCCGCGCACCCCGGCCTACCGGGGCCTGCGCAAGGCGCTGGAGGAACTGATCGGCGATGGCCGCATCCCGCTCGGTACACGCCTGCCCAGCGAGCGCGCCGTCACCCAGGTGCTGGGGGTGTCCCGCAACACTGTCACCCGGGCCTACGCGGACCTGGTCGCGGCCGGGTTCGCCACCGCCCGCCAAGGGGCCGGCACGTATGCGGCCGTGCCGCTCGACCGCCGGCGCGCGCACGACCATGCCCTGCACGCCCTCGGCACGGCGGCGTCGACGGAAGGCGTGATCGATCTCAACTGCGCCGCCGGTGCGGCCACGCCCGGCGTCGCCGCGGCCTACGAGCGCGCCATGGCCGCACTGCCGGCCTACCTGGCCAGCGACGGCTACCTGCCCTCGGGCCTGCCGGCGCTGCGCGCACTCATCGCGGCATCGTACGTGCGACGGGGACTGCCCACCGCGCCTGAGCAGATCGTGATCACCTCGGGGGCGCTGTCGGCCATCGCCATCATCGCGCGCGCACTGTCGCGACCTGGCGACCGCATCATGATCGAGTCGCCGGTGTACTCGAACGCGATCGAAGCGCTGCGTCTGGGCGGTGGTCGCCTGGTGAGCGCACCGATGGCCGATCCGCTCGGCGACGAAGGCTGGGACCTGGCGGCCATCGAGGCCACGCTCAGGCAGACATCGCCACGCGCGGCCTACCTGATTCCGGATTTCCAGAACCCCACCGGCTTCCTGATGCGCGACGGCCAGCGCGCCCGCTACGCTGCCGCGCTGCAGGCGACACGGACGACCGCGATCATCGACGAGACGCTGCAATCGACCTGCCTGTCGGACGATCCCATGCCCGCGCCCTTCGCCGCGCACGCGACGGATGCCTTCACCATCGGCAGTGCATCGAAGCTGTGCTGGGGTGGCCTGCGCGTGGGCTGGATCCGCGCACCACGGCCGGCGGTCGACCGCATCATCGCCGCGCGCGTGCAGATGGACCTGGGCAGTTCCCTGTTCGACCAGTTGGTGGTCGCGGAAATGCTGGAGGCGGACGGCGCACTCGCCACCCGGCGCACGCAGCTGCGGCAACGGCGCGACGCGCTGGCGCAGGCACTGCATGAGCACCTGCCCGGGTGGTGTTTCCGCCTGCCCGACGGCGGCCTGACGCTATGGGTAAGGATGCCGCACGGCAGCGCCACGCAGCTGGCCGCCGATGTGGAGCGCAAGGGCGTCTATCTGGCGCCGGGCCCCGTCTTCAGCGTGGAAGGTGGCGCCGACACCTGGTTGCGGATTCCCTACGCCAAGCCGGAAGCGCAGCTGGTGCAGGCGGTCCGGATCATGGCCGATGCGTGGTCGGAAAGCGCCCGCGATACCGGGCACCGCCGCAACACCACGCGGCGACTGATCGCGTGATGATCGCCATCGCGCTGTCCTGCGGGCTTCGCGATACCTGACCGCTAGCCCGCGTCATCGCGCCGTGTCACGCGACGCTCCAGCCACGCGAGCAGCGACAACACGCCGAACGTCAGCAGCGTGGCGAGCAGGGCCAGCCAGCCGTGACCGAAGCCGACTGCCACGCCGATCACCGCCACCATCAGCAGCGAGGCGGCCGTGGTGATGCCGGCGACCACGCGGCCGCGGTGCGCGATCATGGTGCCGGCACCGATGAAGGCGACACCGGCGATCACCGCTTCCACCAGCCGGAAGGGATCGATCTGCACGCGACCGTCATGGTCGTGCTGCGCCTGCGCCAGCATCATGTCGCCCATGCCGGTGAGCATGGCCGCCGCACCGGCCACCAGTGTGTGGGTGCGGAAGCCGGCCGGCCGGTCCTTCATCTCGCGCTCCAGGCCGATGACACCCCCCAGCAGCATGGCGAACGTGATGCGCGCGACCACCGCCGCCTGCGCTTCCCATCCATCGAACATGGCGTGATCCTCCTGCGCCGATGCTTCCATCGGCCGGGTCAACGCGATGCGAAGGCGGATGCCGGTGTCTGCCTGCTCAGGCCAACCGCCCCACCACCCACGCCCACATCGGCAGCGTCGCCAGCGACAGCAGGATGCCGTAGCCCACCAGCGCGGCGGCCAGGCGCGGGGCCAGCTGGTGCGAAATCGCGAGCGCTGCCGCCGTGATCATGGTGGGCATGGCCGATTCCAGCACGTTGGCCTGCAGCATCTCGCCGGTCATGCCGAAGGCAAGCGACAACGGCAGCGCGAGGGCCGGCATGACGATGAGCCGCAGCAGCAGGCCGACCGCGAGCGGCTTCACCTCGTCGCGCGGCAGCTTCAGCTGGATGGTCAGGCCCACCGCCAGCATCACCAGCGGCAGCAGCGCGTCGGCGAGCTTCTGCAATGCGGACGCGATCCAGGCCGGCGGCTGCTCCGGCATCAGCGTCAGGCCGAACAGCAGCGCCCATACCGGGGGGAACTTCACGATGCGCAGGCCGATCTCGCGCGCGGTCGGGGGCGCATCGCCGCCGTAGCGCGCCAGCACGTACAGGCCGAAGGTGGACAGAAGGACGAAGGTGCCGAACTGGTCGTAGACCACCGCGTAGGGCAGCGCGTGCTCACCCAGCAGCGCACGCACCATCGGATAACCGATGAAACTGCTGTTGCACAGCGCCACGCAGAGCAGCAGCACGGCATGCTCGTCGCGGCGGAACCTGAAAATGCGCGTGGCCAGCGCGGCCAGTGCCACGGTGGCGACGGTCAGCACCCACGGCGTGGCGATCACGCCGAGCAGCGAAGCGTCCACGTGCAGGCGTGGCACGTACGTCAGCACGGCGGCGGGCAGGCAGACGTACAACACCACGCGGTTGAGCACGTCCGCCGCGTTGTCGGGGAACACGCGCAGGCGCGCGAACACCATGCCGAGCGCCAGCATGGTGAGGATCAGGGCGAAGGCATCGAATGCCATGGACATCGGAGCATTGCGTGGGGATGGCAGGATCGCACAGGCGCTTACGGGTGCGACTGCGCCTTTCGTCGATACCCGCGCATTCCGGAGGCGCCGCATCGCCGCGGGCCGCGCCTGACCGCGATGCGGGCAACCATCACGCTTCCCTCCCGGATGGAAGCACGCCCATGGCACGCACGATCCCGGTTCCCGCCGGCTCCAACACGGTCAACCCGTTCCTGATCACCGATCGCGCCAGCGACCTGATCGCGTTTCTTGTCGAGGTCTTCGGCGCGGAAGAGGTCCCCGAAGCGCGCACACTGGATGCCGACGGCCTGGTCCTGCACGCCGAACTGCGCATCGGCGACTCGCTGCTGACCCTCGCCGACCGCAAGCCGGGCTGGCCGTTCATGCCGGCGCTGACGCGTGTCTACGTGGCGGATGCGGCCGCGACCCTGGTGCACGCCGTGCAATGCGGCGCGCACGTGGTGACGCGACCCACGCCGTTCTTCGGCGACACGCTGGCGCGCTTCCAGGATCCTTCCGGCAACCTGTGGTGGATCCAGCAGCACGATCCCCTCGCGGTCACCTCGTGGGACGACGGAGCGGGCTCCCTGGAGGATGCGCACGGCGACGGGTGGGCGTATTCGAATCCGGATCTGGACGAGATCCACGCCACCCTGATGGACGCGATGGCCCGCCTGCGCGATCCGCGCACCGCGCCCGGCTGATCCCGCCGCGCCGTGCCGGCGCACCGGCCGCGGCCCTGCATGGCTCTGGGCTTATCATGGCGGCATGAACGCCCCTGCATTCCCCACCGCGTCCGGCCCGATCACGCTGGCAGGCCCCGAGGGCCCCCTGGAAGCCCACGTCGACTGGCCCGAAGATGGCGAACCGGTGAAGCCGGTCACCGCCGTGATCTGCCATCCGCTGCCCACCGAGGGCGGCACGATGCACAACAAGGTCGTGGTGATGGCGGCACGCAGCCTGCGCGAACTCGGCGCGGTGACGGTGCGCTTCAACTTCCGCGGCACCGGGGCGTCCGCCGGATTGTTCGACCAGGGCGATGGTGAGGTCGACGACCTGCGCGCCGTGGTGCAGTGGATACGCGAACAGCGGCCCGGCACGCAGCTGTGGCTGGCCGGTTTCAGTTTCGGCGCCTATGTATCGCTGCGCGCCACCGAAGGACTGCAGCCCGATGCGCTGGTGTCGATCGCACCGCCCGCCGGGCGCTGGGATTTCAAGGCGATCACGCCGCCGGTCTGCCCGTGGCTGGTGATCCAGGGCGAGGAGGACGAGATCGTCGAACCGCAGGCGGTGTACGACTGGATCGATTCGCTGAAGCAGCCGCCGGAACTGATCCGCATGCCGGAAACCAGCCACTTCTTCCACCGCAAGCTGATGGACCTGCGCGGCGCCATCAAGCACGCCATGAAAGCCTACGTGCCGGCGTGATGGGGGACGACGCACGGGGGGCGGCATCCACGCCGTCGCAGGTCTACGCGCGTGGCGCCTCGGAAGGCCAATGGCAGGACGACCCGGCGCAACATCCCGCGCTGGCCGAGCTCGACCGCATCCATGCGGCGTTGCTGGCGGAGCCGGCGTCGCCCGGCCTGTTGGGCAGGCTGTTCGGCAAGCCACCGGAAACCGTCAAGGGGCTGTACTACTGGGGCGAGGTCGGTCGCGGCAAGACGTTCCTGGTGGACCTGTTCTACGACAACCTGCCGCTGCCCACCTATTCGGTCTCGCAGAACAAGGCGCATGGCGAAGGCGGGGGCAAGTACCGCACCCACTTCCACCGCTTCATGCGCGGCGTGCACGAACGCCTGCGCCTGCATGCCGGTGAAAGCGACCCGCTGGCGAAGATCGTGCGCGAGGTGCGCGGCAAGCTGCGCGTGCTGGTGCTGGACGAGTTCTTCGTCACCGACATCGGCGACGCGATGCTGCTGGCGCGATTGCTGGAGCGCATGTTCGCCGAGGGCATCTCGCTGGTGACCACGTCCAACACCGCGCCGGAGAACCTGTACCGGGACGGGCTGCAGCGTGCCGGGTTCCTGCCCGCCATCGACCTGCTGCAGCAGGACTGCGTGGTGCTGCGCTCGGACGGACAGGAAGACTACCGCCTGCGCGCGCTGACCCGTTCGCCGGTATACCGCACGCCGCTGGACGGCGCGGCCGACGACTGGCTGGCGATGCGCTGGCGCGAACTGAGCGGCGGCGAAGCGGCGCACGGCGGCAACATCGAGATCGACAGCCGCAAGATTCCGGTGCGCGGTCGCGGCAAGAGCATCGCGTGGTTCGATTTCGGCGCGCTGTGCGAAGGTCCGCGCGGCACGACGGACTACATCGAGATCGCGCACGAGTTCAACACCCTGCTGCTCGGCGACATCCCGCGCTTCGATGCGCTGAATGAAGATGCCGCGCGCCGCTTCGTCAACCTGGTCGACGAGCTCTACGACCGCCACGTCAACCTGGTCTGTACTGCGGCGGAAACGCCGACGGCGTTGTACACCGGCACGCGCCTGCAGGGCGCGTTCGAGCGCACTGCTTCGCGCCTGATCGAGATGCAGAGCGCCGAGTACCTGGCCACGCCGCACAAGGCCTGAGCACATGCGCGCCGTGCCCGCCGCGATCGACGACGTGCTGCATCGGACGATCGACGGCGGCGGCCACGTCTGCGTGCTGACCGGCGCCGGCATGTCGGCCGAGAGCGGCATCCCCACCTTCCGCGGGACCCACGACAGCCTGTGGTCGCGGTTCGATCCGATGCGGTTGGCGACGGCCGGGGCGTGGCGCGAGGATCCTGCGCTGGTCTGGGGCTGGTACCGCTGGCGGATGCACCGGGTCCGCGAGGCGCAGCCGAATGCCGGCCATCGTGCGCTCGCGCAGCTGGCGCGCCGCGTGCCGCTTTGGCTGGTCACCCAGAATGTGGACGACCTGCACGAGCGCGGTGGCAGCACGGTCGACGCGCATGTGCACGGCAGCCTGTTCGCGTTGCGCTGCTTCGCCTGCGGGCGCGCGCACGAGGGCCCGCTCGACGAGTACGTGGACGATGCGCAGCGTGTCGAACCGATGCGTTGCGTCGCCTGCGGTGATCGCATCCGCCCGGGCGTGGTGTGGTTCGGCGAGGCGCTGCCTGAGGATGCCTGGACAACGGCGGTGGACGCGGCAACGCGTTGCTCGCTGATGCTGGTGGTGGGCACGTCGGGGCTGGTATATCCCGCGGCAGGTCTCCCCGCGCTCGCACGCCGCCATGGCGCGGTCGTGGTGGAGATCAATCCCGAGCCGACCGCGCTGTCTGCGGACGCGGACCATGTGTGGTGCGCGACGGCCGCACAGGCGCTGACGTTGCTGGCGCGCTAGGGATTGCTGCTTTCCTTCTCCCCGCAAGCGGTGAGACGGTGCCCGGAGAGCCTGCCCCGTACTGGATACGGGAGCGGACGAGGGGCGAGTGCGGTGTGGGCGGATACGTCGCTCTGGGGTTCACCGTCATGCATGGTGCGACGCCAGCGGCACGCATGAAACACGACTCCGTTCGCTCCTCACCCACCTTCGGCACCCTCTCCCCGCTGCGCGGGGAGAGGGACACTTCGTGCTGCTCGGATGCCTAGTGCAGCTGTCTATGGACAAACGCATCCACCGCGTCCGTGTAACCGGAAGGCGTCCCCAGCAATCGATTCACTTCCGCATGCGAAAGATCCTCGGGCAGCACCTCCATCGCCACCCCAAGCGTCTTCGCCTTCTCCACCATCGCTCGGCCCTGCGGACAGGCGTCCTTGCGGCGCGAGGAACAGACGAACAGCATCGGCACGGCATCGCGGGTGAGCTGGTGGTACGGCGATGCGGCGATCCAGTCGTCGCGGTTCCTGCCGAACGCGCGGTCGTAGATACCGGGCAGCGGCGGCTTCTGCATGGTCATCGGCACGTCCAGCGCTCCGCTGTCCAGCGACACCACGCCACGCGGCTTCGTTGCGCCAGCCTCGCGCCAGAGCGTGGAGGAGGCGCCGACCAGCGCGGCCAGGTGCGCGCCGGCGGAATGTCCCATCAACAGCACGCGCGAGCGATCGGCGTTCCATTCCGGCGCGCGCTGCTGCACGGCGGCCAGCGCGCGCGCCACGTCGCGCGCCTGCTCCAGCGGTGCGGTGTCCGGCCGCATGCGGTAATTCGTGGACACGAGGATGTACCCCTTCGGCAGCCAGTACGCCGCCTTGTTTTCCACCACCCCGGGATTGTCCTTGTTGCCGTTCTCCCAGCCACCGCCGTGCACGAACAGGATCACCGGCGCGTTGCGCGGCTGCGCGGGCAGGTAGACATCGAACCGCTGGCGCGGATCCGCGCCATAGGCGACATCGCGCAGCGCGCGCGCACCCGCCGGCAGCACGGGCGCACGCGCGGCGGGCTGGCGCGAAGCCTCACGCGCCTGTTGCAGGTGTTCGCGGAAGGTCTGCGCGGCCAGCGGCGGCAGCGCAGCAAGCAAGGCGCACGCCACCAGGCCCGTGCGGAACAGCATCGTCTTCATGGCATCACCTCGATGGGGAGATCAGCCCGCGCGCAACCACAATTGCGCGCGCAGGCCGTGGGGGGTGTTCGGCAGCAGCCGCAGTTCGCCGCCGTGCTGGCGTGCCACGCGGTCGACGATGGGAAGGCCCAGCCCGCTGCCGCCCTGCGCCTGGTCGTGGACGAACGGCTGGCGTGCGCGTTCGGCCGCGTCGGCGGAGAGACCGGAGCCGCCGTCGGCGACCTCGACCACCCATGCCGATCCTTCGGCCCACAGCTGCAGTGACAACGGCAACGCGCCATGCCGCTCGGCGTTGACCAGGAGGTTCTCCACCGCGCGCAGCAGCGCCATCGGC
The DNA here is from genome assembly GCF_037402255.1 of Pseudoxanthomonas sp. CCNWLW251. Lineage (NCBI taxonomy): Bacteria > Pseudomonadati > Pseudomonadota > Gammaproteobacteria > Lysobacterales > Lysobacteraceae > Pseudoxanthomonas > Pseudoxanthomonas sp. CCNWLW251. The sequence continues at coordinate 187,066 of NZ_JBBEGA010000006.1, read as the reverse complement.
TTGCCGGGGAGCAGCGCATGCTCCGGCAGGTCCACCCGCCAGGCTTTCGAAGCGGCGGCGACCGCATGGCGGCAGATCGCGGCCAGGTCGACGTTCTCGCTGCCTTCGTCGCGGCCATCGCGTGCGAAGGCGATGAACTGGCCGAGGATGGCATCCATCTCGGCGATGTCGCGATGCATGCTGCGGGTCAGTCCGGGATCGGTGTCCGGCACCATCTCCAGCGCGAACTGCAGGCGCGTGAGCGGTGTGCGCAGGTCGTGTGAGATGCCGGCGAGCAGCAGCGCGCGTTCTTCCGCCGCCGCTCGGACATCGCGGCTGGCGTCGCCCAGTGCCTGCGCCAGGTCCGCCACCTCGCGCGGGCCACGCGCATGCACCGGCGGTGGCGCGTCGCCACGCACGATGGCCGGCGCGGCCGCCGCGAGCTGGCGCAGCGGCTGCACGAGCCGGCGCGCGAAGTACGCGGCGGCCAGCCATACCAGCGCCACGCAACCGACCAGCATGAACACGGAGAAGCGACGCATGCCGGTGGCCGGACGGTCATAGGCGAACGACACCCACAGCGGTTCGCGCGTGGCCGGTTTCAGCCAGATCACCCGCAATCCACGCCCGGCACTCATCCGCAGTTCGCGCCCGGCGCCCAGCGTGCCTGCGGCCTGTTCGCGCAGTTCGCGCAGCAAGGGGGCGAAGCGCGGTCGTGCGTCGGCGGGTGGCGTGCTGCGCACCTCCAGCCCGGCGTCACGCAGCTGCGCGACGGTGCGCGCATGCGACTGGTGGTGATCGAGCGCTTCGACGACTTCGGCGAACCCCTGCATCGCGCGCAACAACTGGTCGGCGGCCGGCCGCGTGGCCAGTTCGCGCCCGAGCAGGAGCGCCAGCACGCCGGCACCGGCCAGCACCAGCGCGATCACCAGCGCGAGCTGGCCGAACACGCTGCGCGGCAGCGGCGACCTCACGGTGCGGCCTCCGGTGGCACGAACACATAACCCACGCCCCATACGGTCTGGATCAGGCGCGGCTGGCGCGGATCGTCTTCCAGCAGCCGGCGCAGGCGCGCGATGGTGACGTCCATGCTGCGCTCGAAGGCATCGTGTTCGCGGCCGCGCGCCAGGCTCATCAGGCGGTCGCGGCTCAGCGGATGGCGCGGATGGCGCAGCAGCACCGACAGCACGGCGAACTCGCCGCTGGTCAAGCGCAACAGCGCGCCGTCGCGGGTCAGTTCACGCCGGCCCAGATCGAGGCGGAACGGGCCGAAGCTCAGTTCGCCGCCTTCGGCCTGCGGTGCGCCGGGTGCGGGACGCGTACGCCGCAGCACCGACCGGATGCGCGCCAGCAGCTCGCGCGGATTGACCGGCTTGGGCAGGTAGTCGTCCGCGCCGATCTCCAGCCCGACGATGCGGTCGATCTCGTCGCCCTTCGCGGTCAGCATGACGATGGGCGTGGCGTCGCCCTGCCCGCGCAGGCGGCGGCAGATCTCCAGGCCGTTCTCGCCGGGCAGCATCAGGTCCAGCACGATCAGATCGAAGTGGCCGCGATCCAGCGCCTGCCGCATTTGCACGCCATCGCCCGCGCCGCGCACGTCGAAGCCCTGCGACTGCAGGTAGCGCACCAGCAGCTCGCGCAGCCGCACGTCGTCGTCCACCAGCAGGATGCGCGCCGAAGTTTCGTCCATGCGGCCACTATCGCCCGCCGCCGCGATGCCCGGCAAACCCTGCCGGCGGCCCGTTTGTAAGCAGATGTTTCCAGCGCCGCCGGCAGACACATCTGCTGTCAACGGCGACACACCTGCCGGCGTTGCCCGCCCTACCGTGGTCCTGCCGCCGCTTCCCTGCGCGGCCATCCCACACCCCGACGAGGATTCCGCCATGAGCAAGACCCCGTTCCTGATCGCCACCGCCTTCGCCCTGTGCGCCACCACCCTGTTCGCCGACCACGCCGCAGCGCGCGAGCGCAGCCGCGCCGTGCAGCGCACCGCCCAGGGCGGCAGCGTCGCCGTCGAGCGCAGCAATGCGCGCTTCGACAGCCAGCGCCAGCGCGGCTGGCAGGCCGATGGCCAGGGCAATGCGAGCGCCGCGCGCAGCGGCAGCATCACCGGCGCCAACGGCGGCAGCGCCGGTTACGACCGCAGCGCCTACCGTAATGCCGATGGCAGCGCCGGCCGCCAGGGCAGCGCGTATGCCAACGGTCCGAACGGCGGCACCGCCAGCACCAGCGGCGGCATCAGCCGCGACGCGGACGGCCATGTCAGCGGCGCGCGCAACACCACGGCCACCGGCGCCAACGGCAACAGCTACACCGGCAGCACGACGGTGTCGGACGGCACGCTGGTGCACACACGCAGCTGCACCAATGCCGCCGGTGACGCCATCGCCTGTCCGCGCGGCAACTGATCGGCCTGCATCCGCTTTCCCGCAGGCGCGGCGGCATGGCACTCCCCCCTGTCGCACGGATGCATTCCCGCACCGCCGCGCCTGCACCTTTTCCTTCCCTCACCCGGAGATTCCCGATGTCCCGTTCCATCCTGCTCCCCCTCGCCACCACGCTGTCCATCTTTGTGCTGGTGGCCGCCCCCGCCAGTGCGCAGCAACGCACGCTGACCGAAGAACAGAAAGCCAAGCTGCAGGAACGGTTGAAAGCCGCCGATGCCAATGGCGATGGCCTGATCGACAAGGCGGAAGCCGAGGCCAGGCTGCCGCGGGTGGCGAAGAACTTCGACACGCTGGACGCCAATGGCGACGGCAGGCTGTCGCCTGACGAAATGCGGGCGATGGCCGCGCAGCTGGCCGAACGCCGTCGCCCGCGTTGAGGCCACGACGATGGCATCGCTGCCCCCACTGTTGGGTGTACCCCTGCTGGTGTTCGCCGCCATCGCCGCGCTGGAAGGCGCATGGCTGATGCGGCGCGGCGGCTATGACTGGAAGAGCTACTGGGCATCGCTGGGCGATGCGGCGGGACGCGCATTGCTGGGCCTGCTGATCCAGGGCGGCGTGGTGGGCGCGCTGCTGCTGGCGATCTGGGATTTCCGGCTGACGACGATCGCGATGGATCGCGGGTTGCACTGGGTGGCGCTCTTCGTCGGCCAGGAGTTCTGCTACTACTGGATGCATCGTGCCGATCACCGCGTGCGCTGGTTCTGGCTGAACCATTCGGTGCACCACTCCTCCGAGCAGTACGCCCTGTCGACCGCGTACCGGCTGGGCTGGACCGGCAAGCTGACCGGTGCCGCGGTGTTCTTCGGGCCGCTGGTGTGGCTGGGCTTTCCGGTGCCGTACGTGGTCGGCGTGCTGGCGGTGAACCTGCTGTACCAGTACTGGCTGCATACCGAATTGGTGCCACGGCTGGCGCGCCCCATCGAGTTCGTCTTCAACACGCCTGCGCATCACCGCGTGCACCACGCCAGCAACCCGGAGTACCTGGACTGCAACTATGGCGGCGTGCTGATCGTGTTCGACCGCCTGTTCGGCACCTGCCGCGAGGAAATCCCCGGCGTACCGCTCCGCTACGGGCTGGTCGAGCCGGTGCGCAGCTACAACCCGGTGAAGATCGTCTTCCACGCCTGGGTGAAGCTGGGCCGCGACCTGCGCCGGGCGCGTGGCCTGCGGCAGGTCGTGATGACGCTGTTCGGGCCGCCCGGATATGTCCCGGACGGCGCGGAAGCGGTCCGCCCGCGCCGTTGAGAGTGGCCCGCGCCCGCCCGGGCGGCGACAATACGCGCCCCCGGCGGCCCCACGCCGCCCGCATGCCGAGCCCCATGACCGCTTTCGTTTCCCCCGACCGCATCCGCGGCCTGTTCGCGCAGGCCATGTCCGACATGTACCGCGCCGAGGTGCCGCTGTACGGCGACCTGATCGAGTTGGTCGGCGAGATCAATACCGCGGCCCTGGGGAACGATGCTGCGCTGGCCGCACGCCTGCAGCGCACGGGCGAAACCGAACGGCTGGACCTGGAGCGCCATGGCGCGATCCGGGTCGGCACGCCGGCCGAACTGGCGATGCTCGGCCGCGTGTTCGCGCTGATGGGCATGCACCCGGTGGGCTACTACGACCTGACCGTGGCCGGCGTGCCGGTGCACGCCACCGCGTTCCGCCCGCTGACCGAAGAAGCGCTGGCCGCCAATCCGTTCCGCATCTTCACCTCGCTGCTGCGGCTGGAGCTGATCGCGGACGCGGCCTTGCGCACGGAAGCCGAAGCCATCCTGGCCCGCCGCGACATCTTCACCGCCGGCGCGCGTGCCCTGGTGGCGCAGGCCGAACGCGATGGCGGACTGGGTGAGGCCGACGCGCAGCGCTTCGTCGCCGAAGTACTCGAGACCTTCCGCTGGCACGGCGATGCCACCGTCTCGCTGCAGACCTACCAGGCCCTGCACGGCCTGCACCGGCTGGTCGCCGACGTGGTCAGCTTCCATGGCCCGCACATCAACCACCTGACCCCGCGCACGCTGGACATCGATGCCGCGCAGGCGGCGATGCTCGACCGTGGCATCCAGGCCAAGGCGCTGATCGAAGGCCCGCCGCGTCGCGCCGTGCCGATCCTGCTGCGCCAGACCAGCTTCAAGGCGCTGGAAGAGGAAGTCGCCTTCCCCGATGCCAGCGGCACGCTGGTACCCGGCAGCCACAGCGCGCGCTTCGGCGAGATCGAACAGCGCGGCCTGGCGCTGACGCCGGCCGGACGCGAACTCTACGACCGACTGCTGGCGCAGGTGCGCCAGGCAGGCGGTGCCGGCAATACCTCGGCGGACTATCCGCAGCGGCTGGCGGCCGCGTTCGCCGCGTTCCCGGACGACGAGGACACGCTGCGCCGTGAGGGCCTGGGCTACTTCCGCTACCGCCTGACCGATGCCGGCACAGCACTGCCCGCCAGCGAGCGCACAGCGATGACGCCTGACGCGCTGGTCGAGGCGGGCCACGCCGTGGTCGATCCCATCGTCTACGAAGACTTCCTCCCGGTCAGCGCGGCGGGCATCTTCCAGTCCAACCTGGGCGGCGGCGAACAGCGCGCGTATGACGCGCACGCCAACCAGGAAGCGTTCGAAGCAGCACTGGGCAAGACGATCCACGACCCGTTCGCGCTGTACCAGCAGGCGCAAGACGCGTCGATCGCCGCGCTGAAGGCGTGATGCTCCTTCCCCTCTCCCTGCGTGAGCGGGGAGAGGGTGCCGAAAGCGGGTGATGGGCGAACGAAGTCCGGACACCCAACGCGTCGGATCGGGATAGCGGTCTTGATGCCCAAGAGCGTCACGCACGAGTTGTCATCGCGCCTGCCCCTCATCCGCCCCCGTATCCAGTACGGGGCAGGCTCTTCGGGCACCTTCTCCCCGCCAGCGGGGAGAAGGATTCAACTCGTGAAACCCGCATCGCGTCGACATCGGCTGTTCCACACAACATTTGGTGTTGACGCCTCCATGCACCCCCACTATCTTGTGGCCGTCGGTTCCGGAGATGGCTAGTCTCCGGATGAAAAGGGAAGCCGGTGACGCCTCGCGCCACTCCGGCACTGCCCCGCAGCGGTAACTGGGAACGACCCCGCCACACAGCACTGAGGCCCACGCCTCGGGAAGCGGCGGACTAGGAGGAAGGCACCGCCTTCCACGCCCATGAGTCCGAAGACCTGCCGACAGCCGCGCGTTGCACACCGCGCGGTGCCGGCCGCGGATTCTCCGGGGGGAGATGGCTGGCGAAGCAGGGCACCCGCAGTCCGACTGCGTGGTCTCGCCGCCTGCGACGCCGCTTCCCCACTGTGATTCCCCATCCGGCCTTCCGCTGCCCCGCGAGGGACGGGCCGCCGCGTGCACCACGCATGGAGGAATCTCGTGACCCAGATCGACACCGCCGTCGCCGTCGCCGGCACCACCCCGTCCCAGAAGGACGCGTTTTCGCTGACCCCGCCGCCCACCGCCACCGCGATGAGCGTGACCAAGCGCAATGGCGGCCGCGAGCCGGTGGACCTCAACAAGATCGTGCGCGCGGTGCAGCGCAACTGCGAAGGCCTGCACGCCATCGACCCGATGCGCGTGGCCACCCGCACCATCTCCGGCCTGTACGACGGCGCCAGCACGCGCGAACTGGACGAACTGTCCATCCGCACCGCCGCGCTGCTGACCGGCGAAGAGCCCGAATACAGCCGCCTGGCCGCGCGCCTGCTGGCCGGCTACATCGTGAAGGAGGTCACCGGCCAGGAGATCCACGCGTTCTCGCAGTCGGTCACCCGCGGCCACGAGGTCGGCCTGATCAACGACCGCCTGCTGAACTTCGTGCAGACCAACGCACGCAAACTCAACGACGCGCTGGATGCTTCGCTCGACCTGCACTTCGACTACTTCGGCCTGCGCACGCTTTACGACCGCTACCTGCTGCGCCATCCGCACACGCGCAAGGTGATCGAGACCCCGCAGCAGTTCTTCCTGCGCATCGCCTGCGCGCTGAGCGAGGACGTGCCGGAAGCGCTGGCGCTGTACCGCCGCATGGGCAACCTGGACTATCTGCCCAGCTCGCCGACGCTGTTCAACAGCGGCACCACCCACGAACAGCTGTCCTCGTGCTTCCTGCTGGATTCGCCGCAGGACACGCTGGAGTCCATCTACGCCAAGTACGGCGACATCGCGCAGCTGAGCAAGTTCAGCGGCGGCATCGGCGTGAGCTACACGCGCGTGCGTTCGCGCGGCTCGCTGATCAAGTCCACCAACGGCCACAGCAACGGCATCGTGCCATGGCTGAAGACGCTGGATTCCTCGGTCGCCGCGGTCAACCAGGGCGGCAAGCGCAAGGGCGCGGCCTGCGTGTATCTGGAAACCTGGCATGCCGACATCGAGGACTTCCTCGAACTGCGCGACAACACCGGCGACGAAGCCCGCCGTACGCACAACCTCAACCTGGCCAACTGGGTGCCGGACCTCTTCATGAAGCGTGTGGAGGCCGATCAGGAATGGTCGCTGTTCGATCCGCGCGTGGTGCCGGAGTTGACCGACCTGTACGGCGCTGCATTCGAGCTGGCGTACACGCAGGCCGAGACGCAGGGCAAGGCGATGAAGACCATCTCCGCCCGCAAGTTGTACGGCCGGATGATGCGCACGCTGGCCGAGACCGGCAACGGCTGGATGACCTTCAAGGACAAGTGCAACGCGGCCAGCAACCAGACCCTGCGCGCCGGCAACGTGATCCACCTGTCCAACCTGTGCACCGAGATCCTCGAGGTCACCTCGGCCGAAGAAACGGCCGTGTGCAACCTGGGCTCGATCAACCTCGCCCGCCATTTCGACGAGGACGGGTATTTCGATTTCGACAAGCTGGCCGAGACTGTGCGCCTGGCCGTGCGCCAGCTGGACCGCGTGATCGACCTGAATTTCTATCCGATCGAAACCGCGCGCCGCGGCAACCTGCGCTGGCGCCCGGTGGGCCTGGGCTGCATGGGCCTGCAGGATGTGTTCTTCAAGCTGCGCCTGCCGTTCGACAGCGCCGAAGCGCGTGCGATGTCGGCGAAGATCGCCGAGACCATCTACTTCCACGCACTCGAAACCTCGGTGGAACTGGCGCAGGAACGCGGCCGCCATCCGTCGTTCGCCGACACCCGCGCCGCCAACGGCGAACTGCAGTTCGATGCATGGAACGTGGTGCCCGAGAACGCAGAGCGCTGGGATGCGCTGCGCGCCCGCATCAAGGAGCACGGCCTGCGCAACTCGCTGCTGATCGCCATCGCGCCGACGGCGACGATCGCCTCGATCGCCGGCTGCTACGAATGCGTGGAGCCACAGGTGTCCAACCTGTTCAAGCGCGAGACGCTGTCGGGCGATTTCCTGCAGGTCAACCGCTACCTGGTGGACGAGTTGAAGAAGCTGGGCCTGTGGACGGCGGAGACGCGCGATGCGATCAAGCTGTCCGAAGGCTCGGTACAGGGCCTGGCGCAGGTGCCGGACACGCTGCAGCAGATCTATCGCACCGCGTGGGAGATCCCGATGCGTTCGCTGATCGACATGGCCGCCGGCCGTGGCGCCTTCATCGACCAGTCGGCTTCGCTCAACCTGTTCATGGAGAGCCCGAACATCGGCGCAATGTCGTCCATGTACATGTACGCGTGGAAGCAGGGCATCAAGACCACCTACTACCTGCGCTCGCGCCCGGCTACCCGCATCGCCAAGACCACGGTGAGCGCGGCGGCGACCACCGCGCCGAAGCGCGACTACACCCCGACCGAAGCCATCGCCTGCTCGCTGGAGAATCCGGAAGCCTGCGAGGCCTGCCAGTAACGTATCCCCGCGTCGGCATCCCCGACGGACTACGGGACACGGAGGTTCCGGGCGCATGGAAGCGCCGACCCACGTAAATCGCCCCCACCCCCGCGTGCGGGGGAGGGCTGGGGTGGGGGCAGCCGACGACTCCGACGGCAAACCACCACAGGCTCGGCCGAAACCTTCGCTGCTCTTTCCGCTCCAGCAAACGAACGCCTAACGGCTTCGTTCGCCCCCATCCCAGCCTTCCCCCGCACGCGGGGGAAGGAGCAGAACAGGAACACCGCACCATGTCCGCACACCCCAAGCAGATGCTGCTAGACCCCGGTTTCGAACTGACGCTGCGCCCGATGCGCTACCCGCAGTTCTATGACATGTACCGCGACGCCATCAAGAACACGTGGACGGTGGAGGAGATCAACTTCCAGATCGACATCACCGACCTGCATTCGAAGATGACGCCGGCCGACCGCCACCTGATCCACCGGCTGGTCGCCTTCTTCGCCACCGGCGATTCCATCGTCTCGAATAACCTGGTGTTGAACCTGTACCAGCACCTCAACGCGCCGGAAGCGCGCATGTACCTGTCAAGGCAGCTCTACGAAGAAGCACTGCACGTGCAGTTCTACCTGACCCTGCTGGACAACTACCTGCCCGACCCGTCGGAGCGCTTCAAGGCGTTCGCCGCGGTGGAGAACATTCCGGCGATCAAGAAGAAGGCCGACTTCTGCTTCAAGTGGATCGACAGCATTCAGGACCTGCGCCGCATCGAGACACGCGACCAGCGCCGCCAGTTCCTGCTCAACCAGATCTGCTTCGCCGCGTGCATCGAGGGCCTGTTCTTCTTCGCCGCGTTCGCCTACGTGTACTACTTCCGCTCGCGCGGCCTGCTGCCGGGCCTGGCATCCGGCACCAACTGGGTGTTCCGCGACGAGAGCTGCCACATGGAGTTCGCGTTCGAGTGCGTGCGGACCGTGCGCGAGGAAGAGCCCGACCTGTTCGACGACGTCATGCAGCAGCAGGTGTACGACATGCTTGAAGAGGCGATCGAGTGCGAAGTGCAGTTCGCCGAGGACGTGCTGTCCGGCGGCGTGGCCGGCATCTCCACCCGTGATATGCGCCAGTACCTGCAGCATTGCGCCGACCAGCACTTCGCCAAGCTCGGCATGGACAAGAAGTACAACGTGCGCAACCCGCTGCCCTTCATGGAACTGCAGGACGTGCAGGAGCTGACCAACTTCTTCGAACGCCGGGTGTCGGCCTACCAGTTGGGCGTGCAGGGCGAGGTGGGCTTCGACCACGCGTTCTAGCGCAGGCCCCTTGCAGGAGCGACGTGAGTCGCGACCGCACGAATGACGGGGCCTGGCCTCCGATCACTTCAAGGCAACCCAAACAGGCGGCCGCCGTCATCCCTGACGCTGCAGGGCCGGAGAGGGATTCATTGCCGCGGTCGCGACTCACGTCGCTCCCACACCAGCACAACATCCGGCGCGCTATGCTGCTGTCGGGAGCACGCGAACCGGAGCACCACCATGACTGAACTGGCCAACGCCGAAGTGCGTCCCCTCGAGGCGCGCCTGCTGCACATGGTCTTCCCCGACCACACCAACCACCTGGGCACGCTGTTCGGCGGCCAGGCGCTGGCGTGGATGGACATGTCGGCCTTCATCGTCGCCTCGCGCTATGCGCGCAGCACCGTGGTCACCGCACGCTCGGAGCAGGTGGACTTCAACCAGCCGATCCACAAGGGCGACCTGGTGGAAGTGGTGGCGCGCGTGGTGAAGGTCGGCCGCAGCTCGATGAACGTGGACGTGGAAGTCATCACCGAGAACCTGCTGACCGGCGAACGCAAGCTGTGCACGCGCGGCCACTTCGTGATGATCGCGCTGGATCCACTGGGCCGGCCGACGCCGGCACCGCCGTTGCCCCCCGCGATTGCGCAGGACTGACCGCCGCGACGTTCAGAGGGTGGACGTGGTCTCGTTGCCCGCCTGCGCCAGGATGCGTTCGGCCTCGCGCTTCTGCTCTGCGGACAGCGCGTGCACGACCACGGCGGAGTCGCCCTCCCGCAGCGCATCGAGCACTTTCATCACGTAGGGATCGTGATCGGGTCGCAAGGTGACCAGCCCGCCGACCATCAGGCCGGCGATGCCGCCGAAGAACGCCAGCGCCGCCAGCGACAGCCACGGCGATTGCGTGATCATCGGCACCGCCTGCATGCGCAGCACGGCGTAGGCAAGTATGCCGGCAAGCGCACCCATGGCACCCAGCTTGGCGTGCGACCAGAGCATGGTGCGATAGATGCCGTGGCTTTCAGGCTCCAGCATGCGGCCCGGCTTCGTATCGCCGGGTGTGAGGACCTGGACCTGGCTCGCCGGCAGGCCCATCGCCTCACGCACGCGCGCCGCCTGCAGGCGCGCCACCGCCACGCTCGGACAGATGGCCGCCACCTTGCTGTTGGAAACCTCTTCGGTGAAGAACACGGATCCGGTCATGACGACGGCTCCCGGTGGGGGTGTAAGCCCACCGTGATGCCGGCGGCGTTGGCGAAGGGTGAAACCCGTGTGCAGCCGATGTTGCGCGCCTGCCGGTGTTCACGCTGGGCCATGCGCGCGAACGCGCCCCTGCGCGATGCCCCGCGCCACGCGGGGCATCCGCTTCCCCTACGCCGCGCGAACCTCCCCCTGGCGCACGGCTCGTGCCGCTTCGACCATGCGCTCCAGAGCCGTGCGTACCTCCGGCCAGCCCCGCGTTTTCAGGCCGCAATCGGGATTGACCCAGATCTGCTCCGGCGCCAGCACCGCACGCGCTTTCTCAAGCAAGCCGATCATCTCGCCGACCGAGGGAATGCGCGGCGAATGGATGTCGTACACGCCCGGCCCGATGTCGTTGGGATAGCGGAACTTCACGAAGGCATCCAGCAGCTCCATGCGCGAGCGCGAGGTTTCGATGGAGATCACGTCGGCGTCCATCGCCGCAACGGCGTCCATGATGTCGTTGAACTCGGAATAGCACATGTGCGTGTGCACCTGGGTGTCGTCGGCCACGCCGGCGGCGGTGATGCGGAAACACTCCACTGCCCAGTCGAGGTATGAAGACCAGTCGGCGCGCCGTAGCGGCAGGCCTTCGCGCAGTGCAGGCTCGTCGATCTGGATGACGCAGATGCCGGCCGCTTCCAGATCCAGCACTTCGTCGCGCAGCGCCAGCGCGATCTGCCGGCAGGTCTGCGCGCGGGACTGGTCGTCGCGGACGAAGGACCACTGCAGCACCGTCACCGGGCCGGTCAGCATGCCCTTCATCGGCCGGTCGGTCAGCGACTGCGCGTACTGCGACCAGCGCACCGTCATCGGCGCCGGGCGCTGTACGTCGCCGTAGATCACCGGCGGCTTCACGCAGCGCGAGCCGTAGCTCTGCACCCAGCCATTGCGGGTGAAGGCGAAGCCTTCCAGCTGTTCGCCGAAGTATTCCACCATGTCGTTGCGCTCGAACTCGCCATGCACCAGCACGTCGATGCCGATCTCTTCCTGGAAGCGCACGCAGCGCCCGGTTTCCTCGCGCAGGAAGGTGTCGTAGTCCGCGTCGGACAGCCTGCCACTCTTGTGCCTGGCCCGTGCTTCGCGCACCTGGTGCGTCTGCGGGAACGAGCCGATGGTGGTGGTGGGGAAGTCCGGCAATCCGAAGCGCGCCGCCTGCGCGGCACGGCGTTGCGGGTAAGGCGAATCGCGATGGATGTCGGCGACGTCCGTCGATGCCAGGCGCGCCGCCACTGCGGGACGATGCACGCGCGCCGAATGCCGGCGCGATTCGATCCGGTCGCGGGCGATGGCCAGGCCCGGTTCCGCCGCGCGCGGATCGCGCAGGGCATCGGACAGCAGGCGCAGTTCTTCGATCTTCTGGCGCGCGAAGGCCAGCCACGATCGCAGGTCGGAAGGCAACGCCTTCTCGCCGGCCACGTCGACCGGCACGTGCAGCAGCGAACACGACGGCGACAACCACAACGCGATGTCGCCGACATGGCCCTGCGCGTACTTCGCCAGGATCAACGCGTTGTCCAGGTTCGTGCGCCAGATGTTGCGGCCGTCCACCAGCCCCGCCGACAGCACGCGGCCCTTCGGCAGATGCTTCAACACCTCGTCCAGTTGCTCCTTGCCGCGCACCAGGTCGACATGCAGGCCATCCACCGGCAGCGCGCACGCGAGCGGCAGGTTGTCGCCGAGGCGGCCGAAGTAGGTCGCCAGCAGCAGCGACGGCCGCGCCCCTTTCGCCAGCGTGGCATAGGCCTGCACATAGGCGGCGCGCGCGGCATCATCCAGGTCCAATACCAAGCAGGGTTCGTCCATCTGCACCCAGTCCGCCCCTGCGTCGTGCAGCCTGGCCAGCAGCGCCGCGTACACCGGCAGCAATGCTTCCAGCAGCGCGAGACGATCGCTGCCATCCACCGTCTTGGCCAACAGCAGGAAACTCACCGGCCCCAGCAGCACGGGCCGCGCGGCATGGCCGGCGGCGCGCGCTTCCAGGAATTCCGCCACCGGCTTGTCGCCACGCAGGCGGAAGGTCTGGCCGGCGTGCAGCTCCGGCACCAGGTAGTGGTAGTTGGTGTCGAACCATTTGGTCATCTCCAGCGCGCGCAGGTCGGCACCGCCGTCCTGCACGCCGCGCGCGAGTGCGAAATAGCCGGCCAGCGGATCGGCGTCGGCCAGCGCGCGGTAGGCGTCCGGGATGGCATCGAACAGGAAGGCGGTGTCCAGCACGTGGTCGTACAGCGCGAAGTCGTTGCACGGCACGACATCGGCGCCGGCCTCGCGCTGCAGTTGCCAGTGGCGATGGCGCAGGTCGCGCGCGGTGCGCTGGAGGTCGTCGGCGGTGCTTTCGCCACGCCAGTAGCTTTCCAGGGCGGATTTCAGTTCGCGCTTCACGCCGATGCGCGGGAAGCCGAGGGTGGTAACGGTGGTCATGGTGCGTGTCCTCATGCGGTAGCGGATGAGGAACGAAGGAACCGCGCGCCAGGCCAGGGCCCGCCACGCCAGCGACCTTCGCCCCCGCGGGCGAGCCGGAGTGCCGAAGTCGGGCGCAGGAGGACGCATCCGGGCAGGCGCGCACGGACACGGGCTCCGGCCACCTCCCCTCGGAAGCTCCAGGTCAGTCGGAGGACGGTCGTGTCCTCCGGCCAGGGCAGGTCTTCGGGCTCATGGACGGGCGCGGGTGCGCTGGCCTACTTCCCGCCGCTTCCCGGTCCGCGAGGACCAGTGCTGTTGGCGAGGTTCGTTTCCAAATACCGCTGCGGGGCAGCGCCGGAATAGGCCCATGGAACAGGCCGCACCGGCTTCCCTTTTAATTCCATCGCTATATCTGGATAAAGCGATGGAAACCTTGGCGATGGGCAAAGTACCCCCGGCATGGTGGTACGTCAAGTGCAGCCATGACGATCTTGCGGCGGGGTTTGCGGTCGCTCGTTCGTCCACCTCCATGACGCCACGATCTTCAACCAGGCCCGCATGAATCATCCCTCCCTGCCATCCCCCCCGCGCCGCCGCTGGCTGAAGACCGCCGCCCTGTCCACCCTGGCGGCCGCGACCTGGCCGCAGGTCACCCGCGCCGCCGCCTGCGACGATGCTGCCGGCTGGATCCCGCCCGATCCTTTCCTCGCCGACCTGCCGCGCCTGATGCAGGCATTGCGTGTCCCGGCCATCGGCCTGGCGGTGGTGGAACGCGGCGAGGTGGTGTGGTCACGCAACCTCGGGGTATCGAATGCGCAGACGCGTACGCCGGTGGCGGACGACACGCTGTTCGAGGATGCCTCGCTCAGCAAGCCCGTGTTCGCCTACCTGGTGCTGCAACTGGCGGACCAGGGCGTGATCGATCTTGACGCGCCGCTGGTGCGTTACCGGCGGATGGACTACCTGGCCGATCATCCCTGGGTGGACCTGGTCACCGCGCGCGACGTGCTGCGCCATTCCACCGGCATGCCGAACTGGCGCAAGGATCCGGCGAACGAAAAACTGGTGCCCGCAGTGAAGCCCGGCACGCGTATCGACTATTCGGGCGAGGCGATCTTCTGGCTGCAACTGGTGGTGGAGACGCTGACCGGCGAGAGCCTGGACGAGTCCATGCACCGCCTGTTGTTCGGTCCGGCCGGCATGCGCGACAGCAGCTACACGTGGAGCGCGGACCTCGCCGCGCGTTCGGTCCATGGCCATCGTGCCGTCGAGGACGAAGAGCCCGGCATGCCGCCGCAGATGCTGCGCGAACAGTGGAGCGCAGCGCAGGTCATCGCCGGTCGCTGGGGCAGGCCGCTGTCCGCGTGGCGTTACGAAGACGCCGCGCGTGCACTGCCACTCGTGCAGGCGATCACGCCGAAGGGCCTGGTGAACTGGCCCGGCGACATCCTGGCCAATGCCGCGGCCAGCCTGCGCACCACGCCGACGGACTACGCCCGCTTCATGGCGCTGATGGTGCGTACGCCGCGCGCGCCCTGGCAGATCAGCGAGGCCACGCGCACGGCGATGCTGACGAAGCAGATCGACGTGCCCGGCCGCTGGACCGACAAGGGCCTGGGCTGGAACCTGGAAGCCACGCCGCGCGGGCCCGTGTTCTACCACTCGGGCAGCAATGGCGGCATCTTCAAGAACTTCGCCCTGGGCGATCTTGCCGGCCAGCGCGCGCTGGTGGCGCTGACCAATGGCGGCAGCGGCAACGTGCTGTACCGGCGCGTGGTGCGCGCGGCCACCGGTCACGATCTGCTGGCGTTCGACCTCTGACTACAGGCCCAGGAACTCGAACGGCTCCGCCGGCCTGAAGTCCTTCACCGCGTTGCCGGCGAACACGTTGCGCTGGTCAGGGCCCAGGTCCAGCCGCAGCACCTTGCCGGTCTCCTTCGAGAAGTCCACGTCCTTCAGGTCCACCCAGAAGGTGTTGGGCGTCAATGCGGATTCGAAGAAGTACAGCCTGCGCTTGTGGTCGGCCACCGTGCGCCAGCGGGTGGAGGAAATGTTGGGTTCCTCCGGCGTGTTGATGCCGAATGGCACCGATGCATTGCGGATCACGCTGAAGACGCTGGCCAGTGCCTTCACCGGATCTTCGCTCTTCGGAATCGCGTTGACGTAGAACGACGCGCGCGCGAAGCGGTCCGCGGCGCGGTTGGTACCCGGCAGCATCACCGTGCCCCCGATCTGCTTCCAGTACGCGTTGAGCGCGAGCTGCTGGTCGAACACCGGCGAATTGGTCATCACCTGGTACTGGCGGCCGTGGTGGATCACCTGCTTCCCGCCGATGTACTCGATGATGGCGCTGTCGCCGCTGGCGTCCGACAGCGACAGGTGCAGCGTGGCCAGCCGGTCCTCGCCGGGCACCTTGTCGGTCACCAGGGTGAAGGGCTCCTTGCGCAGCGCCTCGACGGCTTCCTTCACGCTGCCGTAGTTGTCCAGCGCGTACTGCGCCCACGCCGCGATGCTCAAGCCCGGGCCGCGCCCGTTGTAGACCGGGTACTCGGATTCCACCAGCCACAGCACGTTGGCCATCAGGCCGGCTTCGTTCATGCCGTCGGTGGTGGAGACTTCGTAGCCGGTGGCGATGACGCTGCCGTACTTCGATGTCCACGTGATCGAGTTCGGCCCCGCCTGTCCGCTGCGCTGCATGCCGCGCGGGAAGATCCACAGGTTCGTCGCCACGTCGTTCTTCCAGTCCATCGAACGGGCGGTGATGACGTCGTTGCCCGCCCCCAGATAGACCAGCCGGGTGCAGGCAGCGGCGGGCCGGGAGGACAGGGTGGGCAACAGCACGGCGGCAAGGGCAAGCGGCAGAACGAAGCGACGATCCATGGCGATCTCCGTAGGCGTGGGACGGCAGCAGGCGATGGCGGCGGGGGCCCGCCCTTTGAGCCAGCGAGTGTGTTAAACAGCGGTCCTCCCCCGCATCCGGAGATGCTGCCATGACATCCCCTCGCCTGTTGCACCGTTCGTCTTTCCAGGCCTTCCTGCTGACAGGCGCCGCCTTCGCCCTGTCTTCCTGCGTCAGCACCCCCGGCCCCCAGGTGGAGGGCGGCGGGCGCTGCAGCGATAGCGCGCTTGGCTGGGCGACGGGTCAACCTGCGGACGAGGCCACGCTCAAGCGCCTGTCGCGCGAGAGCGGTGCCGGGCTGGTCAACCCCATCGGCCCGAAGACGGTCGTGAAGCACGACGCGCGCAACGACCGCCTGCGCGTCTACCTCGACGCCGACAACCGCATCACCGCGGCCCGCTGCGAGTAAGCAGACCCCCATGCGCCGCGACCACATCCTCACGCTCTCCTGCCCGGATACCACCGGCATCGTCTATCGCGTCACCGGCCTGCTGTTCGACGCGGGCTGCAACATCCTGGACGCCCAGCAGTTCGGCGACGACGAATCCGGCCGCTTCTTCCTGCGCGTGCATTTCGATCTGCCGGAGGCGATTGCCGCCGATGCCCTGCGCGCGCGCTTCGCGCCGCTGGCCGACGCGTTCGCGATGGAATGGCAGATCCACGACGCACGCCGCAAGGCGCGGCTGATGGTGCTGGTAAGCAAGCAGGGCCATTGCCTCAACGACCTGCTGTTCCGCGTGCACAGCCGGCAGCTGCCGGTGGAGATCGCCTGCGTCGCGTCCAACCACGACGACTTCGCGGCGCTGGCGCAATCCTACGGCGTGGCGTTCCACCACCTGCCCGTCTCCGCAGCGCATCGGGATGAGCAGGAGCAGCGCATCATCGACCTGGTCGAACGCGAGCAGATCGACCTGGTCGTGCTGGCCCGCTACATGCAGATCCTCTCGCCCGCGCTGTGCGATGCGCTGGCCGGCCGCGCGATCAACATCCACCACAGCTTCCTGCCCAGCTTCAAGGGCGCCCGGCCGTACCACCAGGCGCACCAGCGCGGGGTCAAGATCATCGGCGCCACCGCGCACTACGTGACCCGCGACCTGGACGAAGGCCCGATCATCGAACAGGACGTCGCCCGCGTGGACCACGCGATGACGCCGAAGGAACTGGTCCGCATGGGCAGCGATATCGAATCGCTGGTGCTGGCCCGCGCAGTGCGCCGCCACGTGGAACACCGGATCCTGTTGAACGGGCACCGGACGGTGGTGTTCCGCTGAGCAGGGGATGGGCTTCCTGTAGGAGCGACGTCAGTCGCGACCGCGCCCCGATAGCGATCCACCGTGCAGAACAGGAACGCGCCGCAGCGCGCCCGCACGGAGAACAACCGGCTTGCCATATGAAGATTGGCCGTGCGGTCGCGACTGACGTCGCTCCTACAGATCAGGCCCCAACACGCCGACGCAGCCCCACCAGCACCGCGTACACCACCGCCAGCACCACCACCGCCACACCGATCGCCGTCCATTCGCGCGCGCTCAGCGTGGTCAGGATGGCGACCATGCCGACCACCGCCAACCCCGGCACCAGCGGACCGCCGCGCAGCACGAAGGGCTCGCCGCGTTCGCGCAGGTCGCTTCGTTGCGCGCGCCATGCCGCCACGCACACCATCACGTACACCAGGCACACGGCCCCGCCCGAGATCAGCACCAGTGCTTCGAAGTTGCCCACCACCGCCAGCAGGCAGGCAATGCCGGCGTGCGTGGCCAGCGCCAGCAGCGGTACACGGTGGGTGGCGCTGACGCGGCCGAAGGCCTGCGGCAGGTAGCCATCGCGCCCCAGCGCGAACAGCAACCGCGACGAACCCAGCAGGTTGCCCAGCAGGAAACCCGCCATCGAGATGCAGGCGGTGACCAGCAGCGCGATGCGCGCCGGATCCCACAGCCGCCCCGCGGCCTCGGCGATCGGCACGCTGCTCGAAGCCAAGGCCGGGCCCAGCACGCCCTGGCAGACGATCTGCAGGCCCAGGTACAGCAGCACCACCAGCAGGATGGCGCTGAGCGCAGCGCGCGGCACGCTGCGCGAGGGATCGCGCACTTCGCCACCGGGAATCAGCGCCGTCTCCACGCCGGAATACGCGAACACCACCATCACCATGGCCGCGCCCAGCGCCGTCCACGACGGCACGTCGGTGAAGGCAAAGCTGACCTGCGTGGTGTCGACGAAGGCCAGGCCCACGAGCACCAGCAGGAACAGCGGCACCAGCTTCAGCGTGGCCAGCGTCATTACGGCGCGCGCGCCCAGCTTCACGCCGAAGGCGTTCAGTGCGTAGATCGCGGCGTACACGCCCAGCAGCAACAGCGCGCGCGGCACCGGCGCGGCGACCACCGGCCACAGGCTGGCGACCTGCAGCGACAGCGCCGCCGCCACGCCGGCACTGGAGGCCACGTTGCAGATCCACATCAACGCCCCGGCCAGGAAGCCCGGCAGCGTGCCGAACACTGCGCTGACATAAGTGTATGGCCCGCCAGTGGCGGAGGCGCGGCTGCCGATGGCGGCGAAGCACAACGCCACCGGCACCATCACCACCGCGCCGGCCAGCAGCGCCAGCGGCGCAGCCGCACCGACCTGCGATGACAGCGCCGCCGGCATCTTGAAGATGCCGCCGCCGACGATGATGTTGATGACGGCCGCCGCCAGCGCCAGGCTGCCCACCGCACGCAGCAATGCGGCATCGCCCTGCAGCGGACGGGAGGAAGCAGGATCGGCGTCGCGGGTCATGGGTGTACGAGGGGCTGCTCAGTGGCCTGCGAGCCTGCCACGCGCGCCTATCGAATGCGAGCCGCGCGCGGGCATGCGCTCATGGTGATTCGCCATTGGACGCGCGCGCCGCAGGGGCTAGCATCGTGCTCCCCGCACGCCCCGGATGCCACCATGCTTCGCGCCCACCGCCTGTTCGCCGCCCTGCTCGTCGCCACCGCCGCACTGGCAGGTGCCGACGTCCGTGCTCAGGACGCCACCGCGCTCGCTGCGCTCGAGCGTGCGCAACCGCAGCTGGTGCAATGGCGCCGCGACTTCCACCAGCATCCCGAGCTGGGCGAGCAGGAAGTCCGCACCGCCAGGCGCGTCGCCGACCACCTGCGCTCACTCGGCCTGACGGTCCGCACCGGCGTCGGCAAGACCGGCGTGGTCGCGGTGTTGAAGGGCGCGAAGCCGGGTCCGCGCATCGCTTTGCGCGCCGACATGGACGCGTTGCCCGTCACCGAACAGACCGGCCTGCCGTTCGCCTCGAAGGTGAAGGCCGACTACCGCGGCCAACCGGTCGGCGTGATGCACGCCTGCGGCCACGATGCGCATGTCGCCATCCTGATGGGCGTGGCGCAGGCGCTGGTCGCCGCGAAGGACGAGCTCGCCGGCGAGGTTATGTTCGTCTTCCAGCCGGCCGAGGAAGGTCCGCCGGTCGCGGGTGAAGTGTTCGGCGCGGCGTTGATGCTGCAGGAGGGCGTGTTCAAGGACTTCACGCCCGATGCCGTGTTCGGCCTGCATGTCTGGGCCGGCCTGCCGGTGGGCAGCGTGGGCTATCGCAGCGGTCCTCTGCTCGCGGCGGCGGACGAGTGGTCGCTGGTGGTGAAGGGCAAGCAGACGCACGGCTCGCGTCCGTGGGATGGCGTGGACCCGATCACCCTGGGCGCGCAGATCCTGCTGGGCACGCAGAGCATGATCGCGCGGCAGGTGAACATCGCCACCAGCCCGGTGGTGCTGACGGCGGGCCAGTTCCAGGCCGGCGTGCGCTTCAACATCATCCCCGACGAGGCCACGCTGGTCGGCACGCTGCGTACGTTCGACCCGGTGGTGCGCGAAGACGTGATCGCACGCTTCCACCGCATCGCCGACGACTACAGCCATGCCAGCGGTGGCAGCGCCGAGCTGAAGGTGGCCAACAACGCGCCGGCCACCATCAACCAGCCCGCGCTCACCCAGCGCGTGCGGCCTTCGCTGGAAAAGGCGGTCGGCGCAACGAACGTGGTCGAGATGCCCTTGGTGACCGTGGCCGAGGACTTCTCGCAGTTCGCCAATACGGTGCCGGGCTTCTACTTCTTCGTCGGTGCGACGTCGAAGGGCATCGATCCGGCCACCGCACCGATCAACCACTCGCCGCAGTTTCTGCTGGACGAGCAGGCGCTGCAGACCGGCAGCCAGGCGATGCTGCAGGTGGCACTGGACTATCTCGCTACGAAGCCTTGATCTTCCCCTCTCCCCGCCTGCGGGGAGAGGGTGCCGAAGGCGGGTGAGGGGCAGACGAAGCCGTCGACCCCGACGTGTGCAGGACGCAATCGAAGCATCGCGCTCGCCCCTCATCCACCCTCCGGGCACCTTCTCCCCGCCTCGCGGGGAGAAGGACTACAGGCCCACCCACATCCGCAACGGATGCTGCGGATCGGCCAGCAGGCGGATCGCCAGCGCGATCGACACCGTGACCAGCAGCGGCTTGATGATGCGGGCGCCCTGCTTCATCGCGAAGCGCGAGCCCAGCTGCGCGCCGAGGAACTGCCCCGCGCCCATCACCAGCCCCACCTTCCACAGCACCGCGCCGAACGCGAGGAACACCGCGAACGCGCCCAGGTTGGAACCGAAGTTGAGGAACTTGGTGTGCGCGGTGGCCTTGAGGATGCCGAACCCGGCCAGCGCCACGAAGCCGAGCATCAGGAACGACCCCGTGCCGGGACCGAACACGCCGTCATAGAAACCGATCACCGGCACGAAGGTCAGCCCGAACACGAGCGGGCGCATGCGCTGGTGCCGGTCCACATGGCCGATGTCGGGCTTCAGCCCGAAATAGATGGCGATGCCCACCAGCAGGAACGGCAGCGCCAGCTTCAGCCACTCCACCGGGATGATGGTCGCCAGCAGCGCGCCGCCCACCGCGCCGAGCGCGGCGGTGAGTGCCATCGGCAACTGGCCTTTCAGGTCGACATGCCCATGCCGCGCGTAGGCCCAGCTGGCCGAGGCCGAACCGAACAGCGACTGCAGCTTGTTGGTGCCCAGCACGTGCAGCGGCGGAATGCCGGCCAACAGCATCGCCGGGATGGTGACCATGCCACCGCCGCCGGCGATGGCATCGATGAAGCCCGCCAGCATCGCGGCGAGGAACAACAGCAGGAGTACCTGCAGGGCGAGGTCGGGCATGGGGGTTCCGGACGGAAGTCGGTGCGTGTCCGCGTGTGCATTCTAGAAGCCGCGGCGGGGTTGTAGGAGGGGCTTCAGCCCCGACCTGACGTTATCGGCAAGGCGTCGGGGCTGAAGCCCCTCCTACAGTGCCAGCCCATTGCGGTTAGCATCGGGGCTTGCCTCCAGGAGCCGACACGATGCGCCACGCACGTCCCTTCGCCGTTTCCCTGCTCACCGTCGCGCTGGCCTGCGCACTGCCCGCCGCCGCGCAGGACGCCGCACCCGCGCAACGAGCGGAAGTCGCTGCCGCCGGCAAGGCCGTGCAGCAGCAGGTCGTGGACTGGCGCCGGCACTTCCACCAGCATCCGGAGCTGTCCAACCGCGAGGAGCAGACCGCCAGGCGTGTCGCTGAAGAGTTGCGCAAGCTCGGTCTGCAACCGCGCACCGGCATCGCGCACCACGGCGTCACCGCCGTCATCAAGGGCGGCAGGCCGGGTCAGCGCATCGCGCTGCGGGCGGACATGGACGCGCTGCCGGTGACCGAACGCAACAGCCTGCCGTTCGCATCGAAGGCGACCGCGACCTATCGCGGCGAAACCGTCGGCGTCATGCATGCCTGCGGCCACGACGCGCACACCGGCATCCTGCTGGGCGTGGCGAAATCGCTGGTGGCGATGAAGGACACGCTGCCCGGCGAAGTGCTGCTGGTGTTCCAGCCTTCCGAGGAAGGCGCGCCCGCCGGCGAAGAAGGCGGCGCATCGCTGATGCTGAAGGAAGGCCTGTTCAAGGACTTCAAGCCGGACGCGATGTTCGGCCTGCACGTGTTCTCGTCGATTCCCGTCGGCCAGATCGGCGTGCGCCAGGGCCCGTTGATGGCGGCCTCGGACAGCTTCAACCTGAAGGTCGTCGGCCGGCAGACGCATGGCTCGCGGCCATGGGGCGGCGTGGACCCGATCGTGGCGATGGCCGATGTCATCGGCACCACGCAGACGATCGTCAGCCGCCGCACCGACATCTCCCGGCAACCCGCGGTGGTCAGCTTCGGCGCCATCAAGGGCGGCATCCGCTACAACATCATCCCCGACGACGTGGAAGTGGTCGGCACCATCCGCACTTTCGACGAAGGCATGCGGCAGAAGATCTTCGCCGACCTGAAGAACGTCGCCAGCCACGTGTCCGCCGCGCACGGCGCGAAGGTGGAAGCCAACGTGCCCGACCGCAGTGGCAACCCCGCCACCATCAACGACCCCGCGCTCACCGCGCGCATGACGCCGAGCCTGCAGGCCGTGGTCGGCACGGACAACGTCATCACCCCGCCGCTGCAGATGGGCGCCGAAGACTTTTCGTTCTACGCGCTGGAAGTGCCGTCGATGTTCTTCTTCGTCGGCAGCACGGCGAAAGGCACCGACCCGGTGACCGCGCCCAGCAACCATTCCCCGGAGTTCATGCTGGACGAAGCCTCGCTCGACGTCGGCGTGCGCGCACTGCTGCAGGTCACGCTGGATTACCTGGAGAAGCCGAGGGGCTGAGATAGTTTCTCCCTCTCCCTGCGCCAGCGGGGAGAGGGTGCCGAAGGCGGGTGAGGGGCGAACGGAGACCTGTTCCTCGACGGCACGCGAAACCATTAGAAGAAGTGATCACGCATGTAATGGGCGCGCGACATGGCCAGCATCGCCGCTTCGTTCGCCCCTCATCCGGCCTGCGGCCACCTTCTCCCCGCCACGCGGGGAGAAGGAAAAGCCCGTCACCGATGCTCGCCTTCCACGTACAGCCACCGCCCGTCGAGACGGACGAAGCGGCTGCGCTCGTGCAGCCGCACGGCGCTGCCACCGCCGACGCGGTAGCGGGCGACGAACTCCACCTCGGCGGTATCCGGTCCGGTGACGCGATGCTGCTTCACCGACAGGCCCAGCCACGTGGTGCGTGGCGCGCCGGGCGCGTCCAGGCCCAGCTCGACCGGACAGGTGTCGGGATGCCAGGTGGCGCGCAGGTAGCCGGCATCGGCCATGACGAAGGCGCTGTAGCGCGAACGCATCAGCGCTTCGGCATCCGGGGCGATGCCACCGGCGTGGTAGCGGCCGCAGCAGGCCGCGTAATCGCGGCCGGTGCCGCAGGGGCAGGTGGTCATGCTTGTGCCCTTTGTAGGAGCGACGTGAGTCGCGATCGTATGCCTCCCGATAACGGGAAAGCGGGCGCCACGGGATACGGCAGGCGAATGGACGCAGACGTCATCCGGTCGCGACTCACGTCGCTCCTACAACGTCGCCCGCCCTCACCGCCGCCCGTTGCCGGTCTCGATGAAGCGCAGGAACTCGGCGCGGGTGCGTGCGTCTTCGCGGAAGGTGCCCAGCATCTTGCTGGTCACCATGCTGACGCCGCGCTTGTGCACGCCGCGCGTGGTCATGCATTCGTGCGCGCCGTCGACGACGACCGCCACGCCGCGCGGCTGCAGCACGTCCTGGATGCACTGCGCGATCTGCGCGGTCATCTTCTCCTGCACCTGGAAACGGCGCGCATACACGTCCACCACGCGCGCCAGCTTGCTGATGCCCACCACCTTGCCGTCGGGCAGGTAGCCCACGTGCGCGCGGCCGATGATCGGCGCCATGTGGTGCTCGCAATGGCTTTCGAACTCGATGTCGCGCAGCACGATCATCTCGTCGTAGCCGGCCACTTCCTCGAACGTGCGCGCCAGGTACTCGCGCGGATCCATCTGGTAGCCGCTGAACCAGTCGCGGTAGGCCTTGGCCACGCGCTTGGGCGTGTCCAGCAGGCCTTCGCGCGCCGGGTCTTCGCCGGCCCATTCGAGCAGCACGCGCACGGCATCCTCGGCCTGCGCCTGGGTGACCTTGCCGGGGTTGTCGTCGGACTGGCTCATCGCATCGATTCCTGCGGGGGGCGTGGAGGATAACCCATCATGCCGGACATGGCCCGGGCGGCCCCGGGCTGGGCCGCGTTCACCACTACGGAACGGGGCAACGTCCGGATGCGCGCCTCCACAGCGCGCGGCGCACCCTGCCGATGTCCGCTGCCGGAACAGGACTGCGGGCACGCGCCGGGGATCCACGACATGACGCCGCGCATCGCGCCTCGCATGCGCTTCACCTGAGCGCGCGCAGTTGGCTATGTGAACGTCGTGCATGCGTCGCCGTCACATCGTGTTTTCGTGCCTGCGCCTAGAACGGTTACTCCTTTCACAGCCACGGAGTACCGCCATGGCACGTTCCCGCACTGTCAACACCGCGCAAGTCCACGAGCTGCTGCTGCAGGCCATCGAAACCGAACGCGGCGGCATCCAGATCTACACCACGGCGATCAAGGCCGCAGTGAACAAGGACCTGAAGAAGGAGTGGGGTGAGTACCTCGACGAAACACGCACGCATGAAGAAGTGCTTACCCGCGTGTTCGAGCAACTCGGCATGGATACCGAAGAGAAGTCGCCAGGCCGCAGCGTGGTCGCGCACCAGGGCGCTTCGCTGGTGAAGGCCATCGAGATGGCCATGAAGAGCGACACGCCGGAGGCCGCCGAACTGGTCGCTGCCGAATGCGTCGTACTGGCCGAAACCAAGGACCATCAGAACTGGGAACTGATCGGCAAGGTCGTGGAACAGGGCGGCGAACTGGCCAAGGTGCTGGAGCCCGCGTACAAGGCCGTGGAAAGCGACGAAGACCACCACCTGTACCACACGATGGGCTGGTGTCGGGAGCTGTGGATCCAGTCGCTGGGCATGCCCGCAGTGCTGCCGCCCCCGGAAGAGGTCAAGAAGGTCGAAACCGCGATCGGTGCCTCGCGCGCCGAACAGAGCCGCGACGAGATGCTCGGGCACAAGCACTGAGTTTCCACCGGCCGCACGCCCGGTCTCCGGCCATCCTTCTCCCCGCATGACGGGGAGAAGGAATGGGCGCACCGTCTTGCCGCCCACCTGGCTACCGGATCAGGGCTTCCTGCCGATGAAGGTGATCTCGCCCGAGGTTTCCAGCACGGCCAGTTCGATTTCCCCCAGCGTGGCGTAGCCTGCGGAACGGCGCGCGATGGCGAAGTCGTGCTCGCTCAGCGACTGGCGCGCCAGCTCATCGCGGAAGAGTTCGCCATGCCGCAGCAGGATCACCGGCTTGCCCTCCACCACCTGGTCGAAGCGGCGGCTGCGCGCGGAAAGTTTGCCCACGCTCCAGTTCAGGCCCAGCAGCGTAGCCGCCAGGATCAGGCCGCCCAGCAACGATGTGTCCTCGCCGATCAGCGAGTTCTGCACCGCCGTGCCCAACAGCACCACCACCAGCAGATCGAACGGCGTGAACTGGCCCACGGTGCGCTTGCCGGTCAGGCGCACCATCAGCAGCACCACCACGTAGACGGCGACGGCACGCAACACGAATTCCCACCACGGCATGCCCAGTTCGAACAGGCTGCGCGCCACGCTTTCCATCGTCGTCACCTCGTCGTGTATCAGGGTTTGCCCGCCGGCCGCTCATCGCCGTCGGGCGTGTAGGCGGGCGGGGAATAGAAGTTGACCGTCTTCAGCGGCGTACGGCCGGTGGCGCGGATCTCGTGGCGTTCGCCGCGTTCGATCAGCAGCAGGCTGCCGGGCTTCAACGCGCGGCGCGCGCCTTCCACGATGGCCACGCCCTGGCCCTCGGCGACGAACAGCCACTGATCGGCGCCGCGATGGCGATTGTCCGGTCCGCCTTCCCTGCCACCGGGCCTGATGACCATCTGCGCCGCCTGCACACCGTTGACCTCGAAGATCGGCAGGAAGCCGACGCCCATGCGCAGATGCCTGGATTTCATGGATCTTTTCTCGCCTGTTGCGCGGTCCGTGCGCAGCATCGGTCGTCGCACGTGCAGGTTCCGTCAAAAAAAACGGCGGGGATTGCTCCCCGCCGCGTGCATTCCCTTGCTGCCTCACCTCAGTGAGGCCTGGATTCCGGAATGTTCACTTTGTCGATGCCGTGGATCACGCCATTCCTGGCCATGATGTCGGGCCGGGTGAGGTGGGCGCCGTCGATGCTGATCTGTCCGTCGGCAATCCTGATCGGCGCGCCCTGGCCCTGCACGGTGCGCGCGGACTGCCATTTGCCCACATCGGCCGTGGTCTTGCGGCCGGTGACCAGGTGATAGTTCACCAGCGCGGTGAGCTCATCCTTGTTGGACGGTTCCAGCAGGCGATCCAGCGTTCCGGCGGGCAACGCCGAGAACGCATCATCGGTCGGCGCGAACAGGGTGTACTGATCGCTGCCATTGAGGGATGCGGTCAGCCCTGCCTTGTCGATGGCATGGGCGAACGTGCCGAACGTGTGGTTGCTCCTCAGGGTGCCTACCAGGTTCTGTTGCACGAGGCCTTCTTTCTGCTGCATTTCCATGGGGGTTCCTGCGGGATGGACCCTTCCTGGGTCTCGTGGACGGCCAAGGCCGTGACCCGGCGCGATGCCAGGTGCAGCTCAATGCGGAGGATGGGGAAGACGTGGCGCGCGGCTGAGCAGCCGATACGGTATTGCACCGTAGCTGCGCCACGATGCGCGCCCCGTCGTGACCGTGGCGTGACGCCCGCCTGTCCGAAACCGCGCCGTGCATGCTGGCGACGTGCTAGCTTGGCTTCACGCGGAATTCCGAAACTGGTTAACTTCCGCGCCCGCAGTGTGCCGGCTCGCACAACGTCCGGAGCCGCCATGAACACCAAGTTGCATCGCGTCATCTCGAATGCATCCGGCTTCCAGCGCGTCGCGCACCTGCTGAATGACCGCGCGGTGGAATGCGCCGAGAACGAAGGCTGGCCCATTCCGGCCGAGGCGCGCGAACCCATGCTGGTGGTCGTGCAGACCGGCGTGGTGCAACGCGTGGCGGTGTTCTTCGGGCAGCATCTCAAGCGCGAGATCCATTTCTGGTCCGGGCGCAAGGATGCACTGCGCAGGGCGAGGCCGCGGCGCGCACTTCCGTCGCTGCTGCTGCACGCATCCGCCTCACCGTGATCACGCCGCCCGGGTGAGGCCACGGCCGCATCCGGCACTGCAGATCCCGATACCTCGCTTGGCCCCGGGCGCGTTGCGCATGCCGGGGCTGCATGGCTGGACAGTATTGCGGATGGAATGGCATGGTCGCCCTGCCCGCGACGGATGCGGTTCCCGCCGCCATCGCGCCACCCTGCACGGAGGCTCCATGAAGACCAAGTCCCTCGCCCTGTTGGCCGCACTCACCCTGCACGCCGCGCCCGCGTTCGCCGCATCACCGCTGGTCGGCCGCTGGGCACTGGATGTGGCGACGTTGCCGATGCCCCCCGACGCACGCCCGCGCAGCGTCACGATGGAATTCAGGCAGCCCGGCGACGGGATGTGGTCGACGCATATCGAGATCGTCGATCCGAATGGCGGCACGATGGATTCGGACGCCACCCTGGCGCTGGACGGGACACCCGGCAAGATCACCGGCAGCTACTGGGCCGACGTCGGCACGGCGAAGATGCCCGCCCCCAACGTGGTGGTGCTGCAGCTCGCCTACCAGGGCACGCCCTCCTCGACCCGCATCTACTCGGTCACGGAAGACGGCGGCACGCTGACCGAAACCAAGGCCGCCTTCCACAAGGACGGCACTCCGTTCCTGCAGACGACGACGTTCAAGCGGCTGCCCTGAAGGCGCACCCGCCCCACCTGCGGACCACCGCCAACGAAAGGAACGTCGAAGTTCCGCCCGCCTCCCTCCGATTCCCCATGCACAAGGAACGCGCATTCGTGAAGCTACGCACCCGTCTTTCCGCCATCGCCCTGGCCCTGTTCGCTTGCGCACCGCCGCTCCATGCGGCGGACGCCATCCTTGATGAAGTCATCGCGGCGGCACGCACGCGAGGCGTGAATGGCCACCTGCCGGATTGGCCCGTCGTTGAACGCGAGGCGTACGTGTTGCTGGCGGCCTCGCCCGGCGAAGCCGGTCGCACCACTGCCATCCGACATGTCCTTGGCGCCCTCAAGGATGGGCATTCCTTCTACATGCCACCCCCGCCTTCGTCAGCGCCGTCCGGAGCAGCGGCCGGCACGTCCACCGGCAACCCGGCGGCACGCACGCCGAAGCCCATCGCGCAGGCGCATGGCACCGTCGAAGGCGTCGGCCATCTGGCGATCAACGCCTGGAGCGGCGGGTCGGCCGAGACGCCCGCGGCGACGCGCGATGTGCGCGATGCACTCAACCAGTCACTGGCCAACGCCCCCTGCGGATTGATCATCGACGTCGCCCACAATCCGGGTGGCAACATGTGGCCGATGATGGGCGGCATCGCGCCGCTGTACGACGAGGGCGTACTGGAGACCTTCCAGGGACGCAGCGGAGCGCCGCAGGTGGTCAACGTCCGCGACGGACAGCTGCGGATGAACGAAAGCGTGTTTCCGCGCGTGGAGCTGCCGGCCCTGGTACGCAAGCCCGCGCACCTCGCCGTCATCCTGGGGCCGGGCACAATGAGTTCCGGTGAGATCCTGGCACTGGGCTTCAAGGGCCAGCGCAACGTGCGCTTCTTCGGCCAGCCCACCCGGGGCGCCACCACCGCCAACGCGAGCATGCGCTTGTCGAACGGCGGCATGGTGGCGTTGACCACCGCGCATATCCAGGACCGGCGTGGCGTGATCCACCAGGGGCCCGTCGTGCCTGACGAGACCACGGACCAGCCGCTGCAGGCCGCACGCGCGTGGCTGGTCAAGCAGTGCGCGCAACACTGACGCCGAGGTTGGCGTGAGCCTGCGGGCGATCCGCGGGGGTCCGGGCACAAGGAGGCACGGCGCCGCGCGAAGCGGTGGCGCACGCTCCCGGCATTGCTGCACGTGCCGTCCGTATCACCCGGATCGCGCCGCCCGGATGACGTCATCACTTCATCCGATGCTGCCAGACACCGACCTCTCCGTTCGCAGGCATGGCAAGGATGCCTGCGCCCAACGTAGGCGTGCGGCGTCCATGGCTGCGGCCAACCGCACCACCGCATGGCGTCACCGCCCTGGCGCAGCGCGCTGGTGGCGGTGCCGGCGGCCATGCTGAGCTGGCGCCCAGAGCATCCGCCATTGCGCGTCCCTGCGCTCCCCGCCGACCATGGCCGTCGTACGACCGCGCATGGACACGCGCCATGCCTCATCCACTCCGAGCCCGCCCATCGCCCATGTGTTCGTCTGAACGTCCTTCAACCTGTTGCGAACACGGTGCGACATGCCGATGACGCCGGCGCGCGCCAGCCGGCACGCGTTGCCGCCGTTCTGGCTGCCGGTGCTGGCCGGGCTGCCGCTGGGCGTCTGCCTGCTGGTGATGGCCATGCCGATCCTCGGCCACGGCAATGCCACGCTGGCACGCACACTGTACCTGTCGGCGTTCGTGTTGTGGGTGCTGCCGCTGACCGCTTTGCAGCGATGGCTGTGGCGGCGCGGCATGGCGGTGTGGCAGATCGCGCTGGTGCTGCTGCTGGCGACCTATGCGATGGCGCTGGCCACGCGCCTGCTCAGTGTCGCACTGCAGGCCGCCACCTCAGGCAGCCTGGCGCGTCTTGTCGCGCCGGGCACGCTGGATGTCGGCTTGTTGTTCCGTGGCCTGGAAGGCGCCTGGCTGGTGCTGGTGGCGTACTGCGCGGTGCATGCGGTGGTGACGTACTACGCGGAGCTGCGCCACGAGCAGGCCCGGCACCTGGAGGCGCGTGCCCTGGCGCGTGATGCCGAACTGCGTGCACTGCGCTACCAGCTGCAGCCGCACTTCCTGTTCAACACGCTCAACGCGGTCTCCGCACTGGTCGCCGAGGAGCGGGGCCCGGAAGCACGGCAGATGCTGGCGCGGCTCGGCGACTTCCTGCGCGCGGTGCTCGACGCACGCGCGGGACACGAGGTGACGCTGGCCGAAGAGATCGTCATGACCGAAGCCTATCTGGAAGTGGAAAAAGCCAGGCTTGGCCGGCGCCTGCTGCTGTCGTGGCATGTCGGTGACGGCGTGCTCGGCGCGCACGTGCCCGGGCTGCTGCTGCAGCCGCTGGTGGAGAACGCGATCCGCCACGGCATCGCCCCGCGCACTGCGCCGGGCCGCCTCGACATCCGCATCGTCCACGACGATACGCAGCTGGATATCCGCATCGACAACGACCTTCCTGCGCCCGGCGAAGCACCACCACGATCGGAGGACGCGCGTACCGCCGTCGGCCTGGACAACGTGCGTGGCCGCCTCGCCCGGCTTTATCCGGACCATGCCGGCCTGCAGGCCGGCATCGATGCGGGGCGTTACCGCGTCCGGCTGACGTTGCCGCTGCGCACCGCGCCGGAGCCGGCTGCGTGATCCGCGTCTGCGTGGTCGACGACGAACCGCTCGCACGGCGCGGTGTACTGTCGTTGCTGGCGGCGTTCGACGATCTGGAGGTGGTGGGCGAGTACGAAGACGGCACCACCGCGCTGGCCGGCCTGCAGGCGCAGCCACCTGATCTGGTCTTCATGGATGTGCAGATGCCGGGCATGACCGGCCTGGACGTGCTGGCGGCGCTGCCGCCGCAACAGCGACCACTTGCGATCCTGCTGACCGCGCACGACAGCTTCGCGGTCAGGGCGTTCGCCCTGAACGCCGTCGACTACCTGCTCAAGCCCGTCGATGACGTGCGTTTCGCCGAGGCCATGACCCGCGCGCGCCAGCTGCTGCGCCTGCGTGACCTGGACACGGCGCGCACGCTGCCCGTTGCCGACGCGCCGACGCGGCACCTGGAGAAATTCTCGGTGCGGATCGGCCACCGCACGCTCTTCATCCGCGCCGACAGCGTCGCGTGGATCGGCGCCGACGGCGACTACGCCGTGCTGCATGTCGGCGAACGCACGTACATCGTGCGCGAATCGCTGCACCAGCTCGCCGCTCAGTTGGACCCGGCGCGCTTCGTGCGCGTGCACCGCTCTTCCATCGTGCGCCTGGACCAGGTGGCGGAGCTGCAGCCGCTGACCAACCGCGATGCGGTGCTGCGGCTGCACGATGGCACGCCGGTGCGCGTCAGCCGCACCTACATCGACGCGCTGCTGTCTGCGCTGCACGCGGGCGGCTGATCCCGGCAACGGCGCGCGCGCACGCCGTCTCATCCGCCGCGCGGGCACCGCCCCACCGGACCGGCGCAGCGCGTGCACGTGCAGCCGCACGCGCGACGACAACGCAGGATCGCGCCACTAGGGTGAGGGCTCCCTTTCCGGAGCCGTCCGATGCGCGCCACCTCCTTCCGTCCGTTCGCGCCACTGCGCTTCATCGCATGCATGCTTGCGCTGTCCTGCACGGCGACGACCGCGCTTGCCGCCGACACCTGCGGCGGGCCGTCCGACGATGCCGCCGCCATGACGGCGCAACAACTGCTGCAGGCCCTGGTGGCCACCAACGGTGTGCCGGGCATGGGCGCCGCCGTGTGGCGCGACGGTCGCGTGGTGTGGACCGGCTGCGCGGGAATGCGCGATGTCGAAGCCCGCATGCCGGTGCAGCGCGATACGGTGTTCCGGCTGGCCAGCGTCTCCAAGGTCATCGCCGCCACTGCGGCAGCGAAGCTGGCGGAAGAGGGTCGTATCGACATCGATGCGCCCGTCGGCGACGCACTGCCCTGGCTGCCGCCGGCGTGGTCGCCGGTGACGGTGCGCCAGCTTGCCTCGCACACCTCCGGCGCACCGCACTACGCCGGCAACGACCTCCAGGTGCTCGGCCGCGTCCGCTATCCGACCGCGCGCGATGCGGTCGGCATTTTCTCCGGCCGCACGCTGCTGTCGGCCCCCGGTACCACCTACCGCTATTCGTCATGGGGCTACACGCTGCTCGGCGCGGTGATCGAAGCGCGTTCGGGCGAACATTTCCTCGACTACGTCCGCCACCACGTCACCGATGGCCTGGCGATCGGTGCCGACGGCGAAACGGATGGCGGACACGCTTCGCAGCTGTACGACATCGAACACGGCGCTGTGCGCCACGTACCGCGCACCGACATGAGCTATACCTGGCCTGGAGGTGGACTGGCCGCCACGCCCGAGGCGCTGGCCACCTTCGGCGGCCGCGTGCTGGAGCACCGCATCGTCGGCGCCGCGCGCTGGCAGGCGATGCGACAACCCATGCGACTGGCCAGCGGCGCCCCCGCGCATGACAGCACCTACGACGTCGGCTTCGGCTGGCGCATCGGCCGCGATGCCGACGGCGAACCCACCGCGCACCACGCCGGCATCACCACCGGCGCGCGCAGCATGCTGATGCTGTGGCCGGCGCAGGACACCGCTGCCAGCGTGCTGTCCAACGCGATGTGGGTATCGGCGATGGAGCCCACCGCGCAGTTGCTGGCGGCGCCATTCCGCCCGCAACCGGACGGACTGGTCGCGGCGGCCTGCCCTGCCTCCGGTCGCGTGGCCGGCACGCTGAAGGGGGCGCGCTTCGACACCGAGGCTTCGTTCCGCATCGAGCACGGCCGCTGCGTCGGCGAACTGGCCGGCGCGGAACCGCTGCGCGCCTTCTTCGCCAATGCCTACGCGTGGCCCGGCCAGCGCCTGCGCATCGTCTCGCTGGCCAGCGACGGCTCGCTGTCGCGCGCCGCACTGGCCACGCCCTACGGCCTGTACGACCTGCGTGCTACCGGCGCACGCCGCTGGTCGGCAGCGTTCAACGCCGAGGCGACGCTCGAACTGACGCTGTGATCCCCGCGCGCGCTTCCGGGGTCTGCGCGCGTGTTGCCTCTCCGACCCCCCCCCTCATGAAAAGGATTCACACGATGCGTTTTCGCACCCTCGCCTGGAATGTCCTGGCACTCGGCTGCCTCATCGCTGCCGGCTGCAGCTCCATCGCCAGCCGCACCAACTCCCTGTCGGACGAACGCATCCTGTCCGAAACCGGTGGCGTGCTCGGCCTGTCCCCTTCGGAACTGACGATCGCGGAACGCCGCACCGAGGGCACCAACACCTACGTCACCCTCAAGGCCCGCAACGGCAAAACGTATGCCTGTACCGTCAACGGCGGCAACCTGCTGTCGTTCGGCATGACCAACCCGCCGGTGTGCCAGCCACGCTGACGCCGTGCACGTCACCGGACGCTGACGGCGAACAGTGAGCGGGCGCACCCGCGCTCCGTTCGCCCCTCATCCGCCTTCGGCACCCTCTCCCCGCAAGCGGGGAGAGGGAGAACGCTCCCTCCATGCCTCTTTTTCCCCACAGACGATGAGGGAAAGAAAAACGCTCCGCGCCATGAATCCTTCTCCCCGTTCACGGGGAGAAGGTGCCCGGAGGGCGGATGAGGGGCGAGCAGAAAGGCGGTGCTGAAGCCACGTAGCCCGGGCAAGCGCAGCGCACCCGGGGCATCGGGACATGTCCGGCCCCGTGTGCCCGGATGCGGCCACTGGCCGTATCCGGGCTACGCCGGCTTCGAAGGCGTCATGCACGCGCGACACGCAGCGGCAGTTGCGTTGCCCCTGGATCAAGACAGTTGCTCCACCGCGCGCGGGGCGAGGGAGAAACACAAGCACTGCACGCCCCCCTTTTCATACCCCGGGTGCGTAGCACTTGCGCGTGCTACCTGCCCGCACCCATCTCCAGATGGGTCAGGTACAGCCGCAGGTCGAACTCCAGCCGGTGGTAGTCGGGTTCCATGTGCGTGCACAGCTGGTAGAAGGCCTTGTTGTGGTCGGCTTCCTTCAGGTGCGCCAGTTCATGCACCACGATCATCTTCAGGAACTCGGCGGGGGCGTCGCGGAAGACGGTGGCGATGCGGATCTCGCGGCTGGCCTTGAGCCGGCTGCCGTGCACACGCGAAATCGCGGTGTGGGTGCCCAGCGCGTGCTTCATCACCTGCAGCGTGCTGTCGTAGGCCACCTTGCCCAGCGGCACCGAGCGGCGCAGGTGGCGTTCCTTCAGCGCCTGCACGTAGTCGTACAGCTGGCCGTCGCTGCGCACCGTATGCAGCTGGCCGTACTTGTCGGCCAGCATCGGGCCCAGCCGCTCCTGCGCGATCAGCGCACGCACGCGTGCCTGCAGGTCGGCAGGGTAACCGGCGAGGTATTTCAGGGCATCCATCGTGGGCGTGGACGGCGGGTGGCGGGCGGGGACGGCGGGTATGATGGCCCGGAAACCTCCTGCACGACACCACGACATGGCAAAGGGAAATCCGCTACAGGAACAGCTGCTCAAGGCAGGGCTGGTCAAGAAATCCAAACTGGCCGAGGTCGCACGCGAGCAGAACAAGGCGCGCCACGGCAAGGGACCGGCCGCGCCCAACGACATCCAGCGCGATGCGGAACGGGCTCGCGCCGAAAAGGCCGAACGTGACCGCGCCATCGAAGCCGAGCGCAAGGCGCAGGCGCGCAGCGCGGAACTGCGTGCACAGGCGCGGCAGATCATCGAAGACCGCAAGGTGCCGCGCACGGGTGAAGTCGAATACCGCTTCACCGCGCACGGTGCCATCCGCACCGTGCTGGTCAACGACGACCTGCGACGGAAGCTGTCGGCCGGCGCGCTGGTGATCGTGCAGCTGGATGACCGCTACGAACTGCTGCCGCGCGTGGCCGCCGACAAGGTGCGCGAACGCGATGCCGGCATGATCGTGCTGGACCATGGCCAGGGCACCGACACCGGGGCCGCCACCTCCGAGGACGATGCGTACTACGCGCAGTTCCAGGTGCCCGACGACCTGATGTGGTGACAGCGACCGCCGCATCGCTTTGACAAGGAGTTCCACCATGCGCCTGCACCGCCTGCTTACCTGCCTGCCGATCGCGTTGTTGCTGGCGTTGCCGCCGGCACGTGCCGTGGATGCCTCCACGGCGGTGGCGCCGCCGGTGGAAGACACCGGCACGTTGGCCGCCGCACCCTACCGCATCGACATTCCCGCCGACTGGAATGGCGAACTGGTCATGCTGGTGCACGGCTTCGAGCCGGTCGGCGTGCCGCGCGCGTCGCCGTGGCCGGCGAACGAGGCCACGCCGGTGTTCCTGTCGAAGGGATACGCGGTGGCGCAGAGCGGGTTCGCGACGCAGGGCTGGGCGATGCGCGATGGCATCGACGATACCGAGCGCCTGCGCGCGCACTTCGTCGAACGCCATGGCGCACCGCGTCGCACGTGGCTGGTGGGTTTCTCGATGGGCGGCGGCATCGCCGTGGCCAGTCTTGAACAGCAGCCGGCGCAGTACGACGGCGCGCTGTCGCTGTGCGGCGCCAACGTGCCGGGCGCACGGTTGGCGGAAGAGTTGTTCACCACGCTGGTGGCGTTCGATACGTTCTTCCCCGGCGCCACGGGCGTACCCGACGGTGGGCTGTCCGGTCCTGCCGCGGCGGAGCTCGGGCAGATGGACGTGATGAACGCGGTGACCGGCGCGTTGCCCGGCAACCCGGACGCCGCCGCGTTGCTGGCCAAGCACATGGAGGTGCCTGTCGACGCGGTGCCCGGCATCGTCAGCCTGCATGCCCTGGTATTCAACGACATGCGACGCCGCGCGGGTGGGCTGCCGGTGGACAATACGCGCACGGTGTACACGGGGTTCGGCGACAACGCAGTGTTCAATGCGGCGGTGCCACGCCATGCGGGCGATGCGGCGGCGATGGCCTATGCAGCCACCGCACCGGCGCTCACCGGGCAGGTGCGCAAGCCGCTGGTGATCCAGTACAACACCGGCGACCCGACCATCGCGCCGCGTCTGCAGCCCCTCTATGCGGCCCTCGCGCACGCGGGCGGGGACGTCATCGCACCGCTGGTGCTGCCCGACGCGGGCGAAGGGCATTGCGGGTTTTCCCCGGAGCAGATCGGCGAGGCGTTCCGCACGTTGACGCAGTGGTCGGTCACGGGGAAACGGCCGGGCGGGGAGTGAGGCGCGGCCGGTATCGCCGGCCACGCACTGGTACTGCCGCAAAAGAAAGGCCCCGCGTTGCGGGGCCTTCTGCTGTCTGGGGCGGTCGCGTGTCAGTCGTTGCCGCCGCTCCCAGTGTCGGGTGTCCGGTGCGTGGCTGCGGCGAAAGCGCGAGGTCAGTTCGCGCCGGGCTCCATCGAGGCCCTTGTCCTTGCCGGCACCAGGGGCGGGCTTGAGCCGGAGCCGATTCGACGCGCGCTGCAGTCCGGGCTTTGTCGGCCATGGCGCCGACGGCATGGTCGAACTCAACGGCTTCCACGTTGCACTTCCAGGCCTGAGGGTCGCCGTCGACAGCACGCTCGCCGAAGGGGCTGGGGATGTGCACCGGACATCGCAGGGGATGGATCAACACAGGCGCTACTCGCTTCCGGATGGCCGATGGGCGCATTGCCGAGGGATTGATGTGCGGCGACGCGTTCGGGGGGATGAAGCAATTGGGTATGCTGCCAACGCCGGCGACGGGATCGGCGACGGGAGGCAGCTCGGCCGGTGGCACACCTCGCTGGAAAAGAGCCCGACATGGCGACACCGATGATGGAGACCGGGTCCGGCTTCGGTCGCCGGGGCGTGGCCATCCTGGGGGCATGGACCTTGGTCGCGATGCTCTTCGCCGGGCAGGCCTGGTTCGCCGCCCAGGTACGGGGCGAACCGCTGGCGTGGGTCCGCGCCAGTGTCATCTGGCTCGTCTGGGCCGCCGTCTGGGCTGCCCTCACGCCGGCCGCCCTCCGGCTTGCGGCACGGTTTCCGCTACAACGACCACAGGTCCTCCGCGCGCTCGTGGTCCACGGCCTCGCTTCGGGGATCTGCGCCTTAGTCAACCTGGCGCTCTTCGCGCTGGCGGCGCCGATGATCGGCGCGGCCCAGGTCGAGCCCACCTGGTTCGGCACCTTCAACCGGCTGCTCGGCACGACGTTTCTCCTGAATCTCCCGGTGTACTGGCTCATCGTCGCTGTGGCACACGTGGAGCGTTTGGTGCGGACCGCCCGCGAAAAGGATCGTCGGCAGCTCCGCCTGGAAGCGCAGCTGGCGGACGCCCGCCTGCAGACATTGCGCACCCAGCTGCAGCCTCACTTCCTTTTCAACGCCCTGAACACGATCTCCGTGCTGATGCACGAGAATGCCGACTCGGCGGATCGGATCCTCTTGCAGCTGAGCGCCCTGCTGCGCCGCTCGCTCGACAGCAGCGAGGCGCATGAGGTGCCGCTTGGCGAGGAGATCGGCTTTCTGGAAAGCTATCTCGAGATCGAGCAGGCCCGCTTCGAGGGGCGTCTGAGCTACCGAATCACAGTCCCCGACGAGGTGCGTGAAGCGCGGGTCCCCAACCTGATCCTCCAGCCCCTGGTTGAGAACGCCCTGCGCCATGGACTGGCCACGCGCGCAGGACCTGGGCACATCGAAATCAGGGCGGACCGGCAGGACGATGCCCTGCTGCTGCGCGTTTCGGATGACGGCCGAGGATTGCCACCGTCGACGACCGAACGCATCGGCCTGGCGAACACGCGGGCGAGGTTGCGCTTGCTGTATGCGGACAGGCAGCGCTTCGAAGTGCGAAATTCCGACGACGGCGGCGTCATCGCCGAGATCGAGCTACCCTGGCGCACTGTCGCATGACCCTCCGCGTACTGATCGTTGACGATGAACCGGTCGCCCGCCGCGGGATAGTGCGGCTCCTGCGGCAGGAGCCGGACATCGAAGTCGTCGAAGAGTGCGAGGACGGTGGAGCGGCCATATCGGCCATCAGCGCGCATTCGCCCGACCTCGTCTTCCTCG
Source organism: Pseudoxanthomonas sp. CCNWLW251 (assembly GCF_037402255.1). Classification (NCBI taxonomy): domain Bacteria; kingdom Pseudomonadati; phylum Pseudomonadota; class Gammaproteobacteria; order Lysobacterales; family Lysobacteraceae; genus Pseudoxanthomonas; species Pseudoxanthomonas sp. CCNWLW251. The sequence goes on along the minus strand of NZ_JBBEGA010000006.1, from coordinate 149,257 downwards.
ATGTGCAGATGCCCGAACTGGATGGCTTCGCCGTTATCGAAGCCATCGGCGGCAACCGCATGCCGGCGGTCGTGTTCGTGACCGCATTCGATCAACACGCTGTGCGCGCGTTCGATGCCCAAGCGATCGACTACGTGCTGAAGCCGATCGATCCGGAACGCTTTCGCCGTGCGCTGCAACGCGCCCGTTCCCACGTCGGCCATCCCGATGACAGCTTCGCCCGCCGCGTTTCCGAGGTGCTGAAATCGATCGATCGAAGTGCACCTCAGCGCTATCCCACGCGACTCGCAATCCGTTCAGAGGGACGCGTCCGATTGCTCGACATCGACGAGGTCGATCGCATCGTCGCCGCAGGAAACTACGTCGAGATCCACACAGGCGCGAAACAGCACCTGCTGCGCGAGACGATGGCCAGTCTCGAGTCCCGCCTGGATCCACAATGTTTCATCCGGGTATCACGCGCAGCGATCGTCAGCATTGCCCGGATTCGCGAAGTCCAGCCACTGTTCAATGGCGACTTCGTCGTTCTCCTCAAGAACGGGGCGCAGGTCAACGGCAGTCGCCGTTATCGGGCGGCGCTCGACGTGTTGCTTCGCTGAGCGCCGTTTTCCTCTGCGCTCGCTGTGCGGGTGACACAGTAGAGTACGCTCTGCCGCCTGGAGGGGGGATCTCAACCGCAGACTTCAGGGATTGCGGCCAACGCGGCCGCTGCATGCAGCCCTGCGGCACCCGTGGACGTTCCTTGAGCTGCGTGGCCACGCCTTCGATGTCGGCACGCAATCGTGGCAGCCCGGCTCATCACGAAGTTCAGCGCGCACCCCGGAGCCACGATCGACAACATGCCGGCAGCGCCGAGCCGTGACGCGCTCCCGTCACTCCGCAGCCACCACTCATCCCGCCACCACGTCCACCCGACACCAAGGGCGCGCGAGCGGTCGTGCACGACCCCATCATCCGCAACACGCGCTTCCGCGTTTCGGAGATGGTCATGAAAACCTGCAACATCCTGCTGTCCGCAATGGCAACACTCGTCGCCCTCACCGGCATGACTCCGTGCGGAGCCACTGCGTCCGACGGCGTTCGCGCCGAGTCTCTGGAACTCAACAAGTCGGTCACCCGCAGGGTGTACGAGGAAGGCCTCAATCAGGGTCGATTCGAAGTGCCGTACAGCGCGGACTTCGTTGGCCACGGCGGCAGGAGAAACTTCACCCATGCCGACGGCATGGCAGAAGCCAAGGGATGGCGCGAGGCGTTTCCGGATCTCAACATCACGGTCGACAAACAGGTTGCCGAGCGCGATCTGGTGGCCGTGCACTGGACCGCGCGCGGGACCAACACCGGCACAGGGAATGGCATTCCGGCGACCGGTCGCGCAGTGCAGATCACGGGCACGACGCTGTTTCGAATGGCGGACGGACGAATCGCCGAGGAATGGACCTGCGCCGATTCGTTTGGGCTGATGAAGCAACTGGGCCTGTTGGCGACGCCGGCAGCAGCGCCAGCGCGATAGGTTGGCGTGAGCGTGCGAACCCCGAAGCCGGGCACGCACCATTCGTCGGCCCGCGTGGGGCCGCTTTGGTCATCGGGAGGGTGCAACCACCATCTGACCGCGCGTGCCGGGCACGCGCGGGAGGTTCTCAGCGCCAGCTCGCCTTGCGCGAGGGCTGCGGGGGCGTGGGGGCCGGGTCGATGGTGGGCACCAGCATCGACAGCCGCGCCTTGGCGAACTCGCCGCCGCCGTCGACATCCAGCTTGCCCACGCTGTTGGCGTTGATCAGGCCGGTGTCCAGGAACACCTCCTCGCCCACCGTCAACGGATGACGGGCACTGCACAGCTTCGACGGCACATGCAGCACGCTGATGCCATCACGCTGCCACTTGGTCTCCGGCACCAGCCGGCGGACGATGGAACCATCCACCCAGACTTCCACCGAATCCGACGACACCGACCGGCACTTGCCGATCCCAACATCAAAAGCCATGCACCCTCCTACAGGGCGGTATGCGTAAGCGTGAACAGGAAGCCACGCGCTTCAAGCAGGGCACGCATCCGCCTTTCGGCCGGTGCGCGATGGAATTGGCGGCCCGCCCACAGACTGAAGCACGGGCGACCGGTGTTGTGGCCGTGGCCAAGCTCGCGCCGGGACACCGCGATATCGAGCGACTCGCACGCCGTGGCCCACATCACCCGCAGGTCGCCGGGACCAATGGATTGCTGCGATCCCAGATGGAGAATGAACACCTGGACCTGCTGGTTCGTCATACACACCTCCTCGGCACGCGCTCAGTCGCGTTCGGTAAGCCGAGAGGGAGAGAAATCGGCCCGCGGGAGGCGGCGGAGGAGACTGCCAGTCAGCCAGGACAGGTATACGCCCTTGGGGGCGTGACCGCAAACCCGTGTTCATGCTTTGCGACGCGCGTGCGATGCGGTTGCACGGTGCTGCGGTGCTACGACGCGATGCGTGGACGCGCCAACCGCCAGCCCAGCCCCGACCACCGGCTTGCATGCCGCGACAGTGCGTCGCGGATCACCGCTTCGCTGCCGGCGATGTGCAGTTCGCGCCGGGCGCGGGTGATGCCGGTGTAAACCAGCTCGCGCGACAGCACGCGGTTGCCGCGTGCCGGCAGCAGCAGCCAGACCGCGTCGAACTCGCTGCCCTGCGCCTTGTGTACGGTCATGGCGAACGCGGACTCGTGCGCGGGCAGCGAGGCGGGATGGAACGCGCGCGGCTGTGCGGGTGTGTCGCCCGGGAACCAGGCCAGCAACACGCCTTGCGCATCGCGGAAACACAGCCCGATGTCGCCGTTGAACAGGCGGTGGCGATAGCTGTTCTCGGTGACGATGACCAACTGGCCGTGGAAGTGTCCCTGCCCGGCGCGCTGCAGGCCGGTGCCGCCCTCCACCAGCAGGCGCTCGATGCGCGCGTTCAACGTGCGCGCGCCCTGCGGGCCTTCACGCACGGCGGTGAGGATGCGCAGGCGCGCGGACAGTGCCAGCGCGTCGGTGGGCGTGGCGGCTTTGCCCAGCGCGCGCCAGTGCGACAACAGGTCTTCGCGCTGCATGTCCAGCGGATCGGCCAGGTCTTCATGGAACCGCATGCCGGCAAGCGTGTCGCCGCGCAGCAGCGACAGCGTGGCGGAGGCATCGCCTTCGCGCACCGCGGCGGCCAGCGGCGCCAGCTGCAAGGCCTCGCTCTGGCGCCAACCGCGCTGCAGATGCACGCGGATGCCGGCGAAGCGGCCCGGTCGCTGATCCCCGCCTGCATGGTGATCAGCGGGCGGAGCATCGCCGAGCAGCGGGTGGAGCGCCCCCGCATCCTGCATGCCGATGTCGTTGCCTTCCCCGGCCGCGCTGAGGATGGCGGCCAGCACGTCGCCCGCTTCCACCGATGGCAACTGGTCCGGATCGCCCAGCAGCACCAGGCGCGTGCCATCGGCCACCGCGTCCACCAGCTTGGCCATCAGCGGCAGGTCGATCATCGAGGCTTCGTCGACGACGACCACGTCGAACGGCAGCGGGTTGTCGGCGTGATGGCGGAAGCGGGGCGAATCCGGAATCGTGCCGAGCAACCGGTGCAGGGTGGTGCCCGTGGTGGGCAGCGCCGCGAGCAGGTCGGCGTCCACGCCCTGCGCCGCCAAAGCCTGCACTGCATGGCGGACGCTCTCGGCCATGCGTTCGGCAGCGCGACCGGTAGGCGCGGCCAGGGCGACGCGCGGCGCGGCGCGGCCCGCGTGCTGCGCCTGTGCGGCCAGCAGCACCAGCAGGCGCGCGGTGGTGGTGGTCTTGCCGGTACCGGGACCGCCGGTGACCAGCAGCAGGGCATGGCGCAGCGCAAGCGCGGCGGCACGCGCCTGGTGAGCATCGTGCGCGGCCGGCGGAAACAGCTGTGCGAACACGGGCGCGAGCGCATCGATGCCGGTTGCCGGCACCGCGTGCGCGGCGAGGCGTTGCAGGCCGAGCGCGAGCGCGCGTTCGTACTCGCGATAACGGCGCAGGTAGAGCAGGTCCTGTTCCAGCACCAGCGGCGCGTGCGGATCGGCGATGGCATCGGCATCGTCCGGCGTGGCCACCCAGCGCGAGGCGGCAAGACATGCGCGCCACGCATCGGCGGATGGCCAGTCGATGGGGGCTTCGGCATCGAGCAGTGCCTGCGGCTCGCGCAGCGAGAGCCCGGCATGGCCCTTGGCGACGGCGAGCGACGCCAGCGCGGCGGCGGCCAGTACCGCGTCGGGCGTGGACGCATCCAGACGGCGCAGGCTCTGCGCGAGGGCGTGGTCCAGGGTGCGCAGATGGCCGTGGCGGAACAGGGCATCGAGCAGGCTCATGCGGCCGCCTCCTGACCGTGGCCGGCGAACAGGGCATCGAGTGCGTGCACGAGTTCCGGCGCGAAGCGCTGCGCATGTACACCGAGCGACGCATCGCGCGCGGGTTCGAGTCCACGGCAGAACACGTAACGTATGCCGCCGAAGTCGCGTGCATAGTCATAGCCGTCGCCCAGGCGGAAACGCAGCCAGCGGTGCAGCGCGACGGTGTAGACCAGAGCCTGCAGATCGTACTCGCTGTGCGCCATCGCGGCGGCCAGCGCGGGCGCGTCGTAGCGCGGCAGGCGGTTGGACTTGTAGTCGAGCACGTACCAGCGCCCGTCGCGCACGTAGGTCAAATCGATCTTGCCGGTCATCAACCCTTCCAGCCGCGAGCGCAGGCCGAACCCCTGGCGCGCGCGCACCACGCCATGCGCGTGCAGCAGCGCCAGCAACGCCGGCACGGCGGTGGACGCGAGGGCGAAGTGGAATTCGATTTCGGCACGTCGCTCGTATTCGCCCAGCGCATGCAGTGCGCCGCCCTCGGGCAGCGCGACGGTCAGCGTGCGCCCGACCAGCGAGGTGAGCAGCGCGATGCCGTCGGCCAGGTCGTCCTGGGCGTAGCCTTCCCTGCGCAGCGCAGCGAGCAGGGCAGCATGTTCTCCTTCCGGCGCCGCATCGCCCACCTGCCACGGCGCCCATGCGCTGAATCGGGTGTCTTCGAGCGCCGCATGCAGCACGTTGCCGAAACGGCTGCCACTGAAGCGCGGGTCGTACGCGTCGGCGGGGATGTCGGGGGATGCGTCCGCGTCATCGGGCGGCTGCACCGGTTCGTCCGCGGCCGCGCCATCGGCCTCGGTGGAGGCGGCATCGATGGCGTGGCCCGCATCGGCATGTGCGAGCTGGGTGAAGCTGTAGACCCACCAGTCGGGCGCGATGGAACGCCGGGCGATGCGGGCGGCCGGCACCGCGCCCTCGGCCACGGGCGGCAACCACGGCAATGCCGCGGGCGGCGACGTGGGGTCGATGCGGATGCCCGGGTCGCGCGCCAGCAGGGCGTCGGCATCGCGCACCATCGCCCACAGCGGTGACTGGGCGTGCTGGTAGAAGGCGCCCGCTGCCAGCCACAGCGCGTGGCAGGCACGGGTCAGGCCGACGTACAACAGGCGCGCATCTTCGGCGCGCTGTGCCTCGCTCCATTGCGCCTTGGCCGCGCTCCAGCCGGAGACTTCGTCCTGCAGCTTCCAGTGCAGCACGCGGCCGTCCGCGTCGGTGACGACGACACGCTGGCCGGGATCGGGCGCCTTGCCGCCGATGCCTGCGTACGGCAGGAACACCAGCGGATACTCCAGGCCCTTGCTCTTGTGCAGCGTCACCACCTGCACGCGGTGCGCGTCGGATTCCAGCCGCAGCAGCTGCGCGTCGTCATCGGCGCCGGTGCCGGCATCGGCGATGGCAGCGGCCAGCCAGTCGACGAGGCCGGGCAGGCCGAGCGTACGGGCGTCGGCCTCCTGCAGCATTTCGGCCGTCTGCAGGTAGTTGGTGAGCCTGCGCTCACCGTCGAGCAGGCCGAGCAGGCGCGGGGCGTGCTCCGCGCACAGGTCGTTGACCAGCGCCAGCGGGCCGCCGCGTTGCAGGCGTTCGCGCCAGTCCTGCGCGCGCTGTTGCCAGCGGCGCATCGCATCGCCGTCGGTCTCGAGTGCGGCGATGCCGTTGGCATCCACGCCCAGCAGGACGGTGGACAGCGCGGTGCGCAGATGGCCGTCGTCCGCGCCGTGCATCAACGAGCGCAGCAGCGCGTGCAGTTCGCGCGCTTCCGGCGTGGCGAACAGGCTGAGCTTGCCGGCCGCGACGGCGGGAATGCCGACCTCGGCCAGCGCCTGCCGGATGCGGGTGGCATCCCTGTGCGTGCGGACCAGCACGGCGATGTCGCCGGGCCGCACGGGCCTGCCGGCGATCGTCGCCGCGCCGGACCGCGCCTCGACCAGCACGCCATGGATGGCGGCCACGCAGGCAGCGGTGGCCAGCTCACGCGAGGTGCCTGCGTCCCAGGGCTTGAGCTTGCCGTCCGGTCCGGGCGCTGGCGATGGCGCCTGCCACACGGTCAGCGCGGGTGCGGCCGTGCCATGGCGCTGGAAGTCGTCATCGTGACGGGTGCCGCCGGGCGCGACCGGATGGAAACGGATGCGCTCATCGACGAACGCGGCGTCGCCGGCCTGGGCGTACAGCGCTTCGATGGCGCGCAGCACCGAGGGCCGCGAACGGAAGTTGTGCGACAGCGGTGGCGCGTCGACGGCATCGGCCTGCGCGGCGAGGTAGGTTTCCACGTCGCCGCCACGGAAGCCGTAGATCGCCTGCTTGGGATCCCCGATGACGAACAGCGCCGGCTGCGGACTCCTGCTGCCGAACACGCGGTCGAAGATGCGCCACTGGCGCGGATCAGTGTCCTGGAACTCGTCGACCAGCGCGACGCGGTACTGCGCCCGCAGGCGCTGCACCAGGGCGTCCGCATGCGGCGTTTCGAGCGCGTCGGCGACGCCGTCGATCAGGTCGTCGTAAGTCTGCACGCGCAGCTGCTGTTTGCGCAGCGCCAGCCGTGCCCGGGCATCGTCGCGCAGGCGATGCAGCAGGGCGACGCGGCGCGCCTCCCGGTAAGCCTCGATGCGGTCCTGCATCTGCAGGTACACGTCGATGGCCTCGCTCAGCGGCGACGCCGGGGTGCGGCCCGTGCCGCCCTTGCTGGTTCTCTGCAGCAGTGCCTCGCAGCGCAGCTGCGGCAGCTTGTCGTGCGCGAATGGCACGCCGGCATCGTCCGCGAGCGCCCACGCACCCAGCGCGTCGAACAGCGCGGCGATCCACTCGACCTTGTAGCTGCCGCCGTGCAGCACCTTGCCCTCCACCGCGGCGACCAGGGCATCGCGGAACGCGTTCCCGTGGGCGCGGTACGCGACGGCGAGTGCTTCGCCCGCCTCGCGCAACGCGGGTGCGGCAGGCAGCGGATCGACGGGGTGCGGCTGCAAACGCTCTTCGCGCAGCAACGCAGGCAGGTCGGCCGCCAGGGCCTCGGGGCCGCCCTTCCACAGCGCAAGCAGATCCTCCGCACCGTCATCGTCCACGCCATGCGCGCGCCACAGGTCCGCGGCGATTTCCTGCCGCAGCGATGCGTCGTTGGCGAGCAACTGCGGGGCATCGAAACCGTGCCCGCTTTCCAGAGCGTGTTCGCGCAGCACCCGTGCACAGAAGCCGTGGATGGTGAACACCGCCGCCAGGTCCATGCCGTCGGCGGCTTCGCGCAGGCGGCGGTGCAGTGCAGTGGGGGATTCGCCACTCCGCGCGAGATACGCGTCGAGGAGCGCGCGCGTCAATGCCGCTTCCGGCCCTTCCTCGGCGGCAGCGACGGCGGGCAGCGATACCGCCAGCAGCAGACGGGCACGGATGCGCGCGCGCAGCTCCTGGGTGGCGGCCTCGGTGAAGGTGACGGCCAGGATCTCGCCGATGCGCAGGCCACCTTCCACCACCAGCCGCACGACCAGCGTGGCCAGGGTGAAGGTCTTGCCGGTACCGGCGGACGCCTCGATGGATTGCACGCCATCGAGCGGCAGCGCGAGATAGGGATCGCGTGCGGCGGTCATCCGGCGTCCTCCGCGTCGAAGACGGGAGCCAGCGCGCGCAACGCCTCGGGATCGGTGCCGGCGTAGACCTCGCCCTGCGTGACCGCGAGATAGATCGACATCGAAAGATCCGCGAACCGCAGCCGTGTTGCGTCATCGGTGAACGGATCGCACCCGCGCAGCGCGAGCCGCAGCGCATCTCCGCTGCCTTCGCTCCAGCTGCGCTCGCTTCCGTACCATTTCTTCGCCGCTTCCTTCAGGCCCGCTTCCATGTCGGGCGCGGCGGCGAAGAATTCCCAACCGCTGTAAGGCGCGAACGGCAGCGGTTCGCGCAGGCCCTGTTCGCGCAGCCAGAGCAGGTGCCGGAGCACCGTGCGCGCCTGGTCCGGAGCGAGTGGCGGACGCACGTGGGGACCGAACGGATGGCCGGATGCCGGCTTCCTGCCGCCTTCGTGGAATTGAACCAGGGGCAGCGCCAGGCCGGCCGCACTGGCGAGCAGCCAGTCCAGGCCGTCGCGGATCGCCGCGTTTCCGCCCGGAGCACCGATGCGAACGCGGGCAAGCCCGTGCAGATACACGCCCGCCAGCGTGCCGTGCAATGCGACGCCGTCGATGTCCACCTCGATGCGCTGCGTCGCCGGCACGTCGCTGCCACGCCAGTCGGCGAAGGCGCGCGCATACGGCATGACCTCGCTGCGCAGCGCGGCCAGCGTGCGCCGCCCCAGCGGACCCGAGGGCAGCAGTGCGCGGGCGCGCAGGGCGGCATGCAGCGTGGCGTCATCGTCGCCCTGCTGCACCCCGGCGAACACGGCCGCCTGCACTTCGCTGCGCGCCAGGCCGCGGCCCGGCAGCAGCAACGGTTCGACGTCGTCGCCCGTCTCGTCGATCCCGTCCAGCCGCAGGCCGAGCCGCTGGCGCAGGAACTGCTCGGCCGGTGCGGTCAGGAAGCGGCGCAGCAGGTCGAGCGACAGCGGGGAGCCGGCGTCGGCAGGTGGCGGCATCGCGTCGCCCGGGAACCAGCGCGGCAGGGGCGAGCGTCGCCCCGCCAGCTGGCCGGCGGCGGGATGCCATTGCCGGCGGTAGCTGAAGCGGCGTGGGTCGTCGTCGCCACCGAACGCGGCGGGCGAGAACGGCTGCAGCGGATGGTGCACCACCAGCGCCCTGGCGACGGAGGACGGATTGGCATGCTGCTGCGCGGCGGCGTCGATGAGTTCACTGACCAGCACCGACGGTTCGCGTGCGCTGCCGTCGCGCGGATCGGCTCCGAGATAACTGAGTAGGAACACGTCCTGCGCGGCGGCGAACAGTTGCAGGAACAGGAAGCGGTCGTCTTCGCGCAGCGAGCGGTCGCCATGCCGGCGCTGGTCGGTGCCGAGTTCGGCCGTGAGCTTGCTCAGGCCGGCGGCGGGATCGCGGCGCGGATAGTCGCCATCGTTCATGCCGAGCACGCAGATCACGCGGAACGGCAGCAGCCGCATCGGCACCATGCGGCCGAAGCTGATGCCGCCGGTCAGCAGGGGCGCGCGCGTATCGGCTTCGGCAAGTGTGGTGGTGAAGTGTGCGCGCACCACGTCGGCCGGCACGGTGTCGGCATAGCCCGCTTTCTCCGCCTGCGCGGCGAAGTCGTCGATGAGCATGCGCAGGCGGTCGAGTGCGCGCAGGCGGGCAGGCAGGACGGGTTCGCGCGGCAGCAGTGCGGCGAGCAGTCCGAGCAGCCGTTCGCGCCATTGCGCGGGCGTGATCGCTTCGCCCAGCGATTTCTGGTGGCGGGCCAGCACGCGCAGCAGGCGGACCAGGATGTCCAGCGCGTCGAGCGCACTGCCTTCCAGTTCCGGCCAGGGCGCGACGCCGGCGATGTCGTCCTGCGCGCCGCTGGCGTGGCCCAGCAGCAGGCGGTCGAGCGCGAACTGCCAGGTGTAGGCATCGTCGGCGGGCGCGTCGTGCGCGGCACGGTGCTTCGCATCCAGTCCCCAGCGCGCGCCTGCGGCCTGCAGCCACGCGTGCAGGCGCTCGAAGGCGGGGGCATCGAGACCGGCCGCGTTCGCGATGGGCGCACTGGCGAGCAGATCGAGGATCTCGTGGGTGCCGAAGCGCGAGACCGGCAGGCCGAGCAGGCGCACGAACACGTCGGCCAACGGCTCGCCGGCCAACGGACTGGTGTCGGCCAGCGCGTACGGCAACCGGTCGCCATCGCCCGGTGCGCCGAACACGGCTTCCAGGTAGGGCACGTACGGGTCGATGTCCGGCGCCAGCACCGCGATTTCGCGCGGCTGCAGCGGCGGATCGAAGCGGTCGTCCTCCAGCAACGCTCGCAGCTGGTCATGCAGTACCTGCAGCTCACGCAGGCGCGTGTGGCAGGCGTGTACCTGCAGGCTGGGATCGTCGGTGCGCAGGGCCGGCAGCAGGTCGGGCGGCTGCGCACGGCGATGGAACAGGTCCGACTGCAGTCGCCGCAGCAGGCTGCCCTGGAACTTGCCGCCCCCCGCACCGGGATCGGCATGGCCGCGCACGTCCAGGCTGGGATGCACCAGTTCGTAACCGCCGATCACGGCCATGAAGTCGCGCCCCGCCGCACCCCAGGCCTGCAGCAGGCGGGCGTCGGCGGTCGTGTCGTCCTCGGCGCCCGCGCGCAGGCGTTGCAGGTCGCCCCAGTATTCCTTCACCGGCGAAGGGACATAGAAATGCAGCGTGCCCACGCGCGCCTGCGTGGCCAGCACCCGCAGCACGTCGGGGGAGACATTGAGCGTGGCGAACGCGAACACGCGTGGCGGCAGTCCCTGCGGCAACGGCTGGCCTGCGCCCTCGAAGCGGTCGAGATAGCGCTGGATGCGCCGCGCGCGGTAGTCGTGGCCACCGGCGACGTGGCGCCACAGGATCGCCTGCGGGTCGTCGGGATCGGCGCCACTTTCCCAGCGCAGCAACCAGTCGCGACGCCAGGCCTGGTACTTCTCGAACACGTCGGCCAGTTCCCCCGCCAGCGCCCACGGCTTGAGTGGATCGGGCCGGCGCGCCGCGGTACCCGCCAGGTAGGCGGCGATCTGCGCCATGGCCGGACGCGCGAGCAGCACGGGGTCGGTCAGCGCGGCGTACAGCCGCCAGTGCAGCGTCGCGGCATCGAGATCGTCGCCCTCGCCCGACACATTGGCGTCCAGCGCACGTGCGACGAACTCGCCGGGGGTGAGGAATTCCAGGTTCGCGGCGATGCCGTGCTCGGTGGCCAGCGTGGCCTGCAGCCAACGCCGCATCGCGACTTGGGGGATCAGCACGGTGTCCGGGGCCAGCAGCGGCACGCCGGGCGCGGCCGTGCTCAATTCCCGTGCCAGCAGGCCCGCCAGCACCTCCAGCGCGTTGGAGTGGTAGAGGCGGAAGTCGGGCGTGGCGTGGGTCGTCATCGTCGTCGCCATTGTGCCGGATGCCGGTATCGCGCCGGAGATACAGCTGTTTGGGCCACAGCATCCCGCACGACCGTGCGCGCGGGCGGCGGTCGGGTGCCACAATAATCAAACTGCGCGGTACGGTTTATGTTCAGCCGTTGGCCGTGAAGCTACATCGTTGTTTTTGCGTTAACCCGCTACTCCCCCCGCTCCGCCACCCCCGCTCCGCCACCCCCGCTCCGCCACCCCCGCTCGCCGACGACGCCCATGACGCCTGCCGACGCCCCTGCCGTGCACCTGTCCGGCCTCCGCCTTGATCGCGGCGGCCGCAGCATCCTGCGCGACATCGACCTGTCTGTGCCGCGCGGCAGCATCACCGCGGTGCTGGGTCCGTCGGGCAGCGGCAAGTCGACGCTGCTGGCCGCGTTGACCGGCGAATTGCCGCCAGCGGCGGGCAGCGTGGAGGTGTTCGGCCAGCCCGTGCCGCACCGCAGCCGCGCCTTGCTGGAAATGCGCAAGGGCATCGGCGTGCTGCTGCAGGGCAACGGCCTGCTGACCGACCTCACCGTGGCCGACAACGTGGCGCTGCCGCTGCGCACGCATACGAAGCTGCCGGACGCACTGATCCGCCGGCTGGTGGATTTCAAATTGAATGCGGTGGGCCTGCGCGCCGCCGCCGACGCCTATCCGCGCGAACTGTCCGGCGGCATGGCACGCCGCGTGGCGCTGGCCCGGGCGCTGGCGCTGGACCCGCCACTGATGATCTACGACGAGCCGCTGACCGGGCTGGACCCGATCGCCAGCGGCGTGATCATGAGCCTGATCCAGCGTCTCAACGACACCCTGGGACTGACCAGCATCATCGTGACCCATCACGTGCATGAAACCCTGCCCATCGCCGACCAGGCGGTGGTGATCGCCAACGGCGGGCTGGTGTTCTCCGGCACGCCGGCCGAACTGGAAGCGACGTCCGACCCGCTGGTGAAGCAGTTCCTGCGCGGCGAACCGGATGGCCCGATCGCGTTCGACACGGTCAAGCGCGGGGAGGCTGCGTGATGCGTTATTGCACGGCGCAGATTGTCCCTCTCGTCATCCCGGCGAACGCCGGGATCCATGTTGATTTTGATTCTGCTCGCAAGGCCCGGAGCAACCGCAAGAGCACAATGGATTCCGGCGTTCGCCGGAATGACGGCTCAAGCGCGGCAGACGGCGCTGTTGGGGAGGTGCACTGATGCCCTTCGTCGAAGCCACCCGTTCGCTGGGCCGTGCCGGCCTGTTCTCGCTGTCGGTGTTCCGTGCCTCGAAGCCGACCCGCGACTTCTTCGCCGAGCTCACCCGCGAGATCTACAAGATCGGCGGCCGCTCGCTGCCGATCATCGCGGTGGGCGGTGCGTTCGTGGGTCTGGTGCTGACGCTGCAGGGCTACCGCACGCTGACCACGTTCGGCGCCAGTGATGCGCTGTCCACGTTGCTCGGCCTGTCGCTGTACCGCGAACTGGGCCCAGTGCTGACCGCGCTGCTGTTCATCGGCCGCGCCGGCAGCTCCATCGCTGCCGAGCTGGGCCTGATGCGCGCCACCGACCAGATCAAGGCGCTGGAGCTGATGGCCATCGATCCGGTGGCCAAGGCCGTGGCGCCGCGTTTCTGGGCGGCGGTGCTGACGGTGCCGCTGCTGACCGGCTTCTTCTGCTCGCTGGCGATCAGCGCGAGCTATTTCGAGGCCGTGCACGTGCTCGGCCTGGACAACGGCACGTTCTGGTCGGCGCTGCAGAACAGCGTGGATTTCTGGGACGACTTCGGCGTGGCCCTGCTGAAGTCGGCGGTATTCGGCGGTACGGCCGCGCTGGTCGCGGCCTACGTGGGCTTCCACGCCGAGCCGACCATCGAGGGCACCTCCGTGGCCACCACCCGCGCGGTGGTGAATGCCTCGCTGCTGGTGCTGATGTTCAATTTCGTCATGTCTGCATTGCTTTTCAGGAGCTGACCCATGTCCGTCCGTGGACCCCGTCTCGAGTTCGCCGTCGGCGCCTTCCTGCTGCTGGCCCTGGCCTCGCTGCTGGTGCTGGCGCTGGCTTCCACCAACAAACGCTTCGGCGTGGGCGGCGGCAGCTACGAGCTGACTGCGCGCTTCTCCAACCTCGGCCAGCTGCGCAAGCAGGCCCCGGTGAAGATCGGCGGCGTGGTCATCGGTCAGGTGGCCGACATCCGCCTGGACCCGGTCAAGTTCGACTCACTGGTCACGCTGTCCATCGACAGCCAGTACAAGGACCTGCCGGCCGACACCGCCGCCGGCATCTTCACCAGCGGCCTGCTGGGCGAGAACTACATTGGCCTGTCGCCGGGCGGTGATCCCGAAGTCCTGAAGCCCGGCGAGGAGATCGCCTTCACCCAGCCGGCGGTCGATCTGCTGCAGCTGGCCGGCAAGTACATGTTCAGCGGCGGCACCAACAATGCCGGTGCAGGCTCCGGGGAAACCCCGGCCAGCGGCGAGACTGCCGCGCCCCCCGTTACGGAAGAACCCACGCCATGAAGACCCTGATGAAGCCCTCCCTCCTGTCCGTCGTGCTGTCTGCCGCGCTGTTGGCGTCCGCGCCGGTCGCTGTGTTCGCACAGGCAGCGGCGCCCGCCACCGCTACCAAACAGAACACCGCCAGCCAGGTCGTGCTGGCCAGCAGCACGCGCATCCTGACCACGCTCGACCAGCGCCGTGCCGAATTCAAGTCGAATCCGGCCGCGCTGCGCCAGTTCGTCACCGGCGAGTTCAACACGCTGTTCGACGGCGACTACGCTGCCCGCCTGGTGCTGGGCGTGCACGGCCGCGGCGCCTCCGATGCCGACGTGAAGCTGTTCGGCCAAGCCCTGACCGAGCGCCTGCTGTCGGCGTACGGTGCGCGCCTGGCGGACTTCAATGCCCGCCTCAAGGTGCGGGTGAAGTCCGAAACGCCGCTGCCCGGCGGCCGCGGCGTGAAGGTCGACACCGAGTTCCTGCAGCCCGACCAGACCGTCACCCCGATCACCTTCTACGCGCGCAACGTGGGTGGCCAGTGGAAGGTGTTCGACGTGCTGCCGGAAGGCGTGTCCTTCGTGCAGACGTTCAAGACCCAGTTCGACACGCCGCTGCGGCAGAAGTCCATCGCCCAGGTGGCCGCGGACCTGAAGTCCGGCAAGCTGCAGGTCAACGGCAGTGCCAGCGGCCGCTGACGCCAGCGGCCGCCGGGACGGTGAGGCGCTCGTGTTCGCGGGCGCGCTGGACCGCGCGGCGGCGGCAGCGCTGTGGCCACAGGTCACGGCGCAGCTGGCCGGCGTGCAACGCATTGTCCTGACCAACGTCACTACCGTCGACAGCGCCGGGCTGGCACTGTTGGGCGAGCTGGCCGCGCGCCTGCGCGCCAGCGGCGCCGCTCCCCGTTTCGAAGGACAGCCCGCAGGTCTCGCCGACCTCCAGGCCGCGTATCGCCTGACGCCGGAACTGGATTTCCCGGCGTAACCCCCACCCCCGCCGTTTTTGCAGGAATCAGGATGAATCTGTTCCGCCTCAGCACCGTCGTCCTGCTCGCCGCCCTGGCGACCGCATGTGCGTCGGCGCCCAAATCCTCGACAGCCGCGCCGACCGACGCGGTGGTGATCGACAGCACCGCGTCGGCCCCGTTGCCGACCGAACCGCCCATCGACCCGGCCAGCATCGACACGCCTGCGCCGGCGACGGACACCGCCACGGCGTCGGAGGGCGAGGACGACTTCGCCGCCATCTACGGCCAGGGTGCCTACGACCCGGTGGCCGATCCGACCCTCCCCGCACCCGCACAGTCGCCGACCGCCTACGACCCGTGGGAGAAGTTCAACCGGAAGGTGCACGCGTTCAACAACGTCGTCGACCGTGCGGTCGCACGCCCGCTGGCCCGTGCCTACGTGGCGGCGGTGCCGCGACCGGTGCGCTTGGGCGTTGGCAACTTCTTCGACAACCTGCGCCAGCCGCTGACGATGGTGAACCAGCTGCTGCAGGGGCGTCCGCGCGATGCCACGCAGACGTTCGGCCGCTTCCTGCTGAACTCCACGGTCGGCATCGGCGGCATCTTCGACCCCGCCAGCGACCTCAAGATGAAGCGCCGCAGCGAGGATTTCGGCCAGACGCTCGGTACCTGGGGCTGGAAACGCTCTCGTTATGTGGAGCTGCCGTTCTTCGGTCCCCGTACCGTGCGTGATGTGCTCGGACTGGCAGGCGACATGCCGCTCAGTCCGACCCGGTACGTGGAAGACGACAAGACCCGCATCTTCCTGCAGGGGCTGAACCTGGTGGACACCCGCGCCCAGCTGCTGTCGCTGGACAGCCTGCGCGAAGGCGCGGTGGACGATTACGCGCTGGTCCGCGATTCGTGGCTGCAGCGCCGCAATTACCAGATCGAAAGCCACCGCACGCCGAAGCAGACCGAAGAAGAACTGCCGGAGTACCTGCAGGACGAGAGCACCCCCACCGTGCCGGCGGACGCCATGCCGATGCCGGAGATCAGCGGCGGCGGTTGAGGCGGGATTGGAATGCGATCAAAGACAACGGCGCCATTAGGCGCCGTTGTCTTTTGGCTGTTGCCCTCTCCCTGCGCAGCGGGGAGAGGGTGCCGAAGGCGGGTGAGGGGCGAACGGAGAGGTGATGCCTGCGCGCGCAGTTCCTTACCGCGCTCGCCCCTCATCCGCCCGCTGGGCACCTTCTCCCCGCACGCGGGGAGAAGGAACAACGCCCGACGCCTCACTCTGCTTCGTCGCCGCCCAGCAGCTTCTGCGTTTCCTCACCCGGCAACGCTTCGACGCCGCGCAGCTGGCGCTCGATCGCGCGCGTACGCACCCCCGCCTGCTTGATGCTGTTCTGCACCGTGTCCAACTGGCTGTTGGCTTTCTCCAGCACCGTGGCGAACTTGCCGAACTCGGTCTTCACCGCTCCCAGCAGCACGCGTACCTCGCTGGAACGCTTCTCGATGGCCAGCGTGCGGAAGCCCATCTGCAGGCTGTTGAGCAGTGCCGCCAGCGTGGTCGGGCCGGCGATGACGATGCGGTAGTCGCGCTGCAACGCATCGACCAGGCCCGGACGGCGGATGGCTTCCGCATACAGGCCTTCGGTGGCCAGGAAGAGCACCGCGAAATCGGTGGTGTGGGGAGGCACCACGTATTTTTCGTTGATCGACTTCGCCTGCACCTTGATCGCACGTTCCAGCTGCGTGGCCGCGACACGCATCGCATCGGCGTCGCCGCGCTCCTGCGCTTCGATCAGCTTCTCGTAATCCTCGCGCGGGAACTTGGCATCGATGGGCAGCCACACCGGCACGTCGCCATCCTGCCGGCCAGGTAGGCGGATGGCGAAATCGACGGCTTCGTTGCTGTCCGGACGCACCTTCACGCTGCGCGCGAACTGCTCGGCCGTCAGCACCTGCTCCAGCAGGTTCTCCAGCTGCACCTCGCCCCAGCCGCCGCGATCCTTGACGTTGCTCAGCACGCGCTTGAGGTCGCCGACACCGGTGGCGAGCTGCTGCATTTCGCCCAGGCCACGCTGGACCGCCTCCAGCCGCTCGGACACCAGCGAGAACGACGCATCGAGCCGCTGCGTCAGGGTGGCCTGCAGCTTTTCGTCCACCGTCGCACGCATCTGCTCCAGCTTCTGCGCGTTGTCGGCCTGCAGTTCCTTCAGGCGATCCTCCAGCGTGGCGCGCATCTCGCCGATCCGCTGCTCGTTGCGCTGGGTGAGTTCGTTGAGCCGCTGACCCAGTGTGTCGGCGAAGCGCTGCTGCGACTCGGATGCTTCCAGGCGCCCCTTGCGCGCGTCTTCGGTCAAGGTATCGCGCAGCACGTCCAGGCGCTGGTCGGTGCGGGTGCTGAGATCGGCCAGGTTGCGGGCAAAGCCGTCGATGCGGGCCTCCTGCGCGCGCGACAACCCCTCCAGCTGCTCGCGCAACTCGCCACGGCCCTCACGCTGCTCGTCGCGCAGCGCCCGTTCCAGCAGGTCACCGATGCGGGCCTCCGGACGGCGCAGCACCAGCACCGCCAGCAGCACGACGGCGAAGGCCACGAGAATCAGCAGGAGGACGAGCAGGGTCTGGGAATCCATGCGGACAGTGTAGCCGCTGGCGTCTCATCGCCTGAGCCGGCCACGGCGCGAACGCCCTCGCACAGGAAGCGCGCGCCGCGTCACGGGACGTGGAGATGCGGCTTGACCCGCTCGAGCCGGCGGCGCACAGTCGCCGCGCACTGACCGCTTGGGGAAAGCCGGCATGCTGCAACGCCTCCGCACGCTGATGGGCGCCGCGCCCGATCCGCTGCCCGCACTCGCCGGCGCGCGGATCGCCGCATTGCGCGACGCGCTGGGCGAACCCGAATACATCGACCGCGACGACGACCGCCGGCACCGCGTGGACGTGCACGTGTACGCACGCGAGTTCTCCGGCGGTGGCGACATTGGCCACGTGCTGGTCACCAGTGGCATGAGCGACCGCCTGATGACGATGCCGGCGGGCTATGACGGCGATGAATCCGCCGCGCGCGAGCTGTTCTGGTACGTCCGCGAGCCGCATCCGGACTTCATCGCCCAGCTGCGCTGGCTGGCCAAACTGCCGTTCGCCGAAGGCAGCTGGCTGGGTTACGGCCATACCGTGCCCATGCCCGTGCCCCCCCTGGCTGCCTCGCCGTTCTCCACGTTCCTGCTGCTGCCGCCCGCGGTCGCGGCGGACCGGCACCTGTTCGACAACCTGCATCTGCACGGCCATGGCATAGAGACCCTGGTGGTGCACCTGCTGTCGGATGCGGAGTACGACCTGGTGCGATCTGACGAAGGCTTGGACGTGTTCCTCGACCTGCTGGATGTGCACCACTACCCGCAGGTGTTCGATCCGTCGCGATCGTCCTACCTCTGAGCGATCCCGCATCGCGTGGTGCGGCGCCGATTGCCAGCCCGTGCCCTGCCCGCTTAGGCTGCGGGCGGCCCCGGGGCGGGGATCGTGCCGGCGGGTCCTGTCCTCCCCTCACCATTCCTGCGCCGGCCCATCGCCGGCGTGCAGTCCCGTTGACGCATTCGAGGAGTTTCCATGACCTGGCTACGGCGCAAATCCATCGACCGGATCACCGAGCACGAAGAGGGCCGCCGACTGGTTCCCACGCTGAGCTGGCCGCACCTGGTGGCGCTGGGTATCGGGGCCATCGTCGGTACCGGCATCTACACGCTGATCGGCGTGGGCGCCGAGAAGGCCGGGCCCGCGGTACTGATCTCGTTCGTGGTCGCCGGCATCGTCTGCGCGTGCGCCGCGCTGGCCTACGCCGAACTCTCGACGATGATGCCCGCCGCCGGCAGCGCCTACACCTACAGCTATGGCGTGCTTGGCGAAGCGATCGCGTGGATCGTGGGCTGGAGCCTGATCCTGGAATACTCGCTGGTCGTCAGCACGGTGGCCGTGGGCTGGTCGGGCTATTTCGTCGGCTTCCTCGAATGGGTGCAGCAGAGCTTCGGCTGGAACGTCACCCTGCCCGCAGCGCTGTCGGCCGGTCCGCATGCCGGTGGCCTGATCAACCTGCCGGCCATCGTCATCACGTTCCTCGTCGCGGGGATGCTGATCGCGGGGACGCGCGAAAGCGCGACGCTCAATGCGGTCCTGGTGGTGCTCAAGCTGATCGCACTGGCGGTGTTCATCGCGGTCGCACTGCCGGCCTTCAACCCGGACAACCTGCAGCCGTTCATGCCGTACGGCTTCCCGAAATCGATCGGGCCCGACGGGGTCGAACGCGGCGTGATGGCGGCGGCGGCGATCATCTTCTTCGCGTTCTACGGCTTCGATGCGATCTCCACCGCCGCCGAGGAAACCAAGAATCCCGGCCGCGATCTGTCCATCGGCATCATCGGCTCGATGGTCGGCTGCACGCTGATCTACCTGGTGGTGGCGGTGGCCGCGGTAGGCGCCCTGAGCTACACGGTCTTCGGCCAGAGCGCCGAGCCGCTGGCGCTGATCATGCGCGAACTCGGCCACGGCACGGCCGCGCTGGTCATCGGCATCGTGGCGATCATCGCGCTGCCGACGGTGCTGCTGGCGTTCTTCTACGGTCAGAGCCGCATCTTCTTCGTGATGTCGCGCGACGGCCTGTTGCCGCGCAATCTGTCGAAGGTCAACGCGCGTACCGGCACGCCGGTAGCGATCACCGTGTTCACCGCGGTGCTGGTGGCGGCGCTGGCCGGCGTGGCGCGCCTGGATGAAATCGCCGCGCTCGCCAATGCCGGCACGCTGGCGGCCTTCGTCGCGGTGGGCGTGTGCCTGCTGGTGCTGCGCGCGCGCGAACCCAACCGTCCACGCGTGTTCCGCACGCCGCTGGCCTGGGTGGTCGGGCCCGTCGCGATACTGGGCTGCCTGTACCTGTTCTGGAGCCTGCCGCAGCGCACGCAGCTGTGGTTCCTGGTGTGGAACGCGGTCGGCATCGTGGTCTACCTGGCCTATGGTCGCCGCAACAGCATGCTGGCCAAGGGCGGCGACGCCTGATCGCGCCATGCAGCAGCGAAACCGACAAGCGGGCTTCGGCCCGCTTTTTCTTTGCCCGCGCCCATCGATGCATTTCCCCATACGCCTGCGTGTGCACGCGTGATGCTTCATTCCCGGCGCCTGCGGCACTAAGATGCCGCGCAGGCACACCATCCCCCGGGTTACGACGTTGATCATCCATCCCAAAGTCCGCGGCTTCATCTGCACCACCACCCATCCGCTCGGTTGCGAGCTCAACGTGCGTGACCAGATCGCCGCGACGCGCGCGCAGGGCGTTCGCACCGACGGACCGAAGAAGGTGCTGGTGATCGGTGCGTCCAGCGGCTACGGCCTCGCGGCGCGCATCAGCGCGGCCTTCGGTTTCGGTGCGGACACGCTGGGCGTGTTCTTCGAGAAGCCGGGCAACGAGAAGAAGCCCGGCACGGCGGGCTGGTACAACTCGGCCGCGTTCGACAAGTTCGCGAAGGAAGCCGGCCTGTACAGCAAGTCGATCAACGGTGACGCATTCTCCGACGAGGCGCGTGCGAAGGTCATCGAACTGATCAAGGGCGAAATGGGCGGCAAGGTCGACCTGGTTATCTATTCGCTGGCTTCACCGGTGCGCAAGCTGCCGACCACCGGCGAAGTGAAGCGCTCGGCGCTGAAGCCCATCGGCGCGTCGTACACGTCCACCGCCATCGACACCAACAAGGACGCCATCACCCAGGCCACCATCGAACCCGCCACCGAGCAGGAGATCGCCGACACCGTCACCGTGATGGGCGGACAGGACTGGGAACTGTGGATCGATGCGCTGGACAAGGCCGGTGTACTGGCCGATGGCGCGCGCACGGTCGCCTTCAGCTACATCGGCACCGACATCACCTGGCCGATCTACTGGCACGGCGCGCTGGGTCGCGCCAAGGTGGACCTGGACGAGACCGCGCAGCGCCTGGACGCACGCCTGAAGACCACTGGCGGCACCGCGAACGTCGCCGTGCTGAAGTCGGTGGTGACCCAGGCCAGCTCCGCGATCCCGGTGATGCCGCTGTACATCAGCATCGTCTTCAAGGTGATGAAGGAACTGGGCCTGCACGAAGGCACCATCGAACAGCTGGACCGCCTCTATCGCGATCGCATGTACCGCACCGACGGCACGCCGGCCGAAACCGACGACGAGAACCGCCTGCGCCTGGACGACTGGGAGCTCAAGCCCGAGGTGCAGGCCCAGGCCAAGGCGCTGTGGCCGCAGGTGACCACGGAAAACCTGTTCCAGCTGACCGACTACGCGAACTACAAGCACGAGTTCCTGAAGCTGTTCGGCTTCGAACGCGGCGACGTGGACTACGACGCCGAGGTGGACCCGGACGTGCAGTTCGACTGCATCGAGCTGTCTCCGGAAGGCTGAGCGTCCCGTGTAGCGCAAGAAAAGGCGGGCTCCGGCCCGCCTTTTTCTTTTCCGTCCTGTAGGAGCGACGTAAGTCGCGACCGCACGGCCGGACAACAAGGACATCATCAGCAATCGCAGGTGCGCCGGATGCTCGTCCGGCGCCATCGACACCTGTCAGCGTGCGGTCGCGACTTACGTCGCTCCTACAGGGAAGCGGGCCTGCAATCCGGACCCAGCGCACGGATACGCATGCCGCGCACGTACACGGCGTTGCCGTGGTCCTGCAGGGCGAGGTGGCCGCGACGCGCCTTGGCGAAGTCCGCCTGCCCGGCGAACTTGCTGGCCGCCACGCGCTGGCGCCAGTCTTCGCTGCCGCTGTCGTACACCGCGACGCGTACGCCATTGAGCCAGTGCTCCACGCGCGGGCCACAGGCGAAGATGCGCGCGTGGTTGTAGTCATCGATGGGGCGCAGCATGTCGCGGGCCGGTGCGACCAGGTCGTACGCCGCGCCCGCGCGATGACTGGGGACGATGCGGTCCTCGGCCTCACGATCGTCAAGCAGCTGGTACTCGACCGTGCGTGCCCACACCGGCGAGGCATCGACCGCGCGATAGAACAAACCGCTGTTGCCGCCCGCAGGTAGGCGCCATTCGAATTCCAGTTCGAAATCGCCGTACGTGCCGACGCTGATGATGTCGCCACCGCCCGCCACCGTGAGCGCGAGTTCGCCGTCGCTCACCTGCCAGCGCGGATCCAGCGTGGACGCGCCGACGCTGCGCCATTGCGCGGTATCAGCGAGCGATTGCCACGGCGCGGCCGGCGTGGAGGCACATCCCGCGATCAGGACGGCCAGCAGGATCGATACGATCCGCCTGCCGCGCATGTTCAGTCGACCACGCGGCAGAACACCGCCTTCAAGTAGCGCGACTCCTGCACGTGCGCCATGAACGGATGGTCGGGCCCGGCACCGGCGACTTTCAGGATCTGGATCGTCCGGCCGGAGAAGTACGCGGCGCGGCGCAGCATGTCGAGGAATTGTTCCTCGCTGACCAGGCCGGTGCACGAGAACGTGGCGAACAGGCCACCGGGCTTCACCACGCCCAGCGCCAGCTTGTTCATGTCGAGGTACTTCTTCAGCGCGGCGATCACCTGCTCGCGGTCGCGCGTCATCTTGGCCGGGTCCAGGATCACCACGTCATACTGCTCGCCGCGGTTAGCCGCGTCGCGCAGGTACGGGAAAATATCGGCCTGCACGAACTTCGGCCGCACATTGTTGAGTTTGGCGTTGCCCTTCGCGATCTGGATGACGTCCTGGTCGATGTCCACGCCGATGACCTCGGACGCACCGCGCGCCGCGGCATACACCGCGAAGCCGCCGGTATTGCAGCACAGGTCCAGCACGGTCTTGCCTTCCACCTGCCGGCTCAGCCATTCGCGGTTCTCGCGCTGGTCGGCAAAGAAACCGGTCTTGTGCGCGCCCGCGGGATCGGCGCGGAACTTCACGCCGTATTCGGTGATGACCTCGGCTTCGGTCATGGTGTTGCCATGGAAGTCGAAGCTTTCCTGCTTCTGCACGTGTTCGTCGGCGAAGCTGTGGAAACGGCAGCCGGGGAACTGCTCGCGCAGCGCCTCGTAGATCCATTCGCGGTGGCGGAACATGCCGGCGGCGAAGAACTCCACCACGATCAGGTCGCCGTAGCGGTCCACCACCAGGCCGGACAGGCCATCGCCCTCGGCATGCACCACGCGCCAGGCATCGCTGATGGCATCCAGTTTCAGCACGTCACGGCGCAGCGACACGGCGTCGGCGATCTTGCGCGAGAACCAGCCGGCATCCACCGGAATGTCCGGATGCGTCTCCAGGATGCGCACGGCGATCCGCGAGTGACCGTTGTAGAAACCGCGGCCGATCCACTCCCCGTCCACGCCGACCACTTCGACGACGGTGCCCGGCTTGGGTTTGGCGGTGGGCTTCTCTACCAGCTTCTGGAAGATCCACGGGTGGCTGGAACGCCAGGCGTTCTTCAGGCGTACGGTCGGGTTGGGGGTATTCATGAACGCATTTTACCCGCGCGGTTGACCGCATCGCGTGCCACCCGGACAATTCGCGGCAGAAGGGGAGTAGCTCCCAACGTGCCGGCCGTCATTTCGAGCAGCGATGCTCCGGTCCCACGGCAGCCCACCGGGCTGTGAGCGAGACCTTCGCCGCGATGGCGAAGGCACCCCCGGACTCCCGTTTCCCCGGTTTCCGAGATGTCCGCGCCTGCGGCCGTCCTCCACTTTTTCGGGAATCTCGATGGAAACGATTGGCAACACCTGGTTATGGGCCGGCTTCGGCGGCCTGGTGGTGATCGCGCTGCTGGTGGACCTGGTGCTGATGCGCCACGGCGGCGCACACAAGGTGACGTTCAAGGAAGCGATGTGGTGGAGCCTGGGCTGGATCGCCCTGGCCATGGCCTTCAACGGCGGCCTGTGGTGGTACGTGAACGAGACCGCCGGCCTGGTGGAAGCCAACCGCGTGGGCCTGGAGTTCCTGACCGGTTACCTGGTCGAGAAGGCGCTGGCGGTCGACAACATCTTCGTGTTTCTGATGGTGATGACCTACTTCGCCGTGCCCGAGGAACAGCGCCAGCGCGTGCTGGTGATCGGCATCCTGGGTGCCATCGTCCTGCGCAGCATCCTGATCTTCGCGGGCGCGGCGCTGCTGGCGAAGTTCCACTGGCTGCTCTACATCTTCGGTGCGTTCCTGCTGCTGACCGGCATCAAGATGTGGTTCGCTGCCGGCAAGGAGCCGGACCTGGAGAAGAACCCCGCGCTGCGCTGGATGCGCAACCACCTGAAGTTGACCGACGGTTACCGCGGCGCGGCGCTGAGCGTGCGCGAGAACGGCGTGCGCTGGTTCACCCCGTTGTTCGTGGTGCTGGTGCTGATCGGCGTGACCGACGTGATCTTCGCGGTGGACAGCATCCCGGCGATCTTCGCGATCACCTCGGACCCGTTCATCGTGCTGACCTCGAACGTGTTCGCGGTGCTGGGCCTGCGCGCGATGTTCTTCCTGCTGGCGGGCATGGCCGACCGCTTCCACCTGCTGCCGTATGGGCTGGCGGTGGTGCTGGGTTTCATCGGCACCAAGATGCTGCTGATCGACGTGTACGAGATCCCGGTGCCCTGGGCGCTGGGCACGGTGGCCGCGATCCTGGGCGTGACGGTGGCGCTGAGCCTGGCGCGCCCGCAAAAGGCCGACAGCGCGGCCTGATGGGGTCCTGGCGGACCATCCCGCGTGCGGGATGGTCTGTCCATCCCGGCCCGGCCTTGCATTCGTCCGGGCCGCCGCCAGAACTGGACCATGGACCTGCACCCCGACGACCCGGCGTTCGATCCGGAATCCCAACAGCGCCACGACCGCAGACGGCTGCTGCGCGCGCTCAACCTGAGCCTGGCCTTCGTGCTGTTGCTGGCCATCGTGTACTCGGCCCAGAACAGCTTCGACGTGCGCGCCTTCACCATCTCGCCACTGTCGGTGGAGGGCCTGCTCGGCATCCTCACTGCGCCGCTGCTGCATGGCTCGCTGGAACATATCGCCGCGAACGCCTCCGCCTTGCTGATCCTCGGCACGCTGGCCGGTGCCGTCTATCCCCGCGCCACGCTGTGGGCGATTCCGCTGGTGTGGCTGGGCGCAGGGCTTGGCCCGTGGCTGCTGGCCGATCCGGGCACGCACACGCTGGGTGCCAGTGGCCTGACCCACGGCCTGATGTTCATGATCTTCATGCTGGGCCTGCTGCGCCGCGACCGCGCGGCCATCGCGGCCGGCATGATCGCCTTCCTGTTCTACGGCGGCATGGTGCTGACCGTGCTGCCGCGCGAAGCCGGCGTGTCATGGCAGGCGCACCTGGGTGGCGCTGTGGCGGGATTGATCGCGGCGTTCCTGTTCCGCCGCCTGGACCCCGAATTGCCGAAGAAGAAGTACAGCTGGGAGATCGAGGAAGAGGAAGCCGCCGCGCGTGTCGACGATGAACTCGAACTGCCGGCGCCCCGCGAAGTCCCGCTGCTGTGGTTGCGCCCGGAGCATCCGGAAGAGGAACAACGCGGCGTGGTGTTGCGCTTCCCTCCGCGCGAGCCGCCGACGTCGTGACGCCTCTTGTGGGAGCGACGCAAGTCGCGACGGGATGGCACTTGGTCTAGGACAAAAGGAAAAGGCAGACCATCTCGATCTGCCTTTTCTTCTTCCGGATGATGACGCGGTGCCCGGTCGCGACCCACGTCGCTCCTACAGTGGAACCATCAGAACTTCGCGCTGAACTCCACACCCACCGTGCGCGGCTCGTTGATGAAGCCGGTCAGGTTGTTGAAGTCGATGCCGCCGACGATGCGGGTCTGGTCGGTGATGTTGCGACCGAACACCGCGACCTCGTAGTCGCCGTAGTTCCACGCGTAGCCGATGCGCAGGCCCCCTTCCAGCGAGGACTTGCCGCGGAACTCTGGCGACTCGTACAGGAAGAAGTTCACTTCACTGCGGTAGGCCCAGTCGGTGTAGATGTACAGTTCGGCACCCTCACCCAAACCGATGCCGTAACGTGCGGTCAGGTTGTGCACCCACTTCGGCGCCTGCGGCAGCGGATTGCCATCGATCGAATAGCCGGCCGGCGTCAGCGGATCGGTGACGGTGCAACCGCCGCCGCAACCCGGCACGGTGAGGTTGGCGTCCTTGATCTCGGTATCGTTGTAGCTGCTGCCCAGCGTGACCAGCAGGCTGTCTGTCAGGTACGCCTCCAGGTCCAGTTCGAACCCCTGTCCAACGCTCTTGTCGGCATTGAGCAGCGTGGCGATGTTGGAGCCGCCGCCGACCGCGATGATCTGCTGGTCATCCACGTTGTAGCGGAACACGTTGAAGCCCAGGCGCGCGCGCTTGTCCCACAGGTCGGCCTTCACGCCGATCTCGTAGGAAATGACTTCCTCCGAATCCGCCGTGGACACACCGCCATTCGGTGCGGTCGCGGCGGCGAACAGCAGGCGGCCCTGCACCGACGGCGCACGGAAACCCTTCGCAACGCGGCCGTAGACATTGACGTCGTCGTTGATCGCGTAGACAGCGCTCAGGTCCCAGCTGACATCGTTGACGTCGGTGCTTACGCGGTACGGGCCACCGACCGGCGCGCCGAACGGCGCCGCTTCCAGCACGCTGGCGCTGAAGTCCTTCTTGTCCTGCGTGTAGCGCACGCCGCCACGCAGCTTCAGCTGCTCCGTGACGTCGTATTCGCCCGAGGCGAACACGGCCCACGCCGTGTTTTCCTGCTCCTGCACGGCATGACCAGCGCGCGGGTTGCCCGGCGTCAGCGAGTCGTAGTTGAAGCTGTCGATGGTGATGTCTTCCTTGAAATAGAAGACACCCGCCTGCCAGTTGAACTTGCCCGCGTAGTCGGACTCCAGGCGGAATTCCTGTGTCACCTGCTTGTGGTCCGGCAGGCCGTCGGCAGACTCGGACGCGAACGGGATCACGCCGGGGCCTGAGTCAGGCAGGAACACGGCACCGTAACCCCCGTCGATGTCGCCGCGGTTGAGCGATTCGGCGGTTTCGTAGCCCGTGATCGAATACAGGCTCAGGTTGCCGAAGTCCCAGCTCAGGCGCGCGCTTCCGCCCCAGGTGTCCAGCCACGAGAAGTTCTGCCCATCGACCGACACCTTGTCCTTGTCGAAACCGGGCACGAAGTTGTTGCTGCCGGGATCGATGATGTTGGCGCGGAACAGGCGCGCAGTGCCGTTGAGCTGGCGCTTGTGCAGGTTCAGCAGGGCTTCGAACGCATCGCCTTCGTAGAGGAACTGCACGCGCGCGGCGGATTCGTCGTAACCCTCGAAACCGTCGCTGGTGCCGGCGGCGTAGGTGTTGGATACCCAGTCGTCCTTGCGCTGGTACAGCGCGGAGACGCGGGCAGACCAGCGCTCGCTCAGGGGGCCGCCGACGGCACCCTCGAAGTTCCACATGTTGTCGGTGCCGTAGGCGAGCTGGGCGTAGCCCTCCAGCTCACGGGTCGGCTTGGCGGATTCGAACTTCACCACGCCGGCCGGCGTGTTGCGGCCGAACAGCGTGCCCTGCGGGCCGCGCAGCACTTCGATGCGCTCCAGGTCGAACACCGGGAAGCCCTTCAGCAGCGGGCTTTCCTGGACGACTTCGTCGTAGATCAGCGAAACAGGTTGCGAGGCATTGAGGTCGAAATCGGTGTTGCCCAGCCCGCGGATATAGAAGCGCGGGAAGGCGCGGCCGTAGGACGACTCGATGTTCAGGCTGGGCACCCGGCCGGACAGGAAACGCACGTCGTTGCCGCCGGAACCGAGTACGTCCAGCTTCTCGGCGCTGACATTGGAGATCGACACCGGCACATCCTGGATGTTCTCGACCTTGCGCTGCGCGGTCACTTCGACGGTGTCGAGGGTGGTTGCGCTCTGCGTCGCGGGCTCGGCGGGTGCAGGCGTTTCCTGGGCGAAGGCGGTGCCGAAAGGCAGCAGCGAGGCGATGGCAAAGGCGAGGCGATGCGGCCGGGCGACGGCCGGGCGGAGTCGGGACATGGCGGTGGCTTTCCGAGTGGGTGGGAGTCGGGGCGCGCGGAGGCGCTAGCACGCGAATGTTGCATTACAGCAACAACAGGGGCAATGGCCGGAAGTCCCGTTCCTGACGAAGGTAACGGCGGTTGCCCTCCACAGTCGGTATTTCCGTACGCCCGGCAGCCGGCCGGTACGTTCAGGCCACCGACGTGACCGGTGGCAGGTGACGGCACGCGGGGACGGCGGGCTAGACTCGGCGCCCTTTCCCCGCCTCAGGATGGCGCCCATGACGCACTGGTTCTTCAATCTCCCCGGCAGTCCGGACCGCACCGGTCCGCTGGACGAAGAGGCGGCGCGCAGCCATGCCCAGCGCAACCCCGGCGCATTGGCCTGGCGTGAAGGCATGCGCGAATGGAAGCCCGTACGCGAGCTGCCGGAGCTGGCCGGACAGGCTGCGCCGCCGCCCCACCTGCCACCGCTGCCGGGCTCCGGCGGGCGCAAGGCGGCGGACGAGATCGACTTCCGCATCGTCGGCGGCGACATGCAGTTCGTCGAAGTGGAACTGGACCCCGGCGAAAGCGCCATCGCCGAAGCCGGCGCGCTGATGTTCAAGGACAGCAGCGTGCAGATGGACACCGTGTTCGGCGACGGCTCGCACAGCGGCCAGGGCGGCGGCTTCATGGACAAGCTGTTCTCGGCGGGCAAGCGCGTGCTGACCGGCGAGAGCCTGTTCACCACCATGTACACGCATACCGGCCAGGGCAAGGCGAAGGTCGCCTTCGCGGCGCCCTACCCCGGCACCGTGCTGGCGATGAAGCTGGACGACCACGGCGGCCGCCTGATCTGCCAGAAGGACAGCTTCCTGGCCGGCGCGCGCGGCGTCACCGTCGGCATCCACCTGCAGCGCAAGATCCTGACCGGCCTGTTCGGCGGCGAGGGTTTCATCATGCAGAAGCTGGAAGGCGACGGCTGGGTGTTCGTGCACGCCGGCGGCACCGTGGTGGAGCGCGAGCTGCAGGCGGGCGAACGCATCGACGTGGATACCGGCTGCGTGGTGGCGTACCACGCCAGCGTGAACATGGACGTGCGCCCGGTCAGCGGCATCAAGAGCATGTTCTTCGGCGGCGAAGGCGTTTTCCTCGCCACCCTGACCGGCCCGGGCAAGGTCTGGATGCAGTCGTTGCCGTTCTCGCGCCTGGCCGGCCGCATGCTGCAGGCCGCACCGCAGGGTGGCGGCCAGAATCGGGGCGAAGGTTCGGTACTGGGTGGCCTGGGCCGGATCCTGGACGGCGACAACAGTTTCTGACGCCGCGAGTGCGGTTGGCCCTCATTGCGGCGGCGCGCTGTATGCTCCGCCGCTGGTCGCCCCACCCTGCCCTCTCCCCATGCGCCTGATCTCCCGTTCGCGTCCCTTCCTGTTCGCGTTGTGCGCGGTTCTGCTTGCCGCTTGCGGCGGCGACAACGTGCGACCCGTACCGCCCGCCGCCGTGGTGAAGCCGGTGCCGGCGGCGCCGAAGCCCAGGGTCGGCATCGCGCTGGGCGGCGGTGCGGCCAAGGGCTTCGCGCACATCGGCGTGATCAAGATGCTGGAAGCCAACGGCATCGAGCCGCAGGTCGTCTCGGGCACCAGCGCCGGCAGCGTGGTCGGCGCGTTGTATGCGAGCGGCATGGATCCGTTCCAGATGCAGAAGCAGGCGTTCGCGCTGGACGAGGCGAAGATCCGCGACGTGCGCCTGTTCTCCGGCGGGCTGGTGCAGGGATTGAAGCTGCAGGACTACGTCAACGAGCTGGTGGGCAAGCGCACCATCCAGCAGTTGAAGAAACCGTTCGCCGCCGTGTCCACGCAGCTGGAGAACGGCGAGCGCACGGTGTTCGTGCGCGGCAACACGGGCCAGGCGGTGCGTGCGTCCAGCAGCATTCCCGGCGTGTTCGAACCGGTGGTGATCGGCAAGGCCAGCTACGTGGATGGCGGCGTGGTCAGTCCGGTGCCGGTGGATGCCGCGCGCCAGCTGGGCGCGGATTTCGTCATCGCGGTGGACATCTCCACCAAGGCGCCCGGCACCAAGCCCGGCAGCATGCTGGGCATCGTCAACCAGTCCATCGGCATCATGGGCCAGCGCCTGGGCGAACAGGAACTCGCGCGTGCCGACATCGTCATCCGGCCGAAGGTCAACGATATCGGCCCGGCCGATTTCGAACAGAAGAACAACGCCATCCTCGAAGGCGAACGCGCCGCACTGGCGGCGATGCCACAGATCAAGGCGAAGCTCGCCGAGCTGCAGCGCACCCGCAATGCCGCGCATGCGGCGAGGCACGCCCCGCCCAAGCCCGATCCGCGTTGCCTGGAAGAACCCTCGCGCCTGGGTCGCCTGTTCGGCCGCGACGTGAAGTGCGATGCGGCCGGACAACCCGTAAAACAGTAGCGCGGAGCGCGGTCCGCTGCTCCCGATCCCGGCGCTCGACCAATTCCTGACACCATGCGGAGCCGCGCAAGCCCGGCGCTACGCAGTGGTGACGCGGAGCAGGTTGTCCCGCGCTCTCGCCTCCAGCGCACTGCGGAAATGCGGCGTGCTGTAGATCGCCGTTCGATCGAGGAATCCGCGCAGGATCTCGCGCCGCTTGCGCCGGAACAGGAAGCCCGGCACGAAGGCGTACTCCTTGCGGATCTGCTGCTCGTACTCGTCGAAGCGCGTGCGTTCCGCGCCCAGGATCGACAGGTCGATGTCGACCAGCAGTTGTTCATCGTGTCCTGACGGCACGGCGGTGTGCCGCGTGGCCATGATCAGCGTATGCACGCGCTGCGCGGCCTCTGCCGCGACCCCCGCATCCCGCAACGCATCGCGCGCCCAGTCGGCACTGCGCTGCTCGTTGTCGTGGGCCTTGATGTCATAGATGGCGTCATGGAACCACAGCGCCAGTTCGACTTCGTGGGGGTGCGTCGCCAGCGCATGCGCACGGTCGAACGCCATCAGGCATTCCCCCAGATGTTGCAGCGTGTGGTAGTGGCGCTGGGGTTCGGCATACGCCGCCATCAACTGCGCGAACAAGGCACCTCCCTCGCCCGTCGCGCCGATGCCGGTCCATGCGCGTTGCCAGGATCCGGGGAAGATGTCCATGGTTGCAATCCAGGCGGAGGGCGGTGTTCCCATTGCAGGAGCGACGTGAGTCGCGACCGCACGGCGTGAACATCAATGTACGCACGAAAAGACCGCTCCGCATCACTCCAGGATCACTCCTCTCCTGTCATCCCGACAGCGTGGGCGTGCGTTCGCGACTCACGTCGCTCCTACAAGGAGGGAAGCAACCCGTGCCCGCCCACCGGTGCGGTTTCGATGTGGCTGTCGAATCCCGCGATCAGCGGCCGCGCCTTCGCGATGGCCTGCTGCACGGCCGGCAACGTGAGCGAGGCCGTGTGGCTGGCCGCATCGGTCCAGACCTCGGTGATCCAGATCGCATCCGCATCGGCGGGATCACCCGCGATCACGTAGCTCAGGCAGCCCGGCATGGCTTCGGTGCCTTCCAGCAGAATCGCGAGCAGCGCGTCGCGCTGGCCCGGTGTGGCGCGCATCTTGCCGATCAGTCCGTACATGATGGTCTCGAGGGTCGGTAACCGCGTGCGTTGTAGCACGTGTCGCGGACAGGATCCGCGTGGACGCGACCTGGGGACGCTGCGCTAGTCGCCCCACTTCGCCAGATAGTCGCCGTAGGCGGCCTGCCAGGCATCCGACCCGAACGCGCCTCCACTCTGGTGCGTCAACGCGATCGGCCAGGTTCCCAGGCGCAACCCCGCCTGCCTGGCGGACCGGCAGAAATCCATGTCGTAGAAGTGGAAGCCGAAGCGCGGATCGAATTCGACGCGCGCCTGCGACAGGGCTGCCCGGCGTGCGGCGAGGAAGACGCCATCCAGCAGTTCGCAGTCGGCAGGCATGCCGCCGAAGTAGGACACCCCGCCAAAAGGATATGCGCCGTGCGCCACCCCGCCCGACAGGTGGGCCTTGTCGTCCCATGCCAGCGTCATGTCGGCGAACGCCCATGCGGGCTGCCGGGGCTGCCTGCGCCGGTTGCCTGCCACGCCGACCACGTCGTAGCGGAGCAGCGCGTCCTGCAAGCGGTCAGCGAGGAAGCTGTCGTCGATCCAGACATCGTCGTGCACGAATACCAGCACATCACTGTCCTGGCTTTCCCTGATCGCCTGGTTGTAGACCTCCGGCAGGCCACGACCGTTCTGGTACGCGATCCGGCTCCGGATGCGCGCGTCGAACGACAGCCGGCGCAACGATGTCCCCAGCGCACTGCCCTCCCGGAAATCCCACTCTGTCCGCCGTGTCGCGCTGACAACCATGATCGATGTCATCCGGCATACCCCAATGGCATGCCGCCGTCGGTCTTGACCGCACGCAGCACCAAGCTGGAGTTCACGTCCGCCACGCCGCTGGCATTGAGCAGGTTGTCGAGCAGGAAGCGGGAGAAGTGCTCCAGGTCCTGCACCACGACGTGCAGCAGGTAGTCCATGTCGCCGGTCAGCGCGTAACAGGCGACCACTTCGTCCCAGCCCCGCACGCCATCGCCGAAGTGCTGGACGCTGGCAGGGTCGTGCCTCTCCAGTTGCACGCGGACGAAGGCCTGCAGCCCGAGCCCGACCGCCTTGGGGTCGACGCGGGCAGCGTACCCGGCAATCACGCCCGTCGCCTCCAGCCGCTGGATGCGGCGCAGGCAGGCCGAGGGCGACAGGTTCACCTGCGCCGCGATGTCGGCATTGGTGGCACGGCCGTCGCGCTGCAGCAGCGCCAGCAGGCGCAGGTCAATGCGGTCGAGAGAGGCAGATTCGGTCATTTGCTGCACAGGATAGCCTGTTCACGCAATTTCATTGCACCATCTGTCGGTGTGGGCGCAATTTAGCAAGCCTGTTGCGCGCGTCTGCCGCTAGCATCGGCCTATTCCTCCTCCCTCCGGGAAGCCGCCATGAACGAGCCTCGCCGCGTCGAGCACCAGCAGACCGACAAGGGCTACGTACCGGTATATACGACAGCCATCGTGGACCAGCCCGCCGAGTACCCGGCCAACGACCATGCCACCTGGGGTGCGTTGTACGAACGCCAGCGCGCGCTGCTGGTCGGCCGCGCCTGCGACGAGTTCCTGCAGGCGCAGGACGCGATGGGCATGACGCCGGACCGCATCCCGCGCTTCGATGAGCTGAACGCGGTGCTGCGCGCCACCACCGGCTGGCAGCTGGTCGGGGTGGAAGGACTGCTGCCGGAGCTGGAGTTCTTCGACCACCTGGCCAACCGGCGTTTTCCCGTCACCTGGTGGATCCGCCGGCCGGACCAGATCGACTACATCGCCGAACCCGACCTGTTCCACGACCTGTTCGGCCATGTGCCGCTGCTGATGAACCCGGTGTTCGCCGACTACATGGAAGCGTACGGCAAGGGCGGCGTGAAGGCGCACGGGATCGGTCCGGACGCATTGCAGCACCTGACCCGGCTGTACTGGTACACGGTGGAGTTCGGCCTGATCAACACGAAGGACGGCCTGCGCATCTACGGCGCGGGCATCGTGTCGTCGAAGGGCGAGTCGCTGTATTCGCTGGAATCGGATGCGCCCAACCGCATCGGCTTCGACCTGGAGCGGATCATGCGCACGCGCTACCGCATCGACACGTTCCAGAAGACCTACTTCGTCATCGACAGTTTCGAGCAGCTGATGAATGCGACCGCGCCGGACTTCACCCCGATCTACGCGCGGCTGGACGCGCAGGACGCGGTCCCCGCCGGCGACGTGCGTGATGGCGACAAGGTCTACACCCGCGGCACCGGCGAAGGCTGGGCGGACGGCGGCGACGTCTGACACGCGCCGTACAATCTCGGGCGTCCCCCTTTTCGTGGATGTCCGATGCTCCGACGCCTGCTCCCGCTGTTCGCCCTCTGCGCACTGCTGCCCCTCTCCGGCGCCGCGTTCGCCCGCAACTGCGCGGTGACCGTCGAAGCGACGGACATGATGAACTTCAACCTGAAGACCATCCGCGTGCCGGGCGACTGCGCGCAGCTGCGGGTGGTGCTGAAGCACACCGGTCGCATGCCGGCGCAGGCGATGGGCCATAACTGGGTACTGGCCGAAACACGCCATCATCGCGAGCTCGGCCTGGCCGGCGGCCGCATGAAACTGGCCGACGACTATCTGCCCCGCAACGACGCCCGCGTGATCGCCCACACGCCGGTGATCGGCGGCGGACAGACGACCGAGGTGGTGTTCCCGACCTCGCGACTGCGCAGGGGCGGCGACTACACCTTCTTCTGCACCTTCCCCGGGCACTGGAACATGATGAAGGGCAAGCTGGTGTTCGAATGACCCGCGCATGTTGATGGTCTTCATCAACGCATCGGTGATTTCTTGTCGGTAACAGGCGTTTTCCCGGCCATGGACACCTGCCTCCGGTAGCATGTCGTTACGCGCCGACCCGCATCGCGCGCACCCCGTTCACAGCTGACGGCATGCCATGAATACCGACTTCCGCACCTCGCTCCCGGGCACCACGCTCGACTATTTCGACGCGCACGCCGCCGTCGATGCCCTGCGCCCCGACGCCTGGGCCACGCTGTCGTACACCGCGCGCGTGCATGCGGAGAACATCGTGCGTCGCGCCGATCCCGCGCGCCGCGACGACTACCTGCGCCAGCTGATCGAGCGCCGCCGCGACCTGGATTTCCCGTGGTTCCCGGTGCGCGTGGTCTGCCACGACATCCTGGGCCAGACGGCGCTGGTGGACCTGGCCGGCCTGCGCGATGCGATCGCCGACATGGGCGGCGACCCCGCGCAGGTGAACCCGGTGGTGCCGGTGCAGTTGATCGTCGACCACTCGCTGGCGGTGGAATGCGGCGGCTACGACCCGGACGCGTTCGCCAAGAACCGCGCCATCGAGGACCGCCGCAACGAGGACCGTTTCCACTTCATCGACTGGACCAAGCACGCATTCAAGAACGTCGACGTGATCCCGCCGGGCAATGGGATCATGCATCAGATCAACCTGGAGAAGATGTCGCCGGTGATCTATGTGCAGGACGGCGTGGCCTTCCCCGATACCTGCGTGGGCACCGACAGCCACACGCCGCACGTGGACGCGCTGGGCGTGATCGCCGTCGGTGTCGGTGGACTGGAAGCGGAGAACGTCATGCTCGGCCGTGCATCGTGGATGCGTACGCCGGATATCGTGGGCGTCGAGCTGGGCGGCAAGCCTGCGCCCGGCATCACCGCCACCGACGTGGTGCTGGCGCTGACCGAATTCCTGCGCCAGTCGAAGGTCGTCGGCGCCTATCTGGAGTTCCGCGGCGAGGGCGCAGCGGCGCTGACCATCGGCGACCGCGCGACGATTTCCAACATGGCGCCCGAGTACGGCGCGACCGCGGCCATGTTCTTCATCGACGACAACACGCTGGACTACCTGCGCCTGACCGGCCGCACCGACGAGCAGGTGGCCCTGGTCGAAACGTATGCGAAGACCGCGGGACTGTGGGCCGACGACCTGAAGAGCGCGCTGTACGAGCGTACGCTGCACTTCGACCTGTCCACCGTGGTCCGCAACATGGCCGGGCCGTCGAATCCGCACAAGCGCCTGCCGACCAGCGCGCTGGTGGAGCGCGGCATCGCCGACGGAACCAAGCTGGAGGCGGGCAGGGCGGATGAAGCGCAGGGGCTGATGCCTGACGGCGCCGTGATCATCGCCGCCATCACCTCGTGCACCAACACTTCGAACCCGCGCAACGTCATTGCCGCCGCACTGCTGGCCCGCAATGCGAATGCGAGGGGCCTGGTGCGCAAGCCGTGGGTGAAGAGCTCGCTCGCGCCGGGCTCCAAGGCGGTACAGCTGTACCTGGAAGAGTCGGGCCTGCTGCCGGACCTGGAGAAGCTCGGTTTCGGCATCGTCGCCTTCGCCTGCACCACCTGCAACGGCATGAGTGGCGCGCTGGACCCGGCCATCCAGCAGGAGATCATCGACCGCGACCTGTACGCCACCGCCGTGCTGTCGGGCAACCGCAACTTCGACGGTCGCATCCACCCGTACGCCAAGCAGGCGTTCCTGGCCTCCCCACCGCTGGTGATCGCCTACGCCATTGCCGGCACGGTGCGCTTCGACATCGAAAAGGATGCGCTGGGCATCGATGCAGACGGGAGGCCGGTGACGTTGAAGGACATCTGGCCGAGCGACGAGGAAATCGACGCCATCGTCAAGGCGAGCGTGAAACCCGAGCAGTTCCGCAAGGTCTACGGGCCGATGTTCAACGTGCGTGTCGAGCACGGCGGCAAGGTCGAACCCCTGTACGCCTGGCGCCCGCAGAGCACCTACATCCGCCGTCCGCCCTACTGGGAAGGCGCGCTGGCTGGCGAGCGCACGCTGCGCGGGATGCGACCGCTGGCGGTGCTGGGCGACAACATCACCACCGACCACCTGTCGCCGTCGAACGCGATCCTGGCGTCCAGCGCCGCAGGCGAGTACCTGGCCAAGATGGGCCTGCCGGAAGAGGACTTCAATTCCTACGCCACGCATCGCGGCGACCATCTCACCGCGCAGCGCGCGACCTTCGCCAACCCGCAGCTGGTCAACGAAATGGCCGTGGTGGAGGGCGAGGTGAAGAAGGGATCGCTGGCCCGCATCGAACCGGACGGCCAGGTGACGCGCATGTGGGAAGCCATCGAAACCTACATGGCACGCAAGCAGCCGCTGGTGATCATCGCCGGCGCCGACTACGGACAGGGCAGTTCGCGTGACTGGGCAGCGAAGGGCGTGCGCCTGGCGGGCGTGGAAGCCATCGTGGCCGAGGGCTTCGAACGCATCCACCGCACCAACCTGATCGGCATGGGCGTGCTGCCGCTGGAGTTCAAGGCTGGCGAAACCCGCAAAACTTACGGCATCGACGGCACCGAGACCTTCGACGTGGTCGGCGAGCGCCGGCCGCGCGCGACATTGACGCTGATGGTCCACCGCGCGAACGGCCAGACCGTGCAGGTGCCGGTGACCTGCCGGCTGGATTCGGACGAAGAGGTCTCGATCTACGAAGCGGGTGGTGTGCTGCAGCGGTTCGCGCAGGATTTCCTGGACGCGTCGAAAGCGGCCTGACCCGTTCGTCGTATCGGTACACCCAACGCACAGGAGTCCGATCATGTCCGAGAACACCGCCCCCGGTACCGTCCGCCTGCATCGCGTGCTGCGCGCACCGCCTTCGCGCGTCTACCGCGCATTCCTCGATCCCGACGCGATGGTTAAGTGGCTGCCGCCGCACGGCTTCACCGGCAAGGTCCATTCGATGGATGCCCGCGTGGGCGGCGGCTACACGATGTCGTTCACCAACTTCGGCACCGGCTCCAGCCACTCCTTCGGCGGCACTTACGTGGAACTGGTGGAGAACGAATTGCTGCGTTACACCGACCAGTTCGACAACCCCGGCCTGCCCGGCCAGATGCACGTGACCGTCACGCTGAAGAAGAGCATCGCCGGCACCGAGCTCAATGTCGTGCAGGAAGGCATTCCCGCCGCGATCCCGGTCGATTTCTGCTACCAGGGTTGGCAGGAATCGCTGGAGATGCTGGCGAAGCTGGTGGAGCCGGAGATTCCGGACGGGGCGTGATGCTGTGACCAAGCAGTCATACGCGGTCATCAGGTGATAAGACCTTCTCAGCCACGCATTTTTTTCGCAGCACTGCCTCCGGTCGCATGGTCGGAGGACGTGCTGCAGCGTTTCATCTCCATTGGACTGATACGTGAGCTTGGAACAACCCTGTTTCCCTCCGGAAACTGGCACCAGTCCTTCTCGGAACGAATTTTCGATCCGACGACGAGGGATCGCGATGCGTTGCTGCGGGTCGGTGACCGTATCTCAGCACGCGCCTGCACGCTGCTGTTCAATCGCATCGAGGGGCCGGATCTCGCGGCTGCGAAGCAGCACTGTACATTGCGTGCCTACGGCAAGCCCAAAGCATTCCTAGAACTACTGGCGTCCGTTCAGCGTTCGCTGGCCGACGCAGGATTCAGCCAAATCGCGACCGGCGTAACGCCGCACATTACCCTGAGTTACAGGGCTACACGCACGTTCGACAGCGTCCCGCTAGCTCCGGCGATCTCTTGGACGATCGACACCTTGTGCCTGGTGATTGGTAGCGGGGATCCCTATAGGTACGAGGTTATCGGGCGCTGGCCATTGCTGTCCGAGCTTGATCCACCCGCAACGCAACCTTCCTTGTTCTGAGCTGTACCACCATCTAAGTCATCGGTGATTTCCATGTCCCAGGCCCCCCAGATCCGCATCCCCGCCACTTACATGCGCGGCGGCACGTCGAAAGGCGTGTTCTTCCGCCTGGAAGACCTGCCTGCACGCGCACAGGTGCCGGGGCCCGCGCGTGATGCCCTGCTGAGCCGCGTGATCGGTTCGCCCGATCCGTACGGCAAGCATACCGACGGCATGGGCGGGGCGACGTCGAGCACCAGCAAGGTGGTGATCATCTCGCCGAGCAGCCAGCCGGACCATGATGTGGACTATCTGTACGGACAGGTGCCGATCAACGAAGCCTTCATCGACTGGAGCGGCAACTGCGGCAACCTGTCGTCGGCGGTCGGACCGTTCGCGATCGCGAACGGCATGGTCGATCCGTCGCGCGTGCCACGCGACGGCGTGTGCACGGTGCGTATCTGGCAGGCCAACATCCAGAAGACCATCGTCGCGCACGTACAGGTCAGCGGCGGTGAGGTGCAGGAAACCGGCGACTTCGAACTGGATGGCGTGACATTCCCGGCGGCAGAAGTGCAGCTGGAGTTCATCGATCCGGCCGACGAAGGTGAAGGCGAGGGCGGTGGCGCCATGTTCCCCACCGGCAACCTCGTCGACGATCTTGATGTCCCCGGCGTGGGCATGTTCAAGGCCACGATGATCAACGCGGGCGTGCCGGTGGTGTTCGTCGAGGCCGCAGCGCTGGGCTACGACGGCACCGAGCTGCAGGGCGCGATCAACGAGGACAAGGCCGCACTGGCGAAACTGGAAGCGATCCGTGCCCACGGCGCAGTACACATGGGGCTGGTGGACGATGTGGCGAAGGCCGCCGCGCGACCGCTGACGCCGAAGGTCGCTTTTGTCGCGTCACCGAAGGATTACCTGTCTTCGAGCGGCAAGCCGGTGCGCGCGGCCGACATCGATCTGCTCGCGCGCGCCATGTCGATGGGCAAGCTGCACCACGCGATGATGGGCACTGCGTCGGTCGCCATCGCCGCCGCCGCCGCCGTCCCCGGAACGGTGGTCAATGCCGCGGCGGGCGGCGGATCACGCGAGGTGGTGGTGTTCGGTCATCCTTCGGGCACGCTGCGGGTCGGGGCGGAGCTGAAGCAGACGGACGGCCAATGGTCGGCCACCAAGGCCATCATGAGCCGCAGCGCGCGGGTGCTGATGGAAGGCACGGTGCGCGTGCCGGGTGACGTGTTCTGACAACGTCGTGTCGCTGACCTGCCGGAAGTCACCACTTTCGCCCGACCCATTGCCTCGGCGCCACGCGCACGACAGCATGCGCGCATGTGGCCAACCCTGAATCGACTTCGCGAACCCATGACGCTGGCGGGCGTGTTCACGCTCGCCGCCGTGTCGCTGGGCCTGCGCTTCCTGCCGCCGGAGGTGCTGCCAGCCGCGGCCGCCGCACTGGTGGCGTACGCGCTGGGATTCCTCCTGTTCGCGCTGGCACCGGACACCTGGGAGCGGCAGCGGCGGATCGCCCTGGTGACGATGGCCGGCCTTGCGCTGCTGCTGGCATGGTTGACGCCGCGCGTGGGCACCGCGCAAGTGTTGCTGGTGGTCTGGGTGGCATGCGCGGTCAACGTGCTGTCGCCGCGCGGGGTCGTCGGCGCCGCGCTGGTGTTGAACATGGCGTTCTACACGCTGATGGTACACCACGAATTCGGCGCGCCGCTGACGATGACGTTGATCAACATCGGCTTCCAGGCGCTCGCCGGCCTGTGCGTGCACTACGCCCGCCGCTCCGAGGAATCCCGCGACCAGTTGGCGCTGGTGAATGCGGACCTGCTGGCCACACGGGCGCTGCTGGCCGACAGCGCTCGTGACGCCGAACGGCTGCGCGTGGCGCGCGAGCTGCACGACGTGGCCGGTCACAAACTCACGGCGATGAAGCTCAACCTGCGGGCACTGGCCAGCGATCCCGTGTTCGCCGTGCGCGATGAAGTCCGCATCGCGCAACAGTTGTCCACCGAGTTGCTGGACGATATCCGCAACGTCGTGCAGGCCCTGCGCGATTCGCGCGGGCTGGACCTCCAGACCGCGATCCGCGCCCTCGCCGCACCGCTGCCACGGCCCACGCTGGATCTGCGTATCGCGGAAGACATCCGCATTACCGATCCGGCCGTGGCAGAGTCGCTGCTGCGCATCGTGCAGGAGTGCCTGACCAACGCCGCACGGCACGCGAACGCGGAGACGTTGATGGTTTCGCTGAGCAGGGAGGACGCTGACATGCGCCTGTGCATTGAGGACGATGGCAAGCTCAGGGGTGGTTTGCGCGAAGGCAATGGACTGTCGGGCATCCGCGAGCGCGTCGCGGCGCTGGGCGGCGATCTGCGCCTGGGCACCGCGCCTCGCGGTGGCCTGCGCCTGGACGTGAGGCTGCCCGCATGACCGTGCGGGTCGCCCTGGCCGATGACCAGGCCCTGGTGCGCGCCGGCCTGCGCGCCTTGTTGAAGGCGCAGCAGATCGAGGTGGTCTTCGAAGCCGACGATGGTGCCGACCTGCTGGCCAAGCTCAAGGCCCAGCCGGTGGACGTGGTGCTGAGCGACATCCGCATGCCCGGCACCGACGGCATCGAAGCCCTGCTGCAGCTGCGCGAGGGTGGCGACCGGACCCCGGTGCTGCTGCTGACGACCTTCGACGACAGCGACCTGCTGTTGCGTGCCACCCAGGCCGGTGCGCAGGGCTTCCTGCTGAAGGACGCCGCACCCGAAGACCTCCATGACGCCATCCAGCGCGTGGCCGCAGGCGAGACGCTGCTGCAGCCGGTGAGCACAGATCCCGTGCGTGCGCGCTTCCGCTTCCGCGACGAAGCGCCACCCAGCGATACGTTCAGTGAGCGCGAAGTGGCGATCCTGCGGCTGCTGGCGGGCGGCTATTCGAACAAGGAAATCGCGCGCACGCTGTTCCTGGCCGAAGGCACGGTGAAGAACTACGTCTCCACGATCCTCGACAAGCTCGGCACGCGCGACCGCACCCGCGCCGTGCTGAAGGCGATCACGCTGCGGATCATCTGAGTCCGCAGGGTGTTTGCAGGAGCGACGTGAGTCGCGACCGCACGCTCACCATCACCCGGATCTTTCAGTGACGCGGAACGGATCGGCAATCCCTTCTCGCGAAGGTGTCGTGTTCCACGGCGATTCGGTGCCCCGGTCGCGACTCACGTCGCTCCTACAGAAAAGCCAGGCTCAGAACACCACCATCGCCGCGCCCGCGGCCAGCGCCACCAGCAGACCCGCGGACACCCGCATGCCGTAGGCGGTCCCGCCGCTGACCCAGGCGATCACCGACTTGGCGATGAGGCTGGCCGCCAGCAACGCGAGCATCCACCAGCGTGCTTCCGCAGCCTCCAGTCCACCGCGCGAAAACTGGTTGGCCAGCGTTGCCACGGCTGCATGCAGTTCCGCGACCGCCGACAGCGCAGCGGCTGCCATCGCGCCCCGTGGTCCGATCCACGTCGCGAGCGCCGCCGCCACGAACGTCAACACACCTACCAGCAAGGCGAAACCGAGCGCCTGCCCGAAGCGGAACATGCGGCTCTCGGAGGTAGGGGGCTTCACGGATTCCTCGCGTCCCGCGCGCAGGCCCAGCAGGCCGCCCGCCAGCAGCACGGCACCGATCGCGCCGAGTTCCAGCAGCAGGTCGCGCACCAGGGCTGGGGATACCGCCCACAGGATGGGCACGCACAACGTCAGCGAGGCCAGATTCGCCAGCAGCGCGGCCGCGACAGCCGAGCGCAACAGGGCCGGTGTTTCCTTCGCCCGCTGTCCGAACCCGATGGTGGCCGCCGTCGACGACACATAGCCTGCAAAGAACCCCGCCGCCGCCAACCCCCAGCGATTGCCCACCACGCGCAGCACGACATGGCCCAGCGCACTGACCGCCATCACCAGTACCACGAGTTTCCAGATGGTGGCCAGGTTGATGGCGTCGAAAGGCCCGATCGGGCGGTCCGGCAGGATCGGCAGGATGACCAGCGCCGAAGCGAGCAGCAGCAGGCCGTCGAAGACCTCGCGTTCGCTGAAGGTGTCGCGGGTGAGTTCATGCAGCGGCTGCTTGGCATACAGCAGCACGGCCACCACCACCGCCAGCGCGGTGGCCAGCGCCGGTGCGCGCATCGCCATGGCGCCCAGCAGGAAGGTCAGCACCAGGGTCACTTCGCTCGTCAGGCCGGGATCGTCCTGGCGCGTGGCGTGGTAGGCCATCGCCGCCAGTACCCCGACGACGCCCAACCCGACCAGCAACACGGGCAGGCCCAGCCACGCCGCCACCGCCGCGCCCAGCGCCACCAGCGCATGCGTGCGCAGGCCGGCGATGGCATGCGCGCGACGACCGTGGCTGCGTTCGCGCACCAGGCCGATCAGCAGGCCCAGGCCCAGCGCCGAGGACAGCGCCAGCCAGGTCTCCGGGGTTGCTTCGTCCATTCCTTCCTCCAGACCCGTCAGCATAGCGAATGGTCTTGCATTGGTCCCATCAACCCGGACAATGCGCGCAC
This sequence comes from Pseudoxanthomonas sp. CCNWLW251, assembly GCF_037402255.1. Classification (NCBI taxonomy): domain Bacteria; kingdom Pseudomonadati; phylum Pseudomonadota; class Gammaproteobacteria; order Lysobacterales; family Lysobacteraceae; genus Pseudoxanthomonas; species Pseudoxanthomonas sp. CCNWLW251. Next base: position 106,802 of record NZ_JBBEGA010000006.1, on the reverse strand, counting down.
CGTTCGCCGTGGATCCCATCATGCCCGCTCCCGTTCCGTCCGCCGTCTCGCTGAGCCGTTACCTGATCGAGGAGCAGCGCGCCGGACGCATCAGCGCCGACCTGCGCCAGCTGATCGCGGTGGTGGCCCGTGCCTGCACCAGCATCTCGATCGCGGTCAGCAAGGGTGCGCTGGGCGGCGTGCTGGGCGATGCCGGTACCGGCAACGTGCAGGGCGAGGCGCAGAAGAAGCTGGACGTGCTGAGCAACGACATCCTGCTGGAAGCCAACGCCTGGGGCGGCCACCTGGCCGCTTGCGCCTCGGAAGAGATGGACCACAGCCAGCCGATCCCGGACGCCTACCCGCGCGGGGGCTTCCTGCTGCTGTTCGATCCGCTGGACGGCAGCTCCAACATCGACGTCAACGTCTCGGTCGGCACCATCTTTTCGGTGCTGCGCAGCCCGGATGGCGTGACCACGCCGGGCGACGAGCACTTCCTCCAGCCCGGCCGTGACCAGGTAGCCGCCGGCTACTGCATCTACGGCCCCAGCACGATGCTGGTGCTGACCACGGGCAACGGCACCCATGCGTTCACCCTGGACCGCGAGCAGGGCGCCTTCGTGCTGACCCAGCGCGACATGCGCATCCCGGAGGAGACGAAGGAGTTCGCCATCAACATGTCGAACCAGCGCCACTGGGAAGCGCCGATGCAGGGTTACGTCAGCGACCTGCTCGCCGGCAAGGAGGGCCCGCGCGGCAAGGACTTCAACATGCGCTGGATCGCCAGCATGGTGGCGGACGTGCACCGCATCCTGACCCGCGGCGGCATCTTCATCTACCCGTGGGACCGCAAGGACCCGGGCAAGGCCGGCAAGCTGCGCCTGATGTACGAAGCCAACCCGATGGGCATGCTGGTGGAGCAGGCCGGCGGCGCGGCGAGCACCGGGCGCGAGGACATCCTGTCGCTGCGCCCGACACAGCTGCACCAGCGCGTACCGGTGTTCCTGGGATCGAGGAAGGAAGTCGAAGCCGCCGTCGGCTACCACCGCGCGCACGACACGGCCGCGGCGTGATCGCGATACGCAGGCCGGCGGCTAGAATCCAGGCATGACGCCGAACAGAGAGCCTGCCGACTTCATCGAGGTCTATCACGACGCCCTGGACGTGGAGACCTGTCGCGCCATCGTGGCGCGCTTCGATGCCAGCCGGCAGGACCGGCCAGGGCAGGTGGGTGGCGGACACCACCCGGAGCTCAAGCACAGCCGCGACATCAGCATCAGCGGGCAGGCCGACTGGCGCGATGTGGAACAGCGCCTCAACCTGGCCGTGCTCGCCGGGTTGAAGCAGTACCTGCGTACCTATCCCTTCAGCCTGATCGCGCCCTTGATGCTGCAGCAGCCGGGCGCCGACGGGCAGCTGCGCCGCCTGGGTTACGAGGACGTCGCCGGCATGGACGACGACGCGCTGATGAAGCTCATCATGGCGGTGTTCGTGCCGGGCCGGATCAACCTGCAGCGGTATCCCGCCGGCGAGGGTGGCTATCCGTACTGGCACTGCGAGCTGTTCCCGAAAGGCGCGGATGCCGAACCGCTGCACCGCCACGTGCTATGGACGCTCTATCTCAACGACGGCTTCGAGGCGGGCGAGACAGAATTCTTCCACCAGCAGCGCAGGATCGTGCCCCGCACCGGCAGCCTGCTGATCGCGCCGACGGCGTTCACCCACACGCACCGCGGCAACCGTCCGGTGGGCGGCGACAAATACATCGCGACCAGCTGGATCCTGTTCCAGCGCGCTGAACGCCTGTACGGCGGACGCTGAAGCGCGACAACGTCGCTCAGGCGACATCCCGCCGTGCATCGATGTCGCCGCGCAACCGCTGCAATGCCGCCTCCACACCGCCCACCACCATCACGCAGGGGACTGCGAGCATCAGGTTGAGCGGCAGGCCGAACTCTTCCAGTTGCCAGCCGTGAACGTCCATGCCGGCATCAGCCGCCAGGTACTGGGGACAACGGTGACGGATGCGTTCGGCAAGGCTGCCGCTGTCGGGCACATAGGCGTAGACCGGCTTGCCGCGGGCGACGGCATACCCGACTTCGAAGCACGTGCCGCTGTCCGGTTCCGCACCGCGGAAGAAATCGAGGTTGGCGAGCACCGCATCGGCGGCATCCAGCAGACCGATGTCGGCGCGGTAGATCCGGCGCGCGGTATCCCGTGCATCGCCTGTCGCGTGTCCAGCCACCTGCGCGTCCAGGGGAAACAGGCCCTCGAAGCCATGGCGTGCACACAACGCCTTGAGTCGTTCGCCGTGCGCAACCGCGTCGGGGCGGAAGATGTCCGGACCGGCGAGGTAGAGGGACGTGATCATCGGCGTGCATGCGGAGGAAGGCACACGGGATTGTCCATGCGCGCCTCCGGGGTTTCCCGTGACCGATCGTCGCAGCGCGCTCGCCGATGCCGTCAGAACAGTACGCCCTGGGGCGACGGTGTGCGTGGCGGCACGAAACGGCTGCAATCGAGCGGCGGATGCCGGCGCTCCCTGAAACCGGCCCGTTTGAGTGCCAGCGCGAACCGGCGCGCCAACAGATCGGCATAGACGCCTTCGCCACTCAATCTCTTCCCGAACTGGCTGTCGTAGTCCTTGCCGCCGCGCAGTTGCTGGATCGTGCTCATCACATGCGCGGCGCGGTCGGGTAGATGCGTCTGCAGCCAATCGCGAAACAAGGGAGCGACTTCATGCGGCAGGCGCAGCAACACATAGCCTGCGGCGGTGGCGCCATGTGCACTCGCCGCGTCCAGCACGGCTTCCAGCGCCTGGTCGTTCACCCACGGGATCACCGGCGCGAACATCACGCCAACGGGAATGCCGGCTTCGCTGAGGCGCTTCACGGCCTTCAGCCGGCTGTGCGGTGCGGACGCGCGCGGTTCGAGGCGTGAGGACAGCGCGTTGTCCAGCGTGGTGATGGAAAAGTACACATGCACCAGGTTTTCGCGGGCCATCGGGACGAGAAGATCCAGGTCACGCTCGACCAGCGCGTTCTTCGTGATCAGCGAGAACGGATGCCTGGTTTCGGCCAGCACCGCGATGATGCGACGTGTCAGTTGCAGCTTCCGTTCAACCGGCTGGTAGGCGTCGGTGTTGATGCCCAGCGAGATCGGGCGGACCCGATAACCGGGCTTCGCAAGCTCGCGCCTCAGCACCTCCGGCGCATTGGTCTTCGCGAAAATCCTGGTTTCGAAATCCAGTCCGGGCGACAGGTCGAGATAAGCGTGCGACGGGCGTGCGAAGCAGTAGCTGCAGCCGTGCTCACACCCCCGGTAGGGATTCAGCGACTGGTCGAAGGGGATGTCCGGCGACTGGTTGCGGGTCAGGACACTGCGCGCGACCTCCTCGCGCAGTTCGGTCTTCGGCGCGGACGTGATGTCGCCTTCGCCATCGGCATCATGCCAACCGTCGTCGACGGCTTCCGGCGTGGTCACCGCGAAGCGACCGGGCAGGTATCGGGCGGAACCACGTCCCTTCACGCTGGGCGGGGGTGTCGTCATGCGGACAGTTTGCACCGTGATCGTCGCAGGCTGCGCGACACCGAATAGAATCGCTGGATGACTGATGTGCTGAACGCCCTGTGGGAGTCTTTCACCTCGCTGCCGCATCTGCAGTTGTGGGTGACGGCCGCGTGGCTCTTGTACCTGGTGCCGCTGTGCGCCTGGATCGTGCTGCAGAAGCGGGAACCGGTGGCCACCCTGAGCTGGCTGCTGTCGCTGGCACTGCTGCCCTACGTGGGCTACCTGATCTACTTCCTGCTGGGGCCGCAACGGATCAAGCGCCACCAGTTGCGTCGTACGCGCTCGCGCGAAGGGCTCGACAGCTACGAGGTCTTCGCGCCTACCGACGGCAACAGTGCCGAGCTGCCCATGCTGGCGCAGAAGATCACCGGGCTTCCTCCCTCCACCGCGACCTCCGTGCAGCAGCTGGTCGATGGGTGCGCCACCTACCAGGCCATCGTCGACGCCATTGAAGCCGCAGACAACCACATCCACCTGGAGTACTACATCTTCAATGGCGACCGCACCGGCATGCGCGTGCTCGACGCATTGGCGGCGAAAGCGCGCCAGGGGGTGAAAGTCCGCCTGCTGTTGGACGCCGTAGGCTCCAACCGCCTGAAGAAGCGCGCACTGCAGGCACTGGTGGACGCCGGTGGCGAGTACGCGTGGTTCCACCCCACCCGCTTCCGGCCCTTCACCCGGCCATGGCTCAACCTGCGCACCCACCGCAAGATCGTGGTGGTGGACGGTCGCATCGCCTTCACCGGCGGCATCAACGTCACCGACGACGAAGACGAATCCTTGCGCGACGATGCCTACCGCGACCTGCACCTGCGCCTGGAGGGTGAGATCGTGCGCAGCATCCAGCAGGTGTTCGTGGAGGACTGGGTCTACGCGACCGGGCAGCAACGCAAGGATTTCCAGGGCACGCGGTTGTGGAGCGCGGGCGATGCGAACGTACGCGGCGGCATCGCCACGCAGGCGCTGGTGTCGGGACCGGATTCCGCATGGGAGCCGATCCACCGCTTGAAGGTCGCCGCCATCCACGAAGCGAAGCAGCGCGTGTGGCTGGTGACGCCCTACTTCGTGCCGGGTGAAGCGGCGCGGATGGCGCTGACGTCGGCGGCACTGGGTGGGCTGGATGTGAGGCTGGTGGTCCCGAAGGTGAGTGATTCGCGCCTGGTGACGCTCGCCGCGCGGTCCTACTTCGACGAGCTGCTGGCCGCAGGCGTGAAGGTCTACGAGTACGGCCCGCGGATGATGCACAGCAAGGCATTGCTCTGCGACGATGCCATGGCGATCATCGGCAGCGCCAACTTCGACCACCGCAGTTTCCGCCTCAACTTCGAGATCTCGATGATGTTCCGGGACCGGGGCGTCGCCGGCACGCTGGCGCAGTGGCTGGAAGCGGAAATCGCCGCCAGCGAACCGGTGAAGCTGCAGCGCGACCGTTCGCTCTGGCGGCACCGGCTGCCCGAGGCGCTGGCCCGCCTGATGTCGCCGTTGCTGTGAAGCAGGCCCGTTTTTGTGCCGTGCCGGAGGCGGTAATATGCCGCGACCAACCCGGGGGTGGACGATGCACTGGTTGTTCCTGTTGATGGCGGTCGGCGCCCTGTATGTCGGCTTTTCCGTGACCTCCACGGCGGTGATGGTGGTTTCCCTGCTCGCGTCGCTGGTACTGTTCCTGCTCTGGATCATGGGCTGGTACGCACGCCGCATCGGTGAGAGCAGCCGGGATCCGTCGCAGATGATCGATCCCACCGAGCTGCGCCGCCTGCGCGAGGTGGCCGAGGCGCGCCGCAACGCGATGCCACCCGCAGAGCCCCCCGCTTCGTGACCGCGCTCAGCGTCAACGTCAACAAGATCGCCGTGCTGCGCAATTCACGGGGAGGCACGGAGCCGGATGTGGTGCGCGCCGCGCGCACATGCCTGTCCGCAGGCGCGCATGGGATCACGGTGCATCCGCGGCCGGACCAGCGGCACATCCGCACGGCGGACGTGCATGCCCTGTCGGCACTGACGCGCGAGTGCGGCGTTGAACTGAACCTGGAGGGCAATCCTTTCGCCCCGCTCCGCGAGGGCTATCCCGGGTTCCTGGCCCTGTGCGATGCCGTGCGGCCGGCGCAGGCGACGCTGGTACCGGATGCCGACGGGCAGATCACGTCAGACCACGGCTTCGATTTCAGTCGCGACATGGATCGCCTGCAGCCGCTCGTTGCCGAACTGAAGGCCATGGGCTGTCGTGTCAGCCTGTTCGTCGACGCCGGTTGCGTGGGCCTGGCTGAAGCCGCGCGGGTTGGCGCGGACCGCGTCGAGATCTTTACCGGTCCCTTCGCCGAGGCCGCCGCGCGTGGCGACGCTGCAACCGCGCTGGCACTCTGCGCCCGGACCGCACGCGAAGCGCAGGCCCTGGGTCTGGGCGTCAATGCCGGGCACGATCTGAGCCAGGACAATCTGGGTGATTTCCTGACCGCCGTGCCCGGGGTCCTGGAGGTCTCCATCGGTCATGCGTTGATCGGTGAAGCGTTGTACGCCGGCCTCGAGCGCACGGTGGAGGCCTACCTGGCCATCCTGCAAACACCCGCCGGCGCCGCTCGCTGAGCGCCGACCGGCGCCATCACGCGCGCATCAGTTCCGCATCACGATATGGTCCAGGCCGCTCGCTTCGGCCTGTGCCAGGGCGCTGACCAGTTGCTGGTAGTCGGCGCCAGCGGAAGCATCCACCTGCAGTATCGTCCGGGGGTCGGCGACAAGGGCATCCTCGAGCCGGAGACGCAGCTCGGCGAGTGATACCGGGCGGTCGTCCAGCGTGTAGGTTCCCCCCAAACCGACCTTGAGGACGAGGTCGTTCGGCGGCTCGGTCCTTTCTCCCGGTACGGGCTGCGGCAGGATCGTGTCGATGGGCCGCGAAAGCAACGGCGCGGTGACGATGAAGATCACCAGCAGTACCAGCATCACGTCCACGAGCGGGGTGATGTTGATTTCGGCCAGTTCACGACGGCTTGCAGGAACGGAGAACGCCATGGCACACCTCCTTCTGTCAGGGACCGTGGTCCTGACGCTACGCCGGTCCCGGGGTTCAGACAAGAGGGGTGACCCGGCCTGTACAGGCGCAAAGAAAAACGCCGCCCGGGTGGGCGGCGTTCAAAGGTCTGTCGCGTCAGGATTACTGTACGAAACCGATCTTCATCATCTGCGCGTTCTTCGCGGCGGCCAACACCTTGGCCATCACGTCGTAGTGCGATTCCGAATTGGCTTCGATGCGCAGCTCCGGCTGATTGGTCGGATCGCGCTGTACTTCCTCTTCCATCTTCTGCTGGAGGTCGGCCACGTTCGCCGGGCTGTTGTTCCAGTAGACCGTGCCATCGGCCTCGATGCGCAGATCGATCGGCGGCGGCGGCTCACGCACCTGCGGCGGCGGGTTGATCACGCGCTGCGGCAGGGCCACTTCGATCGGGTACGTCATGATCGGCGCGGTCACGATGAAGATGATCAACAGCACCAGCATCACGTCCACGAGGGGCGTGACGTTGATGTCGGCCATGGGGCCCTTGCTTCCACCACTGCTGAATGCCATGGCTTACTGCCCCTTCTCTTTCGTGGCCACGTAGCCGATGTCCAGCATGCCCTGACCCTGCGCGATCTTGGTGACGTCGGCGATGGTGCCCATCTTCGTCGTCTTGTCGCCGCGCAGGTTGAGCTTCGGCTGCGGCTGCAGCTGGGCCACGCTGGACAGGCGGGATTCCAGGATCTCCTTGGTCACCGGCTCGTCGCCCCAGTACAGATCGCCATTCTCCTTGACGGAGATGGTGATCGGCGGGGTCGCCGGCGCGGTCTTGTCCGCCGGATCCTGTACCAGATTCGCTTCGGGCAGTTCGATCTTCACCTTGTGCGACATCAGAGGCGCCGTGATGATGAAGATGATCAGGAGCACCAACATCACGTCCACGAGGGGCGTGACGTTGATCTCGGCCATCGGGCCGCTGCTATTACCACTACTGAAAGCCATGACGGGCTCCGTCTAGAACGTTGCGTTGACTGCTTGTACCGCCGGCTCAGCGAACGCGCGAGCCGGTGGCGAAGAAGTCGTGCAGGTCGTGCGCGAACGTGTCGAACTTGGCGATGGTCGCCGAGTTGGTCTTGCTGAAGAAGTTGTACGCGAACACGGCCGGGATGGCGACGAACAGACCGATGGCGGTCATGATCAGCGCTTCACCCACCGGGCCGGCAACGGCGTCGATCGAGGCCTGGCCGGTTGCACCGATGCGGATCAGGGCGCCGTAGATGCCCCACACCGTACCCAGCAGACCCACGAACGGCGCGGTCGCACCGACGGTGGCCAGCAGCGTCATGCCACCCTGGAGATTGGTGCTCTCGCGGGTCACGGCCTGGCGCAGCGCGCGGTCGACGAACTCGGAGCGGCTCAGGGTTTCGCCCAGGCCTGCGGCGGAACCTTCGGCGCGCTGGTGGTGCGCGGCTGCCTGGGCAGCGTCAAGCGCGATCTTGGAGAACGGCTCGTTCTTCGGCTGCTCTTCCATCAGGCGGATGGCGTCCTGCGCGTTCGGCGTTTCCCAGAATGCGCTGGTGACGCGATCGGCCTGGCCCTTCAGGCGGCTGCTGCGCAGCACGTTGATGACCGTCCAGTACCAGGACATGGCCGACATGATGACGAGGGTGAGCAGCACGACCCACGAGACGATGAACTCGCCGGGCTTGCTGATCATTTCGCTGATCATGTGCTCGAAGCCCATCTGCGACAGGGCATTCGCGGCGTTGGTGCCCCCGGCGGCGGCGGCAAAAAGGGTTTCCTGCAGCATGACGCTTACCTTTATATAAGTGTTGATAGAGGGTGTTGCGGTTCTGAAAGGATGGAGCGTTGACGTTGGCCCAGGTGTTGGCTGCGGTCTTCCTTCATTAAAGCGTGAAATCCACCGGCACGCGGACCCGGCCAGCTGACTTCTGGCCGTTGACGACGGAAGCATTGAAGCGCCACTTGCGTGCGGCATCGATCGCTGCACGGTCGAGGTCGCGGTTGCGGCTCGACTTTTCCACCGACACGTTGGTGACGTTGCCGTTGGCGTCCACGTCGATGATCAGGATGACCGTACCGGTGATACCGGCGCGCGCAGCGGCGGGCGGGTAACGCGGCGGGTTCATGTTCTTCGACGAGATGTCCACGCTGGCACCGATGTCCGGCGTCGACGGCGGGTTAGAAGGCGGCGTCGGCGGCGTCACGATATCGGTCGGGCGCGGCTCGGCGATGTCGACCGGCGGTGCTTCCGGCGGCGGCGGCAGCGGGGTCGTCTTCGGCGGCGCCAGGTTCTTGACCGGCGGCGGCGGCGTGTCCTGCTTCGGCGGCGGCGGCGGCGGCGGCGGCGGGGGAGGCGGCGCGTCGACGATGACGACCGAGGTGCGGCGCTCTTCCTTCTTTTCAGCCGGCGGAGCAACCGCCGGGATCAACAGCGCAAGCAGGGCCGCTGCGTGCAATGCGATCACGAAGGCAATACCGATGATACGGGGCCAGTTGAGGCTGTTGTCCTCTTCTTCTTCCCGGTACCTGTTGATGACCAGTTGTTCAGCCATGCGCCAATTAACTCAAGGTTGTTACGAGCGCCGAGACGCCTCGTCGATTCTGGGCCCTGCCGGTGGTTTTCACCGACGGAACCCCCAGCTTATACCAATCCGGCGCCCCGATGCCATCATCCGTATGGATTAATTGGCCTTCGGTGTCATCGAATCCCGTTACGGCAGCGCGATGATCTTCTTCGCGTCGTCCGGCTTCTTCAAACCCTTCCCCAGCGCGGCGCGCGCAGCAACCTTGGCTTCCGGGATGCGGCCCTCCTGCCACAGGACGCGCGCCAGGTTCAGATAGGTTTCGCCATCCGCGGCGAGGGGCGCTGCCTTCTGCCACGCGTCGATGGCTTGCGGGATCTGCTCGGAGTAGTAGTACGCCTGCGCCAGGGCCAGGAAGGTCTGGTGGTCCGGCTTCAGCAAGCCCTTCTCCAAACCTTCGTTGACGACGGAAATGACGTCCTTCTCCCGGCCGTCCATGTTGGCGTAGGTCACGTAGAGCTGTCGGTATTCCTTTTCTTCGGTCAGCTGGCCAGCGGAACGCATCTTCTCCAGCGTGGTGGCGGCCTTGTCGTACTGGTCCGCCTGCTGGTAGGTCGCGACCAGGTTGAGCTGGGCCTTCTTGTCGGCCGGATTCTTGGCGGCCATCTGCTCGGCGATCTTCACCGCTTCGGCAGGCCGCTCGGCGGCGATGAGCGAGGCCAGCAGCAGACCGTACCAATTGTCCTTGGGCTCGGGCGTGGCGGCGATGGCCTGCTCGAGTACCGGGATGGCTTCGGCGTACTTCTCCATCTGGTACAGCGCTTGGCCTTTCTGGATCAGGTCGTCGGGCTTGTTGGATTTCGTCTCTGCGAGATAACGGTTGAGATTGGCCATGCCCGGCTCGAACTCGTCGTCCTGCAGCTGCAACTGGGCCAGCATCAGCATCGACTGGTAGTGGCCGTTGTTGTCCAGCGCGTTGAGGTCGATCACCTGCTGGAGCAGCTGCTTGGCTGTCGCCATGTCATCCAGGTTGTATGCCGCCTGCCCGCCCAGCTGGGCGGCCATGGCCTTGTCATATTCGTTCGCATTCGGTTCGGCCAGCAGCTCCTTGGCCAACGCCAGCGTCTCGGCGTCGTTGTCTTCCTTCTCGTAGGCCTTGAACAGCTTGCCCAGCTTGCCCTGCATCTTGCTGGAGGGCTTGGTCTTGGGGTCCTCGCGCGTCGCGTCGGGGTAACGGACTTCCGCTTTCTGGCTGCCTTCGCGCGAACCGCTCCGGTTGGCAGAACGGGCGGACTGCGCCACGGCATCGGCGACAACGCCGCCGCCAAAGGCGGCCAGCAGCATCATGCTGAGTAGGGTGTTCTTTTGCATGCGGAGCTTCATCTTCAAACCTCGTCAGGCCATCCGGGGGATGACGGTCCAACCCGCCTGCGTGCGGGGCCGGCAAAACTAACAGAAACCTGGTGCGTGCGGATACCGTTTCAGGTGTTGCGTAGCAGCAATACCGTGCCGTGTGTCAGCCGCATTTCGGCGCGTTTCCGGCCTTCCTGGCCGCCTCGTAGGTGGGTACGAGGGAGGGCGCATCGCGTTGCAGTTCGCGAATGCGGTTGGCGGGGTCGGGGTGCGTGGACAGCCACTGCGGTTGACGGCCACCGCTGGCGGCCATCATGTTCTGCCAGAGATCGACGGCCTGGCGAGGATCGAAGCCCGCCTGGGCCATGAGCCGCTGGCCGACCACATCCGCCTCGCTCTCCTGGGTGCGCGACCCTGGCAACAGGAAAGCCGCCTGTGCGGTCATGCCACCCAGCTGGTTCACCGTGCTGGCCGCACCCTCACCGTAGCGCGCACCGGCCAGCGCACCGAGGACGCCCAAGCCGGCCTGCGCTCCCATCTGACGGGTAATGCGCTCTTCGTGGTGGCGCGCGATCACGTGGCCGATCTCATGCCCGAGCACCGCCGCAAGCTGATCCTGGTTCTTGGCCACCGTGAAGATGCCGGTGTTCACGCCCACCTTGCCACCCGGCAGCGCGAACGCGTTGGGCTCTTTGTCCGAGAAAACAGCGGTTTCCCACGCGACGCTGCGTTGTTCGGGAGGCAGCTGGCGCACGAGTGCGTTGACCACGCAGGTGACGTAGCCGTTCTGTCGCGCGTCGCGACTCAAGGTTTCCTTCGCCTTGGTCTCGGCAAAGGCCTGTGCGCCCAACTGATCGAGTTGCGCCTGCGAGACGCCCCCAACCATCTGGGTCCGGCCGGTGGGCGAGGTCGTCGTGGCACACGACGTCAGACCGAGAATTGCGACGGTCCCGAGAATCCAGACTTTCATGCGCGCCCCCTGCGACCATTGCGTACAACGCGAGTCTGGGCAAACGCGTCTTAAACTTTCGTCAATCACATTAAGCCTGCGTCTGGCCGTAAATCTGCAAGACAGCCAGCGCAAGGGCGTTGTTCAGGATATGCGCGGCGATCGGCGCCCAAAGCGTGCCTGTCAACCGGTAGACCCCGGCAAACATGGCGCCCATGCCCGAATAGACCAGAACCAGGAAAAGTGTGCTGGTGAGGGGTTTTCCGTTGAGGCCCGGCATTTCATGGACGAGGGCGAACACGAGGCTGCTCAGCACCAGGCCCAGGACGGGCCAGCCCGCATGCCACAGTCGCCCGAACAGGACGCGGCGGAACAGCAGCTCCTCGTACATGGGCGCAAGGACGACAGCGAACAGGCCCAGGAACACGGGGTATTGCGCGAATCCGGCCTTGATCACGTCCAGGTTGCTCGGTTCCAGGTCCAGCCCCAGCGCGCGGCCGCATCCGCTCATGACTGCACTGAACAGAAAGGTCGAAATTCCCGTAGCAAGCGCCCAGAACCAGGTCCGGGGAAGACGCGTGTTGGCCCGTGACTGCTTCTGTTCGGTGATCGTTGCGCGTCGGCGCCAGAAGTACAGCAGCAGCGCCGTGCCGCCGGTGCTGACGAGCGTGGCCACGATGAGGAACAGGACGGGCGGAGCGCCCACATTCGCCTGCAGGGCCTGCGCGTCGATCATGCCGCCATGCGTGCGCGCCAACTGCACACCGCGCCAGCCGGCCCATCCCAGCAAACCCAGGAGCATGGCTGAGAACGAAAGCACCACCGCCAGCACGACATCCAGTGCGAACGCCGGCAGCACGCCGCGCAATGGACGTCCGCCGGGGACTCCCGCGTCGACCGGGGAGAAGGGGACCGGGCTCATCCGCCGAAACATCACACGTCGAGGTTGGAAACCTTCAGCGCGTTGTCTTCGATGAACTCACGACGCGGCTCCACCACGTCTCCCATCAACGTGCTGAAGATCTGGTCGGCGGCGACCGCGTCCTCGATGCGCACCTGCAAAAGACGACGCGTATCCGGATTCACCGTGGTATCCCACAGCTGCTCGGGATTCATTTCACCCAGGCCCTTGAAGCGCTGGATGCTGCGGCCCTTCTTGGCCTCTTCCAGCAACCATGCCTGTGCGTCGGCGAAGGTAACCACCGGCTGCGCCTTGTTGCCGCGGATGACCTGTGCGCCTTCGCGCACCAGTCCATGCAACAGCGCCGCCGCTTCGCGCAACGGACGCAGTTCGCCGGTCTCGAAGGCCGACAGCGACAGCACCTGCACCAGTTCCTCGCCCATGTGCCGACGCGTCGCGAGCAGCGCAGCGGGGCGTTGTTCGGTGGCGGGCTGCAGCGTCAGCGCATAGCGCGCACTGCCCAGGCTGCTCCGGTTGAGCTTGGCTTCCAGCGCGGCCAGTTCGTGCCGCTCGTCGATGTTCTTCTGCAGGTGCTCCGCATCGAGCGGGGTGAAATCGATCAGCGACTCCAGCAGCACCGGATCGTAACGGTGTGCGTTGCGTGAGATGGCATCACGAGCAGTGGTGAAGGCAAGCAGCAGCTTCTCCAGGGCTTCACCGGAGATCGGGGGCTCGCCATCGGCGGGAATCAGCGACGCGCCTTCGACCGCATTGTTGGCCAGGTACACGTTGAGCGCCGCATCGTCCTTCAGGTACAGCTCCTGCTTGCCCTGCTTGAGCTTGTAGAGCGGCGGCAGGCCGATGTAGATGTGGCCTCGTTCGATCAACTCCGGCATCTGCCGGTAGAAGAACGTCAGCAGCAGCGTGCGGATATGCGAACCGTCGACGTCGGCGTCGGTCATGATGATGATGCGGTGGTAACGCAGCTTGTCCGGGTTGTACTCGTCCTTGCCGATGCCGGTGCCGAGCGCGGTGATCAGCGTGCCGACTTCGGCAGAGGCGAGCATGCGATCGAAGCGCGCGCGTTCCACGTTGAGGATTTTTCCCCTCAATGGCAGCACCGCCTGGTTCTTGCGGTTGCGGCCCTGCTTGGCGGAACCGCCGGCCGAGTCACCCTCGACGATGAACAGTTCGGACAGTGCCGGATCCTTCTCCTGGCAGTCGGCCAGCTTGCCGGGCAGGCCGGCGATGTCCAGCGCCCCCTTGCGGCGGGTCAGGTCGCGGGCCTTGCGTGCGGCTTCGCGGGCACGCGCTGCGTCGACGATCTTGCTGGCGATGGCGCGGGCTTCGTGGGGGTGTTCCTGCAGGAACTCCTCCAAACGTGCGCCGAACGTGCTCTCAACGGCCGGCCTGACCTCGGAACTGACCAGTTTCTCCTTGGTCTGTGAGGAGAAGCTGGGGTCCGGCACCTTCACCGACAGCACCGCGATCATGCCTTCGCGCATGTCGTCGCCGGACAGATTGACCTTGGCCTGCTTGGCGATGCCGTTCTGTTCGATGTAGTTGGTCAGCGTGCGCGTCAGCGCGGCACGGAAGCCGATCAGGTGGGTACCGCCATCCTTCTGCGGGATGTTGTTGGTGAAGCAGAACATCGTTTCCTGGTAGGCGTCGGTCCACTGCAGGGCGACATCCACCACGATCCCGCTGGCTTCGCCGGTGACCGAGATGACATTCGGGTGCAGCGGTGTCTTCAGCTGCGCCAGGTGCTCCACGAAGCTGCGGATGCCGCCTTCGTACTCGAAGACATCCTGGCGGCCTTCGCCACGCTCGTCGATCAGGGTGATCTTGACGCCGGAGTTGAGGAACGACAGTTCGCGGAGGCGGCGCGCCAGGATGTCGTAATGGAACTCGACATCGCTGAAGATCTCGGCCGCCGGCAGGAAGCGCAGCGTGGTGCCGCGGCGCTCCGAAGCTTCCAGCTGCTTGAGCGGGTAGGTGGGCTCGCCCAGCGCGTATTCCTGCTGGTAGTGGTGGCCATCGCGCCAGATGTCCAGCCACAGGTGCGAGGACAGGGCATTGACGACGGATACGCCCACGCCGTGCAGGCCGCCGGAAACCTTGTAGCTGTTGTCGTCGAACTTGCCGCCCGCGTGGAGCACGGTGAGGATGACTTCCGCCGCCGAGACGCCTTCTTCCTTGTGGATATCGACCGGGATGCCGCGACCGTTGTCCGAGACCGAGACCGAGCCGTCTTCGTGGATCTTCACCACCACATTGTCGGCGTGACCGGCCAGCGCTTCGTCGATCGAGTTGTCGACGACCTCGAACACCATGTGATGCAGGCCGGTGCCGTCATGCACGTCGCCGATGTACATGCCGGGCCGCTTGCGGACCGCTTCCAGGCCCCGGAGGACGGTGATCTTGCTGGAGTCGTAGGTGCTGTTGCCGTTCGGTGCAGAAGAGGTCGTTTCGTCGGTCATTCGCTTCGGGTCGGCTGCATGGCAGGCGCCGCGTCACCGGGTCGGTGGGCGCCACGCGCGGGCCAAGGGATTCAATGCGGAATTATAGCACTGGTGGGCACTTAGCCCTCTTTGCCGCCAACCTGCTGCTGCCCGATGGCGCCCTGTTCCACGTGGAACACAGTGGGCGTAGCCTGCATGCCAGTGAGTCCGGAAGGGCTTTCGGTGCCGGTAATTAAGACCTGGGCACCGCAAGCCAGCAGCCGTTCCAGGATACGGCGCTGGTGATGCCGATCCAGCTCCGATGCCAGGTCATCCAGGGCGATGACCGGCCACTCGCCTCTCCGCGCAGCGAAATCCTCCGCTTGCGCCAGCAGGCAGCACAACGCGGTCAGTTTTGCCTGGCCGCGGGAAAGCGTTTCGCGGTGGGGCAGGCTGGAGTAGTCGATACGCCAGTCAGCCCGATGGGGGCCGACAGTGGTGTAACCCGCCGCGCGGTCCCGCTCCCGGGCGAGCAGCAACGCGTCCGCCAATGCCAGTTCGTGGCGCCGCCACCCGGGCTGGAACTGCAGGTCCGCGGAACCGAGCGACGGCGCCAGTTCCGTGGCAACCGCGGAGAGATGACCCTGCAAAGCTTCGAGATAGCGCAAGCGATGGCCCGTCAATGGCTCACCCGCTTCGGCCATCTCGTGATCCCAGGCATCGAGTTGGGCACCCCCTGCGCCTGACTTCAGCAGGGCATTTCGCTGCTTGAGCGCCCGGGCATACCGACGCCACAACGGCAGGAAGCTCCCCTCACCTCCCTGTTCCACGTGGAACAAGCCCCAATCGATGAAACGACGACGCGGTTCACCCCCACCGGTGACCAGGGCGTGGCTACCGGGCTCGAAGCTGACAACTGCGAGCGCGGCGCAAAGATCTCCGAGTTGAGCCACATTCTCGCCATCCAGCCGACCGGTCCATGTCTGGCCGGTATGGCGAAGGCCCGCGCGACGAAGACGCTCCTGGCCCGTTTCGCGCCACTCCACGAACACCTCGACGGCGTCGGCACCGGTTCGGACCAGGCCGTCCCGCACTCGGCCACGGAAGCTGCGTCCGTATGCCATCAGGTGGAGCGCTTCGAGCAGGCTGGTCTTGCCCGCGCCGTTATCGCCTGTGATCAGATTGAGCCCGGGTCCCGGGGCCACTGAAACCTGCTGGAATCGACGCAACCCGCTTACCTCCAGGCGGGTTACCTGCACGGGGAGGTCCCCTGCGTGCCCCAAGGCAACTGGGCACGGGAAAGGCGAGGGTGGAGCAAGGGGCAGGCGAGCGACAGCGGCATCGCAAGATTCTAGCGTGCGGTGTTGCCCGGAAGCCGGATCGCTCGAAATCGGCACCTGGAAACGACATCGCCCAGCGCGGGGCCGGGCGACTGGTGTGTTTCACGTGGAACAAGGCGGGTCAGAGACGCAATGGCATCACGACATGGCGCGACTTCTCGCTGCTCGCCTCACGCACCAGTGCCGAGGAATTGGCATCGCGCAGCTGCAGGACGATGTGCTCGTCGCGGAGGGCCGACAACGCGTCCAGCAGGTAGTTGACGTTGAACCCGATCGCCAGACCGTCCACCTTGGTGTCGGCTTCGATTTCTTCCTGGGCCTCTTCCTGCTCGGGATTATGAGCGCTGATCTTCAACTGGCCGGGAGAAACCTCGACACGGACGCCCCGGTACTTCTCGTTGGACAGGATGGCGGCGCGCTGCAGGGCGGCGCGCAGGACTTCACGATCCAGCAGGACTTCACGGTCCGCGCCAATCGGAATCACGGCGGCATAGTCAGGGAAGCGGCCATCGATCAACTTCGAGGTGAACGTCACATCATCCCGCTTGACCCGGATGTGGCTGCGGCCGACCTCCAGTTCCAGCGACCGATCGCCACCTTCCAGCAGTCGCTGCAGTTCGGTCACGCCCTTGCGGGGCACGATGATCTGACGCTTGCCCACGGGCGCGCCTTCCAGTTCCGCCTCGCACAGGGCGAGGCGATGGCCGTCGGTCGCCACGCAGCGCAGCGTCCGCTCGCTCAGGTCAAACAGCAGCCCGTTGAGGTAGTAGCGCACGTCCTGCTGGGCCATCGCGAACGAAGTGCGTTCAATCAGCTCCTTCAAGGTGGCTTCCGGCACCTCGATACGTTCGGTCGCTTCGACTTCGTCCACTGACGGGAAATCGTTCGCAGGCAGGGTCGCCAGCGTGAAACGGCTGCGGCCGGCCTGCACCGTGACCTTGTCGCCCGTCTGGCTCACCGTCACCTTGCTGCCGTCGGGCAGCGCCCGAATGATGTCGAACAGCTTGCGCGCCGGGATCGTGGTTTCACCGTCCTGCGCCTCATCGACACCGATACGGGAAATCATCTCCACTTCCAGGTCGGTACCGGTCAGCGAGAGCTGCCCGTTCTGCACCTGCACCAGGAAATTTGCCAATACCGGCAACGTCTGCCGGCGTTCGACCACATTGACCACCTGGGCCAAGGGCTTGAGGAAAGCTTCGCGCTGCAGACTGAAACGCATGAGTGTTGGGGCCCCTTCGCTTTGGATTTTTAAAGACTAAAAGCTTAAAAGCTGGTGGTGATGGTAGGGCCCGAAATCCGGGAAAACCCACATAACCATTTGAATTGAATCAATTTCTTCTTCTTCCAACCCGGTGGACAGGGGCGGGTGTGCCTATGCAGAAACCTGTGGACAACTTTCCGGCCTGATTCCACGCACATCTTATCCACAGAAGGCAGACCTGCTTGTCCACGATGTTATGCGTTGCCCCGTTTCGTCGCCCCACCTACAGTAACGCCACAGGTTGCGGCGGCGGCCTGGAGCAGCGACATCAACGACAGGAAGCGGCATGCCATACGCAGAGCCGGCACCTGCGGCGGACACGCGGGACAACGTGAAGCACTGGCCGGATACCCTGCGTCAACGCGGATGCGCCCCAGGGCGATCCTCGATTACTCGCTGAGTTTCCGGATCAGCTTGTCCCAGTCCTCGCGCAGCTTGCCGTCCGCTTCCATCAAGGTGCGGATCTGTCGGCAGGCGTGCAGCACGGTCGTGTGATCGCGACCGGCGAACGCGTCGCCAATTTCCGGCAGGCTGTGTTCGGTCAGTTCCTTGGCCAGGGCCATCGCCACCTGCCGCGGACGCGCCAGTGAACGCGTGCGCCGCTTGGACAGCAGGTCCTTGACTTGCAGACCGTAGTAGTCTGCCACGGTCTTCTGGATATTGGGGATGCTGATGGCCTGCTGCTGCGCGCGCAGCAGGTCGCGCAGGGTTTCCTGGGCGAACTCCGTGGTGATGGCGCGCCCGGTGAAGTTGGCGCGCGCCGCGAGCGTGTTGAGTGCGCCTTCCAGATCGCGCACGTTGCTGCGCATCTTCTTGGCCAGCAGGAACGCCACGTCGTCGGGGATCTGCGCACCGCGCTCGTGCGCCTTGGCCAGCACGATGGCCGCGCGCGTCTCGAAGTCCGGCGGGTCGATCGCCACGCTCAGGCCCCAGGCCAGGCGTGATTTAAGCCGGGGTTCCAGGCCTTCCACTTCGCGCGGATAGCGGTCGCAGGTCAGGATGATCTGCTGGCGGCCGTCGAACAGCGCATTGAAGGTGTGGAAGAACTCTTCCTGCGTGCGGTCCTTGCCGGCGAAAAACTGGATGTCGTCGATCAGCAACGCATCCACTTGCTGGAAGCGTCGCTTGAACTGGTCCATCGACTTTTCGATCAGTGCCTTGGTCATGGCGCTGAAGAACTGTTCGCTGCGAAGGTACAGCACGCGCGCATTCGGGTTCTGCCGGCGCATTTCATTGCCGGCCGCGAACATCAGGTGCGTCTTGCCAAGGCCGGTGCCGCCGTACAGCAACAATGGGTTATGCGAGCGATCGCCCGGCTTCTGTGCGGCCTGCCATGCGGCGGCGCGACCGAGCTGGTTGCTGCGGCCTTCGACGAAATTGTCGAAGGTGTAGTGCAGGTCCATGTTGCCGGCGAAAGGCTCGGCGGGCGCCGCAACGCCAACAGCGCCATGGCCTGTCGCGACCGGCGCGTTGATGTCGACCGGTTTGCTGCGCGAACCGATTTCCAGCGAAACGTCACCGTGGCCGACAAAGTAGTCCAGCAGCTCACGGATGCGGCCCAGGTAACGCTCGCGAACCTGCTCCACGATGAAGGCGTTGGGTGCGTACAGCACCATGGCATTGCTGCGCTGCTCGGCCTGCAAGGGCTTCAGCCAAGTGTGTACATCCTCGGCCGGCAGTTCGGCTTCCAGGCGTTCGAGGCAACGGGGCCAGGCATCCATCAGGTGGAACAACTCGCGTGTGGGGTAGAACAGGCCATCCCGCGTTGCCGGAGGCAGCACGGGGCGGAGTCAATGGGGTCAGCCAGACTACCACCGGCGTCGGGACCCGCCAACGATCCTGTGCATAAGATGTGGATGAAGCGCGTGAACGGCACCGTGTTCAGCCCGTTGCGAAGGACCATCGTGTCGAAAGCACCGGGGGAGTTGACCGTAAGCCGGTGGTTCCTATAGAATTTCCGGTTCTTTCCACCCGAACACGCCCGAGGGCCCCATGGCCACCAAGCGCACTTACCAACCCAGCAACCTGAAGCGCAAGCGCGACCATGGTTTTCGTGCCCGCATGAAGACCGCCGACGGCCGCAAGATCCTGGCCCGTCGTCGTGCCAAGGGCCGCAAGCGCCTGACCGCCTGATGGCTTGGCCGCACATCGCGGCCATGCATCCATGCGTTCACTGCATCACCAGGAGCCCGCCCGGTCACGAGCGGGCTTCTTGCTGAGATGAGCACCACTTTCCCGCGCGCCGCGCGCGTCCGCGCGCGAGCAGACTATGCGCGTGTGTTCGATCAGGCGCGCCGCACCTCCGATCCGATGCTGAGCCTGCACTGGCTGCCGGGCGAGGGGCCTGCACGCCTGGGGTTGGCGGTATCGCGCAAGGTCGATACGCGCGCCGTCATGCGAAACCGGATCAAGCGCCAGTTGCGCGAACACTTCCGTCGTCTGCGCGCGGGCCTTCCCGGCGGCGACTACGTGGTGGTCGCGCGCGCGCCGGCTGCCAAGGCGGATGCAGGCCAGCTGCGGGCGACCTTCGAACGCGTCCTCGTGCGTGCCGGCGCATTGCCGCCACCGGCACCGGGCGGCACAATGCCGCCGGGCTTGAATTCCCCTTCGCCGCCACCCACTCCTTCTTCTTCGACCAAACCGGTTTCCGACGCCGGTTGAGACTGCCTGCCTGATGAACCAGACCCGTGTATTCCTGATCTTCGCCTGGCTGATGGTGGCGACCTTGTTGTGGATGCAGTGGGGCCAGCAGAAGGCGGCCCCCGTGGCGCCCGCTGCGGCCACGCTCGCGACGGCAGCGCCCGCCGGCAGCACCGTGCCGACCGCGACCCCCAGTACCGGCACCGCACCCGATGCCAGCGGGACCGTGCCGACGGCGCCGATGGTGCCCGCCACGCCCGCGACGGTGGCGAAGACATCGACGACTGCACGGGTGACGGTGTCCACGGACGTGCTGCGCCTGGTCGTGGACGGGGGCAGCGTGCTGCAGGCAGACCTGCTGCATTACCCGCAGAGCAAGGCGCCGGGCAGTGGCCCGGTCCGCCTCATGAGCGAAGACCCCCAGCATTTCTACGTGGCCGAAAGCGGTTGGGTCAGCGGGCAGTCGAAGGCGCCCGACCACCATGCGTTCGTGCCCGAGAACGGTGCCGGCGATGTCGCGCTCGCCCAGGGCGCCGACAGTGTCCGCGTGCCGTTCCTGTGGCAGGGCCCGGACGGCGTGAGCATCCGCCGCACCTACACCTTCAAGCGCGCCAGCTATGAGGTGGAAGTACGCGACGAGGTCGTCAACGCGGGCACCGGCACCTGGCAGGGCACGGTCTACCGTCAGCTGCTGCGCACACCGCCGGAGGTCAAGAGCGGGATGACCAATCCGGAGTCCTTCAGTTTCAGCGGCGCCACCTGGTGGGACGGCGGCTACCAGCGCCGCAAGTTCAACGAGGACTATCTGGAAGACGGTCGCGTCGATGCGCAGGTGAAGGGTGGCTGGATCGCGATCCTGCAGCACCACTTCTTCACGGCATGGATTCCGCACACCGACGACACCACCACCATCTCGCTCGACAACCCGAATGGCGGCGCGCGCGCGTTGATCCGCGAGATGGGGCCGGGTGTGAATGTCGGCCCGGGCCAGCAGGCCACCACGACTGCCCGCTTGTGGATAGGTCCCAAGCTGGTCGACAAGATCCATGCGATCAACGCGCCCGGCATCGACCGCGTGGTCGACTACAGCCAGTTCGCGATCCTCGCGCTGCTGGGCCAGGGCCTGTTCTGGGTGCTGAACTTCCTGCATGGCTTCATCGGCAACTGGGGCTGGTCGATCATCGGCCTGGTGATCCTGGTGAAGCTGGCGCTGTATCCGCTGTCGGCGGCGCAGTACAAGAGCTTCGCCAAGATGCGCAAGTTCCAGCCGCGCATCCAGCAGTTGAAGGAGCGCTACGGCGACGACAAGCAGAAGTTCCAGGTCGCCATGATGGAGCTGTACAAGAAGGAGAAGATCAATCCGATGGGCGGCTGCCTGCCGATCCTCGTGCAGATGCCGGTGTTCCTGGCGCTGTACTGGGTGCTGGTGGAAACCGTCGAACTGCGCCAGGCGCCGTGGTTCGCGTGGATCCAGGATCTGACCGCGCGCGATCCGTACTTCATCCTGCCCGTGCTCAACATGCTGGTGATGTGGCTGACGCAGAAGCTGACGCCGGCGCCGGGCATGGACCCGATGCAGCAGAAGATGATGCAGTTCATGCCGCTGGTGTTCGGCGTGATGATGGCCTTCTTCCCGTCCGGCCTGGTGCTGTACTGGGTCACCAACGGCGCGCTGGGCCTGCTCCAGCAGTGGTGGATGACCAAGCGCCACGGCGAGTCGGCCACGCCACCGAAGGCCGCGACGGCGAAGTAATTGTCGCCCACCGCTGCGCCCCGAAGCCCGCCCTCCGGCGGGCTTCGTGTTTCCGCTACCCTGAAAGCTCACCCGCCGGCATTTGCCCATGAACAATGCACAGGACACCATCGTCGCCATTGCCAGCGCTCCGGGCGCGGGCGGTGTCGGCATCGTGCGTCTGTCCGGGCCTGTCGCGCAGGCCATCGCGAAGAATATCTGCGCGTGTACGCTGACTCCCCGGCATGCACACTACGTGCGTTTCCTCGATGAAGAACGCCGCGTCATCGACGACGGCATCGCGCTTTCGTTTCCTGCTCCCGCCAGTTTCACCGGCGAAGACGTGGTCGAGCTGCAGGCGCACGGCAGTCCCGTCGTGCTGCAGCAACTGGTGGCGCGCGCATGCGCACTGGGCGCGCGCATGGCACGGCCGGGCGAGTTCTCCGAACGCGCGTTCCTCAACCACAAACTCGATCTCGCCCAGGCCGAAGCCATCGCCGACCTGATTGCCGCCGCGGATACCCGCGCGGCGCGCGCGGCCCGGCGCTCGCTCGACGGCGTGTTCTCCACGCGCGTCGACGGCATCGGCCAGTCGCTGCTGGCCTTGCGCGTGCATGTGGAAGCCGCGATCGACTTCGCCGACGAATCGATCGACACGCTCGGAGGCGAGCAAGTGCGCGCACGTCTGGCGGATACCCGCGATTCGCTTGCCGGTCTGATCGCCGATGCGGAACGCGGGCGCAAGCTGCGCGACGGCATGCACGCCGTCATCGTCGGTCCGCCGAATGCCGGCAAGAGCTCGCTGCTCAATGCACTGGCGGGCAGCGAGCGGGCCATCGTCACCGACGTGGCGGGCACCACGCGCGATACTTTGCGCGAAACCATCCGGCTGGATGGCCTGGAACTGCATCTGGTGGATACCGCAGGCCTACGGGATGGCGGCGACGCGATCGAACGCGAGGGCATGCGGCGCGCGCGCGCGGAGCTCACGCGCGCCGATGTCGCGCTGGCGGTGGTCGATGCGCGCGATCCCGACGCCGGCCGCGCTGCGATCGCCGACAGCATCGCCGGTGTGCCCACGGTGCTCTGGATCCACAACAAGGCCGACCTGCTGGCCGAGGTGCCCGCGGATGACGACGCCAGCGTGCATGTCTCCGCCGCGACGGGCGCCGGCCTGGCGCGCCTTCACGAGCGCCTGCGCGCGCTGGCCGGAGAGCCGGCTGCCGCGGGAGGCGAAGGCGAGTTCTCGGCGCGTGCCCGTCATGTGGAAGCACTGCATCGCGCCTCCCTCCATGCGGCGTCCGCAGCGGAGCAACTGCGGTACGAACACCTGGAACTGGCGGCCGAGGAACTGCGGCTCGCCCATGACGCGCTGGGCGAAATCACCGGCCGCCTCAGCGCGGACGACATGCTGGGCCACATCTTCTCCACGTTCTGCATCGGCAAGTGACGCGCCTCCGTCCGGGTCTGACCAAAACTGTGACGTACGTCAAGTGTCGGTGATGAGGAGGCGACGTACCCTGACCACCGGGTAGGGGTACCCGGAAGGCATCGCGCCGTTTCCCGCCTGACCAAGTGTCGGCGTGCGGCGACGGGCCCACGTTGACAACCAACGTCCGATCCCGCGTCCTATGCGGGTCGGGGCTGTGTCGCCATCATTAGAAACGCACTTGGGGGAGTAGAAACTGATGTCCTTGATCAAAACGACCGGGCGCCTGCGTTACATCGCGCCGTTGCTGCTGATCGTCGCGGTGGCGGCGTGCTCGAAGAAGGAAGAACCCGCCGCGCCTGCCGCCGGTGCGGCTGCCACGCCCGCCGCACCGCCGCCGCCGGCCGTGTCTGCCGAGGTCCAGGCCATGAACGCCGATGCCCTGCGTGACGCCGCCACCAAGGCGCTGCGCGAGAACCGGATCTACGCGCCGGGTGGCGACAATGCGATGGAGTACTACCTCGCCCTGCGCGACAAACTGCCGAACGATCCCGGTGTCAGCAGCGCGCTGACCGACCTGATGCCGTACACGCTGATCGCCGCCGAGCAGAGCATCGCGCGCGAAGAGTTCACGGAGGCCCAGCGCCTGTCCGCCATCATCGAAAAGGCCGACCCCAAGGCGCCGGCGCTGCCGCGCCTGCAGCAGAGCATCGCCGCCGCGCAACAGGCGGTGGCCGAGCGCGCGGTCACCGACGATGCCAAGACCAAGGCTGACGATGAGGCGCGCCAGAAGGAACAGCAGCGCCTGGCCCAGCAGGCCGAACAACAACGCGCCAGCGAGGCCGCGGCGGCACAGCAACTGGCCCAGCAGCAGGAAGCGGCCCGCGCCGAGGCCGCTCGCCAGGAAGCCGAACGCCAGGCAGCCGCCCAGCGTGAAGCTGCGGAACGCCAGGCAGCCGCGACCCGTGCCGCCGTTCCCGCCGCTGCGCCGGCGCAATCGCTGCGTGCAGTCAGCACGCCGGCACCGCGCTATCCGCCTGAAGCCCTGCGCTCGGGCACCAGCGGTGAAGTGCTGGTGGAAATCACCGTGGGCACCGACGGATCGGTGACCAACGCACGCGTGGTGCGTGCCACCCCGGCGCGCGTCTTCGACCGCGAAGCGCTCAACGCAGTGCGACGCTGGCGCTTCGAACCGCTGGATGCGCCGGTCACCACGCGCCGCACGATTGGTTTCAGCCCCGGCTGATCCACGCTTCGGCGAGAAGAGAGAAGAGCCGGCCATGCGCCGGCTCTTTCTTTTTGTGAGACGAATGGTGATGCGAAGTGGGCCGCGCGCGCGACGCAGCGATTGAATGTGATGTGATCGCATGCAGTAGACAATCGTCTTCCCGGTGCTTGATGTGCACCGCCCGCATGGCGGGCAACACATCACACCCAAGGAAGGATTCCATGAAGCACGTTCTTTTCCTTGCGCACTGTTCCTCGCAACCCTGTCCGCGCCGACCATGGCCACCGAAGCCGGCCAGTGGTACGGCCGCTTCGAGATCGGCCACAGCGACCTCAAGCTGAGCGTCGATGGCCTCAGCGCCGACGACACCGATACGGCCTATGGCGTGCGCGTGGGCCACTACTTCCACCCCAGCTTCGCCGTGGAAGGTTTCTATTCCATCCTGGGCGATCGCTCGCTGGAAGGCGTGTCGTTCGACATGGATGCAGTGGGCATGGGCGTGGTGGGCAAGAAGAACTTCGGTGCCGACGACACCGGCTTCTTCATCGCCGGACGTGCGGGTGCACAGAGCGTCAATACCAAGCTCAGCGTGGATGGCCTTCGCCTGCGCGAACGGTCGACCAAACCCTACGTGGGCATTGGCGTGGGCTACGATTTCGATCACCACAACGGTCTCAGCCTGAACTACGACTACAACAAGGCCGACCTGTTCAACGCCGATGTGAAGGCACAGACGCTGACGCTGGGTTACGAATACCGCTTCTGAAGCAGCCCGAAGCGCGCACGAAAAACGGCCACCCGAAGGTGGCCGTTTTCTTTCGAAGGATCGAGACGGCAGGCACTATCCGGCGACGGCGAGCTTCTCCTGGTGGTACCTGCGCACGGCGGCGAACCACAACAGTGCAGCCACGCCGAACGCCGCAGCGATGTAGATGGCCCAGGTCTGCGGACCGATGTACTCGTTGCGGATGACCTTCAGCAGCAACTGGTTCTGTGCCAGGAACGGCACGGCGAACTGCCACGGCTGGCTCTTCAACGGGTTCGCCATCAGCGCGAACGTCGGGATCATCGGCAGCAGCATCAGCCAGGTCATGTGGCTCTGTGCCTCCTTCATGCTCTTGGCCGACGCCGCGAGATAGGTGAGCAGCGAGGTGCCGATGAACAGCATCGGCAGCAGGATCAGCAGCATCTTGCCCATCGACAGGAACGACACATTCAACTGGCGGCCCAGCGTGCCGGCGAACTGCGCGCTGAACTTGAACGCCAGCAACGTCAGCAGCAGGGTGGTCAGGCCGATCACGCACGCCGCCGCGATCTTGCCGCTCACCACCGCACTGCGCGGTGCCGGCGTGGCCAACAACGGCTCCAGCGACTGCCGCTCGCGCTCGCCGGCCGTTGCGTCGAGGATCAGGTAGGCGCCACCGATGAAGGACGTCAGGATCAGCAGGTAGGGCAAGAGTACCGACAGCAGCATGCCCTGCTTGGCCTCGGGCGTGGCCAGGTCCTGCATGCCGACGTTCACCGGCCGCGCGACGGACGCATCGACACCACGTGCCAGCAGACGCAGTGCGCCGACCTGCTGGCTGTAGGCCGAGAGCGCGGCATTGACGCGCTGGGTGGGAATGTCCGCGTCACGACGCGTGCTGTCGCGGATGATCTCCACCAGCGCGGGACGACCGTTGCGCCAGTCCTCCGCATAGCCGGGGCTGATGCGCAACGCGACATCGATCTCCTGCGTGCGGATCGCGGCATCGAGGTTGGCCGGCGCCTTCGCCGCCGTGATGCCGTTGGTGGCAAGGAACTTCACCAGGTTCGGTGCATGTTCGGCGCCCACCATCGGAACCTCCAGCGTCTTGTCGACCTGGGTGCGGATGCGGTTTTCGGTCAGGTAACCCATGCCCAGCATCAGTGCCGGATAGAGCAGCGGCCCCAGGAACAGTGCCAGCGCCAGCGTGCGGCGGTCACGGGAAAGGTCGCGCAATTCCTTGCGCATCACGGTGAACACCGTAGACAAAAGACGGGTACGGAACATGTTCATGCCAGCAGGCCCTCTTCCGAACCGATCACTTTGACGAACGCATCCTCCAGATTGTCCTCGCCTGCCTGTGCACGCAGCTCGTCGGCGGTGCCGGCGGCGACCACCGTGCCCTTGGCGATGATGACGATGCGGTCACACAGCGCCGCGACCTCCTGCATGATGTGGCTGGAGAAGATCACGCAACGGCCCTCTTCGCGCAGTTGGCGCAGGAAGCCCCGCATCGCGCGCGTGGTCATCACGTCCAGGCCATTGGTGGGCTCGTCGAGGATGACGTTGCGTGGATCGTGCACGAGTGCGCGTGCGATGGCGGTCTTCGTCCGCTGGCCCTGGCTGAAGCCTTCTGTCTGGCGGTCGAGGATGTCGCCCATGTCCAGCGCGTCGGACAGTGCCTTCGTGCGCTCGGCGATCTGCTTCGACGACAGCCCATGCAGTTCGCCGAAGTAGGCGATGTTCTCGCGCGCGGTCAGGCGCTTGTACACGCCGCGCGCATCCGGCAGAACGCCGAGCGCGCGCCGTACCGCGACAGGATCGCGCGCGGTGTCGATGCCGTCCACGGTGACCTTCCCGCGATCAGGTGTCATCAATGTGTAGAGCATGCGCATGGTGGTGGTCTTGCCGGCGCCGTTGGGGCCGAGCAGGCCGGTGATCTGGCCGTCGTGGGCGGTGAAGCTGACGCCGTCCACGGCGGTGACCGTGCCGGTCTTGGTCTTGAAGGACTTGTGCAGGTCGTTGGCGATGATCATTCGGTCATGTCCATTGAAGAAGGGCGGGCGCGCAGGGCGCGGCTCACGGCTCCCAGCCGTTGAAGCTGGTGAAAGGCGGTACATAGTCGAGGCTGTCGAGGCACTTCGCGTCCAGATCCTTGGCGCTCGCGGTCTCCAGGAAGCGGCCGAGGAGCTTGGGCATGCAGCCGACGGCGAACGTGCCGTGGCCCTGACCCTTCAATACCAGGTGGCGTCCATTCGACAGCGTGCGCAGCACCTGGTCGCCGTAGCGCGGCGGCGTGACCGGATCCAGCTCGCCGGAGGTCAGCAGTGTCGGGATGTCGGATGTCCACGCGGTGTGGAAGTCGGCCGGCCGCTTGCCCGTTGGCCACGCACCGCACTGCGTCTTCAGGGTGTCGCCCAGCAGGCTGCCAAGCACCGTGTCGGCGTCGCCGGGGTCGGCCTTCAGCAGGTCGGCGTCCTCGGCGCAGATCACCGACAGCTGCATGCCGTGCATGAACTGGTCGCCGACCTGCGTTTCCAGCAGCTTGGACAGCGACATCAACGAGCCGTAGCGGCCCTGCTGTGCTTCGTTCAACACCAGTGGCAGCAGTGCGGTGCCCTGCGGGAAGTAGGAGTACATGCGCGTGATGCCGGCGACGGTGCCTGCAGTGACTTCGCCAGTGACCAGTTCGCCGGTCGAGGGGTCGCGATACTCGGTACTCACCGGCGCGGCCGCCAGCCGCGTCATCAGCGTGCGCAGCTGTCCGCGCAGGTCATCGCCGAAGCGG
The DNA here is from genome assembly GCF_037402255.1 of Pseudoxanthomonas sp. CCNWLW251. Lineage (NCBI taxonomy): Bacteria > Pseudomonadati > Pseudomonadota > Gammaproteobacteria > Lysobacterales > Lysobacteraceae > Pseudoxanthomonas > Pseudoxanthomonas sp. CCNWLW251. Next base: position 78,911 of record NZ_JBBEGA010000006.1, on the reverse strand, counting down.
TCCCTGCAGGTCTGCGTGGCCTGGCAGCGCTGGAACTGCAGCGCCAGCGCCGCGTCCAGGTTGCGCGCGTGCTCGCTGCCCAGTACCAGCTCGTTCGGCACCACACCGTCGATCACCACGCTGCGCGTGCTGTCCGGATGGCGCATGGCGTACTGCTGCGCCACGCGTGTGCCATAGGAGCCGCCGACCAGGTTGATCTTCGCCGCGCCCAGCGCCTTGCGCACGCTGTCCAGGTCGCGCACGGCATCGGTGGTGGTGTAGAAGCGCGGGTCGGCCTGCAGCGACGCGGCGCAGTCGCGTGCGAACGCGACCGCGGCGGTCTCGCTGAGGTCCTCCGCATCGCTGTAGGCATTGCGGCCCTTGTCGTCCTTGCACGACAGCGGGTTCGACTTGCCGGTGCCGCGCTGGTCGACCAGCACGATATGGCGCGACTTGCGTACCTCGCGGAAGGCGGCGTCGATGGCGGGCCAGACCTGCACTGCGGCCTGTCCGGGGCCACCGGCGAGGAAGAACACCGGATCGTCGGTGGCGGCCCCCTCATTGGTCGCCGGCAGCCACGCGATGTTGAGCGCGACCTTGCGGCCCGTGGGCTTGGCCGGGTCTTCGGCCACGTTGAAGGTCGCGCACTGCGCCTCCACCGTGGTGGTCAGGTGGGGCGCCGTCAGCGTGCACGGCTTGAAGGCGATATCGCCGTAGTGGCGCACGGCTTGCTGGTCGGGGCTGGTAGCGGTGCCCTGGCAGCCTGCCAGCAGCAGGACGCCCAGGGCCGGCGCGAGGGATCTACGAAGAGTGGAGTCCATGCATCTGTTCCGTTGTAGGCGGGTTCCAGCATGCCATGACGGTGCAGCGCGGCGGATGTGACCGGGCAAGTGCGGGCGCGATAGCGGAAGGTCGCTGCCCGGCAGGGACTACTTGCTGCTGACGTACTTCTCGCGGCGTATCTGGGGAATCGGCAGGCCGCAGCCTTTCAGCGCCTCGAAGCAGGCGTCCACCATGTCCGGGTTGCCGCACAGGTAGGCGATGTCGCGCGCCGGATCCGGCGCGAACTCCGCGAGGTGCTGCTGCACATAACCCTGGCGCACGTCAGGGTGCGGATGGGACGGCAGTTCACGCGAGAGGCAGGGCACGAAGCGGAAGCCGGGATGCGCATCGGCGAACGCACGGAACTCGTCGCCGTACAGCAGTTCGGTGGGCGTGCGGGCGCCCTGCAGCAGCACGACCTCCACGCCGCGTTCGGCGATCAGTGCTTCCAGTTGCGGCAGCATGGAACGGTACGGCGTGACGCCGGTGCCAGTGGCAATCAGGAGATAGCGCGCGTTGCGGTCGCCGGGCATCAGGCAGAAACGGCCGAAAGGGCCGCTGGCCTCCACGTGGCCGCCTTCCGGCAGGCCTTCGAACAACGCGGTCGCCGCCCCGCCCGGCACGTAGCTGACCGCGATCTCGACCGCTTCGCCCGGACCCATCGCATGGTCGTGGATGGTGGCCAGCGAATAGCTGCGCTTGGTCGCCGTGCCGTCGGCATAGGCGAAGTGCACCTGGATGAACTGGCCGGGGATGAAGTCCAGCGGCTGCCCGTCATCGCGGACGAAGCTGTAATGCCCGACGCTGGGTGCCAGCATGCGGCGTCCGACGAGCTTCAACGGGAAATGCACGATCGCCAAGGCGGCTGGAACACTGTGTGGCCCGGGGCGGCCCCGGCGGGACGCCTATAATAAGCGCTCGCATCCCCCGGGCGCCTTCGCGGCGCCACAAGGTATCCCATGGCGTCCGCAACAACGGCTCCGGCGGCGGCTCCCGCGCTGGCCATCACCGACCTGCGCAAGGTCTACGACACCGGCGTACAGGCCCTCAAGGGCGTGTCGCTGCAGGTCGAGCCCGGCGACTTCTTCGCGCTGCTCGGCCCCAACGGTGCAGGCAAGTCCACCCTCATCGGCATCGTCAGTTCGCTGGTCAACAAGAGCAGCGGGCAGGTCGACGTGTTCGGCGTGGACCTGGACCGTGACCGCGACGGCGCGATGCGCCTGCTGGGCCTGGTGCCGCAGGAGATCAACTTCAACATGTTCGAGAAGCCGCTCGACATCTGCGTGAACTACGCGGGCTTCTACGGCATCCCGCGCGCCGAAGCGCTGGTGCGGGCCGAAGAGGAACTCAAGCGCGCCCAGCTGTGGGAAAAGGCCCACGTCATGAGCCGCACCCTGTCGGGCGGCATGAAGCGCCGGCTGATGATCGCCCGCGCCATGATGACGCGCCCCCGCCTGCTGATCCTGGACGAACCGACCGCAGGCGTCGACATCGAGATCCGCCGCGGCATGTGGAAGACGCTGAAGGACATCAACGAGGCAGGCACCACGATCATCCTGACCACGCATTACCTGGAAGAGGCCGAGAGCCTCTGCCGCAACCTGGCCATCATCGACCGTGGCGTCATCGTCGAACAGGGGCCGATGCGCGCATTGCTGGCCAAGCTGGACGTGGAGGGCTTCCTGTTCGACATCGACGGCGAGCTGCCGGCGCAGCTGCCGGTGATCGAAGGCACCACGCTGTCCGCCACCGACAGTCACACCCTGGACTTGGACATGCCGCGTGCGATGGACCTCAACCGCGTCTTCACTGCCCTGGGCGACGCCGGCATCCGCGTGCGCTCCATGCGCACCAAGAGCAACCGGCTGGAGGAGCTGTTCGTGCGCCTGACCGGCGACGAAGCCGCCGCCAAGCGGGAGCAGGCCGCATGAGCGCCGTCGATCCGCAAGAGACGGCCATGACGACGCCGCTGCAGAAGAACCTCGTCGCGCTGGGCACCATCGTGCGCCGCGAAGTGAACCGCATCCTGCGCATCTGGGGCCAGACCCTGGTGCCGCCGGCCATCACCATGACGCTGTACTTCCTGATCTTCGGCGGCCTGATCGGCTCGAAGATCGGCGACATGGGCGGCTACACCTACATGGAGTTCATCGTGCCGGGCCTGGTGATGATGAGCATCATCCAGAACAGCTACGGCAACATCAGCTCCAGCTTCTTCGGCGCCAAGTTCGGCCGCCACGTGGAAGAACTGCTGGTCAGCCCGATGCCGAACTGGGTGATCCTGCTCGGCTACGTGGCCGGCGCTGTGCTGCGCGGCCTGATGGTGGGCGCCATCGTGCTGGTCATCGCGATGTTCTTCACCAAGGTCCGCGTGCCGCACCCGCTGGTGACCATCACCACCGTGCTGCTGGGCGCGACGATCTTTTCGCTGGCCGGCTTCGTCAATGCGGCGTACGCGAAGAAGTTCGATGACATCGCCATCGTGCCGACCTTCATCCTCACCCCGCTCACCTACCTGGGTGGCGTGTTCTATTCGGTGACCCTGCTGCCGCCGTGGGCCGAAGCGCTCACGCACGCCAACCCGATCTTCTACATGGTCAACGCGTTCCGCTACGGCCTGCTCGGCACCAGCGACGTGCCGCTGTGGGTGGCGTATGCGCTGATGATCGGGTTCGTCGTCGCGCTGGCATCGCTGGGCCTGTGGCTGCTGAAGAAGGGCGTGGGGCTGCGCAGCTGATGCGCGTGCTCGTGCTCGGCGCCGGCGGTACAGGCGGTTACTTCGGTGGTCGGCTGGCACAGGCGGGCGTCGATGTCGGTTTCCTCGTCCGTCCCGTGCGCGCGGTCCTGTTGCGGGATCGCGGCCTGCGCATCCGCAGCCCGCTGGGCGATGCCGATCTGCCCGTGCAGGTGCTGACGGCGGACGAACTGCCCCATGCCACACCGTTCGACCTGGTGCTGCTGAGCTGCAAGGCCTACGACCTGGACAGCGCGATGGACGCCATCGTGCCGGCGGTCGAGGCAGGTGCCCGCGTGCTGCCGCTGCTCAACGGCCTGCGCCATTACGAAGCCCTGGATGCACGCTTCGGTTTCCCGAACGTCCTCGGCGGCCTCTGCTTCATCAGCGCCACGCTGGGTGGCGAAGGCGAGATCCTGCATCTCGGCAAGCCGGCATCGATGACGTTCGGCGAACGCGAAGGTCAGTCGCCCGATGCGCGCCTGCAGGCGCTGGCCGCCGCCTGCGCGCAGGCCAGCATCGACCATCAGCACACGCCGGACATCGCACAGGCGCAATGGGTGAAGTACAGCTTCCTTGCCGCGCTCGCGGCGGGAACCTGCCTGATGCGTGCGCCGATCGGCACGATCGTGGCGGGCGAGGGCGGCAAGGAGTTCATGGCCGCCCTGCATGCCGAATGCGTCGCGGTCGCAGCCGCCAGCGCCCATCCGATCCCCGAGCCGGCGCATGCCGGCGCGCGCGACACGTTGACGATGCCGGGCTCACCGATGAAGGCGTCGATGCTGCGCGACCTGGAGGCGGGCCAGCGTGTCGAAGCCGCCCACATCGTCGGCGACATGGTCCATCGCGCGGCCTCGCACGGCATCGCCACGCCCCACCTGCAGGCCGCCTGGGCGCACCTGCAGGCCTACGAGGCACAGCGGGCGGCCTGAGCCGCAGGCTTCACGCCGCGCTGACGGCGCCTGCCTCCATCCTGCGCCACCTTCCCGGTGGCGCCACCATGAAGCACCTGCAGAAACTCTTCCTTGCCGGCCACCTGGCCATCATCGCCCTGTTCTTCTTCGCCGCCGCCGCGCTGGTCGTGCTGGCGGCCAGCGAGTTGTGGCATGGCGTGGTCATGGCGGGCGGAGACGCCGGCCTGCGCGACCGCTTCGACCGCATCCTGGAGAGCATCGGCATGCTGACCATCGGGCTGGTCGCGCTGGAGCTGGCGCAGACGGTGTTCGAGGAAGAGGTGCAGCGTGACGTCAAGGTCAGCGGACCCACGCGCGTGCGCCGTTACCTGTCGCGCTTCCTCGTGGTCATCGTCATCGCACTGTCGATCGAAACACTGGTGGCCACGTTCGAGCTGATGCACGAGGACGCGCGCCAGCTTCCGTACGTCATCGCGATAGGCGGCTCGGCGGCGTTGCTGCTGGTGGCGTGGGGCGTGTTCGTCCGCCTCAACCGCAGCGCCGAGGAACTGGAACCCGAAGCGATGGAGCAGGCGAAGTCGGAAGACCGCAAGGTCGACTGATGCCTCATTCGCACACCGCGCCGTCGCCCTGCGCACGGCACTGTGCCGGGAATCCGTGCGCCCGCCAGTAGGCGAGGATGCCGTTGTCGCGCAGGAACCGCTGGAACGCGGGATCGCGCCGCAGGTAGGCCAGGTCCTTCGTCCACAGCAGCAGGTCCCAGGTGGAGTAGCCTCGTTGGCGCACCTGGTTGAGGTCGTCGATCAGAGAAGCAGCGTTTGCGGGCGCGTCGGGTGCCAGTACGCGCGAGAAGTTGCCCATGCCGGTGGTTTTTTCGTACGCATCGAACGCGGCGATCGCGCGCGGCCATCGGGAAGGATCGATCAAGGCCTCCGACGTGGCGATGTATCCGGGCGCGAGTTGCTTCGCATACGCATCGGGGTGGTTTGGCCCGTCGATGTCTACCTTCGCGATCCGCAAAGCGCCTGCGTAGTCCTTGCGCCAGACGGCATTGAACCAGCGCGCATAGGCCGCGTAGGCGGGAAGGGGTTCCAGCAGGCGGTGCGCTTCGTCGTGCCGTCCCTGTGTATCCAGCACGCGTGCCAGCATGAAGCCGCCGTTGCGGCCCAGGGGATCGCGCGCGTGCAACTCGCGCGCCCCGGCTTCCGCGCGATCGAGGTACCCCAACCTGGCCAGCGAGAGCGTCATGCCGTAGGCCATCTCCGCGTTGCTGGGGTTCACCCGCAATGCCTGCTTCTGGAGGGACAGGCAGCGTTCCCAGTCGTCGGCGATGCAGGCATTGGCGGCGAGTACGAAGTACGGCTCGGCGAGGGTCGCGTCCAGGCGTTGGGCCAGTGTCGCCTCGCGGATGGCTTCCTCGCGCAGGGTGGCGGCCAGCGTCGGTCGCCGTTGGGCACGAATCTCGAGTGCCAGGGCGAGCCCGGCATGGGCGCGGGCATCGTCCGGGCGCTCGCGAAGCAGCACGCGGAATTCCCGCTCCGCACGCTCGGTCGATGTCTCGGGCGGCAGGTCGCGCAGGCTGACCAGCGCGCGCGCCATGTGGTAGCGACGCAGGAATTCGGCATCGCCGCTGCGCGACGGCGGGGTGGTCAGCCCCAGGCGGAGGGCGAGCGAACCTGCAACCGTCTCGGCAATCTCGCGTTGCAGCAGCAGCACTTCCGAGGCGTCGCGATCGAAATCCTTCGTCCACAACGCGCCGCCGCCGCGCGCGTCGACCAGGCGCAACCGCACGCGCAGGGATTGGCCGGCCTGCTGCAGGTTGCCTTCCAGTGCATGTGTGATGCCGAGCCGTTGCACCAGCGTCGCCGGGTCGGCCGAAGCATCGGTGGCCAGTTGGGTGGAGTCGCGCGCGATCACGCGCAGCCCTTGCACTTGCGCCAGGCTGCAGATCAGTTCCTCACCCAGGCCGTCGGCGATGATCCGCACGCTGTCGCCCTCGCCGATCGGCTTCAACGGCATGACCACCAGCGTGGGTGGCGCGGCGGCAGCGGCTGCCTTCGGTGGGGCCGGGTCAAGGTGCACGGCGTTCGCCGTCGAGCGGGTAGACCACCACCAGGCCGCGCCGATCGCACCCGCCGCGACGAGAAGCGCGGCGTACCAGAACACGGCAGGCGCGGTGCGGCGGCGCGCATCCGCGTTCGCGTCCGCATGCACCTCGGCTGCGGCTCCGGCAGGCTCGGTTGTCGGTGGCCCGGCGATGACCGGCATGTCGAAGCGGTAGCCCACGCCATGCAGGGTGTGCAGCAGCCGGGGATGGTGGGCGTCTTCGCCCAGTGCGTGGCGCAGCAGGGTCACGATCCGGTTCAGCACGCCGGGGGTGACGTGCCGGTGGCCCCAGACAGCGTCGAGGATCTCATCGCGGGTAAAGACGCGACCGGGATCGCCGACCAGCAGCGCCAGCACGCCGAATGCCTTCGGCTCCAGCGCCTGCTCTTCGCCCGCACGCCACAGGCGTCGGCCGGCCAAGTCGATCGTGGTGTCGCCGAAGTGCAGTGCGTGGTCGGGCGAGGACATGGCGGAGCAGCATCCCCGGGGTCGGTCTTCCTTCAACGCAGCGCGCGTGGCCGGTCGGCCTAAGCATTCCCCAAGGTTTCGCGGGGTATCTCCGCGCCTGCCTCAGCGTTTCCTCAAGACCGGTGGTCCCGAGGGGCGGACGCTGGTGGCCGACGCCCGACTTCCGGGCCGAGGAGAACGCCATGAACCCGTACGCCCCCATCGTCGCGCTGGTCGTCCTGTCCGTCGCCACGCCGTCCATTGCCGGGCCTGCCGGCGCCGACGAGACAATCGCGCCGCGCATCGTGATCGACTGCGCCCGCCCGCGCCTGCCGCCGCAGCATGAGGTCGGGGCCCTGCTGGGCCAGCACAACGCCAGCCAGGTCTACGCCAGCCGCGCCGTGCTGATGGGCGAGGCACGCCGTGCCTGCCGCCGCCAGGGTGCGCGCCCGCAGCGCGTGGTCTTCGAACGTGCCCCGTCCCGCCCGTCGGAGACGCGCCGCATGGCCGACAACCGGCGCAGCGAATGATGCGCCGGCCTGCATGCCCGTGCCGGACAGGCATCCTCCGGCATGGACTGATTGCCGCCCTGCAGGGCGGCCCTCCACCAACACGAAGGAAGTCCATCATGAACCTGATCTCCACCGCGGCCCGCCGCTTCACCGTCCGTCGGCGCCGCTTCGTCCTGCTCATCGCGGCCCTCGCGCCCGGCCTGGCCCAGGCCGACGCCGTCATCGACTGGAACACCACCGCCTGGCAGACCGCGACGGCGGCAGGCGCGCCGCCGATCCAGACGCGCGTCAATGCGATCACCCACCTGGCGATCCACGACGCGCTGAACTCGATCGAGTTGCGTTATGAACCCTATGCGGGCGCACACCCCGCCGCGCGCGGTGCCTCGCCGGAGGCGGCGGTGGCCACCGCCGCCTACATGACGCTGTCGATCACGGTGCCTTCGCAGGCGACCGCACTGGAGACGACATACGACACCTACCTGGCCGGACTCACGTGCCCGTCCGCATTTCCCGATTGCGTGAGCGACGGCATCGCCGTCGGTTCGGCCGCCGCCGCCGCGATCCTCGCGCTACGCGCGAACGATGGCGCGGCAACGCCGCATGCGCCGTACTCGGCACCGCTGCTGCCGGGCGTGTACCAGCCCACGGCACCCAATTTCGCGCCGCCGCAGTTCAGCAACTGGGGCAAGGTGAAACCGTTCGCGCTGAACCACGTCACCCAGTTCCGCGCGGGCCCGTCGCCCCTGCTGAACCTGCGCAGCGGCACCTACCGGCGCGAGTACCAGGAGGTGATGGCGGTCGGCAGCGCCGCGGTGCGCGGCGCGCCGCAGAACGTGGATTCATACGAAAGCCGTGCTGCGCGCTACTGGGCCGGTGGCGGCGCCAACGCCAATGCCATTGCCCAGCAGGTCGTCGCCGGCCGCGGCCTGGACCTGTGGCAGCACGCGCGCCTGTTCGCGCTGATGAACATGGCCCAGGCCGATGCATCCTTCGGTGTGTTCAACGGCAAGTACCACTACAACTTCTGGCGCCCGATCACCGCGATCCATGCGGCCGGCAACACGCAGTGGATGTCGTACCTCGCATCGCCGCCCTATCCGGACTATGCCAGCGGCCTGTCGGCGCTCACCGCGAGCGCGATGGAGGTGCTGCGACGCCTGCTGGGCACGGATGCCTTGCCGTACACGTACACGGCCGCCGGCATCGAACGCCATTTCGACACGCTGTCGCAGGCCGAACACGAGGCGGCGATGTCGCGCGTGTATGCCGGCATCCACTTCCGCACGGCATGCATGGACGGCCTGAAGCAGGGCAACAAGATCGGCAACTACGTGACCCGCCACTACCTGCGGCCACGCCGGCGCTGACGCGGGGATACCCGTCCGGGGCGTCGCCGTCAGGTGGCGTCCCGGCCCGCCGGGGGCAGCCGGAAGAACGCGCGCGCGGTCGCCGTCGTCGCCACAGCCGTGACCTCGATGTCCTCGCCGCGGTCGCGCGCCAGCTCGGCGACAATGTGGGCCAGGTACATCGGCTCGTTGCGGCGGTGCGAGGGTTGCGGCTTTACCGTGCGCGGCAGCAGGTAGGGTGCGTCGGTCTCGATCATCAGCCGGTTCGCCGGGATGTTCTTCACCAGTTCGCGCAGGTGCAGGCCGCGGCGCTCGTCGCACAGCCAGCCGGTGATGCCGATATGCCAGTCCTGGTCCAGGCAGTCGAACAGTTCCTTCTTCGTGCCGGTGAAGCAGTGCACCACGGCCGGGCCGAGCCTGCCGTCGAAGTTCTTCATCATCGCAACGAAGTCGTCGTGCGCGTCGCGCTGGTGCAGGAACAGCGGCTTGCCGGTGTCCACGGCGATCTGCAACTGGCGCTCGAATGCCTTGCGCTGGGCCGGGCGCGGCGAGAAATCGCGGAAATAGTCCAGCCCGCATTCGCCCACGGCGACGACCTCGGCGTGCGCCAGCAGCGCGCGCATCTCGGCATCGCATTCGTCGGTGTACTCGGTGGCGTGGTGCGGATGCACGCCGGCGGTGGCGAACAGTTCCCCGGGATGCGCCTGTGCCAGCCGCAATGCCATCGGCGAATGCTCGCGGCTCGCGCCCGTGACGACCTGCTGGACTACCCCGGCTTCGCGCGCGCGCTGCAGCACCGCGTTGCGGTCGTGGTCGAAGCTGTCGTGGGTCAGGTTGGCGCCGATGTCGATGAGATCCATGACGGCCATTTTAGTCGTTGGAACAGGCTGTTGTAGGAGCGACGTGAGTCGCGACCGGAAGAAAAGAGGGTCCGGACGGCCGAGCTCACAAGAACAGGGTCGTTTGGTAGCGTCGTGGCTGACCCCGTTGTGAGTGTGCAGAACCGTGCGGTCGCGACTCACGTCGCTCCTACAGTGGGACCGCATGCGTTTATCCTTTGCGCCGCATGCCGTCGCCCACGTTCCCGATCACGCCGCTGCTGCCGGACATCGTCCGCAGCCTGTCCGACCACCCGCGCCTTGTGCTGGAGGCGCCACCCGGCGCCGGCAAGACCACGCAGGTGCCGCTGGCGTTGCTTGACCAGCCCTGGCTGCAAGGGAAGAAGATCCTGATGCTGGAGCCGCGCCGCGTGGCCGCGCGCGCGGCAGCCGGCTTCATGGCGAAGCAGCGGGGTGAGGCCGTCGGCGACACGGTCGGTTACCGCATCCGGTTCGAGAACAAGGTCGGACCGAAGACCCGCGTCGAAGTCGTCACCGAGGGCATCCTGACCCGGATGATCCAGGAGGACCCGATGCTGGAGGAAGTCGGCGCGATCCTCTTCGACGAGTTCCACGAACGCCACCTCGCCGGCGACCTGGGCCTGGCGCTGGCACTGGACGTGCAGGCGCAGCTGCGCGAGGACCTGCGCATCGTAGTCATGTCCGCCACGCTCGATGGCGAGAAGCTCGCGCGGTTCCTCGACGCGCCGCGTCTGAGCAGCGAGGGTCGCGGTCATCCCGTCCAGGTCGCCCACTTCGCTGCCCGCCGGGACGAGACGATCGAGGTACAGGCGCGCCGGGCGATTGAACAGGCCGTGCAGGCGCATCCCGGCGACGTGCTGGTATTCCTGCCGGGCCAGCGCGAGATCGCGCGCGTGGCGACGATGCTGGCGGGCGTCCTGCCGCAGGACGTCGTCGTCCTCGCCCTGCATGGCGAACTGCCGGTGGAGAAACAATCCGAAGCCCTGCAATCCGATCCGCAGGGCCGCCGTCGCGTGGTGCTGGCCACCAATGTGGCCGAATCATCGGTGACGCTGCCGGGCGTGCGCGTGGTGGTCGACAGCGGACTGGCGCGCGAGCCGTCCTATGATCCGAACAGTGGCTTCTCGCGCCTGGAAGTGACCAGCATTTCGCAGGCGTCCGCGGATCAGCGCGCCGGTCGTGCCGGCCGCGTGGCCGAAGGCTGGGCCTACCGGCTGTGGCCGCCGTCGCAACGGCTCGATCCGCAGCGCCGTCCGGAGATCGCGTTGGTCGAACTGGGTTCGTTGGCATTGGAACTGGCCGCCTGGGGCAGTGACGACCTGCGCTTCGTCGATGCACCGCCGCCGGGCGCGCTGAACGCCGCGCGGGATCTGTTGGCTCGCCTTGGCGCGCTGAGCGCGTCGCAGGCCATCACCCCGCTGGGCAAGCGCATGCTGGCACTGGGCACCCATCCGCGCCTGGCCGCGATGCTGCTGTCGGCGACGGGAGCGGAGGATCGCGCGCTGGCCGCCGATCTGGCCGCGCTCGTCGAGGCGCGCGATCCCTTGCGCATGGGGGGCGATGCCCTGGCCGCACGCTGGCGGGCGCTGGCGGCGTTCCGCATGGGGCGTGCACCGCACGAAGCACATCGCACCGGACTGGCTGCCATCGATGCCGCCGCGAAGCAGTGGCGCCGCCGCATCCGCGAAGACGCACCGCCGCCCTCGTCCCTCGAAGCGCACCGTCTCGGCGATGTGCTCATGCATGCCTTTCCCGACCGCATCGGTACCCAGCATCCGCAGGATCCGCGTCGCTACCAACTGGCGAACGGGCGCACGGCGCGCCTGTTCGACGACAGCGCGCTGTTCGGCGAACCCTGGATCGTCGCCAGCGAACTGCGTTACGAAGCACGCGACGCCTTGATCCAGCGCGGCGCGCCCGTGGACGAGAAACGCCTGCGCACCGAGTTCGCCGACCGCTTCGTCACCGAGGACACCGTGCGCTGGGATGCGTCGCGTCGCGCGCTGGTGGCGCAACGCGAATCGCGCTTCGACCAGATCGTCTTCGATGCACGCCCGGCTGGACGCGTCGATCCCGCGCTCGCGGCGGCGGCATTGACGGACGCCGTGCGCGAACTGGGATTGGACGCGCTGCCCTGGCCCGAGTCGCTGCGGCAATGGCGCGAGCGTGTGCGCTGCCTGCGCGAGTGGATGCCGGAGCTGGGTCTTCCCGATGTCGGCGACGACGCGCTGATGGCCACGCTCGACGACTGGCTCAAGCCCGCATTCGTCGGCAAGACGCGGCTCGACGCGCTGGAAGAGGACGCGCTGGCAAATGCGCTGAAGTCAGGCGTGGACTGGTCGCTGCGGCAGCGCATCGATCAACTGGCGCCCGTACGCATCATCGTGCCGTCGGGCATGGAGCGCCGTATCGAGTACGCGCACGGCCACCCGCCGGTACTGGCGGTGAAGCTGCAGGAACTGTTCGGCCTCGCCGACACCCCGCGCGTGGCGGATGGTCGCGTGCCGGTGCTGCTGCACCTGTTGTCGCCGGGCGGCAAACCGCTGCAGGTCACCTCGGACCTGCGCAACTTCTGGAACTCCACCTACGCCGAGGTGAAGAAGGAAATGAAAGGGCGGTATCCGAAACATCCATGGCCGGATGATCCGTGGAGCGCGCAGGCGACCCATCGCGCCAAGCCTCGCGGCACCTGATCCGTTCAGCCGGGGGCCAGCCCGGCGGCGTAGTGCTAACGCGCCTTGAACATCCCTCCATGGACACTGATCCCGTTACCCACCTTCAGGGAAGGCATCATGAGCAAATTGACCACCATCACCGACCGCGCACTCGAACTGGCAAGCCAGGCGGGCACCAGTCTCAGGCACGCCGTGCCCAGTGCAGACAGGCTGCTGCAGACGGGAGCCGCGCTGGGCGTCGCCAGGACCGGCGGCAAGCTCGCAGTGAATTTCGTGCGGCGCAATCCTGCCGTCGCGGTGGCCACCGGCATTGGCGTGGGCCTGCTGGCGCTGGTCGCCTACCGCAAGCGCAAGCGCGACCAGGCCAATGCGCCTATCGAGGGCAAGTCGCGCCGCGTCGAAGCGCGCAAGGTCAACGGGGCTGGCAAGACCTCCACGGCGCGCAAGACCGGCACGCCGCGCAAACCCCGGAGCACGGCGTCGCATTCGGCGGAGAGCTGATCGACGCAGGGTGTTCTTGTGTCCGGTCCCGCATCGCTCCCACGGGGCGATGCGGTTCTTCCACGTCCTACACCTCGCGCCACTGGCCGGGCGCCAATCGGTCCAACCGCACGTCTCCCATTGCCACGCGGACCAACCGCAACGTCGGCACGCCTGCCGCCGCCGTCATGCGGCGAACCTGGCGATTGCGACCTTCGGTGATGGTCACTGCCAGCCATGTGTCCGGTACCGATTTGCGGTAGCGCACGGGCGGATCCCGTGGCCACAAGGCTGGCGCGGGTTCGAGGCGCTCGATCCGTGCGGGCCGCGTGGGGCCATCGTTCAACACCACGCCGTGGCGTAGCACCTCGAGTTGCCCATCAGTGGGCACCCCTTCCACCTGGACCCAATAGGTCTTCGGCTGCTTGTGGCGCGGATCGGTCAGCCGGTTCGCCAGCGTGCCGTCGTCGGTGAGCAGCAGCAGGCCTTCACTGTCGTAGTCCAGCCGCCCTGCGGCATACACGCCGGGCGGCAGGCCGAATTCCGCCAGCGTCCGCCGCGGCGGATCGCTGCGATCGGTGAACTGGCAGAGCACGTTGAACGGCTTGTTGAACGCAATCAGCATGGAAGACCAGGGAACCGCGGCGTCACGCCCATGCGGGACGTGGCGCCGTCGGCGGCGAGATCAGGATTGCGGCTTCACGAACCGCAGCGTCATGCGGTCGCTCTCGCCGATCGCCTGGTACTTCGCGCGGTCCGCTTCCGGATGGTTGTTGGACGGCGGCAGGGTCCACACGCCGTTCGGATGGTCCTTGGTGTCCTTCGGGTTCGCATTCACTTCGCTCTTCGCGTCCAGGCGGAAGCCCGCCGCTGCCGCCAGCGCGATGACCTGCGCCTCGCTGACATAGCCGGAGTCGTCGTCCGCCGCCACGTCCTGGTTCGCGCGGTGTTCCACCACGCCCAGCACGCCGCCGGGCTTGAGCACGTCGAAGAAGCCCTTGAACATGCCCTCCGCCTGCTGCGCGCTGCGCCAGTTGTGCACGTTGCGGAAGGTCAGCACGACATCGGCGGAGCCTGCGGTGCCGAATACCGGCGCGGCGGGGTTGTATTTCACCATCGTGGCCTTGTCGAACTGCGCGGGCCCGTCGGTGAACTTCTTCTGCAGGCCGTCCACGCTGCGCTGGTAGTAGTTGCGGCTCTTCTCGGCGACCGAGGCAGGATCGACCACGGCGGCGACATACTGGCCTCCCGCCTTCAGGTAGGGGCCGAGGATTTCCGCGTACCAACCGCCGCCGGGCGTGATCTCGACCACGGTCTGCGTCGGCGTCACGCCGAAGAACGACAGGGTTTCCTTCGGGTGGCGATGGACGTCGCGCGCTGCATTCTTCGGGTCACGCCATTCGCCTTTCAGCGCGGCGTCCAGCGCAACCGTATCGGCAGCGGACAGCGACTGCGTCGCATGGGCAGGCTTGGCCGGCGATGCAGCGAACAAGGGTTGCGAGGCAGCCAGCGCCGCCACGAGCGCCAGGGACAGCGGAATGCGAGTCGTCATGCGTGAGCCCTCCAGAAAGGTGCGCGGAGACTAGCACGCGGCATGTTCAGCCGGCATGGCGGCCACCGCAGGCCGTGCACGCTTCATCGCATCCGGACGTGCAGCGGCGAGTAGACTGGCGGGCGTCGGCGGCCATGGAGACAGGATGTGGAAACAGAGAATGCGATCCATACCACCCGCGTCGTGCTGGCCGCACGCCCACAAGGCGAACCGACCCTCGAAGACTTCCGTCTGGAACAAGCGGCGATGCCTGCCCCCGCGGAAGGCGAAGTGATGCTGCGCAACCGCTATCTGTCGCTTGACCCGTACATGCGCGGGCGCATGAACGCAGGCCGGTCGTATGCGAAACCGATCGAGATCGGCGAGGTCATGGATGGCGGCACGGTGTCGGAAGTGATCGTCTCGCGCCACCCCGACCTGCAGCCCGGCGACATGGTGCTGGCGCACGGCGGTTGGCAGACGCATGCCGTGGCCGATGGCAGGACACTCAAGCGCAAGCTGGATGCGCGCGTCGCACCGCTGACCACCGCGCTGGGCGTGTATGGCATGCCGGGGTTCACCGCCTATGTCGGCCTGCACGAGATCGGCCAGCCGAAGCCAGGCGAAACCGTGGTGGTCGCCGCGGCCAGCGGACCGGTCGGTGCGACCGTGGGCCAGATCGCGAAGCTGCAGGGCGCCCGTACCGTCGGCATCGCCGGCGGCGAACGCAAGTGTGCCTACCTGCGCGACGAACTCGGTTTCGATGTCGCGCTGGACCATCGCGCGCCGGATTTCGCGGCGCGACTGCGCGCGGCATGTCCGGACGGCATCGACGTCTATTTCGAGAATGTCGGTGGTGCGGTGTTCGACGCCGTGTTGCCGCTGCTCAACGACTTCGCCCGCATCCCGGTCTGCGGGCTGGTGGCGCACTACAACGACAAGACGTTGCCGGGTGGCCCCGATCGCGTGGCGTTGCTGATGAGCCAGATCCTGACCCGCCACCTGACCGTGCGCGGTTTCATCCAGCACGATTTCATCGCACTGTATCCACAGTTCCTGCGCGAGATGGGCGCATGGCTCGTCGACGGGAAGATCCGCTACCGCGAGGACATCGTGGAAGGGCTGGAAAACGCTCCGCGCGCACTGATAGGCCTGTTGCGCGGCGAGAACTTCGGCAAGGTGGTGGTAAAGCTTTAAGGATCACCCACTCAGCGCTCGATGCCGTTCTCCGCTTCGTACGCCTGCATCGTCGTAATAGTGTCCAGCAGGTACGCGTACCATGCTTTCTCGATGGCCTCGATCGGGCCGATCAAGCGCTCGAAGTCGGACGTCGACGCACCCCGTGCGAGCAGCTGCTTGTAGGCTGCGGCGTACCGGCCGTTCTCGTAGTGGAACAGGAAGTGCGTCAGGCCCCAGTAGTGCAGGTAATACAGATTGACGTGCTGGTTGATGTCGGGGCCGCTGCTTTCAAGCAGGTCGCGTAGCGGGATGAAGCGGACGGCTCCGACGTCGGCCTCCAGGCTCCCGGTGAGCTTCATGCGCGACAACCACCAGATCGGGTAGGTGTCCGGGTCGCTCCTCCCCGGCGTCAGTACGCCGTTCTCAAGCCAGCTCGCACCCAGATAGCCTGCGACCCCTTCATTGGCCCACGCGGGCAAGCGCCAGCCTGCGACTTCAGTGTTCAGTTGGTGCACGGCCTCGTGCAGCATCCAGTGATGTGGGTTCGCGCTCCCAACGGCGTAGTACGCGTAGCAGGCGGGACGCAGGTAATAAGCTTCTGCCCATGGGCGACTGCGGTTGTTGCGCGCGAACTCGTCCGCGTCGCGATAGAGCACCAGGGTCAAGGGCGTGGTCGACGGCGCCACCTGGTCCGCGAACAGCGACATGTAGGCGGCGTGCAAACTCTCCGCGGCGGAGGCGACTTCTTGGGTCTGTGTAGGCGTCGCGGTGCTGTGCACACGATAGTGGGCGGTCTGCAGCAGCTGGGCGCCCGCGGGGATCAATGCGCGGGGCGCAGACGTGGGTGGGCGCGCAGGTTGCGTGGACGTCCATGCCAGCATGCCGGCGGCCGACGTTGCCAGCATAAAGGAGGCTGCAATGATCGCGGTGCGGCGCTTCACGTAGATGCAGGCACCGGCAGGCTGACGTTCATCAGCGTCGGATCGTCGGGATCCAGCTTCACCTGGAAGCCGAGGCTCTCGCACATCGCCAGCATGGTGCGGTTCTCGCGCAGCACTTGGCCTTCGATGAGCTTCAGGCCCTGCCACTGCGCGTACTCGATCATGATCTGCATCAGCTTCCAGCCGATGCCGTGGCCCTTGAGGTCGGAGCGCACGAGGATGCCGTATTCGCCCTTCTCGTAATTCGCGTCGGCGTGCAGGCGCACCGCGCCGAGCATCTCGTGCGTGTCCGGATGCACCGCGACCAGCGCGATCGAGCGCGCGTAGTCCAGCTGGGTGAGCCGCGCGATGAATTCATGGCTGAAGTGGCGCACCGACTGGAAGAAACGCAGGCGCAGGTCCTCGTCGGTGACGTGGGTGAAGAATGCGCGGAACATCGCATCGTCTTCGGGCCGCACGGGACGCACCAGCGCCGGCTGGCCATCCGCGAGCAGGATCGTGCGTTCCCACTCCGTGGGATACGGGAAGATCGCGAAGCGCGGATGGCCACGGCCCTTGTGCAGCACCCGACCGCGCGCGACCGCGATGCGCGCGTCCACCGCCACCACGCCATCGCGGTCGGCCAGCAGCGGGTTGATGTCCAGTTGCTGGATCTCCGGGATGTCGGCGGCGAGTTGCGCCAGCTTGACCAGCACCAGCGCGACCGCGCGTTCGTCGGCCGCCGGCACGTCGCGGTAGGCCTTCAGCACGCGCGACACGCGGGTGCGCGCGATCAGTTCGTGGGCCAGGCGCAGGTCCAGCGGCGGCAGGGCGACGGCCTGGTCGTTGATCACTTCGACCGCGGTGCCGCCGCGACCGAAGGCGATCACCGGCCCGAACACCGGATCGTCGGCGATGCCGGCAATCAGCTCGCGCGCCTTGGGCCGCAGGACCGTCGGCTGCACCAGCACGCCTTCGATGCGGGCGTCCGGCCGCCGTTCGCGCGCGCGCTGCAGGATGTTCGCGGCCGCTTCGCGCACCGCGTTGGCATGGGGCAGGTTGAGGCGGACGCCATCGACATCGGACTTGTGTGGAATGTCGGGAGAAAGGATCTTCACCGCGACCGTGGTGCCCTCGGCCAGCAACGGCGCGGCGATGCGCGCGGCGTCCTCGGCATCGGCGGCCCGCCACACGGGGGCCATCGGGATGCCATAGGCGGCGAGCAGCCGCGTCGTCGCCAGCGGATCCAGCCAGGTCTGTCCGGCATCGAGTGCAGCATCGACCAGGGCTCGCGCGGTGGCGACGTCCGGACTGAAATCTTCCGGCAGGCTGGGCGGCGTCTCCATCAGCGCGGCCTGCACCTCGCGGTGGCGGACCAGGTGCATGAAGCCGGCGACGGCGTCGGATTCGTTCGGATAGCGCGGCACCTGCGCGGCGTCGAGCACGGCTTCGGCCTGCGGATCGTTGCCCAGCCACACAGTGAAGACCGGCTTGCGCGGCCCCTGCGCCGGGCGGTGCGAAAGCACGCGGGTGACCGCGTCGGCCGCCTCCGAGGACGAGGACAGCACCGTCGGCACGTTGACCGCAAGCAATGCGTCGTTGCCCGGATCGGCGAGCAGGGCTTCGATGGTGGCGGCGTAACGGTCTGCATCGATGTCGGTCAGCAGGTCGACCGGATTGGTGCGCGACCAGCCCACCGGCAGGATGCGATCCAGTGCATCGCGCGTGGCGTCGGACAGCGTGGCCAGCGTGCCGCCCTGTTCGTACAGGTGATCGACGGACAGTGCGCCGACGCCACCTCCGTTGGTCAGGATGGCGAGCCGCCGGCCCTGGAACGGGCGCACCTGGCCCAGCGTGCGCGCGGCGGCGAACAGTTCGTGCAGGGAGCGCACGCGCAGCAGTCCGGCACGACGGAATGCGGCGCCATAGACCGCGTTGGGGCGTGCCAGGTTCTGCGTGTGCGTGCTGCCGGCCGGCGTGACCTGCGCGCGTCCGCTGTGGCCGGATTTCACCACCACCACCGGCTTGGTGCGTGCGGCGGCGCGTGCGGCCGACATGAACTTGCGTGCGTCGCGGATGGCTTCCACGTACAGCAGGATGGCGCGCGTGCGGTGGTCGGTGGCGAAGTAATCCAGCAGGTCGGCGAAGTCCACGTCCAGCGCATCGCCCAACGACACCACGGCGGAAAAGCCGACCGGCTGGCTCATGCTCCATTCCACCAGGCCGCCGGAGATGGCACCCGACTGCGAAATCAGCGCGAGGTCACCCGCCTTCGGGAAGCGGCTGGCCAGGCTGGCGTTGAGGCGCGCATGCGGGGCGATCACGCCAAGGCAATTCGGACCCAGTACGCGCAGGCCTTTCTCGCGCGTGAGGGCTTCGAGTTGCGCGGCGGGCGAACCCGGGCCGCTGCCCATCGCCGCGGTCAGCACCACCACCGCGCCGGCACCCTTCTCGGCCGCCTCGGCTGCGAGCTGCGGCACGGTCGCGGCAGGCGTGGCGATCACCACCAGGTCCGGTGTCCACGGCAGGTCGCGCAGATGCCGCACGGTCGCAATGCCGTCCATCGGCGTCGGGTGTTTGTTCACCAGCCCGATCTGGCCCTCGAAGCCACCGGCGCGCAGGTTCTCGATCACCGCACGACCGACCGAACGTGGTCGCGACTGGCTGCCGACCACCGCCACGGCGCGTGGCCTGAAGATCGAATCGAGGCGGTAGGTACTCATGGCGGGAAGCCGTTCTCCACGTGGCGACTAGGGTAGCGCGATGCCCGTTGCGGGGGCACGCGTGCCATCACGCGAGCCTCAACGCATCCGGATACGGCGCAGTATCCGGGTAATCACCGGCACCGAGATGCGACTGGAGGTCGCGCCACCATGCCGGGCGGAACAGATCGGCATGCGCCGCCTTCAGCGCCTTCGCCAGCGCATCGGGCAGGCCGAGGAACTGCGGAAACCGCTCGGGGAACACGTCGCCCGCGTCCACGTGGAACCACGGAGCATCCGCCATCTGTTCCTCGTACGTGGTCGGCTGCGGCCAGTCGCGGAACCGGCAGTCGGTGACCAGGCGCAGTTCGTCGTAGTCGTAGAACACCACGCGGCCATGGCGCGACACGCCGAAGTTCTTCAGCAGCATGTCGCCGGGGAAAATGTTGTTGCGGGCCATGTCCTTGATCGCCTGGCCATAGTCGAGTGCGGCGGCGCGCGCGGCATCGGCTTTCTGCTCGCGCAGATACAGGTTCAGCGGCCGCAGCCGTCGCTGCACGTAGCACAGGTGGATGACCAGGTCCTCGCCATCCTCGCTGAGGCTCTGGCCGCAGCTTTCGCGCAGCTCGCGCAGCAGCTCCGGTGAAAAGCGCGCGCGCGGAAAGCGCAGGAACCGGAATGCCTGTGTATCCAGCAGACGGCCGACGCGGTCCAGGTGGAAGACCAGGTCGTACTTGTCCTCCACGTCCTGCCGGCTCATCGCCTTGGGATAGGCGAAGCGGTCGCGGATCACCTTGAACACCAGCGGATAGCTCGGCAGCGTGAACACCGCCATCACCATCCCCGGCGTGCCCTCGGCATGCACCAGCCGTTCGTCGGGATGCGCGGCGAAGTGATGGAAGAAGGTGCGGTAGCGCTCGGTCTTGCCCTGCTTGGCGCGACCCAGCACGGTGTAGATCTCGTCGATCGGCTTGCCCGGCAACAGCGAACGCAGGAACACCACCGCATCGCCCACGGTGGTCAGGTCGGCATGGAAGTAGCTGCGCGAGGTGCCGAACAGGTGTGCCACATCGCCGCGATGGGTCAGCACCGCTTCGGCCTTCAGCTGTCCGCCGTCGTTGATCAGGGCGATGACGCAGGGCGAGAACCGGTGTTCGCCGAAGACGCGGCCGACCAGGTAGGCGCGCCGCTCGCGGTAGAACACGGTGTCGAGCAGCTCGATGCCGCGCACCGGATTCGCGCCCCAGTGCGCAAGATCGTCCTGCAGGCGCACGGCAATGGCGGCGGCACAGCGGGTGCGATGCGCGTAAGGCACCTCGAACCCGTAGTCCGCCAGCACGCGCGCGAACGTATCCGTGGGACGCTGCTCGGACACGGCATAACTGTGGCGCGCGACGGGATGGGTGATGGCGTCGGTCGGCTCCACGTCCAGCGCCACGAACTCGAGTGCGGGATCCACGCCGCGGGTGCGGAAGAAGCGCCCGCTCAGCGTGTTGTAGAACGTCTTGTAGAGCTCCCGGTCGATCTGTCCGGTGATGAGCTGCTCGAACGCGGTGCGTGCCGCGATCCACGATGCGCGGTCGTGCGCCTGCCCCAGCAGCACGGACTGCAGCCGCAGCGCACATTCGGCGATGCACTGGTCGTACAGTTCGATGCGCTCCACCGCATCGGTGCGCGCACCGGACCAGTCCGCCGTCTCGAAACGGACCTTCGCCCGCCGCGTGATCTCCGCGAAGCGTGCGTGGTAATCCGCGAATGCATCGTGGATCAGGCGGGCGATGGCGTCGGCATGGACCATGACGCGATGTTAGCCGCCGCGCACTGGAGTCATCGCTCCACCGCGACGCCGGCCTGTTCCAGCAACCATCCGCGCACCGTGCGGAAGCCGGGATGCGCCAGGCTGCGCTCGGGATAGACCAGGTAGTGGGCGAAATCGGCCTGCAGGCGCTTCTTCGTCAGCGTCACCAGCCGGCCTGCCTTCACCAGCGGCTCGGCCAGCGTCCAGCGCGCGAGCGCGACGCCGACGCCCTGCGCGGCGGCCTGGTGCAGGGTTTCGGTGTCGTCGAACTGCGCCACGTAGCGCGCGGGCGGCTGCCCGCCGAAGTGTTCGAACCAGTCCTTCCAGCGATTGGCGGGATCACCGAGCAGCGGCAGCTTCGCCATCTGGTCCGGCGCCGGCTTGCCGTGCCGTTTCACCAGCGCCGGGCTGGCCACCGGCGTGATCCATTCGTGAAACAGGAACTCCGCGTGCACGTTCGGCCATCGACCACCGCCCAGGCGCAATGCAAGGTCCACCGGTTCGCGCTCGAAATCGACCACGTGCGTGCTCGATTGCAGGTTGAGGCCCAACTCGGGATGTTCCGCCAGGAACTCCGGCAGGCGTGGCACCAGCCACGCCGTGGCCATCGACGGAATTAGGCTGAGCGTGACCATGTGGTCGTTGCGCAACGTCGCGCGACGCAGTGCGTGCTCGATGGTGTCGAGCGGACCGGAGATGGCGTCGAACAGCCGCTGCCCGTCCGGGGTGAGCTCCACGCCGCGCGGGCCGCGCGCGAGCAGCTTGTGGCCCAGTCGCTGTTCCAGCAGCCGCATGCGATGGCTCAGCGCACTGACGGTGAGGTGCATGGCTTCCGCCGCACGCGTCAGGTTGCGCAGGCGGGCAGCGGTGACGAACGCATCCACCTGGTCCAGCGGTAGCCGACTCATCTTGAATCCACCTCAAGTCTGGGTTGCAGAGCTTTCGCTTTTTCAGGGCCGATGATGCCTCTACCTTGGTAGTCCTTCAAGCCGGACGCCGGCGCAACGGAGCAAAGCCATGCAATCCGAAACCAGGCAGCAATGGTGGCAGCAGCTGGGAGGCATGAGTCAGGGCATGCTGTTCCTGCAGGGTCATGTCGTCCATTCCATCGCGCCTCCGCAGGCACAGGAAGACCACCGCCACCACGTGCATGATGCGGCGGGCAAGGTCCGGCACCGGCTTGCGCTGGAACGACTCAGCGCGCGTCGGCTGCGCACGATGACCTCGCTGTCGTTGTTCCGCTGACCAGCGTCAAGGAAGATCGCCCTGTAGGAGCGACGTAAGTCGCGACCGGAATCCTTCCGTTCTCGCAAACTGTCCGGCGGCGAAGCCGTGCGGTCGCGACTTAGGCCGCTCCCACAACGGATGGCGGAATGCGCTCTGACTCACGCCTTCACGTACACCCAGGCGTCGCGGCCGGACGCCAGGCGCACTTGCACGCGCCGGTAATCGGCGACCTCGTAGCGGTCGGCGGCCGCGAGTTCTTCGGTACTGATGCGGAAGACGGTGCCGGCGACTGCGTCGGACGGATCGTCGCTGGGGCTGACGATGGGATGGAAGCGTTCGCCGCTGGCGGCCAGCACGTCGGGGTCGGTGATCTCCACCAGCGTCTGCGTGTAGCCGGTCATCGCATCGGATTCGCCCTCGAGCCGGCGGCCGAACGACGACCGCTGCACGCTCTCCAGCTGCAGCGTGCCGTACGAGAACAGCAGGATGTCACGGGTGTCTTCCATCGTGTCGCAACCGGTCTGTAGGAAGGGCTGACCAGCCCTTCGGCTGTTGAAAACCAGCTCCGACGGCCGATCCAACGTTGTTCCTGTCGGGGCTGACGTCCTCCTACAGTGGAGATCGCAGACTGGAAACACAACGCCCGGCAAAAGCCGGGCGTTGGAGGCAGCGGTGACGCGCTGGACTCAGGCCGACAGTGTCGCCAGTGCGTCGTTGAGGGTCTTGCTGGGGCGCATCGCGGCCGCGGTCTTCGCCAGGTCCGGGTGGTAGTAGCCACCGATATCCAGTGCCTTGCCCTGCGCACCGTTCAGTTCGGCAAGGATGGTCGCTTCGTTGTCGGCCAGCAGCGTTGCCAGAGGGGCGAACTTCGCCTTCAGCTCCGCATTCTCGTCCTGGGCGGCCAAGGCCTGCGCCCAGTACAGGGCCAGGTAGAAGTGGCTGCCGCGATTGTCGAGTTCGCCCACCTTGCGTGCCGGCGAGCGGTTCTCGTCGAGGATGCGGCCGTTGGCCACGTCCAGCGCGTTGGCCAGCACCTTGGCCGGCGTGTTGAGGTAGCGCTGGCCCAGGTGTTCCAGCGATGCTGCCAGCGCGAGGAATTCGCCCAGCGAATCCCAGCGCAGGTAATCCTCTTCCAGGAACTGCTGCACGTGCTTCGGCGCGGAGCCGCCAGCACCGGTCTCGAACAGGCCGCCACCGGCCATCAGCGGCACGATCGACAGCATCTTCGCGCTGGTGCCCAGTTCCATGATCGGGAACAGGTCGGTCAGGTAGTCGCGCAGCACGTTGCCGGTCACCGAGATGGTGTCCTCGCCCTTGCGGGTACGCTCCAGCGACACCTTCATGGCCTCAACCGGCGGCAGGATGCGGATGTCCAGCGTGTCGATGGTGTAGTCCTTCAGGTACTGCTCCACCTTGGCGATCACCTGCGCGTCGTGCGCGCGGGCCTTGTCCAGCCAGAAGATCGCCGGCGTCTTGCTCAGGCGCGCGCGGCCGACGGCCAGCTTCACCCAGTCCTGGATCGGCGCGTCCTTGGTCTGGCACATGCGCCAGATGTCGCCGGCTTCCACTTTCTGCTCGAACACGACCTTGCCGGCGTCGTCAGTGACGCGCACGGTGCCGTCGGTCGGGATCTGGAAGGTCTTGTCGTGGCTGCCGTATTCCTCGGCCTTCTGCGCCATCAGGCCGACGTTGGGCACGCTGCCCATCGTGGCCGGGTCGAACGCGCCGTTGGCTCGGCAGTCGTCGATCACGGCCTGGTAGATGCCGGCGTAGCAGCGGTCGGGGATGACGGCCTTGGTGTCCTGCAGCTTGCCCTCGGCATTCCACATCTTGCCGGAGTCGCGGATCATCGCCGGCATCGAGGCATCGACGATCACGTCGCTCGGCACGTGCAGGTTGGTGATGCCCTTGTCGGAGTTGACCATCGCCACGGCGGCGCTGTCGGCATAGACGGCCTGCAGGTCGGTCTTGATGGCCTCCTGCTGCTCCGCCGGCAGTGCACCCAGGCGGCCGTACAGGTCGCCGATACCGTTGTTGGCATCGAAACCGATCTGCTCCAGCACGGTGGCATGCTTGGCCAGCGCGGCCTGGTAGAACTCGTTGACGGCCACGCCGAACATGATGGGGTCGGAGACCTTCATCATCGTGGCCTTCAGGTGCAGCGAGAACAGCACGCCCTTCGCCTTGGCATCCGCGATCTCGGCGGCGATGAACGCGGCCAGCGCCTTGCGGCTCATCGAGGCGGCATCGACGATCTCGCCAGCCTTCACCTTCACCTTGTCCTTCAGCACGGTGACCGTGCCGTCGTTGGCGACCAGTTCGATCTTCAGCGCGCCATCCGCAGCCAGCGTGGCGGACTGTTCGCTGCCGAAGAAGTCACCGGATGCCATGTGCGCGACGTGCGATGCCGAATCCTTGCTCCACGCGCCCATGCGGTGCGGATGCTTGCGGGCGAAGTTCTTGACCGACAATGGTGCGCGGCGGTCGGAGTTGCCTTCGCGCAGCACCGGGTTGACGGCACTGCCCTTGACCTTGTCGTAGCGTGCCTTGGCGTCCTTTTCCTTGTCGTCCTTCGGCTCGTCCGGGTAGTCCGGCAGCGGGTAGCCCTGTGCCTGCAGTTCCTTGATCGCGGCCTTCAGCTGCGGCACCGAGGCGCTGATGTTGGGCAGCTTGATGATGTTGGCTTCCGGCTGCGTCGCCAGCTGGCCCAGCTCGGCCAGGTCGTCGCTGATCTTCTGCGCGTCGCGCAGGTACTCGGGGAACTGCGACAGCAAGCGGCCGGCCAGCGAGATGTCACGGGTTTCCACGGCGATGCCGGCGGGTTTGGTGAATGCCTCGACGATCGGCAGCAGCGACTGGGTGGCGAGGAACGGGGCTTCGTCGGTGAGGGTGTAGATGATGCGGGGCGTATCCGACATGGGGATCAGGACTCTCGACAAGGGGCGATGGGGAAATCAGCGCGCCATTGTCGCGCGCCGCCGCACGCAGGGCAAAACGAGGGGGTATGGATGGTGTGCCCGGCTGTCCCGGGACAGCGGCGGGTGTCCGGAAGGTTGCGACTGGAACCGCCCGTGGTAGGCGCCAGACAAAAAAAGCGGGCGTGGATTCCTCCACGCCCGAGCTTGCCCCACACATGTGGGAGAGAGACTTGCCTTGCGGATTACTTGACTTCGATTTCCTGGGTCATGCCGACCGGCTGGCCATTCAAGGTCACGTCGACCTTGTACTTGCCGGCGGGCCAAGCGTTGGCGTTGGTGAACTCGATGTTGGTCGTATCCACGCCGCCCGCCACCACAGTTGCCGTCTGCTGACCGGCCACCTGACCGTCCTGGAACGTCAACTTTGCGTCGATCGCGGCATTGGCTGGCGTTGCGGCATCGGTCTTCACCGAGACGATAATCTTGTCCTTGACGCCAAACATGCCGACGGCAGCCACGGACTTGTCAGCTGCGGCGGTACTGCCCACCGTGACACTGGTGGCGCTGACCGGTGCCGGGGCGGGCTCAACGGGTGCAGGTGCGGGTGCTGGCTCCACGACGGCTGGCGGCGCGACGACGGGTTCTTCCTTCTTCTTGCAGCCGACCAGGGCGACGGTACCGACCAGCGCGGCGGCCAGTGCGTAGGACATACGATTCTGCTTCATGGGTTCGATCCTTGTGGATGAAGTGGAGTGGCGATCAGGCGTCGGCGGGCTTCGGCGGCAGCTTGATGACCTGCCCGGGGAAGATGCGGTCGGGATCGTCGATGGTGTCGCGGTTGGCTTCGAAGATCTGCTTCCACGCGTTGGCGCTACCGAGATGCTCTTTAGCGATCTTGGAGAGGGTGTCGCCCTTCTCGATGGTGTAGGTCTGCTCTCCGACGATTTCGGCAGTGCTGTCTACGCGAGCCGTTACACCGGAGAAATCAGCTTTCTCAACTTGGGGAGCCGTGCTGTCTACGCTGGCGGTGACGCCAGAGAAGTCGGCCTTCTTTTCTGTGCTCATTGCAACCACCCTTCTTGGCGGGCTGTGGGATGAGCAAGACTTGCACGCGCCCTGTTAAGAATCCATAGCGCGAGTGTGAAAACAGCTCTATTGTTACGTGAGTAACTTTACTGTCGTACGTCGCGCTTCATGAGCGGTGCAGCCACGTCGGGCGTCGCCCGCCATGGATTTATGTCCAAACCGCCGCGCCGCGTGTATCGCGCTTCGACGGACAGCGACGAAGGACGGCAGTGCGCCTGCACGTCGTGGAAGATGCGTTCGACGCACTGCTCGTGGAATTCGGCGTGATCACGGAAGCTGACCAGGTAGCGCAGCAGCTCGACACGGTCGATGCGTGGGCCGCGATAGCGGATGACCAAGGTCGCCCAATCCGGCTGCCCGGTGACCGGACAGTTCGACTTCAGCAATCCGGACGACAGCACTTCCTCGACCTGTTCTTCCGGATCGGCGGCCAGGAACTCGGCACGCGGCGGGCCGTAGTGGTCGATCTCCACGTCCAGCTCATCGATCGATTCACCCTCGGGTGCTTCCGCCATCGGTGGAAGGCCGAGCACCACGCCCACATCCGCGCCGGCCCGCGCCGACAGGTCCGTGGCGATGCGTTCCAGCACGGCGGCATCGCTGTTGAAGCGCGTGCTGTTGAGGGAGTTGAGGTACAGCTTGAGCGACTTCGACTCGATCAGGCATGGCGAGGTGCACGGGACGGTCAGGGTGGCCGTCGCGACACGGGGCTTGCCCCGGGCGTCCAGCCAACTCAGTTCGTACGCATGCCAGCGGTCATGGCCGACGAAGGGGAGCGCATCGGCGGCGATGCCGATCTCGTCGCGCGCGGCCTGGCGCGGGATCGGGAACAGCAGGGTGGGGTCGTAATGCGCGGGATACGCGACCTCGCGACCCAGCGAGGAATCCTGGGGGGTGCTCATGCGGCCATTCTACGGACGGCGCCTAAAGACCGGGTGTATAACGGCGGCGTCTCCAGGGAGGACGCGACGATGAAGTGGTTGCCGACGCTGTGCCTGTGCACGCTGTTGTCCGCCTGCGCCAGCGGGACGGCCATCGGCAGCGACCCGCCCACGGATGCGCTGCCCGACGACGGCCTGGTCCGCCCGCAAGGCGACGCGCCGGTGACGATGCGCGTGGGTCAGGTGCTGGAGATCGCCCTGACGGCCAATGCCAGTACGGGTTACCAGTGGGAATTCGCTTCCGATGGTTCCCCTGTGCTGGCGAAGACCACGGGGCCGGCCACGCCACCGCCGATGGATACCCAACCGCCGATGCCGGGTGCGCCATCCATCGCGCGCTGGTGGTTCCGCGCGGAGAAGCCGGGCGAGGCCACGGTGAGGATGGTCTATCGGCGGTCGTGGGAAACAGTGCTGCCGGTGGAAGTGGTCGAATACCAGGTGGTCGTTCGCTGACGCTTCGATTGCCGCATGCGGGCGGCAACGCAGGTCACAAGCGTCATGACTGACCGGCTTGGCTTCGATGTCTTCGCAAGGCAAAGTGATCGCTCCCCCGAAGGCCAGGGAGGCCGTCATGACCTCGCATGCATCCGTTCTCTGGCTGGCGTTGATGGTCGCGGCCCCTGTGGCAGCGCAGACACCACCGGCCACTCCACCGGTCACCCCGCCGGTCGCCGCCGACCCGGCATTCACCGCCTGCATGGCCAGCCTGCGCGGCGTTGCCGAGAAGCAGGGCATCACCACGACCACCTTCGACACCCATGCGCAACAGCTGGCTGCCGACATGAGCGTGCTGGATCTGCTGGATGCGCAGCCGGAGTTCACCACACCGCTGTGGGACT
This sequence comes from Pseudoxanthomonas sp. CCNWLW251, assembly GCF_037402255.1. NCBI lineage: Bacteria > Pseudomonadati > Pseudomonadota > Gammaproteobacteria > Lysobacterales > Lysobacteraceae > Pseudoxanthomonas > Pseudoxanthomonas sp. CCNWLW251. The sequence goes on along the minus strand of NZ_JBBEGA010000006.1, from coordinate 50,892 downwards.
ACCTGGCGGCATTGGTCGATGAGCAGCGCGTGGCGGATGGAACAACGATGCTGGCGACGCACCGCGAACTGCTGGAGCGCGTGGCGACTGCCTACGGGGTCGATGCCGCCACCGTCGTCGCCGTGTGGGGCGTGGAGAGCGACTACGGCCGCGTGTTCGGCAAGCGGCCGCTGCTGGTATCGCTGTCCACGCTGTCGTGCTTCGGGCGGCGCCAGGCATTCTTCCGCGGCGAATTCCTGACCACGTTGAAGCTGTTGCAGGCTGGCGACGTGCGCGCCGATGGATTGACCGGCTCGTGGGCGGGCGCGTTCGGGCATACGCAGTTCATGCCCAGCACCTACGAACGCATTGCCGTGGATTTCGATGCCGACGGCCGCCGCAATCTCATCGACAGCATTCCCGACGCCTTGGCCTCGACAGCGAATTACCTGGTGAAGTCCGGCTGGCGCACGGGCGAACCCTGGGGTTACGAAGTGAAGCTGCCCGCCGGCTTCGACTTTGCCCAGGCCGGACGCACGAACCGCAGGCCACTGACCGAGTGGGTGACGCAAGGCATCGCCCGCGTCGATGGCCAGCCGTTGCCGGCGGATGATCGCGCCGCGGCCGTGCTGGTGCCGACCGGCATCGGCGGCCCCGCCTTCCTCGTGTTCAAGAACTACGATGCGATCTATTCCTACAACGCCGCGGAGAGCTACGCGCTGGCGATCGCGCTGCTGGCCGACCGCCTGCGTGGCGGCGCGGGGCTGGTCGCCGCGTGGCCGACGGATGATCCGGGCCTCGGACGTCCGGAGCGACGCGCACTGCAGACCTTGTTGCTGGCGCGTGGCCACGCGATCGGAACGGCCGATGGCATGATCGGTACGCAGACCCGACGCGCCATCGTCCTGGAGCAGCAACGTCTCGGTCTGCAGCCTGCAGACGGTCGTGCCGGCGCGAAGATACTCGCCGCCCTGCGGGCGGAAGGGCCGCCCGTAACGCTGCCGGAGTCCGTCATCCCGTGAGTGCACTGCCCGAAGGCGTTACCCGCGAGGTCTGGCAGGGCCTGGATGTGTTGCGGGTGGACACGCCATTCTCCATCGCGCGCCTGAGCCTGCACGGTGGACAGGTCGTGTCGTTCGAGCCGGACGGATTCGACGACCTGCTGTGGGTGTCGCCGATCACCGCGATGCCACCCAAGGCGATCCGCGGCGGGGTGCCGGTGTGCTGGCCGTACTTCGGACGGCAGGGGCAGCCGGATGACGCACCCCAGCACGGCCATGCACGCATCTCGCGCTGGCCGCTGACCGACGTGCGGCGCGAAGGCGATGGCAGTGTGGTACTCAAGCTCGCCTTGCCGGTGCGCGATGGCGTGCCGCTGGAACTCCAGATGTCGGTGCATGTCGGCCGTGAGCTGCGGCAGAGCATCGATACCCTGCATCGTGGCGACGCACCGTATCGATTGACGCAGGCGCTGCACACCTATTTCCGCGTGGCGGACGCCACCCGGGTCCAGGTCACCGGTCTCGATGGCCTGCGCTACGCGGACAAGTACGACGGCGACACGCACGTGCAATCCGGCGCCTGGTCGCTGCACGACCCGCGCGATCCCGGCCGCAGCGACCGCATCTACGCCGGCACCGGCCACCGCTTCGATCTCCTCGACCCGGCGGCAAGCAGGCGCATCCGCCTGGACACGTTCGGCAGCCGGTCGCTGGTGGTGTGGAATCCGGGTGAAGCCGGTGCACGCGACATCGCCGATCTGCCCGACGATGGTTGGCGGAACTTTGTCTGCCTGGAACCCGCGAATGCCGGCGAGGACGCCATCGAACTGGATCCCGGGCAGCGCCACCGGCTGAGCCACGTGATCTCGGCAGGCTCGTTGTAGGAGCGACGTGAGTCGCGACCGCGGACCGTCCGCGGCAACTTCTTTTGACGGCAGGCACGATTCCTGCGGCCCGTCGATCTTCGTTCGCGCAAGGCTCGCGGTCGCGACTCACGTCGCTCCTGCAGGTGCGGCCATGGAGCGTGGCATGGCCTACACTTGCGCACCCTTCCGCCCGTCTCGCTCCCGTGAACGCCGAATCGCACGCACAACCCGGCCGCCGCGCCGCGCTGATCTTCATCTTCATCACCGTGCTGATCGACGTGCTGTCGTTCGGCGTGATCATTCCCGTGCTGCCCGGCCTGGTCCGGCAGTTCACCGGCGGCGACTTCGCACAGGCGGCGTGGTGGGTGGGCGTGTTCGGCATGCTGTTCGCGGCCATCCAGTTCGTCTGCACGCCGATCCAGGGAACGCTCTCCGACCGCTTCGGCCGTCGACCGGTGATCCTGCTTTCGTGCCTGGGGCTGGGCATCGATTTCATCCTGATGGCGCTCGCGCAGTCGCTGCCGTGGTTGCTGGTGGCGCGCATCTTCTCGGGCGTGTTCTCGGCCAGTTTCACTACGGCCAATGCCTACATCGCCGACATCACGCCGCCGGAAGGGCGCGCGAAGGCCTTCGGCATGATCGGCGCCGCGTTCGGTGTCGGTTTCATCATCGGCCCGATCATCGGTGGCGAGCTGGGTGCCATCGACCTGCGCCTGCCGTTCTGGTTCGCGGCAGGACTGGCGCTGCTGAATTTCCTGTACGGCTTCTTCGTGCTGCCGGAATCCTTGCCGAAGGAGAAGCGCACCGCGACATTCGACTGGGCGCACGCCAACCCGGTGGGATCGATGGTGCTGCTGAAGCGCTACCCGCAGGTGTTCGGATTGGCTGCCGTAGTGCTGATCGCCAACCTGGCGCACTACGTCTATCCGAGCGTGTTCGTGCTGTTCGCGGAATACCAATACCGCTGGAGCGAGCGCCAGGTCAGTTGGGTGCTGGCCGCGGTGGGCGTGTTCAGCGTGATCGTGCAGGCCGGCCTGGTGGGGCGCGTGGTGCCGAAGTTCGGTGAGCGCCGCACGTTGCTGTTCGGCCTGGCCTGTGGCGTGGTCGGCTTCTTCATCTACGGGGTCGCGGACGTCGGCTGGATGTTCCTGGTCGGATTGCCGATCAGTGCGCTGTGGGGCCTCGCGGGTCCGGCCACGCAGGCGCTGATTACGCAACAGGTGGGTGCCGACGTGCAGGGTCGCATCCAGGGGGCGTTGATGAGCCTGGTGAGCCTGGCCGGCATCGTCGGCCCGATGATGTTCGCCGGCACGTTCGCGTTGTTCATCGGCAAGCAGGCGCCCGCGCACCTGCCCGGCGCGCCGTGGCTGCTGGCGGCGCTGCTGCTGGCCGTCGGCTGGCTGGTGGGCTGGCGCTTCGCGCGGCCCTCGCGAACGCCCGCAGCCGCCCCGTGACGAAAAAGGAAAGCCGCCCGGGGGCGGCTTTCCTGTAGGGGACGACGCAGACCGGGGGGTCAGTCGTTTTCGACGTGGATGATCTCGCCGGTGTTGGCGGCCAGATGGATCTCCACATCGTTGCCGTCGGCGCGTTCGGCCTCGGCCTTCCACACGCCGTCATCGAAATCCACATCGTGGATCTTGGAGTAGCCGGCGGCTGTCAGCTTCGCCTTCACGTCGTTCTCGCTGAGGTTGGATACCAGTTTCTCGGCGACCACGTCGCCACTGGCGGGGTTCACGCGTACATCCACGCGGTCACCGTTGGCGCTGGTGGCATCGGTCTCCCACTGGCCGTCTTCGAAATCGAGATCGTCGATGTTGGTGTAGCCCTTCTCGGTCAGCAGCGCGCGCACCTGCGGCTCCTTCAACGCATCCTTGCCGGCGGTGGGGGCCGGCGCCTGCGCAAAGGCGGCACCGGAAAGGGCGGCGAGCGTGGCCAGGGTCAACAGGCGGTGGCGGGTGGTCTGCATGGGATTCTCCTGCAAGGGTGTAGCGGCGATGCTGCCCACGCCCGCATCACCCAGAGGTGAATTCCATGGCTTCAAACTGAACGCTCCACGCCGCTTTCACCTGCATGAGTGGCGTGCGAACGCAGAGTGGCCGCTATGCGCGCCGCCACACGAGCAACGTGACCACGCCTGCGACCAGCCCCCAGAAGGCGGATCCGATGCCGGCCAGCGACAGCCCGGAGGCGGTCACCAGGAAGGTGACCAGCGCGGGTTCGCGATCGGACTCCTCGCGCAGCGCGGCCGCAAGACTGTTGCCGATGGTGCCCAGCAGCGCGATGCCGGCGATGGCCAGGATCAGTTCCTTCGGGAACGCGGCGAACAGCGCCGCCACCGTGGCACCGAACAGGCCGACGATGACGTAGAACACGCCCGCGGCGATGGCGGCCACGTAGCGCCGTGACGCATCCTCATGCGCTTCGCGGCCCATGCAGATCGCGGCGGTGATCGCCGCCAGGTTCAACGCGAACGCGCCGAACGGTGCCAGCAGCAGGTTGGCGACGCCGGTCCAGCCGACGACGGGCGAGATCGGGATCGGATACCCCGACGCGCGGATCACCGCCACGCCCGGCACGTTCTGGGAGGCCATCGTCACGATGAACAACGGGAGCGCGATGCCGACAACCGCAGCCAGGGAGAAGGTGGGTGCGAGGAAGATCGGCTTCGCCAGTTCCAGCGCAAGCCCGTTCACGCGCAGCAATCCGAGCCCGGCGGCGAAGGCAATGCCGACCAGCAGGGTCAGGATCACCGCATAGCGCGGCAGCAGGCGACGCGCGAGCAGGTAGACGACGAACATCGTCAGCACCATGCCCAGCTGCGTCTTCATCGCGCCGAACGCCTCCAGGCCGAAGCGCAGCAGCACGCCGGCCAGCATGCCGGATGCGAGCGACACCGGGATGCGGCTGATCATCCGTTCGAAGAAGCCGGAGAAGCCCGCCAGGCAGATCAACAACGCCGACAGCATGAAGGCGCCCACGGCATCGGACAGCGGCAGCCCCGCGGCGCTGCTGATCAGCATGGCGGCCCCCGGCGTGGACCATGCGGTCACCACCGGCATGCGGTAGCGCAACGACAGGCCGATGCAGGTCAGGCCCATGCCCAGGCCGAGCGCCCACATCCAGGAGCTGATCTGCGCCGGCGACGCGCCCAGCGATTGGGCCGCCTGGAACACGATGACGGCAGAGCTGGCGAAGCCGACCAGCACGGTGACGAAACCGGCGGCGATGGCGGAGAGGGAGAGGTCTTTGAGCAGGTGGCGTGGAGAGGCCGTCATACGCGATTGCTATCCCTGTAGGGGCGACGTGAGTCGCGACCATGAAAATGAAACTACCACCATTCTGCCGGCGCGCTCGATAGCGGGAGCCGTGCGACGCCACGGCATGCGGTCGCGACTTACGTCGCTCCTGCAAGAGCCAGGCGCTTGTTCACCGCCTCACACCATCGTCGCGCCACGGCCAGCGACGTGGTGCAGACCGCCTCGTCGGTGACGGTGGTGACAGCGCGCTCCAGCAGCTGGATGTCGGCCTCGTGCTGGCGTGCGACGTGCGGGTTCTCGAAGAAGATCACGCGCTGGCAGCGGTGTTCCAGCACGCGGTCGGCGATCTGCGCGTCGCCGCCGAGCGGGCCGCTCTGGAAGCGCTCCACCCACGGCGTGTCCGTCGGCCAGCCGCGGCTCCATGCCAGCTCGTTGAGCTGCTGGCCGGTGGTGCCGGTGGCCATGCGGTGGGCGAAACGCGACAGCACGTCGAAATGGTCGTCGGCGAACGCGACCATCTGCGGTTTCATCGCATCGTGCGCGATCAGGGCCAACGTTTGCGTTTCCAGTGCATGGAAACGGTCCGCCCCGCGGTCCGGTGCGAAACCGGCGTGGATGCGTTCCATCTCGACCCAGTCGCGTGCCGAGGCCACGGTGGAGAGGAACGGTTTGCCGTGGATGACGCACTGCCGCTTCAGCGCGGTGGCCTCGGGGAAGATCGAGGACGGATCGACCGGATCGATGAAATAGATCGCACCATCCAGACTGCGTTCCGCCCCTTCCAATCCGACGACTTCCGCCACCAGTTTCATCAATCCGCCATCGCGGCCGTACGGATAGCGCTTGAGGCCGTCGTAGCCCCGCAGCATGCCGGCGGCGGCGATCGCATCATGCGTGCGACCCACCGCATGCAGGGCCAGCCGCAGTTCGCGGATGCCGGCTTCGCTGGCGCGCAGCCAGCGGAACAGCGCGGCATCTTCGGTGTGGTGATGCAGGCGGTTGGCAGCCAGGCCCAGGCGCATGGTCGGATCGTGTGGGAGGTGAGCCGCGAGTCTAGCGTAGGGCGGGCTCTAGCCCGCCATCGCAATCACCCTGCACGGCAGGGTTTACCAAGTGGCGAGGTGGGCCCGCGCCACCCGCGCGCTATGCCAGCAACAACGTCGCGATGCTTGCCGCGGCATCGCGGCCCTCGGCCACGGCCGTGACCACCAGGTCCGCGCCACGCACCGCATCACCGCCAGCGAACAGCTTCGGATTCGTCGTCTGGAAAGGAAGGCGCTCGCCGCCGCCGACCACGATGCGCCCGTTCGGCGTCCCTTCCACGCCCTGTTCGGCCAGCCACGCCGGCACGCTGGGCGAGAAGCCGAACGCGATGATCACCACGTCGGCCTCCAGCACCGACTCGCTGCCTTCGATCGGCACCGCGCTCTGGCGCCCGCGTTCGTCCGGCTCGCCGAGTTTCGTCTCGACGACCTGCACGCCGGCCACCGTGCCGTCGTCGCCGGCCACGACGCCCAGCGGCTGGCGGTTGAACAGGAAGCGCACGCCTTCCTCGCGCGCATTCGCCACTTCGCGTGCGGAGCCGGGCATGTTCGCTTCATCGCGGCGATATGCGCAGGTGACCTTGGCTGCGCCCAGGCGGATTGCACTGCGCACGCAGTCCATGCCGGTGTCGCCGCCACCCAGCACTACCACGCGCTTGCCGTGCAGGTCGGGCAACGCCAGCTTGTCTTCCCAGCCCGCGATCGGGCGACCCCACGGATCGCTGCCACCGACGATGCGGCCGTTCTGCACCAGGAAGGGCAGGGCAGGCAGCACGCCTTCCAGATCCTGTCCCGGCAACCCGCCATCGGTGTAGCGATAGGCGCCGGTGCCCAGGAAGACGGCGTCGTACTCGTCCAGCAATTGCGCCAGCGTCACGTCGCGGCCCACGTCAACGCCCAGCCGGAATTCGACGCCCATGCCTTCCAGCACCTCGCGGCGCTGCGCGATGACGCTCTTGTCCAGTTTGAAGCTGGGGATGCCGAACTGCAGCAGACCGCCGATCTGTTCGTAGCGGTCGTACACCACGGCGTGGATGCCGGCGCGTGCGAGACGGTCGGCGCACCCCAGCCCCGCAGGCCCGGCGCCGATCACGGCCACGCGCTTGCCGGTCGGCTTCACGTCGCTCAGGTCCGGGCGCCAGCCATTCGCCAGCGCGGTGTCGACGATGTACTTCTCCGCCGCACCGATGGTGACCGCGCCGAATTCCTCCAGCGTGCAGCTGCCTTCGCAAAGACGGTCCTGTGGACACACGCGGCCACAGACTTCAGGCAGGGGATTGGTGGAATGGCACAGCTCGGCCGCTTCCTCGATGCGGTTCTCCTGCAGCAGCTGCAGCCATTGCGGGATGGCGTTGTGCACCGGGCACTTCCAGCTGCAATACGGATTGCCGCAGTCCAGGCAACGGCCCGCCTGGTACTGGGCTTCCTCCTTGCCGAACTTGCCGTACAGCTCGCCCCAGTCGCCGCCCGTGCGCAGTTCCAGCGGAATCCGCTGCGGCATCGTGCGCGGCAGGTCGAGGAACTGGAATACCTGCTTCTTGCTCATGGGGTGCGGCTCTTCATCAATAGATTTCTGCCGTCATCCCAGCTAACGCTGGGATCCAGCTTGCCTCGCGCGGCCATCTTCGGAGGCAAGATCAAAATGGATTCCGGCGTTCGCCGGAATGACGGTCCGGGGCGCATCACGCAGCCCTCCGCAAGGTCTCGTTCAACGAGTCGATGCTCGCCGCCTTCGGCTTCACCAGCCAGAACTTGCCCACGTAGTCGCGGAACTCGTCGAGGATCTGTTGCGCCCAGATGCTGCCGGTCAGTTCGCGGTGGCGGCTGATCAGCGTGTGCAGGTGCTGGCGATGGCTTTCGAAGCCTTCCGGACTGATGCGGTGGATGTCGATCAGCTCATGGTTGTAGCGGTCGACGAAATCGCGGTCCAGGTCCAGCACGTAGGCCAGGCCCCCGGTGAAGCCCGCGCCGAAGTTCAGGCCCACCTTGCCCAGCACCAGCACGATGCCGTCGGTCATGTACTCGCAGCAGTGGTCGCCGGCGCCTTCGATCACCGCCAGCGCGCCGGAGTTGCGTACGCCGAAGCGCTCGCCTGCGCGTCCAGCCGCGAACAGTTCGCCGCCCGTGGCGCCATACAGGCAGGTGTTGCCGATGATCGGCGTGTTGCGTGCCTCGAAGCGCGCGCCACGCGGCGGACGCACGACCAGCCGCCCGCCGGCCATGCCCTTGCCCACGTAGTCGTTGGCTTCGCCTTCCAGTTCCATCAGCAGGCCACCGGCGTTGAAGGCGCCGAAACTCTGCCCCGCGGTGCCGCGGAAGCGCAGGTTCAACGGCGCGTCGGCCATGCCGTGATTGCCGTGCACGCGGGCGATGGTGCCGGACAACCGAGTGCCGATGCTGCGGTCGGTGTTGTGGATCAGGAAGCGGTGGTCGCCGCCGGTCTTCTTCCGGATCGGTTCGGCCAGCAGGCCATCCAGCTGCGTGGCCAGGCTGTCGGGCGATTCGTACAGGCGCTGCGCCGCACAGCTGTTGCTGTCGAACTGCGCATGCTTGAGCAGGCGTGACAAGTCGATGTTGACACCCTGGCGGGGCGACACGTCGATCTGCTGCAGCAGGTCGGTGCGGCCGACGATTTCGTCCAGCGAGCGCGCGCCCAGGTACGACAGCCACTGCCGCACTTCTTCGGACAGCAGGCGGAAGAAGTTCTCCACGCGCTCGGGCAGGCCGGTGAAGTACTGCGAGCGCAGGCGCTCGTCCTGCGTGGCCACGCCGGTGGCGCAGTTGTTGAGGTGGCAGATGCGCAGGTACTTGCAGCCCAGCACGATCATCGGGCCGGTGCCGAAGCCGAAGCTGTCGGCACCCAGCAGCGCGGCCTTGACCACGTCCAGACCGGTCTTCAGGCCACCATCGGTCTGCAGCACGGTGCGGTCGCGCAGCTGGTTGACCACCAGCGCGTGGTGCGCCTCGGCCACGCCGAGCTCCCACGGCACGCCGGCGTAGCGGATGGAACTGACCGGGCTGGCGCCCGTACCGCCGTCATGGCCGGAAATCGTGATGAGGTCCGCGCCGGCCTTCACCACGCCGGCGGCAATCGTACCCACGCCTGCGTGCGACACCAGCTTCACCGACACCAGCGCGGTCGGGTTGACCTGCTTGAGGTCGAAGATCAGCTGGGCGAGATCTTCGATGGAATAGATGTCGTGGTGCGGGGGCGGCGAGATCAGGCCGATGCCCGGCTTCGCGTAGCGCAAGCGCGCGATCAGTTCGTTGACCTTGTGACCGGGCAGCTGGCCGCCTTCGCCGGGTTTGGCGCCCTGCGCCACCTTGATCTGCAGGACTTCGGCGTTGACCAGGTACTCCGGCGTCACGCCGAAGCGGCCGGAAGCGACCTGCTTGATCTTGCTGCGCTTCTCGGTGCCGTAGCGCACCGGGTCTTCGCCGCCTTCGCCGGAGTTGCTGCGTCCGCCCAGGCGGTTCATCGCGATGGCGAGCGCCTCGTGCGCCTCCGGCGACAGCGCGCCCAGCGAGATTGCCGCGGTGTCGAAGCGGCGCAGCAGGTCGGTGGCATCGGCGACCTCGTCGAGGGGCGTCGGCGTGTCGGCCTTCTTCAACTGCAGCAGGTCGCGCAGCGCGGACGGCGGGCGCGAGTTCACCACGTCGGCGTAGGCCTGCCAGTCGCGGGTATCGCCGGTGCGCGCCGCGCGCTGCAGCGTCATCACCACGTCGGGGTTGTACATGTGGTACTCGCCACCGTGCACGTACTTCAGCAGGCCCCCGATTTCCGGCGATTCGCGGTCGTTCCAGGCGCGTGCTTCCAGTTGGCGGGCCTCGATGTCGAGCCGCTCGAAGCCGACGCCGCCGATGCGCGCGGGCGTTTCGGCGAAGCACAGGTCCACGACGTCGGCATCCAGCCCGACGATCTCGAACAGCTGCGCGCCGCGATAGCTGCTGATCGTGCAGATGCCCATCTTCGAGATGATCTTCGACAGGCCCTTGTAGATGCCCTTGCGGTAGCTGCGGCCGATCTGCGCCTGCTCGCCGCCTTTCTTGATCTGCAGGATGCCGCGCCGGCCCAGGTCGAACAGGGTCTGGTAGGCGAGGTAGGGATACACGGCGGTGGCGCCGACGCCGATCAGGCAGGCGATGTGGTGCGGATCGCGCGCGGTGCCGGTCTCGACGATCAGGTTGACGTCGCAGCGCAGGCCTTCGCGGCACAGGTGGTGGTGCACCGCGCCCGTGGCCAGCAGCGCGTGCACCATCGGCCGGCCCTGCTGCGGACGGCGGTCGCTCAGCACCACCATCACCATGCCTTCGCGCGCGGCCTGCGCCACTTCCGTGCTGATACGTTCGATGGCGGCCTTGACGCCTTCCGCCGGGTCGTACGACAGGTCGATGTAGCGATGCTTCTGGTCGTACGGCGCCATCTTCACGATCTGGCGCAGCTTGCGCTGCGACAGTACCGGCGAATTGAGGATGATGTGGTGCACCGTCTCCGGGCCGGCATGGAAGATGTTGGTCTCCTTGCCGAGCTGGGTGGTCAGCGACATCACGCAGTCTTCGCGCAGCGGATCGATCGGCGGGTTGGTCACCTGCGCGAACGCCTGGCGGAAATAGTCGTACAGCGGCCGCGTCTGCCGGCTCAGCACCGCCATCGGGGTGTCGTCGCCCATCGAGCCGGTGGCTTCCTGCTCGGTCTCCGCGAGCGGGCGCAGTACCTGTTCCACTTCTTCGTCGGTGAGCTGGAACAGCTTGTGGTAGCCGCGCAGCGTCTTTTCGTCGAACGGTGCGTCGGTCAGCGACGGATCGATCAGTTCGGTCTGCAGGTAGGTGACGCCCTGGTGCAGCCACTGCTTGTACGGGGCGCGGCCGCGATTGATGCGGTCCACTGCTTCGCTGTCCAGCAGGTCGCCGCGCTTGAGGTCGATGGCCATCATCTCGCCCGGGCCGAGCTTGCCCTTGCGGGTCACGCGTTCGGCGGGCACTTCCCACACGCCGGCTTCGCTGGCGACGATGAAATGACGGTCGCTGGTGAGCATCCAGCGCGCGGGGCGCAGGCCGTTGCGGTCGAGCGTGCACGCCGCGTAGCGCGCGTCCATCGAGACGATGCCGGCCGGGCCGTCCCACGGCTCGGTATTGAGGCCGTAGAACTCGTAGAACGCAGCGAGGTCGGCGTCCTTGAATTCCAGCGACTGGGTGGCCGGCGGCACCAGGATGCGCAGCGCCTGGATCAGCTCCATGCCACCGGCGACCAGCAGTTCCAGCATGTTGTCCAGGCTCTGCGAATCGGAGCCGTGCATCGAGATGACGGGGTCGAACTCGCCGATGTCGAAGCGCGGCGTCTTCCACACCTTGCTGCGCGCCTGCGCCCAGCGGCGGTTGCCCTCGATGGTGTTGATCTCGCCGTTGTGCGCCAGCAGGCGGAACGGATGCGCCAGCGGCCAGCGCGGCAGCGTGTTGGTGGAGAAGCGCTGGTGGAAGACCACCGCGCTGCTGGCCAGTTCGGTACGCTGCAGGTCCGGATAGAACACCGCCAGCTTGTCCGGCAGCACCATGCCCTTGTAGCCGATGGCGTGCGGCGACAGCGTCACCACGTAGAAATCCGGCACGCTCTTGCGCAGCTGCTGTTCGCTGCGGCGACGGGCGAGGAACAGGGCCAGCGAGAAAGCGTCGTCGTTCTGGTCGGCGCCCGCTTCGACATACAGCTGTTCGATGCGGGGCAGGGTGTCCTTGGCCAGTTGTCCGCAGACGGCATCGTTGGTCGGCGGCACGCGCCAGCCTTTCACGGCGACGCCGGTACGGAACAGCTCGGCTTCCAGGGTGGCGCGGCACTGCGCGGCCTGCGCCTCGTCGTGGGGCAGGAACACCAGGCCCGCAGCGAAGCGCGCGCCCAGGGCGATGCTGGCTTCGGCGGCGAGCGCACGGAGGAACGCGTCCGGTTTGCGGATCAGCAGGCCGCAGCCGTCGCCGGTCAGCCCGTCGGCGGCGACGCCGCCACGATGGGTCATGCGCGACAGCGCGGCGATGGCGGTATCGACCAGAGCCCGCGAGGGCTGGTCGTCGAGTTGCGCGATCATGCCGAAGCCGCAGGCATCGCGCTCGTCGTTGGGGTCGTACAGACCGGGGTCAAAGCCGCCTTGGCGATTGCGAGGGGCCATGTGTTGCCTCAAACCGGAGTGACGGCGACACCGTGCCCTGCCCGCGCAGCGGCACTTCGAAATGTCACCGGAAACCCGACTAAAACACAGTTGTTGCGATGCCGCAACAACACCTATTGCACGCCACTCGTTGGTTGCAAAGGCAACTTTTCCGGGCGTCGCGCCGCGCCTCGCGGACAAGAAAAAACCGCCTGCGCGAAGCAGGCGGTCCGGGGGCACTGCAGGATGGCCGGGCGTGGGTCAGCCGCAGTTGACCGAGGTCGCGACGCCCTTGTCGTCGAGGATGATGTTGAGGCGGTCGGGATTGAAGTCCATCGTCGCGGCGTCACCCGGTTTCAGGCTGCGCACGGCACTGGACTTGCTGTCGGTGCGCGCCTGTTCGATGTCCTTCTCGGCCGGTGTCTTGCCGATGATCCATTGCGCCTGGGTGTCGTCGCAGCTGCCGGCGAGTTCGGCCGGTGCAGGCGTGGCGGCGGGAGGCGTGGCGGCTTCGCTGGCCGCGGCCTGCGACTGTTCCGCGGCCGCCGTCTGTTCATCGGTATCGGGTGCGGAACAGGCCGCCAGCGAGAGGGTCAGCAGCAGGGCGGGGATGGCGGCTCGGATCATGCGGAACTCCGGACAATGGGACTGAAGGAAGGATTACGCACCTGACATTCGATACTCGTTAACCGGCCGCCGGGCGACGCCGTTCCAGCCACCACAGCAGGCCCGCTGTCGCCAGCCAACCCAGGAACCACGGCCAGGCCGGACCGCGCGGACCCTGCGCCGCAGGCGCACGCGTCAGGTGGCGCGCGCGTGGCGCCGCAGCGAGGTGTTCGGTACGCGTGCGCAGGTCCATGGCGTGCAGGTGCGGCGCGTCGTCCGCGGCGCGGACGTGGAAAGGCGTGCTGTCTTCGCCCACGTTCAACTGGTGCCATCCGGTAAGGCGTGGCCAGTAGCCGGCGCAGCGCGCATCGCCGGTGGCCGGGTCGCGCTGCAGTCGGGTGACGGTGCCGTCGGGGGCGGTGATGCGCGCACCATCGGCGAGGTGGCAGAACGCGGCGCGCTGCGGGGCGCGGATCTGTGCAGGGATCTGAGATGCTGTGCGCGTGCCGGCGCGGGCGAGCGTGCCGAATGCCTGCGACCACAGGGACGCGTGCAGGTCGGGATGCCCCGCCAGCACCAGTGCGTACGTGTCGACCGGCGTCCACACCCCGATGCGACCCCGTCCTTCGCTGCGCCACCATGCGATTGCCGCGTCGCTGGCATCGCGCACCAACGGAATCGCGTCCGTCGACACCACGCGCACATCACGTCGTGTCAGCACGGGCAGGCCACCGGTGATCGCGTCGCTGTCGACAGGCGTGTCCGCGTTACCCACGCCGCGTCGTGCGCGCCAGGCGTCGTCATCCGGCGCGGCCCGCGGCAGGTGGAACTCGGCTTCATCGTCGCCCGTCAGGGACACGCCCAGCGTCCGTTGCGTCGCCGGTGGCACCGTTCCGTCGATGCGCAGCAACACGCCCAGGCCATCGCGTACCGCAGCGGCCAACGCCGCGCGCTGGCCGTCGCCCAGTGCCGCTGCGCTGCGCGCATCCAGCACGACCAGGTCGAAGCGGCGCAGCGTATCGGCCGTCATCGGCAGTGGCGCATCACCCAGTTGAAGGCCGCCGCCCAGGCTGACCTGCAGGTGCAGGTCGATCCCCGCATCGGTGGCCCAGCGACGCAGGTACTTCCATTCGGCATTGGGCGCCCCGGCGAGTGCCCACACGCGAGGGGGCGCCGCCGCCTGCGTCCACACCGGCAAGCCCACGGCATCGATCACTGCGTGGCGCGCATCCAGCATCTCCACCCGGAACAACGCGGGGCCGGGCAGCCGCGCCAGTCCCGTCAGATGGAAGTTGCCGCGCGCATCGACGGCGGTCGCGTCGATACGCTGGCCTGCGGGGTCGCGCAGCACCACGGTCGCCGGTGAAGCGCCGTTCACCCGCCCGCTGACGGCGAAGGGCGCGCCTGGTGTGGCGATGGCGACGGGCGACAGTGCCACGATGCCGCGTGGCAACGGTGCGGGCGAAAAGGTGATCGTCCGGCCACCGACCGCGTCGCGATCACGCGCTTCCAGTCCGGCACCGACGATGTGCAGCGTCTGCGCATCCGGACGCCGGCGAAGGGCCGTGCCAAGGTCTGGCGCACGCTCCGCATCCGCCATCGCCGGCGCTTCCGGGAGCGCGATGCGCGGCTGGCCCTGCCATGGGGCGGGCAGGGCGACGCGGTCGGCCTGCGCCGTCATCACCACCAGCATGCCGGGGGTTGCGGTCTGGCGGGGTGGCAGGAGCGTGAAGAAGAGCAGCGCCGCGAAGACCGGTTGCAACGCGCACAGCATCGCAAAGCGCAGCGACGTGCCATGCCGGTCGGCGGCAGTGCGCCGCCAGTGTGTCAGGCGCACCCACGCGATCACGACAGCGAGCGCCAGCAGCGTGGACAGCAGCAGCGGCAGCGAGGTGTCCAGGCTCATCGCACCGGCTCCGGTTGCAGGGCGTCGAGATAGCGGCGGCCCACGTCATCCAGCGCATCACGCCGCGGCACCTGCGCGGGCGGTTGCGCCGACGCCGACCATAGCAGCGCACGCAGCCGGGCCCGGCACGCGGCACAGCCCGGTTCGCCCCGCACCTCGTCGATGGCGGCGAACAGATCGAGCGCGTCGGGCATGCGTGCCTCGTTCGCACGCAACCAGACCTGCAGTGCATCCAGGTCGGCCGCATCGGCGGGAACGCCATCGTGGGCGAGCGACCGCCATGCGCGTGCCGGCGCCGACTCCGCGCCCTCGGGCGCGCGTTCGAGGCTTCCCAGCGGGCGCGGCGCGAGGCCCGTGCGATCACCGCCCATGCGGCGCGTCTCGTCGATCGGCGGCAGTTCCGGCCCTACGCGCGCCAGGTAGATGCGCGTGGCCTGCTGCACCTGCTTGATGTACTCGAGTGCCTTGTAGGCAAAGGGCAACGCCCTGTCGGGCTGACCCTGGCGCAGGTGCAGTTCCGACTGCCACATCTGGTCCAGCGCCTTCTTCAGCGTCGCGCGGGTTTCCGGATCCAGCAGAGTCGCCGCTTCGGCGTGGTCGTGCGTGTGGCCATAGGCCTCCAGCACGTCGGCTTCGCGGCCGAACGAAGCCCCGGTCGCGCTGGTGGCCTGTTCATGGCCGTGTCCGTCGTCCGTCCCGCCCGCTTCGCTGGCGTGATCGTGCCCGTCGTCGTCCGTGTGGGTTTCGCCGTCATTCGTGGGTGGCGGTTGCGGCTCGCCCTCGGCCTCTTCGCCGAGGAACTGGCCATAGCGCAGGCGCAGGATGCGCTGGTCCACGCCGATCGCGTCTGAGCGGGTGACGAATTTTTCCGACGGCATCGTGCGCTTCTGCTTCTGCAGCGCCTCGGCGTCGATGATGATCTGGCGCTGGCTGCGGAAGTAGGCGGGCATCACCTTCTTCACCATGCCCTCCAGGCCCGTGCTTTCGGCGCCCAGGTCGGCCGGCCAGCGCAGGATCAAACCGGGACTCTGCGCGGCCTGCGGCGACGGCGTGCGGTTGTCGTGCACGGTCAGTTGCGCGATCAGGTCGTCACCCACCGCCATGCCGAGTGCTTTCAGGTCCAGAGAGGCGCCAAAGCGCCGTGCGTTCGCCGGGCCCGTGCCACGCACCGTCATCACCTGCTCCTTGAAGGCAATGTTCTCGCCGCTGCCCTGGGCCAGCGTCAGCTTGAGCGTGGCGGCAGGCGCGATGCCGTAGTCGTCGCGCGCCTCGAAGGCCAGCGCCCAGCGTGTCTGTCCCACGCTGACGAGACTCAGGCCGCGATCCGGGGCCAGCACCCGCACCTCCGGCGCGCGATCGGGGATGGCATCCAGCCGGCGCAGCTTCGATGGCGGCTGCGCCTCGGTGCCGGCGGCGACCACGCGGTACAGCGTGGACTTGGCCAGCACGTGCGTCGCGCGCCAGGTGTCGCCGTCGCGGTCCAGCACGATGCGCTGGCCATCGTGGAAGACAAGATGCGCCTGCGTCGGTTGCGGGTCGAAGCGTAGCGTCCACGTGAGCCGCGAGCCTGCGGGCGCCTTCGCGTCCAGCGTGGCCTCGTCGCGGGGCGATTGGCCGGTGTACGACGGCGGCGCCACGTGCAACCGTTGCGCGACCAGGCGCGGAACACCGGGGATCACCGGCGCGACATCGTCCGCGGGTGCGAGCGCGCCGGCGCCCGGCGTGCGCGCGGGC
The DNA here is from genome assembly GCF_037402255.1 of Pseudoxanthomonas sp. CCNWLW251. Classification (NCBI taxonomy): domain Bacteria; kingdom Pseudomonadati; phylum Pseudomonadota; class Gammaproteobacteria; order Lysobacterales; family Lysobacteraceae; genus Pseudoxanthomonas; species Pseudoxanthomonas sp. CCNWLW251. Next base: position 34,366 of record NZ_JBBEGA010000006.1, on the reverse strand, counting down.
CAGAGCGCCGCCGCGACGATCACGATCGCCGCGACGCACCACATCGCGACGATGCGGGCCCATGGCCACGGTGCGCGCAGGTCCGGCGCCGGCTGCATGCGCAAGCGTTCGCGCACGCGGGCCTGCTGCAACTGCTGCAACGGCGTCAGCGGTGCCTGCGGTGCAAGCAGCAGGTCGCTGCTGTCGTCGAGGTCCCTGCGTCGCGCATCCAGTTGGCGCACCAGCCAGGCGTTGTCGAAGGCGCGCGTCCGGCGCCAGGCGAGCAGCGCCAGCACCGCGATTCCCGCCACGGTGACCGCGATCGCCAGCGCGGGCGGTGCGAGGCGCCACAGCACGCCGCCCAGCGCAACGGGCATGGCCGCGCCCAGCAGCAGCTGGCCCGCGCCTACGTGGCGGCGGACCTGGGCGAGGCGGTCGAAGGCCGACAGCGTCATGGCGCCGGGCTCCGCGTGCGTCGCGTCGCCATCCAGCGCTCCACCAGCACGAGCAGCGCGATCAGCAGCGCCAGCCAGGGCTGCAGGTCGCGCGGCGCGACGGGGTAGGCCGCACCGCCGCCGACGGGCGCGTAGTCACCGGCGGGCACGCGCGTCGGCGGCACGACGGGCGCATCGAACAACGCGCGCAAGCGGCGCGGGAAATCCGCTTCGACGAGAGCCGGCATCGCGTCGGGTCGCAGTGGCCGGGTGAAGCGCAGCACGCGACCCTGGCCGTGCACCGCCGCTTCGACCAGCGGCGCGCCATCGGCATCGCGCCAGGCCACCGACGTCATTGCGACGCCATCCAGCGTGCTCTCCCGGGCCAGCAACGCAGTGCCGCCGGCCGAGATCCATTGCACGACCGGCGCCGGCACCGGCCCGGGCGCCAGCCAGACCAGCGGATGCGACGGCGCGGGCAACGGCGCGCCGGTCGTGCCGATCTGCGCGGCCGCAGTTCCCGTTGCGTTGGTCGGTTGCCATGCGCGCGCGGCGGCGCGCAGGTAGCGCAGCCCGCGGTCGTCGTCGGCTTCGTGGCGAACGACCAGCGCAAGCGGTGCCGCGGCGGCGGCGGGCGTCGCCTGCATCGCGCCCTCGACAATCTTCCAGGTCACCGTGCGCGACAACGCGGGTCGCTCGGCATCCGCCCCCTGCAGCGTCGCTGGAACGAGGACCGTCAACGCGACGCCGGGCGGCAGTTCCGCGTCCAGCTGCCGCAGCAGGCTGCCGACGGCGGGCGTGCCGGACGGCGCCGGTTCTTCCAGCGCCGGGAAGCCCGGCGCCAGCCAGTGCAGCCGCGTGCGGGGTTCCTTCGCCTGCGCTTGCGCCACGGCGGCCTCCACGCCCGGCACGACGACGATCCACGGGCGCGTATCGTCCAGGCCCGACAGCACGGGCCGCGCCAGCCAGAGTGCGAGCAGCGCAAGCAGCAACAGGCGCAGCAACAGCAACGGCCATTCGTCGAAGCGGATGCGGTGGCGCGGCTTCGGTTTCTGCCGCAACCAGCGCAGTGCGGCGAAGTCGGTCGGCTTCTGCTCGTGCCTGCGCGCCAGGTGCAGCAGCAGGGGAAGCGCCAACGCGGCGAGTGCGGCAAAGCCGGCCGGCAGCAGGAACGCCAGGCTCATGCGTACTCCGCGGCATCGCGTGCGCCGAAAAGCCGTCGCAGCGGCAGGTCCAGCGGCTGGTCCATCACGTAACGGGCATGGCGGATACCGCTGGCGTCCAGCCGCGCATCCAGTGCGCGCTGCGCGTCGGCGAAGCGTTGCAGGTAGTCGCCGCGCAGAGCCACCGCATCGCCCAGCAGCTCCTCGCCGGATTCCGGATCGCGGAAACGATGGCCGCCATTGAACGGGAAGTCGCGTTCCTCGGTCGTCAGCAGCTGGATCGCCAGCACCTCGCGCCTTGCGGACGCCAGGCGTTCGGCCAGCGCAAGCATCGCATCGTCGAACCAGTCGCTGAGTGCCAGCACCAGGTCGCCCGCGCCGATGCGCTCGAACACCGGCGCCAACGTGTCGACGGCGGGAAACATGCCGCTGGCATGCAATCCATGCAGCGCGAGGAGCAGCTGGTCGCGCTGGCGCGCCCCGTTGCCCGGCGCCACCAGGCGCACGCCGCCGCCATGCAGCACCAGGAGACCGAAGCGGTCGCCCTGGCGCAGCGCCAGTTCGGCGATGCAGGCGACCAGTGCACGCGCGGCATCGAAGCGTGTACCGCGCGTGCCGTCGCCCTGTGCCATCGAGGCGGTGGCGTCGAGCATGATCCATACCGTCAGCGGACTCTCCCGCTCCGCCTCGCGCACGAAGAAGCGGTCCGAGCGCGCATACAGTTTCCAGTCGATCTGGCGCAGCTCGTCGCCGGGTTCGTATGCGCGGTATTGGGCGAACTCCAGGCCCGCGCCGCGGCTGCGGCTGTGGTGCAGCCCGATGCCTTGCGTGCCGATGGCGCGACGTGCGGTCAGCCGCAGGTCCTTCAACCGGCTGCGGACGTCGGCGGGGATCAGGTCGTGCGCCACGATGCCGTCGGGATCAGGCGGCAAGCGGCACGCCGCGCAGCAGCGCGGCGATCACGTCGTCGGCGCCCACCTGTTCGGCTTCGGCGGCGAACGACAGCAGCAGGCGGTGGCGCATCACCGGCTTGGCCAAGGCGGCGATATCCTCGCGCGTCGCCGCCAGGCGGCCGTGCAGCAGCGCGCGGGCCTTGGCCGCCAGCACCAGCGATTGGCCGGCGCGCGGACCGGCGCCCCAGCGCACGTACTTGCGTACCTCGTCGGGCACGCCGTCGCCGGGGCGGCTGGCGCGCACGAGCCTGGTGATCCAGCGCAGCAGATCCTCGCTGACATGCACGTCGCGCACGTGCTGCTGCAGGGCCAGCACCTCGGTGCCGTCCATCACCCGTGGCACGTCGCCACCGGCGCGACCGGTCGTCTGCGCCAGGATGTCGTGCTCTTCCTGTTCGGTCGGATACTCGACCCGGATGTGCAGCAGGAAACGGTCCAGCTGCGCCTCCGGCAGCGGATACGTGCCGGCCTGTTCCAGCGGATTCTGCGTGGCCAGCACGAAGAACGGCGAAGGCAGTGCGTGCGTGGTGCCGGCATAGCTGACGGTACGTTCCTGCATCGCCTCCAGCAGTGCGGCCTGCGTCTTCGGCGGCGTGCGGTTCAACTCGTCGGCCAGCAGCAGGTTGGTGAAGATGGGGCCGGGCTGGAAACGGAAATGGCGGTGGCCGGTGCCGTGGTCCTCTTCCAGAAGCTCGGTGCCCAGAATGTCGCTGGGCATCAGGTCGGGCGTGAACTGCACGCGGCGGAACTGCAGGTGCAGCGCCTGGCCCAGCGAACGCACCAGCAGCGTCTTGCCCAGTCCCGGCACGCCTTCCAGCAGGCAGTGGCCACCGGCCAGCAGGCCGATCAGCAACTGCTCCACCACGTCCTGCTGGCCGACGATGGCCTGGCCGATGGCGGCACGGAGTTCGCCCAGTTTGGCGAGCTGTTGCTGGAGGTCGGATTCGGTGATGGGGGGCATTGGCGTGTTCGTCGGAAGGAGGGATGTAGGAGGGGCTTCAGCCCCGATGCTCTTCTGCGGGTTCACGGTCAGGGCTGGAAGCCCCTCCTACAGAGGTGGTTTGGTGATCATGTCGTCAACGCATAGATCACGAGATTGACGCCGAACTTCGTGTTGTCCTCGGCCAGGAAGCGCTTGTTGCGCCAGTCGTAGTCCCACTCGCAGCCGTAGTCCTTGTTGCTGTAGAGCACGCCGAGGCGACCGTTGATCTCGATGCCCTGCAGGTACTCGTGCACCAGGTCGTCGCCCCAGCCGTTGAGTTCGAAGCTGGTGGCCGGCGGGCCGTCGAACTTGAAGAAGCTGCGGTAGACGGCATGCGTGTTCGGCAGTTTCTTCATCGCCTTCGCGCCGAAGATCGACGCCATCTGCGCTTCGAACGACTTGGCGAACAGGCCGTCGATGTCATGGTTGCAGTCGTCCACGAACACGAAGCCGCCATTGCGCACGTAACGCTCGAAGTTGCGACGCTCCGCTGGGCTGAACTCCACCAGCTTGTGCCCGGCCAGGTAGCAGAACGGCGCCGTCAGCATGCGCGGGTCGGACAGCGCCAGCACGTGTTCCTTCGGGTCCACACGCAGGGTGGTGTAGTCGATCAGCGAGGTGATGAGGTTGGACGGCATGCGCGCGTCCACGTCCCAGTCGCCGGAGTCGTACTTCAGGCGGGTGAACCAAAAGTCGTAGTTGCCGGCAGCGCGCGCGCTGCGCATCGGCCCGGCCAGCAGGGCGCCCGCCAGGCCGCCGGCCATGAGTCGCAGGAAGCCGGCGCGTGTCATCGTCACGGGAAACCACCCCTTCCCCCGCGTGCGGGGGAAGGTTGGGATAGGGGCGAGGGCAAGAGCACGAGGGGTTTCATCGAAGGATGCGGAGCACGAAGGAGAGGGCTTTGGTGCGCTCCGTAGCGCGGAACGCGTGCGATTTCGTCGGGCCCCCACCCCAGCCCTCCCCCGCGGGCGGGGGAGGGAGCAGATCGCGCTCGCGTTTACACCGCGTCCGACAGCGACGTGAACGTGAAGTCGCGCAGCTTCATCGGCGGGATCATCATCACGAAGCTGGACTCGTCGCCAGCCACGCGCACCGGCTTGCCGAGCTCTTCGATGTTGTTGAGCATGATCACTGGCGATTCGTTGAAGCGGAAGTTCTTCACCGGGTGCTTGATCTGTCCGTTCTCGATGTAGAACGTGCCGTCGCGGGTCAGGCCGGTCAGCAGCACGGTCTGCGGGTCGACCATGCGGATGTACCACGTGCGCGTGACCAGGATGCCCTTCTGCGTACCGGCGACCAGCTCGGCGGTGGACTTGGTGCCGCCAGCCACCAGCAGGTTGCCCGGCGAACCGATCGCACGCTTGCCCTGCTTCTGGGCCCAGAAGCGCGAGTACTCCAGGTTGACCACCTTGCCATTTTCGACGATGGCCATCTTCTCGCGCGGCAGGCCTTCGCTGTCCCACGGCATCACTTCCGCACCGGGGTGCCACGGGTCGGCGCTGATGTTCACGCGGGGATCGTAGACCTGCTCGCCCAGCTTGTTGCCGCCGCCCTTCTTGGACAGGAAGCTGCGGCCTTCGTCAGCCTGGCGCGCATCGAAGAAGTTCATCATGAAGGAGATCAGGCCGGCCGCCGCCGCGGGCTCCAGGATGACCGTGTACTTGCCCGGTTCCAGCGCCTTCGCTTCGGCCGATTCACTGGCCTTGCGCATCGCAGTGCGGATGTCGCTGTCGGCCTTGAAGGTGTTCGCATCCTTCAGGTTGCGGCCCACCCAGCCGGAACCCCGGCCGTCTTCGGTGCGTACCGTGCAGGTGTAGTTGAACGCGGTGGCCTTCTGGTAGCCGAAGTTGCCCTTGCTGTTGGCGAAGGCGACGAAGCTCTGGCCGTCTTCCAGGAAGCCGGCGGCGATCAACTTCTCCGCCTTGCACGGACCGATCGAGTCGGCGGCTACCTGCGCGCGGAACTCCGGCGTGATGGCGGCGGTGGATTCGCTGAACGTGGGGCTGGGCTTGTAGGTCTGCTTCTCGACGGCCGGCATGAATTCCGGGTTCTCCGGCGCCAGGCGGGCGAGGTCTTCCGCCCGACGGACCACGCGCTCCAGCGAGGCGTCGTCGAACTCGTTGATCGTCGCCACGCCGGTGCGCTTGCCGAACGCCACCTGCACGGCCAGGTCGGTATTGCTGACGATGCCGCTGGTGGACACATTGTTGAGGGCGAAACGGATGTTGCCTTCGATCGAGCCGGTGAGGGACGCGGTGCACTCATCGGCCTTGGACAGCGCGATGACCTTGTCCAGGATGGCCTTGGCCTGCGCTTCGGTGAGGATGCTCATGTTCTGGTGATCTCCTTAAAGCGCCGGTCAGCCGAGCGAGCGGGCGGTGTTGATGACGTTGATGCCGTTGAAGCGCGCGGTGGACGAACCGTGCGAGACGGCGGACACCTGGCCGGGCTGGCCCTTGCCGTCGAAGAACGAACCGCCCAGGCGGTAGTCGCTTTCGTCGCAGACGGCGGCGCAGGCGTTCCAGAACTCCGGCGTGCGGATCTGGTAGGCCACGTCCTCGATCTGCTGGGTGATCTTGCCGTTCTTGATCTCGTAGAACAGCTGGCCGCCGAACTGCGCGTTGTAGCGCTGCTGGTCGATGGAGAACGAACCGTCGCCGATGATGTAGATGCCGTTCTCGACATCCTTGACCATGTCGGCGACCGAGAGCTTCTGCTTGCCTGCCGCCAGCGACACGTTGGCCATGCGCTGGAACTGAACGCTGCTCCACGAGTCGGCGTAGCAGCAGCCGTCGGATTCGGTCTTGCCCAGGATGTGCGCCTGGTCGCGGATGGTCTGGTAGTCCACCAGCTTGCCGGCGCTGACCAGGTCCCAGCGCTTGGTCTTGACGCCTTCGTCGTCGTAGCCGACCGCGCCCAGGCTGCCGGGCTGGGTCTTGTCGGCGAACAGGTTGACTAGCTCGCTGCCGTACTGGAAGCGCTGCTCGCGCTTGTCCAGGGTGGCGAAGCTGGTGCCGGCGTAGTTGGCCTCGTAGCCCAGCACGCGATCCAGTTCCAGCGGATGGCCGACGGATTCGTGGATGGTCAGCCAGGTGTGCGACGGGTCCAGCACCAGGTCGTACTTGCCCGGCTTCACAGAAGGCGCGGTCAGCTTGGCGCGCGCCTGCTTGGCCGAGGCGATGGCGTCTTCCTTCATGTCGTAGGACAGGCCGTAGTTGATCACCCCGTTGGGCGTGGTGAACTTCTGCGACGCGTCGCCGTCCAGGTACTCGTAGCCCAGGCCCATCGGCGAGGACAGGCCGTCGCGGGTACGGAACTTGCCGCTGGCCTTGTCGATGGCGGTCACGGTCATCGGTACCCAGATGCGGTGCACGTCCTGGTCGATGTACGAGCCGTCGGTGCTGGCGAAATACTTCTGCTCGTTGACCAGGAACATCATCGAGTTGACGAAGTCCGCGCCTGCGTTGATCGCGGCGGCGTTCACGCCCAGCAGCAGGTCGACCTTGTCCTTGATCGGCACCTCCATCGCGTTCTTCTTGATCGGCGTCTTCCACGCCACTTCACCGAAGCCCGGCGCCTTGGCCAGTTGCACCGGCGCGGTTTGGGTCTTGCTGTTGGCCTTGGCGATGGCGGCCGCCTGGCGCGCGGCGCTGGCCACGCCTTCGGCGGTGAGCGTGTTGGTGGCGGCGAAGCCCCAGGCGCCGTTGGCGATCACGCGGATGCCGGCACCGGTGGACTCGGTGTTCACCACGTTCTGCACCTTGTCCTCGCGGGTGATCACGAACTGGCGCAGGTAGCGGCCGATGCGGACGTCGCAGTAGGTCGCGCCGGCCTGCTTGGCCGCCGCCAGTGCGGCATCGGCAAGGCGCTTCTTGAAGGCGACGTCCAGGGTGGACTGCAGTTGCTCGGCGGCGATCGCCTTGCCGAAGAAGGACGGCACCATCAGGCCGCCTACGCTGAGGCCGGTCAGGGCCAGAAAGTCACGACGTTGCAAGGCTGTTCTCCACCGGTTGGGCCTGCATGGGCAGGCGGGGACTGCGACGGACGCGTTGTGGCCCGCGCCATCCCCGCGCAGGTCGTCCCCGATTCTTGCCTTGCGTGCCGACAGCGTCAAATGACTTTCGGCATAGATGCGACCTTCGTCGGACTCGACGGCGCAGGAAGATGCGAAGCAGCGCGCCCCAGGGTGGGGGCACCTGCCGTCATCCCAGCGCACGCTGGGATCCATTGGCTTTTGAGGCTCTGCCGGGCACGACGTGAGGATCAAGGTGGATCCCAGCGTGCGCTGGGATGACGGTAGCCCACTACCCGAGTGACCGCGCCGTATTGATGATGTTGACGCCGTTGAAGCGCGTGGTCGCCGATCCATGCGACACCGCTGACACCTGGCTGGGCTGGCCCTTGCCGTCGAAGAACGAACCGCCGAGGCGGAAGTCGCGTGCATCGCAGATCGCCGTGCAGGCATTCCAGAACTCCGGCGTGCGGATCTGGTAGGCGGCGTCCTCGATCTGCCGCGTCACCTCGCCGTTCTTTATCTCGAAGTACAGCTGTCCGCCGAACTGCGCGTTGTAACGCTGCTGGTCGATGGAGTAGGAGCCACGACCGTGGATATAGAGGCCGTTCTCCACATCCTTGACCATGTCGGCGACGGTCAGCGGCACCTTGCCTGGTGCCAGCGAGACGTTGGCCATGCGCTGGAATTGCACGCTGCTCCACGAATCGGCGTAGCTGCAGCCGTGCGAGGCGTCCTCGCCGAGGATGTGCACTTCGTCGCGGGTCGCCTGGTAGTTCACCAGCACGCCGTCCTTGACCAGGTCCCAGCGGCGGGTCTTCACGCCTTCGTCGTCGTAGCCGACCGCGCCGAGGCTGCGCGGCTCGGTCTTGTCGGCGGTGAAGTTGACGATCGGGCTGCCCCACTGGAACTTCTGTTCGCGCTTGTCCAGCGTGGCGAAGCTGGTACCGGCGTAGTTGGCCTCATAGCCGAGCACGCGGTCCAGCTCGAGCGGGTGGCCGACGTTCTCGTGGATGGTCAGGAACAGGTTGGACGGGTCCAGCACGAGGTCGTACTTGCCCGGCTTCACCGACGGCGCAGTCAGCTTGGCGCGCGCCTGCTTCGCCGCCGCCACGATGTCCTCGCGCAGGTCGTACGACGCGCCGTAGGCCACCACGCCGCCGGGCAACGCGATCTTGTCGGCGGGATTGGCGTCCAGGTATTCGTAGCCCATGCCCATCGGCGCGGACAGCCCGTCGCGCGTCTTGAACCGGCCGGTCGCCTTGTCCACCACCGTCACCGTGAACGGCACCCAGATGCGGTGCACGTCCTGGTCGATCCAGGAGCCATCGGTGCTGGCGAAGTACTTCTGTTCGTTGATCACGAACATGCGCGACGCCGCGAAGCTGGCCCCGGCGGCGAGTGCGGTGGCGTTGGCACCCAGCAGCAGGTCCACCTTCTCCTTCACCGGCACCGCCATCGCGTTCTTCACGATCGGGGTGCGCCACGCTACCTCGCCCACGCCCTTCAACGGCGCCAGCTGCACAGGCTTGTCCTGGATGCGGGCGTTCGCACGCGCGATGGCCACCGCCTGCCGTGCCGCCGTCGCGACGCCGTCGGGTGTCTGGTCGTGGGTCGCGGCGAAACCCCATGCACCCTGCGCAATCACGCGCACGCCGATGCCGGAGGATTCGGTGTTCACCACATTCTGCACCTTGTCTTCGCGGGTGATCAGCGACTGTCGCAGGTAGCGGCCGATACGGACATCGCAATAGCTCGCGCCTGCTGCCGTGGCGGCCGCCAGCGCGATATCGGCCAGGCGCTTTTTCTTCGCCGCGTCACCGGGTTCCAGCAACGCCTCCGCGGCGATCACGCGCGTGCCGGGCAGGGCCAGTCCGGCGAAGGTCAGTCCGCCCAGGGCGAGGAAGTCGCGTCGTTGCATGTCGGGGTCCGGAAGCGAAAGCCCCCGGACTGTCGTCGGCATGCAGCGCAGCGTCAAGTGACGCCGGTCATGCCGTGCACACGTGGTGCACAATGCGCCTCATCCCGCACAGGAATCGCCCCGCATGAAATCCCGCCCGGTCGCCCGGTCAGAGAACGACGAAGAGCAGCCGCGGCTGGCGGTGCTGATCGATGCCGACAATGCCCAGCCTTCGGTCATCGAAGGACTGCTCGCGGAAGTGGCCAAGTACGGGGTGGCCAGCGTGAAGCGGATCTACGGCGACTTCACCAGCACGCGCATGACCCAGTGGAAGCAGGCGCTGCTGAAGCATTCGATCAACCCGGTGCAGCAGTTCGCCTACACCAGCGGCAAGAACGCCACCGACAGTTCGCTGATCATCGACGCGATGGACCTGATGTATACGCGGCGCTTCGATGGCGTGTGCCTGGTCTCCAGCGACAGCGACTTCACCCGCCTGGCGCAACGGCTGCGCGAAGAAGGCCTGACCGTGTACGGCTTCGGCGAACGCAAGACGCCGGACGCGTTCGTGCAGGCTTGCGACAAGTTCATCTATGTCGAGGTGCTGCGCAGTGAAGTGTCCGCACCACCGCCGCCACCGGCCAAGCCCGCGAAGAAGGCCGCCAGGCCGGCCGCGAAGAAGCCCGTCGCCCAGGCCGAGCCGACCGCCGCACCCGCAGTGGAGCAGGGCCGGCATGAGTCGTTGCCGCTGCGGCTGATCCGCCAGGCCATCGAAGAGGCCAGCGACGACCAGGGCTGGGCGTTCCTCGGCAGTGTCGGCAGCTACCTCAGCAAGGTGCGCCCGGATTTCGACACCCGCCTTTACGGCCACAAGAAGCTCAGCGATCTGATGAAAGCGCATCCGCGCCATTTCACGGTCGAGGAGCGCGCGGGCGAAGGCGGCGCGAAGCGCTTCTACGTGCGCGCAGCGGGCGGATGATGGCGGAAAAGCCCTTCGCACCTTCCTGCGAACGCAACCAGGGGCCGATCCTCGAGGTACTCCTGCGTCACTTTGCAGGCACCCGCCGTGTGCTGGAAATCGGCAGCGGCACCGGCCAGCATGCGGTCCACTTCGCCGCGGCGATGCCGTGGCTGTCGTGGCAGGCCAGCGATCGCGCCGACAACCTGCCGGGCATCGCGCTGTGGCGCGACGATGCTGGCCTGCCCAATACGCCGCCTGCGATTGAGCTGGATGTCGACGGCCCTTGGCCCGACGCGACGTTCGATGCCGTCTTCACCGCCAACAGCCTGCACATCATGGGCTGGGCACAGGTGCAGGCGTTCTTCGCCGGCATCGCCGCCGTGCTGGAGGACGGTGGGCTGCTGGTCGTCTACGGCCCGTTCAACTATGGCGGCGATTTCACCAGCGACAGCAACCGCGCGTTCGAGCAGTGGCTGAAGGACCGCGATCCCGCCTCCGGCATCCGCGACTTCGAGGCGGTCGATGCGCTGGCGTGCGGCATCGGACTGCTGCGGGTGGAGGACAACGCCATGCCGGCGAACAACCGCTGCCTGGTGTGGCGACGGAGCGCGTGACCGACCAGTAGAGAAAACCCCGCCGGAGCGGGGTTTTCATCGTCAGGCCGCCTGCACGATATGCAGCGCCTTCGGGTTGCGCCAGATGCCGAGCAGTTCGGCCTCGCGCGCCTTGGCGGCATGCAGGTGCTTTTCCTTGACGTGGCCGTAGCCGCGGATGTGCTCGGGGATGCTGGCGATCTCGACCGCCAGTTCCAGGCGGTCGGCGTCCAATGCCGCCAGCAGGTCGCTGATCGTGTTCTCGTAGTCGGCGATCAGCTGGCGCTCGCCCTTGCGCTCGTCGGTATAGCCGAACACATCGAACGTGCCGCCGCGCAGGAAGCGCAGCTTCGCCAGCAGGCCGAAGGCCTTGAACATCCACGGGCCATATTCCTTCTTCATCAGGCGGCCATGCGCGTCCTTCCTGGCGAACAGCGGCGGCGCGAGGTGGAAGTGCACCTCGTAGTCGCCGTCGAACTGCTGCTGCAGGCGGCGCTTGAAATCGCCGCTGGTGTACAGGCGCGCCACTTCGTACTCGTCCTTGTACGCCATCAGCTTGAAGAAGTAGCGGGCCACGGCCTCGGTCAATGCCGTCGAACCCGGCGCCTTGATGTTCTCGGCCGAGCGCACCTTGGCCACCAGGTCGGTGTAGCGGCGCGCGTACGCAGCATCCTGGTACTCGATGAGGAAGGCCGAGCGCCGTGCGACCAGTTCATCCAGCGAGCGTGACAGGCGCAGGTCGTCCAGTGGCAGGAAGGCGACGTTGTCGCCACCGCCGGCGCCGCTGTCCGGCAAACCGCGCAATTCGCTTTCGTTGCCTGGATTGCGCGGGGCGGCATTCGCGCCCCACTCGGTGCTTTCCCATTCGCCCGGCGGCAGGATCTGCAGCGTGCCCGGCGTGCGCTCGCTCTCGGTCTGCGTGTTGTGGATCAGGCCGGCGGCTTCCTGCACCGCCTGCGGGTTGACCACGGCCAGTCGGCCCCACGCGAACGCCGTCTTGTTCATTTCGATGGCGGCGCCGTTGAGTTCGACGGCGCGCATGATCGCGTCGAACGAGATCGGGACCAGGCCCTGCTGCCACGCATAGCCCAGCATGAAGAGGTTGCTGGCGATCGCATCGCCCATCAGCGCGGTCGCCACCTGCGTGGCATCGACCAGCATCGGCTCGCGGCCACCCAGCGCTACCTTCACGCCGGCGATGATGTCGGTGGCGGGGAACTCCATGTCCGGGTGCGTGGTGAACGTGCCGGGCATGGCTTCGTAGGTGTTCAGCACTACCTGCGAGCGCTCGCCACGGACCTTCGACAGCACCCAGTAGTCGTTGACCACCACCATGTCGCAGCCCAGCACCAGGTCGGCTTCGCCGGCGGCGATGCGCACGGCGTGGATGTCCTCCGGCGTGCGCGCAATGCGGATGTGCGTGGTCACCGCGCCGCCCTTCTGCGCCAGGCCGGTCTGGTCGAGCACGCTGGCACCCTTGCCTTCCAGGTGGCCGGCCATGCCGAGCAACGCGCCGATGGTCACCACGCCGGTACCACCGACGCCGGTGATGAGGATGTTCCAGGGCTGCGCCAGGTCGGACTTCACCACCGGGGCAGGCAGCGAGGCCAGCAGGTCGGCCGCATTGGCTTTCTTGCCCTTGCGCGGCGTGCCGCCGTGCACGGTGACGAAGCTGGGGCAGAAGCCGTCGACGCAGCGGAAGTCCTTGTTGCAGTTCGACTGGTCGATCTCGCGCTTGCGGCCGAACTCGGTTTCCTTCGGCAGCACCGACACGCAGAAGCTCTTCACGCCGCAGTCGCCGCAGCCTTCGCAGACCAGCGTGTTGACCATCGTGCGCTTGGCCGGGTCCGGCAGCTTGCCGCGCTTGCGGCGGCGACGCTTCTCGGTGGCGCAGACCTGGTCGTAGATCAGGATGGACACGCCCTTGACCGTGCGCAGCTGCTTCTGCACCTCGTCCAGGCGGCCACGGTCGAAGAACTCCACGCCGGTCGGGAAGAGTTCGCGCTTGCCCCACTTGCCGATCTCGTCACTGACCACGACGATCGTGTCCACGCCCTCGGCGCGCATCATGTGCGCGATCTGCGGCACCGACAGCGTGCCGTCCACCGGCTGGCCGCCGGTCATCGCCACGGCGTCGTTGTAGAGGATCTTGTAGGTGATGTTCACCCCGGTGGCCACCGACTGGCGCACCGCCAGCGAGCCGGAGTGGAAGAACGTGCCGTCGCCCAGGTTCTGGAAGACGTGCTCGGTCTCGGTGAACGGCGCCTGCCCGGACCACGTCACGCCTTCGCCGCCCATGTGCGTGAAGGTGTCGGTGTCGCGGTCCATCCACGTCACCATGTAGTGGCAGCCGATGCCGCCGAGCGCGCGCGAGCCCTCCGGCACCACCGTCGAGGTGTTGTGCGGGCAACCGCTGCAGTAATGCGGCACGCGCGGGAAGTTCGCGCGCGGCAGCGCCATCTCGGCTTCCTTCTCCTCCATCCAGCGCAGGCGCTGTTCGATGGATTCCGTGAAAGTGCTTGATGGAAGCGGGAAGCGCAGGATGCGGCGACCGATGACGCCGGCGATGGTGGCCGGGGTCAGTTCGCCGGTGGACGGCAGGATCCACTCGCCGGCCTCGTCGTATTTGCCGACGATGGACGGGCGCGTGCCCGCATTCGCCGGCCAGTTGTAGAAGTACTCCTTCATCTGCCGCTCGATGAAGGCACGCTTCTCCTCCACCACCACGATGTCTTCCAGTCCCTTGGCGAACTCGGTGATGCCCACCGGCTCCAGCGGCCAGGTCATGCCGACCTTGTAGACCCGGATGCCGATGTCGGCGCAGGCCTGCTCGTCCAGGCCCAGGTACTCCAGCGCCTGCAGTACGTCCAGGTAGCTCTTGCCGGTGGTGACAATGCCCAGCCGCGCGCGCGGCGAGTCCAGCACGATCCGGTCCACCTGGTTGGCCCGCGCGAATGCCTGCGCCGCGGCGACTGCGTACTTGTGCAGGCGCATTTCCTGGTCGAGCGGCGGATTCGGCCAGCGGATGTTGAGGCCCCCAGCCGGCATGGCGAAGTCCTCCGGCATCACGATCTGCCGCGCGAACGGATCCACCTGCACCGAGGCCGACGATTCCACCGTCTCGGCGATCGTCTTGAAGCCGATCCAGCGGCCGGTGTAGCGGCTCATCGCCCAGCCCACCAGACCGAGGTCGAGGATGTCCTGCACACCGGCGGGATTCAGCACCGGCATCATCGCACTGACGAATTCGTCTTCCGAGCCGTGCGGCAGCGTGGAGCTGCGGCAGTTGTGGTCGTCGGCGGCCAGCGCCAGCACGCCACCGAACTTCGACGTACCCGCCGCATTGCCGTGCTTGAACACGTCGCCGCAGCGGTCTACGCCGGGGCCCTTGCCGTACCACATCGAATACACGCCATCGACCTTGGCGCCCGGGAACAGGTTGGTCTGCTGCGTGCCCCACACCATGGTCGCGCCCAGGTCCTCGTTGAGGCCCGGGATGAACTTCACCGCCGCCGCCTCCAGGTGCTTGCGCGCGCGCCACAGCTCCAGGTCGAAGCCGCCCAGCGGCGAGCCGCGGTAGCCACTGATGAAGCCGGCAGTGTTCAGCCCCGCCGCCTGATCGCGCAGCCGCTGCATCAGCGGCAGGCGCACCAGCGCCTGCACGCCACTCAGGTAGATGCGCCCGTCGGTGCGGGTGTACTTGTGTTCCAGCGTGTAATCGCTGTCGATCACCCCGATCTGCGGCGTGTTGGCGGACGAGGGCGAGGTGAGTTCGGCGGTGCTGGTCATGGCGGGCCCAAAGCGGCTGGCGTGGCCCGAAAACCCCTCGGGCATGAAGGCGCGCATTGTAACAGCGGCTTTTTCTGTGACGCGCGTCACTCCGTCGTTGTGCGTTGCAGCGGTTAGGATGACAGCCGGGGGAACACTGTTGTCTGGGGGATGTCGTGAAATCCGGTAAGTATTTGCTGCTGGCCACCGTGCTGGCATTGAGCGTTTTTTCGGCGCAAGCGCAGAATGTGCCGAAGCCGAAGGAATTCTATTTCGACGAAGACCGCGCGGCGGCGCCCGTGGTGGCGATCACCGGCGTGGAAGGCGACGCGTTGATCGACCAGCTGATGAAGGCGCGCGAACGCGGTCGCAAGACGCTGGAAGCTACCGCGCAGCTGGCGCATGTCGCCAGCGCGGGCGGGCGCGCCGATCTGGGTGCGCAGCTCTACCAGCAGGCCCTGGCTGGCGCACAGTCCGGCAGTCATACGTGGCGGTCCATCCGCTGGAACTATGGCTGGGACCTCTATCGGCAGGGCCAATACCAGGAGGCATTGGACCAGTGGAGCCCGCTGGTGGGCGCCGTGGGCGGGGCCTCGTGGGTGCCGCCCACCTTCGCGCTGGCCCTGTGGAAACTGGGCCGCAAGGACGAAGCCGTGCAGTGGTTCGGGGCTGCCGTGCGGACCGAGCCCACGCAGTGGACCGATGCGCGCAACTTCGCCGCGCAGCTGCCCGACTGGCGGCAGGAAGACCGCGACACGCTGGCCGAAGTGCTGGGGGCGTGGCAGGTCAATCCGCCCACCTGGCCGTAATGCGTAATATCGGCGGCTGAAGGCGCGCGCGGTGCGCGCCATCGCCCGACGATGATGCGTACTCTCCTGATGTCCTGCCTGGCGACGGCGCTTGCCGCCGCCGCCGCGCTGCCCGCTTCCTCCGCCGACCGCATTGCCGGTCGCGCGTTCGCCACGCGTTCGGACGTCATCGCGCCGCATGCGATGGCCGCCACCTCGCATCCGCTGGCCACGCAGATCGCACTGGATGTGATGAAGCGGGGCGGCACGGCGATGGACGCCGCCATCGCCGCCAACGCTGCGCTCGGCCTGATGGAGCCCACCGGCAATGGCATCGGCGGCGACCTGTTCGCCATCGTCTGGGATCCGAAGACGAAGAAGCTGCACGGTTACAACGGCTCGGGACGTTCGCCGAAGTCGCTGACGCTGGACTACTTCAAGCAACAGGGCATCACCGACATCCCGCCGCATGGACCGTTGCCGGTCAGCGTGCCGGGCACCGTGGATGCCTGGTTCGCGCTGCACGGGCGCTTCGGCAAGCTGCCGGTGAAGGAGCTGCTCGCGCCCACCATCCGCTATGCGCGCGAAGGCCACCCGGTGCACCAGACGATCGCCTACTACTGGGAGCGCTCGGTGCCGAGGCTGTCGAAGTTCCCCGGGTTCACCGAGCAGCTCACCATTGGCGGGCGTGCACCGCGCACCGGCGAGATGTGGAAGAACCCCTACCTGGCCGACACGCTGCAGAAGATCGCCGACGGTGGCCGCGATGCGTTCTACAAGGGCGACATCGCCCGAGCCATCGATGCGTACTTCAAGGCCAACGGCGGTTTCCTGTCGTACGAGGACATGGCGACGCACACGGGCGAGTGGGTCGAACCCGTCAGCACCAACTACCGCGGCTACGACGTCTGGGAACTGCCGCCGAACGGACAGGGCATCGCCGCCCTGCAGATGCTCAACGTGCTGGAAGGCTACGACTTCAGCAGGATTCCCTTCGGCAGCCCCGAGCACGTCCACCTGCTGGTGGAAGCCAAGAAGCTGGCTTTCGCCGACCGCGCGCGCTGGTATGCCGATCCTGCCTTCCAGCCCGCACCGGTCGCGCGCCTGATTTCCAAGCCGTATGCACGCGAGCGCGCGAAACTGGTCTCGCCCGACAAGGCGCTGCGCGAAGTGCACCCCGGCACGCCGAAGGAACTCGACGAAGGCGACACCATCTACATGACCGTCGCCGACAAGGACGGCATGATGGTCTCGCTGATCCAGTCCAATTACCGCGGCATGGGCAGCGGCATGACGCCGACCGGCCTGGGTTTCATCCTGCAGGACCGTGGCGAGATGTTCGTGCTGCAGGGCTGCGAGGGCGCCGCGCCGCATCCCAACTGCTACGCGCCGGGCAAGCGCCCTTTCCACACCATCATCCCCGCCTTCATTACCAAGGACGGGCTGCCGTGGGTCAGCTTCGGCGTGATGGGCGGCGCGATGCAGCCGCAGGGCCATGTGCAGGTGGTGATGAACCTGGTCGACTTCGGCATGACCCTGCAGGAAGCCGGCGACGCCCCGCGCGTGCAGCACGACGGTTCCACCGAACCGGTCGGCAGCGCCACCGCGATGAGCGACGGCGGCGTGGTGCAGCTGGAATCCGGCTTCCCCTACGAAACCGTGCGCGCGCTGATGGACAAGGGCCACCACGTCGAATGGGCCCTCGGCCCGTATGGCGGCTACCAGGCGATCAAGCGCGACCCGGAGACCGGTGTGTATTACGGCGCCAGCGAGAGCCGCAAGGATGGGCAGGCGGCGGGGTACTGACACCGCGTAGCCCGCCGAGACACTTCACCGCATCCAGCTCATCCAATGAACGGGAAGATGCCTGGCAGCACGGGTTTCCGGCTGAACGGAAGCGGCCCGGGTCCACATCGGTGGTCCGGTGACGATGCCGTAGCGCACGCGGTTCTCCGTTTGGAGCTGGCTGCGGGAGGGCTGTGACCGGGTGGCGGCGTACCGATGATGCGGGCGAATCCCCGCTTCGATCCTGGAAATCCCGGTTTCGTCGCAAGCCGGCTTGACGGCTCGGGGCTGTTTGTACTGTACTAGTTCAAATAGTACAGATAGGACGGCACGATGGCTCGACCCCAGGCTCTGATGATCCAGATCGCCACCGGCGACCCGCGCCCGATCGGCCGCCAGATCGTCGACGCGGTGCGGATGAAGATCGCCACCGGCGAGTTGAAGGCCGGCGATCAGCTGCCCAGCGTACGCGGGCTGGCCCAGCAGTTGACCATCAACCCGAACACGGTGGCCAAGGCCTACACCGAGCTGACCACCGAGGGCTGGCTGGAGTCGCGGCAGGGCATGGGCCTGTACGTGGCCGCGCCGCGCCAGCGCCTGTCCGACGACGAACGCGAACGGCGCTTCGACGATGCCATCGGCCGCTTCGTCAACGACGTGATCCCCCTCGGCTTCCCGCCTGACGAGGTGCAGGCGCGGGTCGAGCACGAATTCCGCCAACTGGTTCCCCGCAGGATCGCCTGAGCGCGATCCCATCGAATCGTTTCCCGTTGAAGTCGCATCGAGCACCCACATGAGCCACGACTACGTCATCGAGACGCGCGCGCTGAGCAAGCGCTACGGCCGCAAGCTGGCGCTGGACAACCTCGACCTGCGCATCCCGCGCGGGCGCATCCACGCCATCGTCGGCGCCAACGGCGCCGGCAAGTCCACCCTGTTCCGCATCCTGATGGGCTTCATGCCGCCGAGCGCGGGCGAGGCGCGCATCCTCGACAAGGACAGCCAGCAACTCACGCCCGCCGATCGCGCGCGCATCGGCTTCGTCAACGAGGAACACACCCTCGCCAACTGGATGCGGGTGTCGCAGGTCACGGCGATGCAGAAGCACCAGTATCCGCGCTGGAACCAGCAGGCCTACGACAGCGTGATCGGCCATTACCACGTGCTGCCGGAACAGAAGGTCGGCCAGTTGTCGCGCGGCGAACGCGCCGGCTTCAACCTCGCGCTGGCGCTGGCGCAGGGCCCGGAACTGCTGGTGCTGGACGAGCCGACACTGGGCCTGGACGTGGTCGCCAAGCGCGCGTTCCTGGAGTCGCTGCTGTACAGCAATGCCGCCGACGACTGCACGGTGATCTATTGCTCGCACCAGATGGAGGAGATCGAGCGCGTCGCCGACAACCTGATCATCCTCGAACGCGGCCAGCTGAAGAACATGTCGGCGCCGGAAGACTTCACCGCACGCGTGAGCCACTGGGTCGCCGACGTGCCGTTCAAGGGCCCCGAGCGGCATACCGTGCCGGGACTGCTGGAAGTGCAGCGCCTCGACGGCCTTCACCACTACCTGGTGCTGGACCAGGACGACGGCTTCGAGCGCTTCCTGCGCGAAGCCGGCGCCCGCAACGTGCAATCGATGCCGGTCAGCCTGGACCGCGCGGTCAACGCCTTCCTTGCCAAGAACCACGCCGCGCCGGCTGCCGCCTGAGCGCGCGACACGAGGACATTCCCATGATCGATCTCTTCAGGGGCGAGCTGCTGCGCTTCCGCCTGTGGGCGGCCATAGCCGCCGCCATCAACCTGGCTGTGCTGGGCTTCCTTAGTCGCATGGTCGACCTCGCCCAGCAACCGATCTTTGTCTACCAGGTGTTCGCCGCGGTGTACGCCCTGGCCGGCGTCTTGCTGGGCCTGTACCAGATGGGCACGTACCGCAAGCCGAACCAGTGGCTCAACCTGCTGCACCGCCCGCTGCATCGACTACGGATCGCCGGTGCCCTGAGCGGCGCCAGCGTCGTGCTGCTGCTCGCCGCCGTAGCAATTCCGGTCGTGCTGGTCTGCCTCTACCAGGACACGATGACCGCGCGTGTGGTCGATACGCGGCATTGGCTGCTGCCGGTCGCGGGCGGGTTGATCGCAGTGTCCGGCTACCTGGCCGGCGCCTATGCGATGGTCGGCAACCGCCGTTATTCGTTCGCCGCCTTCCTGCTGCCGAACCTGTTCATGTATGCGCAGGCCTCCGGCATGGCGATGCTGGGCGTGCAACTCGTGGTCATCGCCTTCCTCGCGGTACTGCTGGCAGTCGCGTTCAAACCGGATCCCGCCGTGCAGCCGCGCAATCCGCTGGCGGTGCTGGCGGTTGCGCTGCCGGTGCAGGTGGGTGCGTATTTCCTGATCTGGATGCTGGGTTTCGGCATCGAACTGTTGTGGACGGTGAGCGGCACGCATCCGCTCAACATGCCCGCGCCGCCGAGCGGCGGCTACATCGAAGCCGAGCGCGCCGAGGGCAAGGACATCCTGCTGCTGGGGCTCGAGGGCAGCCGCGATCCCGAAGCCGCGCTGTGGCGCGAGCAGATCGCGTTGTCAGACGTGTACACCACCTATCCGCTGCGCAACCTGCCGGTGCAAGGCAGCCTGACCAACCTGTCCCCGCTGGAATTCGCCGATGGCGACAACAATGTCTTCCTGGTGTTCAGCCACGACCGCGAACGTTTCGTCACCCGCGGCCTGCGCGACCAGCGCCCGATCGGCGAACTGGGGGTGGGCGAGAAACAGACTGAATTCCCGGCACCGACCATGCCGTACGGCACCACCTACCTGTACAACGCGCATGCGGCCTACCAGTACGACAACGACCAGCAGCGGATGTTCGAACGCGTCCGCTTGCCGCATGGCGAGGTGATGGCCAGTCCGCCCGCGCCCGCCGGCGACAACATCCTGGTGCTCAGCGACCGCGCCGCGTACTTCTATCCCGGCCGCGAGGCGATGAACAGCCTCGACCTGCTGCAGCCGCTGTTGCGCGTGGCGATGCCGGGCCATGTGGGCAACCTCAGCCGGATGGACATGATCGAGTTGCTGGATGGCTACCTGGTATCGCTGACCTATACCTGGGGCGTGTGGTCGGGCGAAATGCAGCATCCGTTCCAGCAGGTGCTGCGGATCGACAGCCATGGCAACGTGCGCACGGTCGCGCATCGCGCACTGAACGTCGATCTGCCGCCGGTCTACACCACGCGCATCTGGTGGCTGTCGCCAGTCCTGCGCACGCTGTGCCTGCGCGCGCAGGAGCTGTTCGCAGCAAAGGACCCGCTGCGCACCGCGCCGCAGCCGGTGCCGCGCACGATGGTCGGGCTGGCGCTGGCCTGCTGCGTGGTGTCGCTGCTTGGTGCGATAGGGGTGAGTGGACGGCAATCGCATTCACCACGCGCGCGCTGGGCCTGGGTGCTGCTGTGCGGCGTGGTCGGACTGCCCGCGCTGGCCAGCCTGTGGCTGATGTATCCGATGCGCGAACGGCTGGATGACCTGCGGCTCGTGCAGCCCGCCGCCGCCTGACCAACATTCCAAGGGCCCGTCGCGAGCGGGCCCTGCAGGAGACGAAGATGAAGACGTTCCCGAAATTATTGGGGGCGCTGGCATGCAGCGCCTTCTTGTGGACGGCGACGCCCACCCGCGCCGACGACGCGCTGGCCTTGCGCGCCGCAATCGCTGCCGAACGTGCCCGCGCGCCGGCGTCGCAGTATCCGCGCACCGCGTTCGAAGCCTCGCGTGCGCTGCAATCGGTGCGGCTGTCGCCCGACGGCCGCCACGTCGCCTACCTGCGCCAGCTCGGCCAGCAACGCAGTCTGTGGCTGCTGCCAACTGCCGGCGGCGCTGCGCGGCAACTGCTGCCGCGCACCGAAGCGGACGAGCTGTACTGGTCGCGCGATGGCCGCTGGCTGTTCGCCAAGGCGCGCCGAACGCTGGTGACACTGGAGATTGGCGGTCGCGGCGGTATGCGCATCGCCCTCGACAACCCGCGCGGCATGCTGCGGGTCGATCCTTCGCAACCGGCGGCGGTGGTGCTGCGCGAACGCGTGCGCATGCCCACCGGCGAACGCTGGCGGGTGGTGCGCAGGGACGCGCGCGGCAAGCGCACGCTGCTGTGGGAAGACCAACGCTTCATCCACGACGTGGCGCTGGATGCGCGTGGCCGGCTGGTGGCGCTGATGCGTTTCGATGGCGACCACGACGCGCTGTACCGCGTCGACGGCAATGGCCGCCTGCGCGAAGCGCTGCGCTGGACCACCATCCGCGACCAGGCCCAACTGCTGGCGGCGACGCCACAGGGCGACCTGTTCCTGGACAGCGATGCGGGCGGCAACTTCCGCCGCGTGCTGCGGCTGGATCGCGATGGCGTCCTGCATACCGTGCATGCGGATCCGCGCGGCGAAGCCGACCTCGACCGGGTGGTGCTCGATCCGGCCACGCAACAGCCGGCGATCGTGGGTTATCGCAGCATCGTGGCCGCGACCTACGGGCTCGGCGCCGCACAGCCGCAGGTGGCGGCGATCACCAGGAAATTCCCGGGCCGCGACATCGGCATCACTATCGGCAACGGCCCCGGTGCCGGATGGCTGGTGTCCGAGCGCGCCAGCACCCTGCGCGATGCGCGCTGGTACCTGTACGACCCGCGCAGCGGGGGCCTCCGCCGCATCCTCGAGCAGGAGGCGAAGGTGTCGCCGCCGCCGCCGGAAACGGCGCTGGCGCGCAAGCTGCCGTTCGCCTACCGCGCCTCCGATGGCAGGCGCGTGCACGGGTTCCTGTTGCTCCCGCCTGGCGCCGATCCTGCACGCGTGCCGCTGGTCGCGTTCGTGCACGGCGGGCCGATCAACCATTTCCGGGCCGACTACGACGGCATCGCCCAGTTGCTCGCCAATCGGGGCTATGCGGTGTTCGAGTCCAACTTCCGCGGCTCCACCGGGCACGGCCGCGACTACGCGCTGTCGCCGCGCGGCGACTACGGCAATGGCCGCGTGCAGCAGGACATCGTCGAAGGCGTGCGCTGGCTGCTGGCGCAGGGGATCGGCGACAAGGACCGGGTCGGCATCGCCGGGCATTCGTTCGGCGGTTATTCGACCCTGCTCGGCGTGACCTTCCAGCCTGATCTGTTCAAGGTCGGTGTGGCGGGCGCACCGCCGGCGGACATGGGCTGGTCGATGCGCTGGCTATACGAGTACGGCAACCAGGGGGCGCGTGCGGATCGCTCGCTGGCGACGACGATGCGCCTGCTCGGCCTGGACCTCGACAAGCCGGCGAGCTACGCCCACTTGCGCGTGCAGTCGCCGCTCGCCAACGCCGGCAAACTGCGGCGGCCGGTGCTGCTGATCGCCGGCGGCGAGGACCGCACGGTGCCGATCCGCGAAGTGATCCACTACGCCGCCGTGCTGCGTCGCCTCGGTAAGGACGTCAGCCTGTACGTCGAAGCGGACGGCGGCCATTCGCCGACCGAGCCCCTCCCGCGCGAGGCCTACGTCTACCTGATGGAAGCGATGCTGCACCGCCATCTCGGCGGCGCCAAGCCGGAACCGCCGAGCCCCGCGCTGCACGCATACCTGAAGTCGGCGTTGCGCATCGCGGACAAGGATGACGGCTTGCTGGCGGAGCGTTGATGCATTCCCTTGGCCCATTTCCCTTTCGTGCGACAGGCGTACGCACGATGACCGGGTGTAGCCGCATGCAATCGGATAGACGCATAGTGCCCCCATTCTTCGAATCGAATCCGGACATGCCCATGGCTACGCTCCCCGCCCTCCCCGAACTCGCCCCCGGCCTCTACCGCCACTACAAGGGCAACGACTACGAAGTCGTCGCGGTGGCGCGG
Source organism: Pseudoxanthomonas sp. CCNWLW251 (assembly GCF_037402255.1). NCBI lineage: Bacteria > Pseudomonadati > Pseudomonadota > Gammaproteobacteria > Lysobacterales > Lysobacteraceae > Pseudoxanthomonas > Pseudoxanthomonas sp. CCNWLW251. Next base: position 11,197 of record NZ_JBBEGA010000006.1, on the reverse strand, counting down.
CACAGCGAGACACTGGAACCGGTGGTGGTGTATCACGCGCTGTATGGCGAAGGCGGGTTGTGGGTGCGGCCCTACGCGATGTTCTGCGAGGAGGTGGTGGTGGATGGGCGTAGCGTGCGGCGCTTTGCGCCGGTCGAATGAGGCGCGCGTGACCACCTACATCGCCCTGCTCCGCGGCATCAATGTCGGCAAGGCCAAGCGCATCGCGATGGCGGACCTGCGCGCGCTGCTGGAAGGGCTGGGCCATACCGACGTCGCCACGCTGCTCAACAGCGGCAACGTGGTGTTCCGCTCCAGCAAGAAGACACCCGCGAAGATCGCGGCGGAGATTTCCGCCGCCATCGCCACGCAGCTCGGGATCGACGTGCCGGTCATCGTGAAATCGGCGAAGGACCTGGCCGCGATCATCGACGGCAACGCGCTGGTCGATGCGGCCGCCGATCCCTCGCGCTTGCTCGTCGCGTTCGTGCAGGAGGCGGATGCGCTGCCGGCGCTGTCCGCCATCGCGCCGCGGGTGGTGCCGCCGGAAGAATTCCTGGTCGGTCGCGAAGCCGCCTACCTGCACTGCGCGAACGGCATCCTCGAAAGCAAGGCCGGCGAAGCGCTGGTGGGCAAGGCGGGCAAGGCCGCCACTACCCGCAACTGGGCCACCGTGTTGAAGCTGCAGGCGCTGGTGGACAAGATCGGTGCCTGACGTCCGTCCTCTCCTCTTCCGATGCCGCCGCCCATGACGATCGACCGCTTTCGTCTGTTCCTGGTCGCCTCCCTGATCCTCTCCATCGCGTCCATCGCCACGGTCTTCCTGCCTGACGGATACTCGCAGAGGCTGGCCGATGCCTATGCCAGCGAGCCGCTGCCGTGGTTGTTCCGGAACGAATACGTGGCGAGCGGAGTAGGGGTCGTGGCGGTGGCACTCGTGATCGCGGGGTACATGGGCCTCTTCATGCTGAAGCGTTGGGGCCGCGCGCTGTCGCTGGGCATCACCGTGCTCGGCTTTCCGCTCTACCTGCTGGCGGGTCCCACGTTGCTGTCGCCGCTCGAATCGATGCTGACCGATGCGTCGACGCTGCTCTGGGGCGCGTGCCTGGCGCTGGCGTATTACTCGCCGGTTGCCGCGAGGATCGAGGGCGGCTCGCGTTTCGCAGAATAGGTTGGGGTGAACGGAGTGAAGCCCAACGATCATGGCAACGACGTGTCCGCGCGTTGGGGTTCGCACGCCCACCCCAACCGATGGGTCTGATCGACACGCTGGACCGCTGAGGGGAGCGTAGAGGCGCTCTCGGCGTTCTTTTGTTCCATGACGAGGCATTTTTCTTCGACATTCGAGGCTCTACTGCCACGCCAGCAAGGCGCTTCTCCTTGCCATGGAACAGAACAGCCTCGTCACCTCACGTCAGCGGCTTGTCATCGCACACACACGCCTCGGATGGCGCACCTCGAGGGTGCGGCATCTCACGGCAATGCGTCGTCGACACGTCGCCATGGCGCACCGATGCCTCACCAACGAAGTAAGAAGCCTCGTCAGCTCACCTCAGCGCTTCGTCATCGCACCTGAAAGCCTCGATGTCGCCCGACAAAACGTGCGCGTCGACGCCGGGCGCGCCGACGGAACGGTGTCAGAGATCGAACCCCAGCAGCAGCGGATCGTGGTCGGAACTGCGGTAGGGCGTGGACGCATCACCGTCGACGTAGCCCTGCGCGTCCTGCTCGTCGGCATTGATATGCCATTCGGCCGCACCGCGTAGCTGTTTCGCCAGCGAGGGGCTGAGCAGGGCGTGGTCGAGGCGGCCGGTCAGGCCGTTGTAGACGTAGCTGTAAGGCTGTTCGACGCCCGCCTGCTTGAACGCATCCACCCAGCCGGCGTCATCACGCAGCCAGCGCACCGGTGCTTCCATCGCGTAGGCGTTGAAGTCGCCGAGCATGACGATGCGGTCGCTGCGTGTGCGGGTGGGGTCGGTCTTCAGCCACGCGTCGAGGCGTTGCGCCGAATCCAGGCGCAGCGCATTCCAGCAGCCGGCGCCGTCCTTCTGGTCGGTGTCCGGGCCGATGGCTTCCGAGCAGCCCTTGGACTTCAGGTGGTTGGCGACCACGACGAAGGGCTTGCCGGTGCCGCGCACGAAGGCCTGCGCCAGCGGGCTGCGGCTGCGTTCGCCGAAAGGACCTTCCAGCAGCGTGGCGGGTTTGCCGGTGGGCTTAACCTTGTCGCTGCGGTAGATGATGCCGACGCGGATGGTGTCCGGACCCGGACCCTGCTTCGCATCGACGAAGCGCCACGTGCCACCGCCGGTGTTCAGTGCGGCGACCAGCTGCGCGAGGCTGGAGTCGGCGCCGTAGCCGTCGTTCTCCAGTTCCATCAATGCGGCGATGTCGGGGTCGAGGCCGCGGATGGTGGCGACCAGCTTCGCCATCTGCGCCTTCAGCTGCTCCGATGTCTTCGCGCCGCGCTCGGTGGGGAAGCCGCCGCCGTTGCCGTCGCCGTTGAAGAGGTTTTCCAGGTTGAACGCGGCCACGCGCACGTTGCCGGCGACCTGCGGCGCAGCCGGGCGTTGCGGCGCGGCGATCGTCGGCGCGGCGGTGAGTTGCAGGCGCCAACTGCCCAGGCGCTGTTCGACGATGCCCTGCACGCCGGTCAGCACGGTGCCGGTGCGCAGCGGCTGACCATCCTTGACGTACCAGACGGCGACGGGGTCGCGCGTGGCGCTGCCGTCGTCCAATACCAGGGTGCGGCGTGCATTGTCGGCGGCGAGGCGCTTGGCCTCCGGGCTACCGGGCGCGACGCGCTCGCTGGGTTGCCACAGGCGGCCATCGAAACTGGTGATCAGTTCGCCGAAACGTTCGAGCGTATGCGTGCCACTGAGCGTGAGTGGCGCGTCGATGCGCACGAGCATGCCCTCCAGCGCTTCCCAGTCGGCGGGCTGCGCACTGAGCACGGTCGGTGCGACGCTGCCCTTGCCGCGCGGCTGGATGACCGGTGCATGCAGCGCGGTCTGCGTGGCGTCGCCGCCGGCCTTGCGTTCGCCGACGATGCCGCTCACGCGGACACGGTCGCCAGCACCGAGCGACGGCGGTGGCACGCCTTCATCGAGCGCGACGAACAGCGCATCGGAGGTCTTCGAATTACCGTCACCGGCGTCCTGCAGGAAGAAGCCGCCGAGGCCCTCGAGGAACGCGCCGCTGACGACGCCTTCGACAGTGACGGTCTGGCCATCGAGCTCGCTGCGCGCGCTTTCACCCTGCACCTGGCCGATGGGCATGACGCGCTCCTTCGGTGTGGCCGCGCAGGCCGGCAGGGCGAGGGTGGCGAGCAGGGCGAGGGTGAGCAGCGAGCGGGGGGACGTCATCGGGGGCGACCACTGAAGCGAGGCGGCAAGGGTAAACGGAATGGGTGACGGGCAGGTTTTCCCTCTCCTCCGCTCGTGGGAAGAGAGGGTGCGGAAAGTCTGCCCCGGACCTGATCCGGGGTGGGCGAGGGGCGCTGGTGCCGTGGAGCGTGCGTTACCCCCGTGCGTCGAGCGGTCGGGGTGGCGCCGGACAGCAGGAAATGGACCTCGCTCGCCCCTCATCCGCTTTCGGCAGCTTCTCCCCGCAAACGGGGAGAAGGAATGTCCCCCACGGTTCTTGTCGTCCCAAACAAAAACGCCGCCCGGAGGCGGCGTTTCGTGGAAGGCGCGGGGCCTTACTTGCTGTTGGCCAGCATCCAGTCGACCGTGGCGTGCACCTGCTCGTCGGTCAGGGCCGGGTTGCCGCCCTTGGGGGGCATGATGCCGCCGTCCGGACCGGTGAAGCCCTCGATGGCGTGCTTGTACAGCGTATCCACGCCCTTGGCGGCGCGCGCGCCCATGCCGGCGGCGGTCAGCATGGGAGCCTTGCCCACGCCGTTGGTGTGGCAGGCGCCGCAGAGGTTCTTGTAGATCTCGCCGCCATCGAGCGTGCCGCCATAGGCGACCTGCGAAGCGGCGGCGGCCTGGGCGGCGGCTGCAGCGGCAGCCTGGGCGGCGGCACCGGTTTCACCGGCATAGACGGCGCCGGCCGGGGCGATGCGCGCCTCGGTGATCTGCACGGCCTTGGGGTTCACTTCCGGCGGCAGCGTGTCGTGCAGGAAGTACGCGCCGACGATCAGACCGCCGGTGACCAGCACCAGGAAGCCGATCACCATCGAGAAATGCTTGAGGAATTCGAGGTCGTAGTTACGCACTTTCCACCTTTGGCAGCACGGCCTCAAGGCCGCGCATGGCTACGAAAACGGGGGCCGACGGAGTGCGCGGTGCGCGATCCAGGCGGGACCGGGCGCCGGAGCGCCGCGGGTAGGGGGGCATTATAAGCAGTGCGGCCCGCTTTGCCTCAACACCGGCACGTGCCGATCACTGCGCCAGATAGACCTGCAGTGGCGCGCGCAGGGCCTGCATCAGCGTGCGGATCGGGTAGCCGGCGCCCGCGCCCTGGCCTGACAGGGCCTGCTGGAGCACCTGGCGCTTCTCGCCGCCTTCGATGTGCAGATACAGATGGCCGGCATCGCGCAGCACGGGAAGCGTCAGGGTGATGCGGGGCTCCCCGGCACCGGGCGCGCGCATCGGCAGTACGGTGGTCGTGGTGGCGGGGTCAGTGGCTTGGGCGAGCAGGTCGCCACCGGGGAAGAACGATGCCGTGTGCCCATCGCCGCCCATGCCGAGCACGGCCACGTCCAGCGGTATCGGCAGCGTGGCGGCAATGGCCGGGAGCGCTTCCTCGGGCGTGGCGGTGGGCCGGTGCAGCGGAAGGAAGCGGGCACCGGCAGCTGCGTTCTGCAGCAGGTGTTCCTTCACCAGTCGAGCATTGGAGCGGTCGTTGTCGTCGGGCACCCAGCGTTCGTCCACGAGGGTGACGGTGACGTTCGCCCAGTCCAGCGGTTGTCGGGACAGCGCCTGCAGGAAGCGGCGCGGGGTGGTGCCGCCGGACAGGGCGACGCTGGCGGTGCCCCGCTGCGCCAGCGCAGCGCGCAGGTCGTCGGCAACGGACAGTGCGAGGGCATCGGCGACTGCTTCGCCGTCGGGGAAGGGGTGCAGTTGGACCTGCAGCGAGAGATCGGTGGGGGGCATGGCGCGACTCGGGAGTGGGTGCTTCCCGGGGGAAGGCAGGCCGGCAGGTGGCCGGGGGGAGGCCCCGCGCAGGCGGGGCCGGGCGTCAGACGGTGTCTTCGTGCCAGGTGCGGCCGTCGCGTTCGACCAGGGCCACGGCGGCGCTGGGGCCCCACGAGCCGGCGGTGTAGGGCTTGGGGGCTTCGCGCAGGTTTTCCCACGCGGCCAGGATCGGGTCGACCCACTTCCAGGCGGCTTCCACTTCGTCGCGGCGCATGAAGAGCGTCTGGTTGCCGCGCACCACGTCCATCAGCAGGCGCTCGTAGGCTTCCGGCTGATGCACGCCGAAGGCTTCGGCGAAGCTCATGTCCAGCGGCACGTGCTGCAGCCGCAGGCCACCGGGGCCCGGGTCCTTGATCATCAGCCACAGCTTGACGCCTTCGTCCGGCTGCAGGCGCAGCACCAGCTTGTTGCCCATCACCGGGCCGGCGCTGTCGTCGAAGATGGAATGCGGCACGTGCTTGAAGGCGATGACGATCTCGGACACGCGCTCGGACAACCGCTTCCCGGTGCGCAGGTAGAACGGCACGCCGGCCCAGCGCCAGTTGTCCACTTCGGCCTTGATGGCCACGAAGGTCTCGGTGCGCGAATCGTCGCGGCCCAGTTCGTCCAGGTAGCCGGGCACGGCCGCGCCATTGCTGGCGCCGGCGCGGTACTGGCCACGCACGGTCAGCTGGCCGGCGTCCTCGGCGGTGATCGGGCGCAGCGAACGCAGCACCTTCAGTTTCTCGTCGCGCACGGCGTCGGCCTGCAGCGCGGCGGGGGGTTCCATGGCGACCATGCACAGCAGCTGCAGCAGGTGGTTCTGCACCATGTCGCGCAGCGCGCCGGAGGTGTCGTAGTAGCCGGCGCGCTTCTCCAGGCCGACGGTCTCGGCTACGGTGATCTGCACGTGGTCGATGCGGCTGGCATTCCACAGCGGTTCGAACAGGATGTTGGCGAAGCGCAGCGCCAGCAGGTTCTGGACGGTTTCCTTGCCCAGGTAATGGTCGATGCGGAAGATCTGGCTTTCGGCGAACGCACTGCCGACGGCGTCGTTGATGACTGCGGCACTGGCCGAGTCGTGGCCGATCGGCTTCTCGATCACCACCCGGGCGTTGCCGGTGTTCAGGCCGTGCGTGCGCAGGCGGTCGCAGATGTTCACGAACAGCGTGGGGCTGGTGGACAGGTAGAACACGCGGATGCGGTCGCCGGTGGTCTGCAGGCGGGCGGCGAAGTCATCCCAGCCCTCGTCCTTGGTGGCATCCAGGGCCAGATAGCCCAGCTTCTCGAGGAACGCCGGCAGCTTGGACTTCAGCGATTCGTCGTTGCCGCAGGCGCGGGCCAGTGCGTCACCGACCTTCGCCCGATACTCGGCATCGCCCTGCTTGTCGCGGGCCACGCCGATGATGCGGCTGTCTTCCGGGATCTGGCCGTCGGCATAGCGCCGCAGCAGGCCCGGCAGCAGCTTGCGCAGCGCCAGGTCGCCGGTGCCGCCGAAGATGACGAGATCGAAGGTATCGACGGGCAGGGTCTTCGCGGTCACGGGCGTCTCGGTGAAGCGGGAATGAGTGGTAACAATACCACCGGGGTACCACGGCGCGCCAACAGGTCCGGCCCTGTAACGCAATTGTTGCAGCATTGGTACTCCACTGGTATCTTGACTCGTATGCAAAAGAACCTGCTCGAGGAATACCAGCGATTGCAGACCGGCGAGTCCACGCGTGCGGTGGCCTATCTGCGCTTGCGTCGCGCGCTGCAGAACCTGATGGATGCCGGCGTGTTGCGGCCCGGGCAGGCCCTGCCGAGCGAACGGGACCTGGCCCAACTGCTGGACCTGTCGCGGGTGACCATCCGCAAGGCGCTGGCGGGTCTGATCGAAAGTGGTCTGCTGGTGCAGCGGCAGGGAGCGGGCACTTTCGTGGCCGAGCGCATCCTGCGCCAGTTCTCCCGCCTGACCAGCTTCACCGACGACCTGCGCGAGCGCGGGCTCAACCCGCAAGTGAAGTTCCTCGAGCGCTCGGTGGGCGAGGTGACCCCGGAAGAATCCATGGCGCTGAACCTGTCACCGGGCAGCGGCGTGGTACGCATGTACCGCCTGCGCCACGTGGACGGGGCGCCGATCGCCATCGAACGGACCCTGGTGCCGTACCTCCTGCTGCCGGACCCGGACAGCGTGACCACATCCTTGTATGAGGCACTGGATGCCTATGGCCATCGGCCGCGGCGCGCCCTCCAGCGCCTGCGTGCCGTCGCCCTGGACGAAGAGGCGGCCCGGCACCTCGAACTGCCGGTCGGGGCGCCGGGCTTGCTGGTCGAGCGCCGCGCCTTCCTTGAGGATGGTCGGGTCGTCGAATCCACCCGGTCCTTCTACCGTGGCGACGCTTACGACTTCGTCGCCGAACTCCAGAGCGACTGACCCGCCCCGGCCCGTTTGACCGGCCGGACTGCAAGGTCCGCTTTTTCCCATCGCGTCCCCGCATCCCTTTGCCTGCAGGCCGTCAGTGTCTGCGGGCACGCGCTGCGTGGCCCTTTCCCGGCCGCCGCCTGTCTGTCGGCGGGGGCCATTGGTCGGTCATGTCGGTTTTCGGGCGCTTGACGCATCTCGTTATGTGATGAAGTTCACACGTTTACCTATTGACGCCAACTTGTTGACGTTAAGAAATGGTGAATGTGTAATGTATGTCTCATTTGGTTGTGACAAATGTCCTCTTTCGGGGATGCAATGCGATTTGTGACGTAATCCCGCTCCGACAGGGCTGTCCTGGCCCAGGTCGAGGGGAGTTGCGACTTTCAAGACAGCCTTGGGGGAGGCAGTCCCTGGCTGGCTTTTCTCCCGATCCAGCGTAAGGGACCACCCGTGTACGTCTCGACTCAATTCCGCCATATGGCCCAGAAGAGCCGCTCCCTCCTCGTTCTGGGGGTGCTGGCCATGTGTGGCGCGCTCACGGCACCGGTGCTTGCCCAAACGCAGGTCGCCAACACGGCGACAGTCGCTCCTCCTTCTGGCGTGACGGATCCCACACCGGGCAACAACACGTCAACGGCGACGGTCAACGTACTGGCGCTGCCCCGCCTCACGCTGGTCAAGAACGTCCTCAACAACGATGGCGGTACCGCCGTAGCCACTGCCTGGACCCTGACGGCAACGGGATCCGCCCAGACAGTGAGCGGAACCAGCGGCAGCGCTGCGGTCACCAATGTCGCGGTGCCGGTCGGTACCTATGCATTGAGCGAAGCGGGCGGCCCCGCTGGCTACACCGCCGGGACCTACAGCTGCGTCGTCAACGGTGGGGCGGCCATCGTTTCCGATTCGATCGCCCTGGCTGGCGGGGATATCGCGACCTGCACGATCACCAACGACGACCAGGCGGCAACACTGACGCTGGTCAAGACGGTGGTCAATGTCGGGGGCGGCACGGCGACAGTTAGCGACTTCCCGCTGACGGCCACGGGACCGACCACGATCACCGGCGTCAGCGGCACCGCGGCCGTGACCAATGCGGCGGTCAATGCCGGCGTCTACACACTCTCGGAAGTGACTGCGGCCAACTACACGGGCGGCAGTTGGAGTTGCACGGCCGGCACGCTGTCGGGCAACCAGCTGACACTCGCGAACGGGCAGTCGGCGACGTGCACCATCGTCAACACCTTCCAGCCCGCACCCGCACTGATGTTGGACAAAACGGCCTCGCCGACGACGGTGTCGGCGGCGGGCCAGACGGTGGCGTACTCGTTCCTGGTGAGCAACACCGGCAACGTGACGATCACGGGGCTGCAGATCAACGAGACCGCCTTCAGCGGCACGGGTACGGCGCCGGTGATCACCTGCCCGGTGACCACGCTGGCCCCGACCGAAAGCACGACGTGCACGGCCACCTATACGGTGACCCAGCAGGACATCGATGCCGGTTCGATCACCAACACGGCCACGGCCTCGGGTACCAACCCGGCGGGCGGTACCACCACGTCGCCTGCGGATAGCGCGACGGTGACGTCGACCGCGACGCCCAACGTCTCGGTAGTGAAGACCGGTCCTGCGTCGGTGGATGTGGACAGCAGCTTCCAGTACACGCTGACGCTGACCAATAGCGGCGGCAGCACGACTGGCACGAACCTGATCGTGCAGGACCAACTGCCGGCGGGCATGCGGGCCACAGCCGCCTCGGGCGCGACGTGCACCAACCTCAACGTGCTGGGCGCGCTGCTGACCTGCACCGTGCCGGGCCCGATTGCGCCGGGCGGCAGTTCGGTGGTGACCCTGACGGTGACGGCGCCGCCGAGTACCGGCTTCGCGCCCTCCACGGAGAGGTACACCAACTACGCCGCCACCAACCCGTCGGGCACGGGCAACCCGGGCACGCCGCCGGGTGAGGGCTGCGTCAACAGCGCGACAACCAGCTGCAGCAGCGTCGATACGGATGTCCTGTCGCCGCACCTGCAGTTCTACAAGTTCGCCAGTGCCACTAGCTTCAGCATCGGCGTGCCGGCGAGCTACACGCTGCAGGTCAACAACAGTGGTTCGACGGCGACGACGGCGGTAGCGACCATCACCGATGTGGTGCCGTCCAGTTTGACCCTTGGTACCTTGCCGGCCGGTTGTACGGCGGCGGGCCAGACGGTGACGTGCACCATCCCGGCCGGATTGGCAGCGGGCAGCACGACCGACTTCATCATTCCGGTAACGCCGACGGAAGCGGCGGTGCCTGAAGTCACCAACACGGCCAGCGTGAGCGGCGGTGGCGATCCGGGTTGCCCGGCCCAGCCGCGCTGCGAGAACGGCGTGACCACTCCCGTCTTGGCGCCAGTGGTGACCTACGCCAAGACGGCGATCCCGACCGGCCCGGTGGCGGTGGGTGACACGATCACCTACACGCTGACGGCGACGGTGAGCAGCTCGCAGCTGACCAGCGCGCTGGTGCTGACCGACACGCTGGGCACGGGCCTGACCTTCGGGTCGGTGACCAATGCCGGCGCGTACACGGCGAACACGGCGGGTGCGCCGGTGCTGACGTTCACGCTGCCTGCGGGCACGGTGCCGGGCACCTACACGGTGAGCTACACGGCGACGGTGAATGCCGCGGCCACGGGCACGGTGAACAACGCGGTGGTGGGCGACCAGGGCACCTGCTCGGCCGACTGCGACGTGGAGGTGCCGGTGACGGCGCCTGCGGTGACCTACGCCAAGACGGCGATCCCGACCGGCCCGGTGGCGGTGGGTGACACGATCACCTACACGCTGACGGCGA
>NZ_JBBEGA010000006.1:0-755 GCF_037402255.1 Pseudoxanthomonas sp. CCNWLW251 | reverse complement strand
CGACCAGGGCACCTGCTCGGCCGACTGCGACGTGGAGGTGCCGGTGACGGCGCCTGCGGTGACCTACGCCAAGACGGTTGTCCTGCCTGCAGGGCAAACCGAAGTCTCGGCAGGGGATACCCTGGCGTACACGCTGAGCCTGTCGATCACCAATTCCCGCACGACGGCCATGCTGACGCTGACCGACACCCTGGGTCCTGGTCTGGATCTGGGCACCGTGACGGCGGGCACCTTCACCTGCGGCAATACCAACCCGCTGGTCTGTACCTTGCCTGCGGGCACGCTGCCGGGCACCTACACGGTGACCTACACGGCCACGGTCAACGACCAGGCTTCGGGCACGGTGAACAACGCTGTGGTGGGCACCGGCGACGACGCGCCGACCTGCGCAGGCAGCTGCAGCACCGAAACGCCGGTCACGGAGCCGCTGCCGCCGCTGGTGACGTACGCGAAGGGCGCGGCATTGCCTGCGGACCAGACGGAAGTCAGCGTAGGCGACACGATCACCTATACGCTGACGGCGACGGTGAACAATGCCGCTACCACGGCGGAGCTGGTGCTGACCGACACGCTGGGCACGGGTCTGACGTTCGGGTCGGTGACCAATGCCGGTGCGTACACCTGCAACAGCACCAATCCGCTGGTGTGCACGCTGCCGGCGGGCACGCTGCCGGGCACCTACACGGTGACCTATACCGCCACGGTGAATGCCGCGGCCTCGGGTACGGTGAACAATGCGGTGGTAGGCACCGGTG
>NZ_JBBEGA010000005.1:0-310357 GCF_037402255.1 Pseudoxanthomonas sp. CCNWLW251 | reverse complement strand
CAGTGGCACGCGCTGGCCGAGTATCGCTGGCTGGACGTCGACAACGGCGGCACGAAACAGGGCTTCCTGGTGGGCGTTGATCGCGACCTCAACAAGAATTTCCGCGTCGGCGTGGGCTACAACTTCACCGACTTCAGCGACGACCTGACCGACTTCGACTACGACCACAAGGGTTGGTTCCTCAACCTGGTCGGAACCTACTGACCTCATCACGGGCGAAGGATCGCCCGGCAGCGTCGTCCGGCGCGCGCATGCCCACGCGTTGGTGAGCCCGAGGCCTAGGGGCCAAGGGCTGTCGGTGCGTTATCGGATGTATCCGGCTGGTAGTTCCGCACCAACGACTCGCGGATATGCTTCGTCAGCGCGTGACTGGTACCCAGGTGGCGGCTCGCTTCCACCAACGCATCCTGCAGCAGGGTTTCCGCCTGCTGCCTGTCATCCAGGTTCGCAGGCCTGCTGTGGCCGGCCCGCTGGATCAGCGCCTGCGCCATCCAGAACTTGGCGGCGGGGGAGGGTTGGTGGTGCTGACGGGTGGTGTGGACGACCTCCTGCAGCAGGCCAATGGCTTGCGTCAACGAGGCACTGGCATCCGCGTCTGACTGACGGCCCGCGGCCGCGATGAGCGCGCGGCCCTGTTCTTCCTTGGCTGCGAGCGTAGCCTGGTGGCGCGGGCCGAGCATCTGCTCCAGCAGTTGGGAGGCCTGGCTGGCGAGCGCGAGTGTACTGGCTGGATCTTCGTGCAGCCGCAGACGGGCCTCCAGCATCAGCAGGCGTGCGTACTCGGGGTGCCGCGTTCCGTAAGCTGCGACGATCGCTTCGCGCACCTTCTCTACTGCGGCGGGTTGGATGGCCTCCCCGCCGGACTGTTGGTACTTCACTTCCAACTGCAGTCGTTCGCTGCGCACGGTGTCCGGATGCGTCGACCCCAGTCGCTGGCGGCGCGAGGCCAGCAGTGATTCCGCCAGTGCGCCGGCTTCTGCATGACGCGCCTGCGACAGCAGCAGGGACAGGCGCGCTTCGCGGGCATTGTCTGCCAGCGCGGGAGATCTGGTGCCTGCCTGGTCGATGGCGCGTTGAAGGTCGCGGGCGGCCTCGGGCAGGTTCAACAGCTGCAGGTGCCATTGGCCGCGCAGGATGAGCAGTTCGACGTGGGTGTCGAGCGCAACGCGTGAGGGCATGCCGGCGGCAGTTTCCTGCGCGAAGTTCAGGGCGTCGAACGCAGCGTCGTATTCCGCCAGGCCCCAGTTCGCGCGTGCCAGCTCCGTCAGCAGGCCGAGCGTGGTCATGTCGGCGGTCGGGCGTGTCGAAGTCGCCTGCTCCAAGCCCCCTGCGGCCACCTCGCGCGCTTCGGCATGGCGGGATTGGAGGTTGAGCAGGGTAGCGAGCATCGCCTGCGTATCGGACTGGTGCACGCGATCATCCGCCAACAGGAGATTGGCTTCACCGGCCAGCGCAAGCGCATGCTCATAGTCGCCGAGCAAGGCGTAGCTGCGGGCCAGCGACGCGAGGGCTCGTGCCTTGATGGCGGGGCTGGACTGCAGCTGGAGTTCGCGCAGGTGCGCTTCGGATTTCTCGAGCAGCTGCCGGGAGGAAGGGCGAGCTTCGGCGAGTCCCGAGAGAGTTGCCGCACCCAGTGTCTGTTCGAACAGCGCGGACACCGCCTGCATGTCACGCATCTCCTGCCGGTCGCGAAGATGGAACCATGCCAGCACGCTGGCGCCGGTCGCCGCAACCACGATCACGCTGACGGCCAGCACGCTGGCGAGCGCATTGCGTTGCAGGAAACGCTGCAGGACGTAGCGACGGCCACCTTTGCGCGCTGCCACCGGCCGCCGGCTGAGCCAGCGATCGAGGTCGTCGGCCAAGGCGCCAATGCCGGCATAGCGTTCGTCCGGCGAGACAGCGACGCACTTCAATGCAATTGCATCCAGGTCGCCCTGCAGACCTCTGCACAGCTGCCGGCCGTTGCCGCACTTGCGCTTCCAGGCGACGTCGGCGGATGCCGCGACCGCCAACGCGGAGGGCGCGCGCAACGGCGTTGCTGGCTGCGCAACGAGGCCGGCATGCAGTGGCGGCAGTGGGCGCGGCCAATCCGCGACCAGCAGTTGGTACAGCACCACGCCGATCGAGTAGATGTCGCTGGCCGCGGACGGTATCCCGCCGGCGAGCACTTCGGGCGAGGTGTAGCCATGGGAGACCGCGATCCGTGGGGGTGAGGCGCCACCCCTTCCGTCTATGACGGTGGAGAGACCGAAATCGAGCAGATGGACGCGTCCGTCCGTCGATACCAGCATGTTGCCGGGTTTGATGTCCTGGTGCAGCACGCCGTGCGCGTGCGCGTACTGCAGTCCCTGGCACGCCTGCAGGAGCAGCGCCACGCGCTCGTGCAGTGTCAGACGTTGCTGGTCGGCCCAGAGATCGATCGAGATGCCATCGACCAGCCGCATCGCGAACCAGGGCCGACCATCTTCCTCGACGCCGCCGTCGAGCAGGGCGGCGATGTGGGGATGATCGAGTTGCGCGAGGTGGTTGCGTTCGCGCATGAAGGCATCGATCAATGCCGGTGAGGACATCTCGGCACGGATGCATTTGAGTGCGACCCGCTTGTTGTACTGCCCATCGACGCGACTGGCTTCATAGACCGTGCCCATGCCGCCGGTCCCCAGCACGCCGTCGATGCGCCACGGTCCCAGGCGGTTGCCGATGCGCGACGAGGAAAGGTCGGCATCGTCGTGCTCCGGAAGACCGATGAGGGCGTCGAACGCAGTGCTCTGCAGCGCGTGCTCTGCGGCGTCGGCGACCAGCAGCCTGTGCAGGGCATCGTGCAGTGCGGGGTCGCTTTTCCTGAGCCGTGCCAAGGCAGCGCAACGCTGCGACGGTGTCAGATCGACGTACGCGTCGAACAGTTCAAGCGCGCGGGCCGCTAGGTCGGACATCGGTGACTGTCGGGGAAGGACACGGCGTCAGGTGCCACGAAGGCAGGATGCAGTGGATGCGCGAGCGGACCGGGACCCATCGCGGTGAGGGTAGCGCTTTCGTGGCCCCGCGCGTCGATGCCGCGGAGATAATGGCGCGCCTGGAGGGATTCGAACCCCCGACCAATGGCTTCGGAAGCCACTACTCTATCCGGCTGAGCTACAGGCGCACGGGACGGGCATTCTAGCCGCAAACCGGCAGGTTGGCCCACTTCGACGTGCAGGCGGGGGAATCGGGGGCTGGCGGCGGGCCTGCTACCCTTTCCGACATGACATACGAGCGTTTTGAAGCGGCTGCAGTACCGCGCTGGCGGGAGCGCCTGGGGCAGTACTGGAAACTGGTGCGCGGCGATCGTCCGATCGGCGTGTTGCTGTTGCTGTGGCCCACGTGGTGGGCGCTGTGGCTGGCCTCCGATGGCGTGCCGCCGCTGTGGACGCTGTTCGTGTTCACGGCCGGGGTGTGGCTGACGCGCTCGGCGGGTTGCGTGATCAACGACTACGCCGATCGCTGGCTGGATCCGCAGGTGGAACGCACCCGCGATCGCCCTCTCGCGACCGGGGCCGTCAGTGGGCGTGAGGCGTTGCTGGTGTTCGCCGTGCTGATGCTGGTGGCCTTCGGGCTTGTGCTGACGTTGAACAGGCTCACCGCCTGGCTGAGCGTCGTCGGCGTTTTCCTGGCGGCGAGCTACCCGTACCTGAAGCGTTACACCTACCTGCCGCAGGTCTACCTGGGGCTCGCCTTCGGCTGGGGCATCCCGATGGCGTTTGCCGCCGTGCAGGGCGAGGTGCCGCCGGTGGCCTGGGTGCTGTATGGCGCCAACATCCTGTGGGCCACCGCCTACGACACCTGGTACGCGATGGTGGACCGCGAGGACGATATCCGGGCGGGGTCCAAGTCCACCGCGATCCTTTTCGGTGATCTTGATCTGGTCATCCAGGGCGTCCTGTATGCGCTGGTGCTGTTGGCCTTGTACCTGGTGGGAAGACAGGTGGCCCTGGGGCCTTGTTACTGGGCGGCCCTGGGAGTGGCCACGCTCCTGGTCGCGTGGGAGTTCGTCATGGCGCGCCACCGGGGACGGGAAGCATGCTTCCGGGCGTTCCTGCACAACAACTGGATAGGCGCGGCGATATTTGCCGGTCTGGCGCTGGATCTGTCGGTTCCGGGGGGCTGGTGGTCTTCATGATCCGCCGCGAAAAGCGTGATAGTTTTCTCATTTCCAAAGGGTGACATCACGTAACGCGCGACCATGGCGAAACATGACAGGGGGGCGGGAATCGCAGGGTTCCCTTCGATGAAGAGCGGGCGTTGGCTGGCGGGTATGTTGCTGGCCCTGTGCCTGGGCAATGCGGCCGCCCAGACGGTGCGCTGGGAGGACTACCGTGGCAATTCGCGTGTCGGGGCTGTCTACACTGGCCCGGCGGGTCGCCCCACGTTCGCGAACAACACCGGTACCGGCACGGACCGGCTCAATGCATTGCGTGCGATCGCCGCGAACGCCGCCAATGCCGTGCGTACCGGCACCGCGACCGACATCAACTACCGGCAGGCGGACTACAACCTCTGCAACCTCGACAGTGCAGTGGCCAGCGCCACGTCCTGCGGCCTCCAGGCCATGGGTCGAGTGTCATACGCGCTGATCCAGTTCCCGCAGGCGGGCACCTACAACCTCAGCATTGCCCACGACGACAACGTCGAAATCGGGCTCTCCAGCGATTACGCCAACACCAACTACCGTTCGGCCTCGTATGACGTCCCCGTGGGGGTGGTCAACGACTGGACGGCGGGCGAGACCACGTACGCCACGCTGGGCAGCTTCACCGCGACGAATGCGAACAGCTGCGCGCTGGTGCGCGTCTACTGGCTCAACCATGGCGGCATCAACTTCGCTCGCCTGCGCTGGACGCTGCCGGGCGGCGGTACCGCGATCATTCCGGCGACTGCGTTCCGCGATCCGGGCGCGGCGGCCAGCGCGACCGGCTGCAACGGTTCCATCACCGGCAACGGCACCACCATCACCTTGAACAAGGCGCTGGGCGCCCCGCGCGCCGACGCGAGCGACCAGTTCACGGTCCAGATCGGCACGACGTCGGCGGCGGGCACCGTGCGCGAGGCCACCACCTCCGGCAGCGGCGTCGGTCAGCAGGCGAGCACCGGTGCGCTGCCCGTCACCACGGGCACGACGTATTACCTGCGTGACGTGATGGCGAGCGGGAGCGCGTCCACACTGGCGGGTGCCTATACCGCGTCGATCAGCTGCACCCGCAACGGCGTGGCGTTCACGCCCGCGGGCGCGGCCCCGACATGGAACGTCACGCCCGCCGCCAACAACCAGATCGTCTGCACGATCACCAACACGGCGCGGCCCATCCTGCGCCTGAGCAAGGAACTGCCCGACGGTCGCCTGCAGGCCACGGACCAGTTCGCGCTCACCATTGCCGGAACCGGTGCAGGGGCAGGCGCGGCGGCGACCACGACCGGCGCCACCAGCACGCCCGCGCAGACGGCGATCGTCAGCCCCGCCACGGCGGGCAGCAGCTACACCTTCGCCGAGGCCGGTGCAGGGGGTGCGAACCTGGCCGACTACACCACGACGTATGCCTGCACCAACGCGCGCAGCGGTGGCCAGGCGCCCAGTGGCAGCGCTGCCTCGTTTGCGATCACACCGGTGGCGGGCGACCAGCTGGCCTGCCGCTTCCGCAACGTGCGGATTCCACGTGCGGACGTGTCGATCAGCAAGGTGGCCACGCCCGGCGCCGTCACCTCGGGGGATATCGCGACCTTCACCCTGACCGCCATCAACAACGGCCCCAGTGCGGCGGATGGCATGCGGATCTTCGATACGCCCGGCAGCGGCCTGGCCTGCGCCGACCCGGGCCCCACGGCCAGCTGCGCCGCTTCCAATGGCGCACTCTGCCCGGGTGCCACCGTGCCGGTGGCCGACCTGCAGGGTGCCGGCATACCGATTGCCAGTTTTCCGGTGTCGGGCCAGATCGTGCTGACCCTGCAATGCCGGGTCACGGCCACCGGCGCGCCCTGACCTGCGGCGTGCCGGTCACGGCACGCGCGCGCAGACCCACGCATCCACGCGTCGCACGCCTGCCCTGAGCAGCGCGTGCGCGGCGGCGTGCAAGGTCGCGCCGGTGGTCATCACGTCGTCGACCAGCGCCACATGACCGGGCAGTGATGCAGTGTCTCGTGCGGTGAATGCACGGGCGAGGTTGCGCCGCCGCTGTTCGGCGTCCAGTTCCGACTGCGCCCGTGTCGACCGTGTGCGTTGCAACAGGTCCGGACGAAGGGCAAGGCCGAGTGCAGTGGCCAGCGGGCGGGCGAGTTCCAGCGCCTGGTCGTAGCCCCTTTCTCGCAGGCGCAGTGCATGCAGCGGCACGGGCACGATCGCCTCCGGCCTCGGCGCGGAAGCGAGGACACCGGCCATCAACTCCGCCATCACGTGCCCGGCGGCCAGGTCGCGGTGGAACTTGAAGCGCGGGACCAGCCGGTCCAGCGGAAAGCCGTATACGAACACCGCCCGGGTGTGGGTCAGCACGGGAGGCTGCCGCAGGCAGTCTCCGCATTCGCCGGGGACCGGCATCGGCAATCCGCAGCGAACGCAGGAAGACCTGTTCCATGGAAGCTGTTCGGTGCATGACGCGCACAGATCGACGCCGTTGGCGCCACGTTCGCGGCAGACCAGGCAGCGTGGGGCGAGCAGCAACGTGCTGGCCCATCGATAAAAGCCGTCAACTTTCAGAGCATCCATGCGGTTGACAGGGCGCAGCCCGGTTTCCAGACTTCCCCGACTCTAATTCCCCAAGGCCACCATGTCCTCTCACATTTCGAGCGATGCGCCGGTGCTGCGCCACGACTGGCAGCGCGAGGAGCTGTTGGCCTTGTTCGACCTGCCGTTCCCCGAGTTGCTGCACCGGGCATCGGCCGTGCACCGCCGCCATTTCGATCCCGCCGAAGTGCAGGTCTCGACCCTGTTGTCGGTGAAGACCGGCGGATGCCCGGAGGACTGCGCGTACTGCCCGCAGGCCCAGCGCTACGACACCGGCGTGAACGCGCAGAAACTGATGGATGCCGAACAGGTGCTGGCGAAAGCCGCGCAGGCCAAGGCGGCCGGTGCGTCGCGCTTCTGCATGGGCGCGGCCTGGCGTTCGCCGAAGGACCGCGACATCCCGAAGGTCGCCGAGATGATCCGTGGAGTGAAGGCCCTGGGCCTGGAAACCTGCGCCACGCTGGGCATGCTCAGCGGTGAGCAGGCACATGCGCTGAAGGACGCCGGGTTGGACTACTACAACCACAACCTGGACACCGCGCCGGAGTTCTACGGCGACATCATCCACACGCGCGAGTACCAGGACCGCCTGGACACGCTGTCGCATGTGCGCGATGCCGGCATGAAGACCTGCTGCGGCGGCATCGTCGGCATGGGCGAGTCGCGCGACCAGCGCGCCGGCCTGCTGCAGGCGCTGGCCAACCTGCCCGCGCATCCGGACTCGGTGCCGATCAACCGGTTGGTGCAGGTGGCGGGCACCCCTCTGCACGGGACGACCGAACTGGATCCGTTCGAGTTCGTCCGCACCATCGCGGTCGCCCGCATCGCGATGCCGGCCTCCATGGTGCGGCTGTCGGCGGGACGCGAGGCCATGAGCGACGAGCTGCAGGCGCTGTGCTTCCTGGCCGGCGCCAATTCGATCTTCTACGGCGAGAAGCTGCTGACCACCGGCAACCCCGACACCGAGCGCGACCAGGCGCTGTTCGCACGCCTGGGCCTGCGGCCGATGAGGGTGCAGGTGGAAAACGTGCACGAGCATCACAGAACCGATGCCCCGGGCAGCGGTACGGTGCATGCCGACATCACCCACCCTGCGCCGCACTGCGGCCAGGCGGCGTAGTCGGGGGAACGACAGGGGCAGGACGAAGGCCATCACGCCGGCGCGGGCATCGCGGACCGGCGCGTCGGCGTCGCTGCGTCCCGGCCGCATCCGCCGACGCGATCCTCCGTATCCGGTGCCGACACCATGACCCGCCCTGACCTGCACGACCGCATCCTTGCCCAGCGCCAGCAACGCGTGGCGCTGGCGCGCCAGCGCACACGCCGCATCGTCAGCCGGCGCGACGGTGTGCGCGTGGAGGTCGATGGCCGGTGGCTGACCGAGTTCAGCAGCAACGACTACCTGGGCCTGGCGCAGCAGTTCGAAGTGACCAATGCGCTGCAGGACGCCGCTGCGCGCGAAGGCGCGGGCGCGGGCGCATCGCATCTGGTCAGTGGCCACCACGCCGCCCACGAAGGACTCGAGCGCGACATCGCGGAGTGGCTGGGCTATCCGCGTGCGCTGTTGTTCGGCAGTGGCTTCCTTGCCAACCTCGCCGTGCAGCAGGCCCTGCTGGAAGACGGGGACGTCTGTGTGCAGGACCGGCTCAACCACGCCAGCCTGCTCGATGCGACGCGGCTGGCGGGTGCCAGGCTGCGGCGTTACCCGCACCTCGACCCGGAAGGCGCATTGCGCCAGCTCAAGCTGCAGGCGGACGGCGCGGCGATGCTGGTGACGGACGGTGTCTTCAGCATGGACGGCGACACTGCGCCGTTGCGTGCGTTGAGCCTGGTGGCGCGCATGCAGCAGGCATTGCTGTTCGTCGACGACGCGCATGGCGTCGGCGTGCGCGGCCCGGACGGCCGCGGCAGCGTGGCGGAAGCCCGGATGGGCGTGGCCGACGTGCCCCTGCAGCTGGTCACGCTCGGCAAGGCGCTTGGCGGTTATGGCGCCGTCGTCGTGGGCGAAGAGATTCTGATCCAGCATCTCGCCGAAACCGCACGCCCCTACATCTACACCACCGCGCTGCCGCCGGCGCTGGCGGCGGCCAGCCGCGTCGCCGTGAAGCACGCCCGCCGCGACCACTGGCGCCGCGAGAAGCTGCAGTCGCTGGTGGATCGCTTCCGCAGCGGGGCCCAGCGCGCGGGCCTGCAGTTGATGGCTTCCGAATCGCCGATCCAGCCGGTGCTGTGCGGCAGCGACGCCAATGCGCTGGCCCTGTCCGCCGCGCTGGACAGTGCCGGTTACTTCGTGCCCGCCATCCGCCCACCCACCGTGCCGGACGGCAAGGCGCGCCTGCGCATCACCCTGTCCGCCCTGCACTCGCCGCAGGACGTGGATGGACTGGTGACGACGCTGGCGCGCTCGTGGGATGCGGTACAGCGCGTGCACGGCGCCGTCGCCTGACGCGACGCGCCATCCCGTCTGCGTGATCCCGCTCCGGGCGGGATCGGCGACAATACGCACATGCATATCGAATCCCTCGGCAACGGCCCGTCCCTGGTGCTGCTGCACGGTTGGGCGCTGCATGGCGGGGTGTTCGCACCGCTGGTGCAGCGGCTGTCCGACCGCTACACCCTCCATCTCGTCGACCTGCCCGGCCATGGCCACAGTCGTGGCAGCGACGTCGCGCTGACGCTGGACGCCACCGCCGATGCCATCCTCGCCAGCACGCCGCCCGCAGTGTGGCTGGCATGGTCACTGGGCGGATTGTTCGCATTGCAGGCCGCCGCGCGGTCGCCGCACGTGCGCGGACTGGCGATGGTCGCCTCCACTCCGCGCTTCGTTCGCAGCGACGCATGGACGCACGCGGTCGATGCCAGCGTATTCGCGCAATTCGGCACCGACCTGCGCAACGACTACGCGGGCACGCTGGAGCGCTTTCTCGCGCTGGACACCATGGGCTCCGAACATGCGCGCAGCGAGTTGCGCACGTTGAAACACGATCTCTATGCGCGCGGCGAACCCGCACCCGAAGCGCTGCAGGCGGGCCTGCAATTGCTGGAGCAATCCGACATGCGCGCGACGCTGCCCGCGCTGTCCGTGCCCAGCCTGTGGCTGGCCGGTCGCCGCGACCTGCTGGTGCCGTCGAAGGCGATGCATGCGGCGGCAGCGCTCTCGCCGCAGGCGCACTTCGTCGAGATCGCTGGGGGCGGGCACGCGCCGTTCCTGGGGCATGCCGACCGGGTGGCGGAAGAAGTCGACCGCTTCATGCAGTCCCTCACGCATGAGGTGGCGGCATGACCACCTTCGATCAGCGCCATATCCGGCGCGCCTTCTCGCGCTCCGCTGCCAGTTACGACGCGGCGGCGGCTCTGCAGCACGAAGTGGAAAAGCGGCTGATGGAGTCGCTGGACTATTTCACCCTGCGAAGAGGGCAGGACGCCGCAGCGCCCAGCGTGGTGCTGGACGTGGGGTGCGGCCCCGCACACGCGGCGGCGGCGATGCGCAAGCGCTGGCCGAAGGCGCAGGTGGTCGCGCTGGACCTGGCGTTGCCGATGTTGCGCGAAGCCAAGAAGCAATCCGGCTGGTGGAAGCCGTTCCAGCGCGTGTGTGCCGACCTGCGCGCATTGCCATTGGCCGAAGGCACGGTGGACGTGCTGTTCTGCAATCTCAGTCTGCAATGGGTGGACGACCTGCCTGCCGCATTCAACGGGTTCCGTCGCGTGCTGAAACCCGGCGGGTTGCTGGTGTGCTCGACCTTCGGGCCGGAGACGCTCCAGGAACTGCGCGATGCCTTCGCGCATGCCGATGCCGTGCCGCATGTCAGTCCATTCCCGCAGATCGCCCAGTTCGGCGATGCGCTGATGATGGCCGGTTTCCGCGATCCGGTGCTCGATCGCGACCGCTTCACCCTGACCTACGACGACCTGCCGGCCCTGATGCGCGAGCTGCGCGCGATGGGCGCGACCAACGCCCTGCAGCATCGCCGGCATACGCTGACCGGGCGTGCGCGGTTCACCGCCGCTGCCCGCGCGTACGAACCGCTGCGGCGGGCAGACGGCAAGCTGCCCAGCACCTGGGATGTCATCTACGCACACGCCTGGGCGCCGCCGCCGGGTGCCCCGATCCGCGGGCAGGGAGAAGACATCGCGACGGTACCGCTGGCGAAGATCCCGATCAGACGCAAGCTGTAGGAGCGGCTTCCGCCCCGATCGCGCGCATCCGGCGCCACCGGGCGCACCCTAGGGAATCAGCCGCCGACCTGTGCGATCCAGTCCTGCAGGTTGTAGTAGTTGGTGACGCGCGCGATGCGGTCGTCGCGGATATCGAAGAACGCACCACCCGGCAGCATGTACGTCTGGCCACTCGCGGCTGGCAGGCCCTCGTCGGTGTGGTGGTATTCGCCATGCACCACGTATTCGGCGGCGGCATGCTGGCCGTCCTGCGTGACCAGTACCACGATGTCGCGCAGCTGTTCGCGGTAACTGGCATTCATGCGGCCGAGGAAGGCGGCGAAGGCGTCGCGCCCGATCTCGCGCGCGCCCTGGTTGAGGTCGTGCACCACGTCGTCTGTCAGCAATGCCAGCATGCTCGCCCAGTCGCCGCGATTGAACGCGGCGTAGTAGCTGAGGACGAGTTCGGTGGCGCGATCCTGCCGGCGCGTGCCGTCGATCTTCATGGTGGATTCCCGGGGGAGGGCGACGCGCCGATGATACGCCAGGCCTTCAGCGTGGCAGGCGGTCGCGATGGAAGAAATAGACTTCCTGCAACAGGAAGCGCCAACGCGTGGCGAACGTGCGGAAGCGGCTGGTCGGCGTGGGCGAACCGACGGCACGGATGCCCAGGCCGCGACTGATCCGCAGGGCACGCGCCATGTGCAGCGGATCGCTCACGATGATGACGCTGTGCAGGTTGTGTTGCTGCATCAGCAGGGATGCCTGGCGCAGATTCTCGTGCGTATTGCGTGACAGCGACTCGATCAGGATCGCTTTCTCCGGCACGCCCTGGCGCAACGCGTAGCGGCGCGCGACCTGCGACTCCGAGAAGCGCGCGCCCGAGCCGCCGTAGCCGCCGGTGAAGATCAGTGTCGGCGCCATGCCGCGCTTGTACAGATCGATGCCATGGCGGATGCGCTCCTCGAACACGGGCGATGGCTTGGCGTCGTAAGCGGCGGCACCCAACACGATGATCGCATCGGCGCGCGCCGCATCGTCCCGCTGCCCCACCCACACGATGTAGGCCGCCACACCCACCAGCCACGCCAGGGCAAGCAACAGCAGGCGCCACATCCAGCCTGCAAGGCCACGCTTCGATTTGCGCCGCCGCGTGCTCATGCCGCTGCCTCCCAGGGAAGCGCATCCAGGTCGACGTTGCCACCGGACAGGAGCACGCCGACCCGCTGCCCGGCAAAGCGCTCCCGGTGCCGCAGGATCGCGGCCAATGCGATGGCGGACGAAGGCTCGACCACCAGCTTCAGGCATTGCCACAGCAGCCGCATCGCGGAGAGCGTTTCGGCATCGGGCACGGTCAACACCTCCACGGCATGCATGCGCAGCAGGGTGAAGTTGGGTTCGCCGAGCGCACCGCGAAGGCCGTCGCACACGGTGTCGGGAACAAAGTCGACCCGTCGCTCACCGGCCGCCAGCGAATCGGCGGTATCGGCAGCCCCTTCCGGTTCCGCACCGAAGATGCGGCAGTCCATGGTCGTCGCGGCAGCGCTTATCGCGGTACCCGAGAGGAGTCCACCGCCGCCGACCGGTGCGACCAGGGCATCCAGCGGGCCGTGAGCGTTCAGCAATTCCAGCGCTGCCGTGCCCTGGCCGGCGATCACGTGCGGATGGGTGTAGGGATGGATCAGGCTGGCGCCGGTTTCGGCCTGCACCCGTGCAGCCGCCGCTTCGCGGGCGGCTATCGTCGGCGCGCAGGTGTGCAGGTGGGCGCCATAGCGGGTGATGTTGGCCAGTTTCGCGGCATTTGCGCCCTCGGGCACGACGACGTGGCACACGATGCCGCGCGTCCGTGCCGCCAGCGCGAGCGCGGCGCCGTGGTTGCCCGAGGAATGCGTCACCACGCCACGCGCTGCCGTCGCGTCGTCGAGCGCCCAGACCGCGTTGCAGGCGCCGCGGAACTTGAACGCCCCCGTCCGTTGCAGCGGTTCAGCCTTGAAATGGAGCACGCAGCCCGCCAGGGCATCCAGTGCGCTGGAGTGCAGGACGGGGGTGGTGTGTGCGTGGGGGGCGATACGGGCGGCAGCGGCGAGGACGTCGTCGAAGGTGGGCAAGGGCGTCGGCATGCAGAAAGGTTAACGCATCACCCGTCCACCAGGCCTGTGTTGACGGGCTTTCCACGCCGGGACGGAGCCGGAGGGGTTAAGCACTGATTCAATGCGCCGGGCAGATGCTGCAAAGGCAAAGTAACGGGGGTTCCGCCATGAAGCGCACATCTCTTTTCGCCATCGCGTTCGCCAGCCTGGCCCTGGGCGGCTGTGCGACCTATGACTACGTGGGTGATACCGCACCGGGTGGCTATTACCACGGTCGGCCCAGCACCCAGTACTACGATCCCTACGGCGGCTACTACGGTGGCGTCGGGTCGTATGGTGGGTATGGGTATGGCGGACCCTATCGCTACAGCAGCTATTACGGCTATCCGTACTACGGCTACTACGGGTCCCACTACCCCTATTACCCGCCGCACCACCATCCCCGGCCGCCGCGTCCCGGCGACAACACCCCCAAGCCGCCCGGCAATGGGGGAAGTGGCAACCGGCCGCCGCCGTGGCGGGACCCCACCGGTCGCTGGCGTGAAGGCGGTTCCCAGCCGATGGTCCCGAATCGTCCCGGCCAGGTCATCCCTTCCCCCAGCCAGCCGCGCGTGGGTGAAGGGGGTTATCGCCCGCCCCGCGTGATGCCATCGCCCAACCAGCCACGCATGAATGAGGGTGGCTATCGTCCTCCCCGCGTGACTTCTTCGCCCTCCGCGCCGCGTGCGGTCGAGCGGCCGCAACAGCGCATGGAGCGCCCGGCACCGGCCAGGGCGGAGCGTCCCGCGCCGCCGCCGCGACCGTCATCCGGACGCTCGGAGAATGCCACCCGTCAGCTGGAGCGCTGAAACAGCCCCCTGACGGGGTTCTTCCGTTGCTTTCCCCTCGCCGTCGTCGCAGGCTCCGAACAATCAGTTGACCGGTTGCGTCGCTTTCTGACGTAAGCGGCAATAAAGGTTCAATGTCGACGTCCGGTGGGGAAATCTGGATCCCCCCTGTTCCGGCCCTGCCGGGCGTCGGCGCCTCTGCAAAAAGCCCGGCAATGCCGGGCTTTTTCTTGTCTCTGCTATCCTGCGCGCATAAAAAAGGGGCCGGTAGTCCCCCGACTACCGGCCCCTCGGCATCCCCGGCGTGCGCATGGCTGGCCCCTGTTCCAATTACCAGCCCGGCGCCCCTGGTCGCTTGCCACGACGGGTGCACGGGAATACAGCAGGAAGCGTGCCAACTTTGCCCTCCCGGCATGCCGGATCCGCCCGACCCAATCCCATTGCCTGTCGACATCCGCGCAGGTACCGGACTCCCACGATGAATGCCAGCTTCCACCACTACGACGTCATCATCATCGGCGGCGGCCATGCCGGCACCGAAGCCGCATTGGCCTCCGCGCGAGCCGGCGCACGCACGCTGCTGCTGACCCACAACGTGGAAACCGTGGGTGCGATGAGCTGCAATCCGGCCATCGGCGGCATCGGCAAGGGGCACCTGGTCAAGGAAATCGACGCGCTCGGGGGCGTGATGGCATGGGCGGCCGACCGGGCCGGCATCCAGTGGCGCACCCTCAACGCGTCGAAAGGGCCTGCCGTGCGCGCCACGCGCTGCCAGGCCGATCGCGCCCTGTACCGCAGCGCGATCCGGCGCGCCGTGGAAGCGCAGCCCAACCTGACCCTGTTCCAGGCAGCCGTCGATGATCTGGTCATCGAGAACGACACGGTACGTGGCGCGATCACCCAGACCGGCCTGACCTTCCATGCGCCTGCGGTCGTCCTGACCGCGGGGACGTTCCTCGCCGGCAAGATCCACGTGGGCGAAACCCAGTACGCCGGTGGTCGCGCGGGCGATCCGCCCGCCACCGCGCTGGCGCAACGACTGCGCGAAGGCGCCTTCGTCGTGGATCGCCTGAAGACCGGCACGCCGCCGCGCATCGATGGCCGTTCGCTCGACTATTCGGTGATGGAAGAACAGCCCGGCGACGATCCGTTGCCGGTGATGTCGTTCATGGGCGACGTGGCCGACCATCCGCGCCAGGTGTCGTGCTGGATCACCCACACCAGCGAACAGACGCACGAGATCATCCGCGGCGCCTTGCATCGTTCACCGATGTATTCCGGCCAGATCGAAGGCATCGGCCCGCGCTATTGCCCGTCCATCGAGGACAAGGTGGTGCGCTTCGCCGAGAAGGCCAGCCACCAGATCTTCGTCGAGCCCGAAGGCCTGGAGGTCACCGAGATCTACCCCAACGGCATTTCCACCTCGCTGCCGTTCGATGTGCAGCTGGCGCTGGTGCGCAGCATCCGCGGCATGGAGCGCGCGCACATCACGCGGCCGGGGTATGCCATCGAATACGACTTCTTCGATCCGCGCGGCCTCAAGGCCTCGCTGGAAACCAAAGCGGTGGCCAACCTGTTCTTCGCCGGGCAGATCAACGGCACCACCGGGTACGAGGAAGCTGCTGCGCAGGGCCTGCTCGCCGGCCTCAATGCCGCGCGCTTCGTGCAGCAGAAGGAGGCCTGGTCGCCGCGACGCGATGAAGCCTATCTCGGCGTGCTCGTCGACGACCTGATCACGCACGGCACCAAGGAGCCGTATCGCATGTTCACCAGCCGTGCCGAGTATCGGCTGCAGCTGCGCGAGGACAATGCCGACCTGCGCCTGACGGAGACGGGTCGCACGCTGGGTCTGGTCGACGATGCGCGCTGGCAGCGCTTCGAGGCCAAGCGCGAAGCCATCGCGCGCGAAACCGGCCGCCTGCGGGCGCTGTGGGCCACGCCCGCGAATGCCCTGGGCCGCGAAGTGGCCGACACGCTCGGCGTGCAGGTCAGCCGCGAGACCAACGTGCTCGACCTGATCAAGCGTCCGGAACTGGACTACGCCAAGCTGGTGGCCGTGCCGTCGATCGGCCCCGGCGTGGAGGATGCGCGGGTGGCCGAACAGGTGGAGATCGGTGTGAAGTACGCCGGCTACCTGGACCGCCAGCGCGACGAGATCGAACGCCAGCAGCGCAACGAATCCACGCCGATCCCAACCGGCTTCGACTTCGCCAGCGTGCGTGGCCTGTCTGCCGAAGTGCAGCAGAAGCTGGAGCGCGTGCAGCCCGAAACCATTGGCCAGGCCCAGCGCATCCCCGGCATGACACCCGCCGCCATTTCATTGCTGCTGGTGCACCTGGAGCGCGCGCGGCGCACGCGGGTGGCGTAACCCGTTGCGTTCCGTTGCAGGAGCGACGCAAGTCGCGACCGCACGCGTTCCGATTTCCAGAACAGGGTCATTCTCGACCGATGGCGCACTGTCGCCGAGAATCTGCGGTCGCGACTTGCGTCGCCCCTGCAGTGAGCGCCCATGCCTCGTTGGGGAGTCGCGTCTTCCGTAAAGCGCTTCGATATCTCGAATACTTTATCCAGGCGCCGCAATCGGATTGAATCGCCCTGGCTCCGGTGACCATCTCCAAGCCGCACATCGCGCCCGGATGGAATCCCTGCACGTTGTGGCCTGTGAAATACCAGGGAGGGCTCACCGATAGCCATCGTAAACACGTGAACTTGCGCATTCGAGGTGAGCAGTCGGGTAACCAGAGTTACTTGTTGCATGCCGCTTCGCGATCGAAGATGAATTTTCGATGATTCACAACGGACATCACGGTTTAACAACGCCGCGTTGCCCAGCATTCGCACCGCTGCATCGGGGTACACAACCTAAGCGCAAAGGAGTGGCACGTGAGCAAGGAATCGGCGAACCAGTTCGATCAGCTTGGCGCTCTCTACGAAGATCTGGCCACCTGGCCATTCCGCGAACACATCGAGACACCCAGCGTCAAACATGCGCTGGGGTCGCTCGCGGGACTGGATGTGGTCGACTACGGATGCGGCAGCGGATTTTACGCACGCACCATGAAGGCCGAAGGCGCACGCCGTGTCGTGGGATACGACCTGGCGGACGGCATGCTCGAGTATGCCCGCCGCGTGGCGGAGCGCGACGGCGTCCCCATCGAGTTCCGCTCGAGACTCGGGCCGGAATGCGAGGGTGCATTCGATGTGGTGCTGGCGGTTTATGTGCTCCCCTATGCGACAACACGCGCAGAACTGGATCAGATGTGCGCCGAGATGATGGCGCCGCTTCGTCCTGGCGGGAGGCTGATCGCCCTGCCGATCCACGCGCGCTTCGAACCCGATCCCGATTACTACGCGGCATGCGGGTTCACCCTGACGCCGGATGATCCGCAGCACCCGTACGAGGAGGGTGGGCGCTTGCGTCTGGATCTGCGTTACCGCCAATACGACGCGAGCGTGTATGCCTGGTACTGGTCAGAGGACGCCATCAGTGCCGCCCTCGGCAAGGCGGGCGCGACCGCCATTCGATGGGCGAATCCGGCGCTCGATGAGCAATATGGCGCGGCCGACGTGCCACAAGCGCTCCAGGCGTATGTCGATAAGCCGCATGCGTCGATACTCCAGTGCCGCAAGTCGTAGGGGCCGGCGCCTGCTGATCGCCTGATCGTCCGCGCCATCTGTTGACCCGGTATCGCGTTGGCCCTGCGGGCTGTGGCCCGCTGCCGGACGAACGGGGTCGATGTCTTCATCGGGGGAGCTCCGATGTCCATTGAAGTCGAACTCAGGCAGTCGATCGATGCCGTCGAAGAGGAGGAGTATCAAGCCTTCTTTCGAGCGAGCGGAGCATCGTTCTTCTACGACCGGCGATTCCTGTGCGCCGCCGAGCGCTCACCGTTGCTGCCCGTCAATGCCACCTACTATTTCCTGGCGAGGGACGAGGGGAGGCTCGTCGCGTTCCTTCCGGCCTATGTGCAGGCAGTCGATTCCGTCGATCCTTTCGGTCTGCTTGCACGCACGGCCGGCATCGCCGGTGATCGCGGCCAGCAGGCACTTTTCAGCCATGTCATGCACTGCTTCGACAGCAAGGTGGTCTGCGTCCCGGGCACATTCGCTCCCCGGGTCGTGGTAGCGGCGCTGAAGCGGCTGGCATCCGATATCGGCGTGCACTACGTCGGCCTGCTGAATGTGGCGGAGGCGGATGCACTGAGGACGGCTGCCGGTGAGCAGTTGATGATCCGTCACCTCGTCGACAGGTACTACCTGGACCTGACCCGACTCGCCAGTTTCGATGAACTGGTTCAGACGCTTCCCAAAGAGGGGCGCCACGAGATGACGCGCCAGCTCAGAAAGTTCGATGCAAGCGATGGGACCGTGGCCGTCATCGGCCCTCCCTTCGATCACCGCCTCGAAGCGCTGACGTCGCTATGCCAGCAGACAACGGCGAGGAACGGTACGCCGAAGTATTTTCCGGCCGACGCACTGGCGCGCTTCGTCAGGATCTGTGGAGATCTGGCGCGCATCGTCCTCGTTGAAGAGGCGGGTGTTGTCGTTGGCGGCCTGGTCTGCTTTCTTGACAGGGGCGTCTTCTGCATCTGGTCTGCGGGCATGCGCTATGACCTCGCGGCCTACAGTCCCTACACTGTCAGTTTCGCCTGCGCATACAGATGGGCGCTTGCGCACGGCATCGAAACCATAGAAGCGGGTCGCTTGAACGAGCGCATCAAGGTCCGGCTCGGACTCAAGCCGCTCCCCCTGTACTCGGCGACCAGCGAGGTCGTGTGCGCGACACCGGGTCTCCCCAACGAAGGATGCTCACCAGGAGCGAGCCATGGAACTGCTTCACTCTAGGATCAGGCCAGACGACTTCCGTGCATTCTCCCGGTGCCTGGATGGAAAAGTCCGGTCCCGGCATCATGCGGAGTATGCGGGCTGGCATTACGGCGCAGCGTGGAATGGACGGGGATTCGAGCGATATCCCGAATACATCGTCCGCGCCGCTTCAATCTCCGATGTCGCAAGGACGATAGATTTCGCGCGATCCCATAGCCTGGCGGTCGGGGTGAAGGGCTCGGGACACAGCTACTCCGGAAGCTTCTTTCAATGCGGGGGCATTCTGCTCGATCTGTCGTTGCTCAACGACCTCGAGATCCACGCCGAGCAAGGTACTGTCGTCATGGGCCCTGGTGTTACCAGTGCGCAGTTGAGCCGCTCATTGGCCGCCCATGAACTTGCCTTTCCGACCGGCCATGGCGGCGGTGTGGGATTGAGTGGCTTTCTGCTCGGGGGCGGGCTCGGGGTGAACTGCGATGCCTGGGGAGGCATGAGCACGTTCAATGTCCAGGCGGTCGACGTGGTCACCGCCGACGGCCAGATTCTGCATGCCAACGCGCATCAGAATGCCGAGCTGCTGTGGGCCGCACGGGGGGCAGGTCCCTGTCTCTTCGTCGTGGTGGTCAGGTTCTATATCAAGTGCTGGCCCGCGCCGAAGAAGGTACTGACGCGCAACTATCGATTCGATCCGAAGCACCTGGCCTCCGTGCTGCTTGCATTGCCGCGACGCGCCGCGGACAAGCGCATGCAGGTGATGGTGGCGCTTTCCGGTGATGCGGACCTGGCCGCATCGCTCAGCGCGACGTCGTTCTGCGGTGACCATGATGAAACCAGGCTGCTGCATGCCGACCTTCTCTCGGCAGTCGCCGCGTGGACGGGCAACGAGTTCGACGAGCAGGAGCTTCCCGGATTCCAGTCCATCTACGACAAGACGGACGCAGCCATGGTGTCCAAACGCTATCGTGCAGACAATGTCATGACCGATGACGCGGAGACGGCATCGCGCGTGCTGCTCGCCCGCTTCGGTGAGCGGCCGTCGCGCGCCACGTTCTCGTTGCTGATCCACCGTCCGGCGCATCACTACCCGGATGCTGCCTTCTCGGTCGGGGGGAAGTTCTTCATCTCGACCTATGCGCAGTGGAACGATGCGGACGCGGACGCGTCGAATCGCGACTGGTTGAAGGCGCTCTATGACGAACTGTCCCCGTCTTCGGCCGGACACTACATCAATGAAATGGACCTGGAAGAGCGGGCCGGATCGGTATCCAGGTGCTTCTCGGCCGAAGCGTGGAGCCGCCTGCAGGCACTGAGGCGCCGCTACGACAGCGAAGGCGTCATCCCCGGCATACAGCACCCGCCCGCCAGGTCATCAAGCAGGATCCCGCCGGGAGAGGCATAGCGGGTGGGGCGTCTCGTTCCCGGGGTGGGATCACCCTCGGGTCGGCGGCAGAGGATCCATTGCCCGTTCGCCCGACTCCGGATGGATCGTGCCGTTACATAGGCACGCTGCGCGCGAGGCTGGCCGT
The DNA here is from genome assembly GCF_037402255.1 of Pseudoxanthomonas sp. CCNWLW251. NCBI lineage: Bacteria > Pseudomonadati > Pseudomonadota > Gammaproteobacteria > Lysobacterales > Lysobacteraceae > Pseudoxanthomonas > Pseudoxanthomonas sp. CCNWLW251. Next base: position 290,181 of record NZ_JBBEGA010000005.1, on the reverse strand, counting down.
CACGCTCGGCCAGCGGTGTTGCCCGCCTGGCTATGGATGCCCGGGCGACAGGGTCTTGCTGAAACCCTCGGTGGCATGCACCACCGCTTCAAGCCGCTCGAATACCGCGAGTTGCTCCTCGGGCGCGGTGAAATCCAGCAGGCAATTGGCTCTCTCGGCGAAGGCTTCCAGCCGGTCCTGCGGATTCGCCAGAACGAAGAACGAGGCATGTTCCTGGATCAGTACGTCGACGAAGACGGTGGTCCAGCGTGGCGGAAGGTACATCACGTTGCGGGTTCCTGCGGATTGCGTGTTCTCCAGTCATGCCAGAGATGCTTTCCCGGGGGGACACTTTTTATTCGGAGTACGGGGCTGGATCAGGACATGGCGAGAGCCGGTGCGGGCACGTGATGTCCCTTCAAGGGGCCTTATCGCGAAATGTGCCTGTGTAGGTCGAGGTGGACCTTCATTGCCGGTGCGGATCCTGTAGTGGGTCGCACGCGTGTCGAAAGAATCCAGTCGGGGATAGAGGAATGAATGTTTTCAGGCGGCTAGCGCTGTCGGCGGTGGTGAGCGCCGCGGTGGGTGTGCCGGTGGCAGGTCAGGCGCAGTCGTGTCCGACGCCCCCCGGCAAGGATGTGCTGTTGTTCGTGGACAACTCCAGCTCCATCACCAATGCCGAGTTCGATGAGGCGCAGCAGGCCATCGCCAGCATCGCCGCCAGCGTGCTGAGCCGGCCGGGCTACCGCCTGGCCGTGGTCAACTGGGGCTGCGAGGGTGGCAGGCGCACGACCCGCGATGGGTGCCGCGTCGACCTTGCGACCGGTTCGGCCATCCCGGGCGGGTGGTCCAGCAATCCCGCCGATTTCGCCTACGCCGGCAACAACAGCGCCTCCAACCGGGTCTGCCGTTCGTTCGGCACCAACTTCGCCGGTTCCATCAATCGCAACAACTGCGGCGGTGCCAACTTCAGCGTCAACATCAACGACGACTACGCCCAGCATGGCCTGAAGATCCTGGAGGGCGTGCTGTACAGCGGTGGCACCACGGGAGGCAACGACAGTTACAACCAGCCGACGCTGGGGCCCTCCACGCCTACCCAGCAGCTCATGCTGATCCACATGACCGATGCGGACCCGAACTTCGGGCGCTTCGATGGCACCTCGATCCGGGAAATGCCCTCCACCGAAACTGCCCTGGGCTTCTATCACTACAGCAATCGTTTCAAGAACGTGCGCAACGCCGTGATTGTCGGCGTGGGCATCGATGCTACCGCAGCCAATGCCGTGAACCGGGGAGAGGTAGCCGCATTCGCCAGCAGGGGCGGCGCGGCCACCGACTACGACGCTGCGCATCCGACGGCCCTCTCCACCCAGGCATTCGATACGGGCACGCCGCGCATTGCGTCGTACAGCGCGGCCTACAACGATGCGACCATCCTCAGCGCCGCCAATACCGCATTCAACGCCACGGTGCCCGCCTGCGTGATATTGCGCAAGCAGAGCGTGGGAGGTGCTCGCGAATTTACCTTCGATGGAGGAACCAATGGACTGCCGATCGATTTTTCATTGGATACGACAGTCGCCAATCCCGCCAGCTCGGCGACATACCTGACCCAGTTCAATACCGACACCAGCATCCGCGAGCGTGTTGAGTCCGCCGCTAACCATGGCTACGAGCTTTCGTCCATCGTGTGCACCAACGGCGCTGGCGCCAATGTACCGGTTGTGGCAGACACGAGTACGGGCCAACTGACGATTCCGGGCAGCCAGATCGTTGCGGGCGCAGAATTGACCTGCACCTTCACCAACACGCGGGAGATCACGCCGCTCCCCACCGGCGACCGCTGTCCCCTGCTGTGGGGCGTCCTGAGGAGCACTCCACCGACAGGGACGGGTTACGGTGTGCTGACGTCGATCGATCCGGCGACCGGGGCGGCCACCTACTATCCGGGGGCGATCACCGATAACGACGGTGGCGATATCACAAGCCTGGGCATCGACCCCCGCACCGGCCGTCTGTTTGCGGTCGACAACGACACCGGTCAGATCAGGACCCTGGCACCGGGCGCCAGCAGTTGGTCGTCGACCGGCGTGACTGCTGCGGGCTCCGCGAACTGGCATCGGATGGTGATGGATGCGGTTGGCAATCTGTATCTGCAAGGCCAGGATGCTACGCAGCTCTACCGCTATGCGGTGGCGCTGGATGGCAGTCTGTCCGCACCCGCCACCGTCACGCTGACCTATTCCGGCGCCGTTCCTAGCTCCGGCGGCGACCTCGCGATCGGCCCGGATGGCACGATCTATGTCGTGGCCGGAGACGAACAGGCGTTGTATCAGTTGAGTGGCGATCTGTACGCCGGTACTGCGGCCACGGCCAGCCAGATCGCGACGGTGCCCGGTGACCCGGGGGCGGCAGCGTTTGTCGGCACGACCCTCTATCTCGGCGATTCCACTAACACGCTTTACGCTGGTCCAGTGACAGGTCCGTACATGACGGTCACGAACGACTTCCCTCGTATCGGCGACATGGCCAGCTGCTCGGCAGGCTTGCCGCCCATGCTAACCCTCCGGAAGAGCTGGGCCGGCGCTGCGGTGAACGATGCGGTGACAGTGAGCGCTCTCGACTTGACCACCGGCGGCGCCACCGGTGCCGCACTGGACGCAGTGGCCGATACGCCCAGCGAGATCGATGCGGGTACCGCCTTCGCCGTGGTTCATGGCCGCAGCTACACCCTCAGCGAGGTCTTCACCACCGGCACCGCCAGCGCCTACGACAAAGCCCTGACCTGCACCGGCAATACCGGCACAGGCGCGGCGCTGACCTACACCGCCAACGACATGAGCGGTACCCTGACCGTGGGCGATGCCGCCACTGATATCGTCTGCACCTTCACCAATGTCCGCGAACCGACCCTGACGCTGGCAAAGACCTGGGTGAACGCGGCGACCGGCGACACCGCCGCGTTGACCGCGACCGGTGGCACTGGCAGCCCGGCGCTCGACTCGACCGCAGAGACGGCCAACGAGACCGATACGGGCGCTGCGGTCAAGATGGCTGTGGGCGACGTGATCACGCTGGCGGAGACACTTGGCGGCAGCAACACAGGCGGCTACATCGCTGGCGCGTGGAATTGCACCGGCGGCGTGCTCAGTGGCAACACCCTGACCTTGACCGACGCCGACGTCGGTGCGGCGATCGTCTGCATGATCGCGAACACCCTGCGGCAGACCGATCTCCAGGTGGTGAAGACCGCTTCGCCGAACCCTGTGGTCAGTAACGGTGTAGTGACCTACCAGATCGTGGTCACCAACAACGGTCCGCTGGCGGCCGATGGTGCGGTGCTGACCGATGTGGCCGGCGTGGGCCAGAACTGCACCGCGCCCAGCACCACCGCGACCTGTTCGGCCACGGGTGGCGCGACGTGTCCGTCCCCCACCGTGCCCGTCAGCAGCCTGCTGGGCAGCGGCATCACGATTCCGACCCTGCCCGTGGGTGGCCAGATCACCATTGGACTGCAGTGCACCGTCTCGGCCACCGGCACGCCCTGACGCCTTTCATCCCGCGCACGCCTTCCTTGTCGCGAAACAGAAGCGGGTCGGCCACCTCGGGTGGCCGACCTGCTCGCGTACGCCACACCTGTCCTTTTTTTGACGGCCGTCACGAATTCATCGGGTACTGACGTCACTCGGATCACGCAAAGGCACGCGCGTGATGTGAGCGGAGGTCAACGGTACGGGCGGAACGCCCGTGCTTCACCATCACCCGAATCAAGGATCACACGCATGATGTTGTTTCGTAACGCAACGGCGGGCCTGCTGATGGCGGTCGCCGGCCTGACGGCCGCCGCAGATGCCCGCGCCGAAAGCGGTTGCCAGTTCACCCAGGGCTACTGGCAGAACCGGGCACAGAACGCCGGCGACCTGAGCACGGACGTCTGGCTGACCCTTCGCTACCAGCCCTTCTACCTGTCGGGCCTCACCTATCAGCAAGTACTGCAGGAACCCTCGCGCGGCAACGCGTACTGGATCCTCGGCCACCAGCTCGTCGCCGCGCAGGCCAACTACACCCTGGGCGCCCAGACCCCCACCCTGGTCTCGGACGCCCTGTCCCGTGCCAGCCAGTTGATGGCCCTGTACACGCCGGCCCAGATTGCCGCGATGCCGAAGAGCAGCGAACCGCGCCAGGAAATGATCGCCGTGTCGCGCGTGCTCGATGACTGGAACAACGGGCTGATCGGTACCGGCACCTGCATCGATGGCAACGGCGGGACCAACGGCTGATACAACCCGTCCGCATCGCCATTGCCGAGGCGCCCGGCACGGTCACGCGAACGGTGGCCGCGTCGGGCGTCGCGTCGCATGGCGCGGCGCAGCGACCGGACGGATCGGTATCCATTGGAAGGAAAGATAGAAGCCGCATGAAAAGCAGACGATTCGCAGGATGGGCGCTCGCGTTCGGGCTGGCCTCGGGCTGGAGTGCCACGACGCATGCACAGACCGTGACCTTCGACCATGGCGGCGCATCGACCGCGATCGGCGCAGGCGCCCCGGGGACCCCTTCCCTCAGCTTCAACGTGACGGCGGGCCAGAACCGCGTCGTCTTCATCACCGCCGCGTTCGAGCGCGACCACTGCACGACGGATACCCTGGAAACCTCGGGTACGTGCGTCGACGAGACTTCCGCCAACAGCAACTTCGCGTCCCCCGCCTTCGTGGTCACGAACGGCGCGAACGTACAGATCCAGTTCACCGTGACCGGCCCGGGCGGCTCGACGACGGTGACAAACCCGCTGGCGCCTCCGGCCGGCGACCTGCGGCTCGTCAACAGTTTTTACAGCATAGGCAATGGCGCCGCCGACCGGGCGACCTATTCGCAGGAACTCTACTTCGCCGCGATCTATGAGTCGCAGCTGCGCACCCTGCTGGGCGGTGCCGACAGCGGCACCCTCACGATCACCCTCCCGAACGTCGATGCGCCGAATCGCGCCGGCGACGAGGCGCTGCTGTCGGCACTGCAGTTCAACCATGTCAGTCAGTTGGCTACCGGCGATCCCGGTACGGGCATCGTGCGGTCCCGCTTCGTTTCCACCACCGACTGCGGCACCGGGCTGGTCTACCTGGCGGGCGTGAGCGCGCCGGGCAACTGGTCGGCGTGCCTGAACGGCTACGACGTCGGCCAGGCACCGGTGAATGCTGGCGATGGCGTGCTGCTGGTGGGCTTCAACGGTTACGCCCGCAGCGGTCCGCTGGACTTCGCCACGGTGCCCGGCTTCACCGAAGTGTCGAATCCTGCGGTGGTCAACACCGATCCCGGCACTGCAGGCGTGGCCGGGGCGCACTTCCTGGCCGCCACGGAATCGGACGGCTTCAGTACGTCGTTCCAGTACGCCAGTGGCATACCAGCCGCCAACATCACCCTGCAGTCGCAGAACGGTGCGCTGACGGCCGGCCAAAGAACCTCCGGCGGCATGGCTGCCAAGTTCACGCTGACGCGTGCGCTGCTGGACCTGTCCATCACCAAGACCAATACCCCGGGCATCAACGGCAACGTCGATCAAGCGAACGATACGGTGACGCCTGGAAGCACGACCACGTACACCCTCGTTGTCAGCAACCCGTCGATGAACTACGTCGACCTGGCGACCCTCATCGACCCTGCCACCACCGGCCTGACAAAGACGGCGGTGGCCTGTACGGCAACGACGGCAGGGGCCGTGTGTCCGGCCGCGGGTGACGTGACCGTGGCGGCCCTGGAGAGTGCGGGCGGCATCGTCATTCCGACCCTGCCGCCGAACAGCACCATGACGTTCACGGTCACGGCGACGGTGGCCGCTGGCGTCTCCCCCGTCACCAACACCGCGACGATCCGGATACCCGATGGTTACGTGGATGCGACGCCGGCGAACAACACCGCCACGGATACCGATGGTTCGGTGACGCAGTTGACCGTGCGCAAGATCAGTATCGGCGGCGTGGACAGCTTCGGCTTCAGCGGCAGCAATGGCGTTGCGACACAGACGTTGACCACGACCACGGACGGGACACCCGTAGCCGGCGCCACGCAGGCGCTGACGGCAACCTCCACCGCCACCACCATCACCGAAAGCGCTTCCCCGGCGACGTACCGCGTCACCGACATCACCTGCACCGGCCTGGGTGCGACCGGCACTGCGACGCCGGACCTGGCCGCGCGCACGGTCGCGCTGGATGCCGCCGCGACGGCACCGGGCAGCGACATCGTGTGCACGTTCACCAATACCCTGCAGCAGACGGATATCCAGGTGGTGAAGACGGCCTCGCCGGATCCGGTCGTCACCGGGGATGTGGTGAGCTACCAGATCGTGGTCAGCAACAACGGTCCGCAGGCGGTCACCGATGTCCTGCTGACCGACGTGGCAGGGGCAGGGCAGGACTGCACCACACCCAGCACGACCGCGACCTGCCTGGCCGGAGGCGGCGCGAGCTGCCCGTCGCCGACGGTGCCGGTGAGCAGCCTGCTCGGCGCGGGCGTCACCATCCCGACCCTGCCGGTCGGGGGGGCGGTTACGTTCGGCTTGCAGTGCAGGGTGACCGCCAGCGGCCTTTGAGGCCGCAATCGCTTCGCTGGTTTCCGGCGCAAGAAGGGTCTGGAAAGCGCTGTGATGTCCTTGAGCGGGCACGGCGCCGCAATGTGATGTCCTGAGGGACAAGCCGAGTACGATCTACCCAACCATCAATGTGACAAGCGGCGTTGCGGCTTGTTGTCCGGTGTGGCAGTTTGTCGCACGGCGCCGCAAGGTGCCGTGGCGATACAGGATTCGCCAAAGGGGGCGGTGATGGATGGAGTGATCGGGACTGCGGACTGGCGCGATCCCGTTCGCGGCGCGCGCGTAGTCGATATTACGCAGCAGCAGGAAAGCTGCCTCCCTCGGCACAGGCCGCTGCAGGCCACCGGCCGCATGCTGTGCTGGCTGGCCATGGGCATTCTGCTGTTGCTTGCGCCCCGAGAACTCTGGGCACAGGCGGCCAACCAGTGCACGCTGGCCAACACACTGCCCATCATCACCTCGCCGGCCGACAGCGGCTGGCTCAACGACAATTCCCCGGGCCTCACCCACACGCCGACGCTCAACGGCAACCAGACCAGCACGCGCTATGGCATCCAGACCAATGGCGCCATCGTGATTGCCGGCGACCTGCAATGGAACAACCCCGCAGGCGGCAACTCCGGCCGGGCCACCATGGAGATCCGGGTCAACGGCGTGACCTACGCCACGTTGTTCACCTCCGAAGCGGTTGCGGGCACGAACAGCACCGCAGGCGAGTTCTGGCCCGGCAACGGCTCGCTCGTTTCGGTCAGCGGTAGTGCGGAAACCGCGACGCAGCAGGCATTCGTGGGCGATGCGACATCCATCGGGCGCACGTATCGCCCCTTCACCGTTCGCCTGCCGACGACGGTCACGCAGGTCACCAGCGTGCAGTACGTCTACCGGTCCGACTACAGCGACAACACGGCCGACGACGATATCCGCTTCCGCAACATCCAGATCAACCAGTGCAAGGCCACGCTGCGGTTGCAGAAGCAGATCGTGACCGGGCGCGAGAGCGGCACCGACCAGTTCGCGCTGTCCATCGCGAGTGGCGGGTCGCCGCTGGCGAGCACCACGACCACCGGTGCCGGCACCACGGTCACTGCCGGGCTTGCCACATTGGCGCCGTTCAATCCCGGCGTGCTGCATACGCTGTCCGAAGCGGCTTCCGGCACGACGGACCTGAGTGACTACACCTCGACCTACAGCTGCGCCAACGCATCCAGTGGCACGGGGACAGTACTGCCGAGCGGCACGGGTACCAGTTTCAGCCTGACACCCGCCTCCGGCGATGACATCACCTGCACGGTCGTCAACACGCGGCGGCCCGTCACCCTGACGCTGACGAAGATCAGCCAAGGCGGTACACGCGCCTTCACTTTCACCGGCAACAACGGCTGGACCAGCCAGACGCTGACCACGACGGCGACCGGCGTGGGCGTTACCGGTACGGCGCAGACGCTCACCAATCCCCTGGTCGCCACCACGATCAACGAAGCGTTGCCATCCGGGTTCCAGCTGAGCAATGTGACCTGCACCGGCATGGGCACCGGGGGCACGGTCACGCAAGGTGCAAGTTCGTTCACCCTCAATGCGGCGGCGGTCGATGCGGGGAGCAACATCGCCTGCACCATCACCAATGCCGTGCAGAGCCAGCCGGCGTTCGCATCCTGTTCGTCCGGCATGTACCTGTCGCAGAGCCCGAACATAAACACCAACACCACGCTCTACGACATCGTCACCGCTACCAATCCCTTCACGTATCCGCCGATCGGGCAGGGTTCCAACGTCTACAACGCCATTGGCTTCAATCCCGTGGACAACTTCATCTACGGTATCAATGCGGGTGGCGGCACCGGCAATCGCTTGATCCGGGTCGGCGCAGACGGCAGCTCTGTCGACCTTGGTCCGGTGGGCGGCGGGATGGCGACCGACAGCTGGATCATGGGCACGTTCTCGGACACGGGCGTCATGTATGCGCTGGCAGGCGGGGGGTCGACCAACCTGCGGGCGATCAATGTGCAAACCAACACATCGACGCTGATCACGCTGTCGTCGAGCGTGCAGGCTTCGGACATGGCGTGGATCGGCGGATTGATCTACACCGTGCAGGGTAATGGTCAACTGCGCTCAATCAATCCTGCGACAGGCGTAGTGACCAATATCGGGTCACCCACTGCGGCCGTTGACTATGGCGCGATGTTCGGCTCGCCCACCGGCCTGTTTGGCAGTGCGAACGGCGGCGGCTTCTATAGTTTCGATCTTGTTACCGGCGCCCGAACATTGATTTCCGGCTCACCCGGTTCGAACGTGAATGATGGCGCCAGTTGCCCGACAGCGCCGATCCAGTTCAGCGCGGACCTGGCGGTGACCAAGACCAATACGCCCGCATCGGGCCCCAGCGATCTGGCCGGCGACGGTTATGTGCCGGGACAGGCGCGCACGTACAGCGTCGTGGTAACCAACAACGGTCCGTTCGGGGCACAGAACATCACGGTGAGCGATCCGGTGCCGGCGGGAATCAATGCCGCGACCATGAGCTGGACCTGTGCATCCACATCGGGCGGCGCGGCATGCGGCGCCGCCAGCGGAACCGGGGCCCTGAACGACACGGGACTCGATCTGCCTGCCGGCGCGGTTGCAACTTATCTGGTGACCATGACGGTGCCGACCGGCTTCACTGGCGATCTGGTCAACACGGTGACCATCACGCCACCGGTCACGATCAATGACACGAATGCGGCCAACAATTCCGCCACCGACGTAGACCAGTCCGTACCGCGGCTCACGATCCGGAAGATCAGCGTGGGCGGCGTGGACAGCTTCGGTTTCAGCGGCGACAACGGCGTGCAGACGCAGACCCTGACCACCACCACCGCCGGTACGGCTGTGGCGGGTGCCACGCAGACACTGGCCGCCGCCGCAACCGTCACCACGATCATCGAAAGCACGTCGCCCGCGACGTACCAGGTCACCGGCATCACGTGCACGGGGCTGGGTGCGGGTGGAACAGCCACGCCGGATCTGGCTGCCCGCACGGTGGTGCTGGACACGGCGGCGACGGCGGTTGGTGCCAGCATCGAGTGCACTTTCACCAATACCCTGCGCCAGGCGGACATCCAGGTGGTCAAGACCGCTTCGCCGGATCCGGTGGTCACCGGGGAGGTGGTGACGTACCAGATCGTCGTGACCAACAACGGGCCACTGGCCGCTGACGGCGCGGTGCTGACCGATGCGGCCAGTGCCGGGCAGGACTGCACCACGCCCAGCACGACTGCGATCTGCGCCGCGACAGGCGGCGCCAGCTGTCCCTCGCCGACCGTGCCGGTGAGCAATCTGTTGGGCAGCGGCATCACGCTCCCCGTCCTTCCGGTGGGGGGGCAGGTCACCGTCACATTGCAATGCACGGTGACAGCGAGCGGCCTGTGAGCGCCGATGCGTATTGCCGACAGCGGGCGCTCGCTGGACCGCACCACGCGGTCAAGGCGAGAACGGCTCTTTTCATGACGTCGGCAAGAGGGAGTGTGTCGTTCCTGCTCGCCCAGGAACGGCCGAGTGGGAGCGACCGATGAATCCCGCCAGGATTCGGGCGCTCGCTCTTCTGGGCGACTACCTCGCTCTCAAGGCCAGTGATCGGGAAAGAGAGCTGCGCGCGCTCGAGAAGCGTGAACCCGAAGTCCACCGTCTGGTTGCCGCCATGCTCCGCATGGACCAGGCCGAGCATCCACTGGATCACCTTCCCAGCGAGGTGCTCGAGCGCCTTGAGAAGACGGACCAGACGCACGCTGAGGCGCGCCTTGGTAGCCGATTGGGGCCGTGGTTGATCACGGATGTTATCGGTACTGGCGGAATGGGGACCGTGTACAAGGCCAAGCGGGACGACGGGCAGTACGAACAGCAGGTCGCGCTCAAATGCGTGCGCAGGGAGTTGACCTCGGAGGCGCTTGTGAATGCCTTCATTCGCGAGCGCAACACCCTGGCCCGGCTGAGCCATGTTGGAATCGCGCCCCTCCTTGATGGAGGCGTGGACCTGCATGGACATCCCTGGTTTGCCATGCGACTGGTGGACGGAGAGCCCATCGACCAGTGGTGCGACAGAAGAAGGTCGAGCATCGAAGCGCGCGTGCGGCTTCTGGAAAAAGTCTGCGAGGCACTCGATTACGCGCACCGACACATGGTTCTGCACCTCGACATCAAGCCGTCCAATCTGTTGGTCACCGCGGATGGCAACATCCAGATCGTCGATTTCGGGCTTTCCACGGTGCTTAACGGTGAGCGTGAAGCGCCTCGCATCGCCGTCTCTCCGGGGTACACGGCGCCGGAGGCGCTGACCGGGACCCTGCCAACCGCAGCGTTGGACATCTACTCGATGGGCATGGTGATGCGCCGCCTCCTGTGGGGGGCGCTGCCGAAGGATGCAAGCCCGCTTCGCATGGTGGATCCGTCGGGGCCGATGACCCACGAGACGGCATCGATTGCCAACTCCGGCACGCTCAAGGATGCCGAGGCGCGGGGGCTCCCAGACGCCCGGGCATTGGAGAAGCGCTTGAGTGGCGACCTTGAAGCCATCGCGGCGTGCTGTACCTCCTACGATCCAGCGACGCGATATACGTCATTGCTGGAGCTTCGGGACGACCTCGACGCATGGCTGCATGGAATGCCGGTACGTGCTCGAAAGGGGGGCGCGGCCTATCGAGCCATGAAATTTCTGCAACGGAACCGGGCCACGGTTGCAGTGTCCGCCCTTGCCGCAGGACTGCTGGTCGCAGGTGCGCTGACCCTCCACATCCAGGCGAAACGCTCCGCGGACGAGGTGCTCGCCCATGACGCCATGGCGGCCATCTTCAGCAAGACGCTGGGGATGGCTACGCTCTCCGGGCTTGCACAAAGCCCCCACTCATCGGATGACCTGCTGCGGAAGACGGAACTGCAGATGCGGAGCCTGTCGTTGCAGGAGCATCCGGAGATCCTGGCACGGGGTCTGCTGGCTCTGGCAAGAAGCCATTCCATGATCGGCCAGCATCGCAGGGCGAAAGTCCTGGCCGATGAAGCGGCGCAGCTGGCGGAGGAAAAACCGCTCGTGCAGGCCGAGGTTCAGGCGACTCGCGCAGCCCTGTTCAACATCGAAGGAGAGCCGAAGAACGCCTTGGCCGTGGCCCACTCTGCCCTGGGTGTCCTGCCCGGCCCGAACGAAGAGCAGTGGGTGCCAGTGCGGCTCCAGCTCATGGTGGAGCTTGCCCGCGCGCAATGGAATCTCGTCCGCCACAGGGAAGCACAAAGTACTCTCGACAAGGCGCTTGACCTTGCCAGGCGCCATCAGTCGGCGTCTCCGGAGCCCTACATCGAGCTCCTCACCATCCAGGGGTACTGGTACTTTCAACAGTATCGATTCGGCACCGGGATAGAGCATCTGCGAACGGCCATAGAACTGGCCGAGCCGAGGTATCCCCTGCTCGCCGCAAACGCGGAACGCGTTCTTTTCGAAAGTCTCGCGCACCTGGGAAAGACGGAAGAGGCAAGGAAGTACGCCGAGCTGCAGTGGAACAGCACGCTCAAAGCCGTCGGCGAATCGCATCCGAGCATGGGGAGCGCCTGGCTGGTGCTTGGCAACGCAAGATGCAACGCAGGGGAGCTCGTGCGTTGCCGCGAAGCCATCCGGAAGGGTGAGGAGCGCATTCTCGCGGGATACGGTGAAAGCCATCCCGAGTACGCCCTGGCACTGACCTACCGTAGCTGGCTGATGAAGTTCGAAGGCGGCCAGCGCGAAGAGATGCTTGCGCTTACCCGAAGGTCGCTGGCGATTCTCCGGCAGTACTACCCGCTGTCTCACGAGAAGGTCGCGAGCGTACAGGTTGGATTGGCAGGCCGGCTCGTCAACAACATCGAGAGCGAGCCCGAGCAGGAGCGCATGGCCGCCATCCAGGCGTCCATGGCACTGCTCAATGAGGTGATGAAGGCATGTCGCGAGGATGGTGTTCCACCTCCACCTTTTGCCCGGCGAACCCTGGCTACGCTCCACGTCATGCTTGGACGGGAAGAAGATCTTCAGCGTGCGCAAGAGCTCCTCGAGGAGAACAGGGACTTCATCATCGAGCACGAACTGGTTGAAACGTTCTACTACAGCACCAACCAGATGGCACTTGCACACCTCTACTTCAAGCGGGGGCGCCTTGATGACGCGGACAGTCTGTACGGAAAGCTGCAGGCCAGCGCTGTCGGGAAACTGCCTGACCCGAATGCCTACAGCAGGCTCAATGCAGCCGTACTCATGCGCGCCGATATCGCATCCAGGAAGGGGCGTGTGGATCAAGCGCTCGCACTGCTGCGCAGCACCTATCCGAGCCTTGCGGCGCAGTATCCGGACGACCACCGGTATGTCACGGGCATGCAGGACGCCATAAGGCAGCTCGAGACGACAGGCAGGCTCAGGCCGCAGTTGTGAGATGGACCGGGCGGAGGGTGCCCGCCGCACCCGGCAGGGCCGGCTAGATCTGGCCGTCGTTACGAGAGCGGTTCGCCGCCATCGGTTTTGAACCGCTCCCGGACCCGTGCTTCCGCAAAAACAGAAGGGCTCACAAGAACGGGCCCCGAGCGTTGTTCATGTCGAAAGTCCGGCTCTATGACCCGCGGGGCTCTGGGTCATGGCCATCAAGGTCCGGCGTTGCGGGATGCCTGACATTCCACGCCGCCAGCTGTTCGCGGTAGTGCTGCAACTGCTCCGCATACAGGTCGTGCACGCAGATGGGACAGCCGCTGTTGCAACAGTCGCTGGGCAACGGCGGTTCCGGTTCCACCGGTCGCGGGTCGTCGTCCGGGGTCACTGTGCGCCCATCTCCTCCAGCAGGTGCGGCGCCGGATAGACCTTGCCCATCAACCAGCGCAGGTAGCGCATGTCGACATGGACGGCGCGTTTGTAGCGCGGATCGAACATCCAGCTGGCACTCACGGATTCCCAGTTGCTGTCGAAATTGAGACCGATCAGTTCGCCACGCGCGTTGAGCACCGGTGAACCGGAATTGCCGCCCGTGGTGTCCAGGTTGGTCAGGAAGTTGACCGTCTGCGTCTTCAGTACGGGATCTTCCGTGCCGGCGAAGTCGCCCTTCGCGATGGCATCGAGCAACGGCCTCGGCGCGTCGAACGGCACGTCACCGGTGTTCTTCTCGACGATGCCGGCCACCGTCGTCACCGGCGTATACCGCACGCCGTCGCGCGGGGAGAAACCATCCACCCTGCCGAAGCTGACGCGCAGCGTGCCGTTGGCGTCCGGATACAGCGCACGCCCTTGCTGCTGCCGCCAGGCGAACAGTGCGCGCATGTAGGCGGGACGCAGGCGCAGCTGCTCGCCCTCCCGGGTCTTGCGCTCCTGCTCCAGCGCCAGTTGCACGGGCACCAGCTTCGCGGCGAGGCCGATCAGCGGATCGGCGGCCATCAACTTGCCTTCCCGTGCAGCAGCGAAACGCGACAGGCGTTCGGCTTCGTCGCCCAGTTTCGTGCCGGCATACAGCGTGTCGAGCGCGTGCTTCAATGCGGCCGGCGTGCGGCCGAAGGCAGCATCGAACCCCGGCAGCCGCTGCGCATCCGGCAGTTGCTGGTAGCGCGTCAGCAGCACCGTGAGCAGGGCTTTCTCCACGTCCGGCGCATAGCGGCGCTGCACCTGTTTCAGGAGGCCTTCGATCAGGGCGTGGTCGCGTACCTGGTAGCCGCTCTCGCGTTCGGCATCCGGCTTGGCGGATTCCACCCGCAACCGTTCCAGCGTGATCGCCGCGCGCATCAGCTGGGACTGGGAACCGAACAGGGCCAGCAACAGCTCGCGTTCGCGCACGGCCGAACCGTCGGCGATCGACGCATTCAATGCATCAATGTCCGTCCGTTCCTTCGCGGCCGCCTCGGTAGCGAGCATGTCGCGCTCGTCGTCGGCACGGACGCGGACCGCATCGCTGCGACGCAGGCCTTCCAGCTCGCCGACGGCGCGCTTGCGATTGTTCTTCAGCGACTGCAGCTGTGCGGCGTACCGCGTCTTCGCGTCGGCATCCCGGACACCGGCCATTTCCACGACATCGATCAGCTGGTCGAACACGGCCACGCGCGCGGGCAGCGTCCAGTTGACCTGTTCGTCGAATTCGGCGGCGGTGCGGTGGCGGTAGGTGGTGCCCGGATAGCCGGCCAGCATCGCGTAGTCGCCCGCCTTCGGGCCGTCTTTCGCCAACGGCAGGTGCGCTGGCGCGCGATAGGGCACGTTGTCGGCGCTGTAGGCGGCCGGCTTGCCGTCCTTGCCCACGTAGGCGCGCAGCAGGGTGAAGTCGCCGGTGTGGCGCGGCCACATGAAGTTGTCGATCTCGTCGCCGTAGTTGCCGATCGCGCGCGGCGGCGCGTAGACCAGGCGGATGTCGCGCAGTTCCAGCTGCCGGATGCGGTAGAAGTCGGTGCCGTAGTACATGTTCGCCACGCTGCAACGCACGCCGCCTTCCTGCTCGCACTCGGCGACGATGGCCTTGCTGGCGCGATCGATGGCATCGAAGTACGCCCGCCCGGTCTTGCCGGCCGCATCCTTCAGTACGGCGTCCGTGACCTTGTCGTAACCCACCGTCACCAGGACGCGGAAGTCCGGATTCGCCGGTAGTTCGCCGGCACGGTCGGCGGCGGTGAAGCCATCGTCGATCAGGTTGCGCTCGGGCCTGCTGTTGTACTGGATCACGCCGTACGCCACGTGATGGTTGGTCAGGATCAATCCGTCCGGCGAGACGAACGCACCCGTGCCGCCGCCTGCGCGCACCACCGCGCTCAGCGGGGCGGCGGTGACGTCGGCCAGCGCCTGCGGTCTGCCCTTGAAGCCCGCCTCGCGCAGCGGCTTGGCCAGTTGCGGCAGCTGCGAGGGCATCCACATGCCTTCGTCGGCATGGGCGGGCAGGGACAGGGCGGCGCCCAGGGCGAGGGCGGAGGTCGAGAGTCGGCGGCGCATCATCAGGCTCCGGCGGAGAGGACTGCGACGATATCGGCAGAGCCGGGATGCGGCAATGCCGGAAGCCATCGAATGATCAGCGCGCGGTGTCGAGGAAGTGGTGCTGTCGCTGCGCCGCGCGACGGATGCCGGTGTGTTCCGCCTCGCTCAGGATACGCAGGGGAGCGAGCGTGATGTCGTCGCCGGCCGCATCGCGTTTCCATGTCGCGGCCACCCGGCCACCGATGATCGCCGTTGCGCTGACCAGGCCGTTCACGCCGATCACGCGCCGTGTATGTGCGGCGTCAAGCACGGGCGTGCGGTCGCGGTAGCCGATGAGATATTCATCGAATGCCGGCAACAGATGCACCGCATTCGAGCGCGCAGGCGCAGCCGCATCGGCATGCGACCACCACGTCGTCCCGTCATGCGTTTCCTGCACCAGCGCGGATGCGGCGGATGCAAGGGCCTGCATGGCCTCCTTGCGCGTCAGTCCCGACCACCATGCCAGGTCGGCCGCTGTCGCCGGCCCGTGCCCTTGCAGATAGCGCAGTGCCAGCTGCTGGAGTGCTTCGTCGCGAGCCAGCGGTGCGCTCGGCGGCACCCATGCATCGAGCAGGACGAACGTCGGCTGCTTGCCATGGCGCGGCCCCTGGCAGATGACGCCCTCATGCGCCAGCCAGTTCAGAAGATGCAGGCCCCGCTGGCCGCCGCTGGGAATGCCGGCTGCCTCCATGCAGGCATAGAGGTCGGCGCGGGTAACGGGCACGCCTTCCTTCAATGCCTGTTCCAGCACGCGTCGACCGTGCATGAGCGTGGAAGCATCCAATCCGAGATCGCGCGCGATCCGCGCCGCATTCGCGGCCTGCACGCGGGGTGCCAGCAATGCCACCATCCAGCGGACGTCCTCGCGCGCGAGCCAGTGCAGGGTGCCGCGCATCGGCCAGGTGCGGACGATCTTGCCGCACGCGATGGCGTCTTCCACCGTTGCCCGCGTCGCGCCGCGGGTGCGCAGGCCGATGGCCCACAGCGATGCCGCATAGTCTTGCGCCTGCATTGCCCCCATGCGGCGGACGGCATCGGCCGGATCCGCCGCCATCGGTGCCGCGATGCCGTGCCGCTGCAGGCGGCGGGCCGTCAGGGACGGCATCACGCCTACTTTTCCTTGCGCCAGTTGATCGAGCCGCGCGTCTCGGTGGTGCTGGACTCGATCTCCACGTCGAAGCCCTTGCGCAGCAGGTATTTCAGCGTGACCGCGGAGCCCGATCCGACCATGGAGACGCCATAGCTTACGTAGAGCTTGGGCGACAGGTATTTGCCCACGCCGAACACCGAGCCGCCGAGCGTGCGTGATTCCAGCACGCCGGCATCATCCAGGCCGATCTTCGCGCCGAGCTGCGATGCCAACAGGCCCGCACCCGCGCCGAGCGCGGACGAAGCGGCGTTGATCTGGCGGCTCTCGTCGCTGCTGGCGGTGTTGAGCGAACGGCCGAGCACCAGGTACGCCAGCGCTTCGGATTCGGACATCGACGGATTGGACCAGACGCGGGCGCGCGGCTGGCTGGCGCGGCCGGTGACGTCGATGCCGGCAGTGACACTGGCGCTGACCACTTCGCGTTCGGCGCGGATGTTGATGCGCGGATCGGAGATCGCGTTGTTGCTCCAGGTCAGTTCGCCACGGGTGATGCGCAGTTTCTGCCCGTAGGCTTCGTAACGCCCGTCCACGTCCAGGCGACCCGTGCCCAGCATCTCGCGGCCGGGCTGCGAACGCACGTGCAGGGTGCCGGCCAGCGTGCCTTCCAGGCCATAGCCTTTCAGGTTGACCTCGTCGCCGACCTTCAGGGCGAGGTCCAGGTCCAGTCGCGAACTCGGTGCGCGTTCGGGATCGGCGGGATCCAGCACCACCACGTCTTCCGACGCGGACACGCCGTCATCCAGTTTCTCCACGTCGATGGTGGCCGAAGGAATGCCCACTTGGCCACGCACGCGGATGGTGTTGTCGGCGAAGCCCACCTGGATGTCCGGGGACGCGACCGCACGCAGGTCGGTGGTGTCCGCCACGAGCACGTTGTCGCCGCGCACCTGGAACTGCAGCGGCGTGGTGTCGTTGTTCCAGCCCAGCGTGCCGGACACGTTGAGCACGCCGCCGGTCCCGGTGCCGCCGGTCGACGAGACCGTCTTCATGCTGCCGTCGATGCGCGCGCTGCCATCCGACAGCGCGACCAGTTCCGCGCCGCCGTCCGCCAGCGACACGCCGAGCGCGGGCAACTCGCCGGTGAATTCGGTGAGCGTGGCTTCGCCGCTCAGCAGCGGATGGCCCCGCGTGCCGGCAACGCCGATGTGGCCGGCCAGCTTGCCGCGCGGGCGCACCAGGTCCGGCGAGAACAGTTCCATCCAGAACAGGCGCGAGTTGTGGAAATACAGGTCGCCCTTGAGCGGCGCGAACGCATCCCAGCCGGTGGCGAAGGTGGCATCGACATAACCGTCGCCCTTGAAGCCGGTACCGAGCCGGCCCTGGATGCGCTGCGGGTTGAAGTCGGCATCGAAGGTGAAGTTGTCGTAGCGGATGATCTCGCCGCGGGCGCTCGTGCCCATCTTCAGGCCGCCATCCAGCGAGGCCAGGTGCACTTCGCCCTGCCATGCATTGCCGGCGGGCCGCAGCGTCGCGTCGAGGGTGAACTCGCCGCGCAGCGTCAGCGGTCGCCCGCTGCTGGGTGGCAACCAGGGCTGCACCAGGGCCAGCGACAGCGCTTCGCCACGCACCACCAGTCCTTGCCGTGGCCAGTTGGCGGTGGCGCAGAGGGCGCCGCCGATGTCGGAGCCCAGGCAGCTCTCGGACAACGTCCACGCGCTGCCGTTCTGCGCGTAGCGTGCGGGTTGCCGCAGCGTCCACGGGTTGCCCTTGGACGGCGCGATGCGCAGCGAATCCAGCGTGCCCTGCCAGTTGGCGCCACGCTTCCGTGCGCTGCCCGACAACGCCACCGCCCCCATCGCATTGCGTGCATCGCCGTCGACCCGCAGGTCTTCCACCGCGCCGCGCGCGCTGATCTGCACGCTGTCCAGGACGGTGCCCACGTCGACGGCGCTGCCCTGCAGGGTGAGTTCGCCATTGCCGCTGCGCCAGGGCAGGTTGCCGCGCAGGCTCAGACTGCCCGCGCTCCAGTCGTTCCAGCGCAGGCCGTCGCCGCCGAGGTCGGCATTGAGGGTGGGTGCCGTGCGCGCGCCGGTCAGTTTCAGCGTGCCGGCCAGGGTGCCGCTGGCGTCGGGTAGCAGGTCGGCCAGGTTGAGCGGGCGGAACGTCGCATCGATATCCAGGGTGTCGCCGACCTTGCCCTGCGCGGCGACGCGGCTACCACCCAGCGACAGGTCCAGCTCGCCTTCACCGGCGTTGCCGTCGAGCGCGAACGTGCCGCGTGCTTCCAGCGCGCGGTCACGCAGGCGGCCCGTGAGTTTCGGCACGTCGAGCGTGCCCTGGAACTGGCCGTCCTCGCGCTGGCGTCCCTTCGACGCCAGCGCGCCCGAGAGGTTGCCCTTCCAGCCTGCAGCGAAGTAGCCCGGATCGAAACCGGCCAGCGTCGCCTTCACGTCCCAGTCCAGCACGGGGGACCAGCCCACCATGCCGGTGGCGTCCAGCGTGCCGGTGGGCATGCGTGCCTGCAGTTTCTGCAACTGCACGCGCTCGGCATTGCCACGGCCATCGAACTCCACCACCGCGCTGTCGTCGCCGCGGGTCAGCGTGGCCTTGCCGATGGCGGCCCATGCTTCCAGTTTGCCGGCCACGCCGAAATCGCCCTCGGCACCGATCATGCTGTCCGCTTCCGTGCCCCAGCGCAGGCCGCGTGCGTTCACCGCGAAACGGAAGGCGGGGTTCTCCGGCACGGTGAAGTCCGCGCGACCCCGCAGCGCGGCATAGCCGTCGAACGCACGGATCGCCAGCGGCTCCACGGTCAGGACTTCGCCGTCGATGCGCGCGTGCGAAGGTTCGATCACCACGGCGATGTCGCCCTGCTGCACGGTGCCCTGCAGGTCCGCGGCACCGCCCGCGCCCTTGGCCGCCAGGTCGAAAGAGACGGGCGTGCTGTCCTCCATCACGCCGAGCAACGACAGGTCCAGTGCTTCCGTCTTCGCGGCGAGGGTCCATGTCGGCCGGGTTTCGCCGCGCAGCGTGAGCGTGACGCGCAACGGCGCGGGCGCGGCACCGGAAATGCCCACGTTCATGCGGGCGCGATTCCCGCGCGCGACCAGTCCGATGCGGGCGGGGGTGCGCCCGGCAGCGGCCGCGAACACGCCGGTGGCCGTCAGGTCGGTGTCGTAACCGTCGCGGGGTTCGTAACGGCCGTGCACGCCGAAGGTGCCGCGATCGCTCGCGATGGCCAGCTTCTCCGCATGCACGTAGCCGTCGCCGATATCGATGCCGCCGCCCGCATGCGCGATGTCGATCAGGGGCTGCCCGCTCTGGCGGATCAGGAAGCGGTCCACCTCCAGCCGGTCGGCCTGGATCGCCAGCGGCATCTCGATCTGCGGCAGCATGTCGGGCCAGTGCGGCAGCTCGAACGGTTCGTCGCTTTCCGGCACATCGAGCATCGCACCGCGCAGCTTCAGCACATCCAGTCGCAGGCGCTTGCCGAGCAGCGGGCGCAGGTCCGGCTCCAGGTAGACCTCGTCGGCGGTGAAGCGGATCCTGTCCCAGCGGAAGTCGACGCCACGCAGCGTCAGCGGGCCCGCGATCGGGCCGTCCACTTCCCTGTATTCCAGCGAGGCGTCGGCCGGCAGCCGTGCCTTGATCTGCGCGAGCAGCATGTCGCGGCCCGCGACCGTCTGCAGCAACCAGTACAGGCCGATGCACAGCAGCAGCGTCAGTACGCCGGTGCCGATGGCGCTGCGGATCGCCAGCGTGCGCATGCGTGCCCTGCGGCGCGCGCGCAGTTCGGCGATGCGGGCGTCGCGCTCTTCCGGCGTCAGGTTGTCGGGTACGCGCTTCTTCACAGATCGGTCCCGATGTTGAGGTAGATCTGGAAGCTGGAATCCGGATCATTCAGCCCGTGCGCCACGTCCAGGCGCACCGGGCCCACCGGCGAGCGCCAGCGCAGGCCCACGCCGATGCCGGTGCTCAGGTCCGGGCGGGTGCCGTCGAAGGCGCTGCCGGTATCCACGAACACCGCGCCACCGTAGGGGCCGCCCTTCGGATAGAACTCGTACTCCACGCTGCCGGTGACCACGTTCTTCGCGCCCAGTGCGTAGTCGCCACGGCGCGGGCCGACTTCGCGCCACGCATAGCCGCGGACGCTGCGGTCGCCACCGGCGAAGAAACGCAGCGACGGCGGCATCGCCACCAGCGAACTGGTGAACGTATGGCCATACTCGCCGCGCACGATCAGCGCGCTGTTGGTCTTGTACCGCTGCGACCAGCGCGCACGCATGTGGAACTGCAGGAAGTTCGCATCCGAGCCCGCGCCATCCACGCCGCCGCGCAGCAGGATGGACCCGGCCAGCTGGTCGGGACGGTTCGAGCCGACCGGCGAGTTGGTGTAGTCCGCGCGCAGCGAGGGGTAGGTGAAGGTCGCGTACTGCACGGTGGTGTCGGGCAGGCCGGTGACCGGATCGTCTTCGACATAACGCCAGCGTTCGCGCAACGCGTGGATCGACGCCACCGCAGTCCAGTCTTCGCTGACCTGTCCGCTGCGGCTGCCGGTGAATTCGACATGGCGCAGGTCGATGTAGTCGGTCTGTTCGTCGCTGGCCTGCACGCCGACGGTGTACCAGCCGTCCAGCCATTTGAACGCGGGGATGCGGTACTGGGTCAGCAGCGTCTTGCGCTTCTGCGCGTAGTCCAGGTGCGTGGACAGCTTGTGCCCGCGCGAATTCACGTAACGGCGATCCAGCCCCAGCCGGATACCGGGCCCGCTCTCCGTGCCGTAGCTCACGCCGGCGGTGTAGATGTCGCGCTTGGCCAACTCCAGGTTCACGTCGACCGGCACGCGACCGTCCACGGCCTTGTCGGGGTTGGCCTGGATGTCGATGTTCGCGAAATAGTCCAGGCCGACCAGCGATTCACGCAGGCGGTCCAGCTTGCCCTGGTGGAAGTAGCTGCCTTCTTCCCAGTACACCAGCTTGTCCAGCAGGCCCGGATCGAACTTGTCCTGGTGGAACGTGGTCGGCCCCATGTCATAACGGATGCCGCTGACCCAGCCCAGCGCGATGTCGGCGGCGTGTTCGGCCCGCGTGACTTCCACCCGGCGGTGGGTGAAGTCCGCATCGAAGTAACCGCGATCCGCCAGTCGCCGCACGATGACCAGTTTGCTGGCTTCGTAGGTGGTGTGGTCGAAGACCTCGCCGACCTTCGGCGCGAACGCGTCCAGGTCCTCCTTCAGGTAGCGGTCGTCGCCGCCTTCGCCTTCGATGGACAGGTCGCGTCCACGCACGCGGACGGGTTCGCCGAGGGCGATCCGCAGGGTGATGGTGAGCCGCTCGTCGTTGGCGCCTTCGGTGCGCGGCGCATCCACGGTGATGGTGGGCGAGTAGTAGCCGAACGGCTCCAGCGCTTCGCGCGTTTCAGCGACGGCTTCACCCAGCAGGTATTCCAGACGCGACTCGCCCAGCCGCTTGCCGAGCGAATCGTTGAGCGACAGCGCGGTGTTGACGTTCTCGATCATCAGCTCGTTGTCGAGCCCTTCGATCTGCACCTTGTCGACGATGGCCGCGGCCCAGGCCGGACCGGTTGCGGCAAGCAGGACCACGGCGGTGGCGAAGCAAGGGAGTCGACGCATGCGGGCAGGATAACCGGTGAGGGTTAAGCGGGGTGAAGGGGGGCGGCCGTTGCGCGAGTCGTGGTTCACGAGAAGTCACACTGTTGGCGTATGCGGAATGATCCCTCGCCCCGCATGCGGGGCGAGCAACTGTCTTGATTCAGGCACTGTGGGAAAAGGAAGTTTTCCGCAGGCATCCGGTGTTCGGTCAGCCGACAGTGGCTGCGCTGCAAGGGTCGGCGCGAAGAGCGCCCCTCATCCGCCCGCGTATCCAGTACGGGGCAGGCTCTTTGGGCACCTTCTCCCCGCAGGCGGGGAGAAGGGAACGGATATGGCATGCGCGAGAGGCGGCGCTGCAGTCCGGGTGCATCCAGGATCCGTGGAGTTTGACTCCCTCTCCCCGCGTGCGGGGAGAGGGTGCCGAAGGCGGGTGAGGGGCGAACGGAGGGGTGATGGTGCTGCGCCCGATGGGGTACAGCGCTCGGTCCCTCATCCGCCCCCGTCTCAAGTAAGGGGCAGGCCCTCCGGGCATCTTCTCCCCGCATCTGCGGGAGAAGGAAACGCGGCTCAGTTCGACAGATGCTCGATCGCCGCAACCGCACGGAAGCGGTCGGCCAGGCGCTTCAGCAGGGCCAGCCGGTTCGCGCGGATGGCCGGGTCGTCGGCATTGACCATCACGCTGTCGAAGAACGCATCCACCTGCGGGCGCAGGCGGGCGAGGTGGTTCAGCACGGTGACGTAGTCGTGGTGGTGCAGGGCCTCGTCGGTCTCGCCGAGTACGGCTTCCACCGCTTCGGCCAGCGCACTTTCCGCCGGATCGGTCAGCAGCGCGCGGTCGATCGCGTGCGGGATGGCGATGTCGGCCTTCTTCAGGATGTTGCCGATGCGCTTGTTGGCCGCAGCCAGCGCTTCGGCTTCCGGCAGCGTGGCGAACGTGCCGATGGCGTCGAGGCGCGTGTCGAAGTCGTACAGCGACGCCGGCTTCAGTTCCGCCACCGCGGTGAAATGCGCGGCCGGAACGCCCTTGTCGGCATAGTAGCCGCGCAGGCGATCGAGGATGAAGTCGTAGAGTTCGTCCGCGTCCGCCGTGGCAGTTGCGCCGTTCTTGCCGGTCGGCAGCGGGCCGATGGCGTCCACGGCCTTCGCGATCAATTCCTTGATCGAAACATTGAACCCACTCTCAATCACCGTCCTTGCCAACCCCAGCGCATTCCGCCGCAGCGCAAACGGATCCTTGTTGCCGGTCGGCTTCAAACCCGCCGCGAAGCCACCCGCCAGCGTATCCAGCCGTTCCGCAATCGCCAGCACCTTGCCCAGCGGCGACAGCGCGATGTCGTCACCGGCGAAGCGCGGCTGGTAGGCCTCGTCGATGGCCAGCGCGATCTCCTTCGGCTCGCCCGCCGCAATGGCGTAGTGGCGACCCGCGATGCCCTGCAGCTCGGGAAACTCGTTGACCATGCGCGACTGCAGGTCGTTCTTCGCCAGTTCCGCGGCGCGACGCGCCTGTGCCGGATCGGCGCCGACCTGCGCGGCGATGGTTTCCGCCAGCGCCGCGACGCGCGCGACCTTGTCGGCGACACTGCCCAGCTTGGCCTGGTAGGTGACGGTCTTCAGGCCGTCGCCCATCGATACGAGTCCCTGCTTCAGGTCCTCGTCGAAGAAGAACTTCGCATCGCTGAAGCGCGGACGGATCACGCGCTCGTAGCCCTTGCGCACTTCCTCGACGTTCTGCGATTCGATGTTGGCGATGCCGATGAAATGCTCGGTCAGCTTGCCGCCGTCGCTCAACACCGGGAAGAACTTCTGGTTGATCTCCATCGTCTCGATCAGCGCTTCCTGCGGCACGGCCAGGAACGCGGATTCGAAACTGCACAGCACCGCCGCCGGCCATTCGGTCAGGCAGACCACCTGTTCCAGGTTGTCGTCGGTGATGCGCGCGCTGCCGCCGGCCTGCGCGGCGGCCTTCTGCACGTCGGCGACGATGCGCGTGCGGCGTTCCTCCGGATCGACCAGCACGCGGGCGCCACGCAGGGCGTCCACGTAATCGTCCGGGTCGCCGATCCATACCGGCTTGTCGTGTTCGAAACGGTGCCCACGGCTCATGCGGTCGGACGTCACGCCCAGCACATCGGCCTCCACCACGTCCTTGCCCAGCAGCAGCACCAGCCAGTGCACCGGCCGCGCGAATGCATAGTCGTGGTTGCCCCAGCGCATCGGCTTGGGGATCGGCATGGCGGCCAGCGCTTCGCGCACGATGTCGGCCAGCAGGTCGGCAGTCCTCGCGCCCGGCTTCACCGCGCGGTGGACGAAGCGCTCGCCCTTGCCGTCGGTGGTGCGCTCCAGCTGCGTCCAGTCGATGCCGGCCTTGGCGGCGAAGCCTTCCAGCGCCTTGGTCGGCGCGCCGTTCGCGTCCAGCGCGATGTTGAGATAGGGGCCCAGCACTTCGGACTTCTGTTCTGGCTGTTCCACGTCCACGGCGGGCAACAGCACCGCCAGGCGGCGTGGCGTGTAAAGCGGCTTGGCATCGCCGCGCTCGAAGCCGATGGCGCGCTTTTCAAGCGCGGCGATCACGCCGTCGAAGAACGCCTGCGCCAGCCCGGGCAACGCCTTGACCGGCAGCTCTTCGGTGCCGAGTTCGACCAGCAGGGATTTTTGTTCGCTCATGTGCATGCAACCTTGAGTTGTTCCCTTCTCCCAGTGGGAGAAGGTGCCCGAAGGGCGGATGAGGGTACGGCGGAGTCCGTGGCAGTCAACCATCCGGGTGTCGCCGGACCCTCTCCCCAACCCCTCTCCCGACGGGAGAGGGGCTTCAAGCGGATTCTTTCTTCAAACCAGGAAACCCCAGCTTCTCCCGCTGCGCGTAGTACGCCTCGGCCACCGCCTGCGCCAGCTTGCGCACGCGCAGGATGTAGCGCTGGCGTTCGGTCACGGAAATGGCGCGGCGCGCATCCAGCAGGTTGAAGCTGTGGCTGGCCTTGCAGACCTGCTCGTAGGCGGGCAACGGCAGGCCCACGTCGACCAGTTTCAGCGCTTCCTTTTCGCACGCGTCGAAACGGTGAAAGAGCTCGGCCACATCGGCGTGCTCGAAGTTGTACGTGCTCTGCTCGACTTCGTTCTGGTGGTACACATCGCCGTACTTCACCACGCCCTGCGGACCGACCGTCCACACCAGGTCATACACGTTGTCGCAGTTCTGCAGGTACATGCACAGGCGTTCCAGCCCGTACGTGATCTCGCCCAGCACCGGGCGGCATTCCAGGCCGCCGGCCTGCTGGAAGTAGGTGAACTGGGTGACTTCCATGCCGTTGAGCCACACCTCCCAGCCCAGGCCCCAGGCACCGAGCGTCGGCGACTCCCAGTTGTCCTCGACGAAGCGCAGGTCGTGCACGCGCGGATCGATGCCCAGCGCCTTCAATGAACCCAGGTACAGATCCTGGATGTTGTCGGGGTTGGGCTTCATCACTACCTGGTACTGGTAGTAACGCTGCAGGCGGTTGGGGTTCTCGCCGTAGCGGCCATCGGTGGGGCGGCGGCTGGGCTGCACGTAGGCGGCATTCCACGGCTCCGGCCCCAGCGCACGCAGGAACGTGGCCGGGTGGAAGGTGCCGGCGCCCACTTCCAGGTCCAGCGGCTGGATCAGCACGCAGCCCTGGTCGGCCCAG
The DNA here is from genome assembly GCF_037402255.1 of Pseudoxanthomonas sp. CCNWLW251. NCBI lineage: Bacteria > Pseudomonadati > Pseudomonadota > Gammaproteobacteria > Lysobacterales > Lysobacteraceae > Pseudoxanthomonas > Pseudoxanthomonas sp. CCNWLW251. The sequence continues at coordinate 264,285 of NZ_JBBEGA010000005.1, read as the reverse complement.
TACTGGTTCAGCGTCTGGATCAGGTTCTGGAATGTCAGGCCCTGGAAAGTTGCCGGTGAAATTGTCTGTCCGGTCATCGACTTATCGTGCACTGCGGAAAAGCGGGCTAGTATACGGGCAAGCCCTTTTCCCGCTGATGTTTGCCGTCGTGGATGCCGCCGTGAAAGCCCCTTTCCTCATCGTTGAAACCGGCCAGCCGGTGCGCTCGATGCGACGGTATGGCGGCTTCCCGCACTGGATCCGCGTGGCGGCCGGGCTGGAGGCGGACGAAACCGTGGTGGCGAACGTGGAGCGGGGCGACGCATTGCCGCGTCGCGAAGGTTTTGCCGGCATCATCGTCAGCGGCTCGGCCGCGATGGTCACCGACCGGGCCGACTGGAGCGAACGCAGTGCGGACTGGCTGCGCGACGCGGCCCATGAAGGCCTGCCGCTGCTGGGCATCTGCTACGGCCATCAGCTGCTGGCGCACGCGCTGGGCGGCGAGGTGGCCTACAACCCTGCCGGGCGCGAATCCGGCACCGTCCACATCGACCTGCATCCGCAGGCGCAGGACGACCCGCTGTTCGGCGCGCTGCCGCTGAAGTTCACCGCCCACGCCACCCATGTGCAGACCGTGGCGCGGCCGCCGGAAGGCGCCACCGTGCTGGCGCGTTCCGAGCAGGACGATTGCCATGCGTTCCGCTGGCGCGACCACGCCTGGGGCGTGCAGTTCCATCCTGAATTCGCCACCCACCACATGCGCGGCTACGTGCATGCCCGCGCCGACCACCTGCGCAGCGAAGGCCGTTGCCCCGGCAGCATCGCCCGCAGCGTGACGGCGGCGCCGCAAGCCCGCAAACTATTGCGGCGGTTCGTCCGCCATGCGCGTGGCCTGCACGCGCGCTGAGTCCACCGCTGCACCCTCTCCAGAGAACCCCGATGTCGACGATCAACAAGGTGCCGGCCAGTGCCGGCGCGGAATGGCTGCTGGCGGGCTTCGCGCTGCTGAAGCGCGCGCCGGTGCCGCTGGCCACGCTGGCCGTGCTGTGGGGCCTGCTGTCGATGGGCGTGATGCTGGTGGCGGTGTCGCTGCCGGCCATGACGCTGGCCATGCAGTTCCTGCTCGTACTGGCGGGTCCGTTGTTCTTCGCCGGCATGCTGTGGGCGGTGCGCGAGGTTGACCAGGGTCGCGCCGCACGGCCCTCCAACCTGCTGCAGCCCGTGCGCGACGGCCATGCGCCGGCCTTGTTGGCCACCCTGCTGCCGCAATTGCTCGCGGCCCTGGTGATGGGCGCGCTGCTGTTCGTACTGGTGGGCACCGAACAACTGCAGCATCTGGCCGACGTCTACCAGAAGATGCAGACCATCGCCGAAGCCGGGGGCCAACCCGATCCTTCCCTGGTGGAAGGCCTGCCTGCCGGTCGCCTGCTGTTGTGGCTGCTGCTGGTGGCGATCGTCTTCGTGGCCGTGAAGTGGATGACCTTCATCGCCTCGCCGCAGATCCTCTTTTCGGGCACCCATGTCATGGAGGCCATGCGCAACAGCCTGCGCGCCTGCCTGCACAACTGGGCCGCGATGCTGGTGTTCTACCTGCTGGCGGGGATCGCCATCTTCGCGGTCGGCGTCGGCTCCTTGCTCGTGGCCTCGATCCTGGCGCTGGCAGTGGGCGCGACCATCGCGATGGGGCTGTGGCAGTTCACCCTGATGGCGGTGGTGATGCCGGTGCTGGCCGGTGCGGCGTACGCAGCATGGCGGCAGATGCTGGGCGAGGGCGTGGTCGCTCCGGGTGCATCGGTGGCGCCGACCAGGATCGAAGTCTGAGCTTCGACATCGCCATGCGGCGGGCCAGGGCCCGCCCTACGATGCGGATTGTTCTTTCGGTTTCAGCCAACCCGCCGCGATGATGCCCAGTTCGTACAGCAGGCACATGGGGATGGCGAGCATCAGCTGCGACACCACGTCCGGCGGGGTGATCAGCGCGGCGACGACGAACACGCCGACGATCGCGTAGCCGCGGCCCTCGCGCAGTTGCTGCGGTGTCACCCAGCCCAGCAACACCATGATCACCAGCGCCACCGGCAGCTCGAAGCTCACGCCGAAGGCCAGGAAGATCACCATCACGAAGTCCAGGTACTTCGCCGGGTCCGGCGCCAGCGTCACGATGTCCGGCGTGAACACCGTCAGTGCGTGGAACACGCTGGGCAGCACCAGGAAATACGCGAACGCGCAGCCTGCATAGAACAGCACGATGGCCGACGCCAGCAACGGCACCGCCAGCCGCTTCTCATGCTTGTACAGCCCGGGCGCGACGAAGCTCCACGCCTGGTAGAGCAGCCACGGCGAGGACAGGAACAGGGCGGTGAAGAAAGCCAGCTTGATCGGCGCGAAGAAGCCCGAGGTCGGGTCGCTGGCGATCATCTGCGCGGCCTGTCCGGCCGGCAGCTGCGAAATCAACGGCTGCGCCAGGCGGTCGTAGAGCTGGCGCACGAAGGGCAGCAGCGCCAGCAGGATGACCCCCGTGCCCGCCAATCCGCGCACCAGCCGCGTGCGCAGCTCCAGCAGGTGTTCCATCAGGCTGCTTTCGGCTTCCTGGTTCGAGGATTCGCGGTTCATCGCGTCTCCCTCGGCGGGAACAGGTCGGGCGTGGTGCCGGTCTCGGGCGTGTCGGTGGCATCCGTACCGGCGGGCGTGTCGGTAGCGTCAGGCACCTCTCCGGTCGCCGCCGGCGGCCTTGCCAGCGCGGGTGGCGTGATCGCCGATGCAACGTCGTCATGCAACGCCTTCGCGTCGTCGCGCGCGGCCTGGCGCACTTCCTCGAACTGCTGCTCGGTTTCGCGGGCGCTGTCGCGGATGCGTTGCTCGGTCTCGCGCATCGCGTCCTTGGCGTCCTGCAGGTTGCGCTTCAGTTCGTCGGCGGCGAGTTCGCGTTCCAGCTCGTCCTTCACCGAATACCACTGCGCGCGCGCGCGCCGCACCCACAGGCCGGCGAAACGCGCTGCCTTGGGCAGGCGCTCGGGGCCCAGCACGATCAACGCGACGATGGCGATGACCAGCAGTTCACTGAAACCGATGTCGAACATGGCCGCGGCCGCGATGCCGCGCGATCAGTTGGCGTCGCGGTCGCGCTCTTTGGCGGCGCTGGATTCATCGGTGCGCGACTGGTCGTTCAACTGGCCGGCCGGCTTGTCGTCGTCCTTCATGCCTTTCTTGAAGCCCTTGACCGCCTCGCCCAGGTCCTGGCCGGCGTTGCGCAGGCGCTTGGTCCCGAAGACGAGCAACACGACCACCAGCACGATGATCCAATGCCAGATGCTCAAACCGCCCATGGTGTGTACTCGCAGGAAAAGTCGGGGCGCTCAGGATAGCGCAGGCGGACCGCCGGGATGGCGATCCACCGCCCATTACTTCCGTTACGGGTTGCCGTCCAGCGGTTCGGTGCGCACTTCGCCGTCCTGCACCGGCTCGAAGCCCTGCGCCTGCGCGGGGGCTTCCACCACGACCGGCGCGGTGACAGGCGCGGGCGTGGAGGCCGCCACCTGCGTGGACGTCCCCGTGGTGCCGCGGTTGCCCCGCGCGAGTTCGGTGACTTCTTCCAGCTGGTCGCGGAAGCCGACCACGGCGCTGGAAGGCTGGCCGGCGCGGCTCTCGAAGATCGCGCGTGGCGTCGCGGCGCTGCCGTAGACCGACGTGTTGGCCTCGTCATCGATCTGCAGCACGGCGCCATCCAGTGCGACGCCGGCGAACAGGCCGCGCGCGCGCGACCACGACCAGATTTCGGCCTTCAGCTGACCATCGGTGGCGGCACTGGCGTTGCGGCCCACCGGACCCGCCGCCACGCCGGCATCCGCACCCAGGGTGAACTTGCCATTGACGATGGAGTCCAGCGAGCGGTCATTGCGGAACACCAGCACCACGTCCGAAGACTGCACGCCGGCCTGGAAACCGATGCTGCCGCCGGTGAGCTTGACGAACACCGGCTGCGACCAGCTGCCATCGGCGCTTTTCACCGACATCAGACCGTGGCCACGACGGCCACCGATCACCAGTCCCGCCTTCAGCGTGTCCGGGATGACGATGATGGCCTTGCCTTCGTCCAGCAGCTTGTCGGGGATGCCGTTCTCCGGAATGCGCTGGATTTCGTTGAGCACGCGCACCGCGTTGTTCGCGCGCTCGTCCTCCTTCGGACCTGCGATGGCCTGCCCGGCGAACAGGGCGGCGGCGAGCGCGAGGGCGGTGGGCGGCAGCAGGCGGCGGGACGTGCGGTTCATGGGGGGCTCCAGAAGCGGATTGGCAGCAAGTTACTGCAATCGCTTGAAAATAGGCGTGAATGGATGAATCGCCACTGACGCTGGACGGTGCTCGCCGCGGTTCGCGGGGTTGATAGCCGCACTGGGATTTCCGGATCGGTGTGCGTGCACGGCTCTGCCACAATAACGGGATGCCCGATACCTCTCCCACCGCCTTGCTCGCCGTCAATCTCGGCACCCCGGAAGCGCCGACGGCGCCCGCCGTGCGCCGGTACCTGTCCGAGTTCCTGCACGACCATCGCGTGGTCCAGCTGACCCGCTGGCTGTGGTGCCCGCTGCTGCATTTCCTGATCCTGCCCCTGCGCGGTCCCAAGGCGGCGGCGAAGTACGCGAGCATCTGGATGCCGGAGGGTTCGCCGCTCGCCGTGTACACCCGTCGGCTGGCCGGAGCGGTGCAGGCGCGGCTGCCGGACTGGCACGTGGTCGATGCGATGCGTTACGGGCAGCCCTCCGTGCGTGCGCGCCTGGAGGCGATGCGTGCCGCCGGAGTGCAGCGCGTGGTGGTGCTGCCGCTGTATCCGCAGTACTCCACCACCACCACCGAATCCGTGCGCGACGTGGTTACCCGGGAAGCCGCAGGGCTGGAGGTGCACTTCATCGAGGACTACTCGGTCGATCCCGGATGGCTGGCGGCCGTGACGGCATCGATCCGGCAGTGGCGGCGGGCGAACGGCGCCGGCGAGCACCTGCTGTTCTCGTATCACGGACTGCCGCAGCGGCTTGCCCGCAATGGCGATCCGTATCCGCAACGCTGCCAGGCGAGCACGCACGCCATCGTGCAGGCGCTGGGACTGCGCGACGACGAATGGACCCTGACCTACCAGTCGCGCTTCGGCAAGGAACGCTGGCTGGAACCTGCCACCGACGTGACCTTGCGCGAACTCGCTGCGCGTGGGGTGCGCAAGGTGGACGTGGTGTGCCCCGGCTTCGCGGTCGACTGCCTGGAAACGCTGGAGGAGGTGGGGATCGGCTTCGCCGAGGAATTCGCGCATGCCGGTGGCGAGCTGCGCTACCTGCCCTGCCTGAATGACGATCCTGCCCATGCCGATGCGCTGGCGGCACTCGCGCAGCGCGCCGTCGGCACCCCCGCATGATGTTGCGCGAGTTCGAGGTCGACATTCCGCTGGGCCGGGTCACGGGACTTCGTGGCGACGATGATGGCCCGCGCGTGCTCGCCCTGCATGGCTGGCTGGACAACGCGGCGAGCTTCATTCCGTTGGCCGCCCACCTGCCCGGGGTGCAACTGGCCGCGCCCGACCTGCCGGGCCACGGCCGCAGTGCGCATCTGGCGCCGGGAGCGGAGTACACCAGCGGCGTGGCGGTCAATGCCGTGCTCGACATCGCGGATGCGCTGGGATGGGACACGTTCTCGCTGCTCGGTCACTCGATGGGTGCCGGCATCGCGAGCCTGGTGGCCGCGTCGGTTCCGGATCGTGTTCGCCGGCTGGTAGCCATCGAAGCCTTGGGCGGGCTGGCCGAAACCGTCGAGCGCACGGCCGACCGATGGCGCGAAGCCATTGCCGCGGCGCGCGCGCTGCCGGGCAAGCAACTGCGCGTGTTCGCCGACCTGGCCGCGCCGGTCCGCGCGCGCATGCAGGCAAACCAGTTGAGCGAGCCTGCCGCTCGGTTGCTGGTCGAGCGCGGCGTCCGGCCCGTGGAGGGCGGCTTCGTCTGGAGCAGCGATCCGCGCCTGACGCTGCCTACGCCGCAGCGCCTTTCCGAGGCGCAGCTGGCGCGTCTCGTGGCCGGTATCGTGTGCCCCACCACGGTGATCTATGCGGACCCGCCGCAAGCCTATTTCCCGGAACCGTTGCGGACACAGCGCGCCGCGCTGCTGCCCGATGGGCGCCTGCATGTACTGGCGGGCACCCATCACCTGCACATGGAGGATCCGGCGGCGGTCGCCGCACGGATGCTGGCGTTCCTGCGGCAGTGATCAGCCGCGCTTGGCGCGCTGGAAATCCAGCGCCAGCCGGATGTCGCCCTTGCGGATCGGAGCGGTACTGCGCCACCACGCCGTGGTGACCGCGTCGAGCTCGGGATCCTGCTGGGCCAGTCGCCGCAGGAGGGTGATGTCTTCCGCGCTGGCCAGCTGCTCGTCCGGCAGGTAGTACTGCTCGAGTGGGAGGCGTGCGGCGTCCGGCGTGCGCGTGAGCCGCGCGAGCAGCGCCACCGCCGCCAGCGCCAACACGACGTAGCCGGTCAACAAGGTGGGGAGGGAGTTCTGGATGCTGCCAACCCAGGCCAGTGCCGCAGCGGCGGGCACCAGCAATGCCAGCAGCCTGGCGCGGCGGTCGAATCGCTGGATCTGGCTGGCCGCGTGCCGACGCTCCCGCGCCCGCACGCTGATCTCCTCCACGGATACACCCTTCCGGCTCATCAGCGCGCGCCGCGCGGCAAGGCTGGTGGCGGTTTCCGAACCTGGCATGGCGTACAGCGAAAAGGCTTTCAGCGAGGCCACGGTGTCGGCCTGGCGGACTGGCCCGGTTGCGGCCGGGGTCGCGGGAATCGCGCGCGAGGGGGCGGGACGGGTCATTGAGCGGGTACCGGAGAAGACGAGGTGCCGGAGTGCAGGCCCGCTCTCCGTGCGGGACCTGCCATCTCCGGCATGTCTTCTTGATTCGTGACGCATGTCTCATTCCGGACATCGGCGCCGGAAGTCTGCGGGTTCGCAGGCCGGTGTCAGGGGGTGGCCAGCAGCCTGTGCAGTCGTGCTTTCAGGCGGCGGCCCTCGGCATGGAAATAGGCGCGCTCGTCGCGCCAGGCGGGGAAGCGCGCTTCCACTTCCTGCCAGAAGGCCGGCGAATGGTTGGCCTGCAGCAGGTGGCACAGCTCGTGGACGAGCACGTATTCGAACGCCGAAGGCCGCCCCAGCACGAGGGCCAGATCCAGTGCCAGCGTCCCGTCGGGAGCCAGTGAGCCCCACAGGGACGACATGGTCTTCAGCCGGATCTGCCGGGGTGCGCGTGGCAATCCCGCCAGATAACCGGGCAGCCAGCGGCCGATGTCGGCCCGCGCCTGCGCTTCATAGAAGGCACGCAGGGTGCGCTGCAGGCTGGCCGCACTGGTCCGCGACGTCGTGTGCATGTGCAGCGCATCACCGACCCGCTCGATGCGCGCGTAACGGCCCTCGTGCCACTGGAGCGGCAGATACTCGCCCCGCAGCGGCAGGCGATCGGTCTGGCCGGGCACCAGTGTGTCGTCCCCGTCGTCCGGCGCATGCCGGGTGAGCTGCGCTGCGAGCCAGTCGCGGTGTTGCTGCAGGAAGCGGTCTCCCGCCACCAGGCTGGCGCGCAGAGGGAGCGTCAGGCGCGCACCGCGCTCGTCGATGCTGAGCTTGAGGCGCTTCGCACGTGGATCACGGACGCGTTGCACGTCCAGGATGCGTCCGTCATCGAGTTCCAGGGTGATGGTGTCCCGCTCGACGCTGCGTGGCGCGCGGGCGATCAGGAGAGAGTGCAGCGAAGGCATGCCCACGATTGTAGTGGGCATGCGCGGGCTGGAGGTGGCGGATGCGATTCAGCCGCACCCGATCCCGCTTCCCTGGATGGCTCAATCCGCCTTGCTGAGCTTGAGCGCGTGCTCCAGCACCAGGAACAGGCGCTTCACCTCGCCGGACATCAGTGCGAAGCGGGCATCCAGTTCGGCGCGCAGGTCGTCGTGCTCGGTGTTCTCGAGCTGGTCGACCGCGCCGTCGAGGAACTTCAGCTTGCGCACGATCAGGTCCTCGCCGAGGACGAACGACACGTGGTCGTCCAGCACCAGCGCCAGCTTGGTGACCTGTTTGCCGGCGTCCAGGTGCTTGGCGATCTCGTCGCTCTGCAGGTCCTGGTTCTGGCACTTCACCACCGCGCCGCCTTCCATCGCGTCCTTCAGCTCGCACTCCTCGCCCAGCGACAGACCTTCCGGCAGCGGTTCGCCGGCGATCCAGCCGGTCAGCACGCTGCGCGGCGCCACTTCGGCATTCAGCGGCAGCGCGGGGAAGCTGCCCAGCGCGCGTCGGACTTCCGACACCACGTTCTCGCCGGTCTTGCGCGACGATGCATCGACGGCGATGAAGCCGTGCTTCAGGTCGATCAGCGCGTCGGTGCGCGAGGGTTTGACGAAGGCGCGCGGCAGCAGTTCATGCAGCAGGTCGTCCTTCAGTCGCTTGCGGGTCTTGCCGCCGGGCTTGCGGCCTTCCTTCGCCTCGATTTCCTGCAGCTTCTTCTGCAGCAGGTCGTTGACCACGGCGCCGGGCAGGATCTTGTCCTCGCCACCCACGCTCAGCCAGATCGCGTCGTTGATGCGGTGGGACAACGTGTCGTCACCGCGGCCGAACGGCGAGATGAAACCGCGCGAGGACAGTTCGAGTGGGCCGACCGGCTTGAGTACGGCTTCGGGAAGCAGTTCGTCGAGTTGGGAGAAATCCAGCGAAGTCGGGAAGCGGAACAGGGTCAGGTTGCGAAAGAACATCAGGGAATCAGGGTCCGGTAAATGAGGGGGATGCGCGTTGTTGCTTTGCCCGCCGTCCCGGCCAAGACCGGGATCCATTCTGCTTCTGCTGTCCGTCAGCCCGCTGGAGCGCAACTGCAAGGATCCGGCTTTTGCCAGGATGACGGCGGGCGTGTGGCGAGGTCAGGTGTCCTCGTCCGCCGAGGTGGGGTGCGGTTCGCCCGCCAGCCATGCCTGCGCATCGGGCAAGGCGGCGCCGTCGCGGTGGCCCAGGGAGAGGAAATCGAACAGGTTCGGATCGCTGAGCTGCGACGGGCGGATATCGCCCAGCGCGCGCGCGATGGTCTCGATGCGGCCGGGCGTTTCGCGCTCCCACGCATCCATCATCCTCTTGACCTGTTTGCGCTGCAGGTTTTCCTGGCTGCCGCACAGGTTGCAGGGGATGATGGGGAATGCCTTCGCCTCGGCGTACTGGGCGATGTCGTCTTCGCGCACATAGGCCAGCGGGCGGATCACCACGTGCCTGCCGTTGTCGGACAGCAGCTTGGGCGGCATGCCGGAGAGCTTGGCGTGGAAGAACATGTTCAGGAAGAACGTGGCCACCAGGTCGTCGCGGTGATGGCCCAACGCGATCTTGGTGAAGCCGTTCTCCTCGGCGTAGCTGTACAGCGCGCCACGGCGCAGGCGCGAGCACAGCGAACACATGGTCTTGCCTTCCGGGATCACCCGGCTGACCACCGAATACGTGTCCTGCTCGATGATGTGGTACGGCACGCCCGCACGTTCCAGGTATTCCGGCAGCACGTGCTCGGGAAAGTCCGGCTGCTTCTGGTCCAGGTTGACCGCGACCAGTTCGAAGCTGACCGGCGCCTTCTTCTGCAGTTGCAGCAGGATGTCCAGCATCGTGTAGCTGTCCTTGCCGCCGGACAGGCACACCATGACCTTGTCGCCCTCCTCGATCATGCCGAAGTCGGCGATCGCCTGGCCCACCTGGCGGCGCAACCGCTTGGCCAGCTTGCCCTGTTCGTGCGCGGCGCGGCGCGGATCGGCGGCAGGGCGGCGCAGGACGGGGTCGGGCAAGGGCAGGACGGTACTCATGGGCGTCATTGTACCGGGGTGCGGTGACGCCCTTGCCGCCGCCGGTGTACGCTCGCCGCGTGGAGATCAGCAACCCCGCCGACATCACCCAGAAGGTCACCGAACTCAAGCTCGAGCACCGCGAGCTGGACGAGGCGATCGCGCGCCTGGTGGATGATGCCGACGCCGACGAGGTGGCGATCAAGCGCCTGAAGAAGCGCAAGCTGTGGCTGAAGGACTGCATCGCGCGGCTGGAGAGCGCGTTGATTCCCGACGAGCCGGCCTGAGCCCGCGCGCCGCGCGACAGCCCGGATCTGACGCTGTGCGTCACCCCCTGCCGGTGTGGACGCATGCGTCCTGCACGTCGGGGTCGCCAGAAGCCTGAAATACCCGTCCGTGGCCCCCGTGGTTCCCTTCCGGGGCGATCGGCACAGTTGGCCCGATGCTTGCTTGATTTCCCGGCGTGGGGGTTTTCCCTACGACTGACCGTTTGCCGTCCTGCCGGCGCCGCGGTTCCCAATGACTGGCTGCGTGCGCCTCCGGCGCCGTGGCGAGGGAGTGGCATGGAGCAGGACAAACCGTTCAATCACCGCACGCCATCGTCGGCCCGCGAGGCACGACTGGTGGCGGCGTCGGCGGACGAGGCGATGGCCGGGCTGGGCCTGCGCGCGCATCGCTTCGCGCCGGGCGATTCCCTGGGCGACGTGCCGCGCCTGCGGCGCGAGGTGTATTTCCACGAGCGGGGCCAGTTCGGCGACCGGAGCAAGCGTGTCACCGACGGTCTGGACGCGTGCGGCACCACGCTGGCGGTGGAAAAAGGTACGCAGGCGATCGCCACCCTGCGTCTGCACGACTTCGCGCCGCTGGCCGTGCAGGTGGAGTACGGCAGCCTGTTCCAGATCGACGCCTTCGCCCGCTCCTGGCCCCTGGCGCAGGTCGCGGTGGGTACGCGTTTCGCCGTGCAGGCCGACCAGCGCAGCAAGCCGGTGGTGGACCGGTTGATGGAAGAGGCGTACCGCTGGGCGCAGGAAAACCGCATCCAGTTCTGTCTGCTGGCATGCGAGCCGTTCCTGCACGATGTGTTCGAGCACTATGGCTTCCGCGAGTACCTGCCCCCGGCCATCCTGCCGGGCGGCGTGGACCTGCTGCGGATGGTGCTGGTGATCGAGGACGAGCCCTATCTGTCCGAATGCGGCTCGCCGCTGCACCGCCTGATACGCGATCCCTCGCGCGCATTGCCGGCGAAGGCATGGCTGACGCGCTCGTTCAATGCGGTGTCCTGAGCGGCGCCGCCATGCGAAAACGAAACCGGTTGGTCAGCTCCTGCATGATGCGGTGGGCATGACCATCAGCTTCCGGTAGCAGGACCTCAGTCCTGCGGCGTTGGTGTCGGCTCGGCCGGTTTGGCGGCTTCCGGACTGACCTTCTCGATGGTGTGGCGCAGTTCGCGGCCGAGGATGGCCTTGGCGTCGCGCGCCCAGGCGTCTAGGCGTTCGTCGAACAGCAGCTTGCTGTTCTCGTCGGGCCACACCAGTTTCAGTTCGCGCAGTTTCTGGATGAAGCCGCGGAACAGGGTCTTGTCGAAGAATTCCGGCGCGGCGGGCGCGTACAGCAGGCTCAGGCGCTGTGCGGCCTGCTGGCACAGGCTCTCCAGCTCGGCGGCGCCCAGCGTGCCGGGGCCGTTCTTCACCAGCACCGAGATGGCGATGTAGTAGCGCTCGAACGCCTGCTGCAGCGAGTGGCCGATCGCGCGCAGGCGGAACACTTCGTCGGTCTGGCCGGCGCTGCGTGCCAGGATGCCACCATCGTCGTCGTTGACCTGCTGCAGCAGGCCCTCGCGGATGAACACCTCGATGGTGCGTTCCATGCGTTCGGCGAACTCGTCCTCGCTCCATGGCAGGAACAGCTCTTCCTGCAGGAACGGATACAGCGTGCGGCCCAGGCGCAGCACGCCGGCACGGCTCATGCGGCGGTTGTTCTGGAAGCAGCAGGCGATCCACGACGAGGCCGTGAACAGGTGCAGCACGTTGTTGCGGTAGTAGCTCAGCAAGACGGCGGTGTCGTCGTCCACGCTCAGCACATCGCCGAGCGGATGCTTGATCCGCTGCAGCATGTTGATCTCCTCGGCATGGGAGATGATGCGGTCGGGCGAGTGCGGGGTGACGGTCACGCGGTCGGAATACGGCAGTTCCGCCAGCAGCGTCTTGGACAATTCGATCTGCGCGACCAGGTCGGCTTCGCCCATCGCGTGCTTGGGCGTGGACAGCAGCGCCAGCGCCAGCAGGTTGATCGGGTTCACGTCGGCGGCGCGGTTGATGTTGACCTGGATCTGCTGGGCCAGCGCATCCACGATCTCGGACAGCCACGCGGGTTTTTCCTCTTCGCCCACCGGCGTGCCGTCCCACTCGGGCGCGTACTTGGCCAGGGCGTCGTTCAACGGAATGGGTTCGCCGAAGTTCACCACCACCTGGCCGTAGTTCTGCCGCAGCACCTTGGGGATGCCCCACAGCACGGCCCAGATGGATTCCTTTTCCTTCGGCCGGCCACTCAGTTCGTCCAGGTAGCTGGTGCCTTCGAGCAGCTTTTCGTAACCGATGTAGACAGGCTGGAACAGCACCGGCTTGCGTGGCTGGCGCAGGAAGGCGCGCAGCGTCATCGAGATCATGCCGCCCTTCGGCGGCAGCAGCCGGCCGGTGCGCGAGCGTCCGCCTTCGATGAAGTACTCCAGCGAGTAGCCGCCGGACACCAGCTGCGCCACGTATTCGGTGAACACCGCCGAGTACAGCGGGTTGCCGCGGAAGCTGCGGCGCATGAAGAACGCGCCGCCCTTGCGCAGTAGCGTGCCCACCACCGGCAGGTTGAGGTTGATGCCCGCCGCGATGTGCGGCGGCACGATGCCGCGTTCGTACAGCAGGTACGACAGCAGCAGGTAGTCCATGTGGCTGCGGTGGCAGGGCACGTAGACGACTTCGTGGCCGGGCGCGGCTTCCTTGAACTTGTCCAGGTGGTGGACCAGCACGCCGTCGTAGATCTGGTTCCAGACGTGACTCAGGAGGAAGCTGGCCGAGCGGACCACCGGGTTGGAGTAATCGGCGGCGATTTCCCAGGCATATGCGTGCGCCTTCTTCCACGCGTCCTCGGGCTTGGACTTGTCGCGGCGTGCCTGCTCGACGATGGCTTCCTTCACCGGTTCGGCGGCCAGCACCTGGTCCACCAGCAGGCGGCGCGTGGACAGGTCGGGGCCGATGATGGCTTCGCGGATGCGGTGGAAGTGCGTGCGGAGCACGCGCGACAGCTTGCGCACGGTGCGTTCCGGTTCCAGGCCTTCATCGACCGTGCCGCGCAGCGAGACGGGCGGCGCGAACCGCACGATGGTGCCGCGGCCGTTGAGCAGGATCGCCAGCAGGCGGCGGAAGCGGCCGACGATGGCCCAGTTCTCGGAGAACAGCACCGAGAACCAGCCGCTCTGCTTGTCCGGCGCGCGGCCGACGAAGATCGACACCGGCACCAGTTGCACGTCCAGCCCGGGGTTGGCCCGATGCGCCTGCAACAGCTTGGCCAACGAACCGGAATGGGTCTTGGCGCTGACCTGGTCGGGGATCAACGTGCTGGCGTTGCGGCGCGACAGCGCCACGTAGGCGCGCTTGCGGCCGAGCGGGTTGCCGCCGACCGGCAGCGGCACCAAGGGCGAGGGCAGGCCGGCGTCGCGGCAGGCGCGATCGAGGATCAGCGCGTTCGACAGGCCGTAGTCTTCCAGCACGTAGCAGACCGGGCGTCCGTCCAGCAGGCCACCCGGCGATTCGGGTTCGATGTTCAGGGCCAGCCACGGATCGGCCACTCGACCGAGCAGGCGCGCCCACAACGGCCGCTTGGCCTGGCGATGGGCGGGCGGCGTCATCGGGACACCCGCCGTGACGGGCGCATCGGCGACCACCTGGGTGTCCGGGGTGTTTCCGGGCGCGGCGGGGTCCGTCGCACCCGGGGTCTTCTCCGGCGGCGTCGGTTTCGGGGCGTCCGGGAACGGCAGGGGATTCTGTTCAGGCATCCGGCGCATTATGGCGCACGCCCGTGACCGGCTGGGAAGCGGTTACAGGTTCAGGCAGGCGCCCTCTGTCCATCGGGACCGGCCGGGTGGCCCTGCGACGGCAGCAGGGTTCCCGGGTGCGCGGATGCCACTGCCTAGGGCGTCGGGCCGCCACTGCCCGGCGGCGAGCCCGGAGGGGTCTCGATTGCAGGTGGCGCGATCGGGGGCGCAGGCACTGCCTCCAGCACGCCCTCGGCATGGCGGAGGTAGTCGGTCAGGTACCACTGCCCGCCGCGCCGGGTCAGGCTGACCACGGTGTCGATCTCGCGTTCGGCCAACGGATAGTGGATCCGCACCGTGGCGGTGTCGCCCTTCTGTTCGACCAGGCCGGTGCGCAGGTCGGCGAAGGTCGCATCCAGGGGCAGCCCGTAGCGGGCGAAGCTGGCCTTGGTCTCGATGAAGAAGGGCCTCAGCCGCTGCAGGCTGGCCTGCATGCCGGCCTGGCTCAGGGCGTCTTCGCTGGTCAGGCCGCTGGTGCGGGCGGCGGGTGCGAGCCGGGCCAGCGTGGTCCGTGCCAGCGCCGGGTCGCCCAAGGGCGCCTGTTGCGCCCACTCGCCCAGCGCGGCGATGACCTGCGCGTAGTGGTCGCGTTCTTCCTGCGTGTAGTCGCCTTCGTTCTTCACGTACTGCACGCCGAACAGGCCCAGCGTGCGCGCGGCCTCCTTCAGGTCCCGGTCCTGCCGCCCGAACTGTCGGTCGAAGCTGCGTTGCAGCGTCTTTTCCGAATCCTTCGCGGCCAGCGCGGCCAGCATCGGCACCAGCTTGTCGTCCAGTGGCAGCTCGGTCAGCGGCCAGCGACTGTGGCCCTGTCGCCAGGCAGCGTCCAACCGTGCATGCACGTCAGCGGGAACGGCGTCGCGCGCGAAGGCCGCCAGGTCGTTGCGCTGCAGGTGGGTTGCCAACTGGCGCACGGCGGCGGCGGGTTCGCTGGCGGCGCCGGCGAGCTCTTCGGGTTCGCGTTTGCAGGCGGCCAGCAGGACAAGCGACAGCCCGAAGGCGGCCAGCGCGCGCAGCAGGGACGCGGACGGCGTGGACATGATGCGGTGACTCCCCAGTCTTCCCGCATCTTCACGTCAGTCGGGGGAGAGCGGCAAGCATGGCCGTCGCAACTTGCCTTGCAGGCAATAAAAAAGGAGGCCGGGTGTCTTGCGACGCCGCGGACCTCCTGAAGTCCGACCGAAGCCGGAGGACGAAGTGTTGTGGCACATCTCCGGCCGAAGGCCGGATGCGCACAGCCTACCTGCGCCCGAATGCTAAGGCAATACCTGAAATAACTCGATTTATCTTATTGATTTTATTGGAGCGCTAGGGCGATCTCGGCCTGAATGGCCTCGGCCGCCGAGCGCGGATCGCTCGCCTTGCTGATGGGCCGGCCCACCACGATCGCGTCCGCGCCCAGCGCGAACGCTTGGGCCACGCCGACGGTGCGCTTCTGGTCGTCGCCTGCCGGCCCCCCCGGCCGGATACCGGGACACACGATGGAGAAATCGGGACCGGTGGCGGCGCGGATCATGCCGGCCTCCTGGCCGGAGCAGATCACGCCATCGATGCCGGCACCCTGCGCCACAAGCGCGCGCTGTACGACGATCCCGGCCGGATCATTGCTGGCGATGCCCATGGCGCGCAGGTCGCCGCCGTCCATCGAGGTCAGCACGGTCACCGCGAGCAGCCGCAGATCGCCGCCCCGGGCCTCGGCGGCGGCTTCCATCATCCCGGCGTGCCAGCCATGGATGGTCGCGTAGGTCACCGGCCAGCGCGACAGGCCACGGATCACGCCGGCCACGGTGGCGGGGATGTCGAAGAACTTCAGGTCGACGAACACGCGCTTGTCGCGGCGAGCGAGCTCGTCCAGCACGGTGAAGTAGTCGCCGCTCGCCAGCAGCTCCATGCCGATCTTGTAGAACTGCACCGCATCGCCCAAGCGGTCCACCCAGGCCAGCGCGTCGGCGCCGGAGGGTGCGTCCAGCGCGAAGATCAGTCGCTCGCGCGCGGTCAGCGCGACCGGGCCACGCGGACTCACGGCGCGTAATCCAGCGCGTCGCGCTTGGCCTGCGTGCGTGCGGCGGGCGGCTGGTCCCAGGCGTTGTTGAACAGCGCCGGCTCCCACGAGCCGTAGGTCGGGTTGGGCAGCATCCACCAGCGCTCGCCGAACCAGTCGTCGTATTCGTCGAACAAAGCCTGGCGGCCGTCGCGGGTGTTGGCTTCCACCTGCACGAAGTCACCGATCTGGTCGCCGAACTGCATCAGCACGCGGTACTGCTGCCCGGCCAGGCGGCGCCGACAGTTCTTCTCGCTGCCGTTCTGCTCGCAGCCTTGCAGCACCGTGCCCAGGCCGAGGAACACGCTGTCGTCGGCCACGGGCAGGCCCGCTTCGCGCAGGTTGGCCAGCGTGGCCTCCTTCAGGTGCACGGCGCGGTTCGAGATATACAGGATGGTCACGCCCTTCTCGGCAGCGGCCTTGGCGAAATCCACCACGCCCGGCAGCGGCTTGGCCTTCTTCTCGGCCACCCACTGGTCCCAGCTGATCTCGTCGTATTCCTTGCCGTCCCGGATCAGGCGGGCCTGGTAGGGCGAGTTGTCCAATACCGTCTCGTCCACATCCATCACCACGGCCGGCTTCAGTCCGATGGCGGCGTTGCCGCGCTCGTCGGGCACCAGCGCATCCCAGTTCTTTTCCTTCAGTGCGGCATCCAGGTGGTCGGCAGCAGCGCGGAAGGTCTGGGTGGTGATGGCGCGGTACTCCACCGAGGTCTGCACCCACGCCACCGCGTTGAGGTTGTCGTGCGCGCCGGTGGGCTTCGCCGGTGTCGTGGCCGTGGGGGGTGCCGTGGCTTCGGCGGGCGCAGCTGCGGGTTCGGTGCGCTTGCACGCGGACAGGGTCAGCAACGAAGCCGCCAGGCCGGCGGCGAGCAGGGAAACGCGCATGGGCAATCCGGTCTTCTAGGTGCGTGGATTCTAGCGGACCTGTGTTGCAGTCGGTGTCCGGCGCCGTCCGGGACACGGGTTATCCTGCACGCCCTCGCATCCGACAACTGTTTCCCCATGGAAGACACCGCGCCCGTACTGAATGCCGCCGAGGCCCGTTTGCTGGGCTGCCTGATCGAGAAGGAAGCCACCACGCCGGAGACCTATCCGCTGACGGTCAACGCCGCGCAGGTCGCGGCCAACCAGAAGACCGCGCGCGATCCGGTCATGGCGCTGGACCATGGCGCGGTGAACCACGCGTTGCGTCAGCTGGAGCAGAAGGGGTTGGCGAAGCAGGTGTTCTCCTCGCGCGCCGAGCGCTACGAGCATCGAACGGCGGCCTTCTTCGGCATTCCGCAACAGCAGGCGGTGCTGCTGGGCTTGCTGATGCTGCGCGGCGCGCAGACCGTGCACGAACTGCTCGCGCGCAGTGAGCGGCTGTGCAAGTTCGCCGATGCCGATGACGTGCGCCATCACCTCGAACGCCTGATCCAGCGCGAGCCTGCGCTGGTCGTGCAGATCCCGCGCGGGCCCGGCCAGCGGGAAGATCGTTACATGCATCTGCTCAGTGGACCGGTGGACGTGGTGGCGATCGCGGCACGGCTGCCGTCGGCTTCGCTCGCTGGCGAACCCGCGAATGCAGAACTCGAAGCACGCGTCGCGGCCCTGGAGGGCGAGGTCGCCGCCTTGCGCGAACAATTGGCCGGCCTGCTTGCGACGCGCGAAAGCTGAGCGTCAGCCTTCTTCCGGTACCAGCGCCAGCAGATCGGTCACGCCCACATCCACGCCTGCCTGCGACAGCAGCGTGGTGACCTGCCCACGGTGATGGGTCTGGTGGTTGAACAGGTGCGTGAGCAGGCCTTCGGCGCTGCGCGTGAAGGCCGTTCCCTTCGTGTTGACATAGGTCAGGCGGGCTGACAACTGCGTCGGCGTGAGGGTGCCCACCCATCGCAGGATCATGGCGTCCAGCCAATCGCGCCGCTCGCGCAGCACGGAAAGCGTCTGGTACGGCATGGCATCCAGCGCCGTCGGCATCGGCGTGTCGTCCAGCGCCGCAAGCACTGCGGCAGCGCCGGGCGCAACAGCGAACCGCTTGAGCCAGATCGTGTCGGTGACGACCAGATGGTTGAGCGTACCGAGGATGGAGCCGAAGAAGGCGCCGCGATCCGCAACCAGCGTGTCATGCGGCAATGTCGCCGCCGCATCGTACAGGCGCCGGTTCATCCATTGGTTGTACGACGCCAGCAGTGTCAATCGCGCATCGCTCGCCATGCTCATGCTTCCCCCGTGGTTCTCACATTCCTGCTTTCGCATCGACCACATCATCTGGCGCGCGAGAAATGAGAGAGCAGGTTCATGTGAACATCTTCTAGCGATGATTGCAGGCACCGCCAACCCACGCTAACGTCGGCATCGCCGACAGGCCAGGAATGCCATCATGGAACGACGCCTTCTCCGGAGCTTCGCTACCAGCGCGCTGATCTCCGTTGCCACGACAGGATGCCACGCCACCATGTCCACGCCACCACCTTCCAGCACTCCCACGGAATTGCCGGAAGGCGGGTACAGCAATGTGGGGACGGAGTGGCCGCTGAAGTTCAGGGCACACAGGTTCAGCGTGTCGACGTACAGCACGTATGGCTGTCGCGTGGTGTATGGCGGCAGGGTGCGTGCCGATGATCCCGAGGCGAAGTTGCAGTCTTCATCCGAAGCGCTGGGGTCGCGGTATCCCGACAACATGACAGCAAGCATGGGACCCATCGGCAACTTTCCGCCGCCCGCCAAAGTTACGTGGCGATCGAGGGACGGGACCCCGCTTGAGGCGGAGATCGATATCGGCGAGATCTTCAAGGATGAGCTTATCCGCCACCATGTTGCACGGGAGGATGCGCTGGATCCGGCATCAAGCGGAACGCCCGGGATCATTCTCGAAGTCAACGACCGCACCATCAATGTGTACATGCGGGACATGATTGCGTTGAAGAAGCCCCGGTTCCCGGATCGCCCTCATAGTGATTTCCGCGATGATCTGATCAAGGTATTCAGTCGCACCTACTGAGCAAGGAGTGCTCGTCATGGGTTCAAGTCAGTCAGGCCGCCGCGATGGTGGCGTGGACGTGGAACTGGCAGGTGAAGTCGGCCGCGACAGCTATGATGCAGCGGAGAATGATGTTGGGCACATGCGCATTCCCGTGCTGCTGCACAGCGACCGACCACATGAGCGACTCTATGTTGCGGCGATGGATGGAACCGGGAACAGTCTGTTCGACGACAAGCAGGAGAGCTGGAGCGCCGTAGCGAAGATCCATCTTCAGGTGAGGGCGCTTGAGGACGAGGGGATCCGCAACATTGCGACAAGCTATGTCGAAGGCACTTACACCCAGAATGGGCTCCTGAAACTGCCGGAGAAGTGGTCGGACGGCCGCTTCGGCCATAGCTTCGACGAGCGGGTCGAGACAGCCTATCTGCAGCTCTGCCTGCAGGCCAAGAAATGGATCGAAGAAGATCCCCGGGCGCAGGTCCGGATCGCAGGTGTCGGGTTCAGTCGCGGGGCGGAGGAAATTGCCGCCCTGCAGCGCATGGTGCACGAGCGGGGGATCCGTGACCCGCTGGGTGCGCAGGTCGAGCGCGACGATGAGGAGCTCGTCACACGCATCCGGTACGCCGACCGTCCGCTGCTGGTCGAGCCCGGAAGGACGTTGCAGGCAGCCCTGCTGCTGGACCCCGTCGGTACGGGCGTGGACGAGCATGATCGGCGGCTGCCACCTTCGACCCTGTCCACACTGCAGATCACGGCACAACATGAGCGCCGCGATCTTTTCCCATCCAGCGAGCATGTGCCGTCGGGTTTCAGTGAAGACCATCGCAACTACAACGCATGGTTGGCGGGCAGCCATAGCGACATCGGCGACACGTATCAGCGCAACGGCCTCGGCACGCTGAGCTTCAATCTCGGCGTGGAGTTCCTCAACCGGCTGAGTGACCGGCCCTATCTGGAGAAACCACCCGCTCCCGAGGACGCAGCACAGTTCGTCATCCACCGATCCGACCAGCACATGGGGGGCCTGTACGGCACGCGCGGTTACGACCGGGACGGCGCGCGTGATCACGTGGACGATCTCGCGCCCGGGCATATATGCCGGCGCGGCGTGGTCGACGATTGCAATCGCAAGGAGCCGATCGACGAGGCGCTCGATGCGCGGGTCGAGCGCCGTACCGGGCCATCGTTGCGGGCGCCCGGGCAGGCCGGGGACGCTGATGTTGACCGCGCGGGGGATCGATCCGCCTGCCCCGGGCTGAATGAGATCGTGCAGCGGGCGTCCCGGGCAGGAGCAGCAAACGGCGGTGACCCGATGTCGGCGCTCGTCAGTGAATACCTTCGCGGCCCGTGGGCCCGTCAGTTCCAGGCGGATGTCGCGAGGGAACTGGCGGCGAGGGAGGAGCCGCCGCTGCACGTGGCGCCCCCACAGCCGCCACCCGCAGAACCCGCCCGCGAACCGCCCGCGCTGGTGCGTTGAGCGCGCCAGGCGCGGGTCAGCGTTTCTCTTCCATCAACCCCACCAGGTTGCCGTCCGGATCGCGCAGGAAGCCGGTCCAGAGTTCGTGGTCCGGCATGCGTGCGGCGAGTTGCGGTGGCCGCTCCTCCGTCGCGCCGCGCGCGACCAGCGCCGCCTGGGTGGAGACGATGTCCTGCACCGTGAAGTAGAGGATCGAGTTCGCGCCCACCGCACCGGCGCCCTGCGGCGTGGTCAGCATCAGCCGTACGCCGCCGGCATCGAGGAATGCCAGCTGTGCTGCGGGCTGGAACAGGAACGCCAGCCCCAGTGCATCGCGATAGAAGCCCAGCGCGGCCTCCACATCGCTGACGGTGATCGCGATCTGACGGATCTCGGACAGGTGCGGTGTCATCGGCAAGCCTTGTCAGTAAGTCGAGGGGAGGACATCACCCGGGGCGCCGGCTGCTGCGCAGCAGGAAGAGGCTGCCGATGAGCATGCCGACCAGGGCCGTTGCCAATCCCAGCCCGAGGCCCACGGCCACGTCGGCAACGGCCAGGCCGGGGCCTTCCACGCCATGGCGGGCATCCAGTCCGAGCCGCACGAGGACCGCGGCCGGCACTGCCATCGCGATGAGCAGCCACAGCGGCAGGAAACGTCCGGTGCCGAATGCGCGCAGCAGCATGGCCACCACGCCGACCGCCACCAGCCCTGGACCGTAGAGGGCGCGCGGCAAGCCGGCGAGTTCCGGCGCGAGTTGCCAGTAGGGGAAGCCCACGCCGACGAAGGCGATCAGGAATCCGACCCACCGCCAAATCCTGCTGTCGCGTGTCATGTCGCGCTCCGCCTGCCTGCGATGCCGCGCAGCGTAGCGCAAGCGCGGGCGGCGTGGGTCAGTCGAACATCGCCTGGATCGCCGCCAGGCCGGCGCTGGCACGTTCTTTCTTGCGTTCCGCGTCGGCGGCGGGATCGGCGCCATCGCGCTGGAGTTCGTCGGCCGGCAGTTCGTCGATGAAGCGGCTGGGCTGCAGGCGCAGACGTTCGCCGAAGCGGCGCGTCTCGCGATTGTGGCTCAGCCACAGCTGTTCCTTCGCGCGGGTGATGCCCACGTACATCAGGCGCCGCTCTTCCTGCAGGTTGCCTTCCTCCACGCTGGTCTCATGCGGCAGCGTGCCGTCCTCGCAACCGACGATGAAGACGTAGCGGAACTCCAGTCCCTTCGCCGCATGCAGGCTCATCAGCCGCACCTGGTTGCCGCCGTCGTCCTTGTCGTTGCGCGACAGCAGCGCGAGCTGGGCGGCGAGGTCGCCGGCCGAACTGCCACGCGGGCCCCCTTCGAACCAGTCCGCCAGTTCGTCCAGGTTGGCGCGGCGACGCTGGAACGAGGCTTCGTCCTTGCACTGGGCGCGCAGGTCGGCGAGCAGGCCGGAGCGTTCGCTCAACCGGCGCACCAGGTCGGCCGGTGGCAGCTCCTCGGCATGCCGGCGCAGGTCGCGGATGATATCGACGAAGGCACTGAGGCCGTTGGCTGCGCGCGGTGGCAGCGCCTTCAGCGCGCCCATCGACTCGGCCGCGCGCGACAGCGGCAGATGTGCGTGCTGCGCCATCTCGGCGAGTTTCGCCAGCGACGTGGCGCCGACTTCGCGCTTGGGCGACTGCACGGCACGCAGGAAGGCGGCGTCATCGTCCGGGTTCACCAGCAGGCGCAGCCACGACATCGCATCTTTCACTTCCTGCCGCTCCAGGAACGCGGTGCCGCCGGTCAGGTGGTAGGGAATGCGCAGCAGCTGCAACGCCTTCTCCAGCGCGCGCGACTGGTGGTTGCCGCGGAACAGGATGCAGAAGTCGCTCCACGCCGCGCTCTTGGACGCATGCACGAACGAGATCTCGGCGGCGACCTTCTCCGCCTCGTGCTCGTTGTCGCGGCATTCCCACACGCGGATGCGCTCGCCATCCGCCTGGTCGCTCCACAGCTTCTTGGGGTGCTCGTGCGGGTTGTTGGCGATCAGCGCGTTGGCGGCGCGCAGCACGCGGTTGCTGCAGCGGTAGTTCTGCTCCAGCTTGACGATCTGCAGTGCCGGGTAGTCCTTCGCCATCTGCAGCAGGTTGTCTGGGTTCGCGCCGCGCCACGCATAGATGCTCTGGTCGTCGTCGCCCACGCAGGTGAAGTCGCCGCGCTCGCCGGCGATGGCCTTGAGCAGGCGGTACTGCGCGTCGTTGGTGTCCTGGCATTCGTCCACCAGCAGGTAGCCGATGCGCTCCCGCCACGCGGCGACGATGTCGGGGTTGTTCTCGAGCACCTGCACCGGCAGCCGGATCAGGTCGTCGAAGTCCACCGCATTGAACGTGGTCAGCCGGTCCTGGTAGCGCTGGTACAGCAGTGCGGCTTCCTTCTCGCGGTTGGTGCGCGCTTCGGCAAGGGCCTCTTCGGGCGACAGGCCGGCGTTCTTCGCGCGGGAGATCAGGTTCTTCGCCGCTTCCACGTCGTCGGGCTTGGCGCCGTACATCAGGTCCTTGACCTGTGCGTTGGCGTCGTCCGCGTCGAAGATGGAGAAGCCGCGCTTCAGGCCCACCACCGCGTGTTCGATCTGCAGGAACTTCAGCCCCAGCGCATGGAACGTGCAGATGGTCAGCCCTTCGGCCGCGTCGCCCTTGATCCGCTTGGACACGCGCTCGCGCATTTCCTTGGCGGACTTGTTGGTGAAGGTGATCGCCGCGATCCGGCGCGCCGGGAAATGGTTGCCGGCGATCAGGTGCGCGATCTTCTCCACGATGACGCGCGTCTTGCCGCTGCCGGCGCCCGCGAGCACGAGCAGGGGGCCCTTGCTGTGAAGGACGGCGGCGCGTTGGGGGGGGTTGAGACCGTGCATGGGAGTACTTCTGCGTAGGCCATCAGTTTACAGACAACGGCGCCCTGCTTCTCCTAGCATGTCGACACTCCAGGCTTCCGGATGCAGGCGTATCGCCATGAATGCCCTCCGTTGCTGTGTGCTGGTCATGGTGGCCCTGTTGCCGATGCGGCCGGCGACGGCCCAGGAGCCGAAGCTCGATCAGGCGGTGTTGACCGAAGGCTTCCTGGCCGCGCACCCGGACCTGCGCTGGCGGTCGGAGGGCGCGCGCGCTTACGAACGGCAGGACTATGCCGGCGCGCTGGAACGGTTCAAGCGCGCGGCTTTCCATGCCGACAAGCCATCGCAGGCGATCATCGCGGACATGTACTGGCAGGGCACCGGCGTCGCGCAGGATCGCGCCATCGCCTACGCATGGATGGACATCGCGGCCGAGCGGCTCTATCCGGACTTCCTCGCCCAGCGCGAGGTCTACTGGGCGCGACTGGACGACGTGCAGCGCAAGGAGGCCATCGAGCGCGGGCAGGCGATCCTGGCCGAATACGGCGACGAGGCGGCCAAGCCGCGGCTGGAGAAGATCCTGCGGCGGGCCATGCGCAGCATGACCGGCAGCCGCGTCGGCTACGTGGGCAACCTCACCATCATTCCCCACACCGGGCCGCTGGCCGGCACCGGCATGACGGTGCGGGGCGACCAGTACTACGACCGCAAGTACTGGCAGCCCGAGCACTACTGGCGGCTGCAGGACGCGATCTGGAAGGCGCCCATGAGGGGCAAGGTCGACGTGGGCGAGGTGGAGCCGGTGAAGGCGCCCGAAGGCGGATAAGCGGGAAGCCCGCCCGTTTTACAATGGCGGCATGGCCAAGCTCTATTTCTACTATTCGGCGATGAACGCCGGGAAGACCACCACGCTGCTGCAGTCGGCGCACAACTACCGCGAGCGCGGCATGCGCGTGGCGATCCTGACCCCGCGACTGGATGACCGTGCGGGAGCCGGCGTGGTGGCATCGCGCATCGGTCTGCGTGCCGATGCGGTGGCGTTCGAGCGCGAGGATGACCTCGAACGCCTGATTCGCGATGACATCGCCGCGCACGGCAAGCTCGACTGCGTGCTGGTGGACGAAGCGCAGTTCCTCAGTCGCGCGCAGGTCTGGCAACTCAGCGAAGTGGTGGACGCGCTGCGCATCCCCGTGCTGTGTTACGGGCTGCGCACCGATTTCCGCGGCGAGTTGTTCGAAGGCAGCCAGTACCTGCTGGCCTGGGCGGACGAGATGAGCGAGATCAAGACCATCTGCCACACCGGCAAGAAGGCGATCATGACCGTGCGGGTCAACGAGCAGGGACTCGCCGTGCAGGATGGGCCGCAGGTGGAGATCGGCGGCAACGAACGCTATGTGTCGGTCAGCCGCGCGGAGTTCAAGAAGATCGCGCGCGGCGAGGGGCGCATCGATCCGCAGCAGCCCGGGTTGCCGCTGGAGTGAACGGCCTCAGCGGCAGGCGGCGCGCAGGTCGGCGACTTCGCGCGGAATGATGCCGCCGTCGGGCAGCGCGCTGCGCAGTTCTCCCGCGAGGGCATCCAGCTCACGACGCGCGCGCTCCTTCTCGCCCATGCCGCAACGCGCTTCGGCCAGATAGGCCCGTGCGAGCCAGCGCAGCTTGGGCGCTTCGCTGCCGCCGCCCTCGTGGCGCGTGAGTCCTTCCAGCGGGGCGATGGCGTCCTGCGGCCGCCCCAGCCGCGTCTGGTGGCGGGCCATGGACAGTTCGGCGAACCAGGTGCGCGGATGCTCCGGACCGAAGCCCACGCGGGTCAGGCGCACGGCGCGGTCGAAGCGTTCGCTGGCGCCCCGCAGGTCGCCCTTGGCCGCCAGCACTTCGCCGATCATGCGGTCCGTCTCGCCGATCAGCGCATGGCTGGCGCCGATGGTCGTCACCCGCATCTGCCGCGATTCTTCCAGTGCCGCGAGCGCTTCGTCGTGGCGGCCGGCGCTGTGCAGCACCATGCCGTAGTTGAACAGCCCACCGGGCAGGATCTGCAGGCTCTCGTTGCTGCGCCAGATGGCGACGGCCCGGGCGACATTGCGTACCGCCGTGTCGTTGTCGCCGCGCTCCCAGGCGATGATGCCCATCGAGTTCCAGCTCGATGCCGTGTCGCGATGCTGCGGGCCCAGCGACTCCAGCGTCATCGCGTGCAGGCGGCGGAGTTCCTCGTCGGCTTCGCGCAACCGGCCCAGGTCGACCTGCACGGCTGCGATATGGCGGCGCAGGGCCTGGGTGAGCGGATGGCGCGCGCCGTGGATGTCCTCGGACAGCTCGCGTGCGTGCTGGAACGAGGCCAGCGCCGCATCCGTATCGCCGCGGTTGCGGTACAGCAACGCCAGGCTGCGCTGGATCTCGATGGCCAGCGTATGACGTGCATGGCCGTGTGCCTGCAGGTGTGCCAGTGCGGCACGGTAGCCGCGCGCGCCGGCATCGGCGTTGCCCAGTTCGACATCCAGCTGGGCCAGGTCGCGCATGTTTTCCGCAACGCCCGCTTCGTCCTTCAGGCTGCGGCGGATCTCCAGCGAGCCGTCGAACATCTGGCGCGCCACCTGCTTCTCGCCTGCATCGGCACGGCAGCGTCCGTTCTGCGACCTGAACTCGGCTACCGGAAGCGGCAATCGGGAATCGAGCGAGGCCAGCCGCGCCTCCATCGGTGCCATCACCTGCACGCACTGGCGCGAACGCCCGAGCAGGCGCAGCACGCGCCCGTGCTGGGTCGCGGCCTGCAGGCGCAGGCTGTCAGGCGCATCGTTGGTCGTCGCGAGTACCCGCGCCTGCTTTTCCAGCAGCGCCAGCGATTCGTGGTAGTCGCCCAGGCCCAGCCGCAGGCGGGCGATCACGCCCAGCAACTCGGCCTGGGCGCGCGGCTGGTTGGCGAGTTCGCGAGCGCCGCGCCGTTCGCCGGCCGCCAGCAGTTCGCGCGCATCGAAGGTGTTGCCCTGCTGCGACGCGCTGGCGTTGTCGAACAGTCCGATCACGAAGTTCTGCATGGCCTGCGCACGCGCCGCCTCGCGCATCGCCTGGCGGCCCTGCCAGATGCTCACCGCCAGCGCGGTCAGCAGCACCGCGGCCGCCAGCCCGCCGAAGGCCAGTGTCCAGCGCTGCCGGATGAGGTACTTGTGCAGCCGGTAGCCCATGCTCTGGGGACGCGCCAGCACGGGGCGCCCCTCGATGTGCCGCCGCAGGTCCTGCGACATCGCTTCGACGGACGGATAGCGCTGCTCCGGTGCCTTCTGCAAGGCCTTCAGCGCGATGTTGTCCAGGTCGCCGGCCAGCCTGCGGGCATTGCGGCGGGCATCCGGACACCGGCTGCGGCTGCCATCGGTGGTACGCAGCGTCGCCACCGAGGGTTTCAGCGGTTCGACGGCGAGGATCGCCTGCTCCCATTCGGCATCGGTCTGCCGGCGCAGGCGGTAGGGCTTGGTGTCCGCGATCAGTTCGTACAGCACCACGCCCAGCGAGTACACGTCGGTCATGGTGGTGACGAGCTCGCCGCGCACCTGCTCCGGCGCCGCGTAGTGCAGGGTGAAGGCGCGCACCTCGGTGCGTGGATGCACGGGGGCGGGCTCCGGATCGTCGAGCAGCTTGGCGATGCCGAAGTCCAGCAGGCGCACCTCGCCATTGGGGGTGACGAGGATGTTGGAGGGCTTGAGGTCGCGGTGGACGATCAGGTTCGCGTGCGCGTGGCTGACGGCCGCGCAGATCTGCAGGAACAGGGTCAGCCGGGCGTCCAGGCCGATGTTGTTGGCCAGGCAGTAGTCGGTGATCGACACGCCTTCCACGTATTCCAGAGCCAGATACGGCTGGCCTTCGCCGCCGATGCCGGCGTCCAGCAGGCGCGCGATGTTGGGATGCTCCAGGCGCGCGAGGATTTCGCGTTCGCGGGTGAAGCGCAGGCGCAGGTTGGGATCGGCCAGGCCGGGGCGCAGCAGCTTCAGCGCGACGCGGCGCTGGTACAGGCCGTCCGCGCGCGAGGCCAGCCACACCATGCCCATGCCGCCTTCGCCCAGCATCGATTCCAGCTGGTAGGGCCCCACGCGCATCCCGGGCTTCAGCTGGCCCGGCTTGTCGACCAGGGGCTGGTCGATGAAGTCGTCGCCTTCTTCTTCCAGGGCGAGCAGCTTCTCCAGCTCGCGGGCGGCGTCGGGATCGTCGGCGCGCAGGATTTCCAGCTGTTGCGCGCGCGCGTCCGGGTCAAGCTCCAGCAGGACGTCCAGCAGCGGGGACAGGCGTTGCCAGCGTTCGGCGTCCATCGCAGGGGGCGCGCAGTACGGGTCTCAGCTGTCCTGCATGACCGACAGCAGGAACATGCGCGCCTTCTGCCAGTCGCGCCGGATGCTGCGTTCGGAGCGCTGCAGCAGCTCGGCGATCTCCAGCTCGGACAGGCCGGCGAAATAGCGCATCTCCACCACCTGCGCCAGGCGCTCGTCGGCGGAAGCCAGCTTCTCCAGCGCGTCGTTCAGCGCCAGCATGTCTTCGTCCAGGCGCAGGTTGCCTTCCACTTCCTCGGGAATGTCCGCCACGCGCTTGAGGTCGCCGCCGCGCTTGCGCGCCAGCCGGCTGCGGGCGTAGTCCACCACCACGCTGCGCATCGACGAGGCGGCGTAGGCGAAGAAGTGCGCGCGGTCCTCGAATTTGGCCGTACCGGTGGAGCCGAGCAGCTTCAGGTAGGACTCGTGCACCAGCGCGGTCGCATCCAGCGTGTAGCCGTGCTGGCCAGACAGCTGGCGGCGCGCCATGGTGTGCAGTTCCTGGTACAGCGTGGCCAGCACGCGGTCCAGCGCGGCGCGATCGCCGCTCCGGGCCGAGTCCAGCCACAAGGTGATGTCAGGTGCGTCGGCCATCCGTCTTCCCCACGAGCCAAGGGCGCGAATATAACGTCATTTCTCTCACAGGACGTGATCGTGGCAGGGGCCCGCCCGGGTCGTCAGCGCTGGCAGTACCCGCACCAGACCGTGGTCCGCTGGCCGATGGCGGCCTGCTTCATCGCCCGGCCGCAGCGCGGGCAGGGTTCGCCGCCCCGGCCGTACGCCGACAGTTCCTGCTCGAAATACCCCGGTGCACCGTCCGGATCGAGGAAATCCCGCAGCGTGGTCCCGCCGCGGGTGATGGCATAGGCGAGGATGTCCTTCACGGCCGCCGCCAGCGCCACGTAGCGCTCCCGCGACACCTTGCCGGCCGCGCGCAGCGGCGAGATGCCGGCGCGGAACAGGCTTTCCGCCGCGTAGATGTTGCCCACGCCCACCACCACGGCCTGGTCCATCAGGAAGGTCTTGACGGGCGCCCGTCGGCCGCGGCTGAGCGCGAACAGGTAGTCGCCGTCGAATGCGTCCGACAACGGCTCCGGCCCCAGCCCCTGCAGCAGCGGATGCACCTGGCCGACGGGCTGCCACAGCAGGCAGCCGAAGCGCCGGGGGTCGGTGAAGCGCAGCACGCGGCCGGACCTGCCACGTTCGCCGTCCAGCGCGATGTCCACGTGGTCGTGCGCGCCGACCGGGGTGGTGGCCGGCAGCACGCGCAGGCTGCCGGACATGCCCAGGTGCAGCACCGCGCTGCCTGCGGCGGTGTCCATCAGCAGGTACTTCGCACGGCGCCGCACGGCATCGATGCGCTGGCCGGGCAGTTCGCGCGCCACTTCCGGGGGAATCGGCCAGCGCAGGTCGGGCCTGCGCAACGTCACCGCCTGGATGCGGCGGCCCTCCACGTGGGGCGCCAGGCCACGGCGGGTGGTTTCGACTTCGGGCAGCTCAGGCATGGGCGGGCATCGCGCTGTAGAAGCCGCCTTCGTGACGCACCTGGATCGGTCCGCCGAAGGTCCGGCTCAGTTGCGCGTCCGTCAGCGTCGTGGCGCGGTCGCCGTCGGCATGGACGGTGCCGTTGCGAAGCAGCAGCACGCGGTCGATTTCCGGAATGATCTCCTCGATGTGGTGGGTCACCAGCACCAGGGTGATGCCGCGCTGTGCCAGGCTGCGCATCAGGTCCAGGAAGTGCTGCCGTGCGACCAGGTCCAGGCCGGCGGTGGGTTCGTCCAGCAGCAGCGCGTCCGGCTCGTGCACCAGCGCCCGCGCGATCAGCACGCGACGCATCTCGCCCGTCGACAGTTCCGCCACCTGGCGGTCGGCCAGCGGGATCGCGCGCACCTGCTCCAGTGCGTGCCGTGCACGGGCGCGCATGCCGGGATCCACCTGCCGGTGCGGGGGGACTGCGAAGCTGGAGAAGAAACCCGTCACCACGGCGTCCTCCACGCGCAGGTACGGCATCTGCTGCAGGTCGCGGGTCAGGTCGCTGGTGACCAGGCCCAGGCGGTTGCGCAGTTCGTTCACGTTCCAGCGGCGCAGGCCGAACACCTTCACCGGCGCGTCGCCCTCGCGTGCCAGGGGATACAACTCGCGATTGATCAGCTTGATGAACGTCGATTTGCCACAGCCGTTCGGACCGAGGAGGGCCGTGTGCTGGCCCAGCGGGATGCTCAGCGACAGGTCGTGCAGGACGCGCGTGGCGCCGCGTACCACCGTGGCGCGATCGAGTTCGAACAGGGGCGCGGCGAACGTGGCCGCAGAGGTGGACGCTGGCAGGTTCATCATGGAGCGGGGGTCGAATGCCGGTGCAGCGTACCCCAATATCCGCGACCGACGAGGGCCGCCCGATGGCGGGGCTGACCGCGTGCGCGCCCACACGGCCGGTCGCCCTACAATGCCGCCATGCGCCTGTTCCTTTCCGCACTCCTGCTCACCGTCGTGCCCCTGCCCCTGCTGGCCCAGGTCACCGCCACCGGCGATTACCTCGCACGCATGGACACCGACCTCGACGGGCGCGTCAGCCTGGCCGAATACCAGGCCTGGATGAGCTACGCCTTCGACGGCATGGACCGCAACCGCGACGGTGTGCTGTCCGTGGAGGAACTGCCGGGCGGGCGCGGCAAGCCGATCACCCGCGCGGCGCATCTGGCGCAGCTTGCCGACCGCTTCAGGCGGCAGGATGCGGACGGCAACGGCTTCCTGAGCGAGAAGGAACTCGCTGCGCCGCCGCGCTGATCCGCCTCACGTATGGACCAGGCGTCCGCCTGCGAACGCCCAGTTCTCCCATGTGGTTTCCTTGAAGCAGACCATCACGTTCTCCGGATTCCTGCCGGCAGCGGCCAGGCGCTGCATCAGATCCGCGAGCAGCGCTTTCTTCACTTTCACGCTGCGTCCCGCCGACCACAGGATTTCGATCAGCACGAAGTCCTCGTCGCGTGCACCGGAGACATCCGGATAGGTCGGGTCGTAGCGGAAATCCTCCGCCGACAGTTCCAGCACGCGCTGGAAACGATCAGTAGTGGGCACGCCCGAGGCCACCAGCGCGGCATGCACGGCGTCCAGCACGGATGACTTGAATGCGTCGTCCTTGGGCTTGCGGATGGTCAGGGTGATCAGTGGCATGGCGCCTGCCCTCGTGGCGGGAGGGCCAGCTTACATCCGTGAAAGCACCCAAAAGAAAACGCCGGCCACGAAGGCCGGCGTCCGGGTTGCCGGCCCTGGAGGGGCCGGCGGGGGAGGAGCGTTTACTTCGTGATGTCGACGTGGTTGGTCTCACGCAGGAACAGCGTGCCGATGATCAGCGTCATCACCGCGATGCCGATCGGATACCACAGGCCGTAGTACAGGTTGCCCGTACCCGCGACCAGGGCGAACGAGATCGCCGGCAGGAAGCCACCGAACCAGCCATTGCCGATGTGGTACGGCAGCGACATGGAGGTGTAGCGGATGCGCGTGGGGAACAGCTCCACCAGGTACGCGGCGATCGGGCCGTAGACCATGGTCACGTAGATCACCAGCACCCACAGCAGGAACAGCGTCATCGGGATGTTGATGCGCGCGGTGTCCGCCTTCTCCGGATAGCCGGCGCTGGTCAGCGCGCCCTTCAGCGCGGCGCCGAACTCGCCCGACTTCGCCTTCAGGTCATCCTTCGACAGGCCCGCCGCCTCGAACGACGCCACAGCGGCGCCACCGACCTGGACCTTGGCCACTTCGCCCGCCGGACCCGGCTGGATTTCATGCGGCACGCCGGCCTTGGTCAGCGCAGCCGTGGCCACGTCGCACGAGCTGGTGAACTTGCGGATGCCGACCGGATCGAACTGGAAGCTGCAGGTGGCCGGGTCGGCGACGACAACGGCCGGCGACGACGTGCGGGCTTCCTCGATGGCCGGGTTGGCGTAGTGGGTGATGCCCTTGAAGATCGGGAAGTAGGTCAGCGCGGCCAGCAGGCAGCCCGCCATGATGATCTTCTTGCGACCGATCCTGTCCGACAGCCAGCCGAAGAACAGGAAGAACGGCGTGGCCAGCAGCAGCGCACCGGCGATCAGCAGGTACGACACCGTCGGGTCCACCTTGATCATGCTCTGCAGGAAGAACAGCGCGTAGAACTGGCCGCCGTACCACACCACGGCCTGGCCGGCGGTGGCGCCGAACAGCACCAGCAGCATCAGCTTCAGGTTGCCGCCCTGCAGGCTGTCGCGGAACGGCTTCTTCGAGCCCTTGCCTTCGGCCTTCATCTGCTGGAACAGGGGCGACTCGGCCAGCTGCAGGCGGATCCACACGGACACACCCAGCAGCACGATCGAGCCCAGGAACGGAATGCGCCAGCCCCAGTCCTCGAACGCCTCGGTGCCCAAGGTCAGGCGGCAGGCCAGGATCACGGCCAGCGACAGGAACAGGCCCAGCGTGGCGGTGGTCTGGATGAACGCGGTGTACAAGCCACGCTTGCCGGCCGGTGCATGCTCGGCCACGTAGGTGGCTGCGCCACCGTACTCGCCACCCATCGCCAGGCCCTGCGCCAGGCGCAGGATGATCAGGATCACCGGCGCGGCGAAACCGATCGTCGCGTAGTTGGGCAGCACGCCGACCAGGAAGGTCGAGATGCCCATGATCAGGATGGTGACCAGGAAGGTGTACTTGCGGCCGATGCGGTCGCCGAGGCTGCCGAAGAAGGCAGCGCCGAACGGACGCACGAAGAAGCCTGCCGCGAACGCCAGCAGCGCGAAGATCATGCCGGTGGTTTCGTTGACGCCACTGAAGAACTGCTTGGCGATGATGACCGCCAGCGAGCCGTAGAGATAGAAGTCGTACCACTCGAACACGGTGCCGAGGCTGGAGGCGAAGATGACCTTCTTGTGGCCCTTCGTCAGCTCGCCCGACGCCGAATGCTGCACAGTCGTGGAACTCATGTGGTTTCCCCTCAGAAAGTGTATTTGACGGTGGTGTGCAGACGCTTCAGGTCGCCCTCGCGGTCATCCTCGAGCGAACGCTGTCCGTAGATCAGCTCGGCGCCCAGGTCCAGCTTCGGGAACGGCGAATAGATGATGTTGGCGTGCATTGACTGGGTGCGCTCGGTGACGCCGAACCCGGTGAGCGCGGCGTCGTTGTCGAAGTGCGAGGCGGAATACATCAGGTTGGTGCGGATCTTCGGGCTGAACACGTGGCGCCATGCCACGAAGCCGCCGTAGCCATCCAGCGCGCTGATGTCGCCATCGGCCTCGGTGACCACGTCGCTGCCCACGCCGAACGCCAGGTAGCGGCCGATGCCCTGGCCGGCATTCACCGCATAGCGGATGTCGTCGCTCTTGCCCAGGTTGAACTTGCCCGACACGCTCACCGAACCGCCGGTGTCGGTTTCGTCCGCGACCTTGAACTGGCGCACCATGCCGGCGACGGTGAAGTGGCCCCAGTCGCCCTTGGTCAGCCAGCGCGCGGTGACGTCCGGCGCGGCGTTGTCTCCGCTGTTGAAGCGGGCGCCGGTGAGGTACGGGGTGACGGTGGTCTGCGGGTTCTCGATCGAGAACGACCACGGACCCTTGGTGTAGCGCAGCTGGGCCTGGCGCACGAAGATCGTGCCGTCGGTCGGGCCCACGAAGTCCACCGCATCCGGCAGCGCCGCCGCGTCCATGAAGTTGGACCAGGTCTGGCCGGCCAGCCAGTTGTTCCAGCTGACATACGCATGACGCAGGGTGACGGCGTAGGTATTGGTGGCGGTCTCGTTGCCGGCCAGCGCGTTGCTGCCGCCGCCGAAGAAGTCCATCTCGACGAAGCCCTTGAGCTTGTCGCCGCCCTCGGTCACATGGTCCGCACTCAGCCAGAAGCGCGAGAACTGCGCATGGAAGTCGGCATAGGCATCGCCGCCGTCGGCGGTCGGGCCACCGACCGGAATGGTGCTGGGCACGTAGAACAGGCGGCCCGACGAACCATCGGCGATGCGGCCGTCGCTGGTGTCGGTGGCCATCGCGTCCATCTTGATGAAGCCGCCATAAGAGAACGTGCTCCCCGGGTTGGCTGCGGTCAGGATGGTGGTGTTCTGGATCGGCTGCTTGCCGGCGGGCACGGCGGCCGGTGCCGTGGCCTGCTTGGCCTGCACCTGCGTCACCTGCTCCTGCGTGGTGGTGATCTGGGTCTGTTGCTGCTGCTGCGCGGACAGCAACAGCTGGACCTGCCGCTCGAGGTCGGCCACGCGGGCCTCCAGCGCTTTTTCCTTGGCGGTCTGTGCGAACGCCATCCCCGGCGCAATGAGGGCGACGAAAAGCGCAGCGGCCAGTGGCCGTCGCGCCATGAGTGCGGAACGTTGGGTCATAACCCCTCCCGAAAGGTTGATGGCCGCGTTGCGCGGCTGACGGAGACTTGCGCCTGCGCGCCGGCAGCGCCTATTCGCCATTAGTCGTAATCGCACCACCGGGCAGGCAAACCCTTGCCACAGAAGGGGTGCGGCGATCGGTCGCAGGGAGCGCATGGCCGCTTTACGACCATTGTCTAAGCCGGATGCTGCGATGCCGCACGACCGTATGCGTCAAACTCGGCGTGCCGGATGCACCGCACGACGTACCTCCGTCGCCTCGCCCGGTCTTCGTCCATGCTTCAGAATCGACGCTTCACAGGAATGTCCCGGGAGGACCTCATGACTGATCTCTATCCGGTCAAGCCGGAATTCGCCGCCAGCGCGCGCATCACGCGCGAGCAGTACCAGCGCGACTACCAGGCATCCATCGACGATCCCGAGGCCTTCTGGGGCAAGGCGGCCGAACGCCTCGACTGGTTCACCAAGCCGACCCGGATCAAGGACGTCAGCTACGCCCTGGACGATTTCCACATCCGCTGGTTCGCCGACGGCGAACTCAACGCCAGCGTCAACTGCCTGGACCGCCAGCTGGCCGAGCGCGGCGACAAGGTCGCGCTGCTGTTCGAGCCCGACGGTCCCGACACGCCGTCCTACGGCGTCACCTATCGCGAGCTGTACGAGCGCACCTGCAAGCTGGCCAACGCCCTGCGTGCGCTGGGCGTGCAGAAGGGCGACCGCATCACCATCTACCTGCCGATGATCCCGGACGCCGCCGTCGCCATGCTGGCCTGCGCGCGCATCGGCGCCATCCACTCGGTGGTGTTCGGCGGCTTCGCGCCCAATTCCATCGCCGACCGCGTGGCCGACTGCGGCAGCAAGCTGATCATCACCGCCGACGAAGGCTTGCGTGGCGGCAAGAAGGTGCCGTTGAAGGCGAACGTGGATGCCGCGCTGAAGCTGCCCGGCACCAACTCCGTCGAGACCGTCCTGGTCGTGCGCCACACCGGTGGCGCCGTCGACATGCAGATGCCGCGTGACCGCTGGTTCGATGCCGTCGTCGACGCGCAGCCGGCCGAATGCGAGCCGGAGCGCATGAACGCCGAAGACCCGCTCTTCATCCTCTATACCTCCGGCTCCACCGGCAAGCCGAAGGGCGTGCTGCACACCACCGGCGGCTACCTGCTGTACGCGGCGTATACGCACGAAGCCGTGTTCGACCTGCGCGAGGATGACATCTACTGGTGCACGGCCGACGTGGGCTGGGTCACCGGCCACAGCTACATCGTCTACGGCCCGCTGGCCAACGGCGCCACCGCGGTGATGTTCGAAGGCGTGCCCAACTACCCCAACGTGTCGCGCTTCTGGGACGTCATCGACAAGCACAAGGTCACCATCTTCTACACGGCCCCCACCGCGATCCGCGCGCTGATGCGCGAGGGCGAGGCACCGGTGAAGAAGACCTCGCGTGCCTCGCTGCGCCTGCTGGGCAGCGTGGGCGAGCCGATCAATCCGGAAGCCTGGCGCTGGTACTACGAGACCGTCGGCGATTCGCGTTGCCCCATCGTCGACACGTGGTGGCAGACCGAAACCGGCGGCATCCTCATCACGCCGCTGGCCGGCGCCATCGACCTCAAGCCCGGCTCGGCCACGCTGCCGTTCTTCGGCGTGCGGCCGGCGCTGGTGGATGCGAATGGCGAGCAGCTGGAAGGCGCCACCGAAGGCAATCTGGTGCTGCTGGATTCCTGGCCGGGCCAGATGCGCACCGTGTACGGCGACCACCAGCGCTTCATCGACACGTATTTCCGCACCTATCCAGGCACCTACTTCACCGGCGACGGCTGCCGCCGCGATGCCGATGGCTACTACTGGATCACCGGCCGCGTCGATGACGTCATCAACGTGTCCGGCCACCGCATCGGCACCGCCGAGGTGGAAAGCGCGCTGGTCGCGCACCCGAAGGTGGCCGAAGCGGCGGTGGTCGGTTTTCCGCACGACATCAAGGGCCAGGGCATCTACGCCTACGTCACCCTCAAAGCCGGCGAAGCGCAGAGCGACGAACTGCTGAAGGAACTGGTGGCCTGGGTGCGCAAGGAGATCGGCCCCATCGCCACGCCGGACCACCTGCAGTGGGCGCCGGGCCTGCCGAAGACGCGTTCGGGCAAGATCATGCGCCGCATCCTGCGCAAGATCGCCGAGAACGCGCCGGAGCAGCTGGGCGACACCTCGACGCTGGCCGACCCGTCGGTGGTGGAATCGCTGGTAGCCGAACGCAAGGTCAAGTAGGCACGACCGGCCCGTCGCGGGGAGGCGGCGGGCCAGCAGCTGCGGGCATGTGACGCCCGCCGCTGTGCAGCACGCACCCCACGGATTACCCTTCCCCCACGATGGACCGCACCGCCATGCCCACCCTGCTGATCGCCGACGACCACCCGCTGTTCCGCGAAGCGCTGCGTGGCGCCGTGCAGCGCGTGATGCCGGGCGTGAAGCTGCATGAAGCCGACAGCGTCGATGCGCTCTACGTGCTCGTCGACGCGCACCCGGATGCCGACCTGCTGCTGATGGACCTCAACATGCCAGGCGCGCACGGCTTCAATGCGCTGGTGCACCTGCGCGCGCTGCATCCGCAGCTGCCCGTGGTCATCGTGTCGGCACGCGAGGAGCCCGCGGTGATGCGGCGCGCGCTGGACCACGGCGCGCTCGGCTTCATTCCGAAGTCCGCCGATTCGGACACCATCGGCCAGGCCATCGGTGCCGTGCTCGATGGCGAGCGCTGGGTGCCGGACGAGGCGCACAACGCACCGGCCACCAGTCGGGACGAACAGGAAACCGCGCAGCGCCTGCGCGACCTCACCCCGCAACAGTTCAAGGTGCTGCAGATGCTCGGCGCCGGCCGCCTCAACAAGCAGATCGCCTACGACCTGGGCGTGTCCGAAGCCACCATCAAGGCGCACGTCACCGCCATCCTGCGCAAGCTGCACGTCACCAACCGCACCCAGGCCGTGCTCGCGGCCGGTCGCTTGGCGGTGGACCCGGACGGCATCGTGTTGCCGCCGGAAGAAGCGGAGTAGGGCGCACGACGCGTGCGCGCGAGTTATTGGCGAGGCGCCACCGACACGCCGAGCAGGCGCATCGCCGGTCCCGTGAGCAGCGCACCGATGATCGCGCATGGCGTGCCCCACATCAGTACCGCCACGTAGATCATCGACGCACCGCCACCCTGGTACGGCCGTACGCAATCGGTGTAGTACGCCAACACCAGCCACGGTGCGAACAACAGGCACGCCCCCACCGCCCGCAGCGGATTGGCCGTCAGCAGCGAGACCAGCGCGGGCAGCAACGGCACCAGCACGAACATGCCCACCACCTGTACGAACGTCGGCAACGTGTGCCTGTAACAGCCAACGCTGTTGAACGCCTGCAGCGCAATGACCAGTGCGATGGCGGTCATGCCGGTGGTCAGGGCCTGCCTGCGGGAAATCAGCATGGAGTGCACCGGTTTGCGAGGGCGCGCCGAAGATACCGTGAAGCGCTAGCGAAAGCATGCGCAGGCGCCCTCCGATCGGATGCGCGGTCAGATCCTCGCGGATCGCGCGGAAACGGAGCCGACAAGTGCGGCGCAGACGGCCACCAATAGTCCGGTGAAGACGAACGGAGGACGCCATTGCGCATACGTCAAGGCGCTCAGCACCGCCGCCAGGAACAACAGGCAGGTCGCTAGGCGTGGACTAACCATGAGGACGAGACTTCCGGTCGCCAGCAGCCCGCTGGCTGACGCCCATGCCATGGCGGTCAGTACGCTGATTCCGCCGTCACGGAGTTGGCTGAGGGTCGTGGGGGCATAGAGTGCCACCACCAGCGTCTGGAAAGCCGCGAGGGAAAGCACGATGGCGATCCATCGGCGCGGTACGCGTGTGGATCCGGGGGCGGCGGACGATGCAGGCGCCTGATACGGGTTGTCTGGCGTCATCGTGCCTGGCCCCTTGGTGCGGTGGATCAAGCCTATCGTAGATGCCGGGCGTCTGGCATGCGTGCCTGGCCGGGTGAGAACCGCAGTTCGCCGCAAGGCCGGTCGATGGCCCAATTCACGTATCGCTAGTGTGCTGACACGGAGAGGGACCTTGACGAGCTTTGATTCCAACCAGCCCGTACGGCTTGGCATTGTCGGGTGCGGGGCGATCACGCGCGAGGCGCATCTGCCCGTGATCATCGGGGACCGTCGGGTCGAGGTGACCGTGCTTTGCGACCGCGACCGCGGCAACGCCACGCATGCGGCGCGCGCCAGCGGTGTCGAGGCGGAGATCACTACCGAGCTCGCCGGGCTTGCCGGCAAGGTCGACGCCGCCATCGTGGCCGTCCCGCCGCGC
Source organism: Pseudoxanthomonas sp. CCNWLW251 (assembly GCF_037402255.1). NCBI lineage: Bacteria > Pseudomonadati > Pseudomonadota > Gammaproteobacteria > Lysobacterales > Lysobacteraceae > Pseudoxanthomonas > Pseudoxanthomonas sp. CCNWLW251. The sequence continues at coordinate 226,109 of NZ_JBBEGA010000005.1, read as the reverse complement.
TTCCACGCACCCGTCGCGATCCAGCTGATGGAAATGGGGATCGACGTCCTGTGCGAGAAGCCGCTGGCGATCACGGTCGCCGACGGCCGGAAAATGGTGGAGGCGGCGCGCAGGACCGAGCGGGTGCTAGCCGTCGCCCTCATGATGCGGTTCTTCCCGCACAACCGGTGGCTCGCGGACCTGGTGGAGGAAGGGGAGATCGGTGAAGTCCGCGAGGTGATCGTCGAAGATGGCGCGCCGCTCGATTGGCCGATGGCGAGCAACAGCTACTTCGATCGCAACGCGACCGGCGGGGGCGTACTGTTCGATACCGGCGTGCACCTGCTCGACCGGGTGCTCTGGCTCTTCGGCGACCTTACCGGGATCGCTTACGAGGACGATGCATTCGGTGGCTTCGAAAGCAACGCGAAGCTGACCGGCGTCCTGCAGATCGGCGGACGACCGGTGCCCGCGCGGCTGGAATTCAGCTGGTCGCACCGCCTGCGCCGCAGCATCCGGGTAGTGGGCGAGCGCGGCACGCTCGAGGCTTCGACCTCGGATCCCCGCACCCTGACCCTCCACCGGACCACGCGGCGTGGTCCGATGGAGATGCAGATCCTGTGCGCCAAGCGATGGGACGGGCGCAGCCACTACCGCGCGCAGCTCGATGACTTCGTCGGTGCGGTCCGCGAGCGGCGCGCACCGTTCGTGACCGGGGAGTCGGCGCTGCACGCGCTCGCCGTCATCGAGACGGCGTATGCGAGGCGCACATCCATGGCGCAACCCTGGCTGGCACGCATGGAGTCCTCGGCATGATGCCCACCAAGATCCTCGTCACCGGCGCCACCGGGTTCATCGGTTCGCGCCTGTGCGAACTCCTGTCGCTCGAGTACCGGCTCCCGTACCGTGCGCTGGTCCGCGACTTCTCGCGCGCCGTGCGGATCGCCCGGCTGGATACCGAGCTGGTCGCGGGCGACATGCTCGACGCCGCCAGCCTTGCGCGGGCGGTGGAAGGATGCGACGCCGTCGTCAACCTTGCCCACGGCGACGACGAGAGCGCCAGGACGCAGGCCACGCAGCTGATCGAGGCCTGCACGCGTGCCGGTGTCCGTCGTTTCGTCCACATCAGCTCGATGGCCGTGCATGGCCCGTCGCCGAAGCTGGACGTGCTCACCGAGGCCACCGCGCCCATCCAGCGATGGAACGAGGCCTACTCCGATGCCAAAGCGGCGTCCGAGGCCGTGGTGGTGGCAGCCGGTAAGCGGGGCGCGCTGGAGACCGTCGTGCTCCGTCCCACCATCGTCTACGGGCCCTACAGCTTCTTCGTCACGCCGATCGTCCAGGATGCGCGCGCGGGCCGGATCAGCCTGATCGATGGCGGCCGGGGCATCTGCAACGCGGTGTACGTCGACGATGTCTGCGAGGCGATCATGGCGGCGCTCGAGCGCGACGACGCGGTCGGCGCGGCGTTCCTGATCAACGGTGATGCCCGCATGACCTGGGGGGACTTCATCACCACGTTCGCCGGCATGGTCGAGGGAGAGAAGACCCTCCATGACTACTCGCTCGATGAGATCGCCCGCTACTGGCAGGCGAAGCGTCCGCGTGCGCGCGACAGCGTCACCGCCGCGATCCGCCTCGCCGCCTCGCCGGCCTTCCACGCCCAGCTCGGCACCATCCCGCCCGTCGGCAAGCTGATCCGCGGCACCAAGGAAATGGTCGCCCGCCGGATCACCGCCGAGCAGAAGATGATGATCAAGTCCCGGCTGCAGCGCCGCAGCACCGCAACACCGGCCGACGATGTACCGGCACTGCGGATGCCCAGCGAGGGTCGCGTCGTGCGCGAAGCGTACCGGTCATGGGTATCGAATGATCTGGCCAGGACCCGGCTCGGTTGGACGCCCACCCACTCGTTCGAACTCGGCGCCCGGCGCACGGGCGAGTGGATGCGCTTCGCGCGGATCGTTTGATCTGGAGATAGCCGGGCTTCCGGCTACTGCAGTGATGGTGGGTATCGACTTCCTGTTCGACGCTGGATTCACTGCTGCGTGCAATGAGACCTGCTGTGGAGCAAGGGCCGAACCATAGTAAAACTCCATCTGGCCGGCGCGGTTGGCGTGCTGGGAGCGCGGCTTACCGATGAGCGCAGCTGAGGCGCCAGGATCAATGCCGAAGGCTACGCTTCCAACTTGAGTGAAGGGACAGGTTTTTACGGCGCCCGACACCTGAATCAAACCGCGCCGCGAAGCGGCGTCGGCTTGAATGAATTGTTAGGCCGCTCGCACGAGTGCTGCGGTTACCTTGCGAACTATAGGCAGTACCAACAGCAATACCGGAAAGGCGATCAGCCACGAGACACCCCAGGCCGCAAGCCATTTGGACGCGAATTGAGGCGACATGCCAATGCTTTTGAACGTGCTGACCAAGGACACGATGCAGGTCATTAGGATAGACAGCAGCAGAGGCATGACCAGCGAGCCGTAGCGCGCGGGGAGTTTGGGAATGCCAAAGAGGACGGTGGATTTGTTTGAAGCGTTCATGAGTGATCTCCTGGATCCGGTCAAGCAAAGGCGCCTTTTACCCGTGAACGGGTAAACAGCCCCGGCAATGCCGGAGATGATGGGCGCGTTGGTTGACGTGAACGCTTACGGCCGACCGCGAGAACCGCGATGGCGGAGGAAATGTTAGGAGTGGCGGCGCGTCTTGGCAAGAGCGGCCTAACACCAGAATTAAGCCGGCCCGCGAAGCGGGTCCGGCTTGAATGAATTGTTAGGTGCCATGGCCGAGATCACTGAGCGGAGATCCTCCACGGCACGTTGTCGAATCTTGGGGGACTTGATATGGCCAGGCAACCGGCTGAGCCAGTGACTGCTGGGGCCGTGCCCGCCACCGCGAATAGCGGACAGGCGGCGCGATGTCGGAAGGGGCTTGCGCCCAAGGACATCGACACACTCGGCAAGCTGTGCAGCGGAGGAGAAGCGGAAAACAAAACCCTGTGACTCCACGCAAAGCACGGTGTAGCCGTTGCGATCCTCGGCTCTAGGGGCCGGCGGGCTGTATGACTCAGACGCACGCCATGCGGCACCGCCCAGCTCTAAGTGAACCCAGTAGGCCATCGGCTCATCGCGCCAGTCCTGGGTGTGTTCGATCCAGTTGCGGGCAACCTTTCCCATGGCACTTAACGCCTGAATCAAGCCAATCCGCGAAGCGGGTTCGGCTTGAATGAATTGTTAGGCTCCGGCCACATAAGCACCTGGTGGCATTTTTCGGTCAATGAGGAGCTCGGTGAAGTAATCAGGGTCTGCCATCGCGTCCCAGGGGCTGAACCCATGATAGGCCTCCATGAACTGGCGGATGATACCGGAGCCCTGAATCGAGACGCCGACCCAATGGACATCACGGAAGCCCTCCCACGTTAGATGATCGGCTGAAACCATCACAGGGCGATTGCCTAGAATCGGCCAATAGCGTCGTTGAAGCAGGTCTGGGGTCGAAAGCACTACGGAACTAGGCTGGCCCAATGGTGGTACCGGGTGGGACGGACGATGTGTATGATCAAACAAGGCGCATCCAACAGCTCCGAGATCCTCGACCCAAGCAACAACCTGTCCGAGAGCTTGATCGCCGTCGGGCAGCGGGATGGCAAAGACATCGCCAATTTCAGGTTTGAGCAGTCTTCTCCCCAAGGGGCCTAACACCTGAATTAAGCCGACACGCGAAGCGGCGTCGGCTTGAATGAATTGTTAGCACTCACTCCGCAAACTTGATCTGAGTGGCGCTGTCTACTTGCACATGAGTTTGATAGTAGTACTTTCCAGTCGGTTTGCCATCAGTCACGAAGTCTATGCGGTTACGCTTTGCAACACCGAGAACGACAAGCCTGCGATTCTTGAGATCTTGGAACTTGACGCCAAGGCGTTGCTCAAGCTTTGGAACCACTGAAGTTGGCATGCGGATAGTGAGGTTCCGTTGATCACGATAGTCTTTCTCAGAGTTCAGGAAAGATCGCTCCGGATAGGAGTCAAGTGCTTTGACGGTGATGATGAACTCACCGCGCACGCCGTTTCTTGGGTCATCGTTTGCCGCGCGAATTGCGTCGATAGGCTCGATCCAGCCTTTTGAGTTGGTCGGAACGGTTGAGCAGGCGCAGATAAGAAGCGCAGCGGCAATGACGACCAAAGAACGCATGAAACCTCCAGTGAGTGCTAACGCCTGAATCAAGCCGACCCGCGAAGCGGGTTCGGCTTGAATGAATTGTTAGCCCTCAAGCAAGCGCTGCCTAAGCTGGTGGATGATCTCTTGAGTGATCTCGTAGTTGATTGATGGATTAGCCAAGCAAAATAGCAGGTCATCCAGGAGTTCCTTCTTCTCTGACGCGAATCCTACATCTTCGCGCTGTTCAAGATTCTCGGCCCATTCCTCAAGCTGGTCGGCGGTAAGTCGGTCAGACAAGAAGCGGTCCATAACACTAACGAAGTGCTCTGCCGTAAGTATGAGCAGCGGCTCATCAGACCAATCCCAGCCCATGGATCGAAGCTCATCGATGAGTGGGGCGGATGGCTCTTCAAAGCGGGCGAGCCTGGAAAGGATTGCAGCGCGAGTATCCATTGAGGGCTAACGCCAGAATTAAGCCGGCCCGCGAAGCGGGTTCGGCTTGAATGAATTGTTAGGGCCCTCTACGTGATAGCTGGCATGAGACTCGATCCACACGCCGCGAGTAGAGGGATCTTGTAATGACGCGGGAGGCGAGGTGAACAGCTCAAGGTGCACGGTCTCTCGGTTGGCCCAGCGAGCGCCAACGTAACGGAGGCGTAGAACCAAGTGCGATCCTGTGACTCCGTTAGAGGTGACCGGCTCATCTAGCCGGATGAGCGCAGCAGATTGACCGTTCTCGCCTTGGATGAAACCGACGCACTCCCCGAAGTGGGCGATCCGGCCATTGAGCCATTTCGGCTCCATGTCGTAGCCGCCATCTAACCGAACCCGATTACCGGCACGAAGCCGGTGGCCTAACAGGTTGGCTAAGAAGGAAAGTGCCATGAAGGCCCTAACGCCTGAATTAAGCCGACCCGCACTGGACCGGCACCGAAGCCGATAGTACCTAGAACCAACCGAAGTTAGCTAACCTGATGCGGGTTCGGCTTGAATGAATTGTTAGGCGTCACGTCATTGTTACGAAGACACCTATCGGAACAACAACAACTCCCAGCCAGAACGCCACCTTTGAAAAGCTCCTCTCATTTGAGGAACTGCCTCTAGGGCTATAGGACTCTCGGCCAGAAATCGTTGTAATGAAGGCGAGAACGGTCCACCACCACAATGATGGGGGCAGGCCGAGATCTTTTGCAGAGAACGCAATAATGCAGGCTCCAGCCAGAAGCAGCCATGCTGTGATTGTCCAAGTGCCCCGCGAGAGTTTCATGTGACGCCTAACACCTGAGTTAAGCCGACCCGCGAAGCGGGTTCGGCTTGAATGAATTGTTAGGCCTCATTGGGATGAATCCTGTTTGGTGCGCGGTGAGCCGGGACATAAAATAAAAAACTCGATCAACGCAGCTGCGGGAACTATTGAAGCAATTCCCGTAAGCCAGGCGTTGCGCCCTTGAGGCTTTGCTGCTTGCGACAAGAACCATGCTGCCGGAAGGTTGACAGTCCAGACAAAGACTATGGCAAGAGGCGCTAAGTTGAACTGGTACAGCAGCAATGCGAGGAATGCACTGCCGAAGACAACCACCAGCAGGGTGTAGCCCGCCCTGCGGAGGTTTGTATCCAGTTGTGCAAGCTCTTTGAACATGAGGCCTAACGCCAGAATTAAGCCGACCCGCGAAGCGGGTTCGGCTTGAATGAATTGTTAGGTGCCATGGCAGAGATCACTGAACGGAGATCCTCCACGGCACGTTGTCGAATCTTGGGGGACTTGATATGGCCAGGCAACCGACTAAGCCAGTGACTATTGGGGCCGTGCCCGCCGCCACGAATGGCGGATAGACGGCGCGATGTCGGGAGGGGCTTGCGCCCAAGGACATCTACACACTCCGCAAGCTGCGCCGCGGAAGAGAAGCGGAAGACAAAACCCTGCGACTCGACGCAAAGCACGGGATAGCCGCTGCGACCCTCGGCCCTGGGAGCCGGCGGGCTGTATGACTCGGACGCGCGCCATGCGGCACCGTCAAGCTCCAAGTGAACCCAATAGGCCATCGGCTCGTTCCGCCAGTCCTGCGTGTGTTCGATCCAGTTGCGGGCAACCTTCCCCATGGCACCTAACACCGGAATTAAGCCGACCCGCGAAGCGGGTTCGGCTTGAATGAATTGTTAGGCGGCAACCGGCCACCTGGACGGCCTACCGGCACGAATGTAATCAAGGTACTCAGACTGGGCAACCCCGACGTTGACCCATCTGGCTGGATCAGCGGCGAGATGCCCGCTTGCATAAATGATGGCGGCCTGTGGGTCCTGAAACGTAGCCACAGGTCCGTCAGGACCGTCTGGCTCGAGCCATGGGAAAGCATAGAGATCCAGATAGTCCTCGCTGCCTATGTCCTCGACGTCGTAGACCCAAACCTCGATCAACCCATCCGAAGGACGCAACTCAACATGACGAAGACAGTCTGGCTCTGCAGGCGCTTGGCCAAGAAATTGCTCGACAGAACTGCCGCGACGAAGTGAGTCTTGCACATCAGTGGTGAGTAGATGTCGCATTGCCGCCTAACACCAGAATTAAGCCGAGCCGCGAAGCGGCTTCGGCTTGAATGAATTGTTAGGCTGCGACGGCGATGCAGCTACCAGACGAACCTCTCCTGGGTATGCATGATCAGCCAGGTAGACGACCCACTCTTGGCCGGTTGATAAGTCGCGGAAGAGTGAATTGTAGTGAGGTGACCCCGCATCCCAATCCAGCACCTCCTCGACGAGGCCGGATTGAACTTGAGCCATCGACCAACGACGCAGCGCCTCTACCTCGGCGGGTGCTTTCGTATTGTGGATTTGCACGAGCTTTCCCCTAGCAGCCTAACACCTGAATTAAGCCGAGCCGCGAAGCGGCTTCGGCTTGAATGAATTGTTAGGCGGCAGCTCGTAGGCCACAACCTCGACGCCTCCTGCCAACAATTGCTGATGCAACTCCAAGTAGCGGTCTGGCTCGACTTGCGTGAGCGGAGCTACTTGAAGTGCGTAGTCTTGCGTTGGGTTTTCACGAATGTCGTGCTCGGGTTGAGGAGGGCCAAGCAGGACGATCTCCAGATCCGAGGTCGCCCCAACGAACGACGGATATTCCTCAAAGCGCCCAGACATTTCAGGCTCCAGCCGCGTGGCCAATGCCGCGCCGATGCGCTCAGCCGTTTCAGCTAGCGAGATGCTCGGCTTGATTATGAAGACGCTGCCAGTTGCCATGATGTATCTCTGCCGCCTAACACCGGAATTAAGCCGACCCGCGAAGCGGGTTCGGCTTGAATGAATTGTTAGACCGCATCCCGCTGCCTGACCTTGTCCGCAATCCACCAGCACAAGCCGGCAGCAAGGAGAAGGGAAAAGTACAGCGTGATCGATGAAGGAAGGTCACCAATCTTTGCGCCGACACTTGAGGATCCAGTCGAGGCAATCTCATAAACCCGATCGTAAGAGTTGTTGATCTGACGCAAGCTATAGAAGAGCAAGCCGGCCCCAAGAACGTTGAGTGTCAGAGCAAGAGGCTTTGCCAGAGAACTTTTCATGCGGTCTAACACCAGAATTAAGCCGACCCGCGAAGCGGGTTCGGCTTGAATGAATTGTTAGGCCACGCTACCGCCACGGCCGAAGATGCCTAGTGCCAGAAACTAGCATGAACAGCCCCGCTAGCCCGAAAGCGGTTATGCAAAATCCCGCAACCGAGCCGGTGCAATTCACCCCTCTCATCTCGAATGAGGGAAATCCGGAAGAAAGCCATGCAAGTGCACGAGATCCCCAATAGAGCACGAACAGGGCCCCGCATAAAAGCATGATCCATTGCTTGGTGCGATCAATCTCTGACATGCGAGGCCTAACGCCGGAATTAAGCCGCGCCGCGAAGCGGCGTCGGCTTGAATGAACTGTTAGGCACTACGAGTACTCCTCGGTCCCCGGAGGTAGTGCATTACCCAGAAGATGCCGATAGAGAACCCCATTGCCATACACAATCGCGAAGTGATCTGAAATTGCAAGCTGAATGAGAAGGCGCAACTTGCCAATCAGTGAAAGAGCCCTAGCCCTAAAGAGCAAGGGCTCTATCCGAATGACGGGAGCGCCATGTGGTGGGTGGCACGTGCCAAGAAATTCTCTCCACGCGATTGGGCGAGCCGAGATCTCGCGCTCTAAAGATCTTAGGCGCTCAAGAGCCTCTGGCAAATCACCGTCTTTCAACACAATCAGCACATTGATCGAGTGAATGTCTATTCCCGCGTCTCTCTGAGCATAGTCCTCAAATATCGGTGTTATGAGATCGAAATAGCCCATGGTTGGGAAATCTGACGTGTCGAATCTCCAGCGCTCGTGAGGTGCGAGTGGCCACGGATTCTCTTGATTTCGATTTGCCAGACCGATCGCATGATGCATGGTGTAGTGCCTAACGCCTGAATTAAGCCGACCCGCGAAGCGGGTTCGGCTTGAATGAATTGTTAGGCCTTGAGTGCGCCATATGTCATTCCCGAAAGCACGAGGACGAGGAAGATCGTTACCGCAACGTAGAGTAGCCGAAAGCAATGGTCACCGAGGGCGTTGAGGTGAGTGTCGCCGATCTCTCTATAGGTCCGCTGGGTGACAAATCTAGTAACCGGAGCAGAAACGGACGGCTCCGCAAGTGAATCTGGCGCGATCCTGCGCCAAGTGTCTGGGTGCCTCTGCTGAAGATAGCGGTTAAGACGGTTGGAGCTATAGATGGACGCCGCGAAAACAGGCAGGATCGCAATTGCGGAAAGAAAGAATACGGCTGCGATGAATTTTTCCATCAAGGCCTAACGCCTGAATTAAGCCGACCCGCGAAGCGGGTTCGGCTTGAATGAATTGTTAGAGCCCATGCCGGTGTCCATGCCCGTTGCTCGAGTCCTGCATATCTGCTGATGACGCAGGGCGAGCCTTGCGGTAAATGCGGGAAACGCAAAATAGAGCCCACCCTGTCAGGGCAAAAACTAGAGACATCACGTATCCGAGCACGGACTCATTAACTTGGTCAGGAGGAATGGTTGCGTCGGCGTGCAGTGCAGCTACCAGGAATAGAACAGCGACCAACCATGAGACTACAGCTAGAAGCAGCGTCACGAATCTGACGATGGCTGCGGACTTGATCATGGGCTCTAACACCTGAATTAAGCCGACCCGCGAAGCGGGTTCGGCTTGAATGAATTGTTAGGTGCCATGGCAGAGATCACTGAGCGGAGATCCTCCACGGCACGTTGTCGAATCTTGGGGGACTTGATATGGCCAGGCAACCGACTAAGCCAGTGACTATTGGGGCCGTGCCCGCCGCCACGAATGGCGGATAGACGGCGCGATGTCGGGAGGGGCTTGCGCCCAAGGACATCTACACACTCCGCAAGCTGTTCCGCGGAAGAGAAGCGGAAGACAAAACCCTGCGACTCGACGCAAAGCACGGGATAGCCGCTGCGACCCTCGGCCCTGGGAGCCGGCGGGCTGTATGACTCGGACGCGCGCCATGTGGCACCGTCAAGCTCCAAGTGAACCCAGTAGGCCATCGGCTCGTTCCGCCAGTCCTGCGTGTGTTCGATCCAGTTGCGGGCAACCTTCCCCATGGCACCTAACACCGGAATTAAGCCGACCCGCGAAGCGGGTTCGGCTTGAATGAATTGTTAGGTGCTCAGCCCGGAGACCAACACCTGCTTATGCTCGCGGCAAATGTACTCTCCGTGGCCATTGTGCGGATCATCCAGCAGTCGAAACTCAACGCCGACCGGTACCGGATGCTGGGCGGCACGGCGAAGAAGCCATACGGTACCTCCGCCTAGTCCCCAAGAAGCATTCGCCTCGTTGATGCGATTACCGCGTGCTAACTCAGCCTCAAGTAGAGAGCGTAGCTCTGGGCAAAGCTGCTCGACAACTGCCGGATCGATGAGATTGATCATGAGCACCTAACGCCTGAATTAAGCCGACCCGCAATGGATCGGTTCCGAAGCCGATGATACCCAGAACCCAACGAAGCTAGCCAACCTGATGCGGGTTCGGCTTGAATGAATTGTTAGGCGCGCTGCAGCACATGGTTGGTGCCCGGCTTGCCTTTGAAAGAGGTGGTAAGCGTAATGTTGTCCCTGTCACGGGCAAGCACCAGACCCATTGGCAGGTCCAAAGCCTCGAACGAGATCTCAGTTTGGGAGCGAAGCTGCCCGGTCAAGTGAACCACGTTGGGTAGGCCGAGTTGGACAAAAAGCTCAACTGAGTTGCCGGAAGCGCCAACAACTCCAGCGATTTGCACTTTATCTCCCAAGCGGAACTCAATTATCTGGCCGTATCCGACACGCGTAATTAAAAGCGAAGCTAGCCCATCGGACGAGCTATACGTTCCGATCAAATTCTGCATGAACTCGAGAGCTGGGATACGAGTAATCATTTCGAGCGCCTAACGCCTGAATTAAGCCGACCCGCGAAGCGGGTTCGGCTTGAATGAATTGTTAGGCCCGAACCGGCGCCTGTAGTTGCGGGCGAACCAGAGTCCAAGCAGCCCGAATATGAGATGCATCCAGGCCTGGCGCGTTACGTAGTTGTGCCACGTGACCTCGAATTGGGTTTTGAGTGCGAGATACAGAAAAACGGCAAGTGGGCCACTAAGGAGGCCGCTAAGGTACGCAATCCAATCACTGCGGAGCTTTGACAGCACAGCTTGAATCGGCGCGCAGACCAGCAAGAGAAAGAAGGCAGTAAGAGTCAGGGCAATCGCCCAAGCGTAGTGATCGTCACTAGCCCAGAACCAACCTATGTGCCACCAGCCGATGCATAGCCACGCAAGGAAGCCAGCCGTGCCGAGGAGGATGATCTGCTTTATGTAGAACGCGATGATCTTCATCGAGGGCCTAACGCCTGAATTAAGCCGACCCGCGAAGCGGGTTCGGCTTGAATGAATTGTTAGGCCCCGTCCCCGTGATGGGCGGCCCAGGCCTGCTCTGCCTCCTGAACTACGGTGCCAGCACACCCGGCCATGCCTTTCTCCCAGCACGCGCCAATGCTAATGCCAAGATACTTCGATGATTTGTCCGTAAAGACAACTACATACTGAAAGTTTGTCTGGCCACGAACATCCTGCCAATAGATGTTGGTTGGGATTGTAAGAACCAACCCCGCGTTGTTGTTGGATGTAGGCGTGGCCAAAGATTCAGAGTTTGATAGCGCGTCGGTAACTGCCTGCGCAAATCTAGAGGTGAGCCCGTCATCACCCGTCACCCAGAACTCGGTTGGAACCTGTCCGTCAGTTTCTTTAGCGTGCGCGAGCGCAGAAGATGCTGAGAGAAGCAGAGCTAATGCGTATGCGGAAACTCTTATGGCCATTTCGGACTCTCTCTTAGGGGCCTAACGCCTGAATTAAGCCGTGCCGCGAAGCGGCATCGGCTTGAATGAATTGTTAGGGGGCGACGCTGCGATCATTGTCGCGGCCGAATGTTGCGTATCACCTGTGCAACTAGGGCTGCCCCGCCCGTCAGTATCGCAATACCACCCAATGCGACGCCCACAAAGGCCAGCTTACGCCACTCGAAGTGCTCTGCCAGGATCACAAGTCCAAAACAGAGCAGTGCAACCAAGAATGCTGCCGAGAACAGCGTGTATGACTTGGCATACGCTGCGTTTGATCTTGGCGGCTTCATGAATGCTTGGTGCGCCCCCTAACACCTAGTAGACCCCATTTCGGGGTAATAGCGCGGAGTATTCAGGCGGCGAAGTGAGGCGTCAACAGGAAGATGACCTTCTCATTCAACCCCTTGCCGGGGCCAGAAGTCGAGCGCTCGGGATCTGCCGTCGGTGTTATCTGCGTGAAGTAGGGTGGCGATCAAATAGCAAGGCGAATGCGAGGTGATAACGGGATCGGTTTGTGCGGGCAACTTGCGTAATGGATCGCCAAGGTTTGTCGCTCACCGATACGGACTCTGCGATCCATTGCTACATGAAACTGGTTCCCATCCTGCGGCCTGGTTCAGTCGCGGAACGTGAGTGCATGCGCGGCGGGGCTGCTCAATCCACCGCGGGTAGCGATGCGGACACGTGGTGGGCGGCAAGGAAGGCGCGTAGCGAGGCGGGCTTGACCGGCTTCGTCAGCAGCCGGTAGCCGCGTTCGCGGGCTTCGCGCTTCAGTTCGTCGCGGCCATCGGCGGTGAGCAGGGCGCCGGCAATGGGGCCGGGGCTGGCGGCGCGCAGGGCGTCGAGCGTGGCAAGGCCATCGAGGCGGTCGTGCAGGTGGTAGTCCACCAGCATCACGGTCGGTGCCTGTGCGATCTTCTCGAGCGCTTCGTCGACCGTGGTGGCGGTGAGTACTTCCACCTGCCAGCGGCCGAGCAGGGCCTGCATGCCGTCGATGATTTCGCGGTCGTTGTCCACGCACAGCACGCGCAGCCCGGCAAGCGAATCGTTTGCAAGCGCGGTGCGTCGTGGCGACGCGCGCCGTTCGCTGGTGGGGCTGCCGCGCGGCACGACGATGGAGAACATGCTGCCGTGGTCGACCTTGCTGCGCGCATCCAGTTCGTGCTGCAGCAGGCGGGAGATGCGCTGACAGATCGACAGGCCGAGGCCGAGGCCACGTTCGCCCCAGTCGAACGGCTGCTGGTAGCGGTGGAACTCGTCGTAGATCTGCCGCATGTGGTTTTCGGGAATGCCGGGGCCGGTATCCCAGACCTGCAGGACCACCTTGTCGGCCTGTGCGCGCATGCCGATCACGATGCGCCCGTCGCGCGTGTAGCGCAGCGCATTGGCGAGGAAGTTCTGCAGCACGCGGCGCAACAGGCGGCGGTCGCTGCGCACCGGAATGGGACGTGCGTGCACGCGCAGGCTGATCCCGCGGCCTGCGGCGACCGGCGCGTACTGTGCGGCGAGTTCACGCAGCAGTTCGCCCGCATCGAAATCGCTGATCTGCGTCTGCAGTCCGCCGGCATCCAGGCGGGAGACATCCAGCAGGCCGTCCAGCAGTTCCTCGGCGGCGCGCAGCGAGGCGTCCACGCGCTCGGCAAGGTGCTGGCGTTCCTGGGCCTGTGCATCCGCACCCTGTTCGCTGTCGCGCAGCGCGCTGACGAACAGGCGTGCCGCGTTCAGCGGCTGCAGCACGTCGTGGCTGATGGCCGCAAGGAAGCGCGTGCGCGACTGCTGCGCATGCTCGGCGGCCTAGCTGCGTTCGGCCACGCGCTGTTCCAGCGTCTCGTTGGTTTCCAGCAGCTGTGCTTCGGCATGCTTGAAGTCGGTGATGTCGTTGTAGCTGGTGACGTAGCCACCTCCGGGCAGGGGTTGCCCGCGCATCTCGATGACCTGGCCATCGGCGCGCACGCGCTCGAAAATATGCGGCGAGCCAGCGCGCATGTAGCGGATGCGCTTGTTGATCTGTTCGTCGATGTCGCCATCGCCCAGTTCGCCGCGTTCCGCGTTGTAGCGGATCAGGTCGGCCACCGGACGGCCCACGTAGAGCATGCCGTCGGGATAGCCGAACATCTGCTGGTAGCGGCGGTTCCAGGCCACCAGCCGCATGTCGGGATCGACCACGCTGACACCGGCGCTGATGTTCTCCAGCGTGGTGGACAGGATCTCGCGGTTGAAGCGCAGCTCCTGGCCGGCCTGGTCGAGTACCGCGACCACTTCGCCCAGCTCCATGCCGGAGCCGCGCAGCACGCTGGTCAGCACGATGCGCGCCGAGGCGGCGCCGATGGCGGCCGCGAGCAGGCGTTCGGTGAACTGTACCCAGACGCGGTCGGCGGGCACATTCGGCTGCAGTTCGCGTTCCAGCAGCTGCGCCTGTTCGGCGAATGCACGCCGCGCATGGCGCTCGCCGACCACGCGTTCCGCCAGCGTGCACAGGTCACCCACGCGCACGCTGCCGGGCCATTCGCCGGCCACCAGCGCGGGGCGCTGTGCGTAGGGGTCGAGGAAGGGCGCGGCCCGCAGGCGTTCGTCCACGCCGGGGCGCGAGCGCGCGGAGACGATCATCATCGCGCCGGTGTTGACCAGCAGCGACCAGAACGTTCCGTGCGTCAGCGTGTCCCACCCGCTCAGACCGAACAGCTGCTGCGGCCGCAGCCAGGTGATGCCGAACGGACCGGCATGCAGCCAGTGCGGATCGAACCAGCCGGCCTGGGTCATCGTAGGCAGCAGCAGCGTGTATATCCACGTGGCGAAGCCCAGCACCATGCCCACTTCCACGCCGCGCCGGCTGGCGCCACGCCAGTACAGGCCGCCGATGAGGCCAGGGGCGAACTGCGCCACCGCGGCGAACGCCATCAGGCCGTACGACGCCAGCGTGCTGTCGTTGCTGCTGCTGCGGTAGTACGAGTAGGCCGTCAGTGCGAGCAGCAGGATCGCCACGCGGCGGATCCACAGCACACGCGAGGCCACGTCCGCTTCGGCATGGTGCTCGGCCCAGCCGCGGCGCAGCAGCACCGGCATGATCAGGTCGTTGCTGACCATGGTGGCCAACGCGATGCTGGCGACGATCACCATGCCGGTCGCCGCGGAGAAGCCGCCGACATAGGCGACGATCGCCAGCGCGGTGCGTCCCTCCGCCAGTGGCAACGCCAGCACATAGCTGTCGTCGGCCACATTGGTGCCCCCGAACAGCGCGATGCCGGCGGCGGCGACCGGGACCACCATCAGCGAGAACAGCACCAGGTAGCCACCGAACAGCCAGCGCGCCTTGCGGATATCGCCCACATCGCTGCATTCCACCACCGCCACGTGGAATTGGCGAGGCAGGCATACGATGGCGAGGAAGCCGAGCAGCGTCTGCGCGATGAAGCCGACCGGAGGCGCGTTCTCGAACAGCGTGCGGGCCGAGTCCGCGACGTGGATGTTGTTCCCGCCCAGCCACAGATAGGCGAACACGCCCACCGCGATCATCGCCACCAGCTTCACCACCGACTCCAGCGAGATCGCCAGCATCATGCCGTGGTGGTGCTCGGTGGCGTCCACCTGGCGGGTGCCGAACAGTGCGGCGAACAGCGCCATCAACAGCGCGACATACAGCGCAGGGTCCGTGAAGAAACCATGCGTGCTGTCGCCGCCTTCGCCGCTGAGCACGCTCAGGCTCATGGCGACGGCCTTGTACTGCAGCGCCAGGTACGGCACCACGCCGATCAGCGCGATCACGGTGACCAGTGCGGCGAGACGGCGCGAACGGCCGTAGCGGGACGAGATGAAGTCGGCGATCGACACCGTGTTCTCGCTACGCGCGATCAGGGCCAGCCGTTCGATGATGCGCCAGCCGAACAGCAGCAGCAGGACCGGGCCGAGATAGATCGGCAGGTAGCCCAGGCCGTTGCGCACCGCGCTGCCGACCGCCCCGTAGAACGTCCACGACGAGCAGTACACCGCCAAGGCCAGGCTGTAGACGACCGGCCGCAACCACGGGCGGTCGGGATACATCGGGCGACGGTCGCCCCACCACGCCACGCCGAACAGCAGCGCGGCATAGCCGACGGACACCAACAGCAGGATCCAGCTGGAAACCAACGCCCTCTCCCCCGGCGCTCAACCCGTCGCCGAGTGTACTGCGTGGCGCGTGCCGCGGCGGGCGATCAGGCGGGCGTGGTGGCGAGCAGTTCGCGTACGGCGGTCTCGGCCTGGCCGCGCAGTTCGGGAATGGCGATGCTCTCCCACACGCAGCCGATGCGCAGGCTGCCGAGGATGAACACGCGCGGTTGCGGGTTGCCTTCCGCGTCGACCATGCGGCCATCGCGCGCCGCCTTCAGGCCGATGCCATGCGGACCCGCCTGCGCATGCCCCTTGCCCAGCAGGTCGTGCAGCAGCGGATTGCGCATGGTCTGCGCGCGCATCTCCACCCCCGTGGCGTTGACCACGTAGTCGACGTCGAACTCGTCGGTACGGCCGTCGCGGGTATGCGTGGTCACGCGCAGGCAACGCCCCTCGGCCATCACCGTGTCCAGGCGGCCGCGGTGCAGCCGCAACTGGCCGCGATCGAGCAGGGCCTGCAGTTTCGCGTGCACCTCCGGCGCGATGCGGTGCCGGTGCACATCCCACTGGCGCACCACGTGGCGCAGGAACCGGCGCTGGTCGGCGACGGACATCGATTGCCACAGCGCCTGGCCGTGCGGGCGGATGCGCTCCATGGCCGCCTGCCACGGCAGTCCGTCGGCGACCGCCTGCTTCGCTGCCGCACGCAGGAAGCGCATGCGTGCGCGCAGGTCCATCGTCTGCAGGGGAGCGGGATCGTAGGTCGCAGCCGGTCCGTGGCAATGCGGCAGCGGCAGCAGCGCGTGCCGCGACAACACGTGGATCGTGCCGGCGTGGCCGTTGTCGGCGAGGCTGAGCACGGTGTCCACCATGCTGAGGCCGGAACCGACGATGCAGAGGTCGGCATCCACGGGAATTGCCTTCACCGCATCGAAATCCCACGCGGCGATCGAATGGCCTTCCGGCAGTTGCGGCGCACCCCGTGCCGGTAGCGGCTTGGGCGTGTTGCCGACGGCCAGGACCACGCCACGTGCCTCCAGCGCGCCATGCCCGGCCAGTCGCAGCGTCGCGCCGTCGTCGCGCGCGTCGAGCTCAAGCACGCTGTCGTGGACAACCTGCAGCAAGGCTGGACTGGCCGCGATGGCTTCCTGCAGTCGCGTGCGCAGGTAGTCGCCGTAGCGGCGACGCTCGATGAACGCATGCGCCAGCGTCTCGCGGTCGGGACCGCCCGTGGGCGTGGTGGCCACGACATGGTCGAGGAAATCGGCAGGCCGGTCGTCGAAGGCGCTCATGCGGCCTGCGGGGACATTCAGCACGTGCTCGCCATGGGACGTCGCATACGCGACGCCCTGCGCCAGCACGTCGCGAGGCTCGATCATCACGATGCGCAGCGGCGTGGTGGCCTGGCGCAGTGCCTGCATCGCCGCCAGTACGCCACCGGCACCGCCACCGATGATCGCGAGGTCGCAGGGCGGCAGGCGGGGTGTCGTGGCAGTGCTCATGTCGCCATTGTAGGCGAACGGCATGCCGGCCCTCATGCGCAAGCCGCATGAGGGTGTGCCCACCCTACATCAGCGAGTCGGCCAGCCGTGCGATGCCTTCCCGGCTGCGCTGCCAGCCGGGGCGTCGCCGCCAGGCATCGCGTTCGACGTGGTCCGCATGCGCCAGGTAGTCGGCCTCGATCGCGCGGATGTGCGCGACCACCCCGGTGTCGTAGCAGACCAGGCCGATTTCGGCATTGAGCGCGAACGAGCGGATGTCCAGGTTGATCGAGCCGACCAGGGCGATGCCGTCGTCCACGGTCAGGTGTTTCGCATGCAGGAAATGCGGCCTGTACAGCGCGATCTTCACCCCGCAGGCCAGCAGCTCTTCGTAGTACGACTGCTGCGCCCACGCGGTCAGCGTCTGGTTGTTGGTGGCCGAAAGCACCAGTTGCACGTCCACCCCCGACAACGCGGCGATGCGCAGCGCGCTGAGCGTGGCGTCGTCGGGGACGAAGTACGGTGTGGTCAGCACCACCTTGCGGCGTGCCAGGTGGATGAGTGCATTCACCGTGTCGCGCGCGTTCTCGAATGGATACGCCGGTCCGCTGGGCAGCAGTTGCGCGGCGACATCCTGTGCCTGCACCGTCAGGTCGGGGTGCACCTCGAGCCGCTGGCCGGTTTCGATGTACCAGTCGCTGGCGAACACGCCCTCCAGGTGTGCGACCACGGGGCCCCGCACGCGCGCCACCAGTTCGCGATTCGGATGGCCGGGAACGAACGTCGCAGTGGCCAGGTTCTGCGAGCCCACGTAGCCGATACAGTTGTCGATCACCGCCACCTTGCGATGGTTGCGAAGGTCCATGCGCCCGCTGCGTCGCCAGCGCAGGCCACCTGGCAGCATGTCGTGTACGTCGACACCCGCGGCGCGCAGGCGTGTTGCATAGGCGCGCAAGCCGCGCTTCGCCCCGACGGCATCGAGCAGCATGCGGCAGGCCACGCCGCGTGCGGCGGCCCGGCAGAGTGCGGCGGCGATCGCTTCGCCCACCGCGTCGTCGAACATCAGGTAATACAGCAGGTGGACCTGCTGCGTGGCGGCGTCGATGTCGTCGAGCAGCGCGCGCAGCGAGGCGTCGTAGTCGTCCAGCAGGTCCACGGCATTGCCATGGGTGGGCATGAAGGCGCCCTGGCGTTCGATCAGGGGCGCCATTTCGACGGCAGCGCCCTCGCATGGGGACCAGCGCAGCGCGCTGAGCGGACGCTGTTCCTCGCGGATCACGTCGGTGGCCCGCGACTGCCGGTCAATGCGCTCGCGCGACAGCCAGGGATGGCCGAGCAGCAGATAGAGCGGCAGACCCAGCAGCGGCACGAAACCGACCAGCAGCAACCAGCTGCGTGCGGCAGCCGGCGTGGTGCGGCTGGGAATCCACCACAGCGCCGCCAGGCGGATCAGCCAGTCGACGATCAGCAGGGCGGTGCCGAGGGACCAGTCCATGTGGTGGATCCGTCCAAGTGGGATGGATCGATTCTGCTGGTGCTCGCGGGTAAAGAAAACCCGAAGGTAGTTCCTTCTCCCCGCAAAGCGGGGAGAAGGTGCCCAGCGGGCGGATGAGGGGCAGCTTTTGACTCTCCGAAGCCGAAAAGCAGAAAGCCCCGCCGAAGCGGGGCTTTCTGGGAGGCGCTGGACCCCGGCCTTCGCCGGGGTGAAACAGCGGCACAGGCGCATGCAGAGCATGCGCGCCGCTATTTCACTTGATCTTGCCTTCCTTGTAGATCACGTGCTTGCGCACGACCGGGTCGTACTTCTTGATTTCCATCTTGCCCGGGGTGTTCTTCTTGTTCTTGTCCGTCGTGTAGAAGTGGCCGGTGTTGGCCGAGGAGATCAGACGGATCTTGTCGCGCTTGGATGCCATGTTCGATTACTCCTCAGATCTTCTCGCCGCGCGCGCGCAGCTCGGCCAGGACGGAGTCGATGCCGTTCTTGTCGATGGTGCGCAGTGCATGCGCGGAGACTTTCAGCTTGACCCAGCGGTTTTCGCTGGCGACCCAGAAACGGCGCTCGTGCAGGTTGGGCAGGAAACGACGACGGGTCTTGTTGTTCGCGTGGCTGACGTTGTTACCCGTCATCACACGCTTGCCGGACACTTGGCATACGCGGGACATACGCACCTCGATGGATAATTGTGTCGCCCGTAGCCCGGGAGACGGCGGCCCGGCGGACGGCCTGCAGGGCAGGACGGACACCACGCGATACGGCAGGAAAACCGCTGCTGACCCAAGCCGGAATCGCGCTTCCGGCCGCAGATCCGGTCATGCCGGACGCAGCGAGCCGCGCATTATGCCGATGTTTCCCTTGCCCCGCAAGCACTTAGGTGGAGTGTCGCGGGGTCGATGGCGGAGGCGGGCCGGGCCCGCCCTACGGGACTGCCGCCGGGCGTAGGTTGGGCCCTGGCCCGGCATCGTGGCGTTCGGATACCGGAGGGCCGGATCTGGCAAGGTGGGCCAGGGCCCACCCTACGGAATCACGGCGCCGCGGCCGCCGCCTTGCCCGGGCTCGCCTTGCTCTCGGCGATGAAGGCCCGGATCTGGCTTTCCAGCACCGGCAGGGTCACCGAGCCCTGCTTGAGCACGGCGTCGTGGAAGGCCTTGATGTCGAACTTCGGGCCCAGCTCGCGCTCGGCCTCGCCGCGCAGGCGGACGATGGCGATCTCGCCCAGCTTGTAGCTCAGCGCCTGCGCCGGCCAGGAGATGTAGCGGTCCACCTCGGTGGTGACCTCGTGTTCGGACAGGGCGGTGTGGTCGCGCAGGTAGGCCAGCGCCTGGTCGCGGGTCCAGTTCTTGTGGTGCACGCCGGTATCGATGACCAGGCGGGCGGCGCGCCACATTTCGTAGGTCAGGCGACCAAAATCTTCGTAGGGCGTCTCGTAGATGCCCATCTCCCTGCCCAGCTTCTCGGTATACAGCGCCCAGCCCTCGCCGTAGGCGGAGATGTAGTTGTCGCGGCGGAACGCCGGCTGTGCGCCCTGTTCCTGCGCCAGTGCCGCCTGCAGCGAATGGCCGGGTGAGGATTCATGCAGGGTCAGGGCCGGCAGGTTGTACAGCGGGCGCGACGGCAGGTCGTAGGTGTTCAGCCAGTACGTGCCCAGGCCGCCGCGGCCGGCGGTCCAGAACGGCGCGATGTCGGCCGGCACCTCGACGATGGTGAAGCGCCCGCGCGGCAGCGTGCCGATGTACTTGCCGACTTCGCCATCCACGCGCTTGGAGATCCATGCCGCGCGGTCGAGCAGCTGTTGCGGCGTCTTCGCGTAGAACTGCGGGTCGGTGCGCAGGAAGGTCAGGAACTCCGCGAACGTCCCCTTGAAGCCGGCCTGCTTGATGACGTCCTGCATCTCGGCCTGGATGCGTGCCACCTCCTTCAGGCCGATCTGGTGGATCTGTTCGGCGTTGAGGTCCAGCGTGGTGTATTCGCGGATCTGCTGGGCGTAGAAATCCTTGCCGCCCGGCATGGCCTCCGCAGCCAGCGTGGTGCGCGCCTTCGGCACGTACTCGGTGCGGAAGAAGGTCAGCAACGTGCCGAACGCGGGCACCACCTGCTGGCCGATCGCGTCGCGCACTTCCTTGCGCAGCGCTTCCTGTTCCGCCGCCGGGATGCTGGCCGGCATCTTCCTGTACGGGGCGTAGAACGTGGATTGTTCCGGATCCTTCACCTCCGCCACCGTGGCGATGGAGACGTCGCGCCCGTCCAGCACCGCACGCGGCACGCTGAAGCCGCGCTTCAGGCCTGCACGCATGTTGACGATGTGCTGGTCGAAGTAGCGCGGCACGTCGCGCAGGCGCGCGGCATAGGCGCGGTAGTCCTCGGCGGTCTTCATCGGCCGGCGCGCCATGAACGACAGGTTGGACCAGAACGACGAGTCGGAATTGAACGGCATCTCGTAGGCGCGCAGGCGCACCTCGGCGGCAAGATTCTCGACCTGCGGCCGGTAGATGGCCAGGTTGATGCGGTTCTCCGGCGACAGGGCCGCTGCGTCGATGCCATCCAGGTCTTTCAACACCTGTTCCCAGACCTTCAGTCGCGCCTGATGCGCCTCGGCGCCCACGTCCGGCAGGCGGCGCTTGTCGCCGCTGGTATCGGTGTCCTCATCGGCCTGGCCGGTCTGTTCCTGCCGCCACTTCCATTCCTTCTCGTAGAGCGCCTGGAAGCGCTGGTCGGCGTCGGACGGGGCGAAGGCGAACGCCTGCAAGGGTGCGCAGGCGAGCAGCAGGGCGGCGATGCGGAGGTTCAAGGCGGGCATCCGGTGAAAGCGGAAACCGGATGGTAATGCAGCATCGGCATCGGTGCTTTCTGTAGGAGCGACGTAAGTCGCGACCATGGCGCCGACACGCGCGATACCCGCGTCGTGCCGTGGGCTGCGGCACGAGACTGGTTTCTGGTGTCAGCGCCCGCCTCGGGAGTGAGGCGCGATGGCCTGATGGCGTGCGGTCGCGACTTACGTCGCTCCTACAGCAAGCACAAGCTCACACCCGCGGGCGCAGCCGCTCCAGCACGCCGTCCAGGGTGTCCAGGTCGGTGTATTGGATGATCAGCTTGCCCTTGCCGCCGCGGCCGTGGGCGATGGTGACGCGCGTGCCGAGGCTCTCGGACAGTTCGGTTTCCAGCGAGGCGATGTCGGGCTGCGGCGCCGCCTTGGCGGGCTTGGCCTTCTTGCCGTTGACCGGCACCTTGCCGGCGGCGAACTGCTGCGCGCGGTGTTCCACTTCGCGCACCGACCAGCCCTGCTCGGCGGCATCGGAGGCGAGCTTGCTGGCCAGGTCCGGCGACAGCGTCAGCAGGGCGCGCGCGTGGCCCATTTCAAGACGGCGCGCTTCCAGCAGCGCGCGGATGGCCGGCGGCAATTCCAGCAGGCGGAGCAGGTTGGACACGGCCGCGCGCGAGCGGCCTACCGCTTCGGCAGCTTCGGCGTGCGTCAGCGCGAATTCGTTGATCAGGCGCTGCAGCGACTGCGCTTCCTCGAGCGGATTGAGGTCTTCGCGCTGGATGTTCTCGATCAGCGCCATCGCAATGACGGTACGGTCGTCCAGGTCGCGCACGACCACCGGTACTTCGGCCAGGCCGGCTTCCTGCGAGGCGCGCCAGCGGCGTTCGCCGGCGACGATCTCGAACTTGCCGGGCGAAAGTTCCCGAACGACGATCGGCTGGATCACGCCTTGCGCCTTGATCGACTCGGCCAGCTCGGTCAGCTTGCCGGGGTCCATCGCCGTGCGCGGCTGGTACTTGCCCGGTTGCAGCTGCTGTACCGGCAGCGTGCGCAGGGCTTCGCCCGGCTGGGCTTCCGGCGGCGGCGTCTCGGCGGCTTTGGGGCCGAGCAGGGCTTCCAGTCCGCGACCCAGGCCGCGCTTCTTCGGGGCGCTCATCACGCATGCTCCATATGCTGCTGTTGCTTCTTGCGGTCGGCCTGGCGGCGCAGGATCTCGCCGGCCAGGCCAAGGTACGCCACGCCGCCGCGCGAGGTGCGGTCGTAGCCCACGATGCTCTGGCCGTGGCTGGGCGCTTCGGCCACGCGCACGTTGCGCGGCACGATGGTGCGGAACACCTTGTCGCCGAAGTGGGTGGTCAGTTCGCCGGAGACCGCGTTGGCCAGGTTGTTGCGGATGTCGAACATCGTGCGCAGCACGCCTTCGATTTCCAGGGTGGGGTTCAGGCGTGCGCGCAGCGCTTCGATGGTTTCCATCAGCGCGGACAGGCCTTCCAGCGCGTAGTACTCGCACTGCATCGGCACCAGCACCGAGTCTGCGGCGGTCAACGCATTGAGCGTGAGCAGCGACAGCGCGGGCGGGCAATCGACGATGATGAAGTCGTAGTCGCCACGCAGCGGTTGCAGCGCGCTCTTGAGGCGCTGTTCGCGGCCGTCCGCATCCATCAGCTGGATCTCGGCCGCCGTCAGGTCGATGTTGCCCGGCATCAGGTCGAAGCCTTCCGGGGTGGTCACCACGGCGGCCTTCGCCTCGACCTCACCGAGCAGCACGTCGCAGGTCGAAGCCTCGACCTCGCGTTTGTCCACGCCGCTGCCCATCGTGGCGTTGCCCTGCGCATCCAGGTCGACCAGCAGCACCCGCTGCGGCGCGCGTGCCAGCGCGGCGGCCAGGTTCACGGCGGTGGTGGTCTTGCCGACTCCGCCTTTCTGGTTGGCGACGGCGATGATGCGGGCCATGCGAGGGGCGCCTTATCGAGTACGGGGTGAGGGGGGATTATGCGGGCTCGGGCGGGGCCGTGCGAAATGAAGGGTACGCACAAGGCGCCCACTCCCGGTCAGCCCGAGGGACAGCCCCGCGCCGGCATTCGGGCGTGACCAGTCTTTTCAAGGAGTTACAGGTTTCGCGTGGCCGCGTTGCGCCGATCAGTCGCGGCGCACGATGACCATGTGGCGTTCACCGACCAGACCCGGGACCGTCAGCGGGTGCAGGGCTTCCAGCGACCAGCCCGCCGGCAATGCCGCGATCTCCTCGTCAGGCCGTACGCCCTTCATCGCCAGCAGTGCCCCGCCCGGTTTCAGCAGGTGGCCGCCCACCTCGATGATGCCCGCCAGCACGTCCAGGGCCCGGGCGGTGAGGGCGTCGTAGGCCTGTGGTTCGTCCAGCGCCTCGGCGCGGGATTCGGCCACGCGGGCGTTGTCCAGTTTCAGGGTGCGCACCGCTTCGCGCAGGAAGCGCGCCTTCTTGCCGTTGCTCTCCACCAGGGTCACGCGCAGTCCCGGCTTGGCGATGGCCAGCGGAATCCCGGGCAGGCCCGGGCCGGTACCGAGGTCGGCGAGTGCGCCACCGTTCGCGGCGAGTCCGTCCACGAACGGGTGCATCGCCAGCGAATCCAGCAGGTGGCGCGTGACCATCTCGCGCGGGTCGCGGATGGCGGTGAGGTTGTAGGTCTTGTTCCAGCGATCGAGCAGGGCGAGGTACGCGAGCAGCCGTGGCGCCAACACCTCGGCATCCAGGCCGAGGGCGGCCAGGCCATGGTGCAGGGTTTCGCGCATATCGGCGGGAAAGGCGGTGTCGTTCATCACGGCATTATCGCAGGCCGCCACGCGGCCCCGCGCGGATGCCAGGCCAACGCGGCGCGGTAGTCCGCGCGCGGCGCCCATTCGTGCAGGTGCCAGTCGTCGGCATGGCCGAGCGCGGGATCGCATGCCGCCAGCCATGCGCGATCCCCGTCGAGGCGGACATGGAAGCGGTGCAGGCCGAAGGAGATGCCCTGGCCGTGCGCCTTCAGCACAGCTTCCTTGGCGCACCACAGGCGCACGAAGGCCAGCATGCGTGCATCCTCGTCGAGCGAATGCAGCCACGAGGTTTCCTGCGGATGATAGAAGCGCTGCGCCAGCTCCATCGCGCGCGGGCGCGGGCGCAACCGCTCCAGGTCCACGCCCAGTTCGATGTCCTCGCCCAGCGCCAGCAGCAGCGCCTCGCCGCTGTGGCTCCAGCCGGTTTCCAGCGAGTGCAGCGGGGCGATGAAGTGCGGCCGTCCCAGCGTGTCGCGCGTGATCGGCAGCAGGTGCGGTGCGAGGTCGAGCACGCGCGCCAGCTGCTCGCGCGCTGCGGGCTCGCCACGCAGCCGCGGGGCATGCGGCAGCAACCACAGGGCGATGCCGTCCAGCCGCCAGTCCGCGGCCACGTTGCGCCAGTTCATCCCGCCAGACCCGATGCGTGGTGCGGCACGGCGTGCAAGCATGCTGCGATGGCGCTATGTAGCAGGGGCAGGGACGCTTCCCCCATGTGAGTTAACGGCGGTTTCACGCCGCGCGTTGAAGATTCAAGCGTGCCCCGCACCATGGGGTTCTGTCCATTCAAGGGAGGAAGCAACGAAATGAATTTTCTCATCTATCTGATCGTGGGTGGCGTCGCCGGTTGGTTGGCCAGCCTGGTGATGAAGCGTGACGGGTCGCAGGGCATCATCCTGAACGTCGTGGTCGGCATCATCGGCGGCTTCCTGGGCGGTTGGCTGCTGCCGACGCTGGGCCTTGGCCTGGGCGGTGGCTGGGTAGGCTTCCTGATCACCGCCTTCATCGGTGCGGTGGTATTGCTGCTCATCGTGAACCTGTTCACCCGGGGCAGGGCGAGGTAACGGTTTCGCTGCGGCCGCGTGCGCGCTTGAGACGCACCCAAGGCCCGTGGCAAGGAGAAGGCCCGGCATCCGCCGGGCCTTCTTCGTTTCCGTCGATCAGCCGCCCAGGCGCACCCACGCGGGCGCATGGTCGCTGGGGCGCTCCCAGGTCCGCGGTTCGCGGTCGATGCCGGATTCCACGGCGTGCCCACGCAGCGCGTCGGAGACCAGGGTCAGGTCGATGCGCAGGCCCAGGTTGCGGCGCAGGCCACCCATCCGGTAGTCCCACCAGCTGTAGACGTTGGCTTCGTCGCTGTGCAGGCGGAAGGCATCGTGCAGGCCCAGTGCGTAGAGCCGGTGAAGGGCGGCGCGCTCGGCGGTGGAGGTGAGGATGTGGTCGTCGTTCCAGACCTTGGGGTCGAACACGTCGCGGTCGTCCGGCGCGATGTTGAAGTCCCCCATCACGACCAGCTTCGGGTGCGCCTGCAGTTCGGCGGCGACCCAGTCGTGCACCGCATCCAGCCAGCGCAGCTTGTAGGCGTACTTGTCGGTACCCACGTCCTGGCCGTTGACCACGTACAGGTTCACGATGCGAACCTCGCCCACGGTTGCGGCGATCACGCGCTTCTGCTCGTCCTCGAAGCCCGGTATGCCGATCTGCACATCGCTGACGGGTTCGCGCGAAAGCAGCGCCACACCGTTGTAGGTCTTCTGCCCGGCGAACACGCTGCGGTAGCCGAGCTCGGCCAGCGCGGTGTCCGGGAAGCGATGGTCCTCCAGCTTGGTTTCCTGCAGGCCCACGATGTCCGGGGCGAACGCACCCAGCCATTGCGTGAGGTGCGGCAGGCGCACGTTGAGCGAGTTGACGTTCCAGCTGGCGATCTTCATGGCGGCGATTCTAAGCCAGGCGCGCCGGTCAGGCGCCGGCTCCCTCGTCGGCCATGGCGGCATGCGCGGCACCCTCGCCGTCGCGCATCAGCCGCGCCGACATCCAGGCGGCCAGCAGCATCATCGCCATGCCGAACAATGCGATGGCGCGCATGGCGCCGGTGAACGCCGCACGTGCGGTGTCGCCAACCAGCGTCCCGGCCTGGCCTCCCAGTTCGCCGGCTACCGCGACCGCGCCGCCCAGCGTGGACAGCGCGCGTGTCGCGTCGGCGTCACCCAGCGTCGCGGGCAGGGCGGGATCCAGCCACAGCCGGTAGGCGAGCATGCCGGCGCTGCCGAGCACGGCGATGCCCAGCGCGCCGCTGAGCTCGGCGCTGGTTTCCGCCAGCGCCGAGGCCGCGCCCGCCCGTTCCGGCGGCGCGGTGGTGATGATCAGTTCGTTGCCCACCGTGAACACCGGTGCCATGCCCAGGCTCATCGCCAGCATGCCGGCGATCAGGATCCACAGCCCGTATGGCGGAACAACCAGTGCGGTGATGCCGAAACCCAGGGCGGCGAACAGCAGGCCCCGCACCATCACCCGTCGCGCACCCCAATGGCGTGCCAGTCGCGGCGCGAGCAGCGAGCCGACGGTGAAACACAACGACCACGGCACCGTCGCGATGCCTGCCTGGAGCGGAGTGAGTCCCAGCACCAGTTGCAGATACTGGGTCATGAAGATGTACACGCCCATCATCGACAGGCCGGCCAGCGCGTAGGCGACGATGGCGGCGGAGAACGCCGGCCGCCGGAACAGCGTCACGTCCAGGAACGGATACGCCAGATGCTGCTGGCGACGCACGAACAGCACCCCCAGCCCCAGGCCGAGCAGCAGCACCGCGATGCCGCGGACATCCATGCCGTATTCCGCGATGCGCTTGAGGCCGTAGACCACGGCGAGCACCGCGAACAGCGACTGCACCATGCTGGCCGGGTCGAGCTTGCCGGCATCGGGGTCGCGGTACTCCGGCAACAGCTTCGGGCCCAGTACCAGCAGCAACACCATCACCGGCACCGCCGCCAGGAAGGCCGCGCCCCACCACCACCATTGCAGCAGCACGCCGCCGACCAGGGGCCCGATCGCACCGCCGACCGAGAACGCCGCGATCCATACGCCGATGGCGAACTGGCGTTCGTGTTCGTCATGGAACATGTTGCGGATCAGCGACATCGTCGAAGGCGCCAACGTGGCGCCGGCCACGCCCAGCAGCGCACGCATCGCGATCAGCATTTCGGCACTGCGCGAGAACGCCGCCATCACCGACGCCGCGGCGAACGCCGCCGCGCCGATCAGCAGCAGCTTGCGCCGGCCGATGCGGTCGCCCAGCGTGCCCATCGTGATCAGGAAGCCGGCCACCAGGAAGCCGTATACGTCGACGATCCACAGCAACTGGCTGGCCGTGGGGTCGAGTTCGGCGCTGATGGCGGGCAGGGCCAGGTTCAGCACGGTCAGGTCCATCGCATAGACCATGCAGGGCAGCGCGATGATCGCCAGCCCGATCCATTCGCGGCGGGTGGCTTTGGCGGGTACGGCGGTGGTCGACATGGCGGTCCGTCAGCAAGGGGTCATCCCGTTCGACGAACGGGAGCGACGATTCTCGACGAAGACGCGGACCAACACCGCCCGCAATGGAACGGACCGGCTCAGCGAATGATGAAGTCGATGAACTTCGATACTTTGGAGTAAGGCGGCTTCAGCAGGTCGCTGCCGGCCCACCGCGGCTGCCACAGCACGGGCAGCGCCTTGCTCATCGCGTCGAACCCCGCGCGCCCGTGGTAGGCGCCCATGCCGCTGGGGCCGATGCCGCCGAACGGCAGCGCATTGATGCCGAAGTGCAGCACGGTGTCGTTGACGGTGACGCCGCCAGCCAGCGTGCTGCGCAGGATCTTCTCCACCCGCGCCCGGTCGTGGCTGAAGGGATACAAGGCCAGCGGCCGGTCGTGCGCGTTGACGTAGGCGATGGCCTCGTCCAGCGAGCCGACCGTGCGGATCGGCAGGATGGGGCCGAAGATCTCGTCCTGCATCACCTTCGCATCGTCGCCGGGTTCGATCACCAGGGAAGGCGCGAACAGCCGCTCCGCGCGGTCATGCGCCGGTGCCAGCGCGACCACCTCGTGGCCGCGTGCGCGGGCATCGTCCAGGTAGCCTTCCAGCCGCGCGAACTGTCCGTCGTTGATGATGCGGGTGAAGTCGCCGGCATCGGACAGGTTGCCGTAGCGCGCGGCGACCTGCTCGCGCAGCGCCTGCACCAGCGCATCGCGGCGGCTTCGACCCACCAGCAGCACGTAGTCCGGCGCGATGCAGGTCTGGCCGCCGTTGAACCACTTGCCGGTCGCCAGTCGCGCGGCGGCCTGTTCCACGGGGAAGTCGTCGCAGACGATGGCAGGCGACTTGCCGCCCAGTTCGAGCGTCAGCGGGGTCAGGTTCGCCGCCGCCGCCGCCATCACCTTGCGGCCCACGGCGGTGGAGCCGGTGAACACCAGATGGTCGAACGGCAGCGCGGCGAAGGCGCTCGCCACGTCGGCGCCACCCGTGGCGACCGCGACGCGCTCCAGCGGGAACACCTCCGCCAGCAGCGAGCGCAGGAACGCGGTGGTATGCGGCGTATGTTCGGATGGCTTGAGGTAGACGTGGTTGCCTGCGGCGATGGCGGTGGCCAGCGGAATCAGCGCCAGGTTGACCGGGTAGTTCCACGGCGAGATCACGCCCACCACGCCGACCGGCTCGCGCCGGATTTCCGCGCGCGCCGGCCAGAACCGCCAGCCCACGCCCACGCGGCGCGGCTTCATCCATCTGCGCAGGTGCGAGGCCAGGTGGTCGATCTCGTTGAGTACGGTCATGCCGTCGGCGATCAGCGACTCGTGGCGCGAGCGATGGCCGAAGTCGGCGGCGATGGTGTCCGCCATTTCCGGCAGCCGCCGCTTCAGCGCGTCGCGCAGGCGTTGCAGGTCGTCGCGGCGCTGGGCCAGGTCGGGCTTCTTCGCCTGCCATGCCTCGCGCAGGCGTTGCAGGGTGGCGCTCAGGTCGGGCGTGGCGGTCATGTCCATACGCCGGAGTGTAGTCCGGCCGCATCGGGCCTGCTCGCTACAATGCGCGAATGACCTCCCTGCGCCCCTATCTTGACCGTTTTCCCGTCCTCGGCCCGCGCGTCTACGTGGACCCCGCGGCCACCGTGATCGGCGATGTCGAACTGGCCGAAGACGTGTCCGTCTGGCCGGGCAGCATCCTGCGCGGCGACGTCAATTTCATCCGCATCGGGGCCCGCACCAACGTGCAGGACGGCACCATCGTCCACGTCAGCCACCACAGCCCGTACAACAAGGCCGGGTACCCGACGCTGATCGGCGAGGACGTCACCATCGGCCACGGCACCATCATCCACGCGTGCACCATCGAGGACCTGTGCCTGATCGGCATGGGCGCCTGCATCCTGGACGGCGCCACGGTGAAGAAGTACGGCTTCCTGGGTGCCGGCGCGGTGCTCGGCCCCGGCAAGGTGGTCGGCGAGGCCGAACTGTGGCTGGGCAATCCCGCCCGTTTCGCACGCAAGCTCACCGACAAGGAGATCGAGAGCCTGCACTATTCCGCCGCGCACTACGTGCGGCTCAAAGACCATTACCTGCCACCAACACCGCCTGCGGCATGATGCCGCGTGGCGCATCCGGCGCCGGCATCACAGGAGGGCCGCATGGCCTGGAAACCGGAAGGCTATACGTCGGTCGCGCCCTACCTGGTCGTCGACGGCGCGCAACGTACGGTCGAGTTCCTCCTCACCGTGTTCGACGCCGAACCGCTGCGCATGCATCCGGTCGGCGCAGGCCGGCTGGGACATGCGGAAGTCCGGATCGACGACACCGTGGTGATGCTGGCCGACGCGGCCGATGGCTGGCCCGCGATCGCCAGCCACGTGCATCTGTATGTGCCGGACGTCGATGCCACGTGGGCGCGTGCGCTGTCGGCGGGCGCCGACCCGGTGCAGGTGCCGGAGGAAAAGGGCGACGGCGACCGTCGCGGCGGCTTCCGCGATGCCGGCGGCACCACGTGGTGGATTTCCACGCAGGTGGCGTGACGTCGTGCCGGCGTCAGGGCGTTGTCGCGTGCTCGAGCGCGGCAAGCAGTGCCAGTGCCTCGGAGCGGCTGGCACCGCACATGTCGGGGCCCGGTTTCAGGGTGCCGCAGAACGCGGGGCGTTCCGGCCTGCCGAACAACCGGCAGCGCAATGCATCGTCCAGTTGCACGCACGCTACGCCTGCCGGCTTGCCGTGCGGCATGCCGGGGATGGGCGAGGTGATCGACGGCGCGGTGCAGCAGGCCGCGCAGCCCGGGCGACAGGAAAAGGATGTGTCCATGATGGCGCGCAGTGTAGTGCGGCTGGGCAAGCGCGACGCGGCCGGCTAAAGTCGCAAGGCACGGGGAAGGCGCATGGACAGCGGAACACGCCACTTCAATCACATCGGACCGGTCGCGGCCACCACGCCGCCAAGGGCGCAGCGCCCATGGTGAACGGCTGATGCTGGACACCTACCGCGAAGTCATCACGCCCGAGGGCGTGGGCCTGCACCTGCCCGCGGCGGGCCCCGTGCCGCGCGCGCTGGCGTGGGGCATCGATCTGGCCATCCGGCTCGGCGTGCTGATGATCATGGGCATGGTGCTGGCCATGCTGGGCAAGGTGGGTGAAGGGCTGTACCTGATCGGCCTGTTCCTTGTGTTCTGGGCCTATCCCATCGTGCTGGAATCCGTGTGGCACGGGCAGACGCCCGGCAAGAAGGCGCTCGGACTGCGCGTGGTATCGGCCGATGGCGCGCCGGTGGGCTGGCTGGCGGCGATCACGCGCAACCTGCTGCGCACCGTCGACATGCTGCCCTTCGGCTATGCCGCCGGGCTGGTCGCCTGCCTGGCGGACCCGCATGCGCGCCGCCTGGGCGACATGGTGGCCGGTACGCTGGTCGTGCATGCCGGCAACGAGCGCGAACACGCGCCGGCACCCGTCAACACGGTGTTCGTGCCGCCGGCGCGCCTGCTGCCAGAAGAGCAGGGCGCGATCGTGGCGTTCGGCGAGCGCGCGCCACAACTGACGACCTCGCGCCAGGAAGAGCTGGCCAACCTCGCCGAGCCTGTCACCGGTGCGCGTGGAGAGGTCGGCGTGCAGCGCCTGTACGGCATGGCCAACTGGCTGCTGGGGCGGCGATGAGGCAGGAACAGTTCGTCGCCCGCCACCAGCCCGAATGGCTGGCTTTCGAATCCTGGTTGCAGGCGCGTGGTGGCAGCGCCCGCAGCGCGCGCCGCGAGCGCAACAACGGTGTGCTCACCGATGAAGACGTGCCGGCACGCTACCGCCGCATCTGCCAGCAGCTGGCGCTGGCGCGCAAGCGCGGCTACAGCCCCGTGGTGGTGGACCGTCTGCAGGCACTGATGCAGCAGGGCCACGGCGTCATGTACCGGACGGCGCCACCGCGCTGGCAGCGCGCGGTGCGCTTCCTGCTGGCGGAGTTCCCGCGCCTGGTGCGCAGCGAGGCCGGGTGCATGTGGGTGGCCGCGGCCGTGTTCGTGGTGCCGCTGGTGCTGATGTTCGTGCTGCTGCAGGTCCGACCGGAGCTGGTGTACAGCATCGTGTCGCCCGAACAGGTGGCGATGTACGAGCGCATGTACGACCCGAGCGACACGCGCCATGCGCTGGGGCGCGAGAGCGGCAGCGACTGGCAGATGTTCGGCCACTACATCTGGAACAACATCAGCATCGGCCTGAGGACTTTCGCCGGTGGGCTGCTGGCGGGCGTGGGCGCGCTGTTCGTGCTGATTTTCAACGGCATCGGCATCGGCACGGTGTTCGGCCATCTGCAGCAGATCGGTTACGGCGATCCGCTGTGGCGCTTCGTCTGCGGGCACGCACCGTTCGAACTGACCGCCATCGTGCTGGCCGGCGGCGCGGGCTTGCGACTGGGCCTGAGCCTGGTGGCGCCGGGACGCCAGCGGCGCGTCGATGCGCTTGCCAGCGCGGGTGCGAAGGGTGCGCGGCTGTGCCTGGGCGTGGCCTTCATGTTGCTGGTGGCCGCGTTCATCGAAGCCTTCTGGTCATCCACGCAATCCATCCCGGCTGCGGTGAAGTACAGCGTCTCCGGTGTGCTGTGGACCCTGGTGGCGCTGTGGCTGGGCGTCGGCGGACGCGGGATGGCCGATGAGGATTGAGCAGCTGACCGTCCGCCTGCGGGCACGCTCGGACTGGGAGGCCGTCGAGCTGGGCATGGCGCTGGTGCGCCAACATGCCGGTGCGGTCTGGAAGCCCTGGCTCTGGCTGACCCTGCCCGTGTTCGCGCTGCTCAACCTCGGCGCGTGGTGGATCGACCAGTTCTGGCTGGCCATGCTGCTGATGTGGTGGCTGAAACCGGCCTTCGACCGCATCCCGCTGTACGTCATCTCGCGTGCCGTGTTCGGCAGCGCGCCCGGTACGCGCGAGACAGTGCGGGCGCAGCGGCAATGGGGCCTGCGCACGCTGCCGCACCTGCTCACCTGGCGGCGCTTCAGTCCCGTGCGCTCGCTGTACATGCCCATCGACCTGCTGGAAGGCGTCCAGGGGGATCGCCTGCGCCAGCGTCGTGGCGTCCTCGGTGGGCAGGCGTACGGCACCGCGATCCTGCTGACCTGGATCTGCCTGCTGTTCCAGGCCGTGCTGGTGATGGGGGGCGTCGTCGCCGTCGTCATGTACCTGCCGCAGGACCTGCTGCCGGACAGCATGCAGACGGCCTTCCGCATGGTGGCCATCGAATGGCCGGCGTGGCTCAAGCTGGCGTGGAATGCATTGGCATGGGCTGCCATCAGCGTGGTGGAGCCGTTCTACGTCGGCGCGGGGTTCGGCCTGTACCTCAACCGCCGCACGCAGATCGAAGCCTGGGACCTGGAGATCGTGTTCCGCAAACTGCGCGCACGGCTGGCGGCGGTCGCGCCGATGCTGTTGGCTGCGGTGCTGTGGGCCGGCATGGGCGTCGCCGAGGCGCAGGAGCGCCACGGCGCACCGCCGGCCACGACCGCGCCGCAAGCCGAAGCTCCCGCCAAGCCGACGCCGCCGACGGTGCCCATCGTGTTCGGCGACCAGCGCGTCGACGACCGTGCATTCCGCAAGGCCGCCGATGAGGCGTACCGCGATCCCTTGCTGGATCGCACGCGCACGCAGGCGTCGTGGGAGCGTCGCGACACGGCGGAAGAAGAAGATCCCGACGAAACGCTCGACGGCGACAAGGCCTGGCTTTCCGGCTTCGGCAACGTGCTCGCCTTCATTGGCGAATGGGGCCTCTGGCTGGTGGTGGGCGTGCTGGTGCTCGCCTTGCTGGCGACGGCACGCTACTGGTGGCCGTGGATGCGCGGCATCTCAGGCGCGCGCGCGCTGCCGCCGGATGCGCCGCAGTCGGATGCACTGGTACTCCCCGAGGCGCTGCCGGACGACATCGCCACAGCGGCGCGCGCGCTGTGGCGCGAGGGACGTCCGCGGCACGCGCTGGGGCTGCTCTACCGCGCGAGCGTGGAGAGCATGAGCCAGCGCGCGGACATCGCGCTGCCGCCGGGCGCGACGGAAGCCGAATGCCTGCGCGCATCGCGACGCATGCCGCAGGCGGAAGACCGGCATGCCTTCGCGCGCATCGTCAGGACCTGGCAGTACGCGGCCTATGCCGAGCGGTTGCCGGGCGAAGACGAGTTCGATGCGCTGGTGGGTGAACTGCAGCGCCGCTACGGGTGGGCGTCATGACGTCCGCGCGCCGCAATGGTCGCCTGGTGGGTGTGGGCCTGCTGGTCGTGTTCGTGGTGGTGGCACTGCTGGCCGTGTGGTTCCGGCATACCTTCCACCGTGTCGAAAAGACGTTCTATCTTCCGCCCGATGGCGAAGCGGCCTACAACCCGCTGTACGCGCTGGCGAAGACGCTGGAAGCCGACGGCGTGAAGGTCAACGCACGCCAGCGCCTGCTGCTGGATGACAACGCGCTGTCGCGCGAGGACACGTTGTTGCTGTTCAACGATCCGCGCGCGCTGTCGCCACCCGAGGCCGATCGCCTGCTGGCATGGGTCGAGGCCGGCGGGCATCTTCTGGTCCGCACGCCACTTTACTCGCCGGGCGAAGACCTGGCCGGGCCGGATGCACCGCAGACGGCCATGCTGGATCTGCTGTCGGTCTGGCTGGTGGACGGGGAGCCCGAGTGCGAAGCCTTCCAGGTGGAAGGCGAAGACCATCATGTCGAGTTCTGCGCCGGGCGGCGTTTCGCTTTCGATGACGTGGAGCCCGAACTCGCCTGGGGCAACCTGCAGGACGGCTATGTCTACGCGCGGCTGTCGCAGGGGCGTGGCCACGTGGATGTGCTGGCCGACTTCGATTTCATGGCCAATACCGAAATGCGGGCGCTCGCGCGCGGTGCGCTGGACGAGCCGCCGAAGGGCGGCCTGCGCGACGGTCCGCATCGCGCGCTGGCGCGGCAGGTGCTGGCGCCCAACTACGGTCGCGGCACCATGCACCTGGTCTATGCCGCCGAGATGCCGTCGCTGTGGCGCATCCTGTTCGTCCGCGGCTGGATGGTGTGGGCGCCGCTGCTGCTCGCGCTCGCCGCCTGGTTGTGGATGCGCATGCAGCGGTTCGGTCCATCGATGCCGTCACCGGCCGGCGAGCGCCGCTCGCTGCTGGAGCACGTGCGCGCGAGCGGCGAACATCTCTACCGCTACGGTCGCGGGGTGATGCTGTACGCGGCGGTCCGGCAGGCATTCCTCGCCCGGCTGCGCCGACGCGATCCTGTCGCCGCCGCGCTGTCCGGCGATCCCCAGGTGGCCGCCATCGCGGAGCGCACCGGCCTCCCGGCCGAGCGCATCCGCGTGGCCCTCAATGCGCCCGCCTCGCACGACAGGCAGGCATTCCGTGACCGCATTTCCCTGCTGATCCAACTGAGAAACCGCCTATGAACGACGAGACCGCCGCCGCGCCGCCCGCGCTTCCGCCGATGCCGGAAAATGCGCTGTCCCAGCGCGTCGATGCCGTACGCGAGGAAGTGTCCAAGGCGTTCATCGGCCAGCCGGATGTCCTCGACCAGATCCTGATCGCCCTGCTGGCGGGCGGCCACGTCCTGATCGAAGGCGTGCCGGGGCTCGGGAAGACGCTGCTGGTGCGGGCGCTGGCGCAGGCACTGGAACTGACCTACGGACGCGTGCAGTTCACCCCCGACCTGATGCCCAGCGATGTCAGCGGCCACGCCGTCTATGACCCGAAGACGGAGAGCTTCAAGATCCGGCGCGGGCCGGTGTTCACCAACATCCTGCTCGCCGACGAGATCAACCGCGCCCCCGCCAAGACCCAGTCCGCATTGCTGGAGGTCATGCAGGAAGGCCAGGTGACCATCGAAGGCAAGTCCTTCGAGCTGTCGCCGCCGTTCATCACGCTCGCCACCCAGAACCCGGTCGAGCAGGAAGGCACCTATCCGTTGCCGGAAGCGCAGCTCGACCGCTTCCTGCTGAAGGTGCTGATCGACTATCCGGCGCTGGACGACGAGAAGCGCATGGTCGACGCCATCACCACCGGCCGGACTGCATCCGACTTCGATCTTTCGCAGGTGGCGCGCGTGCTGGGCGCGGACGACATCATCGCCATGCAGCGCGAAACCGCCGCCGTGCGCGTGGATCCGGAAGTCATCGACTACGCCGTGCGTATCGTCGCCGCCACCCGCAAGTGGCCCGGCATCGCACTGGGCGCGGGCCCGCGCGGCAGCATCGCGCTGGTGCGCGCCGCACGCGCGCAGGCCGTCCTGCAGGGACGCGATTTCGTCACCCCCGACGATGTGCGCGACATCGCCCGCCCGGCGCTGCGCCACCGCATCACCCTGGCGCCGGAACTGCAGATCGAAGGGCAGTCGCCTGACGATGCGTTGCGCGCGCTGCTGGCGAAAGTGGACGCGCCGCGGAAATGATCGTCCGCGTGGCCCCGACCTATCTCGCGATCAGCTCCCTCCTCCGCCTGCGGGGGAGGGTCGGGGTGGGGGAGAGCGATCAACCTGATCGTTTGCCGACGTATCCGGTCTCCGATTGCCCCCATCCCAGCCTTCCCCCGCAGGCGGGGGAAGGAGCGCCACAATGAGGCCTGCGCCGCTGCTGATCCTGCTGATCGCCTGCTGGGGCCTGGCTGGCCTGGCCGTGCCGTTCCTCGGCTGGCCGTTGTGGCAGTGGCAGGCGGTCGGTGCGGGGCTGCTGGTGCTTGCCGGGCTTGATGCATGGCGGCTGCGCGCGCGACCGCTGCCTGACGTGGTGCGCGAGCTGCCTGAGGCCCTGCCGCTGGGCATCGAGCGCGACGTCGCGCTGTGCTTCGAGTCGCGGGTACGGCAGCGGCTCGAAGTGTTCGACCTGCATCCCGGCGGCTGGCCGTCGTCCGGCATGCCGCGGCGGCTCGCGCTCGCCCCGATGTCGGCGACCCGCATCACCTACCGGTTGCGGCCCAATGCGCGCGGCGATGCCGCATTCGAGGGCGTGCAGCTGCGCCTGCGTTCCGTGCTGGGACTGTGGCGACAGTCGCGGGTTGCAGGCGCGCCGCAACGCGTGCGCGTGTATCCCAACTTCGCACCGCTGACGCGTTTCGCGCTGTTCAGTGCCGAACAGGCGTCGCGCCTGGTGGGCGCGCACCTCAAGCGGCGACGCGGCGAAGGCACCGACTTCAACCAGATGCGCGAGTACCGCGTGGGCGACAGCCTGCGCCAGGTCGACTGGAAGGCGACGGCGCGCTCGCGCAAGCTGATCTCCCGCGAGTACCAGGACGAGAAGAACCAGCAACTGGTCATGCTGATCGATACCGGTCGCCGGATGATGGCGCGCGAGGATGCGCTGGGGCATTTCGACCACGTCCTGAATGCCGCACTGGTGGTGTCGTACCTGGCGTTGCGCCAGGGCGATGGCGTGGGCCTGCTTGCGGCGGGTGGCGACAGCCGCTGGGTGGCGCCGCAGCGCGGGATGGCGGCCATCGACACGCTGCTGCGCGCCAGCTACGACCTGCAGCCGCGCGCGGTGGCCACGGACTACCTGGCGGCGGCCACCGAGCTGAGCCTGCGGCAGCGCCGGCGGTCGCTGGTGATGCTGGTCACCAACGTCCGTGACGAAGACATCGAGGACCTGCTGGCCGCCGTGCGCCTGTTGCAGCGCCGCCACCTAGTATGCGTCGCCAGCCTGCGCGAGACCTCGCTGGATGAGGCGCTCGACGGTGACGTCCGCGACCTGCAGGGGGCCATCCATGCCGGCGCGGTGGCGCGCTACCTGGAGCAGCGCACGGCCGCGCACGATGCATTGCGCAGCCACCGGGTGATGGTGCTGGATGTTTCCAGCGACGAACTGCCCGGCGCGTTGGTGGAGCGCTACCTGGCGGTGAAGCGGGATGGCGTGCTCTAGTGCCGCGCATGCGCTCGGCCTCTGCCTGCCTGCTGCTCATGGCGGCCCTGTGGCCGCAGGGCGCGACGGCGCAGCAGTCCACGGAGGTGGAACGCGTTCGCCTGCAGTCCGGCGACGTGGTGCTCGACGTCACGCCCGCCCTGGGTGGGCGTGTGTTGCGGTTCGGGCTGGCCGATCGACCCAGCCTGATCAAGGTCGGCGATCCCGTCGCCTCGCAACCTGCGCCGGCCGTATCGCCCGATGCGGATGACATCGGCTATCTCGGCCACGACGTATGGCTGGGGCCGCAGAGCGGCTGGTGGTCCGACCAGCATGTGAATCCTGCGCGTCGCGCTTCGAAGGCGGTGTGGCCGCCGGACCCTTACCTGGCCTTCGCCGAGACCCGCGTGGTCGCGCGTTCGCCCGGACGGCTGGTGCTGGAGGGCATCGACAGCCCGGTCACCGGCGTGCGGCTGCTGAAAGCGTTCGCGTTTGATCCGGTGGATCCGTCCACCGTCATCGTGGCGGCGACCGCACGCAACATCCGCGACCGCCCGGTCGCGCGCGACCTGTGGTTCAACACCCGTACCTCGGCGGCCACGCGCGTGTACGTACCCGTTGCCGACACGCGCGACGTGCGGGTGGAGGCCGCAGAGGGAGCCGCGCCTGCCTGGACGATCGAAGGGGGCGTGTTCTCGTTCCTGCCCATGCCGCAGGAGATGGAGATGCGCCGTGGCAAGGTGTTTCTTCAGCCATCCGCAGGCTGGATGGCCGGTTTCGCGCACGGGCAGGTGTTCGTGATCCGCTTCGATCACCTGCCACGTGCCGTGATCCATCCGGAACATGGACAGGTCGAGCTCTATCTCGACCACGCCGGCGACATGCAGGCCGGCTTGCTTGAGATGGAGGTGCACGCTGCCTTTCGCACGCTTGCATCCGGTGAGGCGATGCAGGCGCGCGAGCGCTGGACGGTGTTGCCTTACGAAGGTCCCGAGACGCGGGACGCGCAGGTGGCGTTCCTGTGTTCACGGCTGCAGCTCTGCGCCGGACCTGCCGTGCGCTGACGCGGATCAGCGCGGTTCGTCGATGCCCTGGCCGGTCGCGGCCCACCAGATGCCGCCGTACAGGTGCGCGAGATAGAGCGGATCGTCGTAGAGCGCGGGGGTATGGCCGAGTGCGGTGACGAAGACGCGACCACCGTCGTAGGCGTGGTACCACGCGACGGGATGTTCTTTTCCCATACCGTGCGCGGTCTGGCCCGGCCAGATGCGGGAAGGATCGTAGGTGGATTCATCCACGCTCAGCACCGTCCGCAGGCCGCGCGTGACCGGGGCATTGAACTCGTACCATTCGTCCGTCCAGACCCACTGCGCCGGCAGGCCGAAGGTAGCGGGAAACGCAGGGTCTTCCACGCGCATGGTGGCGGTCTGCACCATCGGATGGATGCGGAACGTGCGTCCGATCAGCCGTTCGAACCAGGGCCACTCGCCAGGCGGGTTGAAGATCAGCGCGCGGTGCACCGCCACCACGCCGCCGCCAGCGCGCACGTAGGACGTCAGCCTTTCGCGCTGTGGGCCCTTCAGTTCATCGCCCGGCGTGTTGAGCAGCACGATGGCGGCATAGGCCGAAAGATCGCCATCGAACGGCGTGCTGTTCCACGACCACGTGAGGTCGAACGCATGCCGCTGCGCCATGCGTTCGAACTGCGGCCTGGCGACCACGGCGTAGTCGTGGTGATAGCGGTTGGGAATCGCGACGACCAGCACCTTGAACTGACCCTGCGCGAAGGCGGGCGCGGCGAGTGCGGCGATACACAGCAGGGTGAGCAGCAGCAGGCGTTTCATTCCGCGATGCTAGCCCGGTCGGTGCCGGGCGGGTGCCTTTTCGCTATTCCGATTTCGGCGACGCCTATGCGGATATCGCCTATGCCGTCCGCGCTGCCTGCATGGCCTTGCAGGCGCCCCAGACCAGCAGCACCAGTCCGACGGCGGACACCACGCTCAGCAGCATGCCGAACGCGCCGAACAGGGACATCATCCCGCTCAGTGAGGCGTAGCCGTCAGCGGTGTTGTTGATCAGCCATGCCTGCCACACGCTCATCGCCACGCGCAGCAGCGTGGTGACCAGCATCAGTGCGACGCCGGCCAGCGCCAGCTTGCGGCCGGGCGCTGCCGGCACCCACATCGCCAGCATGGCGACACCCGCCACGCAGGCCAGTAACTCGGGCAGCTGGTAGCCGAGCATCGTCAGCAGTTGGGTGAGGAATCCGTCCATGCACTAAGTTCCTTGAAAGTTGGGGGAGCTGTGTGAGTTTCTTCAGACGGTGCGCGTCCGGAGGCGCGCACGGTCGGAGTCGTTGAGAATCGCAGGGAGTTGTCGGGAATTGTCACCCGGATTCTCCTTGGTCTTTTCGCAGGCGGGGGATGGACGCTACGGCAAGCGCGAACGAGAGCGCTACCAAGAACGCAAGCAATGTGTCGCCAGCGATCACCGCGTTCTCAGCCATTGCGGCCTGGTCGAGCGTTGCGAGCGCTCCTCGAGCGTTGTTGCCTGTCGTCGTTATTGGAAAGGGGGCATGGGATGGTGTCAGGACATCGCGAAGCGTTGACTGACCCCCTGCGAGCCACAACGCATTCGTGGCCAGCGCGATCAATAGAGAGAGGCTGGGAAGGTTGCGCAAGCGAACATGGAGCATGACGCAGCCGGCGAGGATCAGCACCAGGCTTCCCGTACCTGCGGCTTTACCAATCATCAGGAAGCTGGAGTCCGCGATAGTCAATCCGCCGTCACCAGCACCTTGTCCCTGTCGCGCAACGCGGTGTAAACCGCATCGGTTTCCGGGCGCACGCCGTGCCACTGCTCGAATGCCTCGGCTGCCTGTTCCACCAGCATGCCCAATCCATCCACGGCAT
This sequence comes from Pseudoxanthomonas sp. CCNWLW251, assembly GCF_037402255.1. Classification (NCBI taxonomy): domain Bacteria; kingdom Pseudomonadati; phylum Pseudomonadota; class Gammaproteobacteria; order Lysobacterales; family Lysobacteraceae; genus Pseudoxanthomonas; species Pseudoxanthomonas sp. CCNWLW251. Next base: position 185,732 of record NZ_JBBEGA010000005.1, on the reverse strand, counting down.
CGTGGCAGCCGGCGGCGCGCGCCCATGCGAGGAAGGAAATCGCGGCTTCGCCGTAGTTGAGGTCCACCGCCAGCGTGCGCGGCGTGGCCAGGTGGAAGGGCAGGCTGAACTCGCCGTGGTCCTGCCGCGAGGCGGACGTGGCGTTGACGATCAGCGAGAAGTCGCCGAGGTCGCGCAGATCGTCCCAGTAGCGCGAATGCGCGCGCTCCGGCTCGCCCAGCGCGTCCGCCAGCGCATCGGCGCGGTCAGGCGTGCGGTTGACGATGATCAGCTCGCTGATGCCTGCATCGAGCAATGCCGGTGCTACGCCGCGTGCGGCGCCACCGGCACCCAGCAGCAGTGCACGGCGTGCGCGCAGGTCCAGGCCATGCCGACCGGTGAGGTCGCGCACCAGGCCGGCGCCGTCGGTGTTGTCGCCATGCCATTGGCCGTCGTTGCGGGTCAGCGTGTTCACCGCGCCGGCGCGTCGCGCGCGCTCGGTAGTCCGCGCGCAGATCGCGAAGGCGGCTTCTTTCAGTGGCAGCGTGACATTGGCGCCCGCACCCCCGTCGCCCACGAAGCGATCGAGCGTGGCGACGAAATCGTGCGCCGCCACGTCAATGGCGGTGTACTCCAGCGTGATGCCGACCTGACGCGCGAACGCCGCATGGATGCGGGGCGACAGCGAGTGGGCGACGGGATGGCCGAAGACGGCGTAGCGATGGCTGGACATGGCGCAGGACCCCGTCGGGAGAAAGGATGGGATGCCGCAGAGGCGCGCCGCGAATGCGGGAGGCCGCTGCCGCTTCGATCCGAGTCTACCGCGCACGGCGGTCCGCTTGACAGGCAGTGCTGCCCGGCCTCACTGTGCGGCCGCCGAAAAGGGGCGCCAGGGATCAAGGCGACAGGCAGGCCGGGCTGGGGAGTCCGGTCGCCATCCATCGAACCCTGCTGCTGCGAGGGCGCTCGCCGACCGCGAATCGGTCGGACGGGCGCCACGTGCGCGCGCCGGGCCGGCTGTTTCCGCGACACATCACTCACCCCGCCGGTACCGCAAGGACGCGGGGATTCCACCACGACCGAAAGGGAGAATTCCATGAAGCCGTTGTTCCGTTGCCTGCCGCTCGCGCTGGCGGCCTTCGCCCTGCATGCGCAAGCGCAATCCATCTCTCCCGCGTACGAAGCCTTCCGCAAGAAGGAGGCGTCGCAGCCCGCCGCCAACCCGCCCGTGACGCCGGCGACGCAGGTAGCCGCCCCCCAGCCCGCACCGCCGGCCCCTGCGCCGACGTACCCGGCGCCGGCTCATGTTTCTCCCGCGCCTGCCCAAGAAGAGGAGGACGGCGGTTTCTTCGTCGGCGTACAGGCGGGCCAGGGCTGGATCTACGAAGACGTCGAACAGGATGCCGTCGCCGTGAGCGCGGGCTACCGCTGGCAGGCGGGTCCGTGGGCGCAGGTGGGCGTTGAACTGTCGGGCGGCCGCCTGGACGAGACCACCGATGGCGACTGGCGGTTCGCGAAGGCGACCTACAAGGCCATCGGCGCGAATGCACGCATGAACTTCGGCGACAGCCCGTGGTTCGCCACCGTGCGCGGCGGCTACTTCGATGCCGAGGTTGACGGCGCCGACGAGGAATTTTCCGCCGATGGCGGGTATGCGGGCGTGGCGATCGGCGTGGACATCAATCGCCATTTCAACATCAGCCTCGGCTATACCGCGTTCGTCTACGCCGACGACTACACCTACGACGACTGCGACGACGATCTCGACTGCGATTTCAACCGTGCCGACACCGTGATGCTGGGCATCGAAGCGCGCTTCTGAGCGTTGAACGAAAACGGGAGCCGGACGGCTCCCGTTTTTTCCTGCGCCGTCGATGCCGCGAAGTATCCGCTCAATCGCCTGCCGGCTGTGCCAGCCGTCGCACGTAGGCATGCTGGGTCTTGGCGAGCGTGAAGCCTGCTGCCGGATAGAACGCATGCGATTCCGGACGCAGGATGTTGGAGCGCACGAAGACGTCCGTGCCGCCCTGGTCCCGTATCCAGTCGCAGGCCGTATCCACCAGGCGCCGCGCCAGACCGAGGCGTCGCGCCCGCGGGTCGACGATCAATGCCGTGATCTCGGCGCGCCCGCCGAACTCGATCATCAGCCGCCACTCCGCAGCCGCCATTCCCATCAGGCCGCTGTCGTCGTCCGCTGAGGCGGCAACCATCACGGCATGCGCGGGCGATGCCAGCAGGATGGCCAGCCGTCCGGCCATCGCGGCGCTGTCGACGGGATAGGCGAGCAGCGTGCACAGGCGCGCCAGTTCGCCTGCATCGTCTTGCCGCGCATCGCGGATGACGATGGACGTCACTCAGCTGCTCCGCAGCCAGCGTGCCGCATCCAGCGCGAAGTAGGTCAGCACGCCATCGGCGCCGGCACGCTTGAATGCGGTCAGCGCTTCCAGTGCACAGGCCTTCTCGTCGAGCCAGCCGTTCGCGGCCGCCGCCTTGATCATCGCGTACTCGCCGCTGACCTGGTAGGCAAACGTCGGCACGCCGAACTCGTCCTTCACCCGGCGGATCACATCCAGGTACGGCAGGCCAGGCTTCACCATCACCATGTCGGCGCCTTCGTCCAGGTCCAGCGCGATCTCGTGCAGCGCCTCATTGGAATTGGCCGGGTCCATCTGGTAGGTGAACTTGTTGCCCTTGCCGAGGTTGCCGGCGCTGCCCACCGCGCTGCGGAACGGGCCGTAGAACGCGGACGCGTACTTGGCCGCGTACGACATGATGCGGGTGTTGATATGGCCGGCGTTCTCCAGCGCCTCGCGGATCGCGCCGATGCGGCCGTCCATCATGTCGCTGGGCGACAGGATGTCCACGCCGGCGGCGGCATGCGCCAGCGACTGCTTCACCAGCGCCTCGATCGTCTCGTCGTTGAGGATGTAGCCGGTGTCGTCGATCAATCCGTCCTGGCCGTGCGTGGTGTACGGGTCCAGGGCCTGGTCGCTCATCACGCCCAGTTCGGGGAAACGGGATTTCAGTGCGCGGATCGCGCGCGGGATGATGCCGTCCTCGTCCCATGCGATGCGGCCATCGGCGGTCTTCGCCGACGGATCCGGCACGCCGAACAGGTCCAGCACCGGCACGCCCAGCTCCAGCGCTTCCTCGCCCACGCGCAGCAGCTCGTCGATCGAAAGCCGCTCCACGCCCGGCATCGACGCCACCGGCACCCGGCCCTTCTCCTCGTGCACGAACACGGGGTAGATCAGGTCGTTGGTGGTCAACACGTTCTCGCGCATCAGGCGACGGGAGAACTCGTCGCGACGCATGCGGCGCGGGCGGGTATGGGGATAGGCCATCACGGGCTCCTGGCAGAGCGGCGAATGATACGCCCGCCGCCCGCCGGCCAGCCTGCGACGGGCGGTCGCAGTACGGAACGCTGCATCCGGTGGCGTCAGATGATCCCGCCGCCCAGCGACAGGCGGAAGATGCCGACGACGATGACGATGGCGTTCAGCACCAGCCCCGCCTTCGCGCGACCGCGGTGTTCCGTGCGGGTGAACAGGATGCCGATGGCGGCGATCACCGCGCCGACCGCCGCGAACGGGATCAGGAACCAGTTGCCCCAGCCCAGCAGCGGGATCAGGGCCAGCACCATCCACAGCATCGCCACGATGCCCCACAGCAGGCTGATCAGTCCCATGTCGCGGTTTCCATGCGGGCGTGCGGAAGGTCGCCCCGTGTTTCCACTATGCGGACGGTCGCCGGGCGCTTCAAGCACCTACGCCGTGCATGCCCTCGATCTCGACCAGCAGCTCGCGCCGGCAGACGTCGGCATGCAGCATCAGCCATGGCACGCGCGTGCCCAGGCGGGCCTCGAGTTGCGCGGCCACGGTGTCGGCGTCGGCGGCATCGCTCACGTAGACCTTCAGGCGCGAACTCGTGTCCAGGTGCGCCGGCAACGTCGCCGCGTGCGTGCGCGCCGCGCCCAGCAGGCTGTCGAGGTTGGTGAGGGTCTCGTCCAGCTGCGCGCGCAGCGAGTCCGCGTGCTGCGACGCATGGCCGACGATACTGGCGGTGCCGGACAGCAACAGGGGTACCTGGTGCGACGGAGGCAGCAACGCGCGCGCGAAGCTCGGGGATTGCGGGCCGTATTCGCGCGGATAGCGGTAGGCACTGACCTGGCGCGGATTCTCGAGTGGCGTACCCGGTTCACGTGCGGCGAGCCAGTAGACCTGCAGCACGCGGCGGCCATCGCGACTGCCTATCGCCGTGGCGGCGGGCAGCGCGCGCGTATCGATATCGCCCAGGCCCTGCACGCGGCCGATGCAGAATTGCCGGTAACGTTCACCGTCGCCTTCGCCCTGCGTGATGGCATCGAAGTAATTCCAGATGCGCAGCAGGTGCGGATATCCGCTGTCGCGCCAGAAGGCGGCCATCGCGGCATATGCATGCGCGCTTGCGTGCAGGATGCCGCCTTCGGGTTCTTCCCACTCCACCACGCCGAACATCAGCGCCCCGTCGTGGCTGTAGCGCACCGCGCCTTCGCGGCCTGTGGTCACGGGGCCCGCCGCACGCCAGACTTCGTACGGGGCCGCGGCTTCGCGCAACGGCGACAGCGGCACGCGCAGGTAGCGCGGGTCGTCGATGGTCGAGGTAGCGGGCGCCAGCGCGCCGAAACCGAACACGGCCAGCGTCTCCGGCAGGCCCAGCAACGCCCGTGGCGTGGGCGCATGGATGTAGTCGACGGCCAGCCGCTGCGGCGCGGGTGGATGGTCGGGGGCGGAGCTCATCGTGCGGGAAACGGGGGGCATGTCGGGGCGAAATGATAACCCGCCCATCCCGTCACGCCGGACGCCTGCCGGCTGTGCCAGTATTCAGCGGCATCGGCGGAAGATCGCCGCAGGTCACCGGGAGAAGCCGCCATGTCGTTCCGTATCGCTGCCATCGTGCTCGTCGCCGCGCTCAGTGCCGGCTGCGCCAGCAGCTCCAAGGTCATGCTGGGGCAGGCGCGCCCCGCCATCGATCCTGCGCAGGTCCAAGTCTACCGCACCGCGCCTGCGGGGTCGCTGGAAATCGCGCAGCTTGAATCCAAGAGTGCCGTCGGCTTCGGCACGCAGGGCCAGACCGACGCCGCCGTGGCACGCCTCAAGCGCGAAGCCGCCGCCCTCGGCGCGAACGGCGTGGTGCTGGTCGGCGTGGGATCCAGTGGTTCCCCGGTCGGCATGTCGGTGGGCGCCGGCAGTTACGGCCGGCACTCGGGCGGCGGTCTGAGCATGGGCATTCCCACCACCCAGAAGCAGGCGGCGGGCGTGGCGATCTACGTGCCGCCGGGCACGGCGGTGGACCCCACCCTGGTCGTGCCGGACCCGGCGCCGAAGAACTGAGCCGGCCACCTGCCGGATGCGATCCGAAGGCGGCCCATGGCCGCCTTCGTCGTTCGTGGGGTCAGGGAGATGCCGGCCCGTCGTTGCCGGCTTCCAGCACGATCCGTTCGCCGCCGTCCACGTTGACCGCCAGCGTTTCGTAGTGCCATTCACCGGCGCGCTTCTCCGCCACCACGAACAGCGTGCCATCGGTCTTGCCGCCATCAAGCGGGATTGCCAGCTCTGCCTCGCCGCCCGCTCCACTGCTGTTGAGGCTGCCCTGCACGAACCAGCCCGGCTTGATCGGGGTGCCCAGTGCGGCGACCACGGCCGCATCGGCCTGCGCCCGTGCCATCGCATGCCGGTAGGGTTCTGAGGATTTCATCGCGCCGAAGATCAGTGTCATCAGCCCGGCGATGAAGGCCAGGAACGAGGCCAGCAGCACCACCGCCAGCACGGGCACGCACCATTTCCAGTTGCGGCTCCACCAGCCCGCTTTCACGGCGGCGGGCATCGGCGGCGGGGAAGCGGACATCGGTGTCTCCTTCGTCTCAGGGCTTCAGGCAACGACCGAAGAAATCCTCGGTCAGGCGGTAGCGGTGCAGCAGGTCGCTGCCGCGCAGTCCGTGCTTGGCGCCGGGGTAGGTCATCAGCTCGAACGGCGTACCGCGCTTCTGCAGGTCACTCATCAGCTTCGTCGAGTTGGAAAACAGCACGTTGTCGTCGGCCATGCCGTGGATCAAGAGCAGCTTCGAGTGCAGGCCGTCCAGGTGGGTGAACACGCTGGCCTCGCGGTAGCCGGCTTCGTTCGCGTTCGGCAGGTCCATGTAGCGCTCGGTGTAGTGGGTGTCGTACAGCGCCCAGTCCGTCACCGGCGCACCGGACACACCGCAGGCATAAGCCTCGCTGTGTTTGGCCAGCAGCATCAGCGTCATGTAGCCGCCGTTGGACCAGCCGTGCACGCCGATGCGCGCGGCATCGACGAACGATTGCGACTTCAGCCATTCGACGCCGCGCAGCTGGTCGTCCACTTCCACCGTGCCCTGCTTGCCGTACAGCGCGCCACCGAAGGCTGCGCCACGGCGTGGCGTGCCGCGGTTGTCCAGCGAGAACACCAGGTAGCCCTGCTGGGCCAGGTACTGGTTGAAGAAGGCATCGCTGCGGCCGGGCCAGGCGCGGGTGACGGTCTGCGCCGCCGGGCCGCCGTACACGAAGACAACCACCGGGTACTTCTTCTTCGGGTCGAAGCCGGCCGGCTTGATCAGGCTGTAATGCAGCGGCGTGCGGCCGTCAGCGGCCGTCAGCGTGCCGAAGGTCGTCGGCTGGTGGGCGGCGAGGTACTTCGCGTAGGGGTGCGCCGCATCGGTCGCATCGTTGGTGAGCAGGGTCGCCAGCTTCGTGCCGTCGGCCTTGAACAGCTCGATCTGCGGCAGCGTGGTGTCGCTGGACCAGCTGTCGACGAAGACACTGGCATTGCGGGCGAAGGCGGCGGCATGCATGCCGGGCGCCTGCGTCAAACGACGCGGCTCGCCGCCGGACAACGGCACGGCATACACGTGCGTCTCGGTGGCGCCATCACGCGTGCCGCTGGCGTAGGCCAGGCCGGCGGCTTCGTCGACGGCCAGCAGGCCGTCGACCACCCACTCGCCCTGCGTCAATGCGGTCAGCTCGGACCCGTCTTCCGATGCCATGTACAGGTGTTCGAACCCGCTGCGCTCCGACGACCACAGGAAGCGCCCGTCCTTCAGGAAGCGCAGGTCGCTGTGCAGTGGCACCCAGGTCTTCGAGGTTTCCGTCACCAGCGTGCGCTGCGTGCCGGTGGCCAGTGTGGTTTCGATCAGCTCGAGCTTCTTCTGGTCGCGCGACTGGCGCTGGAAGGTCAGGCGTTGCGGGTCGCGCCAGTCGACGCGGGCCAGATAAATGTCCTGGTCGGCGCCCAGGTCGATCCAGCGCGGCCTTGCGCCGGCCTTCGGTGCGATCACACCCAGTTGCACCAGCACGTTGTCATCGCCCGCCGCCGGATACCGCTGCTCGATCACCTCGGTGCGGTCGGGGTACACCTCGTAGCGCTTCTGTACCGGCACCGGCGTTTCGTCGATCCGGGCGAAGGCGATGGCGGAATCGTCCGGCGCCCACCAGTAGCCGGTATGGCGATCCATTTCTTCGTCGGCTACGAACTCCGCCACGCCGTTGCCGATCACGTCGCTGCCGTCGCGGGTCAGCTGTGTTTCCCTGCCGCTGGCCAGCTCGATGACCCACAGGTTGCGGTCGCGGATGAAGCTGACGAAGCCCCCCTTCGGCGATATCTTCGGATCGGTGGCAAAACCACCGCCATCCGTCAGCTTGCGCACCGCGTCCTTGCCGGACTTCGCCAAGTCGTAGAAGTAAAGCTCGCCGCCCAGCGGGAACAGCAGTGCCTTGCCATCCGGCGACCACTGGTAGTCGACGATGCCCGACAGCGCGGCGATGCGCTGGCGCTCGCGACGCGCCTTTTCCTCATCGCTCAGCACTTCCTCGCCGGGCAGCACCACTGACGAATCCACCAGCAGTCGCGTCTGCGCGCTGGCGATGTCGTATTCCCACAGGTCCAGCCGGTTGCGGTCGCTGTCCTTGCCGCGCAGGAAGGTCACCCGCGATCCGTCCGGCGCGACCTGCGGCTTGGTCAGCGTCGGGCCGGACAGGGGCGCGCTGCCGGTGATCGCTTCCAGGGTGAGTTTTTCGGCGTGGGCGGGCAGGGCGGTGGCGAGTGTCATCAGGGCGAACAGGGCGAGGCGCATCGGATTTCTCGGGCGGCGGGGCCGGTCAGGCCCGGATTATTGCATTGGCCGCCGCGCGCGCGTCGTAGAGCGGCGCTCGCTTCGCCGCTCGCGGGCCGGATACGTCCTGATGCGGCGCAGCCGAGCAGGCTCGGCTCCGTCTACCGTGAGGGCTGGCCGAACAGGTGCTTGCGCTCCTCGTCGCTGAGCGGCTGGCCCGCGTTCGGATTGACCTGCGACTGCAGCGCATACGCGCGCTGCACGGCCGGCCGCGCCGCGATCTCCGCGTGCCAGCGCTGCAGGGCGGGATAGGGCGACAGATCCAGCGGCGCCTTGTCGTAGGCGTTGATCCACGGATGCGTGGCCATGTCGGCGATGCTGTAGTCGTCGCCGGCGATGTAGGCATGTTTCGCAAGCTGCGTGTCCAGCACGCCGAGCAGGCGCTGCACCTCGCGCGTGTAGCGGTCGATGGCGTAGGGAATCTTCTCGGGCGCGTACACGGTGAAGTGGCCGTACTGGCCGGTCATCGGCCCCAGCCCGGCCATCTGCCACATCAGCCACTGGTTCACCGCTACCTTCTGGCGCGTGTCGTTGCCGAAGAAGCGGCCGGTCTTGTTGGCCAGGTACACCAGGATGGCGCCGGATTCGAACACGCTGATCGGCGCGCCGCCGTCGGCCGGTGCGTGGTCGATGATCGCCGGCATCTTGTTGTTGGGCGAGAACGCCAGGTATTCCGGCTTGAACTGGTCGCCCTTGCCGATGTCGACCGGCACGATGCGGTAGTCGAGCTTCGCGCCTGCCTCGGTCAGTTCTTCCAGCATCAGCGTGATCTTGTGGCCGTTGGGCGTGGGCCAGTAGTACAGGTCGATCATGGCGGTTCCTCGCGGGGGAGAGCCGCAGTCTAGCGGCGGCAGCGGACTTGGCAGCGTCAAATCCGGCCGCTACCCTGCGCCATCCTTGGAAAAGACCGTTCCCCACATGACCGATCCCAAATCCGCGCGCCTCGGCCCGCTGCCTGCCCTGATCTTCAGCTCGCGCTGGCTGCAGCTGCCGCTGTACCTGGGCCTGATCGTGGCGCAGGGCGTGTACGTCATCCTGTTCCTGAAGGAGCTGTGGCACCTGGTCCATGGCGCCACCAGTCTCAGCGAGCAGGACATCATGCTGCTGGTGCTGGGCCTGATCGATGTGGTGATGATCTCGAACCTGCTGATGATGGTCATCGTGGGCGGTTACGAGACTTTCGTTTCGCGCATGGGCCTGGAGAAGCATCCCGACCAGCCGGAATGGCTGAGCCACGTCAATGCCAGCGTGCTGAAGGTGAAGTTGGCCATGGCGATCATCGGCATCTCGTCCATCCACCTGCTGAAGACCTTCATCGGCGCCAGCACGCTGGGTGGCCTGCCGCTGTGCGGCACGCCCGAAGCCTTTGCCGCTGCGGAAGCCGCGAAGACGGCCGGCTGGCTGGCGAAGACCTGCAGTGATTTCACCGCCACCGGCGTGATGTGGCAGACCATCATCCACGCCATCTTCATCCTGTCCGCCATCGGCATCGCCTACACCGACAGGCTGATGAACAACGGCGCGCAGACCAAGCACGCGGCGCACTGATCCCGGCATGCAGGCAGGTGCATCCCTGATCCGCGCGGCAGGCGATGATGACCTCAACGCCATCGTCGCCCTGAATGCCGCGGAGGTCCGCCATACCAGCCCGATGGACGAAGACAGGGCGCGCCACCTGGCGAGCCTGTCGGCCTATCTCCGCGTGGCGACGCTCGACGGCCGCGTTGTTGCGTTCCTGCTGGCGATGCGTGCGGGCGCGGACTATCGCAACGACAATTTCGACTGGTTCGCTGCGCGCTACCCTGACTTCCTCTACGTGGACCGCATCGTCGTGGATGCCTCGGTGCAGGGCCATCGCCTCGGGTCCGCGCTCTACGGCGACCTCTTCGCCTTCGCCCGCGAACGCGGCATCCCGCGCATCACCTGCGAGTTCAACGTAGTGCCGCCGAACGAGCCCTCGCGCCTGTTCCATGCCCGGCATGGCTTCGTGGAAGCGGGCCAGCGGTGGCTGGGCGATGGCCACAAGCAGGTCTCGATGCAGGTCGCCGAACTGGCCTGAACGGACTGCGTCTCAGGGTTTGGGTCGCTGCAGGCCGTAAAATGCGCGGATGGATGTTTCCCACCTGCTCGACCACCTGAATCCCGCCCAGCGCGACGCCGTTTCCGCAGCGCAGGGGCATTACCTCGTCCTGGCCGGCGCCGGCTCCGGCAAGACCCGCGTGCTGACCCACCGCATCGCCTGGCTCAACGAAGTCTTCGGCGTGCCCACGCACGGCATCCTGGCGGTGACCTTTACCAACAAGGCGGCCGGCGAAATGCGCGCCCGCGCCGACGTGCAGTTGCGCAACGGCAGCCGCGGCATGTGGATCGGCACCTTCCACGGCCTTGCCCATCGCCTGCTGCGCCTGCACTGGCAGGAAGCGAAGCTGCCCGAGACCTTCCAGGTACTGGACAGCGATGACCAGCAACGGCTGATCAAGCGCGTGGTGCAGGCGATGGAGCTGGACGAAGGCAAGTTCCCGCCCAAGCAACTGGCGTGGTGGATCAACGAGCAGAAGGACGAGGGCCGCCGCCCCGAGCACATCCAGCCGGCGCCGAACGACGAATGGCTGGACATCCGCCGCCAGGTCTACGCCGGTTACCAGGAACGGTGCGACCGCGCCGGCCTGGTGGATTTCGCCGAACTGCTGCTGCGCGCGCACGAGCTGCTGCGCGACACGCCGGCCTTGCTGGCGCACTACCGCACGCGTTTCCGCGAGATCCTGGTGGACGAGTTCCAGGACACCAATGCCATCCAGTACGCCTTCGTGCGCGTGCTGGCGGGCGATACGGGCCACGTCTTCGTGGTGGGCGACGACGACCAGAGCATCTACGGCTGGCGCGGCGCCAAGGTCGAGAACATGCAGCAGTTCCTGCGCGACTATCCGTCCGCGCGGACCATCCGGCTGGAGCAGAACTACCGGTCCAGCGCGAACATCCTGGGCGCGGCCAACGCCGTGATCGCGCACAACCCCGGCCGGATCGGCAAGCAGCTTTGGACCGATACCGGCGACGGCGAACCGATCGACCTGTACGCCGCCTACAACGAAATGGACGAAGCGCGCTTCGTCGTCGAGCGCATCCGCCAATGGGTACGCGACGGCGGCAGCCTCGGCGATGCCGCCATCCTCTACCGCAGCAACGCGCAGTCGCGTGCGTTCGAAGAGGCCCTGTTGTCGGAGCAGGTGCCTTATCGCGTGTATGGCGGCATGCGCTTCTTCGAGCGCGCCGAAATCAAGGATGCCCTCGCGTACCTGCGCCTGATGGCCAACCGGGCGGACGACGCGGCGTTCGAGCGCGTGGTCAACACGCCCACGCGCGGCATCGGCGAGCGCACGCTGGACGAAGTCCGCCGGCTGGCGCGCGGCGCACGCGTATCGCTGTGGGGCGCGGCGATGCTGGCGGCGCAGGGCAGCGACCTGGCCGGGCGCGCGCGCAATGCGCTGGCCGCATTCGCCGCATTGGTCGACCAGTTGGCCGAGGAGACTGCGGAGATGACGCTGGCCGAGCGCGTCGACCACGTGCTGGCGCGCTCCGGCCTGCGCGAGCACTGGGCACGCGAGAGCCGCGGCGGGCTGGATTCGGAATCGCGTACCGAGAACCTGGACGAACTGGTGTCGGTCGCGTCGCGCTTCGTGCGTCGCGAAGACATCGCCGATGACGAGAATGGCAGCGAGGGCATGAGCGAGCTGGTCGCCTTCCTGTCCTACGCCGCCCTGGAAGCGGGCGAAGGCCAGGTCGAGGCCGGTGAGGATGGCGTGCAGCTGATGACGTTGCACTCGGCCAAGGGCCTGGAATTCCCGCTGGTGTTCCTGGCCGGGCTGGAGGAGGGGCTGTTCCCCAGCAACCGCTCGCTGGACGAGAGCGGGCGACTGGAAGAAGAGCGCCGCCTCGCCTACGTGGGCATCACCCGGGCGCGGCAGAAACTGGTGCTGAGCTTTGCCGAGGCGCGACGCCTGCACGGGCAGGACATGTACGGGATCCCCTCACGCTTCCTGCGCGAGATCCCCGCCAACCTGCTGAACGAGGTGCGGCCCCGCGTGCAGGTCAGCCGACCGGCCTCCGGCTTCGCTACCCGGGCGACGCCGGGCCATGCCAGCCTGGAAACGCCCGGCCTCAAGCTGGGCCAGACCGTCACCCATGCCAAGTTCGGCCATGGCGTGGTCACCGATTACGAAGGCAGCGGCGCCCACGCGCGGGTGCAGGTGAACTTCGACAGCGAGGGCAGCAAGTGGCTGGTGCTGGCCTACGCGAACCTGCAGGCCGTCTAGGCCGCGATTGATCCAGATCACGGCGCACTAAGCCCGCCAGGCGTGTAATGGCCGCACCCCATCACCCTGAGGTGCGGCATGTACCGGCATATCCTGATCGCGACCGACGGTTCCGAACTGGCAGGCAAGGGCGTGGAACATGGCCTCGCGCTGGCGACGCGACTGCAGGCCAGGGCCACCGTGCTGACGGTCAGCGAACCCATCAATACCGGCTTCGATGACGGCCTGGGCTGGAGCGCGGTAGGCACCTCGTTGCCGGAATTCCAGGCGGCCCGCGAAGAGGCCGCACGCCGGGTGCTGGACGGAGCCGTCGCACAGGCGACCCGGCATGGCATCGAGGTGCAGTGCCTGCACGTCGCTGACCGGTACGCCGCGGAAGCCATCGTCGAAACCACCGAACGCCAGGGCTGCGACCTCATCGTCATGGCCTCGCATGGCCGACGTGCGCTCGGGCGCCTGCTGCTGGGCAGCCAGACCAGCGAAGTACTGGCCCGCTGCGGTGTGCCGGTGCTGGTGATCCGCTAGCGCGGCATCTCACCAGCCATAGAGCTTCCAGTAGACGGGCGATACGTCGACGTTGTCCTTGCTCTTGTCCAGGCGCCCGTCGCCGTCGGAGTCGTACAGGTAGTAGGGCGCGCCGCGCGGCGGCGTGACCTTGACCATTCGCAGGTTGCCGGCCACGCGGTATTCCTCGATCACGTCGCCATTTTTCTCGGTGCGGACGGCGACCTGCGCGTTGGCGAGGTCGACGTTGGCGGGATCGCTGCCGGTCGATGCGCAGCCGGCCAGTGCCAGCAGGCAGGAGAGCAGCACGGCACGCTTCGTCATGCGGGTCATCGTGGCGACCTTTCGGGGGATGGATGGCCCGATTATGCGCCCAACGCCGGGCGGCGCGCGTGACGCCGCATGCAAGGCACGCGGCGTAGAATGCCGGCATGACACGACTCGTACTCATCGACGGCTCCAGCTACCTGTTCCGTGCGTTCCATGCGCTGCCACCGCTGACCAATGCGCAGGGCGAGCCTACCGGCGCGCTCTTCGGCGTGGTCAACATGCTGCGCGCGACGCTGAAGGAAAAGCCCGACTTCGTGGCCTTCGTGCTCGATGCCAGCGGGCCGACCTTCCGCGACGAACTGTATCCGGACTACAAGGCCAACCGCCCGCCGATGCCGGAAGAGCTGCGCGCGCAGGTGGAGCCGATGATCCGCATCGTGCAGGCGCTCGGCTTCCCGCTGCTGCGTGTCGAGGGCGTGGAAGCGGACGATGTGATCGGCACGCTTGCGTTGCAGGGCGCGGCGCAGGGCATGGACGTGACCATTTCCACCAGCGACAAGGATTTCGCGCAGCTGGTGCGTCCTGGCGTGGCACTGGTCAACACCATGAGCGGCAGCCGGCTGGATTCCACCGAGGCAGTGGTGGAGAAGTTCGGCGTGCGGCCGGAGCAGATCGTCGACTTCCTTGCCCTGATGGGCGACACCGTGGACAACGTGCCCGGCGTGGAGAAGTGCGGTCCGAAGACCGCCGCCAAATGGCTGGGCGAATACGGCACGCTGGCTGAGATCATCGACCGGGCCGGCGAGATCAAGGGCAAGATCGGCGACAACCTGCGCGCGGCCCTGCCACGCCTGCCGCTGAATCGCGAGCTGGTCACCATCAAGACCGACGTTGCACTCGATGGCGGGCCGGAGACGCTGCCGCTGCGCGAACGCCATGTGGATGAGTTGCGCGAGTTGTACGCCCGCTATGGTTTCAATCAGGCGCTGAAGGAGCTCGAGGGTGGCACTGTCGACGCGTCCGCGGTGGCAGAAAAGGAGCCGGGTCGTGCACGCGGCACCGGTCGCGTGGCGGCGGCGATCGCGGACGATGCAGTCATCGACGCGTCGCTCGGCGTTGCGGGCGAATACACGGCCGTGACGGAGCCCGCGCAGCTTGAAGCGCTGGTGGCGCGGCTGGAGCAGGCGGACGAATTCGCGTTCGATACCGAAACCGACAGCCTAGATCCGATGCGCGCGAACCTGGTCGGCCTGAGCTTCGCCACCGAACCCGGCAAGGCCGTGTACATACCGGTGGGCCACGACTATCCCGGCGCGCCGCTGCAACTCGGCCGCGAGGCGGTGCTTGCGGCGCTCGCACCCGTGTTCGCCGATGCAGGCCGGCGCAAGCTCGGCCAGCACGGCAAGTACGACCTGCACGTGTTGCGCCGCCACGGCGTGGACGTGCAGGGCTACGCCGACGACACGATGCTGGAGAGCTTCGTGCTGAATGCCGGCAGCAACCGGCACGACATGGACAGCCTGGCCAAGCGCCACCTTGGCTACGACACCATCAAGTACGAAGATGTCGCCGGCAAGGGCGCCAAGCAGATCCTGTTCTCGCAGGTGGCCATCGACGATGCCACCCGCTACGCCGCCGAGGACGCCGACATCACCCTGCGCCTGCACCGCGCGCTGACGCCGAAGCTGGCAGCGGAAGCCGGACTGGAAAGCGTCTACCGCGACATCGAGATGCCGCTGGTCCCCGTGCTGGCGCGCATTGAGGCCAACGGCGTGATGATCGATGGCGATGAACTGCGCCGGCAGAGCGCCGACCTGTCCAAGCGCATGCTGGCCGCGCAGCAGAAGGCCACCGAACTCGCGGGCCGCACGTTCAACCTCGATTCGCCCAAGCAGCTGCAGGCGCTGCTGTTTGACGAGCTCAAGTTGCCGGTGCTGGTGAAGACGCCCACCGGCCAGCCCAGCACGAATGAGGAAGCACTCGAAGCCATCGCCGACCAGCACGAACTGCCTCGGGTGATCCTGGAATACCGTGGCCTGGCCAAACTGCGCAGCACCTACACCGACAAGCTGCCGGAGATGGTCAATCCCGACACCGGTCGCGTGCACACCAGCTACCACCAGGCCGGTGCGGCGACGGGACGGTTGTCGTCCACCGATCCCAACCTGCAGAACATCCCGATCCGCACAGAGGACGGGCGCCGCATCCGCAAGGCATTCGTCGCGCCGCCGGGCCGCAAGCTCGTGGCCTGCGATTACTCGCAGATCGAGCTGCGCATCATGGCCCACCTGTCGCAGGATCCCGGGCTGGTGCGCGCGTTCGAGTCCGGCGCCGATATCCACAAGGCGACGGCGGCGGAAGTGTTCGGGCGCAAGCTGGAAGACGTTACCGGCAACGAGCGCCGCGCCGCCAAGGCGATCAACTTCGGTTTGATGTACGGCATGAGCGCCTTCGGCCTGGCGCGCCAGCTGGGCATCGGCCGTGGCGAGGCGCAGGACTACATCGCGCTGTACTTCAGCCGTTACCCCGGCGTGCGCGACTACATGGAGCGCACGCGCCAGCAGGCGCGCGAACACGGCTATGTCGAAACCGTGTTCGGTCGCCGCCTGTACCTGGAGTACATCAACAAGGGGACGCAGGGCCAGCGCGCCGGCGCCGAGCGCGCGGCGATCAATGCGCCGATGCAGGGTACGGCGGCGGACATCATCAAGCGCGCGATGATCGGCGTGGATGCATGGCTTGCGGATCACCGCGACCAGGCGCTGATGATCCTGCAGGTGCACGACGAACTGGTGTTCGAAGCCGACGCCGGCTTCGTGCCGACTTTGCTGAAAGAGGCGACAGCGCGGATGGCTGCCGCAGCGCAACTGAGCGTTCCGCTGGTGGTCGACAGCGGCGTGGGCGACAACTGGGAAGAGGCCCACTGAGCGGGCCTCAGGACGGATTTCCTTCCGGAACATGGACTTGCGGAAGCTTCAGGAAAACCCTGTCAGGTATATTTGTATACTGACGAGTTCAATAAACTGAATTCCTCCTGAATCTTACGGTTTTTTAACCGGAATCTTCACGAACCATCCATGTCCGGAGTGGTCATATAGCCCGTGACAGATGCAACGTCTGTCACTGATCTCTCCCATCCCCTGGAGCGATCTCCCCCGGAGCGACGACCCCTCCCCAGGTCCCGCTCCCTGGCCCCGCCGATCTCCCCCTGGTCTGCGGGGCTTTTTATTGCCTGTCGTTTGCCCGCGTCGCGTGCGCTACCGTGCGCGCAGTCCTTCGCCACCGGGTGACGCATGAGCGCAACGTTCGCCGAGATGTTCCAGCTGGCCATGCCGTGGTGGGCGTTCGTGCTGCGGGCGTGCGTGGTCTACTTCATCCTGCTGGCGATGCTCCGTGTGTCCGGAAAGCGGTCGATGGGCCAGTTCACGCCGTTCGACATCCTGCTGGTCGTCCTGCTGGGCAATGCGGTGCAGAACGCGCTGCTCGGCGCGGATACGTCGGTGGGCGGGGGTCTGTTGCTCGCGGCCACGCTGATCGCGTTGAACTGGATCGTGGGCCTGGTGTCGGCGCGTTCGCCGAAGGTGGAGCGCTGGGTGGAGGGCGCGCCGGTATTGCTGGCGCGCGACGGGCAGGTCTACCGCGACGTGCTGCGCCGTGAGCTGATCAGCCGCGAGGATTTCGAGAAGGCGATGCGCGAAGCCGGCTGCCTGGACATGGCCGACATCCGGCTGGCGGTATTGGAGAACAACGGGCACATCACGGTGGTGGGCAGGCAAGCCTAGCTCCCTGCAGGAGCGACGTGAGTCGCGACCGTGGAAATGAAACGTCGTTGACGTTTGTCTTATCCGCACCGCGCGGGAAACAGGGAATTCTTGGCCCGCGTGGCCCCGGCCGAGCCCCACACATTGGATGGCGTGCGGTCGCGACTCACGTCGCTCCTACAGAAGAGCAGGCTCAGGCGAACTCGGCCAGCCAATCACGTGGTCGCAGGTAGTCCGCCAGCCGCTGCTCGTCGCTGCCGTCTTCCGGGGCGTAGCCGTATTCCCAGCGCACCAGGGGGGGCAGGCTCATCAGGATGGACTCGGCGCGCCCACCACTCTGCAGGCCGAACAGTGTGCCGCGGTCGTAGACCAGGTTGAACTCGACGTAGCGGCCGCGACGATACAGCTGGAACTGTCTTTCGCGTTCGCCGTAGGGCGCGTCCTTGCGGCGGGCAACAATCGGCAGGTAGGCGTCGAGGAAACCGTCACCGACGGCGCGCAGGTAACCGAAGTCGCGCTCGAAATCCCCGCTCAGATCGTCGAAGAACAGACCGCCCACGCCACGCGTCTCGTTGCGGTGCTTCAGGAAGAAATATTCGTCGCACCAGCGCTTGTGTGCGTCGTAACGCGCCTGGCCGCCGAAGGGCTCGCACAGGTCGCGTGCGGTCCGGTGCCAGTGATGCACATCCTCGTCGACCGGATAGAACGGGGTCAGGTCGAAGCCGCCGCCGAACCACCATGCCACGGTCTCGCCGTCGCGTTCTGCGCGGAAATGGCGGACGTTGGCGTGCGTGGTGGGCAGGTGGGGGTTGCGGGGGTGGAACACCAGCGACACCCCGACCGCGCGCCAGGAGGCGCCTGCGAGTTCAGGCCGGTGCGCGGAGGCCGAAGGCGGCAACCGGTCGCCGGATACATCGGAGAAACCGATGCCTGCCTGCTCGAACACCGCGCCGTCGCGCAGCACGCGGGTGCGTCCGCCGCCGCGGATCGGTGACGCATCGCCGGGTGGCCGTGCCCAGGCATCCTCCCGGAAGCGCGCGCTGCCGTCGGCGGCTTCGATGGCGGCACAGATGCGGTCCTGCAGGTCGGTCAGATAGTCGCGGACGGGCGTGATGTCGTTCATGCCGCGCATTCTACCGGGGCGTCCGGATCATCCCGAATTCCGCCCGCACGTCGCGCCTGCACAACTGCCAGACCACCAGGCCGTGCAGCACGGCGAACGCGAGGGCGGTCGCCCAGAGCATGGCCAGCGCCAGCAGTCGCAAGCCGGCCAGCTCGTTCCGCATCTCTTCGGTGCCGGGCTGGGATGGGAGCGACTGGATCCAGGAAAAAGCGGCGTCGATCACCGCGATGCCGGCGAAATTGGCCGCCGCGCCAGCCACCATGAAGAACACGAAACCCCACCAGCCCCAGGTGCGGCGACGGAGCAGGCCCACCGCAACCGCCAGGAAGGCGATGCAGACGCCCAGGAAGCCGACGGCGATCGCGGTCAGGTGCGTGAGCACCCACAGCGCGGGTGCGGGGGTCGACCGCGAAGCCAGGAAGCCCAGCACCGTCGCGGTATCCACCTGCCCGAGCAGCAGCCACGCCGCGATCACCTGCACCGCCGCGTACAGCGTGGCGACGATGCCCATGGCGATCGACACCTTCGCCGTGACGGTGACGAAGCCGGCGCGGGCGATGGCGTTCGGTGAAGACGCCATCGCCTACTTGAGAGTCTGCTCGAACAGCTTCAGCACACGCTTGTACTCATCCAGCCACGAGTCCGAGCGGGTGAAGCCATGGCGTTCGAGCGGATAGGCAGCGAGTTCCCAGTTGTCCTTGCGCAGTTCGATCAGCTTCTGCGTCAGCACGACGGAGTCCTTGAAGAACACGTTGTCGTCGATCATGCCGTGCGCGATCAGCAGGCGGTCCTGCAGTCCGGCGGCGTATTCGATCGGCGACGAGGTGCGGTAGGCCTCGGGATCCAGCTCGGGCGTGTTGAGGATGTTGCTGGTGTACTCGTGGTTGTACTGCGTCCAGTCCACCACCGGGCGCAGCGCGGCGCCGGCCTTGAACGTGCCGGGCTCGCGGAACAGCGCCATGAAGGTCATGAAGCCGCCGTAGCTGCCGCCGTAGATGCCGGCGCGGTCGCGGTCGCCCTGCTTCTGCTCGACCAGCCAGTCCAGTCCATCGAGATAGTCCTCGAGTTCCGGATGGCCCATGTTGCGGTAGATCGCGGTGCGCCAGTCGCGGCCGTAGCCCTCGCTGGCCCGGTAGTCCAGGTCGAGCACGATGTAGCCGCGCTCCACCAGCAGATGGTGGAACATCTGTTCGCGGAAATAGTTGGGATAGCGCGCGGTGACGTTCTGCAGATACCCCGCGCCATGCACGAACATGACGATGGGGTAGCGCTTGCCGGGTTCCATCGTCTTCGGGCCGTAGTACTTGCCCCAGACCACGCCGGCGCCATGCTTCGACGGCACCTGCACGTACTGCGGCTCGATCCATTCGCGCGCCTTGAACGCCGCGCTGCGGGTGTCGGTGAGCGGCTTCGGCGTGCCGCCGTCCATGCCCACGACGGACAGTTGGGCCGGCGTGTAGCTGCGGGAGTGGCGGACCAGCAGCTGGCGTCCGTCCGGCGATGCACTGAAACTCTCCACGCCGTCCAGCGCGGTGACTTCGCGAAGGCCGTTGCTGGCAAGGTCGAGCTTGCAGACTTCGTAGTCACCCGGCCAGTCGCGGTTGCACAGGAAGAGGAACCCGTTGCCGTCGGGCGTGATCTCCGGTTCCGACACTTCCCATTTGCCGGAAGTGCGTGCGCGTGGCTTCTCGTTGCCGGTCGCCGTATACAGGTGGGCGTAGCCGGATTCTTCCGACAGCAGCCACAGCGTACGGTTGTCCGGCAGCCAGCCGAACTGGTTGAAACCCCAGTTGATCCATGCAGCGTCGGTCAGACGGTGGCGCGGCAGCAGGCGGGCGCCCGGCAGGTCGACTGTGGCGATCCAGCGATCCTTGTTGTCGATGGCATGTACCTGCACCGCGACCTTGGTGCCGTCATTCGTCCAGGCGATCGCGCTGCCGTTGCTGTCGTTCTCCACGCGCACGTCGCGGTTGCCCGTCAGGGGCTCCTTGCCGGCCTTCTTGCGCAGCGCGGCCAGGGGATCCTTGTCGATGCCCGGCAACGGATCGAAGGCGAGCGGCTTCACGCTGCCATCGGCCAGGTCCACGCGCCACAGAGCGTGCGGCAGCGGCGCATTGCGACCCACGCGCGTACGCACATCCTGGAACTCTTCATAGCCGGATTCGGTGACGTACTTCGGCATCTTGCCGCCCTGGCCGGCATCGGCCCCCTTCTTGCGGGTCACCACCAGCAACCAGCGGCCATCGGGAGAAAGCGAACTGCTTTCGATCTCCACCTCGGCGCCCAGGTAGACCGGGGCGGGCGCGCGGGTGGGGTCCGCCTTGCGCCAGGCCTCCGCCTGCTTCTGCGCGGTTTCGCGCTGGGCACGGTCGTCGGCCAGCGTGCGGATCGTGCGCAGTTGCTGCTCGCGCAGGGCGTCGGCCTTCGGTGCGGCCAGCGGATCGCGTTCCGCCTTCAGTTCGGCGACCGTCGTCGTGCCGGTGCCTGCGGCCCAGCGATACCACGTGCTGCCCACGCGCCAGATCACGGCGCCGTCATGGGTGAAGCGTGCCTGCTGCTCGGCTTCGTTGGTGCGCGTGACCTGCGTGAGCGTGCCGCTGCGCAGGTCGCGCACAAACAGGTCGCCGTTGCGCGACAGCAGCATGCGCTGGCGGGTCGCGTCGTAGACGGGATTGCCGGTGTCGAGTCCTGCGCGCTGGTCATCGGCGATGCGCCGCGCGGCGCTGCCGTCCAGTGCCTGTTCGAAGGTGTCGCGTACCACGCTGGCGTCGCGCTTGAGTTCGTACTGCACCTGCTTGCCGTCCCATGCCCACCACGCGCGCTCGACCGGGGGGCCGATCCAGTCCGGCTCGGCCATCGCCTGTTCGATCGTGAGCGGTGTGGAGGTCTGGGCGTGTGCCGCGGGGACGAGGGCGAACGGCAGCAGCAGGGCAAGCAGGGCGGGGCGCATCAGGCATCCGTTAGTGCGAGGTGAAGGGGCAAGATTACCAGCCCCTCCGCCGCACTCCTGCCGCCGATGGTCATGCATCGCGTGAACGCCGTGCGGGTTTCGCACATGGGGCATTTCCCGCACAATCCCCGCTTGTCCACTCGCGGGGCGCGATACGCGCGAATGCAAGCCTACGTCTACAAGACCGAGCGCAAGGCCGACACCTTCGTCTACCTGGCGAAGCGCGACGACTTCACCCTCGTGCCCGAGCCGCTGCGTACCCAACTGGGGCCCCTTTCGTTCGTGCTGGAAGTGGCGTTGACCCCCGACCGCAAGCTGGCGCGCGAAGACGCCAAGGTAGTCCGCGAGAACCTGACCGCGCGCGGCTTCCACATCCAGTTCCCGCCCCAAGCCGATCCCACCGTTCGCCCCAATGCCTGATTTCCGGCTGCAGCCCCGTCCTGTCGCCCTGGTCGCCTTGCTGGCGGGCCTGCTGCTGGCCGGCATTGGCGGATGGGTGGGCGGGATTTTCGCTGCCGTGGCGGCATGGCTGGCGCAACCGGCCGTGGCGCTGGGCGTGTCGTGGCTGCGGGGCACCCGCGTGCTGGCGCCCTCGCATGCCTGGCGCGAGGACGTGCCGGCCCTGGTGCTGGCGTGGGCGGTCGCGTTCGCGGGTACGGCCCTGCTGCTGGCGTGGCCGTTGGCCTCGTTGCGCGACAGTGGCAGCCTCCCGGCCGCGCTGGGTGTCAGCGCGGTGGTGGGTGCGGTGATCGTCGGGCTGTGGCGGACCTGGCCCCTCTGGCATGGCCTGGAGCGTGATGGTGGCGCCCTGTCCGCGCACTGGCGTGGCCTGGTCGAACGCGACTTCCATGCGTGGCGCGGCCTGGCGGTGGCGACGCTGTTGACGCTCGCCGTGGCCGGTGGCCTTTCCCTGGCGTGGACGGACCTGGTGCCGGACGCTGCGCGTACCGGTGCCGCCGTGGCGTATGCGCTGCTGTTGCCGCTGGTGCACTGGGGCGTGCAACGGCTGGACGGGGCCGGTGTGTTGCCCGTCGTGGAAATGCCCGGGAGCGACGCCGTTGCCCTCCACGCAACGGACGTGGAGGAGGCGCCTGGACACGGCCTGGACCTGGAGCAGGCGTTGTTCGATGCCGCCCGCGCCGGACGCGTGGACCGTGCGCTGGAACTGATCGAGGCCGGCGCGGATCCGCATGCCGTGCCGGCGGAAGGCTCGCGCGACCAGCGCAGTCTCGGGGCTCTGGCGGCCGTGCTGCCCGACCTCCGTCTGCTGCGCACCCTGATCGCGCATGGCGTGGACCTCAACCATGCGCATGCCGGCGTGACGCCGCTGCTGGCCGCGACGCGCGACAGCTGGCACGGCCGCCCGGACGCGGTCACCACGCTGCTGGCCAACGGCGCCGATCCGCGCATCGCCGACGCGGATGGCAACACGCCGCTGCATCACGCCGCCCGCAGTTCCGATCCCGGCGTGGTCGCATTGCTGCGCGACGCCGCTGCGGAACTGGATGCCTTGAACCATGACGGCCTCACTCCGCTGGGCGTCGCCTGTGTGGCCGGCAACTGGAGGCTGGCGAAATTCCTGCTGGAGCGGGGGGCGCGTCCGGATCCGCAGGGCGGGCAACCCGTCCTGCTGGCGGCGGCCTCGACCGAAGAAGACGACCCTGCCGGCGTGCAACTGCTCCTCAAGCACAAGGCGAAGGTGGATGCGCGCGACGCCCAGCGCCGCAGCGCGCTGCATGAAGGCGCGTATGCAGGCCATGCGGAAATCGCGGCATCACTGCTGGCCGCCGGTGCCGATGTGCATGCGCGCGATGCACAGCAGCGCACGCCCTGGCTGGAAGCCGCGCGCGGAGGACACCTGGGCGTGCTCGAAAAGCTCGCCGAGGCGGGAGCCGACCGGCAGGCGGTCGACGCGGATCGCAGGAATGCGCTGATGCTCGCATGCACCGCCGAACATGCTTCGCCGGCGCTGGTGCGCCGGCTGCGGCAATGGGGCATCGATCCCGAAGCCACCGACGCCCAGGGCCGGCGCGCGGTCGATCTTGCTGCCGAAGCGGGGCGCTGGGCGCTGGTCTCGGCCCTGGACCCCGGCTATGCGCTGCCCACCGCCGTGGCGACGGCGGATGACGAAACGCCGCCCGACCGTGCGCCGGTGGCACTGCTGCGCGAGGGCCTGGCGAGCGGCCAGGTGGAGGGCATGGAGGCGCTGGCGCGCCTGAGTTCGCGCGATGAGCTCGGTGCCCTGCTGCACGACCCGGAGATGCAGCGTCCGACGCGTCTGGCATGGTTGCTGCGGCAGGGTGCCGATGCCGACCATCGCAACGCGCAGGGCGACACCCTCGCATTCGCCCTGCTGTCCCAGGGGCCTGCGGGCATGCCCGCGTTGGCGACATTGATGGCGCGTGCGGTTTCGCCGGCCGGTGCCGGGGGCCTGGCGCGCTTCATGGCCGCCTGCGCGGCGGACGACCAGGCGGCGCGGACGCTGGAGTCCTGCGCACTGGACCTGCTCGAGCGCGGCGCGGATCCGTTCGCCGCCTCCCCGCAGGGCGATCCTGCGCTGTCGCTGGCGGTGCGCCTGGGTTGGCAACGGGTGCTCGACCGGCTGCTGGATATCGGCGTGGACCGCGAGGCGCGCGACAGCCACGGCATGACCGCGCTGCACTTGGCGGCAGTACTCGGCCGCGAGACCGCGCTGAAACACCTCATTGCCAAGGGTGCGTCGCCCGAGTCGCGCGCGGCCGATGGGCAGACGCCGCTGGGTGTCGCGCTGGCGTGCGGACGCCGTGACCTGGCCGACTGGCTGGACTGGCGCATCTGGTCGCTGCCGCGTCGCGCGCTGCGTCCCGCCGACCTGCCGGCGGCGGCCATGGCGGGTGATCGCGATGCCGTGCGGCGGTTGCTCGATCTCGGCTTCGACGTGGACTCGCCCGACGCCCAGGGCTGCACGGCGTTGCTGCGTGCCGCGGGCGGCGGATTCACGCCCACGGTGGAACTGTTGCTCGCGCGTGGCGCCGATGCGCAGCGTGCCGCCAATACCGGCGCGACGCCGCTGTCGGCCGCGGTGAGCATGCGCCAGGCCGACATCGTCAGTGCATTGCTTGGCGCAGGCGCCGACATCGAATACCGGCTGCCCGGTGGGGTGACCGTGCTGATGCTGGCGGCGGCGCTGGGCCTGCCCGAAATCGTCGCCCGCCTGATCACCGCCGGCGCCAACGTGCATGCCGGCGATGCGCAGGGACTGACGCCGCTGCATTGCGCCGCCCTGTATGGATTCACCGCGCGCGAGAAGCCGCGCCTGGTAGCGTTGCTCGACACCCTGCTGCTGTCCGGCGCGGAATCCGAACAGGTCGCGGCGGGATCGGTGACGCCGCTCCTGTTGCTGCTCGGTTCCCGGGCGGAGCCCGGCACCGCCTGCGACGAGGAAGTCGTGCTGGCCGGCCTGGAACGCCTGCTGGACGAAGACGTTTCGCTCGACGTGCAGGATCCGCGCGGCTTCGGGCCGCTGCACCTGGCGTCGCTGCATGGCCTGCTGCGCGTGGTCAGTCGCCTGCTCCGCGCCGGCGCCGATCCGGAGCTGCGCGATGCCTTGAACCGCACGCCGCGCGAGATCGCGGTGATGCGCGGCTTCATCGACGTGGCGGCGGAATTCGTTCCCGCCACGCCGGGCGCGGGCGCATCGATGGCCCGCTTCCTGCGCGATCGCGGTTAACGTGCCGGCGGCGGAACGTCTTCGCCTGTCGCGTCGGCTTCGAAGAGTTTCTCCAGGTCGCTGATCGCATCGCGTGCAGTCTGGATCACCGCACCGTCGTCGTCGTACACCAGGTACTGGGCGCGCATCAGGCTTTCGTCGTGCTGGCGGAAGCGGCGGGTGTGCTCGGCGGCGGTCTCGGGCGGTATGCCCAGTTCCACCAGTACCTGCTGCGCCATCTCCAGGCTTGATCCCAGCGTTTCGCGATAGGCCTCCGCGCTCAGGTCCATCAGGCGCCACGCGTGCTGCCGGTTGCGCGCCCGCGCCAGTACGCGCGCCTCGGGGAACATGCGCCGGATCAGCCGTGTCGCCTTGATGTTGGTGTCGGGGTCGTCCATCGCCACCACGAAGACCTTCACATGCTGCGCGCCGGCCGACCGCAGCAGGTCGGGGCGCGTCGGGTCGCCGTAGTAGAGCCGGATGTTGCCGAACCGCCGCAGCGTGTCCACCGTCTCGGGACTGTTCTCGAGCGCGACGAACGGGATGCGCTGCGCCGTGAGCAGGCGCGCGACGATCTGGCCGAACCGGCCCATGCCCGCGATCAGGACTTTCGGCTGCTCGTCCGGAATGTCGTCGAAGGCACGGGTCGCCGGTCCGGATCGCCGCACGTGCGCCGGCAGGCGATGCAGGCCCAGCAACAGCACCGGCGTCAGCGCCATCGAGATGCCCACGATGGCGGTCAGCTGGTTGCGCAGTTCGGCGTCCATCAGACGCACGCGCGCGGCTTCGCTGAACACGACGAAGGCGAACTCGCCCCCCAGCCACAGGGTGCCGGCCAGCATCAGCGCGCCGCGCGGATCCAGCCGTCCCGGCCAGCGCCCGACACAGAACAGCAGCGTGAACTTCACCGTCAGCAGGATCAGCACGCCGGCGGTGATCAGTTCCGGCTGCTTCACCACCGCGTCCAGGTCGATGTCCATGCCGACGGCGATGAAGAACAGGCCCAGCAGCAGCCCCTTGAACGGATCGATCTGCGATTCCAGTTCGTGGCGGAATTCCGAATCGGACAACAGCACGCCGGCAAGGAACGCGCCAAGGCCGGCGCTGAGGTCGGCCAGTTGCATGAACCATGCGATGCCCAGCACCACCAGCAGTGCGGTGGCGGTGAACACTTCGGGCATGCGGGTGCGCGCCACGATGCGGAACAGGTGCCGCAGCAGCAGCCGTCCGCCGACGATCACGATGGCGACGGCGCCGACCGCATGCAGCACCATGGTCCAGGTCAGCGTTTCGTTCTTGGCGCCGCCCAGCAGCGGGATGGCGGCAAGCAGGGGAATGGCGACCAGATCCTGGAACAGCAGGATCGCGAAGCCGAGCCGGCCGTGTTCGGTGGTGAGTTCCTTGTGTTCGGACAACAGCTGCAGGCTGACGGCCGTGGACGACAGCGCGAGTCCCAGCCCTATCACCAGCGCGGTCTTCCAGTGATGTTCGAAAAGCAGCGCGACCCCGCCCAGCACCAGCGCACTCAGCATCACCTGCAGGCCGCCCGCGCCGAACACCGGCTTGCGCATCACCCGCAGGCGCGACGGCGACAGTTCCAGGCCGATGACGAACAGCATCATCACCACGCCGATCTCGGCGGCATCCAGGATGCGGTCGGCATCCCGCACCAGCGCAAGCCCGTCCGGACCCAGCACCACGCCGGCCACCAGGTACGCCAGCACGGCCCCCAGGCCAAAGCGCTTGAACACCGGCACCGCGATCACCGCGGCCAGCAGGAATACCAGCGTCAACTCCAGACCACTACCGTGCATGCGTCACCTCGCGCGGATAGTATGCGGCGGACGGAGCTGGTCCGAACCCATTCTCGGAAACCGAAGCGGGTGGCGTGCGGCCAGGGCACGATGATCCATGGACAAAGGAGGAGGTAGTGAAGCAGGGCATCGGGTGGGGCATGGCCATGGTGGCAGGGATGCTGGCAGTGTGGAATCCGGTTTGCGCCAAGGAGAGGACCGACACTGTCGAGGGCAGTGATCTGCGCAATCAGGTGGTGGGCAGCATGCTCCTGACCGGCAAGCTGGTCGTAGGCGCCGACGGCGCGATCAACGCTTACGCCATTGACGGTGCCCACAAAGTGCCGCCGCAGGTATTACAACACGTGGCGCGGCATGTTCCGAGCTGGCGGGTGATGAAGACCGGAGGTATCCCAGTGGAGCAGCGCTTCAGTGTGCGGGTCATGGCCACGCCGCAGGGCGGCGACAACTACGCGTTGTCACTGGTAGGTGCTGCGATCGCCAGGCAGCCGAATCCAGACGAAGACATCGCTGTTGTTGGCCGCCGCGAACGCCCCGAATATCCTCGCGCGCACCGAAACATCGGCGTCAGCGGCACGGTGTACATGGCGCTAAAAGTCGGGCGCGACGGCAAGGTGCAAGACCTGATGGCCGAGCAGGTCAACCTGGATTTCGTCGGCTCGCCGACCGAGGTCGCGCAAGTGCGGGCGGACTTCGCAGCACATACGGCGGCTGCGGTGCGGCGATGGAAGTTCCGCCTGCCGGCGTCGGGTCCTCTCGCCGCCGAGTCTCATGTAGTGGTGCGTGTCCCGGTGCGGTACACAATGGAACAGGTGCCGGGCTACGGGGAATGGGAGTACTACGTGCCCGGACCGCAGCGTGCGGTGCCATGGTCGGATCAGGATGGCATGGCGATCGGCGCCGGCGAAGCTGGCGTGCCCAAGCTGGTCGGGGTAGGCCCTTACCTGGAGATGCCGCTCGAACCCCGTCGCGGGTTGCGTGCATCAGGCGCATACACCATTCCTTAGTCCATCCCGTCCAGGAGGAACCTTCAATCGACTCGCTTGCCCGTTGTCGCCATCGGTATCTCGTCGGATAGAAGCGTTCGCTCATTGCTTCACGGAACAACAGATCTCGTCATCCGATCTGGCGAGGTTCATTCCACGACGAGTTTCGTCCTCCCGCCGCCATCAACCCGCCAGGACATGCAGCAGGTGCTTCCCGTACTTCCCGGTGGGCGTGGCGCTGACCATGACGACCGCATAGGCGAAGATCAGAGCGATCGCGGTGAAGGCGATCACCGCCGGCCACGCCAGGCGGCGGGGTAGCGCGATGCGCTTGTGCTTGTTGCGGATGAAGAATTCGGCGACCAGTAGATTGGGAACGAAGAACAGATAGAGGATCGCGTAGTCGAACAGGCCGCTGGTGGTGCCTGTACCGATGCCGGCGCCGCCGGTCAGGTCCTTCCACGCGCGGAACTCCAGGTCGAATACCCATGAGCCCAGCACCATCGCGAACAGGCGGATGGCCCAGGCGCGATGCAGCTCGAACCGTTTCGCCCGCGCATGCAGGTATGCCATCACCGCGCTCAGCATCAGCACCGCGCCCCAGATCGCGAACGCGATGGAGGCGGCCGGCGTGTAAGCACCGTGCGTCAGGATGAACGACATGCCGCCGACGCCCGCCAGGAGGCCTGCGCTCACGTAGACCCGCCCCATCCAGCGATGCACGGCGCGATGGCGGGTGCGGATACGCGCCGACAACAGGATCGGCCAGGCCAGCACCAGCACCGTGCCCGTGACGAAGTGGACACCGATGCCGATGTTGGCGATCCAGTCGGAGGCGGTCTGCATCGGCAGGCCGTCCATCAGGGCGCGCCACTGCTCGAAGTTCTTGAACGTCGCCCCGGTGGCCCGGAGCGCGATGTAGGCACCGAAGGCCAACAGGCCGATCAGGGTCACGAAACGGAAGACGCGAGCGATGCCGCGGAGCCCTCGTTCCGCGACGGAGGCCTGCGGCGCCCCGGTCCGGTCCATGCGCATCGTGCCTTGCTCACTCATGGCGTTTCCTTTCCGGGCTGTTCCGGGTCGCTCCCGGCGCCGACAGCGTCCGGTCGTGGCGAGGGGATGTCGTTAGGGGAGTCGCAGGGCGCGATGAGGAAAGCTCAGGAACGCCGGTGGCCGGCCCGAGCGCGTCGGCACCTATACTGGATCGGGCGGGGCAGGCTCCGCCGGGGGACCGCATGCCGCAACCTGATCCGAGCCGCCTGGTCTTCGACGACGTGGTCATCGACTTCGCCGGTCGGCGGCTGATGCGCGCGGGCGGCGAGCAGTCGCTGGAACCCAAGGCCTTCGCCGTGCTCGCGCTGCTGGCAGGTTCGCCCGGCCGGGTGTTCACCCGGGAGGAGCTGTTGGATGCGGTCTGGGGCCATCGCCACGTCACCCAGAGCGTGCTTAACCGGATCATGAGCCTGCTGCGCCAGGCGCTGGGCGAGGACGCCCAACACCCGCGCCTGCTGCATACCGTGTATGGGATCGGCTATCGCTTCGATGCGCCGCCGGTCGATAGCGTCGCAGCGCAAGAAGCACCGACGGCCGCACCCCGTTTGCGCTGGGTGTGGATCGTGGCCACGGCGGCCCTGGTGCTGCTGATCGTGGCGATGACCGCCTGGATGCCGCGCGGCGCCATTCGCAACACGTCCAGCGTGGCGGCCGGGGCGCAAGCACGGCCTTCGCTGGCCGTCCTGCCGTTCGCCGACCTGTCGCAGGCGCGCGATCAGGCCTACATGGCCGACGGCCTTGCCGAGGAAATCCGCAACCAGTTGGCGCAGTCTCCCGCGTTGCGCGTGGTGGGCCGTACCTCCAGTGCGGCGGTCAACCGCAGGCGCGATGACCTGCGCGCCGTCGGCCATGCGCTTGGTGTGGCCTATCTGCTGGAGGGCAGCGTGCGCCGCGAGGGGAGCCACCTGCGTGTCACCGCGCAGTTGATCCGTGCCGATGATGGCTCCCACCTGTGGTCGAAGACCTACGCGCGCGAACTGCGCGACGTATTCGCGGTGCAGGACGAGGTTGCGCGCGATGTGGCGCGAGCGCTCAGCGTGAAGCTGGATGTGGCCAGGTTCAACCGCGAACAGGGCGGCACCACGCAGGTCGACGCTTACGAACGATTCCTGCGCTGGCGCAGCATCGTGATGCGCGAGCAGTTCGACTTCGAACACGACCGCCTGCGCCTGCAGCTCGCGCGCGAGATGGTGGCGCTGGATGCGCAATGCGTGCTGTGCTGGGATGCGCTCGCGGTCTCGCTGAATGCCATGGCAGAGGAACTTGACGACGTGCAGGCCGATCGGTTGCGTGCAGAGGCGTTGCAGATCCGGAACCATATCGCCCGCATCGCGCCTGAGAGCTGGGTGGCCAGGCGCGACCGGTCCAATGCGCTGTGGCGCGAAGGCAGGCGGGCCGAGGCCATCGCGCTGGCCAGGCAGATCACCGATGCCGGACCGTTGACCAAGGAGCGCACGTGGGACTACGCCTACATGCTCTATGCGATGGGCCATCTGGAGGACACCATCGCGCTGGTGGAGCAGGTGCGTGCCACCGAACCCAGGGCGCTGTTCCTGTCGCGCGACCTGCAGTACGACTACACCGCCGCGCGTCGCTACGCGGACGCGGAAGCCGAATACCAGCGCGGTCTTCGGCTGGAGGGCAGCCAGCGCGAGCCGGATTACGTGGCTTTTTTCCGCCAGCTCGCGGGCCGGCGGCCCGGAGGGACGCCTGAGCTGCAAGCCCTGCATCGCCGTTTGCTGCGGTACGACGGTCTCGATACGCCATTCTTGCGCGATCTGGGCGAAGTCCTGGACGACCGGGAAGCGATGCTTGCGCTCGTACGCCGTGCGCTGGCGGACGATGCTTACGCCGGCGGAGTCGAGGTCGCGTACGCACGCACGAGCGTGGCAGACGCACTGGGGGATGCGGGCCTGGCGGTGAGGTCGTTGCGCAGGGAACTCGAAGCCCGGCCCGGATTCGAGGACGGCACCATGGCGCAACACGCCTACGTCGCCTTCTGGAACGTGCCGTACTCCGGTGCACGCGCGCACCCCGACTTCAAGGCGTTGCTCGTGAAAGCCGGCGTGGTCGACTACTGGCGGCAGACTGGCCGGTGGGGCGACGGTTGTGGTCCGGTGGGAGCCGACGATTTCCAGTGCCGATGAGCGCAACCCCCTTTGCCTGGCCGCGCGTTGGCACTTGCACTTGCCTGCCGGAGGCGGTCGTCATCGCGCTTCCCGTCCCTCGTCGTGTGCACAGGGCCGGTTCCGGCCTTGGCCGTGCATGCGTTGTCTCGTGGCGATAGTATGCGGCGGAAGGGCCCGCACCGGGCCGCATTTCCACGGATGAGGGAGAGGATGATGAAGCAAGGAATCATGTGGCGCGCCGCGATCCTGATTGCCGCCTTGATGCTGGCACAGCCAGCCTTGGCCCAGGGGGCGGCGGCCGTGCGCAAGCAGGTGGAGGCCAGCCTGCGGGTGACCGGATCGATCACCATCGCCACCGATGGCAGTGTCGAGCGCGTGGAGCTGGATGCGCCGGAAGCGTTGCCCAAGGGCATCGCGGCGTTCGTCGGCGGCAATGTCGCGGCGTGGCGCTTCGAACCCGTGCTGGTGGATGGCAAGCCACGCCGCGCGTTGACGAAAATGAGTGCGCTGGTGGTGGGCAAGTCGATAGGTGATGACCAGATGCAGGTGTCCATCCGCGGCGCGGACTTCGGCGACTATGCAGCGACTCCCGAGGCCGAGCGCGTTGTTGCGCTCAAACTCAAGCCGCCGAGCTACCCGGCCGGTCCGGCCCGGAGTGGTGCACAGGGCACCGCCTACCTGCTGGTCAAGGTCGAGCGTGACGGCAGCGTCGGCGAAGTGGCAACCGAGCAGGTCAATCTGCGCATCGTCACCAACGAGGCGCAGATGAACCAGTACCGCGAACGTTTCGCCACCGCCGCGATGGCGGCGGCCCGGACATGGACGTTTACCCCGCCGACCGTAGGCGAGGAGGCAACGCAACCGTACTGGGTGGTGCGTGTGCCCGTGGACTTCACCTTCAGCGGCCAGCAGCGCCAGGGCAAGTGGGAGGTTTACGTACCCGGCCCGCGATCACGTCCGATCTGGGCGCCGGATGAAGATCAACCCGGATTCGCTCCTGGTGCGCTCGCCGAGGGTGGCGTCCACCTTGCCGGCAACAAGAGCGGCCCCCGGCTGCTGACCCCACTGGATGGCGCCTAGCATGGCGTGAATGCCGTCGCGGCCGATACGCGCGCGGAAGCCAACGAAAAAGCCCCGCATCGCGGGGCTTTTTCTTGTCTGCTGTCGGAGCGGCTCAGCGCTTCATCGAGCTGAAGAACTCGTCGTTGGACTTGGTGTTCTTCATCTTGTCCAGCAGGAACTCCATCGCCGCGATCTCGTCCATCGGGTGCAGCAGCTTGCGCAGGATCCAGATCTTCTGCAGCAGTTCCGGTTCGATCAGCAGGTCTTCGCGGCGCGTGCCGGAGCGGTTGATGTCGATGGCCGGGTAGACGCGCTTCTCGGTGATGCGGCGGTTCAGATGCACTTCGCTGTTGCCGGTGCCCTTGAACTCTTCGTAGATCACCTCGTCCATCTTGCTGCCGGTCTCGACCAGCGCCGTGGCGATGATGGTCAGCGAACCGCCTTCCTCGACGTTACGCGCGGCGCCGAAGAATCGCTTCGGGCGGTGCAGGGCGTTGGCGTCCACGCCGCCGGTCAGCACCTTGCCGGAGCTGGGCACGACGTTGTTGTAGGCGCGGGCCAGGCGGGTGATCGAGTCCAGCATGATCACCACGTCCTTCTTGTGCTCGACCAGGCGCTTGGCGCGCTCGATCACCATTTCGGCAACCTGCACGTGGCGGGCGGCCGGTTCGTCGAAGGTCGAAGACACCACTTCGCCACGCACGGTGCGCTGCATTTCGGTGACTTCTTCCGGACGCTCGTCCACCAGCAGCACGATCAGGTGCACGTCCGGATGGTTGGTCGTGATGGCGGTGGCGATCTGCTGCATCATGATCGTCTTGCCCGCCTTGGGCGGCGACACGATCAGCGCGCGCTGGCCCTTGCCCTGCGGCGCCATCAGGTCGAGGATGCGGCCGGCGATGTCTTCCGACGAGCCGTTGCCGCGCTCCAGGGTGAAGCGGCGGCGCGGGAACAGCGGCGTCAGGTTCTCGAACAGCACCTTGTTCTTCGACGCCTCCAGCGGCTCGCCATTGATCGTGTCGATGGTCGACAGCGCGAAGTAGCGCTCGCCGTCCTTCGGCCAGCGGATGCGGCCGGCCAGGTGGTCGCCGGTGCGCAGGTTGAAGCGGCGGATCTGGCTGGGACTGATGTACACGTCATCGGGGCCGGCCAGGTAGCTGGCCTCGGCCGCGCGCAGGAAGCCGAAGCCGTCCGGCAGGATTTCCAGCACGCCGTCGGCGGCCACGCCCTCGCCATGGCGGGTCAGCACCTTCAGCAGGGCGAAGATGACGTCCTGCTTGCGGGCACGGGCCACGCCTTCCTGGATGTTCAGCTGCTCGGCGATGTCCAGCAGCTTCGGCGCCGGCATGCGCTTGAGATCGCCCAGCGAATACTGGGGGAACCCTTCGGGCACGTTCGGCATGGCGCGCGGCACAAAGGCGTCCTGGCCATTGCCGTTGCCATCCTGCGGCAGGCCGTCGTTGCCCTGGCGCTCGCGGTTGCGCTCGCGGCGGTTGCGGAAACGGTCACGGCGATTGTTGTTGTTGAAGCGGTTGCCGTCGCGCTGGTCGCCGCCGTCCTGCTGCTGGCCGCCCGCCTGGTTCTGCGGCACCGGCGCGTCGCCGCCACCGTCATGGGCCGGGCCGGGCCCCGTAGGGGTGGGGGCGCGCTCGCTGGTCACCGGCGGCAGCGGGAGCTGCGGCGCCGGGTCGATGCGCTCTGCCGGTGCGGCGGCGGTATCGGCGGGCGTGGTCTT
The DNA here is from genome assembly GCF_037402255.1 of Pseudoxanthomonas sp. CCNWLW251. NCBI lineage: Bacteria > Pseudomonadati > Pseudomonadota > Gammaproteobacteria > Lysobacterales > Lysobacteraceae > Pseudoxanthomonas > Pseudoxanthomonas sp. CCNWLW251. The sequence continues at coordinate 152,201 of NZ_JBBEGA010000005.1, read as the reverse complement.
CGGGACGCGGGCTTTGCGCACGCGCTTTTCGGCGGGAGCGCCGGTTTCGTTGCTGCTGTCGGACAAGGTGCGATTCCTCGCTAGGTGGCGAGCGCCGGCGTTGCGGCGGCGGGGTGAAGTGAAGAGTGGGTATTCAGATCAGATGGGTGCGGCGCATCCCCTGCGCCGGATTTCGGGTTCGACACTACCACCGGCCCGGGAGGGCGGCAAGCCGCGTGGGGGCGATGGGTTCAAGCGGATTCAGCCTGGGCCCCCGCCTGGACGGGGGCTCACGGGGCATCAGGCGGCCTGGGTGCCCAGGGCCTTGTCGATCATCTGGGTCAGCTGCCCCTTGCCGACGGCGCCGATCTGGGTGGCCTGGATCTGGCCATCCTTGAACAGCAGCAGCATCGGGATGGAGCGCACGTGGTACTTGATGGCGGTGGCGCGGTTCTCGTCCACGTTCACCTTGGCGACCTTCAGCTTGCCGCCGTAGGTCTCGGCCAGCTCGTCGAGCACGGGCGAGATCATCTTGCACGGGCCACACCATTCGGCCCAGAAGTCCACCAGTACGGGTTCGCCGGACTGCAGCACGGCAGCATCGAAATCGGCATCGCCGACGTGGGTCACTTTGTCGCTCACGGGGATCTCCTGCGGAGTCCGCGGCCGGGCGCGGACGGGTTCGGGCCGGGACGGCCACCACTATTGGGGTAAACTGGGGCGTTCCGCGACCTTTTCAAGGTTACCCAGGTGGTCGCGCAACCCGGCACAGGGGGCGCAGTGTGCGACGCCGGTACGGCCGATGCAAGCACACCCACCGCATTCATAAGAGACGCGCGCGGAACACAGCGACGCAAAGAAGAAGGCATGAGCGACAAACCGTTAACCGATATCACTTTCTCCTCGTTCGACCTGCATCCGGCGCTTCTGGCCGGGCTGGAAGCCGCAGGTTTCTCCCGCTGCACGCCCATCCAGGCGATGACGCTCCCGGTTGCCCTCGCGGGCCGCGATGTGGCCGGCCAGGCGCAGACCGGCACCGGCAAGACGCTGGCGTTCCTGGTGGCGGTGATGAACCGCCTGCTGATCCGCCCGGCGCTGGCCGATCGCAAGCCCGAGGATCCGCGCGCGCTGATCCTCGCGCCGACCCGCGAACTGGCCATCCAGATCCACAAGGATGCCGTGAAGTTCGGCGCCGACCTGGGGCTGCGCTTCGCGCTGGTCTACGGTGGCGTGGACTACGACAAGCAGCGCGAGATCCTGCAGCAGGGCGTGGACGTCATCATCGCCACCCCCGGTCGCCTGATCGACTACGTCAAGCAGCACAAGGTGGTCAGCCTGCACGCCTGCGAGATGTGCGTGCTGGACGAAGCCGACCGCATGTTCGACCTGGGCTTCATCAAGGACATCCGCTTCCTGCTGCGGCGCATGCCCGAGCGCACCACCCGGCAGACGCTGCTGTTCTCGGCCACGCTGTCGCATCGCGTGCTGGAGCTGGCCTACGAGCACATGAACGAGCCCGAGAAGCTCGTCGTCGAGACCGAGTTCATCACCGCGGCCAGGGTGCGCCAGAAGCTCTACTACCCGGCCGATGAAGAAAAGATCCCGCTGCTGATCGGCCTGCTGTCGCGCAGCGAAGGCGCGCGCACCATGGTGTTCGTCAACACCAAGGCGTTCGTCGAGCGCGTGGCGCGCGCGCTGGAACGGGCCGGCTACCGCGTCGGCGTGCTGTCCGGCGACGTGCCGCAGAAGAAGCGCGAATCGCTGCTGAGGCGATTCCAGGCCGGCCAGCTCGAATTGCTGGTGGCCACCGACGTGGCCGCGCGCGGCCTGCACATCGATGGCGTGTCGCACGTGTTCAACTACGACCTGCCGTTCGATGCCGAGGACTACGTGCATCGCATCGGCCGTACCGCGCGCCTGGGCGCCGAGGGCGATGCGATCAGCTTCGCCTGCGAGCGCTATGCGATGTCGTTGCCCGACATCGAGGCCTACATCGAACAGAAGATCCCGTCCGAGCCGGTCACCGCCGAGCTGCTGACCGCGCTGCCGCGTCCGGAGCGTCCGAAGCCGGCAGCGGGCGAGGGCGATGACGAAGAAGAAAGCGTCAGCCAGATCTTCCGCGAGGCCCGCGAACAGAAGGCGGCCGACGAAGAGCGTCGTGGCGGTGGCCGCAAACCCGGTGGATCCGGTGGCGCGGGTCGTCGCGAAGGTGCTCGCCGCGACGGTCCGCGTTCGGCCGATGGCAAGCCGCGTCCGACGCGCGCACCGCGTCCGCCTCGCCCCGAAGGCGAGGCTGTCGTCGCCGTGGCGGCCGCAGCGGCACCGGCGGCGCATCCTGCCGAAGTGGCGCGTCCCGAGGTTGCCGCGTTGCCGGAAGGCGAGCGCAAGCCGCGCAAGCGCCGCCGCCGCCGTCACGGCCGTCCGCTCGAAGGGGCCGAAGGCGCCGTGGCGAACGTCGCGCCGTCCGCACCGAAGCCCGCGTCCGCACCGAAGCCGGCCGACGAGAACGCGGGTTTCCTGACGCGGCTCGGACGCAAGATCCGCTCGCTGGTGTCCGGCGGCTGAGTCGCATCGCTGCGCGTGAGGAGAAGAAGCCGGGCATGTCCCGGCTTCTTCTTTTGTGCGGCAGCATCGCCAGTGTCTTGATCGGTCCGGCATAATCGACGGACATGAGCGTCCTTCGATTCGAAAACGTCAGCAAGCAGTACCCCGGTGGCCATGCGGCACTGGAGGACGTCAGCTTCGAGGTGGCCGAGGGCGAGATGCTGTTCGTCACCGGCCATTCCGGCGCCGGCAAGAGCACCCTGCTGAAGCTGATCCACCTGAGCGAGCGGCCCAGCCGCGGTGCCGTGGTGTTCGGTGGCAGGAACCTGCTGAAGGTCCGTGGCGGGCGTATTCCGCTGCATCGCCGTGATGTGGGCGTGGTCTACCAGGACCACCGGTTGCTGACCGACCGCACGGTGATGGAGAACGTCTCGCTGCCGCTGATCCTGCGCGGCGACCGACGGGGCGACATCGGCAAGCGCGTGCGCGAAGTGCTGGCACGGCTGGGCCTGGGCCATCGCGAGAAGGCGCTCCCCACCCAGCTGTCCGCCGGCGAGCAGCAGCGCGTGGGCATCGCGCGCGCCATCGTCGCCGAGCCGCGCCTGCTGGTGGCCGACGAACCGACCGGCAACCTGGACCCCACGCTGGCGGCCGAAATCATGTCGCTGTTCGCATCCATGCCGGAACGTGGCACCAGCGTGCTGGTGGTCAGCCATGACCTGTCGCTGCTCAAGCGGATGAAGAAGCGCGTGCTGATCCTGGACCACGGCAAGCTGGTCGACGACATTTCGCCTGCGGACCTGGCCGAATGAGCGATCTCGAGAACACCCGCGTGCGGCGGCGCTCCGGCGCCGGCATCTGGCTGGACCAGCATCTCTACAGCTTCGTTTCGAGCCTCGGCCGTGCGGTGCGGCGCCCATGGGCCACGCTGCTGACCATCGGTGTGATGGCGGTGGCATTCGTGCTGCCGTTGGGTCTGTGGCTGGCCCTGCAGAACGTGGGTCACTTCGCGGGCGATGTGCAGCAGTCGCGCGAGATCGATCTCTTCCTCGCGCCGGAGACACCGGTTGCGCGTGCGGAGGCGTTGGCCGAGGAATTGCGGGCACGCACCGATGTCGCCAGCGTGGCGGTACGCACGCCCGAAGAGGGCCTGGCCGAATTCCGCGAGCGCAGCGGGTTGAGCGCGTCGCTGGACCTGCTCGATGGCAATCCGCTGCCCAGCCTGTTGGTGGTCGTGCCCGAAGGCGACGAGGCGCGGCTTGTCGCTGCGCTCGAAGCCTTGCCGGAAACCGATCTGCTGCAGCACGACGCGGCATGGCGCGAGCGCCTGGCCGGATGGATGGGCTTCGGCAAGCGACTGGTCTGGGTGCTCGCTGCGCTGTTCGGACTGGGTGCTTTGCTGGTGGTGGGCAACACGGTGCGCCTGGACATCCAGTCGCGGCGCGAGGAAATCGGCGTACTGCAGTTGCTGGGCGCCAGTGATGGCTTCATTCGACGTCCGTTCGTCTACCTGGGCGCCTGGTACGGCCTGGCCGCAGGCGCGTTGGCGCTGGGCCTGCTGACGTTGGCGGCATGGGCCCTGCAGGCGCCGCTGGCTGCGCTGGTGCGCAGCTACGGCAGCCCGTTCTCGCTGGTCGGGCTGGACCCGCTTGGCGCGACGGCCGTCGTGGCGGCGGCTACGGTCATCGGCTGGGTGGGGGCATGGCTGGTGACGGGCCACTTCTTGCGTCAGACTCGACCGACTGAAACCTGAGATTCCTCCCCTTCATGGCCCAAGAGCTCCGGCACCTGATCAGCGACGCGCCCCGCGTGATGGTGGTGGACGGGTCCAAGCTGGTCCGCAAGCTGATTGCCGACGTGCTGCAGCGCGAGTTGCCGGGGGTGCAGGTGATCGGCTGCTCGAGCGTCGCCGAAGCGCGCAATGCACTGGCGGGCGGTGAAGTGCACCTCGTCACCACGGCGCTGGCTCTGCCCGATGGCGACGGACTGGAGATCGCGCGCAGCGTGCGCGAGGCGGCGGGACAGGCGTACGTGCCGGTGATCGTGGTCTCCGGCGATGCCCAGCAACATCTTGAAGAGCGTCGCTTCACCGAGTTCGTCACCGATTACTTCGACAAGTCGCTCGGCCACGAAGCACTGGCGACCTTCATCCGGGGTTACGTGCAGCCGGAACCGATCGTGGGTGCCACGATCCTGTACATCGAAGACAGCCGCGTCGTCGCCGAGACCACGCGGCGCATGCTGGAGCGCCAGTCGCTCAACGTGGTGCACGTGCTGAAGGCCGAGGACGCGTTCGCCCTGCTCACGGCGGAATCATTGGGCCTGTCCACGCACAAGTTCGACCTGGTGCTGACCGACGTCATCCTGAAGGGCGAGTTGAGCGGTCGCGACATCGTGCAGCGCATCCGCGTGGACTTCGCCTACGGCAAGCGGCGGTTGCCGATCCTGGTGATGACCGGCGACAGCAACCGCGACAACCAGGCCGAACTGCTGCAGGCCGGCGCCAACGACCTGGTGCTGAAGCCCATCGCCGAACGCCTGCTGGTGACCAAGGTGCTGTTCCAGCTGCGCCTCGCGCGCATGGACGAATCCCGCAGCCTGGTCTGAGGCGCGCGCGACACCGCATGACCGACGACGACCGCATCAAGCTGGAGCCTTCGTGGAAGGCGCACATCGGCGACTGGCTGCAGCGGCCGGACATGCGCGAGCTGTCGGCCTTCCTGCGCCAGCGCAAGGCCGTGGGTGCGCGCATCTATCCGCCCGGGCCGCAGATCTTCGCCGCGTTCGACGCCACGCCGTTCGATGCAGTGAAGGTGGTGATCCTCGGCCAGGATCCGTACCACGGACCCGGCCAGGCGCATGGCTTGTGCTTCTCGGTGCTGCCGGGGGTACCGGTGCCGCCGTCGCTGGTGAACATCTACAAGGAAATCAATGCCGACCTCGGCATTCCGCCGCCGGATCACGGCTGCCTGCTGCCGTGGGCACGCCAGGGCGTGCTGCTGCTCAATGCCGTGCTGACGGTCGAGGACGGTCGTGCGGGTGCGCACCAGGGCAAGGGCTGGGAAGGGTTTACCGACCATGCCATCGAGACGCTGGCACGCGAGCGCGAAGGCCTGGTGTTCCTGCTGTGGGGCAGCTACGCACAGGCCAAGGGCAAGGTCATCGACACGCGTCGCCATCGCGTGCTGCGCGCGCCACATCCCTCGCCGTTGTCGGCGCATCGCGGGTTCCTGGGCTGCGGGCATTTTTCCGCGACCAACCAGTACCTGGCGCAGCGCGGACACGCGCCGATCGACTGGCGGTTGCCGCCGCGCGACCAGTTGGTGCCCTGAAGCAAGCTGTGCGCTGGGATGTGGGAGCGACGTCAGTCGCGATGATTTACTCGTAACGCTTCATCGCGACTGACGTCGCTCCCACGCCGCACACGCCTGTTTCCAGGCGTCAGCGCGTACGGCGGCGCTTCTGCGGTGGTGAGACCGGAGGCGGCGGCGTGACCGGGATGTTCTTGATCTCGCCCTGCAACTCTTCCAGCATCGGCACCATCTTCTGCTGCACGGCGGTCATGATGTTCTGCATCAGCGCGGGGCTCTTCTCGAGCATGCGCTGGCCGGCGGCGCTTTCGTAGAACTTGGTGATCGCGCGCACGTCCTCGCGCGTGTAGGTCTTCTTGTAGACGTCCAGATATACAGGGCGCATCTCTTCCCACGACAGCGCCTTGCGCACGATCTCCCGGGTCTTTGCCTGGATCCGGGCGACCTCGGCCTTCTGTTCCTCGGTCATCTCCTTGCCGGCGAAGTGCTTGTCGAACTCCTGCTGCTGCACCGCTTCCATCTGCGGAATCATCCCGGCCAGCAGACTCTCGGCACGGGACGCCTTCAGCAGGCGGTCGATGTCGGTATCGGAAGGCTCGGCGGCGAAGGCTGGACCGGCCAGGGCCAGCGCGAGGACCAGCAGCGCGCGAAGGAACGGGTGCGCCGCGTTCAGCGAGGGTCGAATCATGCGGTAGGGACGGCGTGGAGCGGGGCCACAGGGTGCCTGCCCGGGAGTAAATCTGGTGTTAATCGTCGGCAAATCCACCCCCCCGCGCTGCGAACGGACACGCATCCTGACTACAATCCCCACATGGGGAGCAATGCACTCGAGATCACGCCCACACTGGCGATTCCGGACGACGAACTGGTCGAGCGCTTCGTGCGCGCCAGTGGCGCCGGCGGCCAGAATGTCAACAAGGTATCCACTGCCGTGGAACTGCGTTTCGACGTGGCCGGCTCGCCGTCGCTGCCCGACGCGTTGCGCGAGCGCCTGCTGGCCAAGCGCGACCGTCGCCTGACCGACGAGGGCGTGCTGGTGATCGATGCGCAGCGTTTCCGCACGCAGGACCGCAACCGCCAGGACGCACGCGAACGGCTGGCCGCCATCATTGCCGCCGCGCTGGTGGTGCCGAAGAAACGCGTGGCCACCCGGCCCTCGCGCGCCGCCAAGGCGCGTCGGCTGGATGCCAAGCGCGAGCGCAGCCAGATCAAGCGCGGCCGCTCGCAGAAGAACCAATGGGAGTAATTGTTTGAGCGACGACATCATTCCGCGCATCCCGCCCAACATGCCGCAGGTGCCGCCGAACCGGTTCACCCGCTGGCTGGGTCGCACGTTCCTGCGCACGTTCGGCTGGAAGATGACCGGCACGCTGCCGGACATCCCGAAGCTGGTGATGATCGTGGCGCCGCATTCGTCCAACTGGGACGGCATCTGGGGCATGGCCGCGAAGATCGCGATGGGCTTCCAGGTGCGCGTGCTGGGCAAGGCGCAGCTGTTCTGGTGGCCGCTGTCGCCGCTGCTCCGGAAGCTGGGCGTGGTGCCGGTGGACCGCAGCTCGCCGCAGGGCACGGTGGAGCAGGCCGTGCGCATGCTGCGGCAGTCCGAGAAGATGTGGTTCGCACTGACGCCGGAAGGGACGCGCAAGCGCGTGGACAAGTGGAAGGGGGGCTTCCTGAAGATCGCCCACCAGGCGCAGGTGCCGATCCTGATGGCGTACTTCCACTATCCGGAAAAGACCATCGGCATCGGCGACGTGTACTACCCCACCGGCAACATGGACATCGACATGGCCGCGATCCGCGATTGGTACCGGCCGTGGCAGGGGAAGAATCGCGGGACGGTGTGAGGCTGCAGGCCGGGCAAGCGGCCATCCGATCCACACGCGTTGATGCCAATGGATCCCCGCGTTCGACGGGATAACGAAGTGACCACGCCCCGTCGTCCCAGCGAAGGCTGGGACCCATCTTGATTCTGCTCTTGCACGGGTTGGCCCCGGGTAACGCGTGCAAGGGCAGTGAAGCCGCTGCGGGAACACCTCGGGTTGACCAGGTGGCAACGGCGCAATGGATCCCAGCGTTCGCTGGGATGACGGAACCCGTCACCACGGGCGCGCCGGGTCGCGATGGCGTTCCATCAGATAAACAAAAGCCCGCCTTTCGGCGGGCCTTGTTCCTGTCCGTGGCGCAATGCCTTACAGCGGCTCGCCGCCCAGCTTCCAGGTGATCTGCAGGTAGTAGCTGCGGCCCATGGAATCGAACCAGGACGTGTCGTAGTACGGATAGTTGGACCACGTCGCGTCGCGCGGCGGCATCTTGTCCAGCAGGTTGTTGACGGTCAGCGATACCCGCAGATGGTCGGTGACGTCGTAGCGGCCGCCGGCATTGAAGCGCCAGGTTGCGCCGGTCCACGCGTCGTTGCCGTAGTTGGCCACCTTGCCAAGGTAATTGCCGAACAAGCTGGCACCCCACGCATTGCGGTCCCAGCTCATGCCCAGGTTGCCCTTGTGGCGCGGCAGGGTGGTGGCGCTGAAGCTGACGTCGAGCATGTCCTCTTCCGGGTCGCCTGGGTACTGCTGGCGCGTGTGCTCGTCGGCCCAGGTGTAGCTGCCGGTGAAGCGGAAGTCGCCGGCACTGGCCGTCTGCAGCCGGTAGTTGGCGGTCAGGTCGATGCCCGAGGTTTCCTCGTTGGCGATGTTGATCGGACTGAAATGCACGCTGGTGATGTAGCCGTCGGCATCGCGGATCACGCGGGCCAGTGCGTCCACGCAGGTCGGCGAGTTGATATCGACGCTTTGCCCGCTGTCGGTGACACCGAGGCGGCAGTCGGCCTCGGTGCTGCGCAGCAGCTCGCGGTCCTGCGTCTGGACCTGGTTCATCACGCGGATGCGGTAGTAGTCCACCGCCAGGTCGAAGTTGGCGCTCGGCGACCAGACGAAACCGACCGAGGCCGAGCGGCTGGTTTCGACATCCAGGTCCATATTGCCGGTGTAGACGTCGAACGTGGAGCCATCCCAACTGCCGTCGTCGTAGCACTCGTCGTTGCTGTAGCCGGGTTCGTCGGACCGGCACATGTAATAGTCGGTCGCGTAGCGGGTGCGGTAGTAGTCGTCGCCGGCGAACAGGTAGTGCATGTCCGGCGCCCGGAAGCCTGTGCCGTAGGAGCCGCGCACCAGCAGGGTGTCGACCGGGCGCCATTCCAGGCCCGCGCTGTAGGTGAACTTGCCCGGGTTCTTGTTGCCGTAGCTGTAGCGGTCGTATCGTCCCGCCAGGCTGGCTTCCAGCGTGGACGCCACCGGCAGGCGCAGCTCGGCCGCAGCGCTCCAGCGGTTGCGGTCGCCGCTGCCGTCGCCGTAGCGCGGGCCGTAGTAGGCGTCTTCGGTCAACGCCAGCGGATCGGGGTTGATGCGGTAGGACTGGCGGCCGTACTCGATCGCCGCCGCGAAACCAGCATCGCCGGCCGGCATCGAGAACAGGCTGGAGTTGTCCGTGGTGAAGCTGACGTTGTCGTTCTTCGCCACGGGATGCCAGGTGGACATGGCGCCGATCGAATCGAACTCGGCCGTCGTCAGCGGCCGGAACAGGCGCGAAGGATCGGCGTTGTAGATGGCGTAGCCGTCGTCGTCGTAGCCCAGCAGCGGGCCGAGGAAAAGTTCGTTGGCCGCCGCCGCGCGGATGCGTGGCATCTCCACGTCGGCCTTGTACTCAGAGTGGTTGTAGGCCGCTTCCCAGTTCCATGCCTCGCCGAAGCCGCCAGTGAAACCCGTGGTCACCGCCAGCGTCTTCTGCGTGGTGGTGTTCATGCGGTTGCGCAGGCCGCCGATCTCTTCCGGCGTGAACTGCCGGGACCAGATCTCGTACCGCTCCGTGGCGGCGTTGTAGAAGACCTTGTTGCGGTAGTTGTTGGTCGAAGCGGGATCGTGGAATTCCCAGCCCATGTGGTCGCTGGCCGCGAGGTTGCCGTTGGTGCCGGTCAGCAGCTTGACGGTCTGGTGGCCGGCCTGCACGTCGGCGAACCAGGACAGGTTGTCGTTGATCCGGTACTCGAACGCGCCGTAGGCGGTGATGCCGCGGCGCTCGTTCTGGATGGTGCGGTAGGCGATGGCGCGATCGCTGCCGCAGTACGTGCCGTAGTCGGGGTCCTCCGCCAGCACGGTGGTGCCTTCGTTCAGGCCGGCCATGCCGGCGCAGCCGTCGGTGGGCGCGACATTGAGGTCGTTGTCCCAATCGTAGAGCTGGGCGGTCATGCGGGGGAGACGACGTTCCTCCGTCGGCGCATCGAAAGTGGAGTCCTGGTTGCGGCGCTCGAAGCCCCACAACGGTCGCTTGTCGAGCAGTTCCACGCCGACGATGCCGCTGAAATCGCCACGCTCGAAGCCGGTGGTCAGCGTCAGTTTGTGCGATTCGCCGCCGCCGCGCTCGGTATCGCCATAGCGGTAGTCGATGATGGTGCCGTCGGTGGACTTCTTGAGGATGAAGTTGATCACGCCCGCCATCGCGTCCGAGCCGTAGACGGCGGACGCGCTGCCGGTCAGCACCTCCATGCGCTCGATCATGCCCAACGGGATGTTGCCGATGTCGGTGAAGTTGCTGCGCCCGTTCAGCGGCAACGGGAAGTCGGCGACGCGCCGGCCGTTGATCAGCACCAGCGTGTGGTTGGGGCCGAGGCCGCGCAGATCCACCGCTTGGGCACCCGGCGTGGACTGAGCATTGGTGGTGTTCTGCTGGCCGTAGACGCTGCCGCTGTTCTGGCTCAGCGAGCGCAGGACATCGGCGACCGAGGTCAGGCCCGCAGCTTGGATCTGTTCGGCGGTCACCACGGTGATCGGTGCAGGGCCTTCGATCTCCGCCCGCTTTATGCGCGAGCCGGTGACCTGCAGGGTTTCCAGCTGGGTCACGGGCTCTTCGACCTGCGCGGCGCCTCCACCGGGAGGTGTTTCCTGCGGTGCGGGACGCGGGGGCGGTGCGCGGCGCGGAGTGGCGTCGGCCTGCACGATCAACACGGCGCCGGAAGCGTCGCGCTTGGCCTGGAAACCACTGCCCTGCAGCAGGCGATCCAGCGCCTGGTCGGTCGACGTGGCGCCCTGCACCCCGGTGGTGCGCCGGCCCTTCAGCTGATCGGCGCGATAGACCAGCTGCGTGCCGGACTGCTTGGCCAGCGTGTTGAGCGCTGCCGTCAGTTCGCCCGCAGGCAGGTCGATGCGGCCCGGGGCCGCCTGGGCCTGCGCGGCGAGTGCCGCGCTACAGGCCATGCTCAACAGCAGGACTCGCACTGGGTACTGCATCGACGACTCTCCCCGTGGTGCTCGGAATGGCACCTCTCGCTATCAGGACGAACGAGCCGCGCAAATCCCCCCATGACCTTCGTCGTGGCGTGCGCGGCCCTAGCGTGTGTGCAGCACGATGCGGTCCGGATGCCGTTCGGCGCGCACCGGGAATCCCTGTTCCAGGAGATGCGCGAAGCCGTCGGCGTTGGACCAGCGGAAGTTGCCGCCCACGCGCAGCTCGGCGACGGTGGCGTCGGCCAGTTCCAGCTTGCGGGTGTTGAAGCGGTTGAACTCGGCGGCAGCCTCCGCCAGCGAAGTGTCGTCGAAGGTCAGGAAGCCCTCGCGCCATTCCAGGTAGCGCTCCGCATCGGCCACCGGCAGCGAGCGCACCAGCACGCCGTTGCGGCCGGCGGTCGCCACGCTGCCGGCCGGCAGCAGGGCCACCGGCTGCGCGCGGCCATCGCGGCCGGCCCGGCTTTCCAGCCGCACCTTGCCTTCCGTTACCACCACGCGCACGGCCTCGGTATCGCGTCGCACGGAGAAGCGCGTGCCCACCGCCGCCACGCGGCGGCCCTCCGTTTCCACCACGAACGGGCGCCGTGTATCACGGGCCACGTCGAAGAAGGCTTCGCCCTGCACCAGGGAGACGTGCCGTTCGCTGCGGCTGATGCGCAGTTCCAGCCGGCTGTCGCTGCTCAGGGTGGCGGTGGAGCCGTCGGGCAGCGTCACGGTCTGTATCTGGCCGACGGTACTGGCATAGGTGCCCTGCTCGCGACCGGTCATCTGCCAGCCACCCCAGGCGGCGGAGCCCAGCGCCAGGACGGCCAGCGTCGCCGCCATGCCGTGCCGCCATCCGCCACGCCGCGCCCGGTCGTCCCGGTAGCGTGGCGCGAAGGCGACGTCCCGCAGGTCGGGAACCCGGTCGGGTGATCCTTCCGGCACGCGCGCACCGGACCCGATGCGCGGCGGTGGCGAGCCCGCGGGAAGACCCGCCGCCAGCGCCTGCAGGCGACCGGCTTCGCGCCACGCCGATTCCAGCCTCAGCCATGCCACCTTGTGCTGCGCCGATGCGGCCAGCCATGCGTCCAGCGCACGCTGGTCCTGCGCGCTCCAGTCATCGCCATCGCGACGGACCAGCCAGTCGGCTGCGGCCTCTTCAATCCGACTGCTGTCGGTCATGTCCCTCGTCCTCGTCCATGACGGGCCGGGCAGCCGTCCGCGCGACCGGCCCACGCACGGCATCGCCGCCGTACAGGTGGTCGGCGAGCAGGCGCATCCCTTTGGCCAGATGTTTTTCCACGGTCTTCTCGCTGATGCCCAATTGCCGGGCGACGTCCTTCTGCGGCAGTTCCTCCACCCGCCGCAGCCACACCACCTCGCGGCAACGGTCGGGAAGCCGGTCCAGGGCCTCGACCATGCGCTTGAGCGCCTGTCGGGTCCCGGTCCACCGCTCGGGCGACACCTCGTCGATCAGGTAGACGTTCGAGGACTCGAAATCACCCACCGACTCGATCGACACCACCCGGCTGCGGCGCAGGCGGTCGGTCATCAGGTGGCGGGCGGTGGCGAACAGGAAGGCCTTCGGCGCGTCCGGCCGTGCGCGGGCCGCCGCTTCGTAGACGCGCGCGTAGGCCTCCTGCCGCAGGTCATGCCATTCGTCGCGATGTGGCCATGCGCGTTGCAGGAACAGCACCAGTGCCCGTTCGTGGACGAGCACCTCGCGAACGAACCAGTCGTCTAATTCGGTGGGCATGGCCGCACTCTAGCCGATCACGCACGCCGTAAGCGCGGTCCATCCGGATGGGGGGAAGTGCGCGCCGGTTCGTCTCTCCTTGGCATCGGTGCGTGGCATCCTGCCGCCACCTTCGACGTGGGAGTAGCGGCATGGTGTCTGTCCTTGGTGCAGTGCGGCGTGGCGTGGTGTGCATGCTCGCGCTGGCATTGTCGTTGCCTGCGCTGGCGGGCAAGCCGGCGCATTACGTACTGGGCGACACCGGTGCGAAGACCCCGGGGAAGGTGCAGCCGGGCCTGCTGCTGATGGGCGGTGGCGACCGCAACTTCGATGCGATGCGCTGGTTCATGCAGAAGGCGGGCAACGGGCACATCGTGGTGCTGCGCGCATCGCAGGCCGGCGAGATCGGTGAGGAATTCTTCAACGAAGTGGGCGGCATCGCGTCGGTGGAAACGTTCGTCTTCAGCGATCGGGACGCGGCGACGGATCCCGCCATGCTGCGCAGCCTGAAGCGCGCCGACGGCATCTTCCTGGCGGGCGGCGACCAGTCGCGCTACGTGCGCTACTGGCGTGGCACCCCGGTGGGCGATGCGCTGGACGCGCACGTGCGCGCCGGCAAGCCGCTGGGCGGCACCAGCGCCGGACTCGCCATGCAGGGCGAATACCTCTATGGCGCGATGGACGGCGGCAGCCAGATCAGTCCGCGCGCGCTGGCCGACCCGCTCGGCCCGGACAACACCATCGAAACGGATTTCCTGCATCTGGCGTTGCTGAAGGGCGTCATCACCGACACGCACTTCAGTGAACGCAACCGCCTCGGCCGTCTGGTCGCGTTCGTCGCCAAGGCCGAAGCGATGGCGCAGCGTCCGCTCATCGGCCTGGGCGTGGATGAGGACGCCGCGGTCGCCGTGGAAGGCGATGGCCGTGCGCGCGTATACGCCACCGCGCCCGGTGCGGGTGCCACGGTGGTGAAGGGCGGCTTCGCGCAGAAGCAGGTCGAAGACGAGGCGATGAACCTCGATCGTGTCGACACCGTCATCGCCGGCGTCGACTCCGTGCTGCACCTGCCGAGTGGGCGCGTCGAGAAGCCCGCCGCCGAACGCCAGTACGCCGTGCGCAACGGCGTGCTGGTCGCGCTGGAGTCGCCGGTGCTGGTGATCCATGGCGGTGCCGGTGTCGAACGCGCGGGCATGACGCCGGCCGACGAGGATGCCGCACGCAAGGCACTGGAAGCGGCGCTGCGCGCGGGCCATGCACAACTCACCGCAGGCAAGCCGGCGCTGGACGCGGTGACCGCCGCGATCACCGTGCTGGAGGATGCACCGCAGTTCAACGCGGGCCGTGGTGCGGTATTCACCCACGATGGCAAGAACGAACTGGATTCCTCGATCATGGACGGTGCCACCGGCAAGGCGGGCGCGGTGGCCGGGGTGCACCGGGTCAAGAATCCGATCACGCTGGCACGCGCAGTGATGGACAAGTCGCGCCACGTGATGATGGTCGGCGGCGGCGCGGAAGCCTTCGCGAAGGAGCAGGGCATCCCGCTCGTCGACCCGTCGTACTTCCGCACCGAAAAGCGCTGGCAGCAGTTGCAGAAGGCGCTCAAGGAAGAAGCGCAGGCGCAGGCGGCCAACGCGCCGCTGGACCTGCCGGGCAAGGCTTACTTCGGCACGGTCGGCGCACTGGCGCTCGATGCGAAGGGGCAGCTGGCCGCAGGCACCTCGACCGGCGGCATGACCAACAAGCGCTACGGCCGCGTGGGCGATTCGCCCATCATCGGTGCGGGCACCTGGGCCGACGACCGTTGCGCGGTCTCCGGCACCGGCTGGGGCGAGTACTACATCCGCGCCGCCGCCGCCCACGAGATCTGCGCGCGCGTGCGCCTGGCCGGACAGGGCATCGCACGCGCGGCGGACGGCGTGATCAACCGCGACATCCCGAAGGCCGGCGGCGACGGCGGCGCCATCGCCCTCGGCGCGGACGGCAGCATGGCCTTCCCCTTCAATACCGAAGGCATGTACCGCGGCTGGATCGGTGCCGATGGCGTGCCGCATGTGGCGATCTACAAGGAAGACCCGCTGCCTGCGCGCTGAGGGCGGATGGATGGCGGTATGCTCGGATTGGTCGATCAGGGAGGGGAGCCATGCGCATGATGTTGGGAGCGGGACTTCTGGCCGTCGCCATGGGGGCCACGGCGGCGAGTAAAGAAGCAGAGCCTGTTCGGTTCCATGCCAATGCGCGCGTCGAGCTGGACGCACATGGCGTACCGCGGCAGGTGCAGGTGAACGAGAAGCTGCCGCCCGCCATACGCAGCGTGGTCGAGCAGCAGGTCATGCAGTGGCGGTTCGAGCCGGCGCGGGTCAACGGTGTGGCGATGGCGGGCGTCACGCATGTGTTCCTGGATGCTTGCCTGGCCCCGCTTCCGGGCGACGGCATGAGCGTGGCGATGAACTACCGGCACCATGGCCCCGGTTATGCCAGTGGCGCACCGTTGCTGTCGCCTCCCCGTTTTCCGCCCAGCGCCGCTCGCTACAACCAAGAGGGCAGCTTCAGGGTGGTGGCGCAGATCGGAGAGGATGGCCGGGCGAAGATCGCATCGGTCGAAACGGTGTCGGGTTCACTCAAGCCGTTCGAGCAGGCGTTGCGTGACTGGGTGACGTCGATGCGCTACTTGCCAGAGGAAGTGGACGGCAAGCCGATCGCTACTCGAGTGGTATATCCCGTCGCGTTCTCGCTCCCCAATGTATCCATCAAGCAGCTCAGAGAAGAGCAGCGCGACGCCGCCAGGCAATCCGCCGAGTGCCAGGCGGCCGTGGGTGAAAGCAAAGATCCTCAACGGCCCGTTGTGCTGGATTCGCCGTTCAAGTTGAAGGAAGCCGGCTGACGCCTCCGCGCGGGATCTCGCCGTCGGCGGTCGCGGCCACGACCGCCCTCTGCTCGTCGTTGGAGTGAGGGCCGCAATGTGACTCATGTCGCAAATGTGAACTCTGTAAGTTAGGATACAGATCACATTTGCGGTCGACCCCTCCTTGCCTGGACGGCGTCCTGGGTCGGCTTGCCACAGGGGGCAAGTAACAGGGTCCGTGTCGGATGGACCTGCGGAGCGCCTCTTTCACAGAAGCGTCAGGGGATCCGTTCGTCGATGTCGTACCACGCTATTGATGGCCTGCGCCCGAGCGGCGCTTTTTCTGCACGTCCGTCGTCTTCCACTGTCGCCCTGGTCACCCCGAAAGCCCGCCGCTGGCGGCGTCGCGCCGGGCAGGCTGGCCTGCTGCTCGCGGGCCTCGTGACGGCGGGTTCGGCGCTGGCGCTGATCACCGGCACCTGGACAACCAACGGGTCCGCCTCGGCCACCACCGCGGTCAACGGCATCACCGTGACGTGGACTGGCGCAGCCGACAGCGCGTACTCCAACGGCAGCTTCAACGCGACCAACGACAGTCGCTGGACCAATCCCTACGGCGGCACGGTCACCAACGGTGCCTCACTGACGTTGCTGCACGAAGTCGGCAGCCGGAACTATACGGTCACCTTCAGCAAACCGGTGGACAACCCGGTGCTGCACATCGATCGTCTGGGCGGCGCCATCGGCTCGGACCCCAACAGTTCGCGCTGGACCTTGACCAACTCGGTGTCCCAGAGCGGGACCGTCTCGCTGACGCGGCTCAGCGGCAATCCGCAGTTCCTGGTGAACGGCAACACCATCGTGCGCGACACCAGTAACGGCTTCTCGGGCGAAGCCGATGCGGAATGCCGGACGGGCAACACGGCATCGGTCGCTCGTGGCACGGCCTGCGGCTCGGTCCGCTTCAACGGCACCGGCATCACCAGTCTGACCTTCAACGCGGGGTTGCAGGGGCCCACCGGAGGCGATCAGCTGGAACTGCGCTGGAGCTTCGAAGGTTCCAGCGTGATCGTGCGCAAGCAGTCCGCGGGCGGCACCGGCACCTTCGGCATCACCGCCAGCAACGCGGTGTCGCAAGCCTTCAACCTGACCACGACGGTGCAGAATTCGCCGGTGGCATCGGTGGTCTATCCCGTCACCAATCACGCGGCTGCGATCACGCTGACCGAATCCAGCGTTCCCGCCGGCTACGTACTCACCACCGGTGCGTGTACGGACCAGAGCGGCGCCGCTGTGGCCTCCACCGTCGATACGGCCACCCGGCAGCTCACTGTTCCCGCCGCGAACTACCGCGCCAACCAGACCATCACCTGCACGCTGACCAACAGCGCCACGGCCACGCTGGCCGTGGCCAAGAAGTGGGTCAACGCGGCGATCAACGATACGGCCGTGCTGTCGGCGACCGGCGGTGCCAACAACGCCACGCTCTCATCCACCGCCGACAATGCATCGGAGATCGACACTGGAACCGCCGTGCAGGTGGTGCCGGGCAATGTCATCACCCTGGCGGAAACGCTGGGTGCGGGCAATGCGCGCACCTACACTGCGAGCACCTGGAGTTGCAGCGGTGGCAACCTCAGTGGCAGCACGCTGACACTGACCAGCGCGCATGCGGGCCAGGCCGTCGTCTGCACGGTCACCAACACCGGGCGCGTGGCCGATCTGTCGGTGGTGAAATCGACCACGGCCGGCCCTTCCCTCAGTGGCGAGGTGCGCAATTTCACGCTGACGGTATCGAACGCAGGCCCCAACGCCGCGGACGGTGCACTGGTGAGCGATGCTTCCGGCGGCGGTCTCGGCTGCGCGGTGGCCGGTACTTCCATCACCTGCAGTGCCAGCGGTGGCGCTGCGTGTCCGGGCGCAGCAGCGCTACCCGGCCTGGTAAGCGGTGGCGTGGTCGTGCCCACCCTCCCTTCCGGAGGACGGGTCACGTTCGTCGTGCCTTGCCAGGTGACGGCGACGGGCCTGTAGGTCCGCGCGACGCGCTTCCCAAGCGGGCGTCGAATCCCCATCATGCGGCGTCGTTTCTCGGGCGTCCTGATGCAATGAGTCGTACTGCCTGGCTGTGGGTGGTGGTCGTGCTTACCACCGCCGCCCTCGCCGCCACCTTCCTGTTCACGCCGCGTTTCCCGGTTCCGGTGCCTGACGCCGGCCCGCCGGCCACCCCGTTCGGCTGGCCGGGACAGCTGTCGCTGACGGCGGGCGATGGCGTGCGCGGCCTGCGGGAAGGCGTGGGGTTGCAGGCCCGCTTCGATGACCCCTGGGGCATCGTGGTGATGGAGGACGGCACCCGTTATGTCGCCGATGCGGGCGACAACAACCGCATCCGCCGCATTGCGGCCGACGGCACGGTCACCACGCTGGCAGGCGGGCGCGAGGGGTTCGCCGACGGCACCGGTCCGGCCGCCGCCTTCCACACACCGTCGGCGTTGGCGCGCGACGGTGACGGCAATCTCTATGTGGCGGATACCGGCAACCACGCCATCCGCAGGATCACGCCGCAGGGCGAGGTGACCACGGTCGCGGGCACGGGCGAGGCGGGGTACCGCGATGGGCCTGCGAGGCAGGCGCAGTTCAATGGCCCCATCGGCGTGGCAGTGGACGGCAGCGGGCGCATCTATGTGGCCGACACCTACAACGACCGCATCCGGCTGATCTCGCGCGAAGGCGACGTCACCACGCTGGCGGGCGGAGAACATCCCGGATTCCTCGATGGTTCGGGAACGGAGGCGCGGTTCGACACGCCGACCGGCATCGCGGTCGATGCGACCGGCGTGGCCTGGGTCGCCGATCTCCGCAACAATGCCATCCGCCGGATCGCGCCGCAGGGCGGCGTCAGCACGTTGCCGATGCAGCAGGACCTGCCGGCGCTGGCCGGCCCGCGCCGGCCCTTGAGCCTCGCGTTGACGCGCGATGGCCAGCTGTACGTCGGCGAGATGTACAGCGGGCGCGTCATGCAGGTGATGCGCGACGGTCGCTGGCATGCGTTGGTGGGGCATGTGCCGGACCAGCGCCTGTCGCGCACCGCCGGCCTGGCCGTCGATGCTTCCGGCGATGTGCACTTCACCGATGCGGGAAGCCATCGCGTGCACCGCATCACGCCACTCGCACCGGGCGCCGTCCCGATGGCGGCGACGGCGGGGCCTGCGACGGACGATCCATTGCCGGATACCGCGGGCCGCTGGCCCTTGCAGCCGCAGGACGCCTGGCACGAGGTGGTGGGTACGCTGGGCGAAGTCCGGGGCGACTACGAAGGCGAGAGCCGCCACCATCTGCACGGCGGACTCGACATCCGCGGCGACATGGGCGCCACCGTGCTGGCCATCGCCGACGGCAAGGTCAGCAGTCCGGCCGCGGCGTGGGGTTTCGATGGCCTGGGCGAAGGACTCGGCGTGGGCCCGCTGGACTACATCCATATGCGCGTCGGCCGCACACCGCGCGGCGACCTGCTGGATCCGGTCCGCTTCCAACTGCTGCGGGATCTCAGCGGCGATCCCAGTCGCATCCGGGTGCGCCGCGGCACGCGCTTCGAGGCGGGCGATGCGCTGGGAACGATCAACCGCATGGCGCACGTGCACCTGTCGATCGGGCCATCGGGCTACGAACGCAACGCCATCGCGCTCGGTTTCACCGGTTTCACCGATGCCTATCCGCCGCGCATCGACGATGTCGCGCTGTTCGATACGCTCGACCAACCCATCGACCAGCGCCAGGAAGATCGCGTGCTGGTGCCGCGCGCGCTGCAGGGCGTGCGTATCGTGGTGGACGCGTGGGACCAGGTGGACCGCAACCTGCCGCGGCGCCGCCTCGGCCTGTATGCGCTGGGCTACCAGGTGCTGCATGACGACGGCACGCCCGTCGCCGGCTTCGAGGTGCCGCGCATGACGCTGGACTTCCAGCGCCTGCCGTCCGATGACGCGGTGCAGGTCGCCTACGCACCAGGTAGCGGCATCACCGTGCATGGCAGCGCCGTGACACGGTTCAAGTACAGCGTGACCAACACCGTGCGCGATGGCGCCTGGGGCGAAGGCACGTGGCAGGCGGGCGAACTGCCGGCGGGCGACTACCTGCTGCGCATCACCGCGCGCGACTACAGCGGCAACGAGGCGCAGGGCCGCCGCGACCTGAAGCTGCGTCTCCAGTAGGGCGCGTCCCGACCCGCCGCCGTCGGTCGCGCGGGATCGTGTCGATCCACGCCACGCCCGTTCGTCGTCTCCCTGAAAGCGGCGGAAGGTCCCGACCGCGTGACAGGAGATCCTCAATGAAAGTCATGGTCATCGTGAAGGCCAGCCCCGCGTCCGAAGCCGGTGAAATGCCCGACACCGAACTGCTGGCCGAAATGGGCAGGTTCAACGAAGCGCTGGTGAAGGCCGGCATCATGCTGGCGGGTGAAGGACTGCATCCGTCCTCGCGAGGCGCGCGGGTGCGCTTCGAGGGCAGGCAACGCAGCGTCATCGATGGGCCCTTCGGTGAAACGAAGGAGCTGGTCGCCGGCTTCTGGCTCTGGCAGGTGCGCAGCCTCGACGAGGCGATCGAGTGGATCAAGCGCGCACCGTTCGACGGAGGCACGGAGATCGAGGTGCGCCCGGTGTTCGAGGCCGATGATTTCGGCGACGCGCTGACGCCGGAACTGCGCGAGCAGGAAGCGCGCCTGGCCGCGCAGATCCAGGCATCCACCCACCGTTGAGGCAACCGCCATGAGCACCCAGATCTTCGTCAATCTTCCCGTGCGCGACCTGGCCGCATCCAGGGCCTTCTTCAATGCGCTCGGTTATCCGACCAATCCGCAGTTCACCAACGAGGATGCTGCCTGCCTCGTCATCAGCGACACCATCCATGTGATGTTGCTGGTGGAGCCGTTCTTCCAGGGCTTCACGCGCAAGACGATCTGCGATGCGCGCACCCACACCGAGGTGATCCTGTGCCTGTCCGCCGACAGTCGTGCCGCCGTCGACGACATGGTGGGCAAGGCACTGGCCGCCGGCGGCAGCGAACCCATCGAGGCGAAGGACTACGGCTTCATGTACCAGCGCGGCTTCCAGGACATCGATGGCCACCTGTGGGAAGTCGTGCACATGGACGAAGGCAAGATGCCCGGAGATTGAAGTACATGAATGTAGCCGATGAGGCGTGCTGATTTGAATGCGAAAGCTTGCGCAGGCGACACATCTGAAGTACAGAAGAGCCGACGCATGACGCGAGAGGTGCACGAATGCAGGGCAGGAGGCCGACACTCCACGGACGTTCTTCGGGCCATGCGCGATCGCTGGCGCTGGTATCGGCGATGATCGTCTCAACCGCAGGATGCCAGGGCATGGCGATGACGCAGGAATCGGGTTTGGGGGAAACGAGGGCTGGCGACACGGCTGCGTCGGAGTGGCCCTTGAAGTTCTTCCAGCACAACTTCGGCGCGCACTGTTTCGACACCATCGGCTGCAAGATCGTATACAGCGGTTTCGTCCATGGCGTTGACCACGACGACGAGGTAAGCCCTCCCATTTCGTCCTATCGCGCAAGTCACGAGAAGCTTCTCAGTGCGGGGCACATCGCCAGGCGCAATTTTCCGGCGCCGGCGAAAGTGCAATGGCGCTCTAAGGATGGCGTGCCGCATGAAGCCGAAGTCGATATCGGTGAGATCTTCAAGGACCGCGTCGTGCTGCACAACGTGCCGCGCGACGAGATCTATGGAGATCTGGGCGATCCGGACATCATCCTTGAAGTGAACGATCGCACCATCAATGTCTACATGCGCGCCTTCGTGCCAACGAAGACATTGCAGGTGCCGGGCAACAAGTACAGCGGCTTCCGCGACGATCTGATCCTGGCCTGGACGAAAACCTACTGACACACCTCCAGGGAGTGGAGCATGGGCGGCGAACGGCATCCTGATGGTGTAAGCACGGTACCGGCGATGGCATCGGATCTGGCGACGTTCCCGGACGCCAGCAGGCAACTCGCGAGCTTCTCGGCGCCGTTGCTCCGCGACGGCGATGCGCCGGACCATCGGCTGTTCGTCGCTGCCTTCGACGGCACCGGCAACAGCATGTACAAGGATGCGCCGGAGAACCACACCAACGTGGCCCGCATCGCGAAACAGCTTGAGCAGGCAAAGGATCCGGCGATCGGCTTCGGATACGTCGAAGGCCCGGGTACGCAGGGCGGACTGGGCGGTGTCATCGACCAGGCAACCGGCGGCACTTACGAAGCCCGCATGGAGGAAATGTACTTCCAGTTCATCCAGCAGGCCTCGGCTTGGCTGCGGGACAATCCCGGTGCCGACATCCGCATCGCCGCCATCGGATTCAGCCGTGGTGCCGAGCAGGCGGCGGGCTTCACGCGCCTGGTGGAGGAGCGGGGCATCCAGGATCCGAGGGGCATGGACGTCGTGCGCGACCGTAACGGTCACATCGAAAGGCTCGAGCCCACGCGTCCCAATCTGCGCGAACCCGGCACCGTCATCCAGGCCGTCGGCCTGTTCGATCCGGTTGGCACGGGCGAGCCGCGCGACCACGACCGCCGCCTGCCGCCGTCCGTGGTGTCGGGCTTCCAGATCACGGCCGACGACGAGCGGCGCAATTTGTTCCAGTCCACGCGTGTGATGGATCCCGGGGTGACCGACGGTGGGCGCTTCCTCAACGTCACCGTGGCAGGTGCGCACAGCGACATCGGCGGCGGCTATTCCCAGGACGGCATCGGCATCCGCAGCGGCAACCTGATGATCGATTACCTCAACGCACTCAGCGACACGCCCTATCTGGAGAAGCGCGAAGAGCCGACCGATCCGGCGCGCAACGTCATCCATCGCTCCGAAGAGCACCAGTTCTTCTATCGCACCTCGATCTACGACAAGGCGGGCGCGCGCGGCATGCAGGAGGAACTCGCGCCTGGAGCCCTGTGCAGGATCGACTGCCTGGATGCGCAGCCACGCAACGAAGCGCTGGCGCGCGAACTGGCCTGGCGACCAGTCGAGATCGGCCCGGTGCCGCAGACCCGTTCGGACACCGCAGTGCCTGCCCGTGCAGGCGACATGGTCGGACCGTTGCTCGACGCGGCGAAGCGCGGGGATGGCGCGGCGATCGAACGCATCTCGCGCGACGGACTGCAAGGGGCGGCCGGGCAGGCCTGGCTGCAGGCCGGGCAGCAGCGGCTGGAGGCCGCCTCCCTCGTGCAGGCGCCCGCCATCGAGCGGGCGCAGGAGCCGGCGCTGGCGCGTTGAGGCCCGCTTCGCAATGCCGTGACCGCGTGCGCTTGTCCCTCACCGTGCCGCTGCGCTTTAATCCGCGCGGGGACACGTGATGCCACGGGAGGCGTCCATGGAGTGGGGAGTACGCAGTGCGGGCATCCTGCTGGGGTGTCTGCTGGCGCCCTTGGCGCATGCGCAGGTCGAGCTTGAGCCGTTCCTGAAAAAGGACGTACTGGAAACCCTGAAGATCTCGCCGACGGGCGAGTACTACGCGATGACGGTGCCGCTGGAGGACCAGACCATCCTGGCCGTCATCCGGCGCAGCGACAAGCAGGTCACCTCCAAGGTCAGTGCCGGCCGTGACAGTGTGATCAATGGCGTGTGGTGGGTCAGCGACGAGCGCGTCGTCGTCTAGGTGGCGAAGAAGTACGGCTCGCGCGACCAGCCGTATGCGACCGGCGAGCTGTACGCGACCAACGCCGATGGCAGCGCGCGGCGCCAGATCTTTGCCCGCTACGGGCTGGAGGGCACGGAGCTGCAGCCGCGGGCCGCCTATCTGATCGACACCTTGCCGGATCAGTCGCGCAAGGTGCTGGTGGGGATGTACGCGCTGGACACCTCGTCCCCGAGCACGCGGGTGGAAATGCTCGATGTCTTCAGTGGCGACCTCGACACGGTGGCGACCGCGCCCGTGCGGAACGCGCGCTTCGTCGTCGACCCTGCCCGCCGGGTGCGGTTCGCGATCGGGTCCGGCGACGACAACATCAGCAAGCTCTACCATCGGGCGGACGATGATTCGCCGTGGACGCTGGTGAACGATGAAGGCAAGAGCGGGCACGTGGAGTGGCCGCTCGGTCTCTCGACCGACGGGCGCACCGCTTACCTGCAGGTGCAACAGGCGCAGGGGCCCGATGCCATCGTGGCGCTGGACACCACCAACGGTGGACGCACCCAGGTGATGCGCGACGCGGTGGTCGATCCGCACGACATCATCTATGCGGACGATGGCCGCACGCCGGTCGGCAGTTTCTTCATGCACGAGAAGCTGCGCACCGCGTTCTTCGACGAGGCATCCACCACCGCGCGCCTGTACCGCAAGCTGGAGCGCTCGTTCCCCGGCGCGTCGATCGAGATCACGTCGGGCACGCGCGATGGCCGGCTGAAGATCGTCCATGCATGGAGCGATACCAGTCCGGGCGACTTCTTCCTTTTCGATACGACGAACAACTCGGCGAACCTGGTCTTCAGCCGGCGCAGTTGGCTGGACCCCGCGAACGTGGCGCCGAGTGAACTGGTGACACTCCGGGCGCGTGACGGACTCCCCCTGCATGGCTACCTCACCCGGCCGCGCGGGCAGCACGCCGCGCCGTTGCCGCTGGTGGTGATGCCGCATGGCGGTCCGTTCGGCGTCTTCGACGGCTGGGAGTTCAACGACGAGGCGGAGATGCTGGCGCGTGCGGGCTATGCGGTGCTGCGACTGAACTATCGCGGTTCCGGCAACTACGGCAGCGCGTTCCAGCAGGCCGGCGCGCGGCAGTGGGGGCGCGCCATGCAGGACGACGTCACCGATGCCACGCGGTGGGCGATCGAACAGAAGATCGCCGACCCGCAGCGCATCTGCCTGTACGGCGCCAGCTATGGCGGTTACGCGGCCCTGATGGGTGTGGCGAAGGAGCCGGACCTCTACCGCTGCGCCGCCGGCTACGTCGGCGTCTACGACCTGGAGCTGATGCACAAGCAGAAGTCGCGCAGCGCGCGCTGGATGGGCACCTACATGGACGACTGGGTGGGTGACGACCGTGCGCGTCTGGTGGACGTCTCACCCACCGCGCTGGCATCGCGCATCCGGGTGCCGGTCTTCCTGGCGGCGGGCGGCAAGGACGAAATCGCGCCGCAGGCCCACAGCGAGCGCATGGAGAAAGCGCTCAAGGCCGCAGGGGTGCCGGTGGAAACCCTGTACGTGCGTACCGAAGGCCACGGCTTCTACGCCGAAGCCAACCAGCGTACCTACTACACGAGGCTGCTGGACTTCCTTTCGCGCCACCTGGGCGGCGCGAAGGCGAAGTAGGCGCGGGTCAGGCGCCCACGCGCCGACGTACCGCGTCGAAGTCGCGCACCGGCCGCACCTCGATGCTGCCGGTGCCGATCCACGGGAATTCCTGCGCGATCTTCACCGCTTCATCGATGCTGTCGGCTTCGATGAGGTTGTAGCCACCCAGGATCTCCTTCGTCTCGGCGAAGGGGCCGTCGACGATGCTGGTCTTGCCATCGCGCACGCGCACCGTGCGCGCGGTGCTCCCGTGTTCCAGCTGTTGCGATTCCACCAGCGTGCCCTGCGCCTTCAACTCGTCGGCGTGGGTGATGCAGCCATGCATCATCTGGTCGAACGCGCCGGCGGGCAGCGCATCGAGCAACTGGTCATCCGTGTAGACCATCAACAGGAACTTCATGCGCCCTCCCGGCGTGCCATGCAGGCCGGGATTGTGCCACGGTGCGCCGACCGGCGACGTTCAAGCCGCGCGCGACGGCGCCGCCACGTTCATTCGCTGGCGGGCGAACGGAACCATGCCTCCACCGTGCCCTTGACCTTCATCGTCATCGGGTTGCCGCGGCGGTCCTTCGACTTGCCCACGGGGACGCGCACCCAGCCTTCGCTGATGCAGTACTCCTCCACGTTGTCGCGCTCCACGCCGTTGAAGCGGATGCCGACGCCGCGATCCATCGCCTCGGCGTTGTAGAACGGGCTGCGCGGGTCGGAGGCCAGGTGGTCGGGAGGCGTGTCGGACATGGGAATGCGTCGTGCGGATGGGAGGCGGAAGGATAACCGAAGCGCGGCGGCTACCAGGCCACGCGGTTGCGGCTGCAGATGAGCGTGGCCTGCAGGGTCAGCCTTCCGGATCGCGGGTCGGCGCGCAGCTGCCCGGGATGGGGGACGGCCGGGGCATGGAACGCAGCGCCGTCATGGAAGACCAGCCGGTTCCATTTCGCCGGCACGGTGAGTACATGGGTGAACCACGCATTCGAGCCATCCGGATAGCCCGCCGGCAGGGCGTAACGCTGCGAGAATTCTTCCGGTGGCAACGCATCGGCATCGTGCTCCATCTGCTCCACCTGATGCGGCGAGATACGTGGCAGGAAGAACTGCAGGCCACCCAGCCCGGGGTCCTGGAAGAGGAACAGTTCGGCCATGGCGGCGCACTGGTCCGCTTCGAACGTACGCACGCGCCGGGGGATCCAGTGCGCGGGGGAAAGCGTGGCCGGCGGCGACGTCAGCAATGACAGCCGGCCCGCGCTGAACAGCACGCGGCGTGCGCCGAGCGCGCGGCGCGCGTGCTCGCGGAACACGTCGTGCAGCAGGTGGATGAATTCCTCCGGCATGCGCAGCTGCGCACCAGGAAACACGGATGCCGGTGCCGGCTGGAAATCCTCGCGGTAGGCTTCCGCGTAGGCGGGCAGGCGGTCCGGTGCGAGCAATGCATCGTCGATGACCACGCAGGCATGGCCGTGGCCGATCGCCAACCGCTGCACCACGGGACGGGGGTTGAACATGGCGCGGCCTCCCCGGCAGGCCGGCGTGCGGGCCGGCTCCGCCACGATAGACCCTGGCCGTGCCGGTGACAAAAAACCCGGGGCGGCCCACCACGGCCGCGCCCGGCGGTGCTGCCGTCAAGGAATTACGGCATCAGCACCTTGTCGACCACGTGGATCACGCCGTTGGTGGCCTTCAGATCGGCGGTCGTGACCTTGGCCGTGTTGCCCTTCGCATCGGTGAGGGTGACGCCGCCGTCGGCCAACTGCGCCTTCAGTTCGCCGCCCTGCACGGTCTTCAGCGTGGCGGTGCCGCCGCCCGCTTCGATCTGCTGCGTCAGCGCGGCGGCATCCACATTGCCGGCCACCACGTGGTAGGTCAGCACGGTGGTGAGGTCGCCCTTGCTTTCGGGCTTCAGCAGGGTGTCGACGGTGCCTGCGGGCAGCGCGTCGAAGGCGGCATTGACGGGGGCGAAGACCGTGAACGGACCCGCGCCCTTCAGCGTGTCGACCAGGCCCGCCGCCTGCACCGCGCTGACCAGCGTGGTGTGGCCGGGCGAACCGATGGCGAGATCCACCACATCGTTCTGTTCGGCAGCGGGCGCGGCCATATCGGCCGTCACGTCTGCAGCGGCTTCGGGTACCGGCATCGGCGCGGCACCTGCTTCGGCATCGGCGGTCTTCGGCGAACAGGCCGTGGCGGCGAGAGTGGCCGTCAGGACGACGGACAGGAAGGTGTACTTCATGATGTGCTCCAGGAGTGGGAAGAGGTGTCCTGCATTGCGGACACGCAGTTCCTTACGACGCGCTCACCCGACTGGATGCATCACGCGTTCTTAATGTCCTGCACGGTGCGGCACCGCTTCCCCGGACGCGGCCGGCGCGGCATGCTGTGCACCAACTTCCCTCATCCGACGCCGATGTCATCGCCCGACCACGAATTCGACCCCGACGACAACTTCCGCCATGCCTTCGATGACGAGGACGACATGGACCTGGACGACACCGAAGCACTGGTGTGGAACCTGCTGGTCCTGATCAACCCCGGCGACGAGGAAACCGCATTGCGGCAGTTCGCGGCCTACCGCGAAGCGGGTGGCGACGAAGGCGTCGAACCCGACCAGGTGTTGTGGACGCTGAAGGACGCCATCGACTGGACCTCCGGTTTCTACGTGGACTGGAAGGATGCGGAGTCCTTCATCGACTGCGTCAACCAGCTCGCCGCGCGTTACGCCATCGAGATCGACTGGGGCGGCGACACCAGCGACGAGGACTTCCTGGACGATACCGACGTGCCCGCGCTCATGGCCACCGCCCATGACCGCCTGCGCGAGCACGGCTACACCTTGTGGAACTGGAATACCGGCGGGGATGCGTACGCGGGCTGGATGGCACTGCGCCGCGACGACGAAGGCATGCAGCAACTGGCCGCAGTGATGGGGGTCGAGATCCGCCCGGGTAGCGACGCGTTCTGAGCCATCGTTGACCATGGCCACGACGGCGCGCGGGTTAGACTGCGGCCGTCGTCGCCGGCCATCGGGGCCGGCTCCACCTTGAAGCGAGCGCCATGTTGCCTGGAGCGATCATGCCCGTGATGCGCCTGTTGCTGGCTTGCCTGTGCTGCCTGCTGCCGGCGTTCGTGGCTGCGCAGGATGCGACCATCCTGCTGTCCCCCGCCAAGCCCAAGGCGCCGGAGGCCATCGCACTGGCCGACATTCCGGGGCGCGCCGATGCGGACGAACGTTACGCAGAAGAAGTGACGCTGCGCGCAGCCAACGTGGATCCGCTGGGCCGGTTGGTGCCGCGGCTGGCCGCGATCGAGCAGTCCGTGGACCAGAAGACCCGCCTGTTCCGTTATGGCGAGTTGCGCACGCTGCCGGTGCTGCGACTGGAAAGCATGGAGCGGCACTGGAAGTTCGATGCGCGGCAATACGCGCGCTGGCGTGCCGACATGCAGGCGCTGGTGGGGCCCTATGCGCAGGACGCCTCGGAGCTTGCGCTGCGGCGCGCGGACTGGGACCTCACGCGCGAGGCGATGGCGCCCGGGAGCACGCCGGAGGCCCTGCGTATGCGCGTCGACGCCGTCGCCGATCGCCTGCAGCAGGCCGAGCAGTCGCTTTCTTCGCCGCTCGCCGAGCAGATCGGATTGGGTCGTCGCGCCAACCTGCTGGCTGCGCGCATCCAGTCCGGCCAGAGGTCGGTCGAAGAAGCCATCGCGTATGCGGACCGTCGGCTGTTGCGGCTCGATGCGCCGCCACTGTGGCGCGTGCAAGGCACCACGACGCTGCGCCAGGACGTGACGGACAAGCTCGGCCGCGACATCCAGTCGGAAAACAGCTTCGTCGCCCAGTACGCGGCGGCGGACGTGGGCAACCAGCGGCTGCTGCACATCCTGCAGGTGCTGCTGCTGGTCGTGCTGCTGTGGGTGGCGTGGCGCCATCGTCGCGAGGGCGTGGACCCGACGTCGGTCCTGGCGACCGATGCCGAGTCGCGCGTGATCCGCCGGCCGTTCTCCACCTGGCTGCTGCTCTCGATGATCGGCACGCTGCTGCTGGAGCCAAACGCGCCGCTGTTCCTGCACCAGATCGCCATGCTCGTCGCCCTGGTGCCGGTGCTGCGCCTGATGCCGCAGCAGGGACGGCGCCTGCTCGGCCCGTGGCCGTACCTGGCCACCGGGTTCTATCTGTTGCAGCGGCTGTCCGTACTGCTGATGGCCAGCGACTATCTCTACCGCATGTACTACCTGGGGCTGGCGGCGTTGGCGCTGCTGGCGACGGGGTGGCTGCTATGGCGTTCCCGCGGGCAGCAGTTCGCGGGGGTGGCGGGACGGGCGGGTCGGCTGGTGCATGCGCTGGCCTGGGTTGGCGTGGTGGTGCTGGTCGTCTCGATCGGGGCCAACGTGCTGGGCAATGTGTCGCTGGCGGAAATGCTGGCCTCGGGCATCATCGAGAGCGGCTACTTCGCCCTGGTGCTGTACGCGGCGGTCACGGTGTTCGAGACGTTGCTGCGCCGGCTGGGTACGCGCCGCGAGGTCAGGCGGCTGTGGCTGATGCGCCGGCATGGCGGCAACGTGCTGGAATCGCTGGCACGGTGGGCGCGCGTGGCGGCGGTGATCGGCTGGATCATCTACACGATGAACCGCTTCCGCATCTTCCGGCCGGTATACGACCTGACGAAGACGATCGTGACGCACCGGTTCGAGTACGGCGAGCTGTCGATCAGCCTCGGCCACATACTGGTGTTCTGCATCGGCGTGGTGCTGGCGGTCTGGACCGCGAGAACGCTGCGCGCCCTGCTGCGGGAAGAAGTGCTGCCGCGCATGTCGTTGCCACGCGGCGTGGACAACAGCGTGGCTTCGCTGAGCTACTACGCGCTGCTGCTGCTCGGCCTGCTGGCGGCGCTCTCGGCGGCCGGTTTCAAGATGGGCCAGCTGGCGTTCCTGTTCGGTGCGCTCGGCGTGGGCATCGGACTGGGCCTGCAGGACGTGGTGAAGAACTTCGTCTCCGGCCTGATCCTCATGTTCGAGCGCCCGGTACAGCCGGGCGACGTGGTGGACATCAGCGGCACGGCGGGCCGCGTGCGCAACATCGGCATGCGCGCGACCACGGTGCGCACCTTCGATGGCGCCGACGTGGTGGTTCCCAACGGCATGCTGTTGTCCGACAAGCTGACCAACTGGACATTGAACGACCCCACCCGGCGCATCGACATCGACCTGGGCGTCGCCTACGGAACGGATGTCACGCAGGTGGTGCAGCTGTTGCAGGAAACCACGCGCGCGACGCAGGGCATCGCGGACGATCCCGCACCCGCCGTGCTGTTCACCGGGTTCGGTACCAGTTCGCTGGACTTCGCGATCCGGGCATGGACACACGACTTCGACAACTGGTCGACCCTCCGCAGCGAGTTGATGACGCGCCTGCACGCCGCGCTGGAAGCGGCGGGTATCGAGATCCCCTTCCCGCAGCAGGACCTGCACCTGCGCACGGTGGCGGATGACGTGCTGCAGTCGCTGGGGCGTCCCGGGCGCGGCCCGGAACAGGGCGATCACGACGCGCGCTGAGTGTCGTCAGAGCGTTTGCAGGAACTCGGTGATCGCCTCGAGTTCGGTCTTGTGCAGGTCCAGAGGCTTGAGCAGGGGATCGGTCTGCGGGAACAACGGGTCGTCCTGCTGGTCCGGCTTGCGCGCGGGCCGTGGCATGCCGACGTTGTACATGTTCACCACGCCGCGCAACTCCATGAAGCCGCCGCTGTGCATGTAGGGGCCCGTCTTACCCACGCCACGCAAAGTCGGTGTGCGGAACTTGCCGCTGTCGGCGGGATCACCGGTCACCCGGTAGCGCCCCAGGTCCTCTTTCGGACGACCACGGAAGTGCAGTCCGAGATTATGGAAACGGTTGTCCGTCAGTGCAGGGCCACTGTGGCAGTTCATGCAGCGGGCCTGCGTGCGGAACAGATGCAGTCCCCACAGCTGCTGGTCCGTCAGTACATCACGCCGACCTTCCAGGAAGCGGTCGAAGCGGTTGAAGCGGGGCACCAGGCTGCGCTGGTAGCTCGCCAGCGCCTGCGCCACCCGGGGCATGGTGACCTTCCTTTCGCCGAACGCGCGCGCGAACGCAGCGGGGTAGTCGGTTTCCCGGTTGAGACGCTTCTCCAGTTCGCGGGGGGCGAAGGCCATCTCCGCGGAATCCTGGATCGGATGCAGTGCCTGCGCCTCCAGCGTTGCGGCGCGACCATCCCAGAACAGCGGGGTGGAGAAGGCGGCCATCGACACGTTCATCGCGTTGCGTTTGCCCGCCTGCCGATCGTGCCCGAACGACACGCTGCGTCCATCGCCCCAGCCCAGTTGCCGGTCGTGGCAACTCGCGCACGCGATCTGTCCGCTGCGCGAGAGGCGCGGGTCTTCGAACAGCCGCTTGCCCAGCGCGATCTTGTCCGGCGTCTGCGGGTTGTCCGCAGGCGCCGGCGGCACGTCAGGCAGCGGCGCGAGCTCCTGCCACGACGCGCCTGCGTCGACCGTGGGGGCAGGCCATTCGTTGATCGGCAGTGCGTAGATGCGGCGCAGACAATCGGCGTCGATGCGGGGTGCGCTGATGGCGATGCGCTGGCGGCATTCGGCGAGGCTTTGTTGTGGTGGAGCCGCGGAGGGCTCGATACGGGTCTGCGCCATCCCTACGCACAGCCACATGACGGGCAAGGGCAGGAACAAAAGAAGAGCAATGCCAGGGCGTGTCGTCTGCACGGCTAGAACCTGTAGCCCAGCTCCAGCCAGAACGTGCGCCCTGGATCGTAGTCTTCCCCGTCAATCCGGTTTTCACGGTTGAACACGTTGTGCACCTCGACCCGCGCGTAGGCATCTTGTCCACCGGACAGGTCGAGGCTGTACTCCAGCATCGTGTCCAAGACGAAGCTCTTCGAATAGCTGACGTCCTCGTATACGTCGATCCAGCCGTCGCCATATGCTTCTTCCGAGACCTTCGTCGGCTTCTGGTAGGCCGCGCGATAACGCAGGAAGTTGCTCCACAGCAAGCCCCATGCGGGTAGCCGGGTCTGGGTGGCGAGACGCACCGTCCACGGACGATTGTAGCTGTCTGCGGGAAGCTCGTAGCGACGCATGGTGTCGCCAGCGTACCGGACCAGGGCGTTGTACGCCTGGCTGTCGAAGGTCGTCGAATAGTCCTGGTACGCCCCGGTGTAGGACCTGCGGGTGTCGGTACGGTCCAAGGCGAACTGCGCCATCGTGGTACTCCCTGCCCACGACCAGGGCGAGCGCGTGCCGATGCTGAGCGTGTAAGTGTCGCTGCGCGCGCGACCGACGTTCTGGTACTCGTAGACGCGCGCGGCGTAATTTCCAGTGGTGTCGTCGCTGGGCAGGTAGACCCGCATGACTTCGTCTTCGTACTGTCGATTGACGTACTTGGCGTTGACATCGTAGTTGCCAAGTACCTGATTGAAGCCCAGAGAGAGTTCGTCGCTGTAGGGCGTGTCGATCTCCGCGTAGCGCGTCGCGTTCAGCGTCTGCACGGGCGTGCCCCAGATCAGGCGATTGGCACCCGTGCCGGTCCGGGTCTGCACCAGTGTCAGGCCATCGCGTCCGTCGCGCAGCTTGTATGCGAACAGGTTGCGACCGTAGTAGCGGTTGGCGCCTGCGGTAAGCAGGGACTTCCGGTCGCCAAGGATGTCCCAAGACATCGCGAATCGCGGCGCGACGGTGGTGTCAGCGACCATGCTGCTGCCATCCACGCGTACGCCGGGGCGGAAGCTCCAGTTGCCCATGCGGATATCGTCGTGCAGGAAGGCTGCCCAATCGGTGGACTTGGCCTCGAAATAGCCTGCCAGATAGGTGGTCTTGCGCGTCAGATACTGGCCGCGGCCACTGTAGAAGGGTACGGGTGACAGCGAGCAGGCAACGCTGTCGGTCGCACCGGTGGCATCTACGCAGGTGGTGGTGGCGGCTGGCGTAATGTAGGAGGTGAAGTCGCGAAGGCGCTGGTATGTTGCCTTGCGGTCGGAGGCCTCCATGCCGAACTGAAGGCGATGCTCCATCCTGCCGAAGGCAAAGGGATCACGGTCCACTTCAAGCTTGTAGCCCATGCTGCGATTGGTCTGCTCGACGTTGCCCCAGTTGCCTTCGGTACTCAGGCCCGTGGTGCTGGTGCCCCAGTTCTTGTCTTCGGACCAGCGCCAACTGAACCAGTAGTCGCCGTCGCTGACGCGCGAATCATCGAGGTCGCTGTAACTCAGGGTGTTCTTCAGCGTCCAGGCGCCGCGGTCGAGCGTTGCGCGCAGGCTGATCAGTGGGCCACCCTGTTCCAGGTCGAACCAGGAATCCTTCGCATTCTGGATGAAGTAGCGCTCGCGCGTGGGGGCATAGGTGAAGTTTCCTTCCAAGGCCAGTCCGCCGCCGTTGTGCCAATCGGCACGCAGGCTGATGCTGGTGTTCTCGCGTTCCTGATCCTTGATGGCGTCATCGTGCTCGGACGGCACGCCGCCGGTTTGGCCGCGCAAGGGAATCACCGATCGCGTGCGGCTGATGTTACCGATCAGGCCGATGCCGGATTGCGTCCTGCCCTCCAACATCAGGCCCAGCTGGTATTTGTCGTATTGGGGCTGGTTGGCTGCCGTGGCAGAGTCTTCGAACGTCTGCTGGTAGTCGTCGCGGACGTACGCTTTGTTCCATGCAGAACGCGTCATGCGGTAGGTCACTTTGCCGCCGAACTCATCATCCGCTTTGCGGCTCTCGGCCACGATCACCCCGCCATTGAAGCCGCCGAAGCTCGCAGGTACGTTGCTGTCGTACACGGTAAGGCTGCCGATCAGGCTGGCGTCCACGGCCAGGCCCTGGGTATGGCTGGGTGGATCGGCAAAGTGGTTGGGATTGTTGCTGGCCGGGTCCAAGTCGTTGGTGAAGTTGGCGCCGTCCAGCTGGAACGCATTCTGGTAGTACAAACCGCCGTTGATGCTGATGTCGGCAGGTCGGATCTCGCCCATGTTGCGGGACGTCATCGCCGTATCGTCGAACTGCACATTCGGATTGATCCGCAGCAACGTGCCGATGTCGCCGTTGCCCTTGGCCTGCTCGTCGATGTAGCGCTCGTTGAGCACCATGCCTTCCTGGTACGGGAACAGGCGCTGGCCCACGACTTTCAGCGTGTCCAGGGTGGTGGGCTTGAGGTACTCCGGCGTGGTCGCCAGCGGTGCGGCGGCGGGAGCGGGAGCGGGAGTATCGGAAGGTGCGGTCTCGGCCGCGTGCGCGCCGGCGGACAACGCCGACAGGATCGCCAGGGTCAAAGGTTTCATCGAGTTCTCGGAGCGGGTGGGGGCCCGAAGGGCGCATTCCGCTGGCGGTGAGAACTTCGACGAAGCAACTCGGTGCTGGCTGATCGGCGCGGATTGTGCGCGCTCCGTTCAGCTGCGTCAACGCCACGATGCCGCACCGCGTGTCGAAATCCCGGCGCGCGGATCGTCGCGTCTGCAACTACCCGGGAGTCCGACGATGCCGCGTCCCTTCGATGTCCAGCGAATCGATCATCTTGTCCTGCGCGTGAGCGACCTCGCGCGCAGCATCGCGTTCTACCGCGACGTCCTGGGTTGCGGCGTGGAACGGCAACGTGGACACCTGGGGCTGGTGCACCTGCGCGCGGGTGCATCGATGATCGATCTGGTGAGCGTGGACGGGAAGCTGGGTGCGCGCGGCGGCGCGCCGGCTGGCCGCGAGGGGCGCAACGTCGATCATCTCTGCCTGCGCATCGAGCCGTTCGACGAGGCCGCACTGGTCGAGCACCTCGCGCGCTTCGGCATCACGCCCGCCGGGCCGGCGGACACCAACTTCGGCGCGGAAGGCGAGGGACCGTCGCTCTATTTCAACGATCCCGACGGCAACACGCTGGAACTGAAAGGCCCGGCAATCGTACGGGAAGGAGACGCATGACCGCCGCAATCATGGTGGGCGGGCAGATGCGAGCCGTCCCTGCCGGGATCACGCATGCGTGTCAGGGGCGTGCGGACGCGACGGCGACCTGTGGTGCGGGTGGAGGCGTGATGCTGGCCGTGCGTTCCGGCATCGCGGTATCCGCGTCCGGCAGCGGCGCGCCGGGTGTCAGCATTCCGCCTTCGCCCTGCATTGCCTGCTCCGCCGCCTTCGTCATCACCACGATGCTGATGCGGCGGTTGATCGGGTTCTGCGGGTTCTGCTTGTCGAACAGCACGGACGACGACAGCCCGACCACGCGCGACACCTTGTCCTCGTGCATGCCGCCGGCCACCAGCGCGCGCCGCGCGGCATTGGCACGCTCGGCGCTGAGCTCCCAGTTGGTGTAACCGCGATTGGACGTGTACTGCGTGGTATCGGTGTGCCCGGTGATGCTGACGTGGTTCGGCACCTGGTTGATGAAGCCGGCCAGCTCGGCCAGGATCGTCTGCGTGTAGGACTTCAGCACCGTGCCGCCGAGGTCGAACATCGGCCGGTTCTGCTGGTCGACGATCTGGATGCGCAGGCCTTCGGGCGTCAGATCCAGCAGCAACTGGTCCTTGAACGGTTCCAGTGCCTGGCTCTTGCCGATCGCTTCCTCCAGCGCCTGCATCAGGGTTTCCAGGCGCTGCTTTTCCTGCGCCTTCTGCTGCTCCTCGGCCGCCTGCTGCGCATCGCCGGGTGGCTTGGCGAACGGGTTGTCGTTCTCGCCCTTGGGCAGGTCCATCGTGCCGCCCAGCTTGATCATCGACGTGCTGGCCCCCCCGGGACCGGCGGGGCCGGGCGCGGGCGAAAAGCTCTTGCCGCTCAGCGGGCTGGGGTTCCGGAAGTATTCCGAGATCGCCGCGCGCTCCTTGTTGGTGGTGGCGCCCATCAACCACATCACCAGGAAGAACGCCATCATCGCAGTCACGAAGTCCGCGTAGGCGACCTTCCACGAGCCGCCGTGATGGCCGCCACCGGCGACCTTCTTGATGCGGCGGACGATGATGGTGGGGCGTTGCTCGCTCATCGCCGTGGCTTACTTGTTGGCCTTGAGGTGCGCTTCGAATTCGACGAACGGCGGGCGCACGTCGGATGGCAGCGTCTTGCGGGCGAATTCCAGTGCCACGGCGGGGTTGTAGCCGCGCAGGCACGCCAGCAGCGCGGTCTTCACCGATTCGTACATGCGGCTGTCCTGCTCGACCTGGGCCTCGATGGCGGCGGCGAGCGGCGAGACGAAGCCGTAGGCGAGCAGGATGCCGAGGAAGGTGCCGACCAGTGCCGCCGCGACATGCGCGCCGACCGCGGCGATGTCGCCGCCGATCGAACCCATCGTCACGATGATGCCCAGCACCGCCGCCACGATGCCGAAACCGGGCAGGCCGTCGGACATCTTCTGCAGTGCGTGCGCCGGCGCCATCGCCTCGTGGTGGTGCTTTTCCAGCTCCAGCTCCAGCAGCGGTTCCAGCTCGTGCGGCTCGATGTTGCTGCCCACCATCAGGCGCAGGCATTCGGTCAGGAAGTCGAGCAGGTGGTGGTCGGCGAGGATCTTCGGGTACTTCTGGAACAGTGGGCTGTTGGTCGGGTTCTCGATGTGCTCTTCCAGCGACATGAAGCCGTCGCGGCGCGCCTTGTTGAGCATCTCGTGGATCAGCGTCAGCACGTCCAGGTAGTCGGCCGACTTGTACTTCGCGCCCTTGAACACCGACAGGGTGGCCGCGATCGTGCCCTTGACCACCTTGGTCGGATTGCTGGCCATGAAGGCGCCCAGGGCCGCGCCGCCGATGATGACCAGCTCGAACGGCTGCCACAGGGCGCCCAGCTTGCCGTGCGAGCCGAGGTAGCCACCGATCACGCTCAGGGTGACGATGATGAAGCCGACGATGATGAGCATGGCGGGGCGCGCACACGGTGGGGTTGTCCAAGGATCGGCCTGGCCACCGGTTTCTTGAGCCGCGACCGCCTGTCGGCCGGCGCACGGGAATGACCTTCGGCAGGGTTGACTACAGTTGTCGTCACGGGCATGTTGACGACAACTGTAGTCACAAGGCGATCCCATGCCCGGCAAGGCCCGCAAGTCCATCGGCGACCAGGAGCTGGCGCTGCTGCAATACCTGTCCGACCACGGCGAGGCTAGCGTGGGCGAAGTGGCGGCCGCGTTCGGCGAGACCCGCGGCCTGGCCCGCTCCACGGTGCTCACGATGATGGAGCGCCTGCGTGCCAAGGCCTACCTGCGACGCCGCCAGGTGGAGGGCGTGTACCGGTACGCGCCGGTCGCGCAGTCCAATGAAGTGATGCGCCATGCGGTCGGCAGTTTCGTCGAGAAGACGCTGCAGGGCTCGCTGTCGCCGTTGGTGGCGTGGATGTCCCAGCGCACCGAGGTGAGCGACGACGAACTGGCGGAACTGGAGGCGATGGTCGCGAGCCTGCAGTCCCGGCGGAAGGAGGGCTGACATGGATCTTGTCGCATGGGCGGACAGCCTGCTTTCCCGCTTGCTCGACGTCGGCATGCAGTCGCTGCTGCTTGCCGCCCTGGTGTGGGCCTTGTGCCGCTACCTGCCGCGCCTGGATGCGCGCACACGGGCCTGGCTGTGGTGGCTGGTGGCTGCGCAGATGGTGGTGGGGCTGGTGTGGCATGCCCCCGTTGCGCTGCCCTTGCTGCCGGCGGAGCCCGTGGCAGCCCAGATGGCGATGGCGGCCGCGGGAGATGCCTCGACTGCCTTCACGGCGGCGGGACCGGCGGTGACCGTCACGTCGCCGACGGCATCGACGCAGGAGACCTCCCTCGATGCCGGGGTACTGCTGCTGGTGGCATGGCTGGCCGGCGTAGCCGTGATGCTGGCCAACACGATGCGCCAGGCGTGGCAACTGCGGCGCCAGATCGCGCGCGCGCGGCCGTGCCGGGATCGCCACGTACGCGAGGAGTACCACGCGCTGGGCCGTCATCTCGGCATCCCGGTCTTGCCGATGTTGCAGGTCAGCGACGACATCGACTCGCCGCAGCTCGCGCGGCCGTGGCGGCCGGTGCTGATGTTGCCCGCTGCCGCTCTGCAACGCATGAATGCAGACGACCTGCGCATGTCGCTGCATCACGAACTGGCCCACCTGCAGCGACGCGACCTGTGGTGGGCGTGGATGCCGGCACTGGCGCAGCACCTGTTCTTCTTCCACCCCGTCGCACACCTCGCGGCACGCGAATACAGCCTGGCGCGTGAAGTCGCCTGCGATGCCGCCGTGCTCGCGGACGAGCGCCACGCTCCCCGCGATTACGGGCGCCTGCTGGTGAAGCTGGGTGTTTCCACCGCTCCCTCGCCGGCGTTGGCTGGCGCCTCCCCCACATTCCGCATCCTCAAGAGGAGACTGCTCATGCTGCAGCACACCGCTTCCCCCCTGCGCACCAGCGCCCTGGCCGTCACCGTCGGCATCGTGTTGCTGGGCGTGGTGCCTTATCGCGTGATCGCCAGCAGCACCCCGGTCGCGCCGGTGGCCGCCGCAGTGCCGGTGGCAGCGACGCCCGTCGCGGCACCCGTGATCGCGGCGCAGGCCGATCCTGTCGCCGTGCCCACGCCGGAGGCAGCCCCGCGTGCCGTCGTGGTCGCGGCAGCGCGCGACATGCCGGCACCACCGGCACCCCCTGCGGCGCCCCGCGTGCACGCACCGGCGGCGCCCACTCCCCCCGCGCCGCCCCCGATGCGTGGCACGTGGAGCATCGGCGGCGCACGCGATGGCGACGCCTACGTGCTCATCCAGGACAACGAAGTGACCATGGCCGGCCACAGCGACGACATCCGCATCGCCAGGACATTGCAGCAGGGCAAAGCGCCCGTGCTGTGGATGCGCGAGGACGGCAAGCAGTACATCGTGCGCGATGCCGCCACCGTGCAGCGGGTGAAGGCCGCGCATGCGCCGGTCGAGGCATTGGGCGCGCAGCAGGGCAAGCTTGGCGAACAGCAGGGCGCACTGGGCGAGCGGCAGGGAGAGCTGGGCGCAAAGCAGGGCGAACTGGGCCGGAAGATGGCCGCCATCGCCACCGAACGCGCGTCGGCCGCGCTGCAGGGCAGTCGCGCCAGCGATGCGGAGACCGACCGCCGCCTGGACGCGCTCGCCCAGCAGCAGGAAGCGCTGGCGCGCCAGCAGGAAGTCCTTTCGCGCCAGCAGGAGCCCCTCGCACGACAGCAGGAAGCGCTGAGCCGCAGGCAGGTGGCCGCGACGGAACAGATGCAGCGCGAAGTGAAGCGCTTGCTGGACGACGCCATCCGCAGCGGGAAGGCGCAACAGCTCTGACGCAGATCGCGGCGCCGGGCTTTTGCCCGGCGCCTGCATGGGGTGGGCTCCAGCAGAGGTGCGGTCGGGGCTGAAGCCCCTCCTACAGGAAGCGTTCTCCCTCCGCCGCGCCGCTCCACTGCGAACGCGCGAGACGGATGATCGCGCGGACCTGTTCGCGGTCGCGGTGGCGGGAAATGGCAATGGCGCCGAGCCGCAATGCTTCTTCGCGCAGTTCTTCGGTCAGGTCGTAATGCGCCCCGCTGCGCTTGTCCTGGAAGGCGCGGCGCGGCATCCCCAAACGTTCCGCCATCGCATGCAGCTCTTCCAGCGTGTCGGCCATCATGTGTGCCCAGCGACGACCGCGCCACAGGGTGACGGCGTCATCCACGTAGACGCTCATCGCGGCGCGGTCGCCTTCGGCGGCCGCACCATGCGATCCATCAGATGCTCCAGCGTTGCGGGAAGATCGCCGCAACGGCCCATGTGCACCGATGAGGTCTGGATGATCGAACTCCGTTTCGCCGTGAGCCAGTGGAAGCGCGCGCGCGCCGGCAGCAGCCCGATCGGCGCGGCCGCTTCGCCGCCGCGGCAGATGGCGGGAATGGTGTCCAGGTGGCGGCGCAGCGATTCGATGTCCAGCGTGGGGTCGAGGGCCTGCAGGCGGGCTTCGTCCAGTTCGATGCGCGCTTCCAGGAATCCCGCCCGTTCGCACGACAGGATGACGCCGACGTTGACGAACTCTTCGCGCTCCACGCGCGGCACCACGCGGATCACCGCATAGTCGTAGGTGTCATGCGCGCGCATGGATCGCCCCCTGCACGAACGCGTCACGCTGTGCCAGACGTCGGATCAGGTAGTCGGTGTAGGCCGCGCGCTGTGCCGGCGGATCGCCGAAGCTGTCCGGTCCCTGCAGCCAGGCGTCGGGGACCTCCGCGACGATCCCCGCCATCACGGCATCCGGCAGGCGCTCCGCCATGGCCGCATCGATGTCCGCCAGGCGCGAGGCCCAGCGCAGCAGCACGTGGTCGCGGATCAGCGGGAAGGGCTTGCCGGCGCCCGACACGTCGCCGTCCCAGCCGTGGTGGAAGTACAGCGACGCCCCGTGGTCGATCAGGTACAGCCGCCGGTGCCACATCAACAGGTTGGTGTTGCGTGCCGTGCGGTCGACGTTGCTGATGAAGGCATCGAACCAGACGATCCGCGAGGCAAGATCCGCATCCGGCTGTTCGGCCACGGGATCGAAGTTCACCGCGCCTGGCAGGTAGTCCATGGCCAGGTTGAGCCCGGCGCTGGCCTTGATCAGGTCCTGTATCTCCGGGTCGCCTTCGGTGCGCGCCAGGTCGGCATCCAGTTCCATCAGCGCCAGGTCCGGCATCGGCAACTGCAGCGCTTTCGCCAGGCCGCCGGCGATCAGTTCGGCGACCAGCGCCTTGGGTCCCTGGCCGGCACCGCGGAACTTGAGCACATAGAGGCCGTCGTCGTCGGCCTCGACCACGGCCGGCATCGAGCCGCCTTCGCGCAGCGGGGTGACATAGCGGGTGGCGGTACGGAGGGGCAGCGTCATCAGGCCGCTAGGATACCCGTGTGGGAGGGGCTTCAGCCCCGACCGCAGGAACCCGGACGCCGAGGAACCCTGTCCATCCGTGCACCGCGTGCCGCACATTGCACAGGACACGCTTCATCGTGTCCTGTGACGTCCGTGTCGGGGTTGAAGCCCCTCCCATGCGTGCTCAGGTCGAACGCGCCACGCCCATGCGCCGCAACATCAGATAGACCGCCACGCTGGACGCCACGCCGAGCAGCAGCGCGAACGCAAGGCCATGCGTGCCGTGCGCGAACGGAAGACCGGGCAGGTTCATGCCGAAGATGCCGGCCACCAGGCTGGGCGGGAGCAGCAACGCCGTGATCATCGAGAGCACGTACAGGTGGCGGTTGGTGCGTTCGGCCAGCTTCGCGGCTACTTCGTCCTGCAATAGGCGCGCGCGTTCCTGCAGCGTGCCCACATCGCCATCGAGGTCGTCGAAGCGCTGGTTGAGACGCGAGACGGAGGACAGAAGTTCGTGCTCGGCATCGGCGGGATGGCGCTGCTCGAACTGCTTGAGCACGCGCCGCATGGCGGTGAGCGGGCGGTGCAGGCGGACTGTCTGGTGGCGCAGCTGCGCCAGGTCGCGGCGTTCTTCGCCGATGCTGTCGGCCAGCACGCGGTCCTCGATGCGGTCCAGTCGCACGGAAAGGCTGTCGCTGCTGCGCTCCACCGTGTCGGCGAAATGGTCGGCGATCACTTCGAGCAAGCGCACCGTGGAGCCGGCGCGCAGGCCGCCCGCCATGCCGCGGCGCGCCGCCTCGACCGAGCGCAGTGCCTGCCGCCGTGCGGTGACCAGCAGGCCGGGCGTCGCGGCGAAGTGCAGCCAACCGATGCCGTCATCGCCACGCAGCTGGCCTTCGGCCGCGAGGTCGACGCCACGCTGGTGCACCCAGTCGACGAATACGCCGTGCGCGGCATCGTCTTCCAGTTGCAGGTTGACGTGGGTATCGGGCGACAGCAACGCGGCGCGCGCGTCGTCGGGGATCGGCAGCATCGCGACCACCTGCGCGCTGCGTGCATCGCTGAGGTCCAGGTGCAACCAATGCCAGCCATCGGCAGGGGCATGCAGCGTGTCGAGCCCGCACTTGGCCGCGTCCAGTACCCGTGCCTGGCCGTCGGCATCGAAACGATAGAGCCAGAGCGCGCCGGGCAATCCGGCAAACGGCGATGCAGGCGCTTCGGGAGCGGCGGACAGCGGCATGTGTTGCACCCGTGCGGCAGCCGGGAGACGGTTGGGTGACGGTCAGGCTACCGCCGTCATGTGCCGGTCTTGTGACAGGCGACGGGCGCCTATCCGGCGGGCTGCGCTTCCGCGCCGCCACGCTGGAGCAGGTCGGGCAACGCGTCGCCGATGGGCGTGAATGCCAGCGACGCCGAATTCAGGCAGTGGCGCTCGCCGGTCGGCGGCGGGCCATCGGGAAACACGTGGCCCAGGTGACTGTGGCAGCGTGCGCAGACGATCTCGGTGCGGACCATGCCGTAGCTGCTGTCGCGGATGCGGCCGACATGCGCCTCGTCCACGGGCTGGAAGAAGCTCGGCCAGCCGGTGCCGGAATCGAACTTCGCGCTCGAGCGGAACAGCGGCAGCCCGCACAGCCGGCAGGTGTAGACGCCGTCCTGCTTGTTGTCGAGGAACACGCCGCAGAACGGCGCCTCGGTTCCATGGTTCAGCAGCACGCGGCGCTCTTCATCACTCAGGTCCGCTATCAGGCGCTCGCGTTGCGCGTCGGTGGGGGGCGTCAGGTCGAAGATCGTCATGATGGGAACTCCGCGGGAAGATGGCCCCGATATGGTGCCGCCATCGTCATGCTGCAACCCTGGGTTACCATCCGGATCGGTTTCAGGGAGGTAGGCACGGATGCGCTTGTCTTGTTCATTGCCCGGGTGGGCGCTGCTGCTCCTGGGGGCGGCGACGCCGGTACTGGCGCAGCGAGTGCCGCCCGCCCCCGGCTGCCTCGATGCGCGCCAGATGGCCGAAGTGCGGCAGGCCTCGTCCCGCCAGCTTGCGGTGCAGGGACAGGATGGCCAGCGCTTCCGCATCACGCTGGGCGAAGATTGCCCGGGTGCAGGCGAAGCGAGCGCCGTGCTGCTCGCCCGCGAGGGCTGGGTCTGCGGTGCGGGCGGCGAGCTCGTCCGCATCGGTGCGTCGGTCTGTGCCGTGGCCGGGGTGGAGCGGATCGACGCGCGTGCCTACGCCGCGATGGCGCGCGAGGCGTCCATCCGGAGCGCGGGCGACGACGTGAAGACGCTGGAGACCGTGCAGGTGCGGGCACCGCAGCGCAAGGGTTTCGCGGGCTCGCCAAGTTTCTGCTTCAATCCGCGCTACCTGCGTGCATGGTCGGAGGACAGCAAGGGCATGCTGGTGGAACTCTCGCCACGCCGCTCCGGCGGCCATCGCTACTACCGCGTGGAACTGGCGCAGACGTGTCCCGACCTGGATTCGGCGCCGGCCATTGTCTTCCGGTCCGGCGTGGGCATCGGCCTGATCTGCGGCAATCCCGGTGATCGCGTGATCGCCCAGGACAGCGGGGGTGGCAGCGTCTTCGACGCCGGGGATCCGGGTTTCGTGTTCGCGGACGATCCGCGACGGTCGGGGCGCATGGGCATGCGTGTGCAATGTTCGGTAGCGGCGGTGTATCCGCACGAACCGGAGGCCTGAAACGCACGGGCCCCGCAGGGTTGGACGCAGGGCCCGGATGCGATGACGCGGGGTCAGGGCGTGGCAGTGACGGCCTGGCCGCTCCGGAACTCCTTGCGCAGCCAGTCGTCGATCAGCCGCTTCTCGTAGCGCAGGGTGTCGTTGTTGTTGAGGTTGGGACCCATCAGGAACCCGTGGTCGACCAGCTTGCGCTCGCCTTCGGCGATGACCTGGCCATCCGGCCCCTTCACGCTGAAGCTCAGCGCGATGCGCGGCGGGTAGATGTCCTTGACGATGCGGATGTCGTTCATGGCCGATCGCGCCGATGGCTCGTAACGGCCTGCACGGTCGATGTCGGTGATCACGACGTCCAGGGTCTGGCCGCGGGCGAGCTGCTGGCCGGCTTCGTCACGGAGATACTTCGCCAGGTCGGTGACCCAGGTGCCGCGCTCCGATTCCCAGCGACTGCCGCTGTACTTGATCTCGCTGAACTGCGCGGGATCGGTCCAGCTCACGCTGACAGCGCCGCCTTCGGTTGGCAGGCTGCGCGGAATGCCGGGATCGGTGACGTTCTTCTGGCGTGCCATGCCGGGCACGGCGGTCGCCAGTGCGACGATGGCGATGAGCAACAGGGCGGGCGTCTTCATGGCCGTTCCTCGGTAGGTGTCACATTCGAGTGTGCGCCTGCTCCCGGGGGTGCGGCAACGTCGGAGCCGGGTCTGTCGCGGCGGCGTTCAGCCGCTGTTTCCACGCCCGTCAGAGGTTGCGCAGGCGCTCCACGTCGCGGACCGGCGGTGCGCCGAACATGCGGCTGTATTCGCGGCTGAACTGGGACGGGCTCTCGTAGCCCACGCGATGGCCGGCGCTGGCGGCATCCATCACTTCGCTCAGCATCAGGCGGCGGGCCTCCTGCAGGCGCAGCTGCTTCTGGTACTGCAGCGGGCT
The DNA here is from genome assembly GCF_037402255.1 of Pseudoxanthomonas sp. CCNWLW251. Taxonomy (NCBI): domain Bacteria; kingdom Pseudomonadati; phylum Pseudomonadota; class Gammaproteobacteria; order Lysobacterales; family Lysobacteraceae; genus Pseudoxanthomonas; species Pseudoxanthomonas sp. CCNWLW251. Next base: position 107,869 of record NZ_JBBEGA010000005.1, on the reverse strand, counting down.
CATCGCGGTGACCGCCTTGAAGTGGTGGTGCAGGGCGGAGGCGCTCATGTGCACTTCGCGGGCGATGTGGTCGATGCGCAGCGGTTGCGCGTAATGCTGCCGCAACCAGTGGATCGCCTTCGCCACGCGCTGGCCCTGGCTGTCGGCGATGCCGATATGGCGCAGCATGGCGCCCTGCGGACTGCACAGCACGCGGTAGAGGATCTCCCGCTGCACCAGCGGCGCCAGCAGCGCGATGTCCTGCGGTGTGTCGAGCAGCTTCACCAGGCGGATGGCCGCATCCAGCATCTCCACGCTGCTGGGCTGCAGGAACAGGCCTCGCGAAGGTGGCGGCAGCGGTGTCTTCGCCGATTCCGCTTCGGTGACCATCTCGGCGATGGTGGCCGGCGAGAGTTTCAGCACCAGGCACAGGTAGGGTGCTTCGGACGATGCCCGGGTGACCTGGCCGGTCACCGGCAGATCCACCGAGGCCACCACGAAACGGCTGGCGTCGTACTCGTACACCTCGTCGGCAAGGATCGCCCGCTTGGCGCCCTGCACGATCAGGCACAGTGCGGCTTCCTGCACGCCGCGCATCGGCAGCGGCATGGGCGCGCTCAGGCGGGAGAACTGCAGCGCGGGGATCGCCGTGGCGTGGAGTCCGTCGTTGCCGGTGGATCGTTCAATCAGGCCGGCCAGTTCGCGGACGCGGTCATCGAGTAGTGGGGCGGCTTCGGGCATGGGAAGGCCTGTGGAACGTGCGTGGGGGATGGAAACGAGTCTACGCAACGGGCTGGGGGAGGGAATGGGGTGCGGGCGGCCTCCGCAGGATCAGGCAATGATCGCGGAGGAACCGGATATCGAAATCCCGGCCGGGAGGAACAGACTGCGCTCCGCTCCGGCGCAGCCCGCGCCGTGCTTCCCCCAAACGAGGTGCTCCATGTCCGGAATCGAAGGAAAAGTCATCGCCATCACCGGTGCCAGCAGCGGCATCGGCGAAGCCGCCGCGCGTGAACTCGCGCGCCGTGGCGCCCGCGTCGTCCTCGGCGCGCGCCGTACCGACCGGCTCGAACAGCTGGTCGCCGGCATCGAAGCCGAAGGCGGCACCGCCCGCCAGCGCGCGCTCGATGTCACCCGCCTGGACGACATGCAGGCGTTCGTCGATTTCGCCCGTGCGCAGTTCGGTCGCCTCGACGTGATCGTCAACAACGCCGGCGTCATGCCGCTGTCGCCGCTGGCCGCGCTGAAGATCGACGAATGGAACCAGATGATCGACGTCAACATCCGCGGCGTGCTGCACGGCATCGCCGCGGCGCTGCCGGTGATGCAGGCGCAGGGTGGCGGACAGGTCATCAACATCGCCTCCACCGCGGGTCACCGCGTATGGCCCAGCGCCTCGGTCTACTGCGCCACCAAGCACGCGGTGCTGGCCATCTCCGAAGGCCTGCGGCAGGAACACGACAACCTGCGCGTCACGGTGGTGTCGCCGGGCGTGACCACCAGCGAACTGGCCGAGACCACCAGCGATGCCGGCATCAAGGCGTGGCTGGAGGACTTCCGCCAGGTCTCGATTCCTGCCGAGGCCATCGCGCGCGCCATCGCCTACGCGGTGGAGCAGCCCGACGACGTGGACGTCAGCGAGATCATCGTGCGCCCGGCGGCCAGCCCCAACTGAGTTTTCGTCGGCAGGCAACGGAGTTTTCCACCGCCAGGGGTTGCCGCTGTCGCGGCAGGGGAGTGCAATGGCGCACTCCCCCGCTTCTGGAGCATCCGCTCATGGAATACCGTTACCTCGGCGCGTCCGGCTTCCGCGTTCCCGTCCTCTCCTTCGGCACCGGCACCTTCGGTGGCCAGGGCGCGTTGTTCAGTGCCTGGGGCAGCACCGACGTGGCCGAGGCGCGCCGACTGGTCGATGTCTGCCTCGATGCGGGCTTGAACATGTTCGACAGCGCCGACGTCTATTCGAAGGGCGCTGCGGAGGAGATCCTCGGCGAAGCCATCAAGGGCAGGCCGCGTGATGCGCTGATCATCTCCACCAAGGCCACCTTCCGCTTCGGCGACGGCGAGAATCAGGTCGGTTCCTCGCGCCATCACCTGATCAACGCCGTCGATGCCGCGCTCAAGCGCCTGGGCACCGACTACATCGACCTGTTCCAGCTGCACGGCTTCGATGCGCGTCCGCCGGTGGAGGAAGTGCTGTCCACGCTCGATACGCTGGTGAAGGCGGGCAAGATCCGCTATCTGGGCGTGTCCAATTTCTCCGGCTGGCACCTGATGAAGTCGCTGGCCGCCGCCGACCGCCACGGTTGGTCGCGTTACGTCGCGCACCAGGCGTACTACTCGCTGGTCGGCCGCGACTACGAATGGGAGCTGATGCCGCTGGCCGCCGACCAGGGCGTCGGTGCGGTGGTGTGGAGTCCGCTGGGCTGGGGCCGTCTGACCGGCAAGATCCGGCGTGGCCAGCCGCTTCCCGAGAACAGCCGCCTGCAGTCGCAGACGGCGAACGACGCCGGCCCGCAGGTCGACCTCGAATACCTGTACGACGTGGTCGACGCGCTGGACGAAGTCGCGCAGGAAACCGGCAGGTCGATTCCGCAGGTCGCGCTGAACTGGCTGCTGCAACGCCCCACGGTCAGCACGGTGGTGATTGGCGCGCGCAACGAGGAACAGCTGAAGCAGAACCTGGGTGCGGTCGGCTGGAATCTCACCCAGGACCAGGTGGCGAAGCTGGATGCCGCCAGCCAGCGACCCAAACCGTATCCGTACTGGCACCAGGCCGGCTTCGCGTACCGCAATCCCACGCCGGTCTGAAGCACCGGCGCCTCGCGGGCCGGGCCACCCGGTCCGCCGCGCGCCGAAACACCCTGTAGGAGCGATGCAAGTCGCGACCGCAGATCCGAGGCGACTGCGATGCCTGACCCCCTGGCGACGGCGGCCGTGAGGATACGGTCGCGACTTGCGTCGCTCCTACAGGGCGGGCTTGCTACAGTCGCGCGATCCTCTTCCACTGGAGCCCCGATGCGCCGCCTTTCCCTGCTGGCCATTGCCGCCTTGCTTTCCACCGCTGTGCCCGCGCTCGCGGCCACCACCTACGTCAAGGCCGGCCGCCTGCTCGATGTCGAATCCGGTCGCCTGCTGGCCGACCAGGCCATCGTCATCGAGGACACGCGCATCACCGCCATCGGCCCTGTCGCGAGCACGCCGGTACCGGCCGGTGCGACGGTCCATGACCTGTCGACGAAGACCGTGCTGCCCGGCCTGATGGACGCGCACGTCCACCTGCATGGCGACGCCGACCTGCAGGGCTATCGCCGCCTGGCCATCTCGCTGCCCGCCGCTGCGATCAAGGGCGCGAAGAACGCGCGCACCACGCTGCTCGCCGGCTTCACCACCGTGCGCGTGCCCGGCTCGCCCGGCTACGCCGACGTGGCGCTGCGCGATGCGATCGCGGCGGGGGAAGTCGAAGGTCCGCGCATCCTCGCGGGCGGTGTGTCCATCGGCATCACCGGCGGACACTGCAGCGACAACAACCTGCTGCCGGCCGAGTACAAGGCCGTAGGCGAGGGCGTGGCCGACGGTCCGTGGGCCGCGCGGCAGAAGGTGCGGCAGAACGTCAAGTTCGGCGCCGACTTCATCAAGACCTGTTCCACCGGCGGGGTGCTGTCCAAGGGCACCGAGGTCGGTGCGCCGCAGTATTCGCTGGAGGAACTGAAAGCGCTCGTGGATGAAGCGCATGCGCTGGGCCGCAAGGTGGCGTCGCACGCGCATGGCGCCACCGGCATCCGCAATGCGCTGCTGGCCGGCGTGGATTCCATCGAGCACGCCAGCTTCATCGACGATGAGGGCATCGCGCTGGCGAAGAAGAACGGCACCGTACTGGTGATGGACATCTACAACACCGAGTACATCCTCGGTGAGGGCGAGAAGGCCGGCTTCCTGCCGGAATCGCTGGAGAAGGAGCGCCGCGTGGGCGCCACCCAGCGCGAGAACTTCCGCAAGGCGCACCAGGCCGGCGTCGTCATGGGATTCGGTACGGATGGCGGCGTCTATCCGCATGGCCTCAACGCGCGCCAGTTCTCGCGCATGGTGCAGTTCGGCATGACGCCGCTGCAGGCGATCCGCTCGGCCACGCTGGTCAATGCGCGGCTGTTCGGCATCGAGAAGGAGGTCGGCGTCCTCAAGCCGGGCTACTACGCCGACCTGATCGCGGTGGATGGCGACCCGCTGCAGGACGTGGCGGTGCTTGAAAACGTCGGTTTCGTGATGAAGCAGGGACGTGTCTACAAGAACACCGCGAGCGAGTGAGGCGCAGCGCATGTCCACGCCCGTGAAGATCGATTTCGTGTCCGATGTGGCCTGCCCCTGGTGCGCGGTCGGCCTGGCCGCGCTGGAGCGCGCCATGGCGAACATCGGCGGCGACCTGCAGGTGGAACTGCACTTCCAGCCGTTCGAACTCAATCCCGACATGGCGCCGGAAGGCGAGTCCATCGCGGATCATCTTGGCCGCAAGTACGGTCTGACGCCCGAGCAGCTGGCGCAGAACGGCGAGGCGCTGCGCCAGCGCGGCGAGGCGCTGGGCTTCGTCTTCGACCTGCAGAAGCGCGACCGCATCTACAACACCTTCGACGCGCACCGCCTGCTGCACTGGGCGGGCGGACTCGGCGCCCCGCAGCAGCGTGCCCTCAAGCATGCGTTGCTGAATGCATACCATGGCGAAGGAAGAAACGTGTCCGACCACGACACGCTGGCCGCCATCGCGGGATCCGCCGGACTGGATGGCGCGGCAGCGCGGCATATCCTCGACACGGATGCCTTCGCTGCACAGGTCCGCGAACGCGAACACTTCTACCAGCGGCAGGGCATCCGCGCGGTGCCGTCGGTGATCTTCAACGACCGCCACCTGGTGCAGGGCGGGCAACCGGTGGAGGTGTTCGAACAGGCGCTGCGCCAGCTGTCGGATATCGCGGCCTGATCGCTACCGCCCTGCAACGGCTGCCTATCCGACGCGGGTGTACTGCGTCTCGACCGCCCGCATTTCCTCGCCCTGCGGGGTGATGTTGAACATGGTGATCACCAGCGTGTCAGGGTCGGGTTGCTCCAGCGTCGTGCGCCAGCCCCAGCGCGGACCACCCTGTCCGTCGCCGTAGCTGCCCAGGACGTTGGGGCTCGGTGCGCTGCCGGCGCCGGTCGAGAACATGATGTTGGTGCCCGTGCCGAAACTCTCCACCCAGGCGGATTCCCAGTGGCCATCGTCCAGGTGGTAGCCGTACAGCACGATGCCTTCGATGGGCTCGTCGTTGAAGCGGCTCTCGTACTCGTGCATCAGGAAGCGTCCGCCCAGCACGCTGCGGATGCGTCCCCGCTGCGGGGCCTCGCAGGCCAGTTCGTCCGGCGTGAACCACAGGCGGAAGCGGCCTTCCCACTCACCGGCCATCTGCGCCAGTTGCCGGTGCCGACCTTGCGCCAGCGACTCTTCGAACGCGTGCTTGCCCATGGCGCTCTCTCCAGGTGTGTGCCGCGGATCATGCCATCCGGTGACGGAGGGCGGACAGCGGCGCGCAGTCGCCCGCGCGCCCGGAGCGGTGTTTCAGCCGTGGCGTGCCAACAGCACGGACTCGTTGCTGGGCATCTCGACCACCACGGCGGTCGGGATGCCGTGATGCTGGTGCAGGGTGGCCGCGAGCAACTTGGCGTTCTCGCGCGCGTCGCCGAGGTTGTCGAACCAGTCACGGCCGAACTGGCCTTCGTACAGCTGCCAGCCGCTGGCATCGGCGGCGATGGTGAAAAGCAGGCGGGGCATTGCGTACTCCAGTCAGCATGCCGGGCAGGGAACCGGCATGGGGACTGTGCGCGAATGTGCCAGTTATCACATTCGGCGGACTGCTCGTATCGGCGTAGGAAAATTCCTACCGCCGTGTAGGTGCAACGCCGGTCCTCAGCGCAGCAACGGCTCCAGCGCCGTCCAGACGTGGTCGCGCAGTTTCGGCTGGGCGCTGGCGACGGGGTGCAGGTTGTCGGCCTGGTAGGCATTGCGGTCCAGTGCGATGGGTTCCAGCAGGAACGGCAGCAACGCGGTCCGGTACTGCTTGGTCAGCGCGCTGAAGTTCTGTTCGAAGCCGCGCGTGTAATCGGGGCCGTAATTCGGCGGCATCCGCATGCCGACCAGCAGCACCTTCGCCTTGCCTGCCTGCGCAGCCTTGATCATCTTTTCCAGATTGGCGCGCGTCTGCGCCAGTGGCAGGCCCCGCAGCCCGTCGTTCGCGCCCAGCGCGATGACCACGACGGCGGGCTTGTGGCGTTGCAGTTCCGCCGCGATGCGCGCCGCCCCGCCTGCAGTGGTCTCGCCACTGATGCTGGCGTTGACGACGCGCCAGCCCGGCTTCGTCCTGCCGATCCGGTCCGCGGTCAGCGATACCCATCCCTGCGACGGCGCCAGGCCGTATGCCGCCGAGAGCGAGTCGCCCATCACCAGGACGGTGCGCGTGCCCTTCGCGGGCGCGGCCTGCGCACTCTGCGCTGCGGCGGGACGTGCGAATAATGCGACGAGCAGAAGCAGCGCCAAGCCCATGGCCCATTGCATGCGTACGTCGCTGGCCCCATACCTGTTCAAATTAAGAAACATTTAATCCCTGCTCCCGATGATCCACGAAATGACCGACGAGACGATCATGGCCGACGCCAGCAGACTCCCCACTGAAGCCCCCTCCATTGCGCGCCATGCCGTGCTCGACGTGCAGGGCTTGGGCAAGCATGTGCCGCTGCCCGACGGTGCCCTGACGATACTCGACGACATCGGCTTCCGCATCGAGCATGGCGACACCGTCGCCATCGTGGGGGCGTCCGGCTCCGGCAAGAGCACGCTGCTGTCGCTGCTGGCCGGCCTGGACGTGCCCAGTGCCGGCACGGTGACGCTGGATGGCGAGCGCCTTTCGGACATGGACGAGGACGGTCGTGCGCGCGTGCGCGGGGAGAAGGTCGGCTTCGTCTTCCAGAGTTTCCAACTGCTGCCGTCGTTGACGGCGCTGGAAAACGTCATGCTGCCGCTGGAACTGCGCGGTGACACCGATGCGGAAGGCCCTGCCCGGCAGATCCTGGAAAAAGTCGGCCTTGGCCAGCGCCTCGGCCATTATCCGCGCCAGTTGTCGGGTGGCGAGCAGCAGCGCGTCGCCCTGGCGCGCGCGTTCGTCACGCGGCCCTCGCTGCTGTTCGCGGATGAACCCACCGGCAACCTCGACACGCATACCGGGCAGGCCATCATCGAGCTGCTGTTCGCGCTGAACACTGATGCAGGCACCACGCTGATCCTGGTCACCCATGACGATCATCTCGCCGAACGCTGCCAGCGCCGCCTGCGCCTGGATGCCGGTCGCCTGCAGGGTTCTGCGGCATGAAGACGCTCGCGCTGGCCTGGCGCCAGCTGCGGCGCGACCTGGTGGCGGGAGACATCCGCATCCTGTTCGCCGCGCTGGTGCTCGCCGTGGTGGCGGTGACGTCCGTCGGCTTCGTCACCGACCGCGCGGAGCGCGCGCTGGCGATCGAGGCGAACCGGCTGCTCGGTGGCGACGTGGTGGTGCGCGGCGATGCCCCGCCTTCGGACGCACTGCGTGCGCTCGCCCGGGCACCCGGCCTGCGGGTGACCGAGACGCATGAACTGCAGAGCATGGTACGCGCGGGCGAATCGCTCTCCCTGGGCGACCTGCGTGCGTTGGGCGAAGGCTTCCCGCTGCGCGGCAACTTCCACCTGGTGGATCGCGCGGGTGGCGTCGAACGCGACGCTGCAGGCATTCCGGCACCCGGCACGGTGTGGATCAGCCAGGCCGGCGCGGAGACGCTGGGTGCGAAGCCCGGCGACGGGATCGGCATCGGCACGCGCACGCTGAAGCTGGCCGCGCTTGTCACCCAGGAGCCGGATGCCGCGCTGGACTATTTCAACGTCGCGCCGAAGGTCTTCCTCAATCTTGCCGATCTGCCGTCCACTGATCTGGTGCAGGAAGGCAGCCGGCTGCGTTACCGACTCGTCGTTGCCGGCGAGGCGGCGGCGGTGGAAAGCTTCACGGCGGCCGCAAAGCCACAACTCGCGCGTGGGCAACGGATGGAAACCATCCAGGACGCACGGCCCGAGGTGCGTTCCGCACTTGATCGCGCGAGTCGTTTCCTCGGTCTCGCCGCGCTGGTCTCCGTGGTGCTGGCGGCGGTCGCCGTGGCGATGGCCGCGCGCCGGCACAGCGAACGGCACCTGTCCGGCACCGCGGTGATGCGCTGCCTCGGCGCCCAGCAGCGCACGCTGGTGGGCATCCATGTCGGCGAACTGGTGCTGCTGGGCCTGGCGGCGTGCACCGTCGGCGTACTGATCGCCTTCGGCCTGCAGTGGGGCATCGGCAGCTGGCTGCAGCAGTCGCTGAAGATCGACATTCCGCCAGCGGGCCTGATGCCGGCGCTGCAAGGTTATGGCGTGGGCATGATCGTGCTGCTCGCGTTCGGCGCGCCGCCGGTGCTGGCGCTGCGTCGCGTGCCGGCATTGCGCGTGTTGAGGCGTGATCTAGACCGTACCGAACCGAGCGCATGGCTGGTCGCGCTGACCGGCTTCGTCGGTCTGGGCGCGCTGCTGTGGTGGAAGGCAGGCTCGCCCGCCTTGGGCACGGCGATGCTGGTCGGCATCGTCAGTACGCTCGCCGTGCTCTCGCTGCTGGCCTGGGCGATGATCCTGCTGGTGCGTCGCCTGCGTTCGCGGCTGCGCGGCAGCCTGCGTTACGGCCTGGCCAATGTCAGCCGCCGGGCGGGAACGTCGATCGCGCAGGTGTCGGCGCTCGGCCTCGGCCTGATGGCACTGCTGTTGCTGACCTTCGTGCGCACCGACCTGCTGGATCGCTGGCAGCTCGCGCTGTCAGCCAATGCGCCCAACCGCTTCATCATCAACGTGCAGCCGGACCAGGTGGATCCGGTGAAGACCTTCATGCAGGCGCGCGGGCTCTCGGCGGTGGACCTGTATCCGATGATCCGTGGCCGGCTGGTCGAACTCAACGGCAAGCCGAGCAGTGGCGCAGACTACGAAGAGGCTGACGAGCGCACGCAGCGCCGCGCCGAGCGCGAGTTCAACCTGTCGATGGCGACGACACTGCGCGACGACAACAAGGTGACCGCCGGCGAGTTCTGGACCGGACGTACACCGTCTTCACCGGAGTTGTCGGTGGAGGAGGAGTTCGCCGAGGCGTTGGGATGGAAGGTCGGTGACCGGGTGGCGTTCGATATCGCCGGCCAGCGCTTCGAGGGCCGCGTCACCAGCCTGCGCAGCGTGGACTGGGAAAGCTTCCGTCCGAACTTCTTCGTTGTCGCCTCGCCGGGTGCGCTCGATGGCTACTCCGCCAGCTACATCACCGCCGTCAGCGTGCCGTCGGGAGATACTGCCTTCACGCGCGAGCTGGTCGACCAGTTCCCCAACCTGTCGGTGATCGACGTGGAGGCGGTGCTCAACCAGGTGCGCAGCACGGCCGAGCAGGTCTCGCAGGTGGTGCAGGTGGTGTTCTGGTTCTCGCTCGCGGCGGGCCTGCTGGTGTTGATGGCGGCGGTGAGCGCCAGCCAGGACGAGCGACTGCTCGAGGGCGGCGTGATGCGCGTGCTCGGCGGCAGCCGCCGCCAGCTGCGGTTGGCGCAGGCCTCGGAGTTCGCCGCCATCGGCCTGCTGGCGGGTCTGGTGGCTGCGATAGCGGCGTCCGTGTTGTCGGGCGTGGTGGCTACGCAGGTATTCGACCTGCCCTGGAAAGCGAACTGGCAGCTGGCGGCCATCGGTGGCGGGCTGGGCATGCTCGCAGCCCTTGGTGCCGGCTTGTTCGCCACGCGCAAGGTGCTGGATGCGCCGCCGTCGGTGACGTTGCGCGAGCTGCAGGGATAGCGCCTGTAGGAGGGGCTTCAGCCCCGACCTGACCATCAGGGATGGCGGTCGGGGCTGAAGCCCCTCCTACAAAAAAAAGAGCCATCCGTTGCTGGATGGCTCCGAGGCAGCGTCAGGAGACTTTCACCCCTTGATGCAGACGACCTGGCGAAGCGTGTGCACCACTTCCACCAGGTCGTTCTGCGCGGCCATCACGGCGTCGATGTCCTTGTAGGCCGCCGGCGATTCGTCGATCACGCCGGCGTCCTTGCGGCATTCGACGTGCGCGGTCGCCTCGCGGTGCTGCGACAGCGTGATCTGCTGGCGCGCGGCGGTACGGCTCAACACGCGGCCGGCCCCGTGGCTGCAGCTGTGGAAGCTGTCCGCGTTGCCCTTGCCGCGCACGATGAAGCTCTTCGCGCCCATGCTGCCGGGGATGATCCCCAGCTCGCCGGCACGCGCGCTCACCGCGCCCTTGCGGGTCACCAGCAGATCCACGCCGCCGTGCATTTCCTTCTGCACGTAGTTGTGGTGGCAGTTGACCGCCATCTTCTCCAACTGGAACTTCGGCAGGCGGTGGCGCATCTCGGCCAGCACGCGCGACATCATTGCCTCGCGGTTCTCGCGCGCGTAGTCCTGCGCCCACGACACCGCTTCCACGTAGTCGTCGAACAGGGGCTCGCCTTCCATGAAGAAGGCCAGGTCCTTGTCCGGCAGGTGGAAGCCGAGTACGCGGTGCGCCAATTGCTCGCGTGCGCGCTCGATGAAGTACGTGCCGATCAGGTTGCCGGTGCCGCGCGAACCGCTGTGCAGCATCACCCACACCGCGTCGGCCTCGTCCAGGCAGATCTCGATGAAGTGGTTGCCGCCGCCCAGCGTGCCGATCTGGCGGTCCAGCTTGTCCGTGCGGATCTTGCGGTGCTTCTGCTTGATCGCCTCCAGGCGCGGTTCCAGCCCCGACTGCGCGATCCGCGTGGCGATGCTGTCCGGCAGCTTCCAGTGCTCGCCACCACGCCCGTTGCCCACCGGTACGCTGCGTTCGATGCTCGAACGCAGTTGCGCCAGGCTGTCCGGCAGGTCCTTCGCGCGCAGCGTCGTACGCACCGCGGCCATGCCGCAGCCGATGTCCACGCCGACGGCGGCCGGGATGATGGCGCCGCGGGTCGGGATGACCGAACCCACCGTGGCGCCCTTGCCCAGGTGCACGTCGGGCATCACCGCGACCCACGGGCCGACGAACGGGATGGCCGCGATGTTCCGCAGCTGCTCATGGGCACCCTGGTCCAGGGGCACGCCGCGCACCCAGCCCTTGATCGGCGTGGTGCTGCCCTCGGCGTGCAGAAGTTCGAATTGGGAATGCATGTTCATGTGTTCACTCCATTGAAAGGATAAAGCCCCTTCCCCCGCGTGCGAGGGAAGGTTGGGATGGGGGCGAACTACGCCGCAGCGCCGTCCTCCGCCGAAAGCCGGACCACGTCCTCGCGCTCTCCTTGCGCCGACGCGTGCCGTGCTCCGGCGGCCCCCACCCCAGCCCTCCCCCGTGAACGGGGGAGGGGGCAGGTTTCCGCTACTTCAACGTCACCAATTGCTTCAGCACGCCATCCAGGCCGCCGAACACGGTGAGCTTGTCGATCTTCTCGGTGACCTTTTCCAGCGCCTCGAGCTCCTTCAGGCGCATCAGCACCGGCGACTCGTCGATCAGCTTCGCGGTGTTGAGCAGGGAACGCGTGGCGTTCGCCTCCTCGCGACGGCGGATCACGTTGGCCTGCGCCGTCTTCTCCGCCTGCACCACCCCGTTGAGGATCTCCTTCATCTCGCCCGGCAGGATCACGTCCTTCACGCCCACGCCCAGCACTTCCACGCCGAAGCCGGTCACCTGGCCGCGCACGTACGCGAAGATGTCGGCGTCCAGCGAGGCCTTGTCGCCCAGCAGTTCGTCCAGCGTCTTGGCGGAAACCGCCTTGCGCAGGCCGTACTGCAATTCGCGGTAGACGAAGTCGCCCACCTTCGCGACCTTGGTGCGCGCCGCCACCACGTCGGTGACGCGGGTGCTGGCGGCCAGGTTCACGCGCAGGCTGACCTTGTCGCGGGTCAGCAGTTCCTGGCCCGAGACTTCGATCGACTGCACGCGGAGATCCACGATGTCCACCACCACGTTCTTCTGGAAATTCCAGAAGGCGTAGCTGCCCGGGGCGAGCGAGCGATCGAGCTTGCCGTCGATGAAGACCAGGCCCGCGAATTCCGCCGGCACATCGGCCACCACCGCCAGCTTCGACAGCGCGCCCAGCTGGCGCAGGCGTCGCGCCACGGCGACGTCCACGTCCGGCGTGGCGAGTGACACGGCTTGCACCTCGACCTTCACCAGGCCGATCCAGTACAGACGCCGCGTGCCGGGCGGCAGCACGTCTTCCAGCTTGCCGTTCTTCAGCACCAGACCGACCTGGTCCACGCCGATGTCGGCGAGCACGAAGACATCGCCCAGGCCTTCGCCCAGGCGCGCGATCAGCGCGTCGACGTCATGGCCGGCGTATTCTGGCGCAGCGATGTTGAAAGTGCGTACCTCGATGCGACCCATCGGGTCGAACCAGCGGTACACGCCCGGCACGAGCAGCTGCTCGAACCGACGGTTGCGATACACCAGGCCGCGCTCGCCGTCACCGATCACGACCCTCTTGGTCCAGAACATGGCGTTGTTCTCCTTGTTGGCTCTGGTGGTTCGATCCAGTTGGCAAACATCGTCGCGGAGGATCGATTCCCGCGACGATGGTGTGCCGTCCGCGACATGCGGATGGCGGAGAAGGGTGGAAACGCCCTTGACGGAGACGGTGCGGGCGGCCGGCGCTGTTGGCGGAAGCATCGTGGCGCTGAGGCGATCCGCAGATCGCATCAAAGGCCGCGCGCCTCCGCGTCGAGGGCGCGGTGCCGGCTTCGTCCCCGCTGCGACATGCCGTCTTCCTGCAGTCCATCGCGGGAGGACGTCACGCCGCACAGGGCGTTTCCTGGGTGGGACTTGCGTCCCTGTCTCCAGATTTACAGTCTGGTGTTGGAGCGGGAGTCGAACCCGCGACACTCGGATTAACTGTCCGATGCTCTATCCATCTGAGCTATCCAGTGGTGGCGTGCCGGAATCGAACCGGCGACTTCGGGCAGCGCCCGCTGCTCTATCCAACTCGAGCTAACGCCATCGAGAAACACCTTCTCCCACGCTTCGGCATACGCTGCGGCAGCGCCGCGCGCACCGGACGGGACGCTAGCCCGTACCGCTGTAGCGTGTTCGATCGATGCTCCCCATTGCCGGCTGTCGCCAACCGGCAATCCGTTCGGGCGCCATGCGCCCTTGTTGATGTTCTTCCCACGCGCAGCCCGCGTCGGGGCATCACGACGCAGCGCACAGGCGCCGGTCGCAGCCGCACCCCTGCCTCGGGGCGCGCACGCGCGCTACCCGGATGCCCCAGGGCGGAAACGAATTTCCGTGATGGAAAGAAACGAACCTCGATGCATGCGCATCCTCCGCGAACGCTGGAAACAAAACGCCCCCGGGGCTTGCGACCCGAGGGCGTTCGCGTTTCCTCGGGAGATCGGGGTGGCCGATCTCCCTGGGAGTCAGCCGGATGTCAGGTGGCCAGATGCCGCGCGGGTTCGTTGCCGGGCTTGGCATCGAACGCATACGCACGCACGCGCAGGCCGCAGCGCGATGGCTGCAGGTCAAGCGTGTTGGCGATGGAGTGCGCGGGCTTCATGGAAATCATTCTGGTGAAAAAACAGCCGCAGGGGCCGAAGGCCGCGCACGATACGCGGGTTGTTTTCGTTGTGCAACATTTTTTTAACTGCGGTATCGCCAGCCCGACAAGCGGCATTCCTTCCATGCTGCGCGCATACGCGGAACCGCCGCGTGCGCACGGGTAGAATTGCGCCCTGCTTCCCGTTGATGGTGTTCCCTTGGCCTCCCGATATTCCGATCCCGCGCTGGATGCGTTGATGCTGCCGTTCGCGCAAGGGCAGCTGGCCTGGCCGGCGGGTCCGGTGTTGTTCCTGCGCGCGCGCGATGGCGCTGCACTGCGCCAGTTCCCGCTTGCGCAACTGGTATGCGAACAGAGTTTCCGGCCCGATGCCGAACTGCTGGAGCGTGCGGGACTTCAGGTGGTGGCCGATGCCGCTGAGGGCGACACGCGCTATCCCCTGGTGCTGGTGCTTCCACCACGCCAGCGCGAAGAAGCGCGTGCACTGCTGGCGCGGGCCGTCGAGCGCGTCGCACCGGGCGGCATCGTGGTCGCCGCGATGACCAACAACGAAGGCGCGAAATCTGGCGAAGCCGATCTGAGGCAACTCGCAGGCCTCGCGGGAACGCTGACAAAATTCCACTGCCGCACGTTCTGGACAAGGACCCTCGGAGACAGCACCGACGAGGCGTTGCTGGGTCAATGGTCGGCGCTCGATGCGCCTCGCCGGATCGAAGGCGGGCGCTACCTCAGCCGTCCCGGTGTATTCGCCTGGAACCGCATCGATCCGGCGTCTGCGTTGCTGGTCGAGTGCCTGCCGACCGATATCGCCGGCCACGGCGCCGACCTGGGCGCGGGATGGGGATTCCTTTCGCTGGCCTTGCTCGCTCGCAATCCCGGTATCACCGCACTCGATCTCTACGAGGCCGAAGCGCGAGCGTTGGCGTTGGCGAAGGCGAACCTCGCGGACACCGGGTCGACCGCAACGCTCGGTTTCCATTGGCACGACGTTACCGCAGGACTGCCGAGCCGCTACGACTTCATCGTCAGCAATCCGCCGTTCCACACGCAGAGCCGTGCGGATCGCCCCGATATCGGCCAGCGCTTCATCACCGCCGCCGCGGCCGCGCTCAAGCCGGGCGGCCGGTTGTGGCTGGTGGCCAACCGCCACCTGCCGTACGAGCAGACCTTGAACGACAGCTTCGGCGACGTGCGCGTGGCCGGCGAGCGTGACGGTTTCAAGGTGATTGCCGCCATCAAGGCGAGGCGGTGAACGCATGAAGATCGTCAAGCACATCGCCAACCTGGGGTATGGCAGCCGCAAGCAGGTCCAATGGATGTTCCGCGAGGGACGCATCACCGACGCCGCGGGCGAGGTGCTGTACGCCGATGATCCGGTCGACCACGACAACATCCGCGTGGATGGCGAGCCGCTCGATCCTGCGCCGGGGCTGGCGATCCTGTTGCACAAGCCCGTCGGCTACACCTGCTCGACCAAGGACACCGGCCGCATCGTCTACGACCTGTTCCCGTCGCGTTTCCGCGATCGCTCGCCGGTGCTGTCCACGGTGGGGCGACTCGACCGCGAGACCAGCGGCCTGCTGCTGCTCACCGACGACGGTGGACTGCTGCACCGGATCATCTCGCCGAAGGCCAACCTGCCCAAGGTCTACGACGTCACGCTGGCGCAGGATTTGCGCGGCGACGAAGGTGCGGTCTTCGCCAGTGGCACGTTGATGCTCGAATCGGAGCAGACGCCGCTGGCACCGGCCGGCTTGCACGTGATCGACCCGCGCCATGCGCAGGTCACGCTCACCGAAGGTCGTTACCACCAGGTGCGTCGCATGTTCGCCGCCGTCGGCAACCATGTCGAGGCGCTGCATCGCAGTCGCACCGGGGGACTGACGCTGGGCGACCTGGAGCCTGGGCAGTGGCGCCTCCTGGGCGAGGATGACCTCCGCCAGCTGTTCGAGGGAAACGCGTGAGTCCTGCACGCCTGCCGTTCGTGCCCGAGGCGGTGATCTTCGACATGGACGGCCTGATGCTGGACAGCGAACGCGCGATCATCGGTTGCCTGGCGGAAGCCGCGCGCGAGCTTGGCCACGATCTGCCCGAGGTGCTCTGGCTGTCGATGGTCGGCCACAGCGAGGCCGTCTGCCGCCACCTGCTGGACGAAGCCATCGGCGAAGCGCAGCGCGAGCGCGTGCTGCAGCGTTCGCACGTGCTTTACGAGGCGGTGGTCGCGGCGGGCGTACCACACCGTCCCGGCATCGTCGAGATGCTGGATTTCCTCGATTCCCGCAGGATTCCACGCGCCGTCGCCACGTCGACGCGTCGTCCGCTGGCGCTGCGCAAGCTGGATGCCGCCGGCCTGCTGCCACGGTTCGACGCCATCTGCACCAGCAGCGATGTCGAGCATCCCAAGCCTGCGCCCGATGTCTATCTGCTCGCGGCACGCTCGCTCGGCGTCGATCCACGGCGGTGCCTGGTGCTGGAGGATTCGCCCACCGGCGTGCGCGCCGCACTTGCCGCCGGCATGCATCCGATCCAGATCCCGGACCTGCTGGAACCGGACGACGCCGTGCGTGCGCTTGGGCACACCATCCTGCCATCGCTGGACGATGCACGCATGTTGCTGGAGCAGCGTTTGCTTGGAGAGGTTTTGTAGGAGCGACGTGAGTCGCGACCGCACGGCAAATTCCCACTCGAATGCGCGAGGTCTCCTGATATGGCGGCCCTTGGTGTGATTGCATGCTCACCGGCATGGATAACGCCGACTGCCTGCGACGAACTGGAGGTCACGCCGATTTGCGTCACGGACGCATGTCAGCGGAAGGACAGGTCTACCTGGTCACCTTCGTCACGCATGACCGCCGACCGCTGTTCTCCGATACCGCCGTGGCCCATGATGCCGCGCGTGCGGCCACCGACAGGCGGCTTTGGTATCGCTCCCGGCTGTTGGCATGGGTACTCATGCCGGATCACTGGCATGGGCTGATCGAGTTGGGAGCTATGGAATCCCTGTCCGTCTGCGTGCAGCGCCTGAAGACCAATACGTCACGCGCGGCGGCCAGGCCTGAAGGTCCGCGACGCGTGTGGGCGCCTGGCTTCCATGATCGTGCGATCCGTTCGGATGACGGCCTGCGGGCCGCCGCGCGCTATCTTGTCGCCAATCCATTGCGCGCTGGATTGGTCGACAGGATCGGGAGCTATCCGTACTGGGATGCGGTGTGGCTCCAGGCCTAGAGAAGCGATGAAGGAGCCCTGGGGCGGACGGTCGGCGGTCGCGACTTGCGTCGCTCCTACAGAAGAGACAGACCTCTCTCACTCCCCGAACAGCTTCGCCCATCCCGCATGCCCCAGCGAGTCCAGCGTCTTGACGTTGCGCTCGACGATGACGTCGGCATCGGGGAAGGCTTCCACCGCGCGGTCGATGCTGGCTTCGCGCAGCAGGTGCAGGGTGGGGTAGGGCGATCGGTTGGTGTAGTTGCTGATGTCGTCCGGGGCGGTGCCGGCGAACTGGTAGTCCGGGTGGAAGCTGGCCACCTGGATCACGCCCTGCAGGTCCAGTGCCTCGACCGCGGCGTCGGTGTTGTCGAGGAAATCGTTGTAGTCGAGGAAGTCGGTCAGCACGTCGGGATGGATGATCAGCGTGGTGTCGACCTGTTCGGGGTCCGCATCCCGCAGCAGCACCAGTTCTTCCGCCAGTTCTTCCAGCAGTGCCTCCGGGGTGCTCGCATCGCTGAGCACGAAGCGGACCTGCTGCTTCACGTACACCGCTTTCGCGAACGGGCACAGGTTCAGGCCGATCACTGCGCGCTCCACCCATTGGCGGGTGGTGGCGATGGGGTCGGCCACGCCGCTGGCGATGTGCGGAACGTCAGTCACGGAAATTGTCGAACTGCAGCGGCAGCTCGAACTCGGTTTTCTTCAGCAGGGCGATGACATCCTGCAGGTCGTCGCGCTTCTTGCCGGTCACACGCAGCTTCTCGCCGTTGATCTGCGCCTCCACCTTGAGCTTGGCGTCCTTGATCGTGGAGACGATCTTCTTCGCCAGCTTCTGTTCGATGCCCTGCTTGACGGTGACCTTCTGGCGCGCGCCGGCCAGGTTGGTGTCCACGTCGCCGAACTCGAGGCAGCGTACGTCGATCTGGCGGGCGATCAGGCGGGCACGCAGGATGTCGGTCATCTGCTTGAGCTGGAAGTCGCTCGGCGCGGACTGGGTGATGAGTTTGTCTTCCAGCTCGAACTTCGCTTCCACGCCCTTGAAGTCGAAGCGGGTGGAGAGCTCGCGGTTGGCCTGGTCCACGGCGTTGGTCAGTTCGTGGGCGTTGACTTCGGAGACGACGTCGAAAGAGGGCATGGGGGGTCTTCCTGTCTGATGCGCCGCCATTCTAGCGTGCCGCCCTCGCCGCCGAGCGCCGGCCGGTGATAATGGCGCATGTCCGCGCCCCGCCCCTCCCTCGCTTCCGCCATCCTGCTGATGCTGGCGGCCGTCCTGATGTTCGCGTTGATGGACGCAGGGCTGAAGCTGCTCTCTGCGCACTATCCGCCCTTGCAGGTCGCTGCGTTGCGCGGCCTCTCCTCGCTGCCCCTGGTCGCGTTGTGGGTGCTGGCCACGGTGCCGCCGCGCTCGTTGCTGCGCGTGTACTGGCCGCTGCATCTGCTGCGCGGCGTGCTGGGCATCGCGATGATGGGCGGGTTCGTCTACGGCTTGCGGACGATGCCGCTGTCCACGGCGTACGCGATCACCTTCGTCGCGCCGCTGCTGGTCACGGCGATGGCGGGTCCGTTGCTGAAAGAGCGCGTGGGACCGGCACGCTGGGTGGCGATCTTCATCGGCCTGGTGGGAGTCCTGGTGATCCTGCGACCCACCGGCGAGGGCATGCTGACCCAGGGTGGGCTGGCAATCCTGCTGGCCGCGATCTGCTATGCGCTGGGTGCGGTCACCGTGCGCATGCTGGCGCAGCGCGACAGCACGCAGGCGATGGTGTTCTGGTTCGTCGTCCTGCTGTCGCTGGGCGCGTGGCTGCTTGCGCTTCCGGCGTGGAAGCCGCTGCAGCCCGCGCATGGCTGGATCATCGCGGGCGTCGGTGTCTCCGGTTCGCTGGCGCAGGTGGCACTGACCGAAGCCTTCCGCCGGGGCGAGGCCTCGCTGATCGCGCCGCTGGAGTACACCGCGCTGGTATGGGGCGTGCTGCTGGACGTGGCCTTGTGGTCGGTGCTGCCGGACGGGGTCACCTGGATCGGCGCCGGCATCATCGTCGCCAGCGGGCTGTACCTGCTGCGGCGCGAAAAAGTCCATGTGGAAGCCGAACACCCCTGACGCACGTTGCGGCATGATGCGCGCATGCCCATCGTCCTTGTCCTGCTTTTCGTCTTCCTGCTGCTGGCGTTGTGGGCGGTGCTGTTGCCCGTCTCCTTGTGGCAGCGTTACCGCTACGGCCGAGCGCGCCGCATGGCACGCAGCTGGTTGCTGACGCTCAACGCATGGAGCCTGCTGGTGTCGGTGGCGATCTTCATCGCGGTCAGCGCGTTCGGCCTGTTCTGGTGGCCGGACAGCCTGGTCGGTGCCGGAGTGGGACTGGCTGCCGGCAGCTTGCTCGGCCTGGTGGGCGTATGGCTCACGCGCTGGGATGTCGCGCCGCAGGGCGTGTTCTATCAGCCCAATGCCTGGCTGGCGTTGCTGCTGGTCGCCATCGTGGCCGGGCGCATCGTGCTGGGATTCGTGCAGATGGCGCAGTACTGGCGGAGCGGCGGCGTGCCGGCGACCCATGCGCTGTTGAGCGGCCACGGCAGCCTGCTGGCGGTGGCCGGCCTGCTGCTGGGCTACTACCTGGTTTATGCCTGGGGCGTGAAGTGGCGCGTCACGCGCTTGCAACGCCTGCGCGGCCACGTCGCGCGGTGATCCGTCCCGCCCAATGAAAAGGCGGCGGGCCCGAAGGCCCGCCGCCGCATCGACGCGTTGGAGCAATGGATCAGAAGCGCGCGCCGATACCCACGCCCACGACCCAGGGGTCGATCGTCAGTTCTTCACCGGTGCCCTGGCCTGCGACACGCACGCCGGCATCGCCCTTCATGTAACGGGCATCCGCACGCGCGAACCAGCGCTCGTTGATGTTGAAGTCCATGCCGGCCGTTGCGATGGCGCCCTTGGCGGTTTCCAGGCCCACGTGCGCGCCATCGCCGCCGATGGTCTCGTCACTGAAGTTGGACTCGTAATAGCCCAGCCCCACGAACGGACGCATCACGTTGTCCGGCGTGCCGAAATGGTACTGGCCGCTCAGCGCGATCGGCTGCTGGTCGACGGTGCCGATCTTGCCCGGGCCATCGGCCTTGACCCGGTGGTTGAACTTGTCGGCGGCGCCCCACAGCTCCACCGCGATGTTGTCGGTGGCATACCAGCTGGCGCTGATGACCGGCGTGACATCGCCATCGATCTTCAGCCCCGGCGCTGGATCGCGATCGGGCTTGAGGATGGCGGCACCGCCGACCACGGCGAAGCGCTTTCCGGTTGAGGACGAGGGGGCGTCCGTCGATGCGTCCTGTGCAAATGCGACGGGAGCGGCCATCAGGGTGGCAAGGGCAATAGTGAGGGTGCGAATGGACGTCATGCGGGTGTCTCCTGTTGTTTTCTTATGTCCCCGCTGCGCGGCGGCGCATCGGTTGCGTCGTCGCGATCAGGGCGAGCGCACCGTAACCACCAGCGCATGAACGTCTGCCACGTCTCGACGTGAACGAATAACGAACCGGGTGGAATCGAACGCGATTCTTCACCGTGCGTGCATGTCGCTGACCATGAGCTCGCGCATGCGCCCGGTCCAGCGGCGAGAGTCTTTCGTTGCCTGTCCCGGATCTGTCGCGCGCGATGCGGGTGGACTCCGAATGACGTGCGCGCCTGGCTGCGCTACTGTCGCAGGCACGAGGAGCGATGCCCATGGTCAGCAGCAAGGCGGAGACAGTCGAGGGCTATCTTGCGGAACTGCCCGAGGCACGGCGGCAGGTGGTGGCAAGGGTGCGCGAGCTGGTCAATCGCCATCTGCCCGAAGGCTACGCGGAGACGATGAGCTGGGGGATGATCAGCTGGGAGATCCCGCTCTCGCGCTATCCGACGACCTACAACAGGCAGCCGCTGCCGTACGTCGCGCTGGCGGCGCAGAAGCAGTACTACGCGCTTTACCTGACGGGCTGCCATGCGGACTCCAGCCAGGATGCGATCCTGCGTGGCGCGTACGCCGCCGCTGGCCGGAAGCTGGACATGGGCAAGTCCTGCCTGCGCTTCAAGACATGGGATGAGCTGTTGCCTGATGCCATCGGCGCGGTGATCGCGTCCACGCCGGTGGACGCGCATATTGCACAATACGAAGCCAGCCGCGCCCGGAAGTGACCCGCATGCCCCCTGCCAAACGCAAGCCGCGCACCGGACGCGCCAGGACGGACCTGCCGGAACCGGGCGGCCACCTGACGATGGCGGACCTGGCGAAGGTGGCAGGTGTTTCCGCCATCACCGTCTCGCGCGCATTGCGCGACAGCCCGCTGGTCAACGCCGAGACCCGCGAACGCGTGCGCCAGGTCGCGCAGCAGTATGGCTATGCGTTCAACGTGAGCGCACGCAACCTCAAGCTCCGCCGCAGCATGACCGTGGCCGTGGTGGTGGAGATGAAGCCCACCGTGGAAAGGCAGATGTCGGGGCCCTATCCGCTCGACCTGCTGGGCGGCATCACCCAGGAACTCACATCGACCGGTTACAGCGTGCTGCTGACCTCGCTGCAAGGGGGCGCGTTGCCGAACGTGCAGGCCGCCGATGGCGTGATCCTGCTGGGCCAGGGCGCGCACGAGGATGCGATGCACACGGTGCAGCGCTGGGGCCGGCCCATGGTGGTCTGGGGGGCGGTCAGCCGGCATGAGTCGCAAGTGGTCGTCGGCAGCGACAACCGTCGCGGCGGAGCGCTGGCGGCGGAGCGCTTCATCGCACTCGGCCGCCGCCGACCTGCGTTCCTCGGCGATCCCGCGCACGGTGAGTTCGCCGAGCGCCTCGAAGGCTTCACCGCAGCGCTGGCACGGCATGGCATCACGCCATTGACGCCCACCGTCGCCAGTTTCACCGTGGGGGCAGGCGCGGACGCCGTGCACGCCTTGCTGCAGGAGCACCCCCAGGTCGATGCGCTGTTCGCCGCCAGCGACCTGCTCGCCATCGGTGCGATCCGCGCGCTGATCGAGCGCGGCCGCCGCGTGCCGGAGGACGTGTCGGTGATCGGTTACGACGACACGCCCTTGGGTGCCACCTACGTACCGCCACTGACGTCCGTGCATCAGAACTTCATCGATGCCGGCGTGCTGCTGGCGCGCAAGGTCCGCACCCTGATCGAGGGCGAAGCGACCGCCTCCGAGACTCTGCCCACGCACCTGGTGGTACGCGCGACCTGAGCGCATGCCGCTGCTGCATCGCAGCGGCCACCCGGTGGACATTTTCGTCGGTCGCCTTGGGTGGTATCGCCTGCAAGCCATTGAAAAAGCATGTTGTTTTCCCGGAATTGCCCTCCGGGCTGCGACGTTTCAAGTCACTGTAGCGTTGCTCTGACATCGATAACTTGACATCGATAACAACGGCTCCTAGCGTGCCTCCGCCCGTGGTGCCACTGCGGGATGCGCCAGGCCAGAGCGGGGATGTCGGTGGAACAGAGGCAAAGCAATGCAACAGGAATGGACGCGGGCGCCGACGAGATGCGGCCCGATCCGTGGCGACTGACCCAGCGGGGCTTCGATGCGGCGCGTGCCGCCCGTGACGAGACCTTGTTCGCGCTGGCCAACGGCACGCTCGGCGTGCGCGGCGCCCTCGAGGAAGGCGACAGCGTCAGCGACGGCAGTTTCCTGTCGAGCGTGTTCGAGCAGAACCCGATCCACTACCACGAACGTTTCCCGGGCTTCACGCGCAGCACCGACACGCGCGTGCCGGTGGCAGAAGGCAAGCACATCCGGCTGCAGCTGGGCGATGCGCCGCTGCGGGTTGAGGAAGCGGCGTGGCTGGACTTCGAACGCACCCTGGACCTGGCTGCGGGCACGCTGGACCGCCGCCTCAGGCTGAAGACGCCGCAGGGCCACACACTGGAGATCCGTGCGCAGCGCGTGGTGCCGCTGGCCGAGCGCGCGCTGCTGGCGATCCGCTTCGAAGTCGCCTCGATCGACTATGCCGGTCCGTTGACCTTGCGTTCGTCGATCGAAACCGGGCGCCAGGCGATCGAACAGGGCGACGATCCCCGCATCGGCGTGGCCGGTGGCGAGGCGATGGACGTGTTCGACGAACATGCCGGTGCCGGCGGTGCATGGCTCACCCAGCGCACGCACCACAGCGGAATCACGCTGGTCTGTGCCCAGCATCACCGGTTGTCGCAAGGGGTCGCGTTCGCTTCAGCGGATGCCGGCGAAGGGCGCGTCGAGCAGTGCTTCGAGGCCGTACTCGCGCCGGGCGCGTCGGTGGTCGTCGAGAAGTTCGTCGCTTACGACGATGGCAACGGTACCGTGCGCGATGGCGTGCAGGCAGTGCTGGCGCGTGCGCAGGCCGCGGGCTTCGATGCGATCGCCCGCGCACAGGCGGAGACTTTGCAGGCGTTCTGGCAACGCGCCGGCATTTCGGTGGAGGGCGATCCGGCGGCCGAACTGGCGCTGCGCTTCAACCTGTTCCACCTGCTGCAATCGGCCGGTCGCGACGGCATCAACGGCACGGCGGCCAAGGGCATCACCGGCGAAGGCTATGAGGGCCACTGCTTCTGGGACACCGAGGCCTTCGTGCTGCCTGTGATGGCATTGACGGCGCCCGACGTGGCACGCGCCATGCTGATGTACCGCTTCCGCACACTGGATGGAGCACGCGACACCGCGCGTGCGATGAACCATCCGCGCGGCGCGCTGTACCCCTGGCGCACCATCGCCGGCCGCGAATGTTCCGCGCACTATCCCAGCGGTTCGGCGGCGTACCATATCAACGCCGCCATCGCGTACGGGATCGGGCTTTATCTCGACGCCAGCGATGATCTCGACTTCCTCAGCGAGGCTGGCGCCGAGATTCTTTTCGAGACCGCGCGGATCTGGCCGCAGGCGGGCCACTTCAATCCGCGGCTCGACGGTGCGTTCTGCATCCACGAAGTGACGGGCCCGGACGAATACACCACGCTGGTCAACAACAACTGGTACACCAACCGCATGGCGCAGCGGCACCTGCTGCGTGCGGTCCAGGCCTGGGCGCGGCTGTCGGCCGCGCGGCCCGCTGCGCTGGCGGAACTCGCCTCACGCATCGGGCTGGACGCCGACGAAGTCGCGCTGTGGCAGCGTGCCGCCGAGGCGATGTACCTGCCGGTCGACGACGCATTGGGCATCCATCCGCAGGACGACGATTTCCTCGGCAAGCCGCGTTGGCCGTTTCCGAAGCGCGAAGGGCCGCATCGCCCGCTGCTGCTCGACTACCACCCGCTGACGCTGTACCGCCACCAGGTCTGCAAGCAGGCCGACGTGGTGATGGCGATGGTGCTGGCCGGTGACGGTATCGCGCTGGGTGCGAAGCGTCGCGACTTCGACTACTACGAAGCGGTCACTACCCATGACTCCACGCTGTCGGCGCCCGTGTACGGCATCCTCGCCAGCGAGGTCGGGCACGACGAAAAGGCATGGCGCTATTTCGACGCCAGTCTGCGCGTGGACCTGGATGACCTGCATGGCAACACCGACCACGGCGTGCACATGGCGGCGATGGCGGGCAGCTGGCTGGGGCTGGTGCAGGGCTTCGGCGGGCTGCGCATCGTGGGCGGTCGCCTGCAGTTCGCGCCGACGCTGCCCACCGCCTGGAAGGGCTACGGTTTCAACCTGCGTTGGCGCGGTTGCGCACTGCGGGTGGACGTGGATGTGCGGGGCGTGCGCTATCGGCTGGACGAGGGTGACCTGCTCGCCTTCGCCCATGCCGGGAGCGAAGTGGTGCTGAAGCCGGGACGGGAAACCGTGTTGCCGCTTGCCGTGCCGTCGCCGCCGAAAGCCGTGTTCCCGCGTGCCTGCCGTGCCTTGGTCTTCGACCTGGACGGCGTACTGACCGACACCGCGCATACGCACTACCGGGCATGGAAACGGCTGGCCGACGAAATCGACGTCCCATTCGATCTGCTGGTGAACGAGCGGCTCAAGGGTGTGGACCGGATGGCTTCGCTGGAGATCATCCTGGAGCGCGCATCACGCGCCTACAGCGCAGACGAGAAGCGCGCGCTGGCCGATACCAAGAACGGTTACTACGTGCAGGAAATCGCCAGCGTGGGTCCGCAGGATCTGTTCGACGGTGTGCGCGAGGTGCTGGATGCCGCGCGTGCGGCGGGCCTGAAGCTCGGGCTGGCGTCCGCCAGCCGCAACGCGCCTGCGCTGCTGGACAAGCTGGGCATCGCCGACTGCTTCGACTACATCGCCGATGCCGGCCGCATCGCGCGCGCCAAACCGGACCCGGCCATCTTCCTGGACGTGGCCGCCGCACTCGGCGTGCCCGCGCACCTGTGCATCGGGGTGGAAGACGCCGCCGCCGGCATCGAGGCCATCCATGCCGCCGGCATGGCCGCCGTGGGCATCGGCGACGCCCGCGCGCTGCGCCACGCCGATGCCGTGATTCCCCGCATCGCCAAGTTCGACCTGAGGACGTTCGTTTCGCCTTGACCGCACACGGCCACAGAAGCCGCGGCGGCAGCCTGTCACTACAACAACAAACGCACTACGTGGAGGGAGAGACCATGCAACACACCAAGCACCCGATGCGCTACGCCCTGTCGGCCGCCATCGCGCTGGCGCTCGCGCCGGTACTGGCGGGCGCCCAGGAAGCCGCCCCGGCGCCCGCTAACGACGAGGCGACGACACTCGACGCCGTCATCGTCAGCGGTACGGCCAAGTTCAAGGGCCTGCGCAAACGCGACGCCAGCTTCTCGATCAGCACGGCCACGCCGGAGCAGATCCAGGAAACCGCGCCCACCAGCACTGCCGACCTGCTGAAGATCGTGCCGGGCGTCTGGGCCGAGGCCAGCGGTGGCGGCACCGGCGCCAACGTCTTCGTGCGCGGCATGCCGTCCGAGGGCGACGCACCGTTCTTCACCCTGCAGCTGGACGGCTCGCCGATCTTCCCGCCGCCGACGCTGTCGTTCCTCGAAAACACCACGCTGTTCCGCATCGACGACACCATCGCGCGCGTCGAAGGCCTGCGCGGCGGTCCCAGCCCGATCTACTCGAACGGGCAGCCCGGCGTGACGGTCAACTTCATCCAGAAGAAGGGCGAGGACACGCCGGAGGGCAGCGTGCGCCTGACGCTGGGTACCGACAGTCTGCGCCGGGTCGACTTCTACAGCGGTGGTCCGCTGAGCGCGGACAGCGGCTGGTACTACAGTGTGGGCGGCTTCTACCGCGAGACCGACGGCGTGCGCCAGACAGGCTTCCCCGTGGAAAAGGGTGGCCAGCTGAGCGCCACGCTGACCAAGCGCTGGGCCGAAGGCGAGTTCAACCTCTATGCGCGTCATACCGACGACCAGAACACCTTCTATACGGCGGTGCCGCTGGTTTCGCGCAACAACGGCAAGGACATTTCCAGCTTCCCGGGCCTGGACGCCACCACCGGCACGCTGGTCGGTGACGACTTCCGCCGGGTAACGCTGCCCACCGGCGTCGGCAACCAGACGATGACCCGCGACCTGGCCGATGGCCGGGGCGTGGACATCGACGTGTTCGGCGGCTCCTTGGACTGGTACGTCGGCAACTGGACCATCAGCGACAAGTTCAACTACCTCAAGGGCGACGCGCCGACCTACGCGCTGTTCACCGGTGCCAACCCGCAGACCCTGTCGTCCTACATCACCGACACCTACGGGGCGGGCGTCACCGGCACCGGCACCTTCGTCAATGGCGGCGGCACGGTGGATCCGAACCAGCAGGTGCTGACCGCAGGCTTCTGGGTGGTGGAGAAGGAGATCAGCTCGTTCACCAACGACCTGCGTTTCAGCGTCGATCTGACCGACAGCAATGCGCTGACGTTCGGCGTGTACTACGCGGACTACTCGTCCAAGGACCGTTGGTGGCTGGGCAACAACATGCTACTGACTGCGCAGGACAACGCGCGCCGCGTGAACCTGGCGCTGTCCAACGGGCAGGTGGCGACGCGTGACGGCTTCGTGGGCACGGCGTTCTACAACATCCGCGGCGACTACGACGGCCAGAACGCGGCCTTCTTCATCGCCGACGAATGGACCGTCAACGACCGCATCCGCCTGGATGCCGGCGTGCGCTACGAGCGGCAGGAAGTGAACGGCACGGTGTGGGATCCGGTCACGGTCGACCTGGACGGCAATCCGAACACGCTGTACGACAACAACACTTCGGTCTCGACCACGCCACGCAGCATCGACCAGAACGACAGCGACGTGTCCTGGACGGCCGGCTTGAACTACACGCTTAACGACAGCGTCAGCCTGTTCGGTCGCGTCAACTCGGGCTTCACCTTCCCGCAGTTCGACAACCTGCGCGACGGCGCCAACAACAAGACCGAGATCGACCAGTACGAGTTGGGCCTGAAGGCCGGCGGCGAGACGTACGAGATGTACCTCACCGCGTTCTACAACGACTTCACCGGCCTGCGCTACCAGGCGTTCGACAACAACGGCAACAACGTCGTCATCATCGGCGACTCGAAGGCGCGCGGCCTGGAGTTCGAAGGTGCGTGGCGTCCGGCGGGCGGCTTCGAGCTGGCGTGGAATGCGACCTGGCTGCGTGCCAAGTACGGCGACTTCGCCACCTACGATGGCAACCAGGTGGTACGCCAGCCGAAGTTCCGCGCGCGGCTGACGCCCAGCTACTACTGGTCCATGCCGTGGGGCGACCTGAAGGTGTTCACCACCTATACGCATGTCGGTGACCGCTACTCCGATCCCGCCAATGGCCAGGTGCTTCCCGAATACGACACCTGGGACATCGGGGCCAGCGCACACGTGGGCGAGAACTGGGAGTTCACCTTCTCGGGCCGCAACGTGACCGACGAGATCGCGCTGACCGAGGGCAATGCACGCGTGCTGGGCAATGCGACCAGTGGCGGCGTGTTCATGGGTCGCCCGCTGGAAGGCACGTCGTACCAGGCCTCCGTCGCCTATCGTTGGTGAGGCATCGGGGCCCGCCATGATGCGGGCCGTCCTCCACCGCCGCGCCGTCTCTCCCCGGCGCGGCGGTGGATACTGTTTCCCGCCGGGTGCCGCGTGGCGTGACCACGCGACCTCCCTCCGCGCACTCCGGGCCAGGCGGCCAGGAGGCGCTTGCGCTTACCGGTACCGCCCATGACACGCACCCGCATGATCCTGGCAATGATCCTGACCTACATGATCTTCGCCATGCTGTTGAATTCCGTGGGCACCGTGATCCTGCAGTCCATCCAGGGGTTCGGCATCACCAAGGCCGATGCCAGCCTGCTGGAGGCGTTCAAGGACCTGCCCATTGCGATCACCTCGTTCCTGGTCGCGTCGTTCCTGCCGAGGGTGGGCTACCGCCGGGCGATGATGCTCGGCCTGCTGCTGGTCGCCGCCGCCTGCATCGCGATGCCGCTGCTGCAGGCGTTCTGGGCGACCAAGCTGCTCTTCACGGCGGTCGGTGTGTCGTTCGCGCTGGTGAAGGTGTCGGTCTACTCCAGCATCGGCCTGCTGACCGACGACGCGAAGGCGCATGCGGCGCTCACCAGCACCGTCGAAGGCTGGTTCATGGTCGGGATCCTCGGCAGTGCCTGGTTGTTCGCGGCCTTCATCAATGCGGATGCGCCGGGCGATCCGGTCTGGCTGGATGTCTATTGGGTGCTTGCGGCGATGTGCGCAGCGGTGGTCGCGCTGCTCGCGACCAGTACGCTGGACGAGCGCGCCGCGCGCGACGGCCATGCGGCGGGGGAATCCTTCATCGACATGTTCCGCCTGCTGGCAATGCCACTGGTGGTGGTGTTCCTGGTGTCGGCCTTCCTCTACGTGCTGATGGAGCAGGCCATCAATACCTGGCTGCCGACGTTCAATCGCGAGATCCTGCACCTGCCCACCACGCTCAGCGTGCAGGCGGCCAGTATCTTCGCCGGGTCGCTGGCGCTCGGTCGCCTGGGAGGCGGCGTGCTGCTGCGGCGCGTGCCGTGGTTCTGGCTACTGTCCGGCTGCGTGGCGGCGATGGCAGCGCTGGTGCTTCTGGCGTTGCCGCTGGCGGCGAATGTGCAGGCACGCGACGGCATGACCTGGTGGAACGCGCCCGCGGCTGCCTATGTGTTCCCGATGATCGGCCTGCTGATGGCGCCGATCTATCCGGCGATCAATTCGGTGGTGCTCAGTGCACTGCCCAAGTCGCGGCATGCAGCGATGACGGGGCTGATCGTGGTGTTCTCCGCCCTGGGCGGAACCACCGGCTCCTACGTCACCGGCCAGTTGTTCGCGCATTTCGACGGGTCGCGTGCGTTCTATCTGCTGCTGGCGCCGATGGCCATGTTGCTGGTGTCGATGGCGCTGCTGCAGCGCGCGGTGTCGGGGAAGCGAGGCATGCCGCAACCCGCGTGACGTCAGCACCTTGACGCCGCGTGGCGGGTGGCTTCGCGTATCGTGTCCGCCTTCCGTTACCGAGACGAGACGACGCATGAACGCGACCGGCGTGGCCCTGGCCCTCTTCATCGGCATGCTGCTGCCGCTGCAGGCGTTGATCAACGCGTCGCTCGGCAAACAGACCTTTGGCCCCGTGTTCGCCTCGTTGGCGTCCTTCATGGTCGGAACCGGGGTGCTGTTGGCGTGGTGGTGGCTCAGCCGGCCGGTATTCGTGCCTGCCGCGCTGGGCAAAGTGCCGTGGTGGGCATGGACGGGGGGCATGATCGGGGCGGTGTTCGTTGCCTCGGCCACCCTGCTGGTGCCTCGCCTGGGAGCGGCGTCGTTGATCTGCCTGGTGGTGGCGGGACAACTGGCGGGTTCGGTCGTGCTGGACCACTTCGGGGTACTGCATGCGCGGCAACCGGTGGATGCGCTGCGTGTCGTCGGCCTGCTGCTGGTGGTCGCCGGCGCGCTGCTGGTGGTGAAGCCCTGGCAGTCGGCGGGCGGCTAATCCGTGGCGGGCCTGCTGACCGGGCTGCCACCCAGCGTGGGTGCGGGCTGTCGCGTACTCGTGCTCGGATCGATGCCCGGCGACGCCTCGCTGCAGGCCGCGCGCTACTACGCCCATCCACGCAACCGGTTCTGGCCGGTGATGGCGTCGATCTGCGGATTCGATCCGGTCGCCCCGTACGAGCATCGCCTCCGATATCTGCATGAGGCCGGCGTGGGATTGTGGGATGTCATCGGCCAGTGCGAGCGACGCGGCAGTCTGGATGCCGCCATCGTGCGCGGCAGCGAGGTCGCCAATCCACTGGAGGAGATGCTGGTGGCGCACCGCAGCATCGTGGCGATCGCGTTCAACGGGGGAAAGGCGGCGGAGGCCTTCCGTCGCCACGTGCAGCCGCAGCTGCCGGAGGCGTGCATGCCGGCTCTGTTCGCATTGCCATCCACCAGCCCCGCCAACGCAGCGATTCGCCACGACGCCTTGCAGCAAGCCTGGACCGCGATCTCGCCATTGCTGCACATGCCCGCCTGACAATGCGGCGGCGTATCGTGTGAGTCGAACGTCGAACCAAAGCGATACCACTGTGTCCGCAGGCTCGCGTGGCGCAGTCGTTTTCCTCCGCGCCGGCACGCAATGTCCCGCCGTGGACAGCAATTAGTCCGAAGGAATGGTTGGCGCATCGCGCCGCTGCGGACACAATAGGGGTTCCCCTCTTCAAGTCCGCACCGGAGTAACGCCATGTCCGACATCAAGGAAGCCAAGGTTCCCGACATCGGTGACTACGACGGTGTGCCGGTGATCGAGATCCTGGTCGCCGTGGGCGACACGGTGAAGAAGGACCAGGGCCTGGTCACGCTGGAATCGGACAAGGCGACGATGGAAGTACCGTCGGCCTTCTCCGGCGTGGTGAAGGAGATCAAGGTCAAGCTGGGCGACGAGATCGCCGAAGGCGCGGTGGTGGCGCTGATCGAAGTGAGCGAAGGCGCGGCCGAGGCGAAACCTGCCGCCGCACCCGCACCGACCGCCACCGCTGAAACCGGCGCGAAGGTCGAGCCGGTCGCGGTATCGCCGACACCCGACAAGATCACCCAGCGCGAGA
This sequence comes from Pseudoxanthomonas sp. CCNWLW251, assembly GCF_037402255.1. Taxonomy (NCBI): domain Bacteria; kingdom Pseudomonadati; phylum Pseudomonadota; class Gammaproteobacteria; order Lysobacterales; family Lysobacteraceae; genus Pseudoxanthomonas; species Pseudoxanthomonas sp. CCNWLW251. Next base: position 77,106 of record NZ_JBBEGA010000005.1, on the reverse strand, counting down.
TCGCGCAGGAACGCGCCGCGCCGGCCGTCGCCCCCGCTGCCTCGCGTGTGCTGGACGACAAGCCCGGCATCGACCCGGAAGCCTCGCCGCCGCGCACGCCGCCGGTCGAATTCAATGCCGATCGCGTGCTTCCCGAGAAGGTCGCCTACGCCAGCCCCGCGGTGCGCCTGTTCGCCCGTGAACTGGGCGTGGACCTCAACCAGGTCAAGGGCACCGAGCGCGGTGGCCGGATCAGCAAGGAAGACGTGCAGAAGTACGTCAAGGGCGCGCTGGCAGGTGGCGTGTCGGCCCCCGTCGCGGCAGGCGCACCGGCCGCCGCCGGTGGCGGGCTCAATCTGCTGCCGTGGCCGAAGGTCGACTTCAGCAAGTTCGGCGAGACCGAGGTCGTCGCGCTGTCGCGCATCAAGAAGATCTCCGGCGCCAACCTGGCGCGCAACTGGGCGATGATCCCGCACGTCACCCAGCACGACCACGCCGACATCACCGACCTGGAAGCGCTGCGCGTGGCGCTGAACAAGGAAAACGAAAAGGCCGGCATCAAGCTGACCATGCTCGCCTTCCTGATGAAGGCCAGCGTGTCGGCGCTGAAGAAATTCCCCGACTTCAACGCTTCGCTCGATGCCAGCGGCGAGAACCTCACGCTGAAGAAGTATTTCCACGTCGGCTTCGCCGCCGACACGCCGAACGGTCTGGTCGTGCCGGTGATCCGCGACGTCGACAAGAAGGGTGTCAACGAGATCGCGCAGGAAAGCGGCGAGCTGGCCAAGAAGGCGCGCGAAGGCAAGCTGGGCCCGGCCGAGATGTCGGGCGGCTGCTTCTCGATCTCCTCGCTGGGCGGCATCGGCGGCGTGGCGTTCACGCCCATCGTCAATGCGCCGGAAGTCGCCATCCTCGGCGTGTCCAAGTCGTCGATCCAGCCGGTCTGGGACGGCAAGCAGTTCCAGCCACGCCTGATGCTGCCGCTGTCGCTGAGCTACGACCACCGCGTGATCGACGGCGCCGCCGCGGCGCGCTTCACCGCGTATCTGGCGCAGCTGCTGGGCGACATGCGCCGCGTACTCCTGTGAGTCCGTAGGGTGGGCCCCGGCCCACCGATCCGACCAAGCCACGGTGGGCCCAGGCCCACCCTACGAAAGAGAGCGGTATGGCGAACACGATTGAAGTCAAAGTCCCCGACATCGGCGATTACAGCGATGTGCCGGTCATCGAGATACTGGTCGCCGTCGGCGACACGGTGAAGAAGGACCAGGGCCTGGTCACGCTGGAATCGGACAAGGCCACGCTGGAAGTGCCGTCCTCGGCCGCCGGCGTGGTGAAGGAAATCAAGGTCAGGCTGGGCGATTCGCTGTCCGAAGGCAGCGTGGTGGCCGTACTGGAAGCCGAAGGCGCCGCGGCATCCGCGCCCGCGCCCGCAGCTCCCGCCAAGCCTGCGCCCGCACCGGCGGCGCCTGCCGCGTCGGCGCCCGCGCCTGCAGCACCGGCCGCGGCACCCGTGCCGTCCGGCGGTGGCGGATTGATCGAAGCCAAGGTGCCCGATATCGGTGACTACGATGGCGTGCCGGTGATCGAGATCCTGGTGGCCGTCGGCGACACGGTGAAGAAAGACCAGGGCCTGGTCACGCTGGAATCCGACAAGGCGACGATGGAAGTGCCGTCGCCTGCCGCCGGCGTGGTGAAGGAGATCAAGGTCAAGCTGGGCGATTCGCTGGCAGAGGGCAGTCTGGTCGCGATCCTGGAAGGCGAGGGCGCCGCTGCGGTGCCGGCCAGGCCTGCGCCGGTTGCGGCCTCGCCGGCGGCCCCTGCCGCACCGGCCACCTCGGCGCCGAAGCCCGCGCTGGGCACCGGCAAGCCCGCCGACATCGAATGCCGCATCGTCGTGATCGGTTCCGGTCCGGGCGGCTACACGGCGGCGTTCCGCGCCGCCGACCTCGGTCTGGACACGGTCCTCATCGAACGCTACGAAGCCCTCGGCGGCGTCTGCCTCAACGTGGGCTGCATCCCGTCGAAGGCGCTGCTGCACGCGGCGGCGCTCATTGACGAAGCCGCGCATTCCGACGACATCGGCATCAGCTTCGGCAAGCCGAAGATCGACCTCGACAAGCTGCGCGGCTTCAAGCAGGACAAGGTGGTCGGCCAGTTCACCAAGGGCCTGGCCGGCATGGCCAAGCAGCGCAAGGTACGCACGGTCACCGGCGTGGCGAAGTTCGTGTCGCCGAACGAGCTGGAGATCGTGGGCAGCGACGGCAAGACCCAGCTGCTGCGCTTCGAGCAGTGCATCATCGCCGCCGGTTCGCAGGCGGTGAAGCTGCCCAACTTCCCGTGGGACGACCCGCGCGTGATGGATTCCACCGACGCGCTGCAGCTGGCCGAGGTGCCGAAGAAGCTGCTCGTCGTCGGCGGCGGCATCATCGGCCTGGAAATGGCGACCGTGTATCGCGCGCTGGGCGCCGAAGTGACCGTGGTCGAGTTCATGGACCAGCTGATGCCGGGCGCCGACAAGGACCTGGTGAAGCCGCTGGCCGATCGTCTGAAGAAGCAGGGCGTGGCCGTGCAGCTGAAGACCAAGGCCGCCAAGGTCGAGGCGTCGAAGAAGGGCATCACCGTGCACTTCGAGAGCGCCACCGAAGGCCAGAAGCCGGAACTCGAGTCGGGCACGTGGGACCGCGTGCTGGTCGCGGTGGGCCGTTCGCCCAATGGCGGCAAGCTGGATGCCGACAAGGCCGGCGTCACCGTCACCGAGCGCGGCTTCATCCCGGTGGACGCGCAGATGCGCACCAACGTGCCGCACATCTTCGCCATTGGTGACCTGGTGGGCCAGCCGATGCTGGCACACAAGGCCACGCACGAAGGCAAGCTGGCTGCGGAAGTCGCTGCGGGCGAGAAGAAGGAGTGGGTGGCCCGCGTGATTCCGTCCGTGGCCTATACCGATCCGGAAATCGCGTGGGTCGGCGTGACCGAGACCGAAGCGAAGGCCAAGGGCCTGAAGACCGGCGTGGGCAAGTTCCCGTGGGTGGCGTCCGCGCGCGCGGTGGGCATCGGCCGCGGCGAAGGCTCGACCAAGCTCATCTTCGACGAACACACCCACCGCATCATCGGTGCCGGCATCGTCGGCGTGCACGCGGGCGACCTGATCAGCGAACTCGCGCTGGCGATCGAGATGGGCGCGGAAGCCGGCGACATCGGCGCGACCATCCACCCGCACCCCACGCTCAGCGAGTCGGTCGCGATGGCGGCGGAGGTCTACGAAGGCACCATCACCGACCTGTACATCCCGAAGAAGAAGTAAGCGACACCGGGTGCTTCAGGAACGGAAAGGCCGCGCGGATGCGCGGCCTTTCCGTTCCTGGCGTCGGGCCTGTCAGGCGGGCAAGGGCATTGCTTTGGACGCCCGCCGGGCTTCGATCCGTTTCCACACTTTTTCATGGAAGTGGAAGACCACGGTATTGGTCGCCGGCTCGATCAACGCCAGCATGCCGCCCACCAGCAGGCTGCCGGTAAACAGGTAGCCCAGGGTGAAGGCCACCGAGAAATGCAGGATCGCGAAGCTCAGGGTCTTGTTCACGGCGGGCTCCAGATGAGAATTGATCTCATTATGGGGTCCAAGCTGCCGCTGTCCAATGGAATGATCCGCTGCTACCGATAAATATTGCCTATCGGTCGGGGTGGGGTATCTGGATGGCTGGCCAAGGCGGCCCGGGCGTGTTCGGCGCCGGGCGTGCCTTGTGCGACCGGGTCAGAACCGGACCGACACGCCCGCCATCGGGCCATGCACCTTGAACTCGCCGGTGGCCTTGCCCGCGACGTCCACCGTGCCAATACCCGACTCCGCCGGCGCCTCGAACGAACCGCGATAGTCGTCACTGAGCTTCAGGCGGAACCAGTCGTAGCCCACATGCACGCCGATCCGCTCGGTGACCCGGTACTCGACCAGCAGGCCGCCGCGTTCGAAGTGTCCCTGCTCATTGATGAAGTTGCCCCAGCGCGTATCCAGATACTGTCCCTGCGCCTCGATGCGCAGGCGCGGCGTGGGCGACCACGCCACGCGGGTGTGCAGGTTCGGCGAGGTGCCATCGCGGTTCCAGTCCAGGTCTTCCCACTGCGGATCGATCTCCCCGGTACCCGTGCTGGTGGCGGTACCGCGCGCCGCCAGCGTCGCATGGGTGATGCCGGCACCGAGGCCCCACTGGAAGCGTGGTGTATCGACCATCGCGAACTCGTAGTTGAGGCTGGCCAGTTCGAAACTGATGCGGCCCGACACATCGACGGCAGGCACCTCCACCGGCTCGCCCGGGATCTCGACCTCGTCGAAGATCGTGCCGGGATCGACCCAATCGCCATCGAAGCCCCACGATTGATCCCGCCGATAGTCGTAGTAATTGAGCCGGAGCGACTGGCGGGGCGTCATGTTGAAGGCGAGCTCGCCGCGCGGGCGCCAGCGGCCGTCGGCATTGATCTCCCCGGCCGCACCCAACTCCTCCGTTCGCTCGCCATTGGTGGCCACGGCGTCGCCGGTGAAGCGGATGTTCGCCTCGGGATTGAATGCGGAGAGTCTCAGTTCGAAGCGGGCGTCGTCGGAAACCTCCTGTGCGGACGCGGTGGAGGTGGCGATGGCCAGGGACAGGCAGCAGAAGACCGATGCGGCGGTGCGATGGGGGATGTGGCGGCTCATGGGGTCCATGCGGTTGGGTGTGGGGAGCCCAACGTTTGCCATGCCCGGGTCGACAGGGAGTGAATTGACTGAACGAGTGGCGCTCTCCGCAGCGTTTCCCGCCGGAAAAAAGGAAGCCCCGGGGGCAACCGGGGCTTCTGGAGAACCTGCGACGGAGCATCGGACGAGGAAGTTGAGCGGCAGGCCTCAGAGGGACTGACAGGCGGTTTTCGTCAAAGTTCCGGGAAATCCTGCGGAAAATTCTGAACAGGGGAAACGGTTACAGCCTTGTCCCCGCTGGCTTTGGCGGAATCCGGCGCCGAACTCGCGGTTTCGACCTTTGGCTGTTGTCCCGGAAATTGTCCCGCTGCTATACTTTTGCGGCTCGGCGAGGCGCTTTACCGCCTTGTACCCCGCCAATTCCGTAGGGCTTTCGTGTGCTGAATTCCGTCGCTGCGGGCCGGCGGCTGGTGTTGCGCGCCGCCGTCTGGCAGACGGTCGCGGTACTGCTGGTCGCGCTGCTGTTCCTGCTCTGGGGCGTGCCCCAAGCGGTTGCGGCGGCCGTCGGAGGGTTGGCGATCGTGGCCGGCGCGCTGCTGGCGGCCTGGATGGCCTTCGGTGGTGGTGTGCTCGGCGCCGTCTCGGCGGTCCTGAGGCTGGCCGCGGGGATGGTGGTGAAGTGGGTCGTGGTGATCGGTGTGCTGGTCGTTGGCGCGGGGCTGTACAAGCTGCCCCCGCTGCCTCTCCTGGCAGGCGTGATCACCGGACTGGTGGCACAGGTGCTGGTCGCGACCGGCAAGCAGCGATAACCCAACTAGAAAGGTTTCCGACTCATGGCGGGCGAAGCTCTGACTCCCACCAGCTACATCCAGCATCACCTGAAGAACCTCACGGCTCAGGTGGGCGGCGATGGTCCGTTCTGGACGATCAATGTCGACACCTTCGTGACCGCCGTGTTGATGGGTCTGCTGATCGTGTTCGCCTTCTGGATGGCGACCCGCAAGGCCACGGCCGGCGTGCCGGGCAAGTGGCAGGCGTTCGTCGAGATCATGCTGGAGTTCGTCGACAAGCAGGCCCGCGACACGTACCACGGGACCAGCAAGCTGGTGACGCCCATCGCGATCACCATCTTCTTCTGGATCCTGATGATGAACCTGCTGAAGATGATCCCGGCAGACTTCATCGCCAAGCCGCTCGAACTGATGGGCGTGCATTACTGGAAGCCGGTGCCCACCGCCGACGTCAATGCCACCCTGGGCATGTCGATCAGCGTGTTCTTCCTGATGCTGGTCTTCGCGTTCCGCTCCAAGGGCCTGGGTGGTTTCGCCAAGGAATTCCTGACGGCGCCGTTCGGCAAGTGGATGATGCCGTTCAACCTGATCCTCAACATCGTCGAATGGGTCAGCAAGCCCATTTCGCTGGCGATGCGACTGTTCGGCAACATGTTCGGCGGCGAGATCGTCTTCCTGCTGATCTGGGTGCTGGGCGGCGCCGGCATCCTCGGCATGCTCGGCGGTGCGACATTCGGCCTGGGTTGGATGCTGTTCCACCTGCTGGTCATCCCGCTGCAGGCCTTCATCTTCATGATGCTGTCGATCGTCTACCTGAGCCTGTCGGAAGACAGTCACTAACGTTTCCGCTTCACCGTTTCCTTCGTACCATCACCTTTCAAGCACTTAAGTTCCGGAGATCACCATGGAAAGCATCCTCACCAACCTCGCCCAGGTCCAGGCTTCGACCGCCCTCGCCATCGGCATCATGATCGGCCTGGCCGCGCTGGGCGCGGGTCTGGGTCTGGCCATCATGGCCGGCAAGTTCCTGGAATCGGCTGCCCGCCAGCCGGAACTGATCCCGGTCCTGCAGGTGCGCATGTTCATCACCGCCGGCCTGATCGACGCCGCGTTCATCATCTCGGTCGCCGTCGGCCTGCTGTTTGCGTTCGCCAGCCCGTTCATCACGATCTTCACCGAGCAGCTGGCCAAGCTGGCGGGCTGATCCGTCGCGTGCACGCCTGACCCCGGGCATCCGCCCGCGGTCAGTCACCAGGCGTAGCTGGGCCGGCGCGATGTGCGCGGGCCCTTCATCACCGGCAGGTTTACGATGAATATCAATCTCACTCTGTTTGCCCAGGCGCTGGCCTTCGCCGGCCTGATCTGGATCATTGCGACCAAAATCTGGCCGCCGCTGCTGGCTGCCATCGAGGAACGCCAGCAGAAGATCGCCGAAGGCCTGGCCGCTGCTGACCGCAGCCAGAAGGATCTGGCGCAGGCCCAGGAAAAGGTCAACGAGGCGTTGAAGGAAGCCCGCGTCAAGGCCAACGAGATCATCGACCAGGCCCATGCGCGCGCCAACCAGATCGTCGATGCGGCCAAGAACGACGCGATCGCCGAAGCCAACCGCCAGAAGGCGCTGGCCGAAGCCGAGATCGACGCCGCCGCCACGCGTGCCCGCGAGGACCTGCGCAAGCAGGTGTCCGCGCTGGCCGTCAGCGGTGCCGAGAAGCTGTTGAAGCGCGAGATCGATGCCAACGCCCACAAGGCGCTGCTCGACGAACTCGCCGCCGAAATCTGATCCGGACGATCTGATCGATGAGCCAGGCCCTTACCGTCGCCCGCCCCTACGCCCGCGCCGCCTTTGCGACGGCGCGCGACGAAGGCAACTTCGCTGTCTGGTCGCAGGCGCTGGGTTTCGCCGCGCATGTCGCGGCGGACCCGCGCGTGGCCGCGCTGCTGCCCAATCCGCAGCTGCTGCCCGCCGACGCGGTGGCGCTGCTCGCGCCCGAGGGGGCCAGCGAGACGTTCGCCCGTTTCCTCGGCATCCTCGCCGATGCCCGCCGCCTCCCGCAGTTGCCGGAGATCGCCGGCCTGTTCGAGGACCTGCGTGCCGAAGCCGAACATATCGTCAAGGCGAAGGTCACCTCCGCCACGGCGATGCCGGCCGGTGAGCTGGACGTGATCAAGGCGGCATTGAAGAAGCGCTTCGGCCGCGAGGTCGAGGTGGAAACGGCCATCGACGCATCGCTGATCGGCGGCGCCGTGATCGATGCCGGCAGCGTGGTGATCGACGGCTCGCTGAAAGGCAAGCTGGCGCGCCTGCAGTCGGCGCTGACGCACTGAATTCCCATTGAACCGCCGCGCGCGAGCCGGCACACAGGACTTACCCATGGCTACCACGCTCAACCCCTCTGAAATCAGCGACCTGATCAAGACCCGTATCGAGAAGGTCAAGCTGGCCGCGGAGTCGCGCAACGAAGGCACGGTGACCTCCGTGTCCGACGGCATTGTGCGCATCTTCGGCCTGGCCGACGTCATGCAGGGCGAAATGATCGAGCTGCCCAACAGCACCTACGCACTGGCGCTGAACCTGGAGCGCGATTCGGTGGGCGCCGTGGTCCTGGGCGACTACGAGCACCTGCGCGAAGGCGACGTGGCCAAGACCACCGGCCGCATCCTGGAAGTGCCGGTCGGTCCGGAAATGCTCGGCCGCGTGGTGAACGCGCTGGGCGAGCCGATCGACGGCAAGGGCCCGCTGGGTACCTCGCTGACCGCGCCGGTGGAGCGCGTGGCCCCGGGCGTGATCTGGCGCAAGTCGGTCGACCAGCCGGTGCAGACCGGTTACAAGTCCGTCGACGCCATGATCCCGATCGGCCGCGGCCAGCGCGAGCTGATCATCGGTGACCGCCAGACCGGCAAGACCGCGATGGCCATCGACGCCGTGATCAACCAGAAGGGCACCGGCATCAAGTGCGTGTACGTCGCGATCGGACAGAAGGCCTCGACCGTGGCCAACATCGTGCGCAAGCTGGAAGAGAACGGCGCGCTGGCCCACACCGTGGTCGTCGCCGCCACCGCCTCCGAGTCGGCCGCGATGCAGTACATCAGCGCCTACTCCGGCTGCACCATGGGCGAGTACTTCATGGACCGCGGCCAGGATGCCCTGATCGTGTACGACGACCTGTCCAAGCAGGCCGTGGCTTACCGCCAGATCTCGCTGCTGCTGAAGCGTCCGCCGGGCCGCGAAGCCTACCCGGGCGACGTGTTCTACCTGCACTCCCGCCTGCTCGAGCGCGCTGCCCGCGTGTCCGAGGATTACGTGGAGAAGTTCACCGAAGGCAAGGTCACCGGCAAGACCGGTTCGCTGACCGCGCTGCCGATCATCGAAACGCAGGCCGGCGACGTGTCCGCGTTCGTGCCGACCAACGTGATCTCGATCACCGACGGCCAGATCTTCCTGGAAACCGACCTGTTCAACGCCGGCATCCGCCCGGCCGTGAACGCCGGTATCTCGGTGTCGCGCGTCGGTGGCGCTGCCCAGACCAAGATCATCAAGAAGCTGTCGGGCGGCATCCGCATCTCGCTCGCCCAGTACCGTGAGCTGGCGGCGTTCGCGCAGTTCGCCTCGGACCTGGACGAAGCCACCCGCAAGCAGCTGGAGCGCGGCCAACGCGTCACCGAGCTGATGAAGCAGAAGCAGTACGCGCCGATGTCCATCGCCCTGCAGGCGCTGTCCATCTACGCCGTCAACGAGGGTTACCTGGACGACGTGCCGGTCGGCAAGATCCTGGCGTTCGAAGACGCGCTGCACGCGCACTTCACCAATACCCAGGGCGCGCTGGTCGACACGATCAACAGCACCGGCAACTGGAACGACGAGATCGAAGGCGCCTTCAAGAAGGGCATCGCCGAGTTCAAGCAGACCGGTACCTGGTAAGCGTAGGGTGGGCCCCGGCCCACCATTCGTGAAGGCGGCGGGCCGGGCCCGCCCTACGAAGACGAATCAAGCGAGCAGAGCATGGCAGGCGGACGCGAAATCAAAACCAAGATCAAGAGCGTGCAGAACACCCGCAAGGTGACGCGCGCGCTCGAGATGGTCTCGGCCTCCAAGATCCGCAAGGCGCAGGAGCGCATGAAGACCTCGCGCCCGTACGCACGCGCGATGAAGCAGGTGATCGGCCACCTGGCGCAGGCCAACACCGATTACCAGCATCCCTTCATGGTGGAGCGCAAGGACGTCAAGCGCGTCGGCTTCATCATCGTGTCGTCCGACCGCGGCCTGGCCGGCGGCCTGAACAACAACCTGTTCCGCAAGATGCTCGGCGAGATCCGCCAGTGGAACGAGAAGGGCGTCGAGGTCGACGTGGTCACCATCGGCCAGAAGGCTTCGGTGTACTTCCGCCGGGTCAAGGTCGACATGCTGGCCAGCGTGTCGCACCTGGGCGATTCGCCCAAGCTCGACCAGCTGATCGGCGTGATCAAGGTGATGCTGGACGCGTACACCGAAGGCAAGCTGGATCGCGTGTTCGTCGTCTACAACGACTTCGTCAACACGATGACCCAGCGTGCGGCGTTCGACCAGCTGCTGCCGCTGCCGGCGGCGGAGACGCAGGTGGCGCACCACGACTGGGACTACATCTACGAACCCGATGCCGCGACCGTGCTCGACCACGTGATCACGCGCTACATCGAGTCGCTGGTGTACCAGGCGGTGCTGGAGAACATCGCGTCGGAACACGCGGCGCGCATGGTGGCCATGAAGGCCGCCAGCGACAACGCCAACAAGCTCATCGGTACCCTGCAGCTGGTCTACAACAAGGCCCGCCAGGCGGCGATCACCCAGGAAATTTCCGAAATCGTCGGCGGCGCGGCGGCAGTCTGACGCGCGTAGTCACAAGAATTCATCTAGAGGAATGCAGCAATGAGTCAGGGCAAGATCGTTCAGATCATCGGCGCGGTGGTTGACGTCGAATTCGCGCGCCACGAAGTGCCGAAGGTGTACGACGCGCTGAAGGTGGAAAACACCGCCATCACGCTCGAAGTGCAGCAGCAGCTCGGCGACGGCGTCGTCCGCACCATCGCCCTCGGCTCCACCGACGGCCTGAAGCGCAACCTGATCGCCGTGAACACCGACAAGGCCATCTCGGTGCCCGTCGGTGCCGGTACGCTGGGCCGCATCATGGACGTGCTGGGTAACCCGATCGACGAAGCCGGCCCGGTGCAGGCGACCGACCATTGGGAAATCCACCGCTCGGCCCCGTCGTACGAGGACCAGTCCTCGGCCAACGACCTGCTGGAAACCGGCATCAAGGTCATCGACCTGATGTGTCCGTTCGCCAAGGGCGGCAAGGTCGGCCTGTTCGGCGGCGCCGGCGTCGGCAAGACCGTCAACATGATGGAGCTGATCAACAACATCGCCAAGGCGCACAGCGGTCTGTCCGTGTTCGCCGGCGTGGGCGAGCGTACCCGCGAGGGCAACGACTTCTACCACGAGATGAAGGACTCCAACGTTCTCGACAAGGTCGCGATGGTGTACGGCCAGATGAACGAGCCGCCGGGCAACCGCCTGCGCGTCGCGCTGACCGGCCTGACCATGGCCGAGTACTTCCGCGACGAGAAGGACGCGTCCGGCAAGGGCAAGGACGTGCTGCTGTTCGTCGACAACATCTACCGCTACACGCTGGCCGGTACCGAAGTGTCGGCGCTGCTCGGCCGCATGCCGTCGGCCGTGGGCTACCAGCCGACGCTGGCCGAGGAAATGGGCGTGCTGCAGGAACGCATCACCTCGACCAAGACCGGTTCGATCACCTCGATCCAGGCCGTGTACGTGCCCGCGGACGACCTGACCGACCCGTCGCCAGCCACCACGTTCGCCCACCTTGACGCGACCGTCGTGCTGAGCCGCAACATCGCCTCGCTGGGTATCTACCCGGCCGTGGATCCGCTCGACTCGACCAGCCGCCAGCTGGACCCGAACGTCATCGGCCACGAGCACTACGACACTGCGCGCCGCGTGCAGTCGACGCTGCAGAAGTACAAGGAACTGAAGGACATCATCGCCATCCTCGGCATGGACGAGCTGTCCGAAGAAGACAAGCAGGCCGTGTCGCGCGCCCGCAAGATCGAGCGCTTCTTCAGCCAGCCGTTCCACGTGGCCGAAGTGTTCACCGGTTCGCCGGGCAAGTACGTCTCGCTGAAGGACACGATCCGCGGCTTCAAGGCGATCGTCGACGGCGAGTACGACCACCTGCCGGAACAGGCGTTCTACATGGTTGGCGGCATCGAAGAAGCGGTCGAGAAGGCCAAGAAGCTCGCCGAGAAGGCGTAAGCACGTAGGGTGGGCCCCGGCCCACCTTCGCGGCAACCGGTGGCGGGCCTCGGTCCGCCCCAAACGGCAAAGAGAGTTCCATGAGCACCATCCGTTGCGACATCGTCAGTGCCGAGCAGGAAATCTTCCACGGTGAAGCCACCTTGGTCGTCGCCACCGGCGAACTGGGCGAGCTCGGCATCGCGCCGAAGCACGCGCCGCTGATCACCCGCCTGAAGCCGGGCAAGGTGGTGGTGACGCTGCCGAGCGGCGAGCATCTGGACTTCGCCATCTCCGGCGGCATCCTCGAGGTGCAGCCGCAGGTCGTCACCGTGCTGGCGGATACCGCCGTGCGTGCGACCGACATCGACGAGGCGCAGGTGCGCAAGGCAAAGGAAGAAGCCGAGCGCGTGCTGTCCCACAAGGACCCGAAGATGAGCGTGGAAGAAGCCCAGGCCCAGCTGGCCATGAGCATCGCCCAGCTCAGCGCGCTGGAGCGCCTGCGCAAGAACCTCAAGCACTGAGGTCCACCGCCTTCGCTTCATCGGAACGCCGGCCTCGCGCCGGCGTTTCCGTTTCCGGACCTAGCGGTAGACGACGTGCCGCCACAGGAAGAACGCGACCACCGCCAGCACGCCCTCCACCAGCGGCTTGGCCAGCCAGGCGTGCGCCAGTCCCAGTGACGACGCCACCCAGGTGACCGCCAGCGTGCTGATTGTGGTCAGTGGCACCCACACCAGCAGGAACTTGGTGAAGCGCCACCAGCCCAGCCGCGCGGCACCGGCCTGCGCAAACGTCAGCCGGCCGTTCAACCAGAAGCCCAGCAGCGCGCCGCACGCGCGTCCGGCCAGGTTGCCGGGTGCGGCGGGTACGCCAACGGCGGTGAGCACGACGAAGACCAGCCAGTCCAGCAGCAACTGCGCCACGCCGACGGCGATGAAGCTTCCGCCTTGTCTGAACATCGCATGTTGGGTGAGGCGCTGAAGCATCGCCGTATGTTACCCGCCGTCTTGGGGCGGATGGCACGTGCGGGGGGCGGACTGCGTTGAAGGGGTAATTGCTACCATGTGGTCCTGCACGCGCTCGTCCACGACAAAGGAATTGCACGCATGAATCCACTCCACGTCGTCATCCTGGCCGCCGGTGAAGGCAAGCGCATGAAGTCCGCGCTGCCCAAGGTGCTGCAGCCGATCGCGGGGCGGCCGATGCTGGCGCACGTCATCGACGCGGCGCGCGCCCTGTCGCCCGCCGGGGTGCACGTGGTCCATGGCCACGGTGGCGACCAGGTGCAGGCGGCATTCGCCGACCAGGCTGACCTGCACTGGGCGCACCAGGCGCAGCAGCTGGGCACCGGGCATGCCGTGGTGCAGGCCATGCCGGAGATTCCCGACGGTGCGCGCGTCCTGGTGCTCTATGGCGACGTCCCGCTGACCCGCAGCGAGACCCTGCAGCGCCTGCTGGACGCGCCCGCCCGCCTGGCGGTACTGGTGGCGGAGCCCGCCGACCCGAGCGGGTATGGGCGCATCGTGCGCGATGAAGCGGGGCGCGTGGCCGCCATCGTCGAACACAAGGATGCGGACGAAGACCAGCGCCGCATCCGCACCATCAACACCGGCATCATCGCCGCCGACGGCAGTGCCCTGAAGGGGTGGCTCACCCGACTGTCCAACGACAACGCGCAGGGCGAGTACTACCTGACCGACGTGTTCGCGATGGCGGCGGAAGAATTCACGCCTGCGGAGATGGTGCTGGTGGGTGAACCCATCGAAGCGGAAGGCGCCAACGATCCGTGGCAACTGTCGCAACTGGAGCGTGCCTACCAGCTGCGCGCCGCGCGCGCGCTGTGCACGCTGGGCGCGCGCCTGATCGATCCGGCACGTTTCGACCAGCGCGGCACCGTGCGTGTGGGGCGCGACGTGCAGATCGATGTGGACGTGGTGCTGGAAGGCGAGGTGGAACTGGGCGACGGCGTCATCGTGGGTCCGTTCACGCGGTTGAAGGACGTGACGCTGGCCGCCGGTACCCAGGTCCGTGCGCATTGCGACCTTGAAGGCGTGGTCAGCCAGGGTGCGGCGCTGATAGGTCCGTATGCGCGGCTGCGTCCCGGTACCGTGTTGGCCGATGGCGTGCACGTCGGCAATTTCGTCGAGACCAAGAACGCGCACATCGGTACGGGCAGCAAGGCCAACCACCTGACCTATCTGGGCGATGCCGTCATCGGCAGCGGCACCAACATCGGCGCCGGCACGATTACCTGCAACTACGACGGCGTGAACAAGTCGACGACGACGATCGGCGACCGCGTGTTCGTCGGTTCCAACACCTCGCTGGTTGCGCCGGTAACCCTGGCGGATGGCGCGACCATCGGTGCCGGTTCGGTGATCTCGAAGAACGCCCCGGCCGACACGCTGACGGTGGCGCGTGCGCGCCAGGTCAGCATCGAAGGTTGGCATCGACCGGTGAAGAAGCCGAAGTGATGTAGCGCGGGCTCAAGCCCGCCATTTGCGGACGTACATTGAGCGGGATCACGGCGGCCCGCCCTTACCCCTTACCCTCTCCCGGAGGGGGAGGGGGAGTCGGTGCTATGCGGGCTCGGCCTCGGATGCAGTAGCGTAGGGCGGGCTCAAGCCCGCCATTTGCGGACGTACATTGAGCGGGATCGCGGCGGCCCGCCCTCACCCCTTACCCTCTCCCGGAGGGAGAGGGGGAGTCGGTGCCATGCGGGCTCGGCCTCGGATGCAGCGGGAGGGCTCCGAAGCCTTCTCCTCGGAAAGATCAATTTTCGGGCAACTGGATCGCCACGCAAAGACCGCCGCCATCGCGGTTGTGCAGCGACAGACGCCCGCCGTGCGCCTCGATGATTTCGCGCGTCAGCGCGAGGCCCAGCCCGGTGCCGTTGCGCTTGGTCGAGTAGAACGGCACCAGCGCGTTCTGCAGCACCGCGTCGTTCATGCCGGTGCCGCGATCCATCACCTCGATGCGCAACCAGTCGGGAAGGCGCGTAACGCGGACCGATACGCCCTCCGGGGTGGTGCCCGATTCGTGCGCGTTCTTCAGCAGGTTGAGCAGCGCCTGTTCGAGCTGCGCCACATCGATGCGGCCATCGATGTCGGCCTCCGGCATCGTGAGCTCGAAGGCGATCTGCCGCTGCAGCCCTTCGAAGAAGGCACGCCAGTGCACCGTCTGCAGTTGCGGCTGCGGCAACTTGGCGAAGCGTGCGTAGCCGCGGATGAAGCCTTCCAGGTGGCGTGCGCGCTCCTCGATGGTGCCGAACACTTCTTCCAGCCGGTCGTGACGGCCACGCCGCACGAGCTCCGCGCCCGAGTGCGCCAGCGACGCCACCGGCGCCAGCGAGTTGTTGAGTTCATGGCTGATCACGCGGATGACCTTCTTCCACGTCATCACTTCCTGTCGCCGCAGCTCGCTGGTCAGCAGGCGCAGCAGCAGCAATTCGTGTGGTCGACCGTTCAGGCGGAAGTTCCTGCGCGCCAGGTGGTAGACCTGCTCTTCGCCGTCCTCTTCCTCACTGCCGATGGCGAACAGGCTGTCGCCGCCGCGGGCGAGGGCTTCGCGCATCTCGACGGGTGCGGATCCGATCAGTGCGTCGTAGTCCTGGCCTTCGAGTTTCCAGCCGCTGTGCAGCAGCTTGCGCGCGGCCACGTTGGCGAAGATGACCCGCCGGACGCCGTCGCCGCCGGGCGCGATCAACAGCATGGCCACCGGCGTGTTCTGCACCATGGTGTCGAGCAGCAGTTCGCGCTGGACCAGGCTCAGGCGCTGTTCGCGCAATACCTCGCCCAGCGCGGCATGGGACTGCACCAGCTCGGCGAGTTCGTCGTTCCCGCGCCAGTGGATGCCGAAGTTGTATTCGCCATCGCGATAGCTGTTGACGCTGCCGGCCAGCGCGCGGAACAGCGAGTACGTGCTGCGCAGCCCGCGATGGATCGCCCACATCGCCAGCGGCAACACCACGATGGCCGAGACCAGTACCGCGATGATGTCGTCGCCAAGCCAGTGCGACAGTGCGACCGGCAGCACCAGTGCCAGCGCCAGCAAGGGCAGCAGCCAGGACAGCACGCGACCGGCGAGGGAGCGACGGATCATGGGGTCTTGATGCCGAAGCGTTCCATGCGCCGGTACAGGGCCTGCCGGCTCATGCCGAGATCGGCCGCGGCCTGGGCGATGATGCCGCCGGCGCGCGCGAGCGCGGTTTCGATGTCGGCCCGCTCCGGTTCCGCCACGACCGTGTTGCGCACCGGTGCGGGCCGGGGCAGGTTGAGGTCGGTTGCCTCGATGCGGTCCCCCATCGCCAGCAGTCCGGCACGCTGGATGACGTTGCGCAGTTCACGCACGTTGCCGGGCCATGCGTGCCGGAGCAGCGCAGCGCGCGCGCTTTCACCCAGCGGCTTGTCGGCGGGACGGAAGCGCTCGGCCAACGGCAGGATGTCGCCGGGGCGTTCGGCCAGGGGCGGCAGCGCGAGTTCGATCGCGTTGAGCCGGTAGTACAGGTCTTCGCGAAAGGAACCCTCGCGGATCATCGTGGGCAGGTCGGCGTTGGTGGCGCTGATGACGCGCACCACGACCTGGCGTTCGCGATTGGAGCCGAGGCGCTCGAAACGCCCGGTCTCGAGCACGCGCAGCAGCTTCATCTGGCCCGCCAGTGGCAGGTTGCCGATCTCATCGAGGAACAGCGTGCCGCCGTCGGCCGCCTCGAACTTGCCCTCGCGTGCCTTGTTGGCACCGGTGTAGGCGCCGGCATCGGCGCCGAACAATTCGGCTTCGATCAGCTCGGAAGGCAATGCACCGCAATTGAGCGTCACGAAGGCGCCCGACTTCACGCTGGAGTTGGCCTGGATGATCTCCGCGATCTTCTCCTTGCCTGCACCGTTGGGACCGGTGATCAGCACCGGCAGGTCCGAACGCGCGACCTGGCAGGCGAGGGCGACGACGCGTTCGCTGGCCGGGTCCTCGAACACCAGGTTGCGCAGGTCGTACTTCGCCGAAAGCTGGTCGCGGCTGCGGCGCTCGCGGTTGCGGCGGCGATCGAGCTCATTGCGCGTCTCGGCAAGTTCCAGCAGCGTGTTGACGGTGGCCAGCAGCTTGCGGTCGTCCCAGGGTTTGGCCAGGTAGTCGGTCGCGCCGGCCTTGACCAGGTTCACCGCCGCTTCCAAATGCGTCCACGCTGTCAGCAGGATCACCGGCAGGTCGGGCCACTGCGCGCGGATCGCGGTGAACAGCTGCTCGCCTTCCACCCCGGACGTGGTGTCCTCGGTGAAGTTCATGTCCTGGATGACCAGGTCGACCGCCTGCTCGCGCAGCAGGGTCAGGCCCGCCTCGGGTGATTCGGCATGCAGCGTGTCGATGTCGTGCAGCGAGAACAGCACGTTCAAGGCCGTGCTGACGGCCAGGTTGTCGTCGATGACGAGGATCGTGGGCATGCGCTATAGCCTAACCGAAGGACTGCGGCTGACGAGGTGCGCCGGAATGCGGCGCACGAGACGGGCAGGCCACCCGGCAGCAAGTTGCACCGCAAGGGAAGTCCAGGCAATCGCCGCTGCATGCGTCCACGGTGACGCGGCCGTTGCGCGCCATCCGGGCACGAGCAGCGGGAACAGCCATGCCATGCACGCCAGCGCAGCCAGGGAGGCACCCGCTGCCAGCAGGAAATACTCCAGCCTCAATCGCAGGGCGAGCTGGGCACCGCTGGCCCCCATGGCCCGTCGAAGGCTGAACTCCTGCGCGTGCTCCTGGATCCAGCGATGGCCGCCCAGCACCAGCATGCCCAGTGTGAGCAGCCACCAGGTCGCGCAGGCGAGCGCCGACCGCCATGCGTCCGCTGCGGGCGCGCGCAAGGTCTGCTCGCGCAGCGTCGCCAGGCTGACGGGCATGGCGGAAACGGCGGTCGGGTACGCCGCCGACAACGCGGTACGGATGCGCGCCGTCATTGCCCCGGGATCGGGCCGGTGGCGGACCACGAACTGGGCCGCTGCCGTGTCCTGCAAGCGCACCGGCAACACCATGGCCGCACCGTCGGTGCCATGCGCCGTGGCCGGCAGCGGGATCCTGTCCACCACGCCGACGATGTGAAGCGGCACGCCGGGCATCACGTGCAACGTGCGGCCCAGTGGATCGGCATCGCCATACAGATGCTTCGCCAGCGCCACGGAGACGATGGCGGACGTCGGACCGGCGTGCAGCCGGCCCTGGTCGCCCGGATAGTCGTGGAACTCATCGACGAGAAAGCGGCGTCCGCTTGCTGTGGAGAGGCCGAGGGTATCGAAGAAGCCTTCATGGACGAGATAGAGGGAGGTCAGGTGGCGGGGGCTCCGGTCCGATCCGGTCCAGGCATGCACGCTCCATGCATTGCGTCCGTACGGGGCCTGGTTGCTTGCCGCCACCGAGACGACCCCGGGAATGGCGCGCAGCGTCTGCAGCACATGCTCGACACCCGGATCGTCTGCGGCAGGCAACTTGATCCAGGGCACCAGCATCAACGTGTTCTCGTCGATGCCACTGGGTTCGAAGCGTCGGGCCTGGAGCGCGGCGAACGTCTGCCAGGCATGGACGCACAGCACGACGCCGATGACGAGCTGCAACGCGAGCAGCCATGTGCCTGCGTGGTGACGTCCTAGCAGCAGGAATCCCGGATGTGGCATGAGCATTCCGGCGCCGCACACACCCGGAAGTGTGTGCGGCGACCCGTGCGCGTCAGGCAGTACGCGTCGCCACCGCCGGCGGCACCGACGCGGCCTTGCGCGCCGGCCCGTACACGGCGACCTGGCCCAGCAGCCACAGCAGCACGGCGCCGACGGGCAGGTACAGCAGCGGCAGGCGTGGCAGTTCGTACTTGCCCATCAGCAGCTGGTTGATGCCGTACGCCAGGATCATGCCGATCACGATGCCGATGGTCGCCAGCAGGAAGTTCTCGGTCTGGAAGTAGCGCAGGATCTGTCCTTTCGTTGCGCCCAGCGCGCGGCGGATGCCGATCTGCTTGGTGCGTTGCTGCACCCAGAAGCTGGCCAGGCCGACGATGCCCAATGCAGTGACGATCAGCAGCGAGACGATCACGGTGATGAGCAGCCATGCCATCGCGCGATCGCCGCGGTAGTAGTCGCTCATGATGTCGGTGAACGTGCCCCCGCGCAGGACCAGCCGCCGCGCGCTGTTCTTCTCCAGCGTGGCGATCGCGGCCTTCTGCACTTCGGCACGACGCTCCGGCATGGTGCGGATCACGAAGGTCCCCATGGTCAGGTCCTTCGCCGGCAGGATCATCGCGAAGCCCGCTTCCGCGATGCCACCGTTGTCGTTCGTGCGGATCAGCCGATCGACCACGCCGACCACGCGGTGCGGCACGTTGTCGGTGTTCCAGGCGTAGATATTCTTCCCGATCGCGCTTTCGCCGGGGAAGAGCTTGTTCGCCAGCTCGCGGCTCAGGATCACGGCGGGCATTGCGTACTTCGCATTCTGCTTGTTGATCTCGGTCCAGTTGACGTACTCGTCGGCGTTGAAGTCGCGTCCCTCGGCCAGCTTCAGGCCGAGCGTTTCGACCACCGCATCACCGAGATAGACGTTCGCCTGTGCGCTGGGGCGTTCCTGTTCCGGTTCGAGCTGGATGGAGGTGTTCCACGATGAATTGTCGAACGGCACGTGGTTGATGCTGCCGGCCGCCTTGACGCCTGCGAGCGCGCGCAGGCTGGCGACGTCCTGCTTCACCAGCGCGTCGGCGTCGGGATTTTCGCCGAGGTTGCCCATGCTGATCCGCACGATCTCCTCGTTGGCCATGCCGGTGGGGCGGTCGATGCGCTCCAGTCGCTGGGTGATGAGGAACACGGCGTTGCAGATGATGGCGCACGACAGCGCCACTTCCAGCACGATCAGTGCGGCGGCCGTCTTGTGGCGGGACAGGGTGGAAAGGATGGGGCGGATGTCCATGACGTGCCTCTTGGATGGATGGGTCACTGGCTCTTGAGCTGGATGGCGGGCGTCACCTGCATGGCGCGCCAGGCGGGCAACATGCCGGCGAGAAGGCTGGCGACGATCGCCAGCGCGAAGGTGGCCAGCAGCATCTTCAGGTCCATGTGCGCGAGGTCGGCGTAGCCGGCCGGCTGCTGGCGAACGGCCAGCAAGCCCAGCCAGGCGAGCACGAGGCCCAGCACGCCACCGACCAGCCCGACCGTGCCCGCTTCCACCAGGCATTGCGCGAAGATGGCCTTGCGCGTTGCACCCAACGCGCGTCGCACGCCGATCTGCGAGGCGCGGCCCAGGAACTTCGCCAACAGCAGGCCGACGGTGTTGAGCAGGCAGACGGCCAGGAAGCCGAACGCCAGCCACACCTGCAGACGAACGTCGGCGGGAACGGCGCCCTGCTTGTCCAGCCACTGCATCACGTTGTGCAGGTCCACGTTGGCGGCTCGTTCGAAACGGCCGGCAGCACGCTGCTGGTCGGAGTAGTTCTTCAGGTAATGCTTGTATGCCTCGACCTTCGCTGGCGTGCCCAGCTCGACCCAGTACTGCAGCCACGCGCACGGCGCATTCGGGCCTTGCGAGCCTTCCTCCTCGGCGCTGGAATCTCCCCAGCAGTTCATGTTGCCCTGCGTGCCCATCTTCAAGGCGCGCGAGGTCCAGAACGGCACGAACAGCTGCTCCACTTCGGTGAAGCGGTCCTGGGTCATGTCGTAGAACTTCGGCGCGGGACGCCATTCATCCAGCACGCCGATCACGCGGAACGTCGCGCCGGAGGCCTTGATCTCGCGGCCCACGCTGTTGGCGCCGCCGAACAGTTTCTCGTTCAGCGCCTTGGAGATGACGGCCACGCGCGCGCGCGATTCGTCATCGGCCGCCGACCAGCCATTGCCGTAGCGGAATGGCACGTCGAACATCGGGAAGAAATCGGCCGTGGTGTAGCGCGAGTCGATGCGGAATGGTTCGATCCTGCCGTCTTCCGTCTCGATCGAAGAAGCGCCGCCGGTCATGAAGGCCTGCCGATCACCCTTCTTGTCGCGCAGCAGGCGCTCGGCGTCGTAGCGGGTGAACTGGTCTTCCGGCTCGTTGCCGGGCGTGAAGCCGTTCGCCGAACGCGGATCGATGCGCGGGTAGAAGAGCTTGTCGCTCTTCTGCGGGATCGGGTCGCCGGACAGTACATAGAACACCGTCAGCGTGGTCATGCTGGCGCCGATACCGAGCGCGATGGCCAGCACCATCAGGGAGGTCAGCGCCTTGTTGCGCTTGAAACTGCGCAGCGCCAGTGAGAAGTAATAGCCGAACATGCTTGGCTCCGTAGGGTGGGCCTTGGCCCACCATGTGGTCGTCTGGATTCTGTCTGAGGTGGGCCGGGGCCCACCCTACGCGGATGCGTTGGCTTCGGCGGCGTGCGCCGCACGGATCAATGCAGGCTCCACCGACAGGTCGGTGGCCATACCGTCCACGATGTGCACGTTACGCTGCGCGCGCGCGGCCAGTTCGGGGTCGTGGGTGACCATGATGATGGTCGTGCCCTGACGGTTGATCTCCTCCAGTAGCTCCATCACGCCGCGGGCCATCTGCGAGTCGAGGTTGCCAGTGGGTTCGTCCGCCAGCAGCAGGCGCGGGCTGCCAGCCAATGCGCGCGCGATCGCGGTGCGCTGCTGCTGACCGCCCGAGAGTTCGGCGGGGAAATGCTTCATGCGCGAGCCCAGGCCGACCCGGCCCAACGCATCTTCGATGCGCTGCTTGCGCTCGGCCGCCGGCATGCCGCGATAGCGCAGCGGGACATCGACGTTGTCGAACAGATTGAGGTCGGGGATCAGGTTGAAGCCCTGGAAGATGAATCCGATCTTGTGGTTGCGCAGCCGCGAGCGCGCGTCATCGCCCAGGCCGCTGACATCCTGGCCATCCAGCAGGAACTGGCCGCCGGTGAAGGTTTCCAGCAGGCCGGCGATGTTGAGGAAAGTGGTCTTGCCCGAGCCCGATGGGCCGGTGACCGCGACGAACTCGCCCTCGCGGACATGCAGGTCGAGGGAACGCAGCGCATGCGTTTCCACCTGTTCGGTGCGGTAGACCTTGGCGACTTGGCGCATCTCAAGCATGGCGGGTTCCTTCTTCTTCGGGTTCGGGAGTGGAGTGGGAGACGTAGGGGAGGGCTGGGGGTGATGATCAGTTGACCGAGACACGCTCGGCGTCGCCGAACTGGTCGCTGCCGGAAACGACGACCTTGTCGCCGGGCTGCAGACCGCTGAGTACTTCGACGTTGCTCAGGCTGCTGACGCCCAGTTGCACCGGGCGACGCACCGCCGAACTTCCATCCATGACGTAGGCGTAGCGACCGCCACCCTGTTCGAGGAACGGGCCACGCTCGACCATCAGCACGTTGCGGCGCGTGTCCATCAGGATGCGTGCGGACAGGCGCTGGTTCTGGCGCAGGCCGGGCGGCTGCTTGTCGGAGAAGCGCAGGCGGGTGACGACTTCGCCGTTCACCACTTCGGGCGACACCGCGGAAATTTCACCCGGATACGGTTGGCCCGCGCTGGTCAGGGTGGCGGGCATGCCGATGGCGAGGTCGCGCGCGAAGCTTTCCGGCACCTTGATCTCGACTTCGAACACCGACAGGTCCACCACGCTCAGCACGGGCGCGTTGATGGCGACGTTGGAGCGCTGCACTGCCTGGATCTGGCCGACCTGGCCGTCGAATGGCGCACGCAAGGTCAGTGCATCGACCTGGCGCTGCACTTCGGTGACCACGGCACGCTGGCGTTCGGCCAGCAGTTGCTTGTTGCGCGCATCCAGCCCGGCGCCCTGGCCCTGCAGCCCCGCATCCTTGCGTGCATGGGACAGTGCGATCTCGGCCTTGCGCAGGTTGTCCTCCGCTTCCAGCACGTCGACCTGCGGCACCGCACCGCCTTCGAAGCCGCGCTGATAGCGCTGCAGGGTGCGCTCGGCGGCCTGGCGCTCGATGCCGGCCTGGTCCAGTGCCTTCTGCGCATTGGCACGGGTGACGCTCGCATCCAGGGTCGCACGGCTGGCCTCGGCCTGCATGCCCGCCAGCGTGGTCTGTTCCTGCGCCAGCTTGCTGCGCAGCTCAGGGCTGTCGATCTCGGCCAACGGCTGGCCCTGCTTCACCTGGTCGCCCGCGACCACCTTCAGTGTGACCACGCCCCCGGCCACCGCGTACAGGGTGGGGCTGTTGGCGGCGATGACGCGACCGTCGGCGGCGATGTCGCGGACCAGATCGCCGCGGGTCACCTCGGCGATGCGCAGGCGGGCGCCGTCGATCGAGGTCGTGCCCGCCAGCCAGCCGCGCGCCGCGAACACGATACCGGCCAGCAGCAGTGCGCTACCGGCGGCGGGCCATACCCAGCGGCGCCAGGCCGGGCGGGTCTGCGAGGAACTGAGTACTCGGTCTTGCGCGGAGGTGTCCCGAATCATCGGCGGCATGCGTTCTTTGGAATGACCTGCCGTACTCAGCAGGATGCGTGCCAAACGCAAGCGATTGATTTACAAGGGGCTTGTCCGGGGCGGAGGACTGTCCGGGTGTCCGCGGACACCCGCCGGACAGGGGTTGTCCAGTGCCGGACACGTAGAATGTCCGTTCGTTTGACTCAGATGGAAGACACAGGCCTATGTGCGGAATTGTGGGTGCGATCGCCGATCGCGACGTGGTGCCGGTACTTATCGAGGGACTGAAGCGGCTCGAATACCGCGGCTACGATTCCGCCGGCATCGCCGTGGTCGATCAGCAGGATGTGCGCCGCGTGCGCCGCACCGGTCGCGTGGCCGAGATGGAAGGCGCCGCCGCCGCCGAGGGCTTCAACGCGACGCTCGGCATCGGTCATACGCGCTGGGCCACGCACGGCGGCGTGACCGAGGCGAACGCGCACCCGCACATCAGCCACGGGGTGGCGCTGGTGCACAACGGCATCATCGAGAACCACGAGGAGCAGCGCGAGAAACTGCGCGCGCTCGGCTACGTGTTCGAGTCGCAGACCGACACGGAAGTGATCGCCCACCTGATGCACCACCACCTGAAGGGGGGCGACGACCTGCTCACCGCGTTGCAGCACACGGTGAAGGAACTCACCGGCGCGTACGCACTGGCCGTGGTAAGTCGCAAGGAACCCGACCGCATGGTCTGCGCGCGCATGGGCTGCCCGTTGCTGATCGGCCTGGGCGAGGGGGAGAACTTCATCGCCTCCGACGTGTCGGCGATCATCCAGGCCACGCGGCGCGTGATTTTCCTGGAAGAAGGCGATACCGCCGAAGTGACGCGCGAAGGCGTCAAGGTGTTCGACGGCCAGAATGAACCCGTGCAGCGCGACGTGCACGTGTCGGACGTGTCGCTCGCGTCGCTGGAGCTGGGCCCGTACCGCCACTTCATGCAGAAGGAAATCCACGAGCAGCCGCGCGCGATCGCCGACACCATCGAGGCGGTGGTCGACGGCGGTTTCTCGCCCGCGCTGTTCGGCGCCAACGCCGAAGCCGCGCTCAAGGACATCGAGGGCGTGCAGATCCTCGCTTGTGGTACCAGCTACTACGCCGGCATGACCGCGCGCTACTGGCTGGAAGCCATCGCCGGCGTGCCGTGCAACGTCGAGATCGCCAGCGAGTACCGCTATCGCGCCGCATATGCGAACCCGAAGCACCTGATCGTCACGATTTCGCAGTCCGGCGAAACCCTGGACACGATGGAGGCGCTGAAGTACGCCAAGTCGCTGGGCCACGAGCACACGCTGTCGATCTGCAACGTTCCCGAAAGCGCCATCCCGCGTGCCAGCGAACTGGTGTGCTACACGCGCGCCGGTGCCGAGATCGGCGTGGCCTCGACGAAGGCCTTCACCACCCAGTTGGCTGCGCTCTTCCAGCTCACCGTGGTGCTGGGCAAACTGCGCGGCAAGGTCACGCCGGAACAGGAAGCCGACTACCTCGAACAACTGCGCCACCTCCCCGGCAGCGTGCAGCACGCACTGAACCTGGAGCCGCAGATCGCCGCCTGGGCCGAGCGTTTCGCGCCGAAGTCAGACGCGCTGTTCCTCGGTCGCGGCCTGCACTATCCGATCGCACTGGAAGGCGCGCTCAAGCTGAAGGAAATCTCCTACATCCACGCCGAGGCCTACCCGGCCGGCGAGCTGAAGCACGGCCCGCTCGCGCTGGTGGATGCCGACATGCCGGTGGTGGTGATCGCGCCGAACGACATGCTGCTGGAGAAGGTGAAGTCCAACATGCAGGAAGTGCGCGCGCGCGGCGGCGAACTGTTCGTGTTCACCGACCAGGACAGCCACTTCAGCGAGTCGGAAGGCGTGCACGTCATCCGCACCCCGCGCCACGTCGGTGTGCTCAGCCCCATCGTGCACACCATCCCGGTGCAGCTGCTGGCCTACCACACCGCGCTGGCCCGCGGCACCGACGTGGACAAGCCGCGCAATCTGGCGAAGTCGGTGACGGTGGAGTGAGCGCTGTCGCCTTCCTGTAACAGGCGGCGCGCAGAATGCGACCTGCAACGAGGTCCTCTCTCCTCCCGCGTTGCACCGGAGCCCGGCGAAAGCCGGGCTTTGTGCTGTCCGGGTCCCGTGCCGCGCGTGGCATGCTTGCATGCATGAAGGATTGTCCATGCCGTTCCGTCGTCTGCTTCCCGTCCTGTTGGTACTGATGCCGGCCGCGTCCGTGCAGTCCGGCGACATGCCGTCCGACGTGGTCGTCGTCGCACACCGCGGCGCCAGCGCGCATCTGCCTGAGCACACGCTGGAGGCGTATGCGCGTGCAATCGAGGACGGGGCGGACTACATCGAGCCCGACCTGGTGTCCACGCGCGATGGCGTGCTGGTCGCGCGGCACGAGAACGAAATCGGCGGGACCACCGATGTCGCGCAGCGGCCCGAGTTCGCCGCCCGCAAGCGACAACAGGTAATCGATGGCGAGACGTTCGATGGCTGGTTCACCGAAGACTTCACCCTCGCCGAACTGAAGACGTTGCGCGCGCGTGAGCGGTTGCCCGAGCTGCGCGGTACGGCGCACGATGGCCGATACGACATCGCGACGCTGGATGAGGTCATCGCGCTGGCGGCGGAACACGCCGCACGCAGTGGGCGCAGCATCGGCCTGATACCCGAGATCAAGCATCCCAGCCACTTCCAGCGCCTCGGCCTGCCGATGGAGGAGCGCCTGCTGGAAACGCTGGCGGCGCACGCGTACACACGCGAGGCCCCGGTGGTGATCCAATCGTTCGAGCAGGCGAACCTGCGTGCGTTGCGCACGCGCCTTGGGCCGTCGCACGAGAACATCCGCCTGCTGCAGTTGCTGGGTCCCGCTGACGCGCAACCGGGCGATGCGCTGGCGGCGGGCAGGCCGACACGCTACGCGGACCTGATGACACCCGCCGGGTTGCAGGACATCGCCGGCTATGCCGACATCATCGGGCCGTGGACGCGCCTGCTGATGCCGGTTTCCGAGGACGGCGCGCTGGGAACGCCGACCGCGCTGATGGCGGATGCCCGCAACGAAGGCCTGCATGTGTGGCCATACACCTTCCGGCCGGAGAACCATTTCCTGCCGAAGGCACTGCGCGAAGGCGACGATCCGCGCATGCGCAGCGAGGCAGGATCCCTTGTCGAGATCCGCGCCTATCTCGCGCTGGGGATCGGCGGCTTCTTCACCGACGATCCGGCGCTGGGGCGGCGCGCGGTGGACGGGCGCTGAGCCGGGTCAGACCCGGCCGAACACCAGGCTGGCGTTCGTGCCGCCGAAGCCGAAGCTGTTGGACATCACCGTGGTCAGGGTCGCGTCGCGGCTCGCCTGCACGATGGGGAAATCCTTGGCGCCTTCGTCCAGCGTCTCGATGTTGGCCGAGCCCGCGATGAAGCCATCGCGCATCATCAGCAGGCAGTAGATCGCTTCATGCACGCTGGCCGCGCCCAGCGAGTGGCCGGACAGCGCCTTGGTCGAGGAGATCGGCGGCAGCGTATCGCCCAGCGCGGTGCGGATCGCCTCGAGTTCGATCACGTCGCCCAGCGGCGTGGAGGTGCCGTGCGTGTTGAGGTAGTCCAGCGGCGCGGTGACGCCTTCCAGCGCCATCTGCATGCAGCGCACCGCGCCTTCGCCGGACGGCGCGACCATGTCGGCGCCGTCAGAGGTCACGCCGTAACCCAGCAGTTCGGCGTGGATGCGTGCGCCGCGCTTCACCGCGTGGTCGTAATCCTCCAGCACCAGCATGCCGCCACCACCGGCGATGACGAAACCGTCGCGGTCCGCATCGTAGGGACGCGAGGCGTGCGCGGGGTCATCGTTGCGCTTGCTCGACAACGCGCCCATCGCATCGAACATCATCGTCAGCGCCCAGTGCAGCTCTTCGCCGCCACCGGCGAACACGATGTCCTGTCGGCCGGCGCGGATCAGGTCCGCCGCCGCGCCGATGCAGTGTGCCGAGGTCGCGCAGGCGGCGGAGATCGAATAGCTCACGCCCTTGATCTTGAACGCCGTGGCGAGGGTCGCCGATACGGTGGAGCACATCGTGCGCGGCACCATGTACGGGCCCACTTTGCGGATGCCGCGCGCGCGCAGCAGATCGGCGGCCTCGATCTGCCATTCGGCCGAGCCGCCGCCGGAGCCGGCGATCAGGCCGGTGCGCGGCTGACTGACCAGCGCGTCGTCCAGGCCGGCATCAGCGATGGCATCGCGCAGCGCGATGTGCGCGAACGCCGCAGCATCGCCCATGAAGCGCTTCTGCTTGCGGTCGATCTGCGCATCGAGATCGATCTCCGGCGCACCGCCCACCTGGCTGCGGAAGCCGAGTTCGGCGTATTGCGGGATATGGCGGATGCCCGAACGGCCTGCGCGCAGCGCGGCCGACACGGTATCCGCGTCGTTGCCGAGGCAGGACGTGATGCCCAGGCCGGTGATGACGACACGGCGCATCAGAAGCTCTCCGTCGAGGTGAACAGGCCCACGCGCAGATCGCGCGCGGTGTATATCTCGCGGCCGTCGACCAGCATGCGGCCATCGGCCACCGCAAGCACCAGCTTGCGGTTGATCACGCGGCTGATGTCGATCTCGTAGCTGACGCGCTTGGCGGTCGGCAAGACCTGGCCGGTGAACTTCACTTCGCCCGATCCCAATGCACGACCGCGACCGGGCGCGCCGATCCAGGTCAGGAAGAAACCGGTCAGCTGCCACATCGCATCCAGCCCCAGGCAACCGGGCATTACCGGGTCGCCGAGGAAGTGGCACTTGAAGAACCACAGGTCGGGGTGGATATCCAGTTCCGCGCGGATGAGGCCCTTGCCGTGCGCACCACCGTCCTCGCGGATCTCGGTGATGCGGTCGAACATCAGCATCGGGTCATTGGGCAGGCGGCCGCTGTCGGGGCCGAACAGTTCGCCGCGCGCGCTGGCCAGCAGCTGTTCGCGCGAGAAGGAAGCAGGGGCGGTCATTGCATGGTCCGTTCTACGAAGCTGCAAATAATGCACACATGTGCATACGCTTGTCTTGATGCAAATCAACCGGGTTTTTTCCATACGCCGGCGTACCATCGGCGAGGCGTAATTGCGGCAAGGGTTTCGCACTCTCTGTCCGCATCTCCAAACGCAACCGTATCGTTCCCGCCTGCGTCCATGCGATCGCGTACGGCGGCCGATATCATCGCGTGATGCGCAAGATCATCCACATCGACATGGACGCCTTCTACGCGTCGGTCGAACAACGCGACGATCCGTCGCTGCGTGGACGGCCCGTGGTCGTCGCGTGGCGCGGCGAGCGCTCGGTGGTGTGCGCGGCATCGTACGAAGCCCGCGTCTTCGGCGTGCGCTCGGCGATGCCGGCGGTGCGCGCGGAGCGGCTGTGCCCGCAGGCAGTGTTCGTGCCGCCAGACTTCGCGCGCTACAAGGCGGTGTCGCGACAGGTGCGCGAGATCTTCCTGCGCCACACCGACCTGGTCGAACCGTTGTCGCTGGACGAGGCCTATCTCGACGTTACCGCGACAAAGTCCAACCTGCCGACCGCCACCGCGGTGGCCGAAACGATCCGTGCGCAGATCCGCGAGGAAACGCAGCTCACCGCGTCGGCCGGCGTGGCGCCGAACAAGTTCCTCGCCAAGATCGCGTCCGACTGGCGCAAGCCCGATGGGCAGTTCGTGCTGCGGCCGCACCAGGTGGAGGCGTTCCTGACGCCTTTGCCGGTGGAGCGCATTCCGGGCGTGGGCAAGGTGATGCAGGGCAAGTTGAACGCGGCCGGCATCCATACCGTCGGCGATCTGCGCACCTTCGAGCAGCGCGATCTGGAACAGCGCTTCGGCAGCTTCGGCGGAAGTCTCTATCGGCGCGCACGCGGCATCGACGAGCGACCCGTGGAGCCTGACCAGCCGGTGCAGTCGATCTCGGCCGAAGACACGTTCGCCACCGACCTGTTGCTGCCCGAACTGGAACCGCACATCGTCCGTATCGCGGAAAAGGCCTGGGCCGCCAGCCGGAAGACGGAGCGCGTGGGCCGCACGGTGGTACTGAAGCTCAAGACCTCGCAGTTCCGCATCCTGACCCGCAGCTTCACGCCGGAGTCGCCTGCATCCTCCGCGCAGGAGTTCATCGATATCGCGCTGGCATTGCGCGAGCGCGTGGACCTGCCTGCTGCGACTCGGTACCGCTTGGTCGGCGTAGGCCTTTCCGGGTTCCGCGATCGTGAGGAGTTGGGAGTACAGGCGAGCCTGTTCGATGTGATGGACGTGTAGCGCAGGGTCATGCAGCGTGCCAGTCGAAGGCGGGGTCTTCGTTGCGCTCGAAGCATCGCAGGTGCGAGGCCATCGCGTTCTGCAGACGCGTGCGCGGTCCGGCGTCGGGCTGGTACAGCGTGGTCCGCAGTCTTGTGGCCGCGGGGACGAAGCGGCAAAGCCGGCAACGGAGCAGTCCATTGCCGGCCTTCCCTCGGGCGTACGACTCAGTCGCGCGCGCTGTAGCGCAGGCTCAGGCCGTACTCACGACCGGGCTGGTTGTACCAGGCGATCGTTTCGTACTGGCGGTCGAACACGTTGCTGGCGCGTGCCTGTAGCGACCACTCGTCCGTGATTGCGTACTCCAGGCGCAGGTCCAGCGTGCCGTAGCCGGCCAGTCGAACGCTGTTGGCAGCGTTGTCGTAGCGGTGGCTGGCGCCATTGGCGGTCAGGCCGACGCGGAAGCCGCCGAAGGCACGGTCCACATCCACGCGTGCCGTGTTGCGTGCGCGGCGCGCCAGCAGGTTGTCGTAGTTCAGGCCGGCGGTGTGGTTGCGCGGATCGACATGGCTCACCTGGGCGGCGATGTCGAAGCCGGCCAGCGTCATTGTGCCGGTCAGTTCGGCACCGCGGATGCGCGCTTCTTCGGTATTCGCCGGCAGCCAGTTGCTGTCAAGCGCAATGAGGTCGTCGATACGCGTCTCGTAGACGTTGAACGACCAGTTCCAGTTGTCGGCGTACTGCGCCAGGCCGATGTCCAGGGTCTTCGAACGTTCGGGCTCGAGGAACTCGTTGCCGGAGAACGGGTAGTACAGGTCGTTGAACGTGGGCGCCTTGAAACCGGTGCCGGCGGTGACGCTGAGCTTGAAGCCGCTGCCGAATCCGAGACCCCAGCCGAGGCTCCCGGTCACATGGTTGCCGAACTGGTCGTTGTCGTCGTTGCGCACGCTGGCTTGCACCTGCTGCGCGCCGAAGCGTCCCTGATACTCGACGAAGACGCCGGTGTTGTCGCGGCTTTCGATCGGCGTCAGGGCGCTGTCGGCAAAGGTCACCGTGCTGGTGACCTCGTCGCGCTGCCAGTCTGCGCCGGCGGTCAGCAGGTGCCGGTCAGCGAAGACGAAGTCGCCCTGCAGCGAGGCGGTGTCGCGCCGAGTGTCGAACGTGCTGACGAAGGTGCGTGTGCCGGCGGCGGCATCGGCGAAATGGTTGTCCGACTTGTCGGAGGCGCGGCCGACTTGCGCGGTGAGCGTGGTGGCGGCGGAAGGCTTCCACGTCAGCTTGCTGCCGAGCACTTGCTGCACGTTGTCGGCCTCGTTGCCACCGAAGATGCTGCCATCGAACTCGTTGAAGGCATCGGCGTTCAATGCGTGGCCTTCCAGCGTCAGCGCATCGGTCAGCCTGTAGCCGCCGCGCACGTTGAGCGAGACGTTGCGGTAGCCGTCATCGTCTGGCTCGTCGGTGAAGCAGCCCTGGAAGACCGGAAAGCCGGCGCCACGACAGGCGTTGGTGCCGTCGGTTTCCTGGTACGCGGCATTGGCGCCGATCCAGCCACGTTCCCCGCCATAAGCGAAGCCGCCGCTGGCTTCGCGCAGATTGTTGCTGCCACCGCCGACACGCAGTTCGCGCGACAGGCCCTTGCCGCCGCGACGGGTGAAGATCTGGATCACGCCGCCGATCGCCTCCGAGCCGTACAGGCTGGAGCGTGGGCCACGCACGATCTCGATGCGCTCGATCTGGTCCACCGGCAAGTCCTGGAACGACGCCAGTCCCGCGGTTGCCGAGCCGATGCGGATGCCATCCACCAGTACCAGCACGTGGTCGGATTCGGTGCCGCGGATGTTGATCGTGCTCAGCTTGCCCAGGCCGCCCTGGTTGGTGAAGCCGATGCCGGCACGGCCCTTGAGCAGATCGATCAGCGAGCGCGACTGGCTGCGTTCGATGTCCGCGCGCGCGATGACCTGCACCGGCGCCAGGCTGTCGCGCACGGCCACATCGGTGCGGGTGCCGGTGACGACGACTTCGTCCAAGTCAGTGGCGTCCTGCGCCTGCGCCGCGAACGGCAGCGCCAATGCGACCGCGAGGGCCAGGTGGGAAAGGGGAAAACGGCTGTACATCGGATTCAACTCCATCGCGCGCCCCGCGCGCATTCTTCGGCGTGGAGTTGCGACGGGGAAGGGAGCGTTGCGGACAGCGCAGCAGACAGGCAGCGGCGCGGCACGCCGCGACGCCCTCCGCATCGCAACCAGTGGACTCCCAGGCCGGTCTCCGGGCTTGCGAACGAGTGCAGGGCACTCCGCCTTGGCGCCTTCCCATGCAATGCACAGTGGCCGATGCCGCGGCTGTTGTTCGCCTACCGTTGCGGGGGCAGCGCCGGAATGCCGCGTATCGCGGGTCACCGGCTTCCCGTTTCAACCCGGGCGTGGAAGCCGCGGGTCACCTGAAAGCGCGCGCAGTATACGGGAAGCCCGCGCGTTCCTGCCCGCACAGGTGCAGGAGGGGCTTCAGTCCCGATGCTCTTCTGGCAGCCCCTGACGCAGTGGCTGAAAAGCATCGGGGCTGAAGCCCTCGTGGAGGAATCAGTCGTCGCCGCCTGGCGAGTCGAACAGGTTGAGCGGAGGGCCCGTGTCTTCTTCGCGCTCGGTGTGCGTCGTGGTCACCGGGCCTGCTGCGGGTCGGCCGCGCGGCGGCGGCAGCAGGGCGGCCGCCGCGTCGTAGGCCACCAGCAATGCGCTGCGGCGATCCTCGGGCAGCTGCTGCCAGTGGCAATCCAGCAGGGCGCCTTCCAGCGCATAGAGCAGGTTGAGGCTGGGCCGGAACCCCGCGCGCTTGACCCGTATGAAGGCTTCCACCGCGCCGACGCCCTCCAGGTCCTCCTGCGTGCGCAGGCCGACCTGGCGCAGCCAGGCGGCGGACTTGGGGCCGATGTTGCGCAGCTTGGTGCCTGTCATGTCAGCGAATCCACGAAGATGGCGGCGATGCGTTCCATGCCCGCCTGGTCGTCGGCATCGAAGCGCGCCAGGCGTGGGCTGTCCAGGTCGAGCACGCCGACCAGTTCGTCCCCTTTTACCAGCGGTACCACCAACTCCGAGCGTGAAGCGGAATCGCAGGCGATGTGGCCCGGGAAGGCCTCCACATCGTCCACGCGCTGGGTCTGGCGGGTGCGTGCGGCGGCTCCGCAGACCCCCTTGTCCAACGGGATCCGCACGCAGGCTGGTAAGCCTTGGAACGGGCCAACGACCAATTCCCGGCCATCGAAGAAGTAGAAGCCGGCCCAGTTGAAGTCCGGCAGGGCGTGGTAGAGCAGTGCGGCCAGGTTGGCGGCATTGGCGATCCGGTCCGGTTCGCCGGCCAGCAGGGCACGGGCCTGCGCGGCCAGCTGTGCGTATTGTTCCGGCTTGCTGCCGGTGAGCGTCTGGGAGGCGAATGACATGGCGTCGATTCTACTCCCGCGTCCTGCGGGACGGCCCGATATGATGCGTCCCATCCGCATGGGCTGACGGGGGCGACAGGTGGGCGCGAATGCACGCGATGAAGAAGAAGCGGGTTGGCGTGGCCATGGCGTGACGCGGCTGGAGGCATTCGTCGATGCGGCGTTCGCGTTCGCGGTCACTTTGCTGGTCATCTCGGTGGAGCGCATTCCTGACAGCATCGGCGGCGTACTGCAGGCGCTGAAGAACATACCGGCGTTCGCCGCCAGCTTCGCGATGGTGGCGATGTTCTGGTACGCGCATGTGCGCTGGAGCCGGCGCTATCGGCTGGGCACCGTCCCGGCCACGCTGCTCAGCCTGTTGCTGGTGTTCCTGGTGCTGGTCTACGTGTATCCGCTGCGGCTGCTGCTGGGTACGTTCTTCGGATGGATCACGGGCGGGTGGCTGCCGATGCCGCTGTCCGACGCCAACGGTCCGCGTCCGCTGGCCTTCATGTTCATTTTCTACGGGCTCGCGTTCGCGTCGATGTCCGCCTGCGTAGGCGGTCTGTATGCGCTCGCATGGCGCGCGCGTGGCCGGTTGCGGCTGGACGGCGATGCCGCAGCCAACGCAGCTGGGGAAGTCGCATCCCACGCCTATTTCGTTCTCGTCAGCCTGGTGTCGGTGCTGATCGCGCTGCTGCTGACCGAGCACTCGCGGTCGTGGCAGGTCGCATTGCCGGGCAGCGTGTATTTCCTGCTTTCGTTCACCGGCCTGGTGCATGTGCGTGGCCAGCGCTGGGGCGCGCGCCGCTGGCCGGAGCGCGCAGATGGATAGGCCGATGGACCGGCTGTTCGTCACCGGTACCGACACCGGCGTCGGCAAGACCGTCGCCAGTGCCGCCTTGTTGCATGCATTCCGCGCGCGCGGGTTGCGCGCGGTCGGCATGAAGCCGGTTGCCAGCGGCTGTACCCTCACGCCGGCCGGCTGGCGCAACGACGATGCACTGGCCCTGCAGGCGGCGAGCGATCCCGTGCCGCCGTACGAGGACCTCAATCCGTATGCGCTGCCCGCTCCGCTGGCGCCGGAGATCGCGGCCCGCGATGCAGGCGTGGACGTCCAACTGGGGGTGCTGGTTTCAGCGTTCGAGCGCCTGCATCCGCTGGCTGATCTGGTACTGGTGGAAGGCGTTGGCGGCTGGGCCGCGCCGCTGACGGCGACGCTCGATCAACGGCACCTCGTCGAGGAACTGCGCCTGCCGGTGGTGCTGGTGGTGGGGATGCGGCTCGGCTGCATCAACCATGCACGGCTCAGTGCGCGCGCCATCCAGGACGACGGGGCACGGTTGGTGGGCTGGATAGCGAACGAGGTCGATCCGGAGATGGAACGCCGGGACGAGAACTTCGCCCTGCTGTCCGCGCGCATGCCGGTGCCGTGCTGGGGGAGGTTGCCACATGCGCCGGACATCGACGCCAGGCAGCTCAGCCGGCATATCGCGATTTCCCTGTAGGAGGGCCTTCAGGCCCGACAGGCGTTGCCGGAAAAGCATCGGGCCTGAAGGCCCTCCTGCAAGTACCTGGGTGCGCGGGCAATAAAAAACCCGGCAGCGTGGGGGCTGCCGGGTCGGCTGCGCGGAGGGAGGGGGAGCCGCGCAATAAACGTTGGACGCGCAGGTCCTGGGGCGGGTCTTACTTGCCTTTGGCGGCCTTGGTCGCCTTGGCCACGGAGGCCTGGACGTTGTCGGTCGCGGTCTCGAACTGGGTCTTCACCAGCTGGCCGAAGGCCTCACCGGTCTTCAGGCCCAGGCCGAACACTTCCTGGCTGGCGGCGACGACGCGCTCGGCGTTGTCCTTGGCCACCTGCATGCCCTTCGGCCACAGGGTCTTGTAGCCTTCGAGGTCGCGGGTTTCAG
Source organism: Pseudoxanthomonas sp. CCNWLW251 (assembly GCF_037402255.1). NCBI lineage: Bacteria > Pseudomonadati > Pseudomonadota > Gammaproteobacteria > Lysobacterales > Lysobacteraceae > Pseudoxanthomonas > Pseudoxanthomonas sp. CCNWLW251. The sequence continues at coordinate 42,397 of NZ_JBBEGA010000005.1, read as the reverse complement.
CCAGCTCGCCGAAGAAGGCGGTGGTGGCGTCGATATTCTTTTCGAAGGTCTTCAGCTGCACGCCGAACACGGTCTCGGCGCTTTCCAGGGCCAGACGGTTGGCGCGCGAGGCAGCGGCGGCGAACTGGTGCGTGAACTGGCTGAAGCTTTCGTTGAATTGCGTGGTCATGGCGTGCTCCTGAAAGGGGATTCCCATCTGTTGCGACGCAGCATAGACATATCCATGTTGCAGTGCAATAAGTGGCGTATGGAAATCCGACGAACGGTCAGGAGCCGTTAAAAATCAAACGCTTGTATGTAGTGGTATGAAACCGGTTTCTTGCCTCAGGGGCCCGTATAGCGGCACCCGGACGTGCAGGTTTCATGCACCACGATGGCGCTCAGCAGCGGCAGCACCGGTTTGGTCTGGTCCCAGATCCACTTCGCGAGCTGCTCGCTGGTCGGGTTGTCCAGGCCGGGGATGTCGTTGAGATAGTGGTGGTCCAGCCGGTCGTAGATCGGCTGGAAGGCCGCCTTCACGTCGGCGAAGTCCATCACCCAGCCAGCGTGCGGATCGACCGGGCCGGAGAGATGCAGTTCGATGCGGAACGAATGTCCGTGCAGGCGCGCGCACTTGTGCCCGTCCGGCACGTGCGGCAGCCGGTGCGCGGCTTCCACGGTGAAGACCTTGAAGATATCCATGCGACGATTCTAGAGGGCGTGGCAACCAGCGTGCGGCGCCGGTGAGGGCGCCGCACGATCGACTCAACGGGCAGGGCGTGCCTGGCTAGGGCGCGCACCGCCGGGGCGGCGGTCGCCTTCGCGACGCGGGCCACTGCTGTGCTTCTTCGGGCCGGCGTGGGCGTGGCGCGGGGCCTCGCTGTGCGGGCGGCGCGCATGCTTCTGCGGGCCGTTGCGGCGCGGGGTGCGCTCGCCGGCGGGCTGTTCGGCCTTGCCCGGCGCACTGTTGCCCCAGCGGATCGGCGTCTGCGGCTCGAAGCCCGGCACGTCGCGCAGGTCCACGTCGCGGCCGAGCATGCGCACGATGGCGCGCAGGTACTTGGCTTCATCCTGCGCCACCAGCGAGATCGCCTCGCCCGTCGAGCCGTTGCGGCCGGTGCGGCCGATACGGTGCACGTAGTCCTCGGCCACCATCGGCAGGTCGAAGTTGATCACCTGCGGCAACTGGTCGATGTCGATGCCGCGCGCGGCGATGTCGGTGGCCACCAGCACGTTGATGCGGCCGGCCTTGAAGTCGTTGAGCGCGCGCTGGCGTGCGCCCTGCGACTTGTTGCCGTGGATCGCCGCGGTCTTGATGCCGCTCTTGTCCAGGAACATCGCCAGCTTGTCGCTGCCATGCTTGGTGCGGGCGAACACCAGCGTCTGCAGGCGGCTGTCCTTGGCCAGCAGGTGCAGCAGCAGGTCGCGCTTGCGGCTGCCATCGACCGGGTGGACGCGGTGGGTGATGGTCTCGGCGACGGTGTTCTTGGGCGTGACCTGGATCTGCTTCGGATCACGCATGAATTCCATGGCCAGTTCGCGGATCGGTTCGGCGAAGGTGGCGGAGAACAGCATGGTCTGGCGGTTCTGCTTGGGCAGCTTGGCCAGGATGCGCTTGATCGAGGGCAGGAAGCCCATGTCGAGCATGCGGTCGGCCTCGTCCAGCACCAGCACCTCGATGCCGGACAGATCGATGCTGCGACGCTCGATATGGTCGATCAACCGGCCCGGGCAGGCGATCACCATGTCCACGCCACGGCGCAGCGCGTCCAGCTGGTTGCCCATGCCCACGCCGCCATAGATGGTGGTGCTGGGAATGCGCAGGTACTTGCCGTAGCCACGCAGGCTGTCATGCACCTGCACGGCCAGCTCGCGGGTGGGGGTCAGCACCAGTGCGCGCGGCTTGCGCGGGCCACGGGTGGCGACTTCCTGCGGCGTGGTGGCCAGGTACTGGATCAGCGGCAGGCCGAACGCGGCGGTCTTGCCGGTGCCGGTCTGGGCGCCGGCCAGCAGGTCGTGCCCGGCCAGGGCCAGCGGGATGGCCTGTTCCTGGATGGCGGTGGGCTGGGTATAGCCCTGTTCGTCCAGCGCACGCAGGAGGGCGGGCGCGAGGCCAAGGTTTTCAAACGTCATGGTGGAAGCTCCAAAGCCGGCCGGCCGGACACGCACGCAACGCCGGCACAGCGAAGTGCGGCAACGTGGGACGCGCGGAATGCGGTGAGGCCGTGACTCGAAGCGTTCCCTGAAACCGCGCTGCGAGAAGGGGTGCGGAGGCGCCAAAGCGGCGGATCCGGGCTTGCCCACGAAAGAAGTCGGGGCGGGGCGGGCGCGGGAGGTCGTGTGGACATCCCGGCGCCGGCGGACCATGGGGAAACGAACGGCCGCAGGCAAGCGGCGCGCACTGTAACCGAATCCGGGCCTGAATGGGGGAATGGGTGCTGAAACCCGGGTCTGCGACCAATTGTCGCAGCCCGGAAATCAGTGACTTGCGGGCGTATCATGGCCTGGGAAGACCACGTAGCCGACCGCCATGAGCCTTCGCATCCTCCGCCAGAACGACGCCCCGGTGACCCGTGCGCCAGCCGATGGCGTGGTCTGCCAGGCCAATTCGCGCGGTTGTGGCGGCTGCCTGGTCCGGCACCTGGCCATCTGCGCGGCCCTGCCGGTGGAGAAGGCCCATGCCATGGAGGCGCTGGCCGATGACGTCCGGCTGTCCGCGGGCGAGGCGCTGGTGCGCGAGGGCGAGCCGCGGCGGGGCGTGTTCACGGTGACCAAGGGCGCGTTGCGCCGCATCCGGCTGTTGCCGGACGGGCGCCGGCTGGTGGCGGGGTTCCTGATGCCGGGCGACTTCATCGGCTTCAGCGGGACCTCGCACTACAAGCACACCATTGAGGCGATCACCGACAGCACGCTGTGCGAATTCTCGATGGCCGACATGCGCGGCCTGTGCCACGACCACCCGGAGCTGGAGCGCGAACTGTTGGAGCGCGCCTGCGTCGAACTCGACGCCACCCGTGGCAACCTGATGTCGCTGGCCCGCCTCAATCCGATGGAGCGCCTGTCCGGCTTCCTGGTGGACATGGCGCAGCGTCGTCGGCGCCAGGGCCAGGACGACACCGAAGTAATCCTGCCGATGACGCGTACCGACATCGCCGACTACCTGGGCCTGACCGTCGAGACCGTCAGCCGCAGCTTCACCCGCCTGCGCCAGGAAGGCAGCATCGCCACCGACGACCCGCACCACGTGCGCCTGCTCAACCGCAAGCGCCTGGACGCCCTGGCCGAAGCGCGCGCCTGAGGCTTTTTTGCTCTCTGTAGGAGCGACGTAAGTCGCGACCGTATGCCCCGCGAACAATGGGGCGCAACAGGGTATGCAGGTGTTTCCGCAGCGCTGTTCCACCCGACGGTGCAACGGTCGATCATTCGTGCGGTCGCGACTTACGTCGCTCCTGCAGGGGGATGGCCTCCTTCACCAGCCTGCCATCGCGCAGCCGATACCGCGTATCCACCACGCCATCCGGCAGCGTCGCATGGCTGATGATCAGCACGCTGCGCCCCTCGCTGGCGGTCGCGATGTCGCGCATCAGGGCGTCAGCGGTGTCCTGGTCGAGGCCTTCGGTGGGCTCGTCGAGCAGCAGCAACGGTGCATCGCGCAGCAGCGCACGCGCCAGCGCCAGTCGACGTGCCTGGCCCGCCGACAGCGTCGCGCCGTTCTCGCCGACCCAGGTATCCAGACCGTCGTCCGCATCGCGGAAGCGGGCGTCCAGCTTCACCTGCGCCAGCGCCTGCCACAGGCGCGCATCGTCGGCAGCGGGATCGCCGAGGCGCAGGTTTTCGCGCACGCTGCCGGAAAAGACCGGCGCGTCCTGCGGCAGCCAGGCGATGCGGGTGTGCCAGAGTGCAGGATCCAGCGTGCGCAGGTCGTCGTCGGCGAAGCGTACTTCCCCTGCGTTCGGCGTACACAGTCCCAGCGCCAACGCCAACAAGGAGGATTTGCCTTCGCCGCTGTCGCCGGAGACCAGCACGCGCTCGCCCGCTTTGATGCGCAGGCTGGCGCCATCGAGCACGCGCCGCGTGCTGCCGGGCCAGGCGAACACCACCTCGCGGAACCACAGCGCACCGCGTGGCGCTGGCGGTTGCGCACCCGTGCGCCCGTGGCTTCGGGCTTCGTGCTTCGGCTCCACCACTTCTTCAAGCCGTCCGGTTGCGGTGACGGCGGCACGCCATGCCTGCCAGGCCGGGGCGATGGCGCTGCAGGCTTCCAGTACGGCGACCGTCATGAAGAACAGGCCGCCCGCGGCTGCGGCGCCGATGCGTTCGGCATACACCGCCGATAGCAGGACCCACAGCATCGCCGGCAGCGTGGCGGCCGTGACCAGGGCATGCGCCAAACTGGCGAGCGCAAGCCGGCGCTTGCGCAGGTCTTCCCACTGCGCCACCTCGCGGCTCCGCGCATCCAGCGCTGCCAGCCACGCCGATGTGGCATCCATCGCGACGAGGTCCTGCTGGCCTTCGATGCCTTCCTGCACCGACGCGCGCAGGCGCATGCGGGCCTCGGCGCGTTCGCCTTCCAGCGCCGCCACGCTGCGCGCCGCCAGCCACGGCGCCAGCGCACCGATCAGCAGCAGCGCGACGAGCAGAAGGGCGCCGGCTGCCGGCAGCGCGAACGTCGCCACCAGCGTCGCCAGCGCGCACAGCGACAGCACGGCCAGCAGCGGGCCGAGCGCGCGGACCAGCACGCCGTCGACCGCTTCGATGTCCGCCATCAACCGCGCCATCAGTTCGCCGATGCGGAAGCGGCCCAGGCCCAGCGGCGCCAGCGGCAGTGCGCGGCGGAAGAACCACACCCGCAGGTCGCGCGCGAGCCGCAGCGTGGCATCGTGGCCGAGCAGCTTCTCCGCATAGCGTGACAGGATGCGTACGAAGGTCAGCGCACGGATGCCGGCCGACGGACCGAAGAAGTTGAAGCCGAGTGCGGTACTGCCCGCCAGTGCTGCGGCAGTGAGGAAATGTCCGGACAGGCCCAGCAGTGCCGTGCCTGCGAGCAGCGTCAGCAACAGCAGCGCGATGGCGAGCAGGATGCTCCTGCGGTGGCGCAGAACCACCTCGCGCAGGCGCACCGGCAGCGTGTCGTTGCGGTCGGTCATCGGGGCGCTACCGCGGTCGCATGCAGCTTCCCGCCATGCACGCGCCAGGTCTGCGCCATCGCCGCCTGCGCGGCGGCGCTGTGCGTGGCCATCACCAGCCCGCGTCCGCGTGCGAAGTGCAGGATCGCCCGCAGCACGGCGGCTTCCGTGTCCGGATCGAGGAAGGCCGTGGGCTCGTCGAGCAGCAGTAGGTCGGGGTCGCGCAGGAACACGCGCGCCAGCGCGATGCGTCGCGCTTCGCCGCCGGACAGGCCGAAACCGCGTTCGCCGATCACCGTATCCAGGCCGTCAGGCAGGCGGTCCGCGAAACGCAGCACCTGTGCCGCTTCGGCCGCTCGCCGCAGTTCGTCATCGTCCGCATCCGGTTTCGCCAGGCGCAGGTTGTCGAGCAGGCTGCCTGCGAACAGGAACGGACGCTGCGGCGCGTAGCCGATGCGCAGGCCGGGTGCGCGCTCCACCGTGCCGGTCGTGGCCGGAATCCAGCCGGCCAGGGCTTCCAGCAGCGTGCTCTTGCCGTCGCCGCTGGCGCCGACGAGGGCGATGTGCTGGTCGCGATGCAGTGCCATATCGACATCGCGCAACACGTCGCGTGCATTGCCTGCATGGCGCAGCGTGACGTCGCGCGCGCTGATGAGGGTGCCCGCAGGCGCTGTGGTCGGAAGGACGGGCGACGTGACGGCGTCCGCATCGTCCAGTACCGGCGCGATCTCGTCCATCGCCGCCAGCGCCGCAGCGCGGTCGTGGTAGTGCGTGGCCAGCCGTCGCAGCGGCGCATAGAACTCCGGCGCCAGCAGCAGGCAGAACACGCCCGCGCTCAGCGTCAAGGGCTGCGCGCGCAGATCGATCATGCCGAGATAACTGAGGCCGAGGTACAGCGCGATCATCGCCACGCTCAGCGAGGCGAAGAACTCCAGTACCGCCGACGAAAGGAACGCGATGCGCAGCACGCGCAGGCTGCGCAGGCGCAGTTCCTCGGCGGCGGAACGGATGCCTTCCAGTTCAGCCTCGCCACGCCCATACAGGCGGATCAGACCCAGTCCGCGCAGACGGTCGGCGAAGTGTCCGCCCATGCGCGCGAGTGCCTGCAACTGCCGTTGGCTGGCGGCCTGCGCGCTCCAGCCGACCAGCATCATGAACACCGGCACCAACGGCATCGTCAGCAACAGGATCAGGCCGACCGTGCGATCCACGCAGAACGCCGCCAGCAGGATCGCCAGCGGTACGCCCACCACCTCCGCGCGTACTGGCACGAAGCCGCCGAAATAGCCTTCCAGCGCATCCACGTGCGCGCCCATGCGTTCGGCCAGCGCGCCGCTCTGCTGGCTGCGCACCCAGGCGGGACCACGCGCCACCAGGGCGCGCGCGATGCTGCCGCGCAGGTCGACGCGGATGCGCTCGACCGCATGGTCGGCGCATCGCCGGCTCGCCCATCCCAGTCCGGCGCGCAGCAGCAACAGGATCAACAGGCCGCCAAGCAGTGGCAGCAGGACGAGGGGCGGCTCGTGGGCGACGAACGCGCGCTGCATGCACACGGCGATGAGCGCGGCCTGCGGCACGAGCAGCCAGCCAGCGAACAGGGCGAGCGCGCTGGCGGCCCGCAAGGGATCGCGCGCCACGCGCCCCAGCGTCTGCAGGCGCATCTTCGCGTTCGCGCCTTCTGAAGCCGGTGTCGCATCCGCCCTCATGGTGGCAAGGGCTGGCAGCCCAGTGCCGTGAGCACGCCGTGCAGCGCCGGGTGCCGCATCAACCAGGGCGAGGCGATGGTCAGCAGGCCCGCCGCGAGCACGAAGGTCGCGGCCACGCGCCGCACGGCCGGTTGCTGCCAGCGCCGCCCCAGGCGTGCGCCGGACCAGGTCAGGGTGACCATCATCGGCAGTGTGCCGAGCCCGAACGCGGCCATGGTCAAGGCGGCATCGCGCGCATTGGCCTGCAGCCAGGCGACGGTGAGCAGGCTCAGGCTGAGTCCGCACGGCAACCAGCCCCACAGCGCACCGGCCACCAGGCGGCGCGGCAGCGTGTCCGCCGGCAGCACGCGTGCATGCAGGGGCCGCAATGCCTGCCAGACCTTCGCACCGGGACGGGCAAGGAAATCCAGGCGGCCCCGCTGGTCGAACAGGCGCAGCGCCAGCACCACCAGGGCCAGTCCCACGCCGACGCGCATCGCGAGCACGGCGGTGTCGTGCCGTGCCAGCGCCAGCAGGCCACCGCCGAAGGCGCCGACGATCGCGCCCGCCAGCGTGTAACCGGCGACGCGGCCGAGGTTGAGCTGCAGGGCACCGCTCCAGCCTGGTTGCCGGGAGGACATCGCGGAGAAGCCGGTGGCGATGCCGCCGCACATCACCGCGCAGTGCGTGCTGCCCACCAGGCCCGCCAGCAGGGCAGCGGACAGGACAGGGAGGTTAGGCGCCATCGTCGCCTTCGCGCGCGCGCGCGTCCTCGCGCTGTTTCGGCGGTGCATCGTCGAGGATGTCCAGCGCGGGTGTGTCGAGATCGTCGAACTGGCCCTTGCGCACGGCCCACGCGAACGCGGCGACGGCCAGGCCCAGCAGGACCAGGCTGATCGGCAACAGCATCAGCAGGATGTTCATGCCGCCATCTCCGTGGACGTGCGCGCCAGCCGCAGCGCATTGAGGGTGACCACCAGCGAGGATACCGCCATGCCCAGCGCCGCGATCCATGGCGTGACCAGGCCGGCGGCGGCCAGTGGCACGGCGAGCAGGTTGTAGCCGGCAGACCAGGCCAGGTTCTGCTTCACCAGCCGCCGCGACAGCCGCGCCACGCGCACGGCGTCGGCGATGCGCAACAGCGAAGGACCGGTGGCGACCAGGTCGGCCGCCCGCTGCGCCAGCGGCGCGCCTTCGCCCATCGCGATCGAGACATCCGCGCCGGCCAGCACCGGCGCGTCGTTCAATCCGTCGCCGACCATCGCCACGATGCGGCCTTCCGATTGCAGCTGCCGCACGCGTGCCAGCTTGTCCTCCGGCGATTGCCGGGCAAGCGTCGACGCGATGCCGAGGACGTGCGCCAGGCGCTGCACCGCGCCCTCGCTGTCGCCGCTGGCCAGATGGATGTCCAGGCCCTGCGCGCGCAGGGCCCGGATAGCGATGGCGGCATCCTCGCGCGGTCGCTCGTTCAAGGTGAAGCGGGCGACGCCGTGCGTGCCATCGCCCAGCCACAGGCCGCCATCGTCTGCCCGGTGTGCGGCCCAGTCCGCGCGCCCGAAGCGCCAATGGCGACCGTCGACATCGCCTTCCACGCCCTGGCCGGGACGCGCGACCACGGCCTGCGCCCATGCGCGTGCATCGACATCCGCGAATGCGGTCGCGATCGGGTGGCCGCTGTCCTTCTCCAGCGCGGCCACGATGCGCGTGGCGGCGTCCGCGTCCAGGCCGTCGAATACCTCCACGGCCACGCGTGCGGGACGGCCGTCGCTGAGCGTGCCGGTCTTGTCGAACACCACGTCGGTAGCGCGCGCCAGCGTGTCCAGCGCTTGGGGCCGCGTGGCCAGCACGCCGCAGCGCGCCAGCGCACCATGCGCGGCGGCGAGCACGGCGGGCACCGACAGCGACAGCGCGCAGGGGCAGCTGATGACCAGCAGGGCAAGGGTCACCTCGAACGCCCGTTCGGGCTGGTACATCCGCCAGCCGATGTAGACGCACGCCGCCAGCACCAGCAGCGAGACCACGAAATGCCGGCCCACGCGATCCGCCAGTTGCGCCAGTGGCGGGCGATGGCCCTGCGCGCGGTCGACCAGTTCCGCCAGCTGCGACAGCCGCGTCGCCGTGCCGGTGGCGGTCACGCGCAGCCGTGCGGGGCGCTCGCGGCAGGTGGTGCCTGCATACACGGTCTCGCCTGCATGCCGGCGCACCGGTCGCGATTCGCCGGTCAGCAGCGCTTCCTCGAAATCCGCGGCCGCGTCCAGCAGCACGCCATCGGCGGGCACGCCCTCGCCGGCGGGCACGCAGACCACGTCGGCCACGCGCAGCGCCGACGGCGGCACCGATTCGCGCGTGCCGTCATCGCGCTCGCGGATCGCGAACACGGGCTGCGCGCGCGCCAGCGCATCCACCTGTGCGGTGGCGACGTTGCGCGCACGCTGTTCCAGCATGCGCGCGGCCAGCAACAGGAAGACGAACATCACCGCCGCGTCGTACCAGACATGCGTGCCGCCACGGATCGTCTCGACCAGGCTGGCGACGTAGGCGAGCAGGGTGGAGCTGGCGATCAGCGTGTCCATGCCCACGTGGCGCGCGCGCAGTTCGCGCGCCATGCCGGCGAGGAACGGCCAGCCGCTGTAGAACACCACCGGCGTGCTGACCAGGAAGGTGAGCCAGCGGAACAGGTCGCGTGTCGGCAGCGGCATGGTGGCGTTGACGTCCAGGTACAAAGCCTCGGCCAGCATCATCGCCTGCAGCGAACCGAGGCCGGCCACGCCGAGTCGCAGCAGCCAGCGGCGGCGTTCGGACAGGCGGGCCTGTTCACGTGCGTCGCCGGTGGCCAGATACGGTCGATAGCCCAGCATGGCCAGGCGGTGCAGCAGGGCGGACAGGTGCGTGCGTGCCGGGTCCCAGGCGATGCGGATGCGGCCGGTCACCGCATTGGCGGTGGTGTCGAGTACGCCGGCTTCGCGCGCCAGTGCGCGGTCGATCAGCCACGCGCACGCGGCGCAGCGCATGCCGTCGGTGAGCAGCACGATCTCGCGGCCACCGTCGATGGCGCGGCTGTGTTCAGCCTGCAACTCGGCACGGTCCCAGCTTGCAAGATCCAGCCGGTCGGCCTGCACGCGGTTGGCGCTCGCGCTGCGCAGGCGGTAGTAGCTGCCCAGGTCCGCATCCTCGATCCACGCGGCGGCCGCCGCGCAGCCTTCGCAGCAGAACGACCGCTCGCCCGCATCGACCCGGCGTGCGGCATCGCCGACCGGCTCGCCGCAGTGGTGGCAGGGCACCACGGGGATGTCCATGCAGGGGCGCTCAGCCGCTCCCATGCGAGGGAGCCAGTCGCACGGCCTGGGTGTCTTTCTGCAGGCGTCCCCGGATACGCCATGCGCCGTCCTGCGGCGCGAGCTGGATGTTCCAGTCGTGGGTGGTTTCGATTTCCGCGGGCGCGGTCCAGCCGGCGGTGTCGCGTGCCAGGGTCAGGACGACGTCCTTCGCGGCTTCGGTCGGATGGGCGAGCGTCAGCACCAGCGGGGACGTGCCCGCGAAGTCGCCGGTGACGGCGATCATCTCCACGTGATCCGTGCGGACCTGCACGATCGCACTGAGCTTGCGCTGCGCGGCATTGTCGTCGGGGCCCAGGTCGGTGGTCTGGATCTGCGACACCCGCTGCACCTTGTCGGTGACGGAATCCGCTCCTCCCGCCCGCACGGCGACCACCACCAGCCAGAGGCCGGCGATGACCGATGCCAGCGGCAGGCCCCAGACCAGCCACACCATCGGCTCTTTCCAGAACGGGCGCGCGACGGCGGCGGAGGGATCGGGCTTCGTGGTCATTGCATGGGTCCGAAGTAGCTGCTTTCCACGGTCTTCCCGGTGCCGGTATCGACATCGCGGACAGTGAACGTCACGGCATGGCGGCCGCGCAGGGTGGCAGGGGCGGTGGCGGTGACGGGCAGCGACAGCACTTCCTCGGGCGCTGCCTGCACCATCAGTTCGCCGTCGCGCAGGCGGATGCCGGGCTGGCCGGACGCCAGTGTCACGCGGTAGCGGTGCGATTGCTGGTCCTTGTTCACCAGTTTGAGCGTGTAGCTGTTTTCGACCTGGTCGCCGGCCACTTCGCGGTACAGCGCGTTGCGGTCGCGCAGCACTTCCGCGATCAGCACGTCGCGGTTGAACACGCCCCAGCCCCACGCCGCCACCAGCGCCAGCAGGATGGTGCCGTAGACGAAGATGCGCGGTCGCAGCACCTTCGACGGTTTTCCGTCGATGGCGTTCTGCGTGGTGTAGCGGATCAGGCCCTTCGGGTAGCCCATCTTGTCCATCACGTCGTCGCAGGCGTCGATGCACGCGCCGCAGGCGATGCACTCGTACTGCAGGCCGTTGCGGATATCGATGCCGGTGGGGCAGACCTGCACGCAGATCGTGCAGTCGATGCAGTCGCCCAGTTGGTCGGGGACGAATTTCGGCAGCGGTTCGATCACCGCGCCGGCACCGGCGAAGGTGATGGTGCCGTGCGCGCCGAGGCGCTGGTCGGCGGCGCTGGGATGTGCGTTGGCACGTACCACGTAATCGTAGGCGGTGACCTGGTCGAGCAGGCCGCGCGCACGTTCCAGCACGCTGCCCAGGCCGCGCTTGCGCGGACCGCGCGGCTCGCCGCGCATCGGGTCGTAGGCGATGATCAGGGTGTTGCGGTCGAACATCGCGCTCTGGAAGCGCGCATACGGGCACATGTACTTGCAGACCTGCTCGCGCAGGAAGCCGGCGAAGCCCCACGTGGCCAGCGCGTAGAAGAACACCCAGAACGTCTCCCAGCCGCCCCAGGCGAACGGCCACAGGCGCGCGCCGAGATCGAGGATGGGCGTGAAGAAGCCGACGAAGGTGAAGCCCGTCCACAGTGCGAACAGCGCCCACAGCACGTGCTTGCCGCCCTTGCGCATCACCTTGTTGGCGCTCCAGGGCGCGGCATCCAGCTTGATGCGCGCGCTGCGGTCGCCTTCGGTCCAGCGCTCCATCCACAGGAACACTTCCGTCCACACCGTCTGCGGACACGCATAGCCGCACCACAGGCGGCCTGCCAGCGCGGTGAAGAAGAACAGCGCCATCGCCGCGATGATCAGCAGCACCGCCAGCAGCAGGAAATCCTGCGGCCAGAACACCAGTCCGAACACGTAGAACTTGCGCGCGGGCAGGTCGAACAGCACGGCCTGGCGGTCGTCCCACTTCAGCCACGGGAACACGTAGTACATGCCCAGCAGCCACCACACCGCCGCCACGCGCAGGCGGTTGAGCGTGCCCGCCACATCGCGCGGATACACCTTGCGTTCGCTCACGTAGAACGAGTTGCCCTGCGCATCCACCACGTCCAGCGGAATGCGCCGCTTGGCGGTGTCAGGGGCGGGAGAGGGAGGAGGTGCTGGCGTGGACATGGGCGACTCTGTCTTGGCTGGCGTCATGCTCGCGCCGCGTCGGCACGCGAGGGAGCGACGGTTTGTCGCAGGCCGCGCTCAGTCCGGCGGCAGCGCGCGGTTGAAGCGGCTGGCCGGACGCAGCAGGATCCAGGTGAACAGGCTGCTGGCCGACGTCGCCAGCCAAAACATGAAGAAACCCAGCGTGTAGCCGAGTTCGCGGCTGATCGCCAGGTCGGGAAAGGTCATGTCGCGCAGCGTCAGCGGGTCGACGAAGGCGAAGAACACCATCGTCGCCACGCCGGCGGCGAAGAAGCTGGGCCACAGCACCGCCCCGATGCGCTGTGCGAGCGGTCGGGGCGGATGGTCGAGGCGGGGCTCGGTGAAATCGGTCATTTCGCGCCGGCGGTCGCCTGGCCCTGCTTGTGCGAGAGCGACCAGACATACGAGGCGACCAGGCGGGCACGTGTCTCGCCCAGCAGTTCGCGGTGGGCGGGCATCACGCCATGACGGCCCTTGCTGATGGTCGTGCGCATGCTCTCCTTGCTGTTGCCGTACAGCCAGTAATCGTCGGTGAGGTCGGGGGCGCCCAGTTCCTGGTTGCCCTTGCCGTCCACGCCGTGGCAGGCCACGCAGAGGCCATCGTACAGCGGCTTGCCCTGGGCAGCCATGAAGTTGTTCTTCATGCCGTCCTGCGGGTTGTTCAGCACGTTGACGTAGGCGATGACGTAGTCGACCGCGTTGTCGCCGCCCATGTTGGTCAGCGCGGTGCCCCATTCCGGCATCACGCCTTCGCGGCCATCCAGCACCGTCTGCAGCACCAGGTCGGGCGTGCCGCCCCAATGCCAGATGTCGTCGCTGAGATTGGGATATCCGATCGCGCCCTGGCCGGTGGAACCATGGCAGGTGGCGCAGGTGTTGTTGAAGATGGACTGTCCCAGCGCCAGCGCCTTCGGATCCTTGGCCAGCTGGTCGATGGGCTGGTTGGCGAATGGTGCGAACGTCGCTTCCAGCTTCCTGTCCTGCACGGCCTTGACCTGGTCGTGCTCGCCTGTGGAGGACCACTTCGCGTAGCCGGGAATCACGCCCAGGCCGCCGTACCACGCGATGTAGCCGATGCTGAAGAAAATGGTGATGTAGAACAGGTTGATCCACCACTTCGGCAGCGGCTTGTTGTACTCGGTCAGGTCGCCGTCCCACACGTGCGAGGTGTCTTCCGGTGCGGGGTCGCCGGGCCGGCGGCGGCCGGTCCACCACAGCAGCCACACGCAGCCCAGGATGTTCAGTACGACCAGCGCGACGATGAATCCGATCCAGCCTGCGCTCATGGGTTGTTCTCCCCTTCCTCACCCAGCGGCATGCGTGCCGCATCCTCGAAATCCGCCTTGCGGCGCGGGCTCCACGCCCACACCCAGCCGGCGATGAACAGCACGATCAGTGCCCCGGTCACGATCCCCGATACCATGGCTCAGCCTCCCCTCGGCGCGGCCTTGCCCAGCCCTTGCAGGTAGGCGACCACGGCGTCCAGTTCTGTCCTGCCTTCCACGTCGGTGGCGGCACTGTTGATTTCCTCGTCGGTGTACGGATCGCCGATGCGCTGCAGCGTCTTCATGCGCTGGGCGACTTCGGCGCCGTCCACCTTGGCGTTCTCCAGCCAGGGGAAGGACGGCATGTTCGATTCCGGCACCACGTCACGCGGGTTGATCAAGTGCACGCGGTGCCAGTCGTCGGAATAGCGACCGCCCACCCGGGCCAGGTCGGGCCCGGTGCGCTTGCTGCCCCACTGGAACGGGCGGTCGTAGACCGATTCGCCGGCCAGCGAATAGTGGCCGTAGCGCTCGGATTCGAAGCGCAGCGTGCGCACCATCTGCGAGTGGCAGTTGTAGCAACCCTCGCGGATGTAGATGTCGCGGCCGGCCAGTTGCAGCGCCGGGTAGGGCTTGACGCCTTCCAGCGGCTTGATCGCCTCGGCCTGGAACATCAGCGGGACGATCTCGGCCAGGCCGCCGAACGACACCGCCACCGCGATCAGCACCGCCATCAGGCCGACGTTCTTCTCGACTTTCTCGTGTGAATTTCCGTTGCTCATGTCGGTTCCTCAGGCGCGCGCTTGGCTGGCATCGGGCGGCAGGATCGGCTGCGGTGCGGTGGACCGGGCCGCCTGGAAGGTCTTCCAGGTGTTCCAGGCCATCAGCAGCATGCCGACGAATACCAGCAGGCCGCCGCCCAGGCGGACCAGGTAGTAGGGATACGTGGCGTTCAGCGCTTCGACGAAGCTGTAGGTCAGCGTGCCGTCGGCGTTGGTGGCGCGCCACATCAGGCCCTGCATCACCCCGGCGATCCACATCGAGGCGATGTAGAACACCACGCCCAGCGTGTGCAGCCAGAAGTGCGTGTCGATGGCCTTGATGGAGAACATCTGTTCGCGACCCAGCAGCTTGGGCAGCATCGCGTACACCGAGCCGATGGTGATCATCGCCACCCAGCCCAGGGCACCGGCATGCACGTGGCCGATGGTCCAGTCGGTGTAGTGGCTCAGCGAATTGACCGTCTTGATCGACATCATCGGACCTTCGAAGGTCGACATCATGTAGAACGAGAGCGAGACGATCAGGAACTTCAGGATCGGGTCGGTGCGCAGCTTGTGCCACACGCCCGACAGCGTCATCACGCCGTTGATGGCGCCGCCCCAGCTGGGCGCCAGCAGGATCAGCGAGAACACCATGCCCAGGCTCTGCGCCCAGTCCGGCAGCGCGGTGTAGTGCAGGTGGTGCGGACCGGCCCACATGTAGATGGCGATCAGCGCCCAGAAGTGCACGATCGACAGGCGGTAGGAGTAGACCGGGCGGCCGGCCTGCTTCGGCACGAAGTAGTACATCATTCCCAGGAAGCCGGCGGTCAGGAAGAAGCCCACCGCGTTGTGGCCGTACCACCACTGCACCATCGCATCGACCGCGCCGCTGTACACCGGGTAGGAGTGCAGCAGGCCGCTGGGTAGCGCCAGGCTGTTGACGATGTGCAGCAGCGCCACCGCGATGATGTAGGCGCCGAAGAACCAGTTGGCCACGTAGATGTGCTTGACCGCGCGCTTGGCGATGGTGCCGAAGAACAGCACGGCGTAGGACACCCAGACCACCGCGATCAGCACGTCGATCGGCCAGATCAGCTCGGCGTACTCCTTGCCCTGGGTCAGGCCCAGCGGCAGCGAGACGGCGGCGGCCACGATGACCAGCTGCCAGCCCCAGAACACGAACGCGGCCAGCTTGTCGGAGAGCAGCCGCACGTGGCTGGTCCGCTGCACCACATGCAGGCTGGTGGCGAACAGGGCGCAGCCACCGAACGCGAAGATCACCGCGTTGGTGTGCAGCGGGCGCAGGCGTCCGTAGCTCAGCCACGGCAGATCGAAATTCAGCGCCGGCCAGTACAGCTGGGCCGCGATCAGCACCCCCACCAGCATCCCCACGATGCCCCAGACCACGGTCATCACCGTGAACTGGCGCACCACCTTGTCGTTGTAAGTCCCCTGGACGCCTTGCATGCGGCCTCTCCTATTCTGGTACGGTGGATTCTCGGGCCCATTCAGCCGGGCCGCATTGATCAGGATCAACCCCTTCCCGACAGCCGGTCGGCTGCGGGGCGCGCAGGATGCCGCAGGGCCGTGCGAAGGGGGGTGCGACAGATGGTCGCCCCCGTTCGCGACAGGCGGCGTCTAGAATCCACCACGGACACCCGGGAGCCGCATCGCCATGCCGGACATGACCGTCGTCGAACTGTCCCGTCTGCAATTCGCGCTGACGGCGATGTACCACTTCCTGTTCGTGCCGCTGACGCTGGGGCTGTCCTTCATGATCGCGATCATGGAGAGCGTGTACGTGATGACCGGGCGCGACATCTGGCGCCGGATGACGATGTTCTGGGGCACGCTGTTCGGCATCAACTTCGCCATGGGCGTGGCCACCGGCATCGTGATGGAGTTCCAGTTCGGCATGAACTGGTCCTACTACAGCCACTACGTGGGCGACATCTTCGGCGCGCCGCTGGCCATCGAAGGGCTGATGGCGTTCTTCCTGGAAGCGACCTTCATCGGCCTGTTCTTCTTCGGCTGGGACAAACTGTCGCGCGTGAAGCACCTGATGGTGACCTGGCTGGTGGCACTGGGCACCAACTTCTCGGCGCTGTGGATCCTGATCGCCAACGGCTGGATGCAGTACCCGGTCGGCGCCGAGTTCAATCCCGTCACCATGCGCATGGAGGTAACGGACTTCGCGGCCGTGCTGTTCAACCCGGTGGCGCAGGCGAAGTTCGTGCACACCGTGAGCGCCGGCTACGTGCTGGGCGCCGTGTTCGTGATGTCGATCAGCGCGTTCTACCTGCTGCGGGGACGCCACCCGGACCTGGCCAAGCGCTCGATGGCGGTGGCGGCCAGCTTCGGCCTGGCTGCGGCCCTGTCGGTGGTGGTGCTGGGCGACGAGAGCGGTTACGTGGCCGGCGAGAACCAGAAGATGAAGCTGGCGGCCATCGAGGCGATGTGGGAGACCGAGCCGGCGCCGGCGGGATTCACCGCCTTCGCGATTCCCGACCAGGAGGCGCGCGCCAACCGGTACGCCGTGCACATCCCGTGGGTGATGGGCCTGATCGGCACGCGCTCGTTCAACACCGAAATTCCGGGCATCGGGGAGCTGGTCGAACGTGCGGAGGGCCGCATCCGCAACGGACAGCTGGCCTACGCGGCGCTGCAGCAGCTGCGCGCCAATCGCGAGGATGTGCAGGCGAAGGCGGTGTTCGACCAGCACTGGCGCGACATGGGCTATGCGCTGCTGCTGAAGCGCTACCGCGAGGATATCGGCAGCGCCACCGACGCGGAAATCACGCGCGCCGCCGCCGACACCATCCCGCGCGTGGCGCCGCTGTTCTGGAGTTTCCGCCTGATGGCGGGCATCGGTTTCTACTTCATCGCGTTCTTCGCGCTGGCGTTCTGGCTGGCGACGGTGCAGAAGCTCGACAAGTACCCGTGGTTCCTGAAGCTGGCGCTCTACAGCCTGCCGCTGCCCTGGCTGGCGATCGAAGCCGGCTGGCTGATCGCCGAGTACGGACGGCAGCCGTGGGCCATCGATGGCGTGCTGCCGACGTTCATGGCCGCCTCGGGACTGCAACTGCACCAGGTCGTCATCTCGCTCACCGGTTTCGTGCTGGTCTACACCACGCTGGCGGTCATCGACGTGTACCTGTTGCGCAAGGTGATCCTGAAAGGCCCGGATGACGTGCCCGGCGGCGAACGGCGACCCGACCAGGCAGGCACGCCGCTGGCACCCGCGTCCACGACCGTGGCCTGACAGGAGGACGACATGGACACGATTCCCCTCGACTACGCGACCCTGCGCCTGATCTGGTGGTTGCTGCTGGGCATCCTGCTGATCGGCTTCGCCGTGATGGACGGCTTCGACCTGGGCATCGGCACGCTGTTGCCTGCGGTGGCGCGTACCGATGCCGAGCGCAGGCTGGTGCTGAACGTTGTGGGCCCGGTGTGGGAAGGCAACCAGGTGTGGCTGATCCTGGGCGGTGGCGCGATCTTCGCGGCATTCCCGGCGCTGTATGCAGTCAGCTTCTCGGGCTTCTACCTGGCGATGTTCCTGATCCTGTTCGCACTGATCCTGCGGCCGGTCGGCTTCAAGTTCCGCAGCAAGGTCGAAGATCGGCGCTGGCGGGCGGTGTGGGACTGGGCGCTGTTCGTCGGCGGCTTCGTGCCCGCGCTGGTGTTCGGCGTGGCGATGGGCAACGTGCTGCTGGGCGTGCCCTTCCATTTCGACGACACGCTGCGCATCCATTACGGCGGCGGCTTCTTCGCGCTGCTGTCGCCGTTCGCGGTGCTGTGCGGCCTGGTCAGCGTCGCCATGCTGGTGGCCCATGGCGCCAGCATGCTGGTGCTCAAGACCGACGGGCCGGTGGCGGTGCGTGCGCGGCGCCTCGGTTCGCTGGCGGCGGTGGCGACGGCGGTGTTGTTCGTGCTGGCCGGCGTGTGGGTGGCGAAGGGCGTGGACGGTTACGCCGTGGTCGGGGCCGCCGTGACCGATGCCGCGTCCAATCCGCTGTTCAAGCAGGTGACCAGCGCGCGCGGCGGCTGGATGGCGAACTACCAGGCCATGCCGTGGACCTGGATCTTCCCCGTGCTGGGCGTCACGGGCGCGCTGGCCGCCGCGCTGCTGTTGCGCGCGGGCCGCGGCATGGCGGCGTTCCTCGCCTCGGCGCTCGCCATCGCCGGCATCATCCTGACCGAAGGCCTGGCGGTGTTCCCGTTCCTTCTGCCGTCCTCCACCCATCCCGCGTCGAGCCTGACAGTGTGGGATGCGTCTTCCAGCCACCTCACGCTGTTCGTGATGCTGGTGGCCACCTGCGTGTTCCTGCCCCTGGTCCTCCTGTACACCGCCTGGGTGTACCGCGTGCTGCGCGGCAAGGTGAGTCCTGAAAGCCTGGAACAGAACCACAACGCCTACTGAGGAACGACCATGTGGTACTTCTCCTGGATACTCGGCGTCAGCCTCGCGGCCAGCTTCGCCATCCTCAATGGCATGTGGTACGAGATGCGCGAGAACGATCGCGCCAACGCGGCCGGCGACGCGACGTGACGCGCCTCAGGCGAGCGCGCGGTAGCGGAAGTCGCTGAACTCGACTGCGCCCATGCCGGCGCTGTAGAGCGCCAGCCGGAGACTGAGGAACCCGCCGAACACGTTGTGGTGGAGGCCGGAGACTTCCATCCGCGTGTCCAGCCGCTTCCACGTGCGGCCATCGTCGTGCGAGTGGTGCCAGGTGACCACGTGATGGTCGTGGGTCAGGCGGATGCATACGCGCCGTGTCGACACCGACTGTCGCGCCCAGGTCTGTTCCTCGGCGTACTGGAACACGCGCAGCCCGGCGGGCGTGAAGCCGAGCCCGACGAAGGCCTTGGGGTTGTAGAACAGCAGCAGGCCGCCTTCGCCTTCGCCCACCAAGGTCAGCGTGACCTCGGCCTGGTAGGCGCGGTCGCCGACGATGCAGGCCAGCGGGCTGCCATCGGCAGGCGAAGTGCCGGCGCCGGCGAGGCGGAGCGATTGCGTTCCGTAGCGGATGCGCTGCATCTCGTCAGGCCGCGGCGCGTGGAAGGCCCATTGCGTGCCGAGCCGGTCTGTCGAGAAATCATCGGACAGCGCGACACCGGCAATGCCGACTTTGCCACCCCGTGGAGCAAGCAACGGTTTCGATAGATCCCCGCCACGCGCATGGAACCAGCCGTCTTCCGTCCACTCGATCGGCTCCAGCAGCGTCTGCCGCCCGAGCGTGCGGTACCCATTCTCGTACCCGTGGTAGACCATCCAGCTGTCGCCGGCAGGGCCTTCGACCAGCGTCGCGTGTCCGCGCGACCACCAGGGTTCGGAAGCGTCCCGGGTCCGTACCAGCGGATTGTGCGGGCAGTGTTCCCATGGGCCGTGGATCGAACGCGAACGTGCGGCGATCACCATGTGGCCGGTCACCGGGCCGGCGGTGCCGCCGACGGCGGTGACCAGATAGAACCAGTCGCCGCGGCGCGTCAGCTTGGGGCCTTCCGGCGCGAAGTTCTCGGTGATCCAGTCGTCCGGATAACGCCACGGGCTGTACGCATGCTCCAGCGCCCCGTCGGTCGCCAGGCCATCGTCGGTGAGCCGCACCTTGCGGATGCCGTTGACGAACAGATACCGCCGACCGTCCTCGCCGACTGCGTGGCCGGGATCGATGCAGCCATCGATGTGCAGGTCGACCGGTTCGCTCCAGGGGCCACGGATGTCGTCGGCCCAGATGACGTGGATCTTCCACGCCCCGCCTTTCGCCAGGGAAGGCAGGTAGATGAAATAGCGGTCGCCGTGCTTGCAGAGATCGACGGCCCAGACCGTGCCGACCGGCGTGCGCAATGCGGGTCCGAGCGGCACCCAGTTGACCAGGTCGGTCGAATGCCAGATCACCAGGCCGGGATAGGCATCGAACGACGAGAACGTCATGTAGTAATCGTCGCCGTCCTTGAGGATCGTGGGATCGGGGCGGTCGCCCGCGACGACGGGATTGAGATAGGTGCCGTCGCCAAGATCGGCCTTGCGCTGGCCCTCGATGCCGGTGGCGTGCGGTGGCTGCGGTGCCGCGCATGCGCCCACCGCACTGGCACGCGAGGACAGCGGCCAGGCGACCAGTCCCGCGAGCCCAGCCTTGAACAACCCGCGACGCGAGGTACCCGACATGCGAACTCCCGTGATGGCGTGGTCAGCGACGGACGGCGTAGGGTCCGAAGGTGTTGCCGATGAAGCCGCCTGCGGTCTCCACGCTCAGCAGGCTCGCATCCAGGCCGGAGGCGACGGACCTCCATTCGCCTGGAGCCAACGCGTAATCGGCATCCAGGCGCGGTCCGTCGAGGCGGAAGCGCAGCGTGATCGGCATGGCGTTCGCATCCAGTGGGATGCGCGCCAGCCGTTCGCCTTCCTTCGCGCCATCGCGGCTGCTGCGCCGGTACAGCGACACCGCCAGGCCGCGCGCGTCGCGTTCGACACCGAGCACGTAGTGACCGTATTCGTTCTGCAGCAGGGCGAGTCCCGCCAACTCGCCTGGCGACGGGTCGAACGAGGCGATCGTCGTTTCCAGCGTGGCATGGTGGTGCTGAAGGCGGTGTGCGACATAGGACGGTTGGCCGGGCGTGGCGCCGAATCCGCCGAGCGGCATCGCGCCGGGCGAGAGTGCCAGGCCCTGTGCACCGGTGGTGTACCACCTCGTCTTCGGCGGATGCAGCGTCATCCACGACAGCGGCAGCGCCGGCGCGTCGAAGCGCTCCGTCCATGCGATCGGCCCACTGGTCGGCAGCGGCTGCGGATTGCGCGGCAGGTCCGGGCGCTTCACGACCATCGGCACGCGTTCGCCGCGCGGCAGGATCACCGGCCAGCCGTCCTTCCACGTGACCGGCAGCAGGAAGGTCTCGCGGCCCAGGTTGTACTGGTTGCCACGGTACGGACGCGTGGCAAGGAAGACCGCCCACCACGCGCCGTCCTTGAGCTGCATGAACTGCGCGTGGCCGGTGGATGTCACCGGATCGATGCGCGTCGGGTCGAGATCGCGCTGGGTCAGCGACGGATTGCCCGGGAACGCTTCGTACGGCCCCGTCAGCTTGCGGCTGCGCCAGACCATCTGCGCGTGCTGCTCGCCGGTGCCGCCTTCGGCGGCGGTCAGGTAGTACCAGCCGTCGTGCTTGAAGATGTGCGGCCCTTCGACGTGCTCGGGATTCGTCGACGGGTCCGCGCCGCCATCCACCAGCAGGACGCGCCCGCCCACGCGTTCGCGCTTGTCGAAGTCGAAGCGCTGCAGCCAGACCGCGCGGTGGCCGTCATAGCGCAGCGTTCCATCGGGCACGTCGTTGTGCACCACCCACGCGCTGCCATCGTCATCGAAGAACAGCGAAGGGTCGATGCCGCTGACGCCGAGCCAGATCGGGTCGGACCACGGGCCGGCTGGATTTTTTGCCGTCACCACGAAGTTGCCGCGGTCGCAGTAGAAGCAGGTGTTGGCCACGTAGAACGTGCCGTCGCGGTGGGCGAGGGTGGCAGCGAACAGGCCGCGCGTCAGTTCTTCCTTGTCGCCGTAGTGGATCTGGTCCGGGCGATGGATCGCGTTGCCGATCTGCGTCCACGACACCAGGTCGGTGCTGTGGAAGACCGGCAGGCCGGGGAAATAGCCGAAAGTCGAGGTGACGAGATAGAAGTCGTCGCCGACGCGGATGGCGGACGGATCCGGATAGAAGCCGGCGACCACCGGGTTGCGGAACTGCGTGGCGTCGACGGGCGGGCCACCGTCGTCGCCGGCATAGCGCACCTCGCGGAAGACGGCGTCACCCGCCCATGCGGACGCCATCGAAAGAGTGCCCATCAACACCAGTGCGCAACGCGTCAGCATCGTCTGCCTCCTCATGTGGTGGCGGCACTCGTGCGCCGTGACCACAGCGCATGCAGGCCGCGCGCGGCCAGGTCTTCGGGGTGTCGCTGCACACCGACGCCCAGCGCGGTCAGCGCGTGTGCGTACGAGCCCAGCAGTCGGTCGTTGCCGATCAGGTGCACCTGTGCGGGACGTGGCGCATGCGAGAACAGACCCGACGCGCGCAGCTCATGGCCGATCAGCAGGCCGGACAGGTACGACGGCAGCGCCGGTTCGGCGAGCTGCTGGAACAGGCCGGTGGTGCGTACGCCGAACAGATGGTGCAGCAGGCCACCCGCATCCGCGCTGCGCTTGAGACCGGCGTCGAACGCATAGCCATCGAAGCGCACGTCGCCGACGGGCATCAGCCGTCCCAGGATGCTGTGCTGGCGCAGGACCGCATAAAGCTCGCCGGTCATCGCGGTCGCGATCCGCTGCACCCTGCCGTCACGCACCGTGACCCATTTGCTGTGCGTCCCGGGCAGGCAGACCAGGTGCGTGCCGCCGGGCAGCACGTCCAGCAATGCCGCCAGTTGCGTCTCTTCGCCGCGCATCACGTCGGGCACGGTATCGGAATCGTTGTCGCGCAACCCCGGCACCAGCCACAGCGCCCGGTCGTCGAAGCCCGGAGGCTGGAAGCGCTGCATGCCCAGCGCCAGCGCATGGTTGCCGGCGGGGCACGGCAGGTAGGGCATTTCGTGCCAGCCGCCGCGACCGCCGACCATCCCGCACAGCAGGACGTCGGTGTCGTCCCAGCCTGCGATCTCCTGCGCCAGCACGTCGCCGAAACGGCCATCGCAGGCCATCACGCCGTGGTCGCTGCGACGGCGCTCGCGGACCTGGCCGTCGTCGGCCATGCGGTACAGGCGCAGCGTGCTGGTGCCCCAGTCGACGGCGATCATGGCAGCCGCACCCGGTCTTCCGCACGCGCGAGCGGACGCGTGATGCGATGGGAGAACACGCCGCCCGACAGGGGATGCGCGGCCAGCGCGGCGGCATCCAGCCCGACGCGGGCGCTGGTGATGTAGAGCGTGTCGTCGTGCAGCACGCAGCACGAAGGCTGCGGCGCGGGGACCGCCACGATGCAGTCGGTGCGGCCGTCGGGCAGGTAGCGCACCACGCGACCGGCTCCCCACTGCGCGTTCCACAGCGCGCCTTCGGCATCCACGATGGCGCCATCCGGCTCCGCACCGGGCGTGTCGAGTTCGACGAACACGGCGATGTCCGACACCGTTGCCGTCGCCGCGTCATAGCGGCACTGCAGGATGCGTGGCGCCACCGAGTCGCAGAAATACATGCGCGTGCCGCTTGCATCGAAGCAGATCGAATTCGGAATGGCGGCGCGCGGCAGCGCGAGCTCGCGCAGGCCGTGGGCGGCCGTGTACTGATGGAACCGGCCGGCGGGGCGCAGGTCGGCGTGTTCGCTCTTGGTGCCGAACACGAAGCCGCCATGCCGGTCGGCGCGGCCATCGTTGATGCGTGTCATCGGGTCGTCCGCTTCGACGTCCACGAGCTTTGCCAGCGGCAGGTCGCGCGCGACCAGGTGGGCTTCCACGTCGCTGGCATACAACCCGTTGGCCAGGCCCAGCAGCAGGCGTCCGTCTTCGCCCAGCGCCAGGCAGCCGAGCGGGGCCGGCAGCGACCAGGTGTGGGTGTGGCCGGTGGCGGGGTCGTGCCGCCACAGTTCGGCGGCGAGGATATCGGTCCAGTACAGCACCCGGCGGCGTTCGCACCACAGGATGCCTTCGCCCAGTGCGCAGCGGCTGTCGACGGCCAGGGTCGCCAGCGCCGTCGTCACGGCGTCACCACTCGGCCACGCTGCCATCGGCGTGCCGCCACAGCGGATTGCGCCAGCGCGGCGGCTGCCGGCTCGCTTCGACCAGGCGGGCTTCGTCGATCTCCACGCCCAGGCCCGGTTTTGGCAATGCGGCGATGCTGCCGGTGCCATCACACCGGAAGTCGTCCTTGTTGAGGACGTAGTCCAGCAGGTCGGCGCCTGCGTTGTAGTGGATGCCGATGCTCTGCTCCTGGAGCATCGCGTTGTGCGACACGAAGTCCACCTGCAGGCAGGCTGCCAGCGCCACCGGGCCCAGCGGACAATGCGGCGCCAGCGCCACGTCGTGTGCTTCGGCCATCGCCGCGATCTTCACGCACTCGGTGATGCCGCCGGCGTGCGACAGGTCGGGCTGCAGGATCGCCAGCCCACCGGCGGCGAGCACCGGCTTGAACTCGGCGCGCGAGTACATGCGCTCGCCGGCCGCAAGCGGAATGGAGGTGGCATCGGACAGCGGCCGGTAGTATTCCCACTGTTCGGGCAGTACGGGCTCTTCGACGAACAACGGTTTGAACGGCGCCAGTTCGCGCAGCAGCACGCGCGCCATCGGCGCACTGACGCGGCCGTGGAAGTCGATGCCGAAGTCCACGCGATCGCCCATCGCCTCGCGGATCGCCGCGACCTTGGCCACCGCGGCGTCGATCGCGCGCGGGCTGTCGATCAGCTTCAGTTCTTCGGTGCCGTTGAACTTGAACGTGTCGAACCCGAGCGACTGGTACCGCTGCATCTGCGCGACGATGTCGGAAGGACGGTCGCCACCGACCCAGCGGTAGGTCTTCATGCGGTCACGCACCAGGCCGCCGAGCAACTGGTACACGGGCACGCCAAGCGCCTTGCCCTTGATGTCCCACAGCGCCTGGTCGATGCCCGCGATGGCACTCATCAGGATCGCGCCGCCCCGGTAGAAGCCGCCGCGATACAGCACCTGCCAGAGGTCGTTGATGCGCGCCGGATCCTGGCCAACCAGATAGTCGGACAGTTCGTGCACCGCCGCTTCCACCGCGTGCGCGCGACCTTCGATGACCGGCTCGCCCCAGCCGGTGATGCCTTCGTCGGTTTCCACCTTGAGGAACAGCCAGCGCGGTGCGGCATGGTAGGTGCTGAGGCGGACGATCTTCATGCGGCGTGGTCCAGGTAGGCCTGCCGGAAACGCCGCGCGTGTTCGCGCGTGCGCTCGACCGGTTGGCCGGGCTTGTAAAGTTCGCCGCCGATGCCGGCGCCCTGACAGCCGGCTGAGAGGTAGCCGGAGAGGGTGTCGGGCGTGACGCCACCGACGGCGAATAGGGGGACGGGCGGCAGCACGCTGCGCAGGGCGCGCACCAGCGCCGGTCCGTGTACGGAAGCCGGGAAAAGCTTGAGCATCTGCGCGCCGGCATCGAGTGCGTCGAAGGCTTCGCTCGCGGTGGCGAAGCCGGCCGCCACCTGCAGGCCGTGCTCCACCGCGTGGCGGATGACCGCCGGACGCGTGTTCGGCGTCACCATCAAGCGGCCGCCGGCCGCCACCAGCGCATCGGCGGACGCCGTGGTCAGCACGGTGCCGGCGCCGATCATCGCGCGCTGGCCGAAGGCATCCACGGCGATGCGTACGCTGTGCTCCCAGTCCGGCGAGTTGGTCGGTATCTCGATCGCATCGTAGCCTTCCTCCACCAGCACGCCGACATGCGCAGGCACCTCGGCGGGCGTGATGCCGCGCAGGATCGCGATCAGCGGCAGGGCGAAAGGGAGGGGAGGGCTGTCCATGCGCTCAGTCGTGGTAGACCTGCGAACGGCCACCATCGATGGCGATGTCGGTGGCGTTGATGAAGCGGGCTTCATCGCTGGCGAGGAACAACGCGGTATAGGCCACTTCCTCCGGCGTGCCGATGCGTTGCGGCGGCAGCAGCGCAGTCTGTTTCTCGCGCGTGCCGGGCTCGCGTTCGAACCAGGCTTCGATGCGCGGCACCAGGATCAGGCCGGGCGAAATCGAATTCACCCGGATGCCGCGTGCGGCGTACTCGATGCCGAGCGAACGGGTCAGGCCGATCAGGCCGTGCTTGGCCACCGGATACGGAAAGCAGCCGGCGATGATCTTGTGCCCGTGTACCGAGGCGATGTTGACGATGGATCCGGCGCCCTGCGCCAGCATGGCCGGCAGCACCGCACGGCACAGGTGCCATGCGCCCTTGAGGTTCAGCGCGAAGCAGCGTTCCCAGTCTTCGTCCGACAGCGACAGCGGCTCGGAGAACACGTCGGCGCCGGCGTTGTTCACCAGCGCATCGATGCGGCCATGCCGCTCGCGCACGGACTGCACGATGGCATCGACGGCGGCGGCATCCGTGATGTCGGCGAGGTGGTGGGTGACGCCCGCGTCGGTGGACGTCACCGGTTGTCGATCGAGCCCGATGACGGTGGCGCCTTCGCGGGCGAACAGGCGCGCGGTCGCTGCGCCGATGCCGCTGGCGGCGCCAGTGACGATGGCGATCTTGCCGGACAGCCGGGTGCTCACGGGCGTGCACCTGCGGATGGCATGGACGCGACGATGGCGCCGGCACGCGAGGTGCCGTCGGACTGCGATGTCGCCATGGGGCCCTCCTCCCGGCGTTGATCGGATGCGGGATCACCGTGCGGCGGGCCTGTGCCGGCCGTCCGTGGGTGCCCCGTTGCGGGCGGCCCGATGTCCCGGCCAGCCCGCCCTTGAAGCGTGGCATAGCCTCGCGTGGGCATCTATGTACGACAAATGAAATTTTTGTCATAGGCTATTCCCAGTGCGAATAGGTCATTCGCCCGGAGGTTCCCATGGTCCAACCCACCACCGGCTGGTTCGGCGCCACCCGGCTCAAGACCCGCCATCTCACCCTGCTGCTGCACCTGTACGAGCAGCGGTCGGTGCTGCGTGCCGCCGAGGCCGCCAACATGACCCAGCCGGCCGCGTCCAAGCTGCTGGCGGAAATGGAAAGCCTGCTGGGCGTGCCGCTGTTCGAGCGGCACGCGCGTGGCGTGGAGCCCACCTGGTACGGCCAGGTGCTGATCCGCCGCGCGCGCTCCGCGCTGTCGGAGATCGGACGCGCCCATGACGAGATCGCCGCGCTGCGCAGCGGGCGGATGGGCCAGGCGTCCATCGGCACGGTGGTGAACCCGGGCACCACCCTGGTTCCCCAGGCGGTTGCCGCGGTGAAGCGCGACTTTCCCGACATCCTCATCAAGGTCGAGATGGACTACAGCCGGCCCCTGGTCGCCAAGCTGCTGGATGGGCAGCTGGACATCGTGGTCGGTCGCATCATGGGCCCGGAAGGCGCGGGCGAACTGGACTTCGAGCCGCTGGCGGACGAGCCGCATGCCGTCATCGTGCGCGCCGGGCATCCGCTTACCCGGCGCCCGCGCATCACCCACGCCGACCTGGCGGACTACGGCTGGATCATGCCGCCGGCCGCCAGCGTGCTGCGCTCGCGACTGGACGCGGTGTTCCTGGAACACGGCCAGCCGCCGCCACAGAACATCGTGGAAACCGCCTCGCTGCCGGTGATCATCCACCTGCTGCGCCACAGCGACATGCTCACCGCGTTGCCGGCCGAATCCGTGGGCCCGTACCTGCAGACCGGCCAGATGTGCGTGCTGCCGATCGAGCTGGGAGTGCGCATGGAGTTCTTCGGCATCGTGCGCCGCCGCGACCAGTTGCTGTCGCCAGGCGCCGAGCGCGTGCTGGAGGCGCTGCGGGCAACCGCCCGCCGGCTGTATGCCGAACCGGAGCCGCCGCGTCCTGCGGGTGCACCGCCGCCGGGCGAGGGTTCCCCGGGCTGAGCCGGGCCAGCTATTCGGGTTCGATATAGCTGGCGATCAATATTTCATTGGTACGGCATGTCAGCGCCGCCTATGCTCCCGCCGCAGTCACCCAGCGCGGTCCCATTGCCGCCGGTTGATTGTCCGGGCCCGCCCAGATGGCTTTCACCGCCCTGACATCCACCACGGATGGAACCGCACCACCGACGACCGCGGCCGGGGCCGCAGCCGCCACTTGCTTCATCCGGCCGAAAGACGCGCAGACGTCCGCGGATCGGGACCAAAACTCAATCGCTTGTCATGTGTCCTGGGAGGGAACATCCATGTCAACGCTCCAGCGCCGCCCTGCGGCGGCCGTCCGTGCCGTCCGCTCCGATGGCCGCAAGCTGCAACCCACCGTCCTCGCCCTGGGCATCGCCATGATGCTGGCCGCGCCTGCGTATGCGCAGGACACCGCGCCCGCCACGCAACAGGAAGAGGCCGCTACCGAGCTTGACGCGGTCGTCGTCACCGGCATCCGCGGTTCCGTCTACAAGGCGCAGGACATCAAGCGCGACGCCGATACCTTCGTCGATTCCGTCACCGCGCTCGACATCGGCGCGCTGCCCGACCGCAGCATCACCGAAACCCTGTCGCGCATCCCGGGCGTCACCATCGACCGTTTCCTGTCGGTCGGCGATCCCGAGCATTTCTCCGCCGAGGGCGGTGGCGTGCAGGTGCGCGGCCTGACCCAGGTGCGGTCCGAGTTGAACGGTCGCGACAGCTTCTCCGCTTCCGGCGGCCGCAGCCTGAGCTTCCAGGACGTGCCATCCGAACTGATGGCCGGCGTGGACGTGTACAAGAACCAGAAGGCCGACATGATCGAAGGCGGCCTGGGTGGCAGCGTCGACCTGCGCACCTTCATGCCGTTCGACTTCGAAGGCCAGAGGATCAGCGCTAGCTTGAGCGGGAACTACGGCGACTTCGCCGAGGAGTACAAGCCTACCGTCTCCGCCCTGTACAGCAACACCTGGGACACCGCCATTGGCAAAGTCGGCTTCCTGGTCGACATCACGCATTCCGAATTGGCCACCCGCACCGATGGCATGTTCGTGCGGCCGTTCTTCAAGAACGACAATAACGACCTGAATAACGACGGCACCAACGAGGAGCTCTGGCTGCCGCGCGGCGCCGATTGGCGCACGCTGGAGTACGAACGTGAACGCCAAGGCGCCTATCTTGCGCTGCAATGGCGTCCCAGTGACGACGTTGAGCTCTACGCAACCGCCTTCCAGAGCAGATACGACGAGCTCTGGAACGAGGATGCCATCTTCGTTTCGAACGATCCCCTCCAGGTCGCGCTCGACACCAGTCAGCCCTACGAACTGGACGGCGATGTGTTCCGCTCGGGTCGGCTCACTCAGGCTGGCGGTGTGCCGATGGGGACGGATATCCGCGCTTCCCATCGCGATTCCAAGACTACTGACTTCTCGCTCGGGTTGAAGTGGTCGCTCGGCGAGGGCACCGAACTTACCACGGACTTCCAGTACATCAAGGCTACCACCAAGAGCCTGGATTCCACGGTAGCGCTGGGCGTCAACGTGCCGTACATCGACGTCGACCTCCGGGCCGGCCTGCCATCCATCGGTGTCGACGAGCAGTTCACCGGTAATCCCGATAACTACTATTGGGGTTTCACGATGGATCATCAGGACGACAACGAGGCGGATGAACTGGCATGGCGCGCCGACCTCAAGCACAGCTTCGATGGCGGCTTCTTCAAATCGATCAAGGGCGGGGTGCGCATCACCGAGCGCAATGCCACC
Source organism: Pseudoxanthomonas sp. CCNWLW251 (assembly GCF_037402255.1). NCBI lineage: Bacteria > Pseudomonadati > Pseudomonadota > Gammaproteobacteria > Lysobacterales > Lysobacteraceae > Pseudoxanthomonas > Pseudoxanthomonas sp. CCNWLW251. Next base: position 12,859 of record NZ_JBBEGA010000005.1, on the reverse strand, counting down.
AGCATCGACACCGGCTACAACTGGCACGCGCTGTTCGCAACGTGGATGGGATTGCCGAGCCTGCCGGGGCTGGATCTGAATGGCCAGGTCAATTCCGACCTGACTCACTTCAACGAGTTCCAGAATTTCTATCGCGGCGATGCCAACACTCCGGGCGGTTTCTATGCGCCGCTGCTGTCCACGGCGCTCGGCTTCCCGGCCAGCTACGTGGCGCTGCACGATGCTGCTGTCGCCAATGGCTCCACTTGGACCTGGTACTCGCCAACAGTGATTGGCCCGCAACACACTAACAAGCAGTCCGAATCGACCGAGGCGGCGTACCTGATGGTCAACTTCGGCCTCGATGACGTGCTGTTCGACGGCAACATCGGCGTGCGCGTGGTGCGTACCGAGAATGCCGCGAGCGGTTATCTGATCTATCCGAACTATCAATACGCGCCGTATCTGGGGGCGGGGGAATTCGAGCCGATCACCGCTGAGAACTCGTACACCGACGTGTTGCCCAGCTTGAACCTTCGCTGGGAACCGGTCGAGAACTTGATCCTCCGCTTCGCTGCCTCCAAGGCCATCGCCCGTCCGAACTTCAGCGACATGCAGGCCTATCAGGTCCTGAACGCTAGCGCGCGGGACGGCATCACCCCGAACCCCGGCGACACGCTGACTCCCGACGATCTGAACCTGACCGGCAGTTCCTTCGACAACCCCTATCTGGAGCCGATGAAGGCCAACCAGTTCGACCTGTCGCTGGAGTGGTACTTCGATCCGGACAAAGGCGGCATGGCCTGGATCAACTTCTTCCACAAGGACGTCAAGGACTATTTTCGCCGCCAGACGCAGCTGGTCGCCTATCCCGGCGCCGACGGAAACGAGTACGAGTACCTGATCACTCGCCCTGTGAACGTCGGTACAGCGCGTATCCAGGGCGCGGAGATCGGCTGGAACCAGTTCTTCGATTTCCTGCCCGGCCCGCTTGATGGCCTGGGCATGTCGGCGAACTACACCTACATCGACAGCTCGACCAAGGTGCCGAACAACCTGGATACGCAACCCGTCGACACTGATGGCTCGACGTTCGGCGCCTTGCCGGCCGATGGCCTGTCCAAGAATTCCTACAACGTGGCTGCGTTCTACGAGAAGGGCCCGTGGCAGGTCCGCCTGGCCTACAACTGGCGCAGCGAGTACCTGCTGTCGATTGGACCCAATGGCTACAACGGTGGCGACGGCGGCATTGCCTGGAAACTGCCGGTGTACAGCGACGCCTACGGTCAGCTGGACGGTTCGATCTTCTACCGGTTCAACGACCATGTGCAGATCGGCCTGGAGATGAACAACCTCAACAACGCCGAGCAGCGCACGATCATGGACCAGAACGGCGCCGGCAGGCGCGTCACGTCCTGGTACGTCAACGACCGCCGCTACGCAGCAACGATCCGCTTCACGTTCTGATCCGCGCTTTGCGGGAAGGGCAGCAGCAACCGCCCTTCCCGCATCGCTCGCGGCTACCTGGGTGTGCTTCACGCTGGCGCACCGGCTCTCCCTCTCCACAGGAGACTCCGTGCACACGCTTCGCCTGATTCTCGCGCTGTCCGTCCTGCTGCTGGCACCCGCCGCCGCGGCGAAGGACGAAACCGCCGACTACCGCTGGCGCAACGTCGCCATCGGCGGCGGGGGCTTCGTCACAGGGCTGGTGTTCCATCCGCGCGAGAAGGGCCTGCTGTACGCCCGCACCGATATCGGTGGCGCGTACCGGTGGGTGTCGCGCGAACAGCGCTGGCAACCGTTGATGGACTGGATGGGCCACGAGGACAGTGGCCGCTTCGGCGTGGAAAGCCTGGCGCTGGATCCGTCCGATCCGGATCGTGTGTACCTCGCCGTCGGCACCTACCTGCACGAACGTGGACAGGACGGCGCGATCCTGCGTTCGACGGATCGCGGCGCGACGTTCCAGCGCACGTCGCTGCCCTTCAAGCTCGGCGGCAACGAGCAGGGGCGCGGCAACGGTGAACGACTGGCGGTGGATCCCCACGACGGGCGCGTGCTGTTGTTCGGCACGCGCGCCGATGGGCTGTGGCGCAGCGGCGATGCCGGCGCTACCTGGCGTGAAGTACCGGCGTTCCCTGCCATTGCGAAGGCGCGCTCGGCCTGGGCGATGGGCTGGCGCGAGCTGCGTCCTGTCGGCATCGCGTTCGTGGTGTTCGATCCCGCCAGCGGCACGTCGGGCACGCCCTCGAAGACCCTGTATGCAGGCGTATCGACGAACGAGACCAGCCTGTATCGCTCGCTTGACGGTGGCGTGAGCTGGCACGCGGTGCCCGGCCAGCCGGTGGGGCTGCGTCCCAGCCACATGGTGCGCGACGGGCGCGGGCGCTGGCTGCTCAGCTACGGCGACGAGCCCGGCCCCAACAACATGGCCGATGGTGCGGTATGGCGCTTCGATCCCGCCGGCGACCGCTGGGAAAACATCACGCCGGCACCCCGTTCCTCCGACGCGTCCGGCAAGGGGTTCGGTTGGGGCGCGGTCGCGGTGCAGGCCGACAACCCGGACGTGATCATCGCCACCACCTTCCGTCGCTACCAGCCGCACGATGACCTCTATCGCAGCGTCGATGGCGGCCGCACGTGGACGGCCACGCTGCCGCGCTCCCGCTTCGATCATTCGTCCGCGCCGTGGACTGCGGATGCGAAGCCGCACTGGATGGCCGACATCGAGATCGATCCGCACGATCCGGACCGCATCCTGTTCGTCACCGGCTACGGCGTGTGGGCGTCGACCAATGCGCGTGCATTCGACCAAGGCGCCGACATGCAGTGGCGCTTCGAGCAGGCGGGATTCGAGGAAACCGTGCCGTTGGCGCTGGCCAGTCCGCCGCAGGGCGCACATCTGGTCAGCGGCCTGGGCGATGTCGACGGCTTCGTGCATGACACGCTCGATGTATCGCAACCGCGCTTTGCCGGCGTGCGTTTCTCCAATACCGAAAGCTTGGCCTTCGCCGGACAGGTGCCGCAGGTGATGGTACGCACGGGCTATTTCCACAACCGGCCGGAAGGCGCGGTGCGTGGCGCATGGTCGAACGATGGCGGCCGCACCTGGACCGCGTTCGCGAGCGAGCCGCCGGATGGCGAGGGCGCGGGGCAGATCACCCTGGCCGCCGATGGCAAGCGCGCTATCTGGCATCCCCGCAACGGCGAACACCACTGGATCACCGCCGACATGGGTGGGCGCTGGCAGCAGGTGAAAGGCCTGCCGAAGACGGCGGTGGTGGAAGCCGACCGCGTCGATGAAGGCATCTATTACGGCTTCGATGCCATCAGCGGCACGCTGTATGTCAGCGGCAATGGCGGCGTCGCGTTCGAGGAAGTCCGCGCGCCGGTGGGCGAAATCGGCGACTGGTACCGGGCCGAGATCCGGCCGCATCCGCAGCGTGCCGGCGAAGCCTGGATCGCGTCGTCCTGGCGCGGCCTGCTGCATCTTTCCCCCGGCAAGCTGGCACGCGTGCCGGGCGTGGACAACGTGATGTCGGTGGGCCTGGGCAAGCCGGCGAAGGACGGCGATGCGCCGGTGCTGTTCGTGTTCGGCGAAGTGGGGGGCCAGCGCGGCCTGTATCGCTCCGGCGACAACGGCCGGCATTGGCAGCGGATCGATACCGACGCACTGCGGTTTGGCGGCATCATCCGTCATGTGACAGGCGATCCCCGCCTGCATGGCCGCGTCTACTTCGGCACCGAAGGACGTGGCATCTGGTACGGAGATCCGCAGTGAATCGAATCGCCCTCGCTCTTCTCGTTTTTCTCGCAATGCCGGCCGCACACGCCGTCGAACTGCCGCGCATCTTTGCCGATGGCATGGTGGTGCAGCGCGACCAGCCGGTGCAGGTCTGGGGTCAGGCGGCCCCGGGCGCACGCGTCGTGGTGGCGTTCGCCGGCCGTGACGGCGCGGCGCAGGCCGATGCCAGCGGCCACTGGTCGCTGGAACTGCCCGCGCTGCCCGCCGGTGGCCCGCACGTGATGCGTATCGACGATGGCACCGGCGCGCGCGTGCTGCAGGACGTACTGGTAGGCGACGTGTGGCTGGCCAGCGGGCAGTCGAACATGGAGTGGCCGATCGCGCAGTCGGCCGATCCGGAGGGGGAGATCGCACGCGCGACCGATCCGCAGATCCGCCATTTCAAGATCCCCAAGTCCTGGGCCGGCACGCCGCAGGCGCAGCTCGCAGGTGGCGAATGGGTCGCTTCGTCGCCGCAGGCCGCGGGCAAGTTCTCGGCGGTGGCGCATTTCTTCGCGCGCGAACTGCGCAAGGTCACCGGTGTGCCGATCGGCATCATCGACAGCACCTGGGGTGGCAGCCGCATCGAGGCCTGGATGGATGCGCCATCGCAGGGGCTGGACGAAAAGGCGCTGGCCCAGCAGGCCAGCACGCTGCGCGCACAGGATGAGCAGGCGCTGGCGCGGACGCGCCGCAATCTGGCGCGCTGGCCGGATCTTCCCGTCGATGATGCAGGCTGGCAGTCCGCCGCGACCGACGCGTCCGCGTGGACACCGATCAAGGTGCCCGCGCTGTGGGAAGCCACGGGCTGGAACGGCATGGACGGCGTGGCGTGGTACCGCACCACGTTCACGCTGACCGCCGAAGAAGCCGCTGCCGGCGTGACGCTGGGCGTGGGCCGCATCGACGATTCCGACACCACCTGGGTCAATGGCACCCAGGTCGGCCAGACGCACATGCAGTACAACCTGCCGCGCCGCTACACCGTGCCGGCATCGGCCCTGCATGCGGGCGTCAATCACGTGGCCGTGCGCGTATCCGACTTCGGCGGCGGGGGCGGCATCCATGGCGACGCGGCCGAGGTCTTCGTCCAGCCGCAGGGCGCCGCACCTCGCACGCTGGCGGACTGGTCGTTCCGGCCGTCCAGCGTCAGCGTCGCCCTGGTCGACGACAAGAACCAGCACCCCACCCTGCTGTACAACGCGATGATCCATCCGCTGCAGCCCTACGCACTGCGCGGCGTGATCTGGTACCAGGGCGAATCGAACGCGAACACCGTGGCGGACGCATTGCGCTACCGCCGCCAGTTCCCCGCGATGATCGAACAGTGGCGGGCGCAGTGGCGCACGCAGTGGGATGCGCCCGGCCTGCCGTTCCTCTGGGTGCAGCTGGCCAACTTCTCCTCCGGCACCGACAAGGGCGACGAGAGTCCCTGGGCGGTGTTGCGCGAGTCGCAATCGATGACCTTGTGGATGCCGGGCACCGCGCAGGTGGTGGCGATCGATATCGGCAATCCCGACGACATCCATCCGCTCAACAAGCAGGACGTCGGCAAGCGCCTGGCACTGGCCGCACGGCATGCGGCGTACGGCGAAGCCGTGGACTTCCATGGCCCGACGCCCCAGCACACCCGCTTCGAGGGCGGTGCCGCACATGTCGAGTTCGGCAGCGCGGGCGGCACGCTGGCGGTGCGCGGTGGCGGCACGCGCGTGCACGGCTTCGCGCTCGCCGGCACGGACCAGGTCTTCCATCCGGCGGAGGCGTCGCTCGTGGATGGGCAGGTGGTGGTGCGCAGTGCGGCGGTCCCGCGCCCGGTCGCCGTGCGCTACGGCTGGTCCGACAATCCCGCCGATGCCGACCTGATCAACACCGCGCAGCTGCCCGCTTCGCCTTTCCGCAGCGACACCTGGTGAACCTGGAGTCTTGTTGATGATGCCTCGTCTGCTTCGTTCTTCTGCGCTTGCTGGCCTGCTGGTCGCCAGTGTGCTGCTCGCTGGCTGCGAGCGTGCCGGTGATGCGGCAAAGCGGACCGGCAACACTCCGGCCGGGGATACGCACAACGGCGGCGAGGCCCCCATTCCGCAGATCGTCAGCAAGGACGGCCGCCATGCGCTGATGGTCGATGGCGCGCCGTTCCTGATCCTGGGCGCGCAGGTCAACAATTCCAGCAACTGGCCGCAGGCGCTGGACGACGTATGGCCGGCGATCGACGTGGTCAAGCCGAACACGGTGATGGTGCCGGTGGCATGGGAGCAGATCGAAGCGAAGGAGGGGACGTTCGACTTTTCCTTCGTCGATGTGCTGCTCAAGCAGGCGCGCGAGAAAAACGTGCGGCTGGTACTGCTGTGGTTCGCCACCTGGAAGAACAACGGCCCGAACTACGCGCCGGCCTGGGTGAAGCTGGACAACGCGCGCTTCCCGCGTGTGGTCACCGCCGACGGTCGCACGCTGAACTCGCTGTCGCCGCATGCGCAGGCCACGCTGGATGCCGACCGCAAGGCCTTCGTCGCGCTGATGACGCACCTGAAGGCCACCGATCCGCAGCGCACCGTCATCCTGGTGCAGCCGCAGAACGAGCCCGGCACCTACGGCAGCGTGCGCGACTTCTCGCCGCTGGCGCAGAAGGTATTCGAAGGACCGGTGCCGGACGCCCTGCTGAAGAAGCTGGGCAAGTCGCCGGGTACGTGGCGCGACGTGTTCGGCGTCGACGCGGATGAGGTCTTCCATGCCTGGCATATCGCGCACTACATCGACCAGGTGGCCGAGGCGGGCAAGGCGGTCTATCCGCTGCCGATGTACATCAACGCCGCCCTGCGCGGACCGTTCAATCCCGGTCAGCCGGGCCAGTACGCCAGCGGCGGGCCCACCGACAACGTGCTGGACGTGTACAAGGCCGCGGCGCCACACATCGACCTGCTGACGCCCGACATCTACATGCCGGAGTACACGCACTACACCACGGTGCTGGACCGCTATGCGCGCGCGGACAATCCGCTGTTCGTCTCCGAGACCGGCAACCGCGAGGAATACGCGCGCTATTTCTTCTCCGCACTGGGCGAGCAGGCCATCGGCTGGTCGCCGTTCGGCATCGACTACTCGCGCTATTCCAACTGGCCGCTCGGCGCCAAGCACATGGACGAAAAGACGCTGGCCACGTTCGCGATGAACTACGCGATGGTGAAGCCGGCGGCTCGCGTCATCGCCCAGGCGAGCTTCGAGGGCAAGGTGCGCGGTACCGCCGAACAGCCGGGGCAGGCGGTGCAGACGGTGAAGATCGATGGCCGCTGGAACATGGTGGTGACCTACGGCGTGCCGCAGTTCTGGTTCCAGGGCGAGCCGCCCGGCAATCCGGAGCCCATCGGCCGCGCGCTGGTGGTGCAGCTGGGGCCGGACGAATTCCTGGTCACCGGCGCGCATGCGCGCATCAACATCCACGCCGCCGATCCGGCGCTGGCCGCGCGGCAGATCTACGACTACGTCGACGAGGGCACCTACGTCGATGGCAAGTGGGTGTTCCGCCGTCGCTGGAATGGCGACCAGACCGACTACGGCCTCAATTTCTCCAGCGTCCCGCAATTGCTGCGGGTGAAGCTGGCGACCTACTGAACGATCCACGGGCCGGCACCGCCGGTCCATGAACCGGGACGCCTGCGGGCGCCCACGAGGAGCAAGCGATGGGTTACTTGAAGACGTTGACGGTGCCGCTGCTGGCCCTGGCTGCAGCGGGCGCCAACGCCGCGGGCAACGGGGCCGTCGAGAAGATCGACCACGGCGTGATCGTGCGCCCCGCCGACGCGACTGCCGCCGACGTGAAGGTGGAAGCGGTCGCGCCGGGCATCCTGCGCGTGATGGCCGATCCCGACGGCGACTTCGCCCGCACGCCCAGCCTGATGCGGGCGAAGACCGGTGCGCCGCCGGCAGTGAAGGTGGGCGAAGCCGGCGGGCAGGTGACGGTCAGCACGCAGGGCATTTCGGCGAAGGTCGATGCCCGCACGGGCCAGGTCAGCTTCTTCGACGCCGCCGGCAAGCCGTTGCTGGCGGAGCGTGCGCGCACGTTCACGCCGACGAAGATCGAGGGCAAGGACTACTACAGCATCCGCCAGCGCTTCGAATCGACGGATGACGAAGCCTTCTACGGCACCGGCCTGCACCAGCAGGGCTGGATGAACCTCAAGGGGCGCGATGTCGAGCTGCTCCAGCACAACATCGACAAGGCGATTCCCTATCTGGTCTCCACGCGCCACTACGGCATCCTGTGGGACAGCAACGCGATCACCCGCTATGGCGATCCGCGTGGCCTGCAGCCGCTGGGCGCGTCGCTCGACCTGTTCGACGCCCAGGGCAAGCCGGGTGCGCTGACGGCGCGCTACACGGTCAACGGCAAGCAGGTGGTTGAGCGTCGCGAAAGCGAAGTGAACTACCAGTACATCAAGGATCTCGCCAACTTCCCGGCGGCCGGCAAGAACATGGCGCAGGGCGGACGCAGCGACGTGGTGTGGGAGGGCGAGATCGCGGCGCGCACCGATGGCCGGCATACGTTCTCGGTCTACAACAGCGAATACGCCAAGCTGTACATCGACGGCAAGCTGGTCATCGACCGCTGGCGCCAGAACTGGAATCCGTGGCACCACGAGTTTGCGCTGGAGATGAAGGCCGGCCAGCGCCACAAGGTGAAACTGGTGTGGGACCGAATCGAGCCGGCCTACATCGCGCTGCTGCACCGCGATCCGCTGCCTGCGGAAGAAGCCAAGGACCTGTCGATCTGGTCCGAGGCCGCACAGGCCATCGACTACTACGTGGTCGCCGGCGACGACGCCGACCAGGTCCTGGCTGGCTACCGCACGCTGACCGGCAAGGCCGTGCTGCTGCCGAAATGGTCGTACGGCTTCTGGCAGAGCCGCGAGCGCTACAAGACCCAGGCGGAGCTGACCGGCGCGCTGGACGAGTACCGCAAGCGCAAGCTGCCCATCGACGCCATCGTGCTCGACTGGTCGTACTGGCCGGAAGACGCCTGGGGTTCGCACGATTTCGATACCAGGAACTTTCCCGATCCGGATGGAATGGTCGAGCACGTGCACGACCAGCATGCGCAGATCATGATCTCGGTGTGGCCGAAGTTCTATCCGACCACCGCGAACTACAAGGAACTCGACGCCGCCGGCCACATGTACCACCGCAACGTGGAAGTGGGCGAGCTGGACTGGATCGGCAAGGGCTACCTGAATTCGTTCTACGACCCGTACTCGAGGGAAGCGCAGGACATCTTCTGGCGCCAGGTCAACGGCAAGCTCAACGCCAAGGGATTCGATGCGTGGTGGCTGGACGCCAGCGAGCCCGACCTGCACAGCAACATCGACGTCGGCGAGCGCAAGGCACGCACCACGCCGACCGCGTTGGGCCCGTCGGTGGAGTTCTTCAACTCCTATCCGCTGGTGCATTCGGATGGCGTCTACCGTGGCTCGCGCGAGCAGGATCCGGACAAGCGCGTCTTCATCCTGTCGCGCGCGTTCTTCGCGGGCCAGCAGCGCGCAGGCGCGGCGTTCTGGAGCGGCGACATCGTGCCGCGCTGGGACGACCTGCGCGAGCAGATCTCGGGCCTCGTCAACGCCTCAATGGCCGGCGCACCGAACGTCAGCTTCGACATCGGCGGCTTCTCGCCGGAGCGGCGCTACGAGACCAAGGACCCGGCGCACCTCGCCGAGTGGCGCGAGCTGAGCCTGCGCTGGTTCCAGCACGGTGCGTTCGTGCCGATCTTCCGTCTGCACGGCCAGTTCCCGTACCGCGAGATCTGGGAGATCGCACCGGAAGGCTCGCCGCACTACGACAGCTTCGTCCACTACCTGAAGCTGCGCTACACGCTGCTGCCGTACATCTACACGCTGGCCGGCGATACCTGGCACCAGGACGGCACGCTGCTGCGCACGCTGGCGATGGACTTCCCGTCCGACTCGAAGGTGCGCGACATCGCCGACCAGTACATGTTCGGCCCGGCATTCCTGGTCGCCCCGGTCACCACGTTCAAGGCGACCACGCGCCCGGTCTACCTGCCGGCGGGCACGAGCTGGATCGACTTCCAGACCGGCAAGCGTTACGACGGTGGCCAGACCATCGACGCCAGCGCGCCGCTGCAGCGCATGCCGCTGTTCGTGCGTGCGGGTTCGATCGTGCCACGCACGGTAGTGCAGCAGTACGTGGACGAGCAGCCCGATGCGCCGCTGACGATCGAGGTCTACACCGGTGCCGATGGCACGTTCTCGCTGTACGAGGACAACGGTCGCAGCTACGGCTACGAGCGCGGTGAATCCAGCCGCATTCCGCTGGCGTGGAACGAGAAGACGGGTGAACTGCGCATCGGCGCGCGCGAGGGTCGCTATCCCGGCATGGTCGACCAGCGCGAGATACGCGTCCGCTTCATCGACGGTCCGCGCGCCGATGCCGGCACGCTGGAACCGGCGGCCGACGTCACCGTGCGTTACGACGGCAAGGCGCAGGCCGTGCGGTTTCCCCGCACTGCACGATGACAGCAGGGTGGTCGGGCGGCACCATGGAAACCGGTAGACAACACCTGTCCGGGAGGGCTGGATGATGCAGTCCTCGCGCCCGGGCATGTCGCCGGTCGCCGTCGACACCGGGCCACATGATCCCGGTCGCCGCACCCTGTTCAAGGGCGTGGCGGGCGGTGCACTGGTGGCGGGACTGCCCTGGGATGCCGCTGCGGTGCCGGCGGGCGCGACGACGGCACAGGACCTGCGCCTGTGGTATCGCCAGCCGGCGCGCGTCTGGGTGGAAGCATTGCCGGTCGGCAACGGCCGACTGGGCGCGATGGTGTTCGGCGGCGTGGCGCATGAGCGCCTGCAGCTCAACGAGGACACGCTGTATTCGGGCGGGCCGTACTCGGCGGTCAATCCCAAGGCGCGCGAGGGCCTGCCGCGGGTGCGCGAACTAGTCTTCGCCGGTCGCTACGCCGAAGCTGCGGCGCTGGCCGACGAGACACTGATCTCGCGCCCGGTGAAGCAGATGGCGTACCAGCCGCTGGGCAACCTGTGGCTGCAGTTCGACCGCCTGGATGGCGTGGCGGACTATCGCCGTGAACTCGATCTCGATGCGGCCGTCGCGCGCACGACCTTCCGCGTGGGTGCCGGCGTGCATCGGCGCGAGGTGTTCGTGTCAGCGGTCGACCAGTGCATCGTCGTGCGCTACACGGTCGATGGCGGCGACGCGATGATCGGCCGCCTTCGCACGGGCAACGAACATGCGACCACGACGCGCGTCGTCGATGGCGGCTGGCTGGTCAGCGGGCGCAACGTCGGCAAGCATGGCATCGAGGGGCGCTTGCGCTTCGCGTTTCGCGTGCATATCGCGCACCGCGAGGGCACGGTGCGGGTGGAGCAGGACCAGATCGTGTTCGACGGCGTGCGCGAGCTGGAACTGCGCATCGTCGCGGCGACCGGCCATATGGCCTACGACGATGTCAGCGGCGATCCCGACGCGATCACCGCCGCGCAGCTGGGGCGGGTGAAGGACAAGGCGTTCGATGCGGTGCTGGCCGACCATCTGGCCGAACACCGCCGGCTCTTCCGTCGCGTACGGCTGGACCTGGGCCGCACCGCCGCGGCCGACCTGCCCACCGACGAGCGCATCGCAGCGTTTGCGCAGGGCGACGATCCCGCGCTGGTGTCGCTGTACCACGCGTACGGACGCTACCTGTTGATCTGCAGCTCGCGGCCGGGCAGCCAGCCCGCCAACCTGCAGGGGATCTGGAACGACCTGATGGATCCGCCGTGGGAGAGCAAGTACACGGTCAACATCAATACCGAGATGAACTACTGGCCCGCCGAAGCGAACGGCCTGGGCGAGTGCGTCGAGCCGCTGCAGCGCATGCTGGAGGAACTGGCGAAGACCGGTGCCGGCGTCGCCCGCGACATGTACGGCGCCGGCGGCTGGATGCTCCACAACAACACCGACCTGTGGCGCGCGGCCACGCCACCGGATGGCGCGCGCTGGGCGCTGTGGCCGACAGGAGGCGCCTGGTTGCTGCAGGCGCTGTGGGACCGCTGGGACTACGGCCGCGATACGGATTACCTGAAGCAGGTCTGGCCCCTGTTCAAGGGCGCCGCGCAGTTCTTCGTCGAGACGCTGCAGGACGATCCGCAGACCGGGCACAAGGTCACCGTACCGTCGCTGTCGCCGGAGAACGAACATCCTTTCGGCGCAGCGATCTGTGCAGGTCCGACGATGGATGCGCAGATCCTGCGCGATCTGTTCAGCCAGTGCATCGAGGCGGCGCGCGTGCTTGGCGTGGACGCCGATTTCGCCGCGCGCTTGAACACGCTGAGCGCGCAGCTGCCGCCCAATCGCATCGGCAAGGCCGGGCAGTTGCAGGAATGGCAGCAGGACTGGGACATGCAGGCGCCCGAGATCCACCACCGCCACATCTCGCATCTGTATGGCCTGCACCCGAGTGCGCAGATCAACCTGCGCGACACGCCCGAGCTGGCGCGCGCCGCGCAACGCACGCTGGAGATCCGCGGCGATGACGCCACCGGCTGGGGCATCGCGTGGCGGTTGAACTTCTGGGCACGCCTGTGGGATGGCGAGCATAGCCTGAAGATCCTGCGCATGCTGCTGTCGCCGCAGCGCAGTTACCCGAATCTGTTCGACGCGCACCCGCCGTTCCAGATCGACGGCAACTTCGGCGGCGCGGCCGGCATCGTCGAGATGCTGGTGCAGAGCTGGGGCGGGTCGATCTTCCTGCTGCCGGCTCTACCACCGTCGTGGCGCGACGGCGAACTTGAAGGCGTGCGCGTGCGCAATGCCGCGCAGCTGGATCTCAGCTGGAAAGCAGGACGACTGGCACGCGCCACGCTGCATTCGGACACGGGCGGCCGCTACCAGCTGGTCCATGCAGGCCGCACGCTCGACCTCGAACTCGTGGCAGGTGCGTCGGCCACGGTGGTGCTGCGCCAGGGGGCGCTGGTGAAGACATGAAGAAGGGCATCCGATGAGTCTGGTTGCGGGCATCGACGCAGGCACGCAGAGCCTGAAGGTGGTGGTGTACGACGCTGCCACACGTGCGGTGGTGGCCAGTGCCAGCGC
>NZ_JBBEGA010000004.1:110000-367768 GCF_037402255.1 Pseudoxanthomonas sp. CCNWLW251 | reverse complement strand
GGAGTGGTCTTAGAGCGCGCTAACAATTCATTCAAGCCGAACCCGCTTCGCGGGTCGGCTTAATTCTGGTGTTAGGCCTCATACAAGCATGAGCGTGACTCACAGATTCATAGCCAACCCTAACGAACCATCGGAAGTGATGGCTTGGTTCCAGTCTCTAGACACTCCAGTCACGAGAGCGGCGACCGAGTATGGTCATGCTCTCCACTTCAGAGACTTCGGCCCTCTTTCTTATCTCCCTACTGGTGGCATAGATGCGAATACCTCCCCTGTAGCGACGATTGTTCTGCCACGAATCCGTCGGAGCGCTCTCTGGACAGTTGGCGAGGTGCACTTCCGCGCTACTCCATTGCGCAAGCAATTCCCACAGTTGCACAAGATCAACACTGCTTTTTCAAAGTGGCTTTCTTCGCTAGATTGCGTCTATTCCAGCAAGCGCCAAGAGAACCCTTATGCCTTTTACCTGGAAGGCTCCACAAAGAACGAAGACGCCCCAATATTTGCCTTCCCTTCGGCACTCAAGGTCCTCAAGAAGGAGCAATATTTTGTCGATCACATGGACAATGAGTTCCGACTGGACACCATCTGTAAAATGCTTCGGCTACGTGGAGTTGACTGTGCTGAGGCCTAACAATTCATTCAAGCCGAACCCGCTTCGCGGGTCGGCTTAATTCAGGCGTTAGGCCGCTAGGACAATCGATGGACTCTTTAGATCCTTACCGCGCTCCTTCAAGCGATATTGCGGCTAGTAACAACCATAGCGGACGCAAAACGCGCTATCTGCTCGCCGCGCTTGCTGCTGCACAACTAGTCGTATGGCTATTTTCGTATCAAAGCCTTTCTGATCTTGCGCGCGTAGGCGCCATCTCACCTCTCGCATTGCTTGTATGCATGCTTGCTGCCGCGAGTCTCGCTATCGCTGGGCTACTGGTGAGCCGAGGCTCACGCTTGAGTCTCTGGCTCTATGCGACCGCTTCGTTCTTGGCCGCGGCAGTCATTGCATCCGTACCCCTACCTGCGGTAAAGACCGCTTTGCTGATTGCGCTGGTATCCACTGCAATCACTTGGCTGTTGCCGGGGGTTCGTCGTGGCGCGGCCTAACAGTTCATTCAAGCCGAACCCGCTTGGCGGGTCGGCTTAATTCTGGTGTTAGGCATCCATGAAACTTACGTCACTGCTGATAGGCCTATTTCTGTCATTCTTGGTGATGACCGAGGCTCTTGCGTGCATTGAACCCGAAGTGCCGACCTTCAACCAGTCCCTTCGGGACGCAAGTTCTGTGTTCATTTTTCGCATTACGTCGATCAGTCTCACCGACAAGCAAAAGGGGGCTCGCTCCCTTGCAGGGCGCATAGAGGTCATAGATACCCTAAAAGGGTCCCCCAGTTTTGAGTACTTCGCCCATCAGGCTTCAAACTGCGGCGGACTCAATCTCCATGTGGGGCGCTATTACGTGGTCGCTACTAGCCAATCTGGCAAGGTCCTTACCTTAGTCCGCGGCGACAAGTCTGTGCTGGACATGACCGCTGACGTTCTAGATTCTAGTCCTGAGCCCCGCGGACACTTTTATACGCGCAAGATCCGCGAGGCGATTGGGGGACAGCCCTTGGCCACTGACGTGCTCCAAGAGTTGTCAGGTCCGGTGTACGCCTTCCCGCCTATGCCGGGCGAGTGAGGGATGTATGCCTAACAATTCATTCAAGCCGAACCCGCTTCGCGGGTCGGCTTAATTCAGGCGTTAGGGGGCAGCTTGGATAGGTCACGCAAGATCAACCTGGCTCTTTCCATTACCGCCACAACTTGCTTTCTGCTTGCTGGCTACGCATACCTGCAAGCAGCGGCCTCTTACTCGTTGTCCTTCGTGTTTTGTACCGAACCGGACACAGCTAATGCGGCGACTGCAACGTGCCGCGCGCCGCTGTTGTACGGTTATGCTTTCTGGGCACTGTTAGGCTCTGGGGTGGCGCTCTCTGCAGTTGCAATTATTCGGGGGAGACGTCGGCGTGCCGCAGCCCCCTAACAATTCATTCAAGCCGAACCCGCTTCGCGGCTCGGCTCAATTCAGGCGTTGGTTACCATGACGGCAGCGGGTTTGTCCCTGACAGAAGCTGATCTCGAGCGCTTCTTCGGTGTGGAGGCCTCGCGGACAGATAGGGATATTCCTTGGCCCTACAACGGACTGTCGTTCGCCGCTTCCCGCGCTGATTCCCAAGTTGACCTTCACCTCATGCCGTCGTACAAGCACATCGAGCTGTCAATCCGAGTTTCGGGAGTGCTTATCTATCAGCTAGCTGCTACCGGTGTTGCAGACCTTCGGGTGCATACCGACCCAGGGCATGACACATTGGAGATCGTTGTTTCAGGCGAGGACAGGGTTTTTGTGAGGCTGTCTCCATCGGTGCTCGTTACCCAGCAGATCGGGGATGGCACCTAACAATTCATTCAAGCCGAACCGGCTTCGCGGGTCGGCTCAATTCCGGCGTCAGGCGCCAATGACCAACATCAGTGCAGCCGAAGAACTTGACTCTTGCCCCTACTTGTTGCTCGCGGGCATTGGCGAGCCCGAGGAAAATTCCTTGCGCCTTGTCGCTGACGAGGCGCTGGTGCTTGAGCGAGAAGAATCGCTTGAGATCAATGGCGTTTCACTCACCGGTATTCGGCCCATAGAGGTTACGCATGAGTCGCGCCGGTTCGAGGTTCTCTGGGGTACGTACATCACTTACGCCGTCCACAATGAGGCCTACTGCCACCGGGATGACACTGAGGTGTGGGCTGGAGAGCGTCTGCGTGTCTACTCCAGATCAAAATTTCTGGAATTCACGGCAGCTGCAACGTTCGCTAGCGATGACTACCCTGGGCCGTTCAAGCATTACCAGCTCATCTGCGGCAACCATGTCATTGATGTGGCTTCGGAGCATGCGCCTGTGGTGACGCGCTTGGCGCGCAACAGTTCATCCAGGCCGAACCCGCTTCGCGGGTCGGCTTAATTCGGGCGCCAGGCAGCTAGGAACTTTCCTTGTGACTACTAGCCCGTATGCCCCGCCGGTTGCGGGCTGCACAGATCCAGCGTCGCCCGACAGTCTGCTTCAAGGGCTCAAAAGCCAGAATACCTGGCGCTTGCTAGGTTTCGGATTGATCACTATCGGAACCTACTATGCTCACTACTGCGCACGGCAGTCCCGGGTCATCAATCACCACTCTGGCACTGAGGCGATACCCCGGGTTCTGGTCGTCTCGCTTTACGTCCTTACTTACTCCTCCCTCGCGCTGTTCTTTGGCTATCTGTTTGTCGATGAGACCCATCCTGTTGCAATAGCGAGCAACGTCGCAGACAAGCTCTGGATGCTTCTGATGATTGTGTGGGGCTTCTGCGCGCGCGGCGCATTGAACAAGCTGATGTCTTTCTCTGAAACGGACCCGAGAAGAGTCAAGGGGCTTTGGACCCTCCTGTTTACTCCGCTTCACTTCAACTACAAGATAAACGTGCTCAATGAGGTGCCCTCCGGCACGCAAGTAGTTGCCTGACAGTTCATTCGAGATGAAGACAACTCGCGGGCGGGGGCTGATTCAGATGTTGACCACCATGATGAAGGTCGCGGCTATTGCGCTGGTTTTGTGCCTTCTACCCGGCCGATCCATCGCTCAAGACGCTCCTGTTCCTGTGGACCGGTTGGATACCGCACGCTTGGCTGTATCCAATTACGCAGAATGTAGTAGGGCCATCATGGGTCTGCTTGCGATCAGTGCGGACGAGTGCGCGCGACGCGTTGAGCTTGCTCGGACTGAATGCCTGTCCAAGATCCAATCGGGCCTGCCTGAGCGCCTGAATGATCGAGAGACGTTTGTGCTCGGCAATCGTGCGTTCGCTTGCTACATGACTCATCGAAATGGAAAGCCTTACTCCAACCAGGAATTCGACTCTGTCATCGAAGCGCAGTGGGAGGCCATGCATCCACCAGGGGATGGCTAGAAATTCACTCAAACCGAACCTGCTTCGCATGACAGTTGATCGGCCAGCAACGTGGACGACCTCAGAGAGGGCGATATGTATATCGACGGATTCGTGGCCGCTGTACCGGCAGCCAACCTGGAAGCCTATCGGAAGATGGCGGCCGAGGCCGCCGCGATCTACCGTGAACATGGTGCACTCAGTGTCGTCGAGTGCTGGGGCGATGACGTGCCGGAGGGCGAAGTGACCTCGTTCCATTCGGCCGTCAAACGGAAGCCGGACGAAGTGGTGGTCTTTGCGTGGATCTCGTGGCCTTCGAAAGAGGCGCGCGACGAGGGAAATGGCAAGGTCATGGCCGACCCGAGGATGGAGCGCGGCGATGAAGTCCCGCCCTTCGACGCACGGCGCATGATCTACGGGGGCTTCAACGTCATCGTGGATGTCTGAGAGGCCGTGGCCCGCATGCGGGATGGGTTGAGCCGCAGGCAATACCCACACCCCATGACGTGCCGAGTGCAACGTGCAGATCAGCCACAGCGACGTTCCTGTCGGGGCTTCACGCTATGGCAGAGAAACGGATCGACGGGTATCGCTTGCGGCTCAACCGATCCTGCGGTCCTGCCGCCGACCATCCTGTGGCGCTGGATCAGCGCGACGGCTTGCGCTTGCTCAGGCGTCGCTGGTTGGCCACGGTGATGCGGCGGTAGGGCTTCATGCCGGCGGTTGCCATGTTGACCACGGCGTCCTCAGGGGATGGCAGGGGCTTCGCCGTGAATGCCCATGGCATCCAGAACGCCAGCGCGGCCTGCGTTGCCGTGGTGTTCAACGTCACCGCGTAGCCGGCCATGGCGCGCCAGGATTCCCAGGCGGCTGCGACCTTCTCGTTCGACATCAGCGCGAACTCGCGCCGGTCGCGGGCCGACGGGTTGGGGCCGGCCGTCGCCAGTCGCGCCATGCGGTGCGAGATGACGAACGGTGCCGCGGTGCCGAGTTCCACCAGTTGCGTGCCCAGGGCACGTGCAGCGCTGCGATGGCGGGTCATGGCGGTCTCCGTGGGAACGGCATGATGCGATGGCGCGCGTATGCAGCCAGTGAATGCAGTGGCCGGGCGCGGGGCGTGCGCTCTTGCCACCCGTGCCGCTCCCGCCACGGAACAGGCCGTCAGTCGGCGGGGACGGTGCGCTCGCGCGCCCAGTCGCGCAGCGCCTGCACCTGTTCGGCCATCATCACCGAGAGCGGGCGGGTGCTGCGGATCTCGTGCATCACCAGATCGGTGTCGAGCGGCTTCTGTTCGGCATGCGCGGCATACAGCGCGGAGACGATGGCCTGTTCCAGCTCCGCGCCGGAGAAGCCGTTCGCCGCGGCGGCGAGTGCGGGCAGGTTGAAGACTTCCGGATCCAGCTGGCGGCGGGCCAGGTGCACGCGCAGCACCTCGACGCGCGCCTCGGGCGAGGGCAGGTCGACGAAGAAGATCTCGTCGAAGCGGCCCTTGCGCAGCAGTTCCGGCGGCAGGTCCTGTACCTGGTTCGCCGTGGCCACGAGGAAGACTTGGGCGCTGCCGGCACCGGCCTTGCGTTCCGCCATCCACGTGAGCAGGTAGCCGAGCACGCGACGCGAGACGCCGCCGTCCTCGTCGCCGCCGCTGGCCAGTCCCTTCTCGATCTCGTCGATCCACAGCACGCAGGGCGCCAGCTGTTCGGCCGAGCCCAGCGCGGCGCGCAGGTTCTTCTCGGTTTCACCGTGGTACTTGTCGTACAGCGTGCCGAAGTCCAGCCGCAGCAGCGGCACGCCGAAACCGGCGGCGGTGGCCTTGGCCAGCATCGACTTGCCGCAGCCCTGCACGCCGAGCAGCAGTACGCCCTTGGGCAGGTCCAGCCCGGGCGGCGGGTTGCCGGAGACGAACACCGCGCGGCGCTGCTCGATCCAGCGCTTCAGGCGGCTGGCGCCGGCGACCTCGGCGAACTTCGCGGTGTCGTATTCGTAGTGCAGATGGCCGCTGCGGTTGAGCAGCTCGAACTTGAGCTTGTTCAGCGCGGGCAGGTCGCTGGCGGTCAGCGCGCCGTCGGCGAAGATCAGCTGCCGCGCGATGCGGCGCGCGTCGACCAGGCTCAGGCCCTGCAGGTTGCGCACGATCTGCCTGACCGCCTCGCCATCGGCTTCCACGCGGCGCCCGCCGTGCTCGCGGGCATAGTGGTCAGCTTCCTCGCGCACCATCTTCAGCAGGGCGTTGCCGTCGGGCAGGCGCGGGTTGAAGCGCACGGCCAGCGCTTCCAGTTCGGCCGGCAGTTCGATCTTCGCACCCACCAGCACCACCACGTGCGGCAGGCTGTGGCGGCGCTGCATGATGTCGCGCAGCTGGCGCTGGCTGCTGGCGTAGCCCAGGTAGGGATGGAAATCGAGCAGCAGGTAGATGCCGCGCTGGTCGGCCTGCTTGATCGCCTGCAGGGCGGCGCTGGCGTCGGGCGGGCCGACGGCGTCGTCTTCGCGGTCCATGTCGAGCCGGCGCAGGCCTTCGGTGATGCTCCAGCGGTGCAGCGCCCGCCACACCTGGCCCAGGGCCTGCCGGAACAGGTCGACCACACGGGCTTCGTCCTGGGTCTCGATGACGATCAGCGGGGTGTTGGCGCGGATCAGCGCGGTCAGGTCCTGCAGCTCGTTCATGGGGCATCCGGTCCGTGGGGACGGGCACGATAGCAAGCGCGCACGGGAACGGGGAGCCGACCGGCCCGCGACAACGGGTCGCGCTTCGCCGCGCCGGTTCCCGCTTAACTTGCCCCGGTGTACCCTCCGGGTTCTCCAGCAACGAGGTGCGCGCATGAAGACGATTCTGGTCGCCAGCTCCAAGGGCGGCGCGGGCAAGACCACCCTGGCGACCAATCTGGCCGCACATTTCGCACTGGACGGCAAGCGCACGGTCCTCGTGGATGCCGATCCGCAGCATTCCTCCACCCGCTGGGCCGAGCGCCGGGCGGAGCTGGAAACCGCCGTATTGCCGATCGATGCCAGTGGCAAGCGCGCCTGGCGCGCCTGGCTGCCGGAAGACGCGGAGCGGGTGGTGATCGATGCACCCGCCGGCGCGATGGCCGACGACCTGGGCGGCTTCCTGGAGCACGCCGATGCGGTGGTGGTGCCGGTGCTGCCGTCGGCGCTGGACATCGAGGCGACGGTGGGCTTCCTGAACACCATGGCCAAGGTGCCGCGCGTGCACAAGCGCAAGCTGCCGGTGGGCCTGGTGGTCAACCGCAGCAAGCCGTGGACGAATGCGTCGCAGCAGGCGGTCGAAATGCTGAAGACCTGGCCGTACCCGGTGATCACCCAGTTGCGCGATACCCAGGCCTATGTCGTGATGGCCGGCCTGGGCCGCAGCCTGTTCGACTACCGCTCGGCCCAGGTGCGCGATCACCAGGCTGACTGGGAACCGTTGTTGAAATGGATCAAGAAGGCCTGATCAGGCCGAACCCGAAGGAGTCGTTGTCCCATGCGTGAACTGATCCTGTTGCGTCATGCCCATGCCGAACCCGCGACCACCGGGCAGTCGGACCTGGATCGTCCCCTGTCGCCACAAGGCCTGGCCGAGGCCGAGGCCGCCGCACGCTGGTTGCAGGACAAGGGCCTGGTGCCGGATCGGGTGCTGTGCTCGCCCGCACGCCGGGCCCGCGAAACGCTGGAGGCGGTGCTGGGTGCCGTCGGCTACGTGGAGCAGCGGCTGGAGGAGCGCATCTACGAAGCCACGCCGGGCACGCTGGCCGACCTGGCCGACCAGCACCGTGAAGCCGAGCGCCTGCTGATGGTGGGCCACAACCCCGGCTTCGAGCAGCTGGCTGCGCTGATGTATTCCGGCGTGACCAGCGAATACCGCGGCATGCCGCCGGCCGGCGTGGTGGTGCTGACGCTGCCGGTGGACACC
This sequence comes from Pseudoxanthomonas sp. CCNWLW251, assembly GCF_037402255.1. Classification (NCBI taxonomy): domain Bacteria; kingdom Pseudomonadati; phylum Pseudomonadota; class Gammaproteobacteria; order Lysobacterales; family Lysobacteraceae; genus Pseudoxanthomonas; species Pseudoxanthomonas sp. CCNWLW251. The sequence goes on along the minus strand of NZ_JBBEGA010000004.1, from coordinate 359,912 downwards.
GCGATCGAGCCGGGAGTGGCGCAGCTTTCCGCTTTCTGGTGGCCATGACACAGGCAGTCCCGGGGATCATGCGGCTGGCCGCGCTGGGGCTGGGCGCGCTGCTGGCAACGCCTGCCCTGGCCGATGGACGCAACGATTTCGACCCCTCGCACACGCGCCTGGGGTTCGAACTGCGCACGCGCTGGGGGCAGGTGCTGGATGGCGTGTTCCAGCGTTACGAGGGCTCGGTGGAACACCTGCCCGATGGCCGCCAGCAGGTCCGCCTGCGCATGTACACGCGCGAGGTGGAGATCGCCGGGCATCCGCGCTACAGCGAGTGGGCGCGCAGCGAGAAGTTCTTCGATGCCGACCGTTACCCGGTGGTGACGTTCACCTCCAAGCCGTATGACCCGATGCTGCTGTACGACGGCGGCAAACTGGAGGGCGACCTGAGCATCAAGGGCATCAACCGGCCGCGCAGCCTGGACGTGGCACCGGCCACCTGTTCGCATCCCGCGGTGGGTTGCGATGTGGTGGCGACGGGCGCGGTGCGCCGCAGCGATTACGACATGGACGACTGGATGCTGGCGGTCAGTGACCGCGTGGTGTTCGTACTGCGTGCGCGCATCCGGAGTGCGAAGACACCGTGAACCGCCGTTTTCCCGCCTTGGCCGCGCGGTGCGCGGTGCTGTGTGTCGCGCTGCTGGGCAGCGCCTGCGCCAGCCTGTCCGATCGCCAGCGTGAGCGTGCTGCCGGCATCGCCGCAGGCGCGCGTTCTTCGGTGGTCGAATGCACGCAGGCCGATGCCTGCGCGCTGTCGTCGCCGCTCTACGACCTGGCCGGACAGGCGCGCGCCGCGTCCACGCCGGAAGCGCCGCGCCACTACGCGGTGATCCTGGACCAGGGCTCCGATGCATTGCTGGCACGCCTGAACCTGATCCGCAGCGCGCGCACGCGCATCGACCTGCAGACCTACATCTTCGACAAGGACGACAGCGCGCGGCTGGTGCTGGATGAACTGCTGGCGGCGGCACGGCGCGGGGTGAAGGTGCGGGTGCTGATCGACCAGTTGTCCGCCATCGCCGACCTGGAGATCCTCGCGGCGCTGTCCGGCGCGCACGAGAACTTCGCCATCCGCATCTACAACCCCAGCTTCGGCAAGGCCAAGCTGAACTACTTCGACTATGCGGGCAGCGTGCTGTGCTGCTTCCGCCGCTTCAACCAGCGCATGCATACCAAGCTGCTGCTGGTGGACGACCGCATCGGCATCAGCGGCGGGCGCAATTACCAGGACGACTATTTCGACTGGGACGCGGAATACAACTTCCGCGACCGCGACGTGCTGGTGGCCGGCCCGGAAGCGGCCGCGATGGCGGACAACTTCCAGGCGTTCTGGGAGGCACGGCGCAGCGTGCCGGCGGAACGCCTGAACGATGTCGGCCGCACACTGCTCGACGAAGGCGTGCCGGCGATGCCGGTGCCGCGCTATCTGCGCCCGGAGCGCGTGCAGGCCGCGAGCGGCCAGGCGAGCGACCCGGAGGTCATGCGGACGCGTTTCGTGGAGGCGGCCTTTCCAGTCGGTGCGGTGCGCTACATCGCCGACCTGCCGCAGAAGCACCGCCGCGAGCGCCGCGACGACGATGCGCCCGCCGCGCCGGAACTGGAAGCGCTGATCCGCAGCGCGCAGTCGGAAGTACTGCTGCAGACGCCGTACCTGGTGATGTCGAAGCAGGCGCAGGCGATGTTCCGCGAAATGCGCGAACGCCAGCCACCGCCCCGCGTGCTGGTGTCGACCAACAGCCTGGCTGCGACCGACAACCCGGTCGTCTATTCGATGTCGTTCAAGTACAAGCGCCGCTACCTGCGCGAGTTCGGTTTCCAGATCCACGAGTACAAACCGTTTCCGGAAGACGCGCCGGTGGACTACGCCGCGCTGATGCCGGAAGGGCCGCCGCTGGCGACCTCCGCTGGCGGTACCGGTGGCAGCGGGCGCATTCGCGGGCCGTCGGGATCCATCGGGCCGTCGGCCGGCTCCGAGGGCGAGACCACGCGTCGCCTGCAGCGTACCGAATCGCGGCCGTCGTTCCTGAGCAGCGGCGCCGGTTCCGAGCCGCTGCCGTTGAAGCGTGCCGGCGTGCGCATGGGCCTGCACGCGAAATCGATGGTTATCGACGGCGGCACGGCGGTGATCGGCACGCACAACTTCGATCCGCGCTCGGAGAACTACAACACCGAAGCGGCGGTGGTGATCCAGGACCCTGCCTTCGCGCAGGCGCTGGCCGACAGCATCCGCCGCGACATGTCGCCGCGCAACGCGTGGGTGATCGCGCCGCGCGCCAAGCCGCCGGTGTTCTCCGGCCTGGACTACAGCCTGGGCAAGGTCTCCGAGTCCTTGCCGATCTTCGACGTCTGGCCGTGGCGGTATGCGACCAGCTACGAGTTCCAGCCCGGCCCCGATTGCCCGCTCCCGGTGGGGCCGAAGGACCCGGCGTTCCACCGGTGCTACGTGGCCGTGGGCGACTTCCCCGAGGTCAATGTCGGCCCGAAATGGCTGTACACGCGCGTGCTGACCGCGTTCGGTGCGGGACTGGTGCCGATCCTGTAGGTCCGCAGGTCTGTAGGAGGGGCTTCAGCCCCGATGCTTTTCGACCAGACGACAGAGAGCCCCCGAATGCAGCCTGGTCGACCTCGGGCCTGTCGGACGGTGATGGAAAAGCGTCGGGGCTGAAGCCCCTCCTACATGGGCGTGGGTAGAATCCGGGCACCTTCTCTCCTGGTCTGCACGCCATGGCTTTCCGCGCCCCCGTCGATCTCGCTGCCGTCAACGCCCACGCCGCCGACACGCTGGTGTCCCATCTCGGCATCGTCATCACCGGGGCGGGCGAGGACTGGTTGCGCGGCACGATGCCGGTCGATGCACGCACAGTGCAGCCCTACGGCATCCTGCATGGCGGGGCTTCGGTGGCGCTGGCCGAGACCCTGGGCAGCGTGGCGGGCAACCTGTGCGTGGACATCACCAAGGAGATGGTGGTGGGTCTGGAGATCAACGCCAACCATGTGCGCGCGATGCGCGGTGGCGTGGTGACCGGTACGGCGCGTGCGCTGCATGTGGGCCGAAGCACGCAGCTGTGGGAGATCCGCATCGAGAACGATGAAGGAAAACTGGTCTGCGTGTCCCGGCTGACCCTGGCGGTGGTGCCCCTGCCCAAGGCCTGAGACCCGGCGTGGCAGCGACGACAGGCTCGACATGGGCATGATCGACACGCACTTTCTGGCGATCGTCGGCGCGGGCGGCGTGGCCGGGTGCGCGTGGCTTCCGTTGCTGACCCCGCTGTTCGACAAGGTCGCCGGTCGTGCGTCCCGCAGGATCACCGCAGCCGGGCTGCCGCGCTTTCTGCTCGCCATCGTGGTCTGGGTGGTGGTGACGGCACTGGTGTTCTGGCTGCCCGCAAAGCTGCTGGGCCTGTTGCCGGTCGATGGCCGCTTCAAGCTGTATCAGGTGTCCTTCCTGGCGGGCGCGCTGGCAAGCAGGGCGCTGACCGCACGCATGCGGCGCTGAGGTCTTCACGACGCCTGCCACCTCCGTCGACCATGGCACGTTCCGCTGCGGCGACGCATCCGGTATCGTGACAGGATGACGCCGCCCCCTGTTCATGTTGCTGGCGGCAGCGGTATGGCGCGGGCGATCCGCTACCTCTACCGCGTGCCGTTGCTGCTGGTCCACCTGCTGGTCTTCCTGCCGATCATCCTGCTGTGCCTGTCGCCACTGCTGGCCTGGGTGCGGGTGGGCGACGAGAGCGTGGGCGAGGTGGCGGTGCGCTGGTGGTCCAGCGGGCTGATGCGCATCTTCGGGTTCCGCCTGCGTCGCGTGGGCACGCCGCTCCCCGGCGCCACGATGTTCGTGGCCAACCACGTCAGCTGGATCGACATCGAAGCGCTGCACAGCCAGCGCATGATGGGATTCGTCGCCAAGCATGAGATCCGCGGCTGGCCGGTGGTCGGCTGGCTGGCGGCGCAGGGCCACACCATCTTCCACCAGCGCGGCAGCCAGGAGTCGCTGGGCGGCGTGCTGCAGGCCATGATGCAGCGCCTTCGCGAGGGCCGTCCGGTAGGTGTGTTCCCGGAAGGACGTACCCGCGACGGCCGGTCGGTGGGCCCGTTCCACGCGCGCATTTTCCTGGCGGCGGTGGAAGCCGGCGTGCCGGTGCAGCCGGTGGCGCTGCGCTACGGTGCGCGCGGCAGTGCGCAGCCGGTGGTGGCGTTCGGGCCGAAGGAGAGCTTCTTCGCCAACTTCGTGCGCCTGCTGGGTGAGCCGGCCCGCACGGCCGACATCTGCTTCCTGGAGCCGATCCGGATCGCCGATGTGGAAGGGCGCCGCCGCATCGCCGAGCTGTCGCGCGAGCGCATCGTGCAGGCGATGTCGGAAGCCTGAGCGGATGCGTTCGGCCGGCATCGCGACGGAATCGAAGGAATACTCCACACTGCGGTGCCACCCTCGTCCCGACACCGCTGCGATGACCCCATGATCACTGCCGCCGACTACCGCCCGCCACGCTGGCTGCGCAATCCGCACCTGCAATCGGTGCTGGGTTCGAGCGCACTGCGCCGCCGTCGCGGGCTGCGCGCGCTGGCGGGCAGTGGTGCGGTGACGGTGGAGCACATCGTGGATGGCGGCGATGGCGTGCGCCTGCAGGGGTTCCTGAGCCGGATGTCCGGACAGAGTCCGCGCGGCCTGGTGCTGCTGCTGCATGGCTGGGAAGGCAGTGCCGATTCCAGCTACATGCGCCTGACCGCCGCGCAGCTGCTGGCGCGCGGGTTCGACGTGTTCCGGCTGAACTTCCGCGACCACGGCGATACCCACCACCTCAACGAAGACCTGTTCCACTCCAACCGCCTGGATGAAGTCGTGCACGCGGCGCTCGACGTGTCGCGGCGGTTCGCCGGCGACGTGCCGATGCGGGTGGCGGGCTATTCGCTGGGCGGCAACTTCGCGCTGCGGCTGGCACTGCGCGCACCGGAGGCGGGACTGGCGCTGGCACACGTGGCGGCGGTCTGCCCGCTGCTGGATCCGGCCACGACGATGGACCGCATCGAGAATGGCCTGCCGCTGTACGACTGGTACTTCGCGCGCAAATGGCGCCGTTCGCTCGAACGCAAGCGCAGCCTGTTCCCGCAGCGGCATGACTTCGACGACACCGTGCTGGCGCTGGACATCCGCGCGCTGACCGACTGGCTGGTGCAGCGGCACACGGCCTTCGGCACGCTCGAGGACTACTTCGACGGCTATGCCATCGCCGGCGGCCGCCTGGCGAGGCTGACCGTGCCCGCGCACATCCTGATGGCCGAGGACGATCCGGTGATCCCGTTCGAGACCTTCCGCGACTGGGCGCTGCCGGCGCAGGCCACGCTGGAGATCGCCCCCTGGGGCGGGCACTGCGCCTTCATCGAGAACGCCGCCTGCGACGGCTACGCCGAGCGCTGGGTGGCCGAACGCCTGGCCGGCGGCACCGCCTGAGCCGGGGAACGGCCGGTACAATCGGCGTTTGCCCGAATCCTGGTAGTTCTCCATGTACGACCCGATCCTCGATGCCCTTCGCCGCGGCGCAGTGGCCGATGCCCTGACCGCCGCGCAAGCGCTGGTGGCAGAACGCCCCGACGACGCCCAGGCGTTGCGCTGGCTGTCCGCTGCCCAGCTGCAGAGCGGCCAGCCCGACGCCGCCCTGGCCAGCATCGACCGCGCCATTGCCCTGGCGCCGGACAACGCCGACCTGCACTTGGCCCGTGCGGGCGTGCTGGTGGGCAGCCGGCGTCCCGACGAGGCGCAGGCATCGCTGGCCCAGGCCACCGGGCTGGATCCCAACCAGTTCACCGCATACCTGGTGCAGGCACAGCTGGCGCTGGGTCGCGGCGACCTGGACGAAGCCGAACGCCTGAACCGCCTGGCCGCCCGCGTGTCACCGGATCATCCGCAGCTTGCCGCCGTCGAAGGCATGGTGACCTTGCGTCGCGGCGATGCCGACACGGCCCTGAAGATCGTGAGTGCGGCATTGCAGGTGGCACCCGAGGAAGTGCAGCTGCGCTATTCGCTCGGCTTCATCCACATGGCGCTCGGGCACTGGGCGTTCGCCGAACAGGCGTTCCGCGGCGTGGTGGAGCGGACGCCGGGCGCGGACAGCCTGCGCAGCCTGATCGCGGACCTGATCCGCCGGCAGGGGCGTCCCGCCGATGCCGCCGACGAACTGGTCCCGCTGGTGGCGCGCAACAACGCGCCCGGGCTGCACCGCTACATCGGCCACCTGCGCCTTGCCGCAGGACAGGACGAGGAAGCGCTGGCCTCGCTGCGGATCGCCCTGGCCGGACAGCCGCGTGATCGCGACACCGTGCTGGCGATCATCGAGGCGTGGCGTCGCCTGGGTATGCAGGATGATGCGCGCAACACGCTGGATGCCGCCCTGGCCACCACGCCGGACGAGCACGATCTGTGGCTGGCGCGCCTGCTGTTCGAGCCCGTGGGCAGCGCCGAGGCGCGCGCGGTGGTCGAGCGCTGGGTGTCGGCGATGCCGCAGCACGTGCCCGCGATGGAGGCCCAGATGTCGGTGCTGGATGCGGCGGGCGAGCGTGATGCGGCCGAAGCCGTGGCGCGGCAGGTCGTTGCGCTCGACCCGGGCCGTGCGAGTGCCGAGCAGCGGCTGGTCGAGGCACTGTTCGAACGCGATCCGGTGTCCGCGATCGCACGCGTCGGCGAACTCGCCGACCAGGCCACCGAACCGCACCACAAGCGCAGCCTGCGCAGTTGGCAGGCGTTCGTCCGCGACCGCGCCGGCCGCTATGCCGATGCCGCCGCCACGTGGGCCGCACTGGCCCACGAACTGGCCCCCACGCGCCTGCCGTTGTGGACCCCGAGCGGTGCCCAGGGCCCCTGGCCCGACGTGGCGCCGATTCCGATGTCGTCCGCCGGCCGCCCGTACCCCATCCTGCTGTGGGGCGCGCCGGGCACCGTGGTCGAATCGATCGCCGGCGTCCTGGGCGCGATCAGCCATCGCCTGCGCGGTGACCGCTTCCTGCCCAATCCGCCGGTGGACGCCTTCCAGAACTACCACACGCCGGCACGGCTCCTGTCCGGCGAGCTGTCGGGCGAAGCCTGCGTGGCAGGATGGCGCGAGACGCTGGCCACCCGCTCGGAAGATGGCGGCATCGTCGACTGGCTGCCGTGGTGGGACAACGCGTTGCTGCTGGCCCTGCGTCCGCACTTGCCGGAGGCCCTGCTGATCATCGCGGTGCGCGATCCACGCGATGCCTTCCTCGACTGGCTGGCATTCGGTGCCCCGGCCCCGCTGGCCCTGGACGACCTGGACGCCGGCGCGCGCTGGCTGGCGCAGCTGTTCGACCAGGTCGCCGATGTGCACGAGCATGACCTGTTCCCGAGCCGGCTGATCGCGATGGATGCGATCAAGGACGATGCCGCGGCTGTGGCGCAGGCGCTGAGCCGGGCGCTGGGCGCGCAGCTGACGGAGCCGCCGTCTTCCGGTGCGCGCCGCTTCCCGGCGGGCCACTGGCGCCACTATGCCGACGTGCTGGCGGGCCCGTTCGCCGCGCTGACGCCGGTGGCGGTGCGACTGGGTTACCCGGAAGCCTGATCCCTTTTCCCCGCATCTGCAGGAGTCATGCATGCGCCTCTGGAGCGACAGTTTCGAAAATGCGAAGCCCATCCCCGCCGGCTTCGCGATGGGCCAGCCCGACGGATTCGCCGCGAACCGCAATCCTCACCTGGCCTGGGACGGCGTGCCTGCCGGGACGAAGTCCTTCGCCCTGCTGTGCATCGATCCCGACGTGCCCACCGTGCCGGAGACGGTCGGTCGCGACGACCTGCAGATCCCGGTCGAGCAGCCGCGCGGGCATTTCATCCACTGGGCGATGGCCGACATCGCGCCGGAAGTGCGGGAGATCGCCGCCGGCAGCTGCAGCGACGGCGTCACTGCCAAAGGCAAGCAGCAGCCTGAGGGGCCGGCGGGTGCGCGGCAGGGCCTGAACGACTACACCGGCTGGTTTGCCGGTGACGCGCAGATGGGGGGCGACTACTACGGATACGACGGCCCGTACCCGCCCTTCAACGACCTGCGCATGCATCGCTACTTCTTCCGCCTGTTTGCGCTGGATCTCGCCACGCTCGACCTGCCGGCGCGATTCACCGCCGGCGATGTGGAGCGCGCGATGCAGGGCCATGTGCTGGCCGAAGCCGCCGTGCATGGCACCTATACGTTGAATGCGTCGCTGCGCGGCTAACGCGGCTGCGCGCCGCCCGCGACGGGCTGCAAGCGCCAGCGCCCATCGGTGTCGATGACAAGGCAGGCGCCGGAAGGCGGGCATTCGCGCACCCTGCGGATGGTGTCCGGTGCCACACCCAGGCGCCATGCCAGGCCCATCTGGCCGATGGCATAGAAGCGCTGTTCGTCCGCCACCTGCACGTGCAAGGGCGTGGCGACCGGCTGCTGCGCCAGGGCCTGCAATGTTGTTTCCGCCCAGTGGGCGCGACCGATGAGGCCGGGGTGGTCGAGGCGGCGCGTGCCTTCCACCGCGATCCATGACGACACCGCGATCAGCACGGCGACCACGGGAGCGAGGCGATCCGTGGCGATGCAGCGCGCCAGCGCGATGACCGGCAACACCACGGCGATGGCCGCGTAGTACTCGTAGCTGTTCCATGCGAACAGGAAGTACGGCGCGTACGCGAACACCGCGAACGCCGCGATGCAGAGCCATTGACGCGTTGCGAGCAGCCTGCGGCCACGCCAGCCCGCGATGCCCCACGCCGCGAGCATCGGCAGCGCCGTCGCCGCGATCCAGGCCAGCCCCTGCATGCGCTCCCCGGCCACCGCCATGCGCATGGCTTCGCGCGGGACATTCAGCAGCCACGCCACGAACGAGGCCGCGTTGCGCACCACGTTGCCACCCAGGGTCATGGCATAGGACGCGTCCGTATTGGCGGTGAACCGCGCGCGCAGCACCAGCCATGCCGCTACGACGGCGACACAGGCAAGCCACGCGACGAGTTCGCCACGGTCCAGCCGGCGCGCGGCGACGAATCCGCTGACGATGAGCATCAGGGCCGGCGTCAAGGCGGCCGACTCCTTGCTCAGCAGCGCCAGTGCGAGCAGCAGCGGAACGGAAGCCAGCAGTACCGAGCGCGTCGCGTGCTTCGCGTCGCGCGCGCTTACCCATGCCGCCAGCAGCAGCGTGGTGAACAGGGTGAGCATCGCGTTGTTGGCGGCGGCGGCCCAGTGCACGGGCAGCGTGTGCAGGGTCAATGCACCGTAGACGGCCCCCGCCAGCGCGGCGATCCGGCCAGCGTGCGGCCATTGGCAGGCGCGTGCGAGGCGGAACCCGAGCAGTGCGACGCCCAGGGTGGCCAGCAGGTGCAGCGCCAGGCTCACGACGTGGGCGGCATGTGCGCTGCCCCCCAGCGCGGCATCGACCCAGCGCCAGTACCCTTCCTGCGACAGCGGTCGCCAGAATCGGGGCGGCGACGCAGGCCAGAAATCCGACCACCATGGCGCGCCGGATGCATTCGTGGCATGCGCCGCGTGCAGGAACGCGTAGTCATCGCCCCAGAAAGGGGTCTGCAGTGCAGGCAGCCACATCAGCAACGCGGAGGCCACCAGCAGCGCAGCGGCGATCCAGGGTAGGGGAGAGGCGTTCCTTGCTGGCAGGCTCATCAATCGCGCGTCGTGTCCGGTGACGGCGCACTATACCGGCCGCTGCAGTGCCTTCGGAGCGTCACGTCGCCACGGCGCGCGCGGCGTGGCCACCGTGCGCGCCGTGCGGGGACGGAAGCGTCATTTTTTCTCGCTGGCGGATTCCACCACCATGTCCAGCACATACGCCTTCGGCGGCGCATCGGCAGGCGGATTCTTCACGGTGTAGCGGTCCACGCGCAGCACGTTGCGCACGCCCGGCTCGTGGGTATAACCCTCGATGCTGTCGTGGAAGTGCTGGAATTCACCGGGCGTGCCGACCTTCAGTCCCTTGTCGTCGTACTGGATCTCGCGTACCTGCAGGCATTGCTTGTCGGGAATCAGCGGATGGCTGCACGGCTTCGTTTCCGATGCGACTTCCAGGAACACGCGCTCGCCGGGACCGCCGTAGCGGGTTTCGGCCGTGGGATTGCCCGCGAACAGGAGCTTGTCGCCCGTCGCTGTCGTGAGTGCCAGCTGGGTGACGCCGTCCTGCGTCGCCGCCACCTTCAGCGTCCCTTCGAGGCGCTTGCCGACTTCCTGGTCCAGCGCCATCAGTGCGTTGTCCGTGCAGGCCATCATGGTGGTCACCAGGCGACCGATGGTGAGGCTGGTATCCGACAGTGTGTAGGTTCCCCCCATGCGGTTGCAGGTGTTGGCCACACCGAGTCGCCCCTCCTTGAAGTCGAGTTGCACCGGCTTGTCGGCGCGCGCGAACAAGGCGTCGATGCGTTTGCCCTGGGCGTCGGTGGCGTCCATGAGTTGCCAGTGGTGCTGGGACAGCAAGGCAGCCGCGTCGACCGATGCGGCAACCGGTGTATCCGGGGTGGCGGCCACGGTGGGCGTGGGCGTGTCGGCCTGTTCCGCCGGCTTGGGGCAGCCCGCAAGGGCCAGTGGCAAGGCAAGCAGCAGCAGTCGTTTCATGGCGTTCTCCGTCGAAGGTGGCCCAATGCAAACGCGCGACAGGTTGGAATGGGGTGAAGGCCGGGCATCGCGCTTGATTGCAGGAGCGCGGCGGATCAGCTGCCCACGGGCATCAGCAACAGCAGCAGTGCGCCCAGCACGATGCGGTAGATCGCGAAGCCGGTGAACCGGTGCGCCTTGATGAAGCCGAGCAGCCACTTCACCACCACGAAGCCGGTGGCGGTGGCGGCGACGAATGCGAGCGCGACTTCGCCCCAGTTCTCGCTGCCCAGCGCGTCGTCCTTCACCAGTTCCAGGAAGGCATAGCCACTGGCGGCGAACATGGTGGGAATACCCAGCAGGAAGACGAACTCCGCCGCCGACGAGCGCCGGCTGGTGCCAGCCAGCATGGCCATGAAGATCGCCGCCGCCGAGCGCGAGGTGCCGGGGAACACGCCGGCCACCACCTGCGCCAGGCCCACCAGGATCGCCACCTTCCACGTGATCGTCGCCACATCGCCGCGTTTTTCGGCGAAGTGCTCGGCGAGCAGCATCCACACGCCGCCCAGGATCAGCGCCCACGCGACCGGGGTGACGGTCTCCGGCAGTTCCCAGCCGGCCAGGCGCACGGGCAGGCCGACCAGCGCGGTGACCAGGAAGGCGGCCGCCAGCTTCATGGAGTAGTCGCGGGCTTCGGCATCGCGCCAGCAGCCGGTCGTCAGTTCCCAGATCCGGCGGCGGAACACCAGCGTGGTGGCCAGGATCGCGCCGGCCTGGATGACGATGTTGAAGAAGTCCGAGCGCTCGCCCAGCCAGTGTTGCGCGATGAGCAGATGGCCCGTGCTCGAGATGGGCAGGAATTCGGTCAGGCCTTCGAGGATGCCGAGCAGCAGCGCGGCGAGCAGGTCGGTCATCGGGGCGTGGAAACTGAGAAGGGCGGCAAAGAATAGTGGAAACCGCAACGCACCGCGTTGGTTCATTACGAATCCAGAGCGCACCAAAAAAGGGATTTCGCGTAATGGGTTTGTCAACGACCTCCATGTAAATCAGTGACTTGGCGCGATATCGGGGTTGGCACGGGGATTGCTGTGTGTTGGCACAACCCTTATCCAACCCGAGGTTCCAAAGATGTCCCTGGACAACGTTGAGAAGCTGATCAAGGACCACAAGGTCGAGTTCGTCGACCTGCGCTTCGTCGACATGCGCGGTGTCGAGCAGCACGTCACCTTCCCCGTCAGCATCGTGGATGCGTCCCTGTTCGAAGACGGCAAGATGTTCGACGGCTCATCGATCTCGGGCTGGAAGGGCATCAACGAGTCCGACATGGTGCTGCTGCCCGACCCGAGCACCGCCTACCTCGATCCGTTCTACGCCGACCCGACCCTGGTGCTGGTCTGCGACATCCTGGACCCGGCCACCATGCAGGGCTACACGCGCGATCCGCGCGGCATCGCCAAGCGCGCCGAGGCCCACCTGAAGGCCAGCGGCGTCGCCGACGTGGCGTTCTTCGGTCCGGAACCCGAGTTCTTCATCTTCGACTCGGTGCAGTTCGCCAACGACATGGGCAACACCTTCTTCAAGATCAATTCCGAGGAAGGCGCCTGGAACAGCGGCAAGAGCTACGACGGCGCCAACAGCGGCTACCGCCCGGGCATCAAGGGCGGTTACTTCCCGGTGCCGCCGACCGACTCGCTGCACGACCTGCGTGCCGAGATGTGCAAGACGCTGGAACAGGTCGGCATCGAAGTCGAAGTGCACCACCACGAAGTCGCCACCGCCGGCCAGTGCGAGATCGGCGCCAAGTTCAACACGCTGGTGCAGAAGGCCGACGAACTGCAGCGCATGAAGTACGTGGTGCGCAACGTGGCCCACCGCAACGGCAAGACCGTGACCTTCATGCCGAAGCCGATCGTCGGCGACAACGGCAGCGGCATGCACGTGCACCAGTCGCTGGCCAAGGGCGGCCAGAATCTGTTCTCCGGCGACGGCTACGGCGGCCTGTCGCAGATGGCGCTGTGGTACATCGGCGGCATCTTCAAGCACGCCAAGGCGATCAATGCGTTCGCCAACTCGGGCACCAACAGCTACAAGCGCCTGGTGCCGGGCTTCGAAGCGCCGGTGATGCTGGCCTACTCGGCGCGCAACCGTTCGGCCTCGTGCCGCATCCCGTGGGTGGCCAACCCGAAGGCGCGCCGCATCGAGATCCGCTTCCCCGATCCGCTGCAGTCCGGCTACCTGACCTTCACCGCGCTGATGATGGCCGGCCTGGACGGCATCAAGAACCAGATCGACCCGGGCGCGCCGAGCGACAAGGACCTGTACGACCTGCCGCCGGAAGAAGAGAAGAACATCCCGCAGGTCTGCTCCAGCCTGGACCAGGCGCTGGACGCGCTGGACAAGGACCGCGACTTCCTCAAGGCCGGCGGCGTGATGAGCGACGACTTCATCGACGCCTACATCGCGCTGAAGATGCAGGAAGTGACCAAGTTCCGCGCGGCCACGCACCCGCTGGAATACCAGCTGTACTACGCCAGCTGATGCCGTCGAACGCGCACATCGCCATGCATGCGGAGGGCCGGGTACCGGCCCTCCGCGACGCAGCGGTCGCGCACTGAGTTCTCGCGGCGATGGCGACGGATCTCCCCTCCCACCCGTCGCCATCGCCGCACCTTATTGGAGACATCGCGTCGCGATGGCTTCGACCGGTTGGGGAACCGGGGCACCACCCATCTTCGATTTCCGGAGATCGCACCAACGCAGTACCAGGGGAAACACAGGAGAGGTCCATGAACCGCTGCTCCCTCCCACGTCATCCGTTCCTGCCGCAAATGATCGCGGTGGGCACGGATGCGGTTCATGCATCGATCCGCACCGACAACGTGTCCGCCGCCAGGGGGCTGCGCGCACGGGTGACCTGAAACCGCCGGCCGGCTCCGGTCGGCCGGTTCCATCCACCATCGGGGTATGCGCATGAAACTGATCACCGCCATCATCCGGCCGTTCAAGCTCGACGAGGTCCGAGAGTCCTTGTCGCAGGCGGGCGTGTCCGGCATCACCGTCACCGAAGTCAAAGGCTTCGGTCGGCAGAAGGGCCACACCGAGCTGTACCGCGGCGCCGAGTACGTCGTCGATTTCCTGCCCAAGATCAAGATCGAAACCGTCGTCACCGACGAGCGACTGGATGCCGTCATCGAGGCCATCCAGCAGGCGGCCGGCACCGGCAAGATCGGCGACGGCAAGATCTTCGTCACCACCATCGACCAGGTCATCCGCATCCGCACCGGCGAAGTCGGCGCGGACGCGCTCTAACACTCGGAGCCCCACATGAAGACTCGACTGTTCTCCGGGTGGAAGACCCGTGCCCAGACGTTGTGCCTGGCCGCGCTGTGCGGCCTGATGACGGTTGGCGTGTCGGCTGCGGCGCTCGCCGCACAGGACACTGCCGCCCCGACGACCGAAGCCCCCGCCACCGACGCCGCGCCTGCGCCGGTCGAAGCCGCCGCCGCGCCTGCGGAGGTCGCTGCAGCCCCCGCTGAAGCCGTCGCCGCCCCCGCCGAGGAAGCCCCTGCCGAGGAAGCTCCCGCACCGACCATCAGCAAGCCCGACACCGTGTGGGTGCTGGTGTCCGCGGTGCTGGTGATCTTCATGACGCTGCCGGGCCTGGCGCTGTTCTATGGCGGCCTGGTGCGTTCGAAGAACGTGCTGTCGATCCTGATCCAGAACCTGGCGGTGTTCTCGCTGGTCGCGGTGCTGTGGGCGCTGTACGGCTACAGCTTCGCCTTCACCGAGGGCAATGCGTTCATCGGCGGCACGGACCGGCTGCTTGCTGCGGGTCTCGACGCCTCGTCCATCGGTGCCACGTTCACCAAGGGCGTCTACATCCCGGAACTCGCGTTCTTCGTGTTCCAGGGCGCCTTCGCCTGCATCACCTGCGCGCTGATCGTCGGTGCGTTCGCCGAGCGCGTGAAGTTTGCCGGCGTGATGCTGTTCACCGTGCTGTGGTTCACCTTCGCCTACCTGCCGATGGCGCACATGGTGTGGTTCTTCCCCGGCCCGGATGCGTTCACGGGCACCGATGCCGTCGACGGCGTGCTGGCCAAGTCGGGCTACCTGTGGGCCAAGGGCGCGCTGGACTTCGCCGGCGGCACCGTCGTGCACATCAATGCGGCGATTGCCGGCCTGGTGGGCGCGTACGTCATCGGCAAGCGCACGGGCTACGGACGCGAGGCCATCAAGCCGCACAACCTGACCCTGACCATGGTCGGTGCGTCCATCCTGTGGGTGGGCTGGTTCGGCTTCAACGCCGGTTCGGCGCTGGAAGCCGGTGGCGTGGCCGCAATCGCCTTCGTCAACACCTTCCTGGCCACGGCCGCGGCGGTGGTGGCGTGGCTGCTGGTGGAGTGGATCACCAAGGGCAAGCCGTCGCTGCTGGGTGCGGCCTCGGGCGCGGTGGCTGGTCTGGTCGCCATCACCCCGGCCGCCGGCCTGGTCGGCCTGAACGGCGCGCTGGCCATCGGCGCGATCGCCGGCGTGCTGTGCCTGTGGGGCGTCAGCGGGCTGAAGAAGCTGCTGGGCGCGGATGACAGCCTGGACGTGTTCGGCGTGCACGGCGTGGGCGGCATCACCGGTGCGCTGCTGACCGGCGTGTTCGCGGCGCCGTCGCTGGGTGGTGCGGGCATCTGGGACTACGTCACCGAGACCGCCCTGGCCGAGTACTCGATCGGCTCGCAGGTGTGGATCCAGGCGCAGGGCGTGCTGATCACGGTGGTGCTGTCCAGCGTGGTGGCCCTGGTCTCCTTCCTGATCGTGAAGTACACGGTCGGCCTGCGCGTCTCCGAGGACGCCGAGCGCGAGGGGCTGGACATCACCTCGCATGGCGAATCGGCCTACGAGGCCTGATGGATTGCCGGGGACGGCTTTGCACTAAACTGGTGCAATGTCGTCCCCGGACCCTTCCCGCATGCGTTTCGAGCCCACCACCGACGCGCTCAGCACGCCGGTGGCCTGGGCGGATGCCGACGGCCTGATCCGCGGCGTGAATCCTGCCTTCGCCCGCTGGCTGGGCGTCAGTAGCCGCCGCCTGCTGGGACAACCCCTGGCGGCCCTGGAAATCGAAGGCGACGCCATGGCACGGTTCCTGGACAACACCGATCGCGACGTCCTGCGGCTGCACCGCATGGCGCTGGGCATGCCCGGCGAGTCGCCGTGCTTCGCCGAGGGCTGGCTGTCGCGCCTGGATGGCGGGGGTTGGCTGTTGGAAGCGCATCCGGTGGACGAATTCCCCGCGCTCGATCCCACCCAGGTCCTGCCCAACGCCTTGAGCGCCGCGCTGAAGGGGCTGGCGCACGAGCTGCGCAATCCGCTGGCCGGCCTGAAGGGCGCTGCCCAGCTGCTGGCGCGCCGGGCGGCGCATCGCAACGACAACGACGACGAGCGCGAGCTGATCGAACTGATCGAATCCGAGATCAACCGCCTCAACACTCTGCTGGAGCAACTGCTGTCGCCGTCCCCGCAGCGACCGCACGCGCCGTTGAATATCCATACCGTGCTGGAGCGCGTGCTGCGCCTGGCCGAAAATGAAGGTGGCTGGTCGGTGCGCCTGCAGCGCGACTATGACCCCAGCCTGCCGGAATTGTCCGGCGACGCCGACCGCCTGACCCAGGCGGTCTGGAACCTGGTGCGCAACGCCATCCAGGCGGGCGCCGCCAACATCATCCTGCGCACCCGTGTCGAGCACGGGTCGCGCATCCACGACCACCTGCACACGATGGCGTTGCGGGTGGAGATCGTCGACGACGGCCGCGGCGTGCCCGAAGAGCTCGCCGAACACCTGTTCCTGCCACTGGTCAGCGGCCGCGCCGAAGGCAGCGGCCTGGGCCTGGCGCTGTCGCAGCAGGTGGCGCGCGAACACCGTGGGTCGCTGACCTACCGCTCGCGCCCCGGCCACACGGTCTTCACCCTGCTGCTGCCGCAGTCGCTGCACGACCACGACGAGGAACGTCATGTCCACTGATCGCCTGGCCGCCACCGGCGGCGCCACCGACGCACGCCGCATCTGGGTGGTCGATGACGACCGTTCGGTCCGCTTCGTGCTGGCCACCGCCTTGCGCGACGCGGGTTACACGGTGGACGGCTTCGACAGCGCCGCGGCGGCATTGCACGCACTTGGCGCGCGCGGCGCCCCCGATCTGCTGTTCACCGACGTGCGGATGCCGGGCGATGACGGCCTGGTGCTGCTGGACAAGCTGAAGGCCACGCATCCGCAGCTGCCCGTCATCGTGATGTCGGCCTACACCGATGTCGCCAGCACGGCGGGCGCGTTCCGTGGTGGCGCACATGAATTCCTCTCCAAGCCGTTCGACCTGGACGATGCCGTGGCGCTGGCTGCGCGCACGCTGCCGGACGCGGAAGAGGCGGCGGGGACGACCCAGGATGGCGACGTAGCAGCATCGGCAACGCCGCAGCTGATCGGCGACACGCCCGCCATGCGCGCGCTGTTCCGCGCGATCGGTCGCTTGGCGCAGGCGCCGCTGTCGGTGCTGATCACCGGTGAAACCGGCACCGGCAAGGAACTGGTCGCGCATGCGCTGCACCATGAGTCGCCGCGCTCGCGCAAACCGTTCGTGGCCCTCAACACCGCGGCGATTCCATCGGAGTTGCTGGAGAGCGAGCTGTTCGGCCATGAGGCCGGTGCCTTCACGGGCGCGCAGAAGCGGCACATCGGGCGGTTCGAGCAGGCCGATGGCGGCACGCTGTTCCTCGACGAGATCGGCGACATGCCGCTGCCGCTGCAGACCCGGCTGCTGCGCGTACTGGCCGAGGGCGAGTTCTTCCGCGTCGGCGGTCGCGAACTGATCCGCGTGGACGTGCGCGTCATCGCCGCCACCCACCAGGACCTCGACGGCCTGGTGGCCGAAGGCCGCTTCCGCGCCGACCTGCTGCATCGTCTGAACGTGGTGCGGTTGCAGTTGCCACCCCTGCGCGAACGGCGTGCGGATGTGCCGCAGCTGGCCGAGAACTTCCTCGCGACGGCCACCCGCAAGCTCGACATCGCGCCCAAGCGTTTCAGCGCGCCGGCGCTGGACCTGCTGCAGGCCCATGACTGGCCCGGCAACGTGCGCGAACTGGAGAACGTGTGCTGGCGGCTGGCCGCACTGGCACCGGCCGACGTCATCAACACCGCCGACCTGCAGGGTGCGTTGCTGCATGCGCCTGCAACCGGTGCGCGTGGTGAATGGGACCATGCGCTGGGCGAATGGGCGCGCCGCCGCCTGCTGGAAGGCGCAGGGTCGCTGCATGCCGAGGCGCGCGAAAGGCTGGACCGCACGCTGCTGGAAGTCGCGTTGGAGCTGACCCACGGCCGTCGCGCCGAAGCGGCCGCGCGGCTTGGCGTGGGGCGCAACACCGTGACGCGGAAGCTGGGTCCCGGTCGCAAGCGCGGCTAGGCGGGCGTCGCTCCTTTCATTGAACATGAAGGTAGCGATGGTTACGGTAGCAGGCCACGACCTGCACCTGGAGCTTCCCATGCGTATCGCCCTGCTGGCCGCCGCATCCGTCCTCACGCTCGCAGCCTGCGGCACCACGCCGTCCTCGTCTTCGCCCCCGTCGACCGCCACACCCGACGTTCCCACCACCAGCACCGCCAAGCAGGCCGTCGCGGTGCTGGCTTCCGCGTCCGGCAGCCTGGTCAGTGGCAGCGTCACCCTCACCCCGATGGGCAAGGGGCTGCATCTGACCGGCGAGATCGGTGGCCTGCCGGCCAACAGCACGCATGCATTCCACGTCCACGAGAAGGGCGATTGCAGCGCCGCCGATGCCAGCAGCGCGGGTCCGCACTTCAATCCGTTCAACGCGGCCCATGGCAAGGCCGGCAGCGGCGCCCACCATGCGGGCGACATGAACAACCTCACCGCCAATGCCGACGGGGTGGCGAAGGTGGATGCACACGTGGAAGGTGTCACGCTCGGGGGCGGCGCGGTGAATGATGTCGCCACGCGCGCACTGATCGTGCACGCGGCACCGGACGACTACGCCAGCCAGCCCGCCGGCAACGCCGGCGCACGCGTGGCCTGCGGCATCATCAAGATCACCCGGTAACCCGATTTGGTGCTGGAGGAGGGGCTTCAGCCCCGAGGCTCTTGCTTCTAAGACATCCCCGCAAAAAGCCTCGGTGCTGAAGCCCCTCCTACAGGAATTGCGTGGGGCGGAGGTCCGCCTTCACGCCATCGCAGTCCGCGGATCCGCGTTGCCCGGGCAGTGCGCGAAGGTCACCGGGATGCCGTGTGCTTCCAGCACCGCCGCGATCTGCTGTTGTCGCGCCTGGAAGTGCTGGTAGGCGCGTTCGAGGCGTTCGTCGGTGGCTTCCTGTGGCGCGTAACGCGCGCGCCACGCCATGGGCTCGAACAGCGCGATATGCACTTCACCCTCCGCATACCGCAGCAGCGGTTCCGGCAGCGCATCCAGCCACTGTTCTTCTGCCGGCGCCATCAGCGCGGTTTCGATGACCGGCCACAGTGCGCCCAGGCCGCCATGCTCGTATTGCATCGCGGTCATCGCGGCGAGGTCGTGCAGCGTCATGTAGCGCGCGTGCTCGATCTGCGCACCGAAGGCGGTCTGTGCGAGCAATGCGGTATCGGCCTGCGCCATGCCGGTTTCCAGCAAGACCGTTTCCAACCGTTCTGCGACGACATCGACCGTATGGTGGTCGCCGGCCAGCACGAAAGGCAGCACGCGCAACAACCCGCCGCCCAGTCCGGCATCGGCCTGCAGCGGCAAAGGCACATCGCCGCCATCGTCTGCACCGAACGCGATCACACGGGCACCGTCGCCACGCCCGGGCGCGCGCTGGTGCAGTTCGCGCAGCCGCTGGTGCAGCGGCCAGCCGGGACGCAGGGCTTCGGCGGGATCGAAGTGCGCAGCGGCGAAGACGAGATCCAGGTCACGCACCTGTGGTGCATGCGTGGCGAGGTCGCGCCCCAGTTTCCCGGCCAGTTCGCTGGCTTCCGCGGCCGCCAGCGCCGCACGCTGCGGCAGGCTGCCGGCGGCCAACTCCAGGGCGATGACGCCCATCACGACGGGGCTGGTTGTGGAGGGAGTCATGTCAGCGGTTGGAGGTGGTGGAGGGGCGCATTACACTCCCCCATTATGCCTGCCGCATGCACGGCGTCTTCACTCCATCCCCACCACTATCACCTGCAAAGAGGTCCCCATGCCCGCACCCCGCCCCGTCGCCATCCTCGGCGGCGTCCGCATTCCGTTCTGCCGCCAGAACACGGCCTACGCGGATGTGGGGAACCTGGGCATGTCGGTGCGTACGCTGGGCGCGCTGGTCGAGCGCTTCGGCCTGCACGGCCAGCAGCTGGGCGAAGTGGCGATGGGCGCGGTGATCAAGCATTCGTCGGATTGGAACCTGGGCCGTGAAGCCGCGCTGTCGTCCGGCCTGTCGCCGCTGACGCCGGGCATCACGCTGCAGCGCGCCTGCGGCACCAGCCTGGACACCATCATCCATATCGGCAACAAGATCGCATTGGGGCAGATCGACTCCGGTATCGGCGGTGGCTCCGATACCACCTCCGAAGTGCCGATCGTCTACGGCAAGAAGCTGCGCGCGCGCCTGCTCGCCGCCAACCGTGCGAAGACCACGCAGGACAAGCTGAAGGCGCTGGTGAGCGGCTTCAAGTTCGGCGAGTTGAAGCCCGAGTTCCCCGGCGTGGCCGAGCCGCGCACCGGCAAGAGCATGGGCGACCACTGCGAAGACATGGCGAAGGAGTGGAGCATCTCGCGCGACTCGCAGGACGAACTCGCCGTTGCTTCGCACAAGAAGCTGGCTGCCGCTTACGAGCGTGGCTTCTTCGATGACCTAATCGCCCCGTTCCGCGGCCTGGAGCGCGACAACATCCTGCGCCCGGACACCTCGCTGGAAAAGCTGGCCACACTGAAGCCGGCGTTCGACAAGACGTCCGGCCGCGGCACGCTGACCGCCGCCAACTCCACGCCGCTGACCGACGGCGCCGCGGCGGTGCTGCTGTCCAGCGACGAATGGGCGAAGGCGCATGGCCACGAGCCGCTGGCCTACCTGAAGGATGCGCAGGTGTCCGCAGTGGATTTCGTGCATGGCGAAGGCCTGCTGATGGCGCCGACCGTGGCCGTGCCTGAAATGCTCAAGCGCAACGGCCTGACCCTGCAGGACTTCGACATCTACGAGATCCATGAAGCCTTCGCCGCGCAGGTGCTGTGCACCCTGCGCGCGTGGGAGAGCGAGGACTACTGCCGCAACCGACTGGGCCTGGACGCACCGCTGGGCAGGATCGATCCTGCGAAGATGAACCCCAACGGCTCTTCGCTGGCGACGGGCCATCCGTTCGCTGCCACGGGTGCGCGCATCGTCGCTACCGTCGCCAAGGAACTGAAGCAACGGGGCGGTGGTCGCGCGCTGGTGTCCATCTGCACCGCCGGCGGTATGGGCGTGGTGGCGATCATCGAGCGTTGAGCCGTCGCGGCGTGAATGCCGCGATGCGTGCCTTCATCGTTTTCTTCCGGTAGCAGGCGCCGCTTCACCGCGCCGGCGTCTGCACCTGCGCGCTGCCGATGCCGTGGCGGCGACCCTCGCTGACCGCCGTCACCGTGCCGTCCGGGTTGAACACCAGCGCATTGGTGGCGCCGATTTCCTCCACACGATCCGACCAGCGTTGCCCGCGCTGCGCGAGCGCGTTTGCCTGTGTGCTGTCCGCGTAGCCGGGTTCGATGTCGGTGGTTGCGCCGTTGCGTTGCGACAGCCGCGGCGCATCCACGGCCTGGTCCATGCGCAGGCCCAGGTCCACGTGGTTGACGATGGTCTGCAGCACCGTGGTGATGATCGTCGAGCCGCCCGGGCTGCCGATCGAGAACGCGGGCTTGCCGTCCTTCAGTGCCAGCGTCGGTGTCATGCTGCTGCGCGGGCGCTTGCCGCCTTCGGGCACGTTCGGGTGCGGGCCGGAGAAATCGAAGTCGGTCAGCTCGTTGTTGAGCAGGAACCCATAGCCCGGCACGACGATGCCGCTGCCGCCCCAGTCCTCGATGGTGAAGGTGTAGGCGACGACGTTGCCGTCCTTGTCCGACACGGTCAGGTGTGTGGTGTGCGCGCTTTCCGGCAGCAGTGCGCGCGGCGCGGGGCGCAGCGGGTAACTCGCATCCTGCTGGAAGGCGAACGGATCGCCCGCGGCGACCGGACCGGACGCGGCGCGCGCCGGATCGATCAACGCGCGCCGCCGGGCCGCGTAATCCTTGCTCAGCAGGCCGGCCACGGGCGCATCCACGTATTCGGGATCGGCCAGGTAGGCATCGCGGTCGGCGAAGGCGAGGCGGCTCGCTTCCAGGTAAAGATGTTCGACCTGCGCGCGCGGCAGCGTCTTCAGGTCGTAGCCCTCGAGGATGTTCAGCGCTTCGAACACGGTCACGCCGCCACTGCTCGGCAACGGCATGCCGTACAGCTCATAGCCGCGGTAGGTGGAGCGCACCGGCGCGCGCACGCGGGCTTCGTAGTCGGCCAGATCCGCCAGGGTCATGCGGCCGCCGCGCACGGAAACACCGACGGCGGTCGGTGGACGATTGACCGCATCGACGATCGCGCGTGCCAGCGGACCTTCGTAGAACGCGTCCACACCCCCGCGCGCCAGCAGGCGGTACGTACGTGCGAGATCGGGATTGCGCAACGCCATACCTGCAGGGACCGCCTTGCCTTCCCTCAGGTACAGCGCGGCGGTCGCGGGGAAGCGACGGAACTTGCCTTCATTTCGCGCCACCAGCCCCGAGAAGTTCGCATCCACCGTGAAGCCCTGCTCTGCCACGACGATGGCGGGCGCCAGGACCTGTTCGAACGACATCGTGCCGTAACGCTGCAGCGCCTCATGCCAGCCGCGCACGGTGCCCGGCACGCCGACCGACAGGCCGCTGGCAACGGCGGTATCGAAGTCCATTTCCCGACCGTCTTCGATGAAAAGGGCGGGCGTGACGGCGGCGGGTGCCGTCTCGCGATGGTCGAGCGTGACCACGCGCTTCTCCTTCGCCAGGTACACCACCATGAAGCCGCCACCGCCGATCCCGCAGCTGAAGGGATCCGTCACCCCGAGCGTGGCTGCCGCTGCGACGGCGGCATCGACCGCATTGCCGCCGCGGTCGAGGACCGCGATGGCCGACCGGGTGGCCTGCTCGCTGATCGTTGCCGCGGCCCCGCCGGTGCCGGTGGCGACCGGTGTCCTGGCATGCGTGGCCGTGGCGGTCAGCAGGACCAGGAGCAAAGCGGCACGCAGGAATCGGGTCATCGCGGATCACCGAAAGGCAGGCGAACCGATTGTCACACGGTCCCACCGGTCCACGCGGCGATCTTCACCACAACGCATCCAGGCGTGGAATGATGCAGGCCAACCCCGGTGGGCCGTGCCATGCGTTGGTAGTCGGGCCGGTACCGCCGGCCATTGCCCCGCTGCCCTGGAGTCTCCATGCGCCTGCACAGGATGTACTGCGTCGTTCCGCTGTTGGCCTTCTCGATCCTCGTTGTCGCCTGCAGCAAGCGGGAAATGGCCGAGGCCGATGCCACTGCCGCCGCCGAATCGAGCGCCGACGCCGGTGCGGCACCGGTGATGGCCGAAGCGGCCCCGGATGATCTCGCTGGCGCTGGGGCACCGCAGAAAAGCGTGGATGCGTCTGCCCTGCAGGGGCCTGGCGTCCACCCTTCGCAGATGGCCTCGGATGTGTCTACCCAGGTCGATCCGCGGCGCCGCTTCATCCGCACCGCCCAGGCGCAGTTCCAGGTGGCGGATGTCTACCGCACCGCGCTGGCGATCGAGGATGAGGTTGCCGCGCAGGGCGGATTCGTCGCCGACAACGAGATCACCTCGCAGGTGCAGCGTGTGCTGAGCCGGCCGCTGGGACAGGGCAAGCGACTGGAACTGACCGAATACACCCTGCAGGGCGTGCTGACGGTGCGCGTGCCGAGCGAACGCACGCAGGCCTTCCTGCGCGCCGTCGCTGCGCAGATGGAATTCCTGGACCAGCGCAGTTTCTCGGCCCGCGATGCGCAGTTCGATCTGCTGCGCCAGCAGCTGGCACGCCAGCGCGCGCAGGACGAACAGCAGGAGCTGGGCGACGCCGTGCAGGCGGGCGGCAAGCTGGGCGACAAGACCGATGCCATCCAGTCACGGGGCGCGGCGCGCGCCAGCCGCGACGAGGCATTGATCGCACAGAAAGAGTTCGAAGACCGCGTTGCCTTCAGCACGATCACGCTGTCGCTGCGCCAGGATGCGCAGGTCCGGAAGGCCGAGCGCGTCGACGTGGACGCGGTGTTCCGCGACAACGGACCGGGCTTCTTCAACCGGCTGGGCGATGCGCTCGCGGTCGGCTGGCGCGGGGGGCTGGAGGTCGTCGTTGCTTTGGCGGCACTGTGGCCGTTGTGGCTCTGCGTGTTGGCGCTGTGGCTGGGCTGGCGGCGCTGGCGCCGGAAGCCGGCGGCCGGCTGACCGGACGCCGCGCGCTCAGTCCCTGAGTCGCGGCAACCCGTGCGCGTCGCGTTCTTCCACGACGGCCTCAGCGTGGATCTTCTGTTTCAAGTCGCGACCGGGCAATTCGACGGTCACGCCGCCATGCGTGGCTTTCAGCGCATTGCTGTAGCACTGCTGCGCCATTGCGGCGTCGCCTGCCGCGCCGAAGCCGTCGCCCAGCTCTTCCCATGCCTCGGCACCCGCGCCCTGCGCGATCGCGCGGTGCAGGAATTCCTGTGCCTGCGTCCACTGCCCCTGCAGGCGCGAAAGTCGACCCAGGGCAAGCAGCAGCGAAGGGCTGGCAGGATGGGCCGCCAGCCAGTGCTGCGCGCTGGCGCGGCGGGAATCGAGCTTTCCGACGGGCAGGCGTCCGTACAGTGCGGCGAGCGATTCGTCCCAGCGCGCTTCCAGCGCCTGCTCGATGCTGCGGGTGGCGGCGTCTTCCCAGCGCAGCGCGGCGGCGCGCTCGGCATAGGCCGCAACGACGGCCGGCTGGAGCCGCAACGGCTTGGTGAGCGTTTCCCAGCGTGCGGCCAATACGTTCGGATCGGCGGCTTCGATCAGCGACTGCGAGGCCAGGCGGATCTCCAGCGCATCGAACGCCGCAGGCGCCAGCGCCTGGTTCTGCTTCAGCGCGCCGAGCAGGCCATAGGCGTCGCCCGCGCGCGCGGTGGCGGCCAACGCCTGCGTGCGCAACACCAGGCCACGTGGTGGCAGCGGTTGCACATCGGCGGCATCGAGCGTGGTGAGCGCGTCGTCCGGCCGTCCGGTATCCAGTGCGATCTGTGCCGATGCCAATGCATGCGCGGTGGTGGAGCGCTCCCGCAGCGCGGCGAGATGGCGCTGCACGGCGGCTTCGTCGCCGCGTTCCCGCGCCGCCTGCACGGCGGCGGTGCGCGCGACCGGGCCGACCTCGGCATCCTCCGCGGCGCGCTCCAGCAGTTTCTCGGCCTTCTGCCACTGCCCGGCGTGCAATGCGTCCAGACCCTCGATGAGGCGCGCGCGCGCCTGCTTGCGGCGATGGCGACCCCAGGCACGGAACGGCAGCGAGATCAGCCGCCATGCCAGCCACGCCACCGTACCGAGCAGCATCAACGAGAGCAGCGCGCGCGGCACGTTCGTGTGCAGGTCGTAACCGCCGAAGCGGATGAACACCTCGCCCAGGTCGCGATCGGTGCCCGCCATCCATTGCGCCGCCAGCACGCCGGCCAGGACCAGCAACAGCAGCAACATCACGGTGCGGAACGGCTTCATGGCGTCACCTCGGGCGTGTTCGCGGGCGCGGTCGGCACATACGTGTGCACGCCCGCGTTGCGCATTGCCCGCAACTGCTGCAGCGTGCTGCCCAGCACGGCCGGGCGCGAGGGTGCGGGCGCCTGCTGCAATGTGTGCAGCTGCACCTGAACCTGCCGTCGTTGCGGTGAATCGGGCCACAACCGTGGCAGCCATGTGGCGATGCGTGCGAGGGCGGCGCGCTGGCCGGCAACGTCCCCGCGTTCCAGCGCAGCCCGCGCAAGACTGATCTCGATCTGCAGCGCCGCGTCGGCGGTGGCGCGATCGTCGGGTGCCACCAGCGTGGTATCGCGCGTGGGCCGCACGTCGACCAAGGGCGCGAGCATGCGCTGCCATGCCGGGCGAGCCTGCGCATCCACCATCCTGTCGCGCGGGAGGCCTGCGAGCGCATCGGCCAGGGCGCCGAGTTGCGCGAGCGACTCCGCCTGCGTTCCAGCGCCCAGCGCATCCATCGCAGCGCGCTCCTGCGCCAGCGTCTGCTTGAGGTTCAACAGGCGGTGGTCGTCCATCCCGTCCAGGGTGCCGGCGGCAAGCGCATAAGCGCGTCGCGCGCCATCCAGGTCGCGCGCGATGTCCAGTCGCTGCGCCGCCTGCGAAAGCAGGAGTTCCACTTCGTCCAGCCGCAGCGCCTGCGCACCGTGTCGATTCGGGTCGGTCAGTTTGGCAACGCTTTCCTCCAGCAAGGCGCCACGCTGGCCCAGGCCGATCACTTCGTCACGCAGCACGCGGTTGGTGGTCGCGGCATCGAGCAGGCGCTGCGCCTGCGCGCGCTGATCGCGCCGCAAGCCGTCCGTGCGTGCTTCCAGGGCCTCGATGCGTTGCATGGCCGCAGACTGCGCGGTCAGCTCGTCGGCATTGCGCGCCTGCCACCACGACCAGCCACGCCATGCGCCGATGCCCATGACCAGCACCACCAGCGACACGGCGATGAGGCGGCGGGCACCACCGGGATGGCGGGGAGGGGATGGTTCGTCGTTCACACAAGCATCCTTGTCGGCGGTCGAAAACGTGATGGATGCCGCAGATGCTACCGGATGCCGGGAAGCATGGCCGAGCGGGCCGTCATGACCATCTGCGCCGGGCGCGGACCAGCCGCCTGAAGGACGCGCGTGAACCCGGCATCGCGCGCAGCGTCGGCCAGGCGCGCACTCGCGGCGACCACGGTGGTGCTCCGCAGACGTGCCAGCAACGCATCCGGCAGTTGTGCGAGGAGTTGCTGCAGGGCACCCCCGCTGCTCACCAGCAGGCAGGCGGGTGCGTGCAGGCCGGCGAGTGCCGCGAGTGCGCGGGGTGTCAGCGCGACGGGTTCACGCCGATAGACCTCGGCGCGATGCAGGCGGGCGCCGCGGGATTCCAGCGTGGGTATCAGCAGGTTGCGGCCATCGGGAGCGGTGACGAAGCCGACATCCGTCCCGCGCACGTCGGTCAGCGCCGGCAGCGCGAGCAGGCCTTCGCTATCCATGCGCGCAGGGAATGACACGTGCCCGATGCCGGCGCGGCGCAGCGCCGCCGCGGTACCGGATCCCACCGCCAGCCATGACTGCCCGGATTGCGCTTCCAGAGGCTGCAGGGCGTGCGCCGCCGAAACCGCGGCGGGGCTGGTGAACACGACGGTCGTGCAGGCGAGGGCGTCACGCAGATCAGCACGCGTGGCGCTGTCGTCGCATCGCTGGATGCGCCAGGGCGACAGGGCCAGCAAGCCGGCACCGTGGCGTCGCGCGGCACGGCGCAGCGCATCGTGGCCGCCCTGGGGCCGCAGCGAGATGACGTACCATGCCGGCGGCGTTGGGTGTCCCATGCGCGGATTATGAGTGATGAGTGCGGAAGAAGCCTTGCGGGAACTGCGTGAGTACTGTCGTGGCATGCCGCCCGTGGCGGCGATGGGCGTGGAAGTCGATGGCTTCCAGGAGGGGACATTGCGCCTGACCGCCCCGCTGTCCGCCAACGTCAACGACAAAGGCAACGCCTTCGGCGGCAGCCTGACCTCGCTGATGACCGTGGCCGGCTGGGGACTGGTGACGCTGAAACTCCGTCTGGCGGGCCTGAAGGCCGAGGTCTACGTGGCCGACAGCCAGATCCGCTACCTCGCGCCGCTGTATGCCGACCTGGTGGCGGACGCCACCTTCGGCGAAGGACAGTCCTGGGAGGCCTTCGTGGATACGCTGGTGCAGCGTGGCCGCGCGCGTATCCAGGTCGAAGCCAGGGTTCTGCTGCCTGAAGGCGGCAGCGCCACCACGCTGGCGGGGCGGTTCGTCGCCATCGCAAAGCGGTAGCATGCCGGCATGACCGAGGGGGTGCCATGCGCGTGATCCGGAAGATGTTGTTGGCTGCGGGGCTGCTGATGCTGGTGCTGGCACCCGCTGCCGCGCAGAGCCGCCTGCAGCGCGGCAAGCTGCAGCAGTTGCAGGATACGTACGCGGCGTCGATCCGCTGGGGGGATTTCGAGAACGCCTGGCAGGCCGTCGATCCCGCCTACAAGCTCGAGCATCCGATGACCGAACTGGAGTTCGAGCGCTACCAGCAGGTCCAGATCTCCGGGTACCGCGACGTGTCGACCAGCGCCGGCCCGGACGGGACGGTGGAGCGTGCGGTCGAACTGCGCGTGATCAACAAGCACACCATGGCCGAGCGGACCCTGCGTTACCGCGAGCGGTGGCGCTGGGATCCGGAAATGAAGCGCTGGTGGCTGGTGGTGGGTCTGCCGGACCTGTGGGACGGGGAGTAGCCGTCCGCCGCCCCGGCGACGTCCTGTGCGACAATCGCCGCCCGCTCCACTGCCTCCAAATCCCGTGAATTTCGAAGAAATCCTGGCCTTTGCCACCGGTTCGCCCTGGAACCAGATGCTGTCACTGGCCCTGGTCGGCCTGACGGTCGCGATCATCTACACCGAGATCGCACGCCTGTTCCGCGGCTACACGGCGCTGCGCCCGGCCGAGCTGACCCATCTGGTCAACAGCGAGAACGCGCTGGTGGTCGACCTGTCGGCGAGCAACGACTTCGAGAAGGGCCACATCGCGGGCAGCCGCAACGTGCTGCCCAGCAGCTTCGACCCCGAAAGCAAGTTGCTGGCCGGTTCCAAGGCCCTGCCGGTTGTGCTGGTCTGCCGCACCGGGCAGGCCTCGGCGGGCGCCGCCAAGCGCCTGAAGAAAGCAGGTTTCGAGAAGGTCTATGCGCTGGAAGGCGGCATCGCCGCCTGGCAGCAGGCCGACCTGCCGCTGGTCAAGGGCCGCTGAGTCCGCTTTGGCCGCGGTCCCGCCCTTGAACAGGGCGCCGCGTGCCGCCATGACATAATTTCCATTCACCGCAGCAATCCAGATTCCGGAGTCAAGAAATGTCCGACGAGACCACCAACGGCGCGGTCGCGCCTGCCGCCGAAGCCGCTGGCCCCGCTTTCACTGTCGAAAAGATCTACGTCAAGGACGTTTCCTTCGAGGTCCCCGGCGCCCCGGCGGTATTCGCCGAGAACGTACAGCCGGAGCTGCAGCTCAACCTCAACCAGCGCGTGCAGCGCCTGGGCGAGAACGCATTCGAAGTCGTGCTCGGCGTGACCCTGAGCTGCAAGGCCGGCGACAAGACGGCGTATGTGGCGGAAGTGCAGCAGGCGGGCATCTTCGGCCTGATCGGCCTGGAGCCGCAGGCTGTCGACGTGCTGCTCGGCACGCAGTGCCCGAACATCCTGTTCCCGTACGTGCGCCAGCTGGTCAGCGACCTGGTGCAGGCCGGCGGCTTCCCGCCGTTCTTCCTGCAGCCGATCAACTTCGAAGCCCTGTACGCCGAATCGCTGCGCCAGCGCGCCGCGCAGGGCGGGGCCGAAGGCCAGTTGGCCAATTCGGAACCTGTCGGCAACGCCTGATTGGCCGTGCAACCGTCGGATACCGCGACGCAGAACGCAGGGGGACGGATGGCCGAACCAGCGCCGGACAATCCACTGAAGATCGCCGTCCTCGGTGCCGGTTCCTGGGGCACCGCGCTGGCGGCCCTGATGGCCCGGCACGGACACGCGGTCACCCTGTGGGGCCGCGATCCCGTGGTCTCCGCCGCCATCGACCAGCAGCACGAGAACACCCGCTACCTGCCGGGTATTCCGCTGCCGGAAAACCTGCGCGCCACCACCGACCTGGCCGCATCGCTCGTCGATGCGGACCAGGTGCTGATCGTGGTGCCGTCGCATGCCTTCACCGAGACGCTGAAACTGGTCGCCCCGCTGCGCCCGGCGCGTGCCGGCGTGGCGTGGGCCACCAAGGGTTTCGAAACCGGCTCGGGCCGCTTCCTGCATGAAGTGGCCGAGGACATCCTGGGCCCGGACGTACCCTTGGCCGTGGTCACGGGTCCGTCATTCGCCAAGGAAGTCGCACTGGGCCTGCCCACGGCGGTGACGGTGCACGGTGCCGACGCCGCGTTCGCCCAGGCCGTGGCGGATGTCATGCACGGTCCGGCGTTCCGCGCCTATACCGGCGATGACATGGTCGGCGCCGAGCTTGGTGGCGCGATGAAGAACGTGCTGGCGGTCGCCACCGGCGTAGCCGATGGCATGCAACTGGGCCTCAATGCGCGTGCAGGCCTCATCACCCGTGGCCTGAACGAAATGCTGCGCCTTTCCGCAGCGATCGGTGCCAAGCCGGAAACCCTCATGGGCCTTGCCGGCCTGGGCGACCTGGTGCTGACCTGCACCGGCGACCTGTCGCGCAACCGCCGGCTTGGCCTCGCTTTGGGTCGTGGTCAGTCGTTGCAGGACGCGGTACGCGAGATTGGCCAGGTGGTGGAATCGGTGCAGACCGCCGACGAGGTCATGCGCCAGGCTGATCGCCATGGCATCGACCTGCCGATCTCCAGCGCGGTGCGTGCCGTGCTGCATGGCGATCTCACGCCCGCTGCCGGCCTGCAGCACCTGTTGTCGCGCGAACAGAAGCCGGAGTATCCGGAAACACTGTTTAAGTAATCCGACACGGCGTATCGAATCAGCCCGGCCCTTGTGGCCGGGCTTTTTCTTTGACGCATGAAAAAGCCCGGCCACAAGGGCCGGGCTGGGTGCGACGCGGGGAGAGAGGGACGCGTCGCGGGGAACGCTGTTGCGGGTTACCAGGTGAAACGCGGACCGACGAACCACTGGGTGTCGTTGTCGGCGAACTTCACATCGCCACTCAGGCCCCAGTTCTGGTTGAACTTCACCTGCGCGCCGAGGCGGCCGTAGAAATCACCGTCGAAGTCGCTGCCGTCTTCGTAACCGACGGTCGCATAGCCTTCGAACTTCGGCGCGATGGCACCGCGCACGCCGACTTCGGCGCTGTAGCCGTTGAAGTCGTCGACCGGAGTTTCATAGCGCTCGTAGGCCACGCGGGTAATCAGGTCGGCACGCTGGCTGATCTCGTGGTTGTAGCCCAGGCCCAGGCGCCAGTTGTCGATATCGAAATTGGTGTTGTCGATTTCCTGCGTGGTGTAGTCGCCGAAGACGCTGAAGTTCGGCGCGATCGCGACGGAACCCTTCACGCCCCAGCCATCGGCATCGGGCAGGCCATCGCTCAGGTTGGAGGCGACATAACCGCCCTCCACATAGTTGTAGGACACACCTTCGGCAGCCGACGCAGCGAAAGGAGCGGCAGCCAGCAGGGTCAGGGCAAGCAAGGACTTCTTCATGGGAACGCCTTTTTATTTTGTTGTTGTGTATCCGTCGCCTCGGGGAAGCGACGGTGGCCGAAGTATCCGCTCCAGCTCACAACAAGCCCTGAATATCAAACTTAGCAGTACATAAATTGAGTGGTCGCGCGGGGAACTTTTGCCGGTTGTATTTCGCGCCTTGCTTGATGTGGACCTGGGTTTGTCCTCTTCCGGCAAAAAGCAACGAATTGAACTGGCAAGCGGAAGGATTTCGCAGCGCGTGCAGGCGCGCAGGCTTTTCTCGGAGCGGCAGGAGCTACGCGATGATGGAAGACCACGGCGGTGGGGTGGTGCCGGAACACGGATGCGGGGACATGGACGCGCCCGCCGTTCTACTGGATGAAATGCGATGGAATGCGATCGTCGCCACATTGCCGCCACTGGTGCGCGCAAGGGCACTGAATGGAGTGGGCACCCGGAGCTTTCTCGAAGGAGTGCTCTGGGTCGCCGTCACGCAGCAGCCCTGGGGCCGGTTGCCCAGGGCATGCGGCCCCTGGCATAGCGTCTACGTCCGCTTCACGCGATGGACCCACGAAGGCATCTGGGATGTGGTGATCGCATCCCTGGAATCCCATCCAGACGTCGCCGATGCCCTGCGCCGGCTTGTCAGCGCCTACCGGAACTCGAACCATCCCGCGTCAAGCGCGCGGCGTGCCGAGCAGCGGCCTCAGCCGCTCTGAGCAGCGTGGCTGCAGGTCCGTAGGCGCTCGAGGCATCCTGCCTCGTCATCCGTGGTGCCGATGGTGCATCTTGTGCCTGGAAGCAGTTCGCCGCCTCAGTTGGCGTCTTCATCCGCATCGCGCGCGTCGGGAGACTGGCGCGCGACGATGCTGGTCGCGGTGAGGTCACCGGTGACATTGCCGGTGGTCGCGAAGACGTCCGGAATGGTATCCACAGCAAGCAGCAGGCCCAGCGGCTCGATCGGCAGCCCCATCGATTGCGTCACCGGCATCACCGTTGCCATGAAGCTGACCTGCCCGGGCAGGCCGATCGAGCCGAGGCTGATCACCACCGCCAGTGCGGCGCCGGCTGCCAGCGTTACCGCATTCACGTCGATACCGTATGCCCACGCGACGAAGCATGCAGCGACGATGTACTGGATCGGGCTGGTGATCCGGAACAGCGTCACCGCCATCGGCAATACCAGTGCAGCCACCGCGCGCGGATGCCCCAGACGGAAGCGTGCGCTTTCCACCATCGCCGGCAGCGAAGCCAGGGATGACTGCGTGCTGGCGGCCACCACCTGGGCCGGCAGGATCGCCTTCGCGAATGCGAGCGGCGACTGGCGTGCGAAGGCCGCAACCAGGACGTAGCAGATCAGTGTGGCGCCGAGATACATGCCGCATTGCAGGCCTATGTACCCGGCCAGCGCACCGATCACGCCGATGCCCGCCTGCGCGCACACGGCCAGCACCAGCGCGAAGACGCCTATCGGTGCTGCCAGCAGCATCCAGCGCACGATCACGATCATGGTGTCTGCGATGCCATGGCAGAACGCGATGATCTGCACGCGTCGGTCTTCCTGCACGCGGGTCAACGCAAACCCGAAGAACAGCGCGAACACCACCACCGGCAGCATCGCGCCCTGCGCCGCCGCCATGATGGCGTTGCTGGGCACCACCGATCCGATCCAGTCCGCGAGCCCGGGTGTTGCCATCTCGCCAGCTGCGGGCAATGTGCCGCGCAAGGTGGCTGTGAGGCCGGCACTCGGCGGCACCAGTGACAGCACGAGCGGTGCGACGATCGCGGCATAGGCGGCGAACAGGGAAAGCAGGCTGATGAAGACCACCATCGCGCGTCGTGCGACGCGGCCGGAGGCCGCCGCATCGCTGGCGGTGGCGACGCCCAGGATCACCAGCGACAGCACCAGCGGCACCACGGTCATCTGCAGACCGCTGAGCCAGAGCTTGCCGATCGGCTGCGCGATCGCGACTGCGTTGCCCGCGCTGTCCGGCAGCCAGTGCGCCAGGGACAGGCCGGCAACGGCACCGGCGCCCAATCCGAGCAGTACGCGCGCCGTGGCGCCGGGCCACCTCATCGCGTCGCCTCCGGTAGCCGCCAATCATGCGCCAGGCGCGCGTATTCCTCGCGCGGCAGCAACACGAACACCGGCCGTGCGTCCGGCCGCAGCCAGGCCAGCAAGCTGTCCATCGTCCCGGATGCCATGGCGGTGCAGCCCGCCGTCGCTTCGCCGGGGGTGCGCCACAGGTGCGCGAAGATGCAGCTGCCGCCACGCGGTGTCGCGTTGGGGTTGTGGCCGATCACCAGGCCGTTGCGGTAACGCGGGTCGCCGTTGTTGTGCAGGTCCAGCCGCATGGGTTCCGTCGATCCCTTCGCGGCCGCTTCGCCCTGCTCGCGGGTATCGATGATGCGGTTGTAGAGCGGTGAGTCCGGCACGTCGATGCAGTAGCTGGTCGCATGCATCGGACGATACGGCATGGCCGTGCCTGCCTTGGATTCGTAGCCGAATGCCTCGCCCAGAGTGAAGATACCGGCGGGCGCGCGTCCATCCCCTTCCTGCTTCACCGGCCCCTGCGGTTGCGCCGGGTGCAGCCCGTCGCCCCATGCCGAGCCATTGCGTCCCACCGTGATGGGCGCGGCGGAAGCCTCGGATTGCCAGCGCCCGTCCCTGAATTCGAACCGCTGCAGCGTGCCGCTGGTGGCATCCCAGCCATCGGTCAGGACCAGCACCATCTGGCGTGCATCGCGCCAGGGTAGCGAAGTGGACGCCTGCGTGCCTGCGGCGGATGCGCTGCCGCCGTACGCGAGCATGAGGGCTGCGAAGGCGAGCGAGCGGAACGAGTGGCGCATGGACGGCAGTGCGGGCATCACGACTCCAGCAGATGATGGATGCGTTCGAGATTGATGGCGAGCTGCCGGTTCCGGTCCGGATTGGTCTGGCACAGCAGCACGAAGACGAAATCCAGCAGCGACTGCAGCGAAGAACGGTACAGCAGTTGTTCCACGTGCGGCGCAGGGTCATGCGCGGAAATCACCAGCGCGGCATCGGCATGCGCGCGCAAGGGATTGGCGGTATGCCGCGTGATCGAGATGACCTTGCCTTCGCATGCCTGGAATTGCCGGCTGACCTGGGACAGCTCGGGCAACTTGCCGAATTCGGAGAACATCAGCAGCACGTCGCCGGGTCGCGTTGCCGACAGGTTGGCCATCATCAGGATCGGATCGGTATGGTGCACGGTC
The DNA here is from genome assembly GCF_037402255.1 of Pseudoxanthomonas sp. CCNWLW251. NCBI lineage: Bacteria > Pseudomonadati > Pseudomonadota > Gammaproteobacteria > Lysobacterales > Lysobacteraceae > Pseudoxanthomonas > Pseudoxanthomonas sp. CCNWLW251. The sequence goes on along the minus strand of NZ_JBBEGA010000004.1, from coordinate 325,636 downwards.
AGTACGCCGAGCAGTGACAGCCGCATCGCGAACTCGCGCGCGAACAGGCCGTCGTCACCCAGGCCGCAGACGAACACCTTGTCCGCCCGGTCGATCAGTTCGACGATCGGCTCGATGTGCGAGCGCGGGTTGAGGCTGCGGGTTTCTTCCTCGGCCGAGGCCTTGCTGCGCCGCAGCCCATCCTGCAGTCGCTGGTAGGCGTCGCCCGCCTCGTCACCTGCGGACGCCGGGGGTTGTGCCTGCCCGTTGCCGTTGCGCGCGACCGCCTCGCCGATGGTGTACTTCAGGTCGGGATAGCCCTTGAAGCCGAATTTCTGCGCGAACTTGACCACGCTCGACTGGCTGACGCCCAGCGCGCTGGCCAGCTGCTGCGAGGAGTAGTCGCGCAGCAGGTGCGCGTTGTCGAGGATGAAGTCGGCGATGCGGCGCTCGATGGCCGACATCTGGTCGCGTTCGGAGCGGATCTTCACCAGGGGCGTTGTCATGGCGTGAGTGTGATGGCGGTGGGCGGTGCTGACAACGGGCCTTCGCCACCGGGCTCAGCCCGGCAGCATCTCGAGGCCGCGGATCTCGCGGATGCCCAGGCCGGGCGCGTCGGTGATCGTGATCTCGGATTCGTTGAAGATCACCCCGCCCTCGACCGGGTTGAACTGGCCCAGCGACGGACCGTCAAGGTCCACCTTGGTGATCACGTTGGCCTTCGCGGCGGCCACGTGGACGGCGGCCGCCACGCTGATGCTGGTCTCGATCATGCAGCCGATCATGCATTCCACGCCATACAGCGACGCGATGTCGGCGATCCGGATGGCGTTGGAAATGCCGCCGGTTTTCATCAGCTTGATGTTGATGATGTCGGCGGCGCGCATCTTGATCAGGTCGATGACTTCGGTGGGCCCGAACACGCTCTCATCGGCCATCACCGGAGTGTGCACGCGGTCTGTGACGTACTTCAGTCCCTCGAGATCGCGCGCCTTGACCGGCTGTTCCAGCAGTTCGAGCACTACGCCTGCATCTTCCAGGTGTTGCATGGCGAACACCGCCTGCTTGGCGGTCCAGCCCTGGTTGGCGTCCAACCGCAGCAGTGCGCGGCCTTCGACGGCGGAATAGATGGCCTTCACCCGTTCGATATCCAGGCCGATGTCCTTGCCCACCTTGATCTTCAACGACTCGAAGCCACGCTCCACCGCACTGATGGAATCGGCCACCATCTTGTCGATGTAGTCCACGCTGATGGTGATGTCGGTGGTGATGACCGGGTCGCCACCACCGAGCATCTTGTAGAGCGGGGCGTCGTACAACTGGGCCCAGAGGTCGTAGACCGCGATCTCCACCGCGGCCTTCGCGCTGGTGTTGCGCTCCAGTGACGTCTGGATGAGGTCGGTGATCCGGTTGAGGTGGGCGATTTCCTGCCCGATCAGGCGCGGCCGGATGAACTTGCCGATGGCTTCGATGATGGAGCCATGCGTATCGCCGGTGATCACGGCGGTGGCCGGTGCCTCGCCATAGCCTATGTGCCCGGTATCGGTGTGCACGATCACCACGATGTCCTCGACCGTGTCGACGGTGCGCAGGGCGGTCTTGAACGGGGTCTTCAACGGCACGCGCAGCATGCCGAACTTGATGTCGGTGATCTTCATGGAGCCCCTTGGGCACGGATTCTCTGGATGGCGGTGATGCGGTCCACGGTGGGCTGCTCGCTGTTGAACATCAGCGGCTCCAGCGGGGTGACGGCCACCGAATTGAGCCGGGTGCGCACGGGCTTCCCGTCCGCGCCACGATAGGTGATGCCGGTGGTGTCGTGAATGGTGTAGGTGGTGCCATTGTCGTGGCCGATCACCATCATCACGTGGCCGGGGATATAGACAAGATCGCCTACCTGCAGCGTACGCAGCACGGCGAGGCGCTTCTCGTGGCTGTCGGAAGCCTCGAAGCCTACCCGCTCGAGAGCGGGACTGACGGCCTGCGCGCTGGTGTTGCGCGGCAGGGTGATGCCCATGCTGCGGTAGACCTCGGAGACGAAGCCGCTGCAGTCGCGGGTGTTGTAGCTGTGGCCCCAGCCGTAACGCTCGCCAAGGAACTTGAAGCTCTGTTGCAGCAGGTTGGTCTGCGTCAGCGGCAGGTAGTCCGGTGCCACGTCCGCCGTGCGCGGCAGCAGAGCGGGCAGCAGCGCCAGCGCGCCGTCGGCGCGCCGCACGGGCAGCTGGATGACATGCGAGGTGTAGGGGTGCTGCCCGTTCACCGGCGTGTCGGCCGGCCAATCGGCAAGCAGCGGGACGCGCACGCCCATGTCCAGTTGCAGTTCGGACAGGCTGGCCTCCTCCGGGTTGTGGACGGTGCGCGCTGTCGCGCCCGTCACCACCAGTGAAGGTGTGCCGCGTCCATAGCCGAACACCACCCCTCTATCGCCCTCGGCGACGTACTGCTTTTCGATCCATGCCGCGTAGAGCGGGCTGACCACGAAGTACCAGTCGCCGTCAGCGCTGGTATGCGCGATGACGAGGGGGGTACCGGGAAACAGGGCGCTTTCCTGGAAGCGGTCGATATCCGTGTCGCCCTGGCTGCTGAACACACGCTCGCGGCTCGGGAACGTGCGCAGGTCGGCACGGTGCACGACCAGGCCGTAACGTGCCGGGGCACGCTCAGCGACGGCATCCACGGCCGCATTGGCGGCGATCGCGGCCAACTGCGTCTTCGTCACCTCGCGACCCCGTGCGTCGTACAGGGTACGGGTGGGCGGTGCCGAGAGCGGCAGCAGCCATGCCCGCACCTCGGCGCGGGTCAATTCCACCGGCAGTGCTTCCAGTGCATGGACGTGACGGTCGGTCTGCTGCATGCGCTGGTTCTGCGCGGCCACGCCGGCACGATCGAGCAGTGCGCGCTGCGGGTGCGCCAGCTTGCCCGTCCAGTAGCCGGCTTGCAGGTGGTGGTCCTCCACGCCGATCACCGCATGCTGCGGTAGCGGCAATGACGCGCGTGCCAGCGCGGGCGGCGTGGCGCACAGCAGCGCCGTCAGGGCGAAGCAGTGCAGCCACCGGCGATGGGGGGCGTGCCCCGGAGTGTCCCGTCCCACCGTGGGCCGGTAAGGCGTCGATGCGTTCATCCGCTTCCCTTGGTCAGGCCTGGTCCGCCGGACATACATGACGCCATGCCGGGGGTAGGTTCTGCAAGAATATTTATTTCTTCCGAGATAAAAATCAAGAATAAATTATTGACCCATGCATTAATGCCGTGTTACACAGCCGTGACCAGTCGACGTGGGGATGTACGACGTGGATGCCAGCAAGCGCCAGCACACGGTTGCAGCACGCGGCAGGCGCCCCCGGCGCCAGCTGGCGGCGTGGCTGTGCCTGTGTGGGTGGCCGATGGTACTCCTCGCTCCCCCGGCTGCATGGGCGGGAGACCCGCTGGTGGAGATCGTCGCCGACGTGGACCAGGGGCGCTACCGCGACGCCGACGCTGCCATCACCCGAGCGCTGGCGGCGAACCCCACCGACGACGCCGGGCGCCAGGCGCTGCTATTCCAGCGCGAACGCATGCGCCGGATCCGCCTGGACTTCACGCTCGACGCAGACGCCGTCCGTCGTCGGATCCGTGCGCAGGTACCGGACCTGCGCGAGGACGAGTTCCAGCGTTGGGATCGTGCCGGCCTGATCGAGCGGCTCGATATCGATGGCGAGCCGCGCTATTTCAGCCGCTCCGTCTCGAACCTGTTCCGGCTCAGCCCGGAGGCGGCCGCGCGCCGGGCGCCACCGGTCAAGCCGTTCACCGAGGGCCCGTTCGAATCCCTGCATCCCCACCACCATGAAGTGGTGCGTGCGGCTGCGGCCTCGCGATCGAGCAGCGTGGCGCCGCGCCGCATCCGCGTAACCCAGTCGCTGACGGTGAAGCCGGGTGCGGTGCCGGCGGGAGAGAGGGTGCGGGCGTGGATCCCTTACCCGAGAGCGATCCCCGGCCAGCAGGAAGGCATTCGCCTGCTGGGCAGTCTGCCGGCGGGTGCGCAGATCGCGCCGGAGTCCGCGCTGCAGCGGACGGCCTATCTTGAGCAGCCCGCCTTGGCCGAAGCGCCGACGACGTTCTCGGTGACCTACGAGATGACCGTCCATGCGCGCCATTTCCCCATTGATCCCGACAAAGTGGTGCCTGCGGACATCACGCCGGCCTTGGCGCCGTTCGTGACCGAACGCGCGCCGCATGTGGTCTTCAGCGAGGACCTGCGCCGCTTCAGCGCCAGCGTCGTTGGCGACGAGACCCATCCCTATCGCATCGCGCAGAAGCTGTTTGCCGCCGTGGATCGCATTCCGTGGGCAGGTGCGCGCGAGTACTCGACCATCAGCAACATCAGCGACTACGCGTTCCGCGCCGGGCATGCCGATTGCGGGCAGCAGACCCTGTTGCTGATCACCCTGCTGCGCATGAACGGTATTCCCGCGCGCTGGCAGTCCGGCTGGGTGTACTCGGACGATGCTGTCGGCTACGACAACATGCACGACTGGGGCTGGGTGTACCTGGCGCCCTACGGCTGGGTGCCGATGGACGTGACCACCGGCCAGCTGCAGTCGGACGATCCCGCGCTGCGCTGGTTCTACCTGGGTGGGCTGGACGCCTACCGCATCGCGTTCAACGACGACTATTCGCGCGAGTTCGTTCCCGCCAAGCAGCACGTGCGTTCGGAGACGGTGGACCTCCAGCGCGGCGAAGCGGAGTGGCAGGGCGGGAACCTCTACTTCGATCAATGGGATTACCGGTTCGAATGGACCGTGTTGCCGCAGGACCGGCACGACTGACCACGACAGACTGTTCAACCAACATCTTTAGCAGGAGAGAGCGGGGATGAAAGGCAAGGTATTGAAAAAGGCGGCGCTGGGCATCGCGCTGGGGGCATGTATCGCGACCATGGCGCCGTTGGCGATGGCGCAGAGCGCGACCGGCGCTGTCGCGGGACGGGCCAGTGCGGGCGACCAGATCACGATCACCAATACCGCGACGGGTGCCAGCCGCACCGTCACGGTAGAAGGCAATGGCAGTTACCGCCTGACCCAGCTGCCGATTGGCGATTACCAGTTGCAGGTCAAGCGCGACGGCGCCAACGTCGGCGACGCCGTCGGTGTGAATGTATCGCTCGGCGGCACGACCACGGTCAACCTGGGTGCCGATGGCGGCGTGGTCAATCTCAACGCGGTGCAGGTGGTCGGCTCGCGCGTGGTCAACCGCGTGGACGTGCGATCGACGGAATCGGCGACCAACATCAATCGTGAAGAACTCGCCCGACTCCCCGTGGCGCAGGACGCGTCGTCTGTCGCGTTGTTGGCGCCCGGCGTGATTGGCGGCAACTCAAGCTTCGGAGGCATTTCGTTCGGTGGTTCTTCAGTGGCCGAGAATTCCGTGTTCATCAACGGCCTCAATGTCACCGACTTCTACAGGCGTCAGAGCTTCTCGACTGCACCGTTCGCCTTTTTCCAGGAGTTCCAAGTAAAGACGGGTGGCTACTCGGTAGAGTTCGGGCGTTCCACGGGCGGCGTCATCAACGCGGTCACACGTTCTGGAAGCAACGAGTTCAAAGGAGGTGTTGAAGTAACGTTCCAGCCGAGCGCATGGAAGACCAGCGCAGACGACCACTACTACGCCAACGGTGCGCCGAACGTGCGGTCCAGCCACGACCGGAGCAGCTTTACGAAGGCGAATGTCTGGGCATCTGGCCCAGTGGTCGAGGACAAGCTTTTCCTCTTCGCCATGTATGAGCAACGCGACGGAAATTCCGGTTATACGAACGCCGTGGGAAGTACATGGACGAAGAGCAAGTCCAACAACGGGTTCTGGGGCACCAAGCTGGACTGGAACATCACGGACGACCATCTCCTCGAGTTGCTGGCCTTCTCCGATGAGGGCGACACCGACTATGCGCAGTATGGCTACGACTTCGATACGTCCACGATCAGCGGAAGCGCGCCCAACGAGTCGACAGTGTCGAGCGGTGGCAAGAGTGGATCGGTCACCTACACGGGACGATTCGGCGAAAGCTTCGTCGCCAAGGCCATGTATGGCATCAACCGGAGTACGAGCTTCACGCTTTCGCCCGCAGATTCGCTCTGCGATTGGGTCACCTATAATGCTGCGTCCTACGGGGCGGCATACGCGGCGCTGGGACAGCCGCGCCTCGGCTGCCACCCGGGTTCCAACGTCGTCTCCCACGAGGACGAACGCAAGGCCAAGCGTCTGGACTTCGAGTGGACCCTCGGCGACCACCTGCTGCGTTTTGGCTGGGACCACGAGCTCATGACCACGGATCGGGTGAGCTATTACCCCGGAAGCGGCGTGCAATACACGGCGTATGGACGCACGAGTGCCACGCAGGTTCTCGACAACGGTACTGTGCTCCCAACCGGCGTCAATGCATTCCTGATGGCGCGCAACCGTGCCGACGGCGGTGTCTTCGATATCAAGGCCAGCGCAGGTTACATAGAGGATTCATGGAGCGTGACTCCGAATCTGTTGATCAATCTCGGTCTGCGCGTGGACAATTTCGAGAATCTCGACGCCGCGGGTGGCAGCTACATCAAGCTCGACAACCTCGTCTCGCCGCGTGTCGGATTTTCCTGGGACATGAAGGGTGACGGTACGACCAAGCTCTTCGCGAACCTTGGACGCTATTACCTGCCGATTCCCAGCATCATCAGCTACAACTTCGCCGGAGGCTTGACCGACGAGCGTGCGTTCTACGTGCTGAATGGCTGGACGCCACAGACGAATCCGGTTACCGGCGCTCCTTATGTATCGCCGATCATCGGTGCGCAGATAGGCCCCATCGATGACAGTTTCAATCTGTCCAACGAACCCGTCGACCGCGATCTGGATGCGGTCTACCAGGACGAAGCGATCGTCGGATTCCAGTCGATGATCAACCAGGCATGGTCATGGGGCGTCAATGCAACCTATCGGCGCATGCCGAACGCCATGGATGATGTACGTATCAACGCGCTGTGCGGCGTCCGTCACGCCAATCTCTGGCCAATCGCCAATCCAGGCGAGTCGCTCACCTTGTGGGGCACGCGGGCCATGGGGTGTGCGGAAGACGGTTGGGTGACGATCGATACCTCCAAGGAAGGTTACATAACGGCGGGCACCAACCAGATCATCGGTTACTCGAAGCCAAAGCGCACCTACAAGGCCGTCGAACTCCAGATTGACCGGGCATGGGACGACAAGTGGGCGTTCAATGCGTCCTACCTTTGGTCAAAGCTGGAAGGCAATCATGAAGGCCCGGTCAACTCCGACACCAACTATGGCGACACGGGCATGGTCCAGCACTGGGACCATCCGGCCAACAACGAGCGCTACGGCGACCTGTTCAACGATCACAGGCATCAGATCAAGTTGCGCGGCAGCTACAAGTTCAACGAAATGTGGTCGTTTGGCGGTACGCTGACCGCACTTTCTGGCGGCCCGATCACGGCGTTCGGTGTATCGCGGCCGGGTGAAGACAGCATTGCCAGCTATACCAGCGAGGGCAGTGGCGGTGGTACCGGCTGGCTCTGCGTGCAGAACTGCTCGCTGCCCAACAGTCAGCGCACGTATGAGTACTCGCCACGCGGCGCGTTTGGTCGCATGCCGTGGATCTACAACCTCGGCGCCAATGTCACGTGGACGCTGCCAGTCGATGGCATCGACCTCAAGGCACGGCTGTCGGTGTTCAACCTGCTCAACGAGCAGGAGGTCATCAACGTGCGCGCACGCTACGAAGGCCAGCCGGGCCAGAGGCGTTCCACCTTCGGCACCGGCACGCGCTGGCAGTCCCCGCGCTATGCCCAACTCGTCGTGACCTGGAACTTCTGATCGCGCAGCGCATGCGATCGAAGCGGTGTTTCTCCGGTGGCCTGCCGTTCGCGGCAGGCCTTTCTTTTTCGCCGTCTGCGCCAGTCGGCATCGTCCGTGCTATTCCTTGGCACGGCTGCCCAACGAGGGTTTCATCATGACCACGTCCGTCCCGTTCGCTTGCCGCGCTGCGCTGATTGCTGCGCTGGCCTTGTTCCTCGGCGGCTGCGCCCATTCCGGCCCGCGCAACCCGCTCGCCAGCTGGGTACCCTCGAAGAACTTCGATGAGCGGCGCCCGGTCGTCATCGTGCTGCACTACACCGAACAGGACTCGGTCGAGCAGTCGCTGGACACGCTGCGCACCCGCAACAGCGGCGGTCGCGTCAGTGCCCACTATCTGGTCGGCAAGGACGGCAAGGTCTACCAGTTGGTGAAGGATTCACAGCGCGCGTGGCATGCGGGCGCCGGCCGCTGGGGCGGCATCACCGACGTCAACAATGCCTCGATCGGCATCGAGATCGACAATGATGGCAAGACGGCGTATCCCGATGCCCAGATCGAGAGCCTGATCGTACTGCTGCGCGACCTGTCCGAACGCCTGCGTATTCCCCCTGCCCAGGTGATCGGCCATTCCGATCTCGCACCGTCGCGCAAGATCGATCCGGGCCCGCTGTTCCCGTGGAAGCGCCTGCACGATGCCGGTTTCGGCATCTGGCCCGCCGAAGGAGCAGGCGACCCCCCCGCGGGATTCGATCCCTGGCTCGCCCTGCAGGCGGTCGGCTACTCCGTTGAGGATCGTGGCTCCACCGTGCGCGCGTTCCATCACCGCTTCCGTGGCATGGAAGGAACCGAACTGGATGCGGAGGACCTCCGCATCCTGCATGCGCTGACCCGCGTGGCGCCAGCACAGGGCGCGGGCACTCCGTCGCCTTGATCAGGAATATTCAAGTCAGTTTTTTCGTGCAACAAGAATAAATTATTGACTCACTCCGGGTGGCGTGCTACACGGATGTACAAGGGTTTTTGTGATGGATGGCGGCATCGTCCATCCATGGGTGCCGGCGGGGTGCCGGCGCACGTCATAGCAATCAAAACAACGTACTAACGTACTGCGGTGCGCATCCGGGACGGGTGCGCCGGAAGGCGCCAGTGGGGATTCGTGCGCTCCGGGGAGGTGGCAGGCAACGCGTCCGTCGCGGAAGCCATGCGAGGACCATCGAGCTCCCCTGGAACAACGCGTCGGCGCATCGCAGCGACAGTGTAGTGGCCGCGTATTGCAGCGTTCTTTCATCCAGGAGATTCCGCATGCCCGTTCGATCCCATCCGCTCAAGCCGAGCCATCTCGCCGCCGCCATCGTGCTGGGACTCGCCATCCCTGCAGTCGGCCTCGCGCAGGATGCAGCGCCTGCCCAGGAAGGCGGTGCGCGCACGCTGGATACCGTCACCGTCACCGGTTCGCGCATCAAGCGCACCGACGTGGAAGCCGCACTGCCCGTCACCATCATCCAGAAGGCGGAGATCGAGGCGCAGGGCATCACCTCGGCGGAGCAACTGCTGCAGTTCCTCAACATCGCCAGCAACGGTTCCGACAGTCTTGCTTCCAACGCGGGCATCGCTCCGGCGGATCTGCGCGGCAACAATGGCGTGTCCGGTGCCAACCTGCGCGGCCAGGGCGCGGATGCCACGCTGGTGCTGCTCAATGGCCGCCGCGTCGCCACCCACGGCCTGCGTGGCCAGGCGGTGGACCTGAATTCGATTCCGTTCGCGGCGATCGACCGGGTCGAGGTACTGCGCGATGGCGCGTCCGCCGTCTACGGCACTGATGCGATCGGCGGCGTCATCAACTTCATCACCCGCAGCGACTATCAGGGCATCACGGTCAATGCCGGGTTCGACATGACCCAGGAAGGTGGCGGCAACATCTTCACCTACAGCGTCCTGGGAGGCATGGGCGACATCGACAACGATGGCTGGAACGTCTGGGGCACGATGAACTATCGCGAGAACGAGATCCTGCTGGGCAGTGATCGCGATTTCTCCAACACCTTCCAGCTCAACCGCGGCCTGTCGCCCGACACGCGCGGCACACCGTTCGCCACCGTGTCCAACCTTGCCGGCGGCATGATCACGGGCACCCTGGCCGATCCGGCCGGCGGCGGCGGACAGGCCCTGATCAACATCCTCAACCTGCCGGGCGCAGCGGGCTGCGAAGCCGGCGGCGACATGATGGGGCCCTATGCCTACCAGCTGTGGGGCGTGGCGAACTCCAGGTACGCCTGTGCGTGGGACTACCCGGCCGCGCAGGTGATGCAACAGCCACAGGAGAGCCTCCAGGCCCTGGGCCGTGCCACGTTCAAGATCAGTGACAACCACCGCTTCTACGCCGAAGCGATGGCCTCGCGCTCGGAGTCCAACCGCCAGTTCGAAGCGCAGCAGATCACCTCCAGCACCTCGACCGCCGCCTCGGCGCTCGGGCCGAGCACGTGGTATCCGCTGAACGCGAATACCACGGCGACCTACAACATGATCTACAACGCGCTGGTCGGCTATTTCGGTCCCGCCAACCTCGTCTACGGCCGTCCGATCCCTTACCGGTGGCGTTGCGAGATCTGCGGACCGCGCCAGATCGAGACCACCACCAAGGCATACCGTTTCCTGGTGGGCTTCGACGGCACCCTGGGCAGCTGGGACTACGATATCGGTCTGTCGCGCGCCTCTAGCGAGGCCGAGTCGGTGCTGGGCACGGGCTATTACTTCACCCCGGCGTTCAAGGCGGTGCTGGGCAGTGGCCTGCTCAATCCCTTCCTGATGCCCGGCCAGCAGCACGATCCGGCGGGCGTTGCAGCGTTGCAGGCCGCGTCGGCGGCGGGCGTCCGCCTGTACGGCGGCGAGTCCACGGTCACGACGCTGGATGCGGCGTTCTCCGGTGGACTGGGTTTCAACCTCTGGGGTGGTGAGGTGATGGCAGCGGTCGGCGTGGACTTGCGTCGCGAGGAGTTCGAGTTCGGCTCGACTTCGGACGGCATTGTTCTGGACAACAGCTACATCTTCGGTGCGCCGTTCGATGCGACCAACAACCTGCCCAAGGTGCAGCGCGATGTGAAGGCGGTCTATGCGGAAGCCTTCCTGCCGGTACTGGATAGCCTGGAAGTGAGCGTGGCCGTGCGCCGCGACGATTACGACGGCTTCGGCAGCACGGTCAATCCGAAGTTCTCGTTCAAGTGGCAGCCGATCGATTCGCTGGCATTCCGTGGCGCCATCAGCGAAGGCTTCAAGGTGCCCGAGTTCACCAAGCTGTTCAGCGGTGTCACCGAAAGCCCGTACACCGGCTTCGACCTGGCCGACCCGGCAACCTGTCCCGGCGGCGCGGCGAATCCCGCAGTGCCGGGCTGCGAAGCCATCCAGCCCGCTATCTTCACGGGCGGCAAGGCCGACCTGCAGCCGGAAACGTCCGACCAGAAGAGCTTCGGCGTGGTGTTCGCGCCCAATGATCGCTTCAACATCAGCCTGGACTGGTGGGAGATCGAGCGCACCAACACCATCCGCACGCCCAACCAGGCGACCCTGATCGCCAACTACGATCTCTTCGTCGACAACTGGATCCGCGACGCCAGCGGCGAAGTGGTGGCGATCGACCGCCGCTTCATCAACTCGGGCGGCACGCTGATCAGCGGCGTGGAAGTGGACGCCAACCTGACCGGTGAACTGGCCGGCGGTACGTGGCGCGTCAACCTCAACGGCAGCTACATCGACAGTTTCCAGGAGAAGGCGCTGGAGAACTCGCCCTATGGCGACAACCTGGTGGGCAAGTACGTCCGTTACTACAGCCTGCCGTTGAAGTGGAAGCATACGCTGGGCGTCAGTTGGGCAAAGGGCGATTGGTCGCACACGCTGACCCAGATCTACCGCGACGGTTACAAGGATGAGTTGCCGGTCAGCGTGAGGAACGGCAGCTACATTCCGGAAGACTGGAACCCGGACGTGGACGACTACATCACGTACAACTACAGCGTGGGCTGGACGGGTCTGGACAATGCCAAGTTCACCTTCGTCGTGCGCAACCTGCTCAACGAAGATCCTCCGTTCACCGCGCACCAGAACGACTTCGCTTCCGGCGCCGCGTGGGAGCCGCGTGTCGCCGATCCGCGCGGTCGTTCGTTCGCATTGATGGTCGAGTACAAGTTCGACTGACCTGATCCGCCATCGGACCGTCTGAAGGTTCGGGCCGTCGCCGGCTTTCCGGTGGCGGCCCGCCTGCATGCGGGATGCCTCGCCTGCGATTCCGCGGAGTCCTGAGCCACGCCATGAAACATCTTCTCGTCTGTCTCGCCCTGGTCGCGCCGCTCGCGCATGCCGCGCCCGGCAACGAAACCTTCGATGCGGCAGTGGAGCAGACCTTCGAGCACTACCAGCTGCCCGGTCTTGCGGTCGGTGTCATCGAAGACGGCAAGATCGTCTACACGCGCACGCTGGGTGAGGTACGCGCTGGCGGCGGCGGGAAGATCGACAACGACACGCTGTTCAAGATCGCCTCCAACAGCAAGGCGATGACCGCAGGCGTGCTGGCGCGCCTGGTCGACGCGGGCAAGTTGAAATGGGACGACCCGGTCACCAAGTACCTGCCGCAGTTCCGCATGCACGATCCGTGGGTCACGCAGCAGATGCAGGTGCGCGACCTGTTGATCCACAACAGCGGCCTGGGCCTGGGTGCGGGCGACCTGATGCTGTGGCCGGAGCCCAACCGGTTCACCCGTGCGGACATCATCGCAGGGCTGGCGCACCTGAAGCCGACGCACAGCTTCCGCGCCAACTACGCCTACGACAACCTGCTCTACGTCGTCGCCGGCGAGGTCGCAGCGGCGGCAGGCGGCGCCTCGTACGAAGAATTGGTGAAGCGCGAACTGTTCCAGCCGCTCGGCATGCACCGGTGCCAGGTGGGCGAGTGGAACCGTGCGCAAGTCGGCAACGTGGCGCAACCGCACATGCGTACCGCGCAGGGCAATCGCGTCATCCGAGAAGACGCCGAGGTAGTGCCGGATCTCACCTCGATGGCGGCCGGCGGCATCCGCTGCAGCCTCGACGACATGCTGGTGTGGATGGACATGTGGCTGTCGCCGGAGCGTACCCCGGCGTGGTTGTCGCCCGCGCAGCGCAAGGCCGTGTGGACCGCGCACATGCCGATGCCGGTGAGCGCGCGCATGCGTGCCTGGGACAACAGCCATTTCTCCGCTTACGGCTACGGTTGGCGCCTGTCCGACGTCGATGGAGTCTGGAAGGTCGCGCATACCGGAACCCTCGCAGGCATGTACTCCTCGGTGATCCTGTTGCCGGACCAGCGCACAGGCATCGTCATCCTGATCAATGGCGAAGGCGAGGCCGCGCGGACGGTGCTGGGACAGGTGCTTACCAAGCACTTCACCGCGCCAGGGACATCGCCCACCGTCGCGCACTATGCGGCGCTGCTGGACAAGGAGCGCACCGGTGAGCGGGCCACCAGGCCCAAGCCCGACACGGGGCATCGCACGCGCGCGACGGCACGCGCGATGGCGTCGTGGATGGGACATTACCGCGATCCCTGGTTCGGTGAGGTGACCCTGTGTGCGACAGGCGATCGCGTGCGCTTTTCCGCGGCGCGCTCACCCATGCTCACGGGTACCGTGATGCGGGTGGACGAGCGCTGGCTGGTGGATTGGGATGATGACAGCGTGGATGCCGAGCCTTGGCTTCACTTCGCCCCAGCCCAGGCCGGCAGCGATGCCGGGCTTAAACTGTCGCACGTCGACCCCGAAGCAGACTTCAGCTACGACTATGCCGATCTCGATTTCCACCGCACGCAGGCCTGCCGCTGACGTGCGAGGCATGGTGCTGCTCCTGTTGAGTACGCTTCCGTTGCTCGGCGCCTGCGCTTCCGCGCCGGGCGTGCAGGTGTCTCCGGCACAGGAAGCGGCGCAGGCGGACCTGGTCGATGCGGCGACGGTCGTGCCCGGTCTGCAGCAGGAAATCCGCTATGCGGGCAAGGACAATTTCGTGGGCGCGCCGGTCGCCGGTTACGAGGCGCCCAAGTGCCTGCTGCTGGCACCGGTCGCACGGGCGCTCGCCCGCGTGCAGCAGGACGTGCAGCGCGAAGGCCTGTCGCTGAAGGTGTTCGACTGCTATCGCCCGGTACGCGCGGTGAAGCACTTCGTCGCCTGGGCACGCGACCCTGCCGACCAGCGCACCAAGGCGGCGTACTACCCGAACCTGGACAAGGCGCGCCTGCTCGATGGCTACATTGCCGAGTCCTCGGGGCACAGCCGGGGCGCGACGCTGGATCTGACGCTCGTGCGCTGCAACGGTGGCGCGTGTACGGAACTGGACATGGGTACGCCGTTCGACTTCTTCGATCCGCGCGCCAATACCGCGCATCCGCAACTGGGCGACGAGCAGCGACGCAACCGCGACCAATTGCTGCAGGCGATGGCGCGGCATGGGTTCCATAATTATCCGATGGAATGGTGGCACTACACCTTCCGCCCCGAACCCTCCCCCAAGACCGCCTACGACGTTCCGATCCGATGAGTGCTTCCCTTTCCTCCCCTGCACCGCGCACCACCGATGTCGCGGTGATCGGCAGCGGCATTGTCGGCCTGTCGACGGCCCACCACCTCCTCGATCGCGGGCTGTCGTGCACGCTGATCGATGCGAAGGGACCCGCTGGCGAAACGTCGTTCGGCAACGCCGGCTCCATTTCCGTGGGCAACGTGATGCCGCAGTCCACGCCCGGCATCGTCATGAAGGCGCTGCGGATGCTCGCCAATCCGTTGGCGCCATTGAAGCTCGATTGGGGCGTCAGCCCGAGTTACGCGCGCTGGCTGCTGCAGTTCCTCGACCAGGGCAGGATGGAGCACGTGCTGCCGATCATCGATGCGTTGAGTGCGATCAATACCGCCTCGCGCTCGGCGTGGCTCGAATTGGGCGAGCGGATCCGCGCACAGGACCTCATCGCGCACACCGGCTACCTGCACGTCTACAGCGAGGAGGCCAGCTTCGCGAAGGGCGAATGGGAACGTGGCCTGATGCGTGACCGCGGCGTGGCGTTCGACGTGCTGGACGCCGGCCAGCTGCGCGAGCTCGAACCCGGCATCGGCACGGGCTTCCAGCGGGCGGTCTTCCAGCGCGAATCGCTGGCGATGCGCGACCCCGGGGACTTCTGCCGGCGCCTCTTCAATCACCTGAGCGCGCGCGGCGCGACGCCGCTGATCGCCAGCGTCTCGGCGATCCTGCGGCAGGACGGCGGCTATCGCCTCGACACCGATCATGGCGCGGTGCATGCCGGGCGCGTGGTGGTGGCCGCGGGCGCCTGGAGCAACACCCTGCTGCGTCCGTTCGGGGTGAAGATCCCGGTGATTCCCGCACGCGGCTACCACCTGATGTATCCGCAGAAGGATGTCATCGTGCGTCGGCCCACGCTGTGGGCGGAGCGCTACATGGTGGTGTCGCCCATGCAGTCCGGCATCCGCATGACCAGCATCAAGGAGCTGACGGCGCTGGGCCGCGACCCGCATTACCACCTGATCCGCCGGCTCGACCCCGAAGCGCGCAAGCTGTTCCCCGGCATAACGACCGAACCGGTATCGGAATGGGCGGGCAATCGGCCATGCACGCCGGATTCGCTGCCGATCATCGATCGGGTGCCGGGCGAGGACATCTTCGTCGCCACCGGGCATGGCCATCTCGGCTTGACGCAAGGCCCGGTAACAGGACGGCTGCTCGACCAGATGATGGCGGGCGAAGCGACCGACATTCCGGTGACGCCCTACGGGCTGGCGCGGTTCGCGTAGCGTCCTGCGAGGACAGGGTCACGCGGGTGGAGTGTGCACGGTGATGTGCGCCGCCACGCACCACCAGCGCCCGGCGCGCTTGACCCAGATGTCGGTATAGCGGTTGATGCCCCGGCGGCCGTCTTTCAGCGTGTAGGCGTTCTCGGCATGGATCATGGCGAGCTCCCCGATGCGGTTGATCCGCACCTTGTCCAGCGGAAACGCGGCGATGCTTTCAGCGAACACCGGCCTGGCGAAATCGACCAGGGCGGCGGCACGGTCCTGCAGCGAGCCGTCGCCGGAGACCACCCGATAGTCAGGCGCCAGATGCGCGTCGTACCAGCCCGCATCGGCGTCGCGGAAAGCCTGCACGTACTGTTCGTTCAAGGCTGCCAGCACGGTGGCATCGTCGCCGACGGGATCGGAGCCACGCCACTGCGATGGCGCGGAGGAGGGCGCCTGCATCGATGCGGGGGCAGCAACGGCGTTCGCGATGCGCGTGCGCTGTTCATGCACCCATGTCCAGCGCCCTTCCCGCCACGCATAGACATCGGTGTAACGCACCCGCCGTGCATCGCCTGTGTGCGGATGGCTCAGGAGGGTGCCGTGCACCACTGCGGCCGTGCCGAACAGGCGCACCTGCACATCGTCGTAGGCGACGTCCGCCAAGGGCGATGCGGTGGGTAGCGATGCGAGAAATGCGGTTCGGTCCAGCCAGTGGCCGTCGCTGTCGATCACCAGCAGGTCCGGCGCGGCAAGTGCATGCAGGAACGCCGGGTCCGGCACGCGATGGGCCGCGACATGGCGATGATGGATCGCGCGCAGCTGCATTTCCGCCCCCGGAGGAAGGAGGGTCTTCGCCAGGACAGGCCAGGTGCTTGCCGTCAGCATGACGGCAAGCACCAGCAGGGCAGCCTTGTGCACGTCAGGCAGCCGCATCGGCGTCGGCGCCGGCCTCGCGCAGCTTGGCAGCACATTCCTCGCAACACACCTCAACGGTGCGGCCGCCAAGGGTGACTTCAATGGCGCCGCCGTCCAGCGGGCAGTCGCAGGCAGCGCAGGTCTGTTCGGTCATGACACGTTCCTTGGGCAGCCCGGATCGGGCAGGCGCAGGAGACCATGCGGGCAGCGTTGGCGCTGTCGGAATCTTTAGCCGGTTGCGGCAGGTCGGCGGGTGAGCGCGCGGAAGGCGCTGGGCGTGCGGCCGTAGGTCTGCCGGAACGCGGCGGCGAAGTGGCTGTGGCTGGAGAAACCGAGGTCCTGCGCGAGCGTGGACAGGTCGCCGTCGCCTTTCAGCAGATCCAGTGCGCGCGCCAGCCGCAGGTGCAACTGGTAGCGGTACAGCGGCATCTCTTCGACCTGCCGGAACGCCTGGGTCAGGTAGACGGGAGAGCCGCCGGTGTCGGCCGCGATGTCTGCCAAGGTCCAGCGCCGACCGGGATCGCTGGCGAGCAGCACCTTGACGCGATCGACCAGCCGCTGCCGTGCCCGGGTGGCGCCGGGGACGTGCGCGGTGCGGGAGCCCAGGCTGCGCGAGGCGAGGGTGAGCGCCAGGCCTTCCGCTTCCAGCGGCTCTATCCCGCCCTGCCGCAGTGCATGCCGCAGCAGGGCGACCAGCGCCTGCGCGCGCGCGTCGATGCGCAACGCCTGATGGCGGAACACGGCGCGTCCGCCGTTACGGATCTGCGATACCGGCGAGAGTTCGCGCAGCAGTGGTTCGGCCAGCTGCAGCACCAGGTTGGCGTCACCGCCGGCGACGGGATGGCTGACCTGGTAGTCCTCGTCGGCGTTGAACAACAGGACATGGTTGGCGTCGGCGACAGTCTGGGCGCTGCCGACATGGCGCAGGTAGACACCGCGGTACGGAAACACCAGGTGGGTCGCGTTCGTGCATTCCTCGCCGCTGCGATGCCGGCACTCGCCGCGGCAGCAGACCTCGCGCACCGATACCGTGGCCGTATCCAGCAATCGGGTGACCTCGAAGGGTGGCGATGGCGGCGGCGTGGCAGGGCGGGTCATGGCGACAGTCTGCGCGCGATCACGCGCCTCCGCCGAACCCCGCCTGCCGCCACGCTTCGAACACCACCACGGCCACCGTATTGGACAGGTTGAGGCTGCGGTTTTGCGGGCGCATCGGCAGGCGCAGGCGCTGCTGTTCGGGCAGGCCCTCCAGTACCTCCTGCGGCAGGCCACGGGTCTCGGGGCCGAACAGGAACGCATCGCCGGGCTGATAGGCAGGCTGGTCGTAACGGAGGGCGCCGCGGGTGCTCAGTGCGAACAGGCGCGTGGGTCGCACGTGCTGCAGGGCCGCTTCGAGCGACGCGTGGACCTGCAGCGTGGCGTATTCGTGGTAGTCCAGGCCGGCGCGCTTGAGCTGCTTGTCTTCCAATGCGAACCCGAGCGGTTCGATCAGGTGCAGCCGCGCGCCGGTGTTCGCGCAGAGGCGGATGACGTTGCCGGTATTCGGGGGAATTTCCGGCTGGTACAGCAGGACATCGATGTCCAGGGTGTCGGTCATGGCGCGCATTCTACGCGGCGCTGCATGGCCTCACGGGCATGTGGTGCGGTGGAACTCCGGCGGCTGCCGGTTTGCGTGGAAACGCAGGTGGAGCGTGGTGTGTTGCCTGCGTATCAGCGCGAAGCCAGCTGGCCGGCCAGCACGCCCGCCTGCACCGCGATCTGCTGCATGTCCTCGGCGGACGGACGCACGGTGACCACCGGCATGTCGACCACGCGCACTGCCTGCTGGGCAACGAAGTAGGCCAGGTCTTCGGCGCTGGGCTTCACGGTGACCGTGGCCAGGTCGACGATCTTGGTGTCCTTGTAGGTCAGGTAGTGGGCCAGGTCGGCCGCATCGGGCTTCACCGTGACAGTGGGCAGGTTGACGATGTGGGTGGCTTCGGCGGTGTTGCGGTTGTTGTCGGCGTGGGTGGCGGAAACGACCATGGATCCGGCGCACAGGGCGAACACGGCGGCGGCGGTCAGCGGGAGGAGGTTCTTGGTGTTCATTGTCATGCCTCTGTAGTGATGTTGTTGTGTGGTGTGGTAGTAATGTAGTACACCTAGACAGACAGATCAAGCAAAACCGTTCGTTTCGGTGAGTTGATTCATGTTTCAGTCAGGTTGACGTCGGACAGCGGAAGGCTTGTTATGGGTAGAGCAGAAACCGTGCCAATCGCAAGTTATTGATCCAATAGGGCTTTAGGCTTCTGTTCTGCGTGTCCGGTGTCCGAGTGCATGTCCGCCCGGGTGTCCGTCCTGCATGCAACAGGACGCGCCTGGGTGTGCGTTGTGACTGCGAACACGCCGCTTCGGCCCGATCCCGGTCAATGCGGTGTGTTCTGGTTTGGATGCCGTTCAACCAGGAACCGTTGCGGTCCACTGGCGCCGGCGCAGCCGGCATTCAGCTTTACCAGGGCAGCGGAGCGCCCTGCCAGTCGAGGAAGCGGCCGCTGTCTTCTGCGCCTAGATGGTCGATCACATGAAGCAGCCCTGTGGCGGACTCCTGCACGGACAGCGCTGCGTTGTCGCCCCCCATGTCGGTGCGGACCCAGCCCGGATGCAGGGCGACGACCGTGATGCCGCGTGCGGCCAGGGCCTGCGACAACAGCGAGGTGGCCATGTTCTGCGCGGCCTTGCCGATGGCATAGCTCGGGGTGCGGAATTCCTGCCTAAGGCCGATCGATCCGACCTCGGACGAAATATTGGCCACCACGCCGCCCTCGGCCAGGCGTGCGGCCAGCGTCTGCACCAGCAGGAACGGGCCGGCGGCGTTGGTATGGAAGCTGGCGTCGAGATCGGCAGCGGTCACGTGGCCGAAACGCTCGCCGCCGCGCAGCACGCCGGCATTGTTCACCAGCAGGTGCAGGGGTTCTTCATCGGTGACCAGCGACACCTCGTGGAGCAGCTGGTTGCGGCTGCGGGCGTCGGCAACGTCGAGCGGCAGCACATGCAGGCGGCCGGGGTACTCGCCCGCCAGGCTGTTGAGCGCAGTGGCCTTGCCGGGCTGCCGGCAGGTCGCGATGACGTGGCAATGGCGGGCCAGCAGCTGCCGGACAAGTTCCAGGCCCAGGCCCCGGTTGGCCCCGGTCACCAGACAGTGCTTGCGGTCCATGGCACCTCCGCACAACAGGATTGGCGGGCCGCAGCTGGGCGGCGGATGAGCCATTCGTCATGGCTTGTGGCCTAGTGTAATGACCGCGGGCGGCGGTTAGCATCGGGGGTTCTCCAGGCCCATTCAGTATTCCAAGGAGTGTCCGATGCACCTTTCCCGCCGGCCCCGCGCCGCCCTGCTCGCCATCGCCCTGTCCGCCGCGCTCGGGGGACTGGCCTACGCGCCGGCGTCGACGCATGCGAAGCCGGCGGGCGCGGACGTCGTGATTCCTTATGAAGAGTTCACCCTGCCGAACGGCCTGCGCGTGATCGTGCACACCGACCGCAAGGCGCCCATCGTGGCGGTGAATGTCTGGTACCACGTGGGCAGCAAGAACGAGACCCCGGGCCGCACCGGCTTCGCGCACCTGTTCGAGCACCTGATGTTCCAGGGCAGCGAGAACCATGACGGCGAGTTCTTCACCCCGTTCGAGCTGGTCGGCGCCACCGACCAGAACGGCACCACCAACCAGGACCGCACCAACTACTTCCAGAACGTGCCGACCACCGCGCTGGACATGGCGCTGTGGATGGAATCCGACCGCATGGGCCACCTGCTGGGCGCCATCGACCAGAAGAGCCTGGACGAACAGCGCGGCGTGGTGCAGAACGAGAAGCGCCAGGGCGAGAACCAACCCTATGGCCGCCGCATCTTCGCGCGCATGTTCGAGGCGCTGTACCCGGCCGGACATCCCTACAGCTGGCAGACCATCGGCTCCATGGCCGACCTGGACGCCGCCACCCTGGATGACGTGAAGACCTGGTTCCGCAGCTGGTACGGCCCCAACAACGCCGTGCTGGTGCTGGCCGGCGACATCGACGTGGCCACCGCCAAGGAGAAGGTGACCCGTTACTTCGGCGACATCCCGGCCAGCGCCACGCTGGCGGATATGAAAACCAACATCCCGAAGCACGCCAGGGACACCCGCGAGACGATCCCCGACCGCGTGCCGCAGGTGCGCGTCTACCGCGCCTGGCCAGTGGCGGAGATGGGCACGAAGGACGCCACCCTGCTGGACCTGTTCGCGCAGGTGCTGGGCGGCAGCGCGGCCTCGCGCTTCGACACCCGCCTGGTGCACGGCGACAAGATCGCCGACCAGGCCAGCGCGTTCCAGTGGAGCAGCGAGATCAGCAGCACGTTCTTCCTGATGTCCACCGTGAAGGAAGGCGTGGAGCCGGCCAAGGTCGAACAGGCCCTGGACGAGGAACTCAAGCGCCTGGTCACCCAGGGCCCGACAGCCGAAGAGCTGGAGCGTGCCAAGGTCTCCGGGCGCGCGGCGTTCGTGCGCGGCATCGAGCGCATCGGCGGTTTCGGCGGCAAGTCCGACGTACTGGCCTCGTGCGCCGTCTACCAGGGCACGCCGGATTGCTACAAGGAAGAGTTGGACATCCTCGCCAACGCCACGCCGGCGGAAGTGCAGGCGGTGGCCAGGAAATGGCTGGCAGGAGCCTCGCACACCATCCTCGTGCAGCCCAGCGAGACGCCGGCCTCGGCCCTGCCGGAAACCGTGTTCGCCGCGCCCGCCACGCAGCCGGCCCCCACACCCAAGGTCGATCCGAAGTTCAAGACGGTGAAGACCGACGTGGACCGCAGCCAGGGCGTGCCGAAGACCGCGACCTTCCCGGACCTGAAGTTCCCGGCCGTGCAGCGCGCCACCCTGTCCAACGGCATGCAGGTCGCGCTGGCCGAGCGGCATGAAACGCCGGTGGTACAGATCAGCGTCGAGTTCCCCGGCGGTTACGCCGCCGATGTCGGCAAGAAGCTGGGCACCGCCAGCTTCGCGCTGCAGATGATGGACGAAGGCGCGGGCAAGTACGGCGCGCTGGACTTCGCCGCCCGCAAGGAAGCGCTGGGCGCGGAACTGACCACGGGCGCCGGCCTGGACAGCGCTTCGGTGGGCCTGTCGGCACTGACCGAAAAGCTGGACCCGTCGCTGGACCTGCTCGCCGACGTGTTGCGTCGCCCGACCTTCGCCCCGGCCGAGATCGAGCGCGTGCGCGCCACCTGGATCGCCGGCATCAAGCAGGAGAAGGCGCGCCCGCAGACCGCCGCGCTGCGCACGTTGCCGCCGCTGCTGTATGGCGCCGGCCATCCGTATGCCATCCCGTTCACCGGCTCGGGCACGGAGGCATCGATCGCCTCGCTGACCCGCGACGACCTGGTCGCCTTCCATCGTGACTGGCTGCAGCCGGACCAGGCCCGCATCACCGTGGTCGGCGATACCACGCTGGCGCAGATCGTGCCGTTGCTGGAAGCCCGCCTGGGCGACTGGAAGCCCGCGCCCAACGCACCGAAGCTGGCGGCCGTGCCCAAGGTGGCCAACGCCACCAAGCCGCGCGTGTTCCTGATCGACCAGCCGGGCGCCATCCAGTCCAACGTCTACGCCGCCCAGCTGGTGCCGCCCACCGGTGACACCGGCACCATCGACTTCGACTTCGCCAACGGCGTGCTGGGCGGGCAGTTCAGCTCCCGCCTCAACATGAACCTGCGCGAGGACAAGCATTGGGCGTACGGCTCGTACAGCGGTGCCCGCAATGCGCTTGGTCAGCGCCCGTGGTGGGCCAGCGCCGCAGTACAGAGCGACCGCACTGCCGACTCGATGAAGGAGCTGCAGAAGGAGATCAGCCAGTTCGCCACCGGACAGGCGCCGTCCAAGCCGGAGGAAATCGCCAAGATCCGCGCGGCCAACACGCTGGAACTGCCGGGCGCGTACGAAACCGCGTCCGCCGTGCTGGGACAGATCGCCACCAACCAGCGGTACGGCCGGCCGGACGACTACATCGTCCAGTACAAGGCCCGCAACGAAGCGATCGGCGCGGCCGACGTGGCCAGGGCGGCGTCCACCCTGTCGCCGTCCGCGCTGACCTGGGTGGTGGTGGGTGACCTGTCCAAGGTCGGCGAATCGGTCCGCGCGCTGCAGCTGGGCGAAGCGGTGGAACTGGATGCCGACGGCAAACAGAAGCCGTAAGGCCCGAACGGCACCGCTCCTCCGCGCGGGGAGCGGTGCGCGTGCCCGGAGCGATTCATCCCGCGTGGGCCAGAATGGCCGCGACTCCCCTTTCCAGGTGATCCCGATGCGACTCGTCCTGCTTGCCGCCGCTTCCACCGTGCTGCTGTCCGCCTGCACCTGGGTGCACCTGGCGCCCACCGCCCGGGATGTCCGCGTGGTCGGCGTGGGCGCCGTTCCCGCCGGCTGCGAGAAGCGCGGCGAGGTATCGGTATCGGTCAAGGACAGCGTGGCCTTCTATGAGCGCAACGCCCTGAGGGTGCGCGATGAACTGGAAACCCTGGCCCGCAACGAGGCCCCCGGCCTGCAGGCCGATACCCTGCAGCCCCTGGGCGATCCGGCCAACGGCGAGCAGCGTTTCGCCGCGTTCCGTTGCGGCCGATGAAATGTGACGCACATCACTGTTCAGGATGGCGCGCGCCCAGGGCGATCCTGCGTAAAGATGCGGTGAAGGCGGGAAGTGAGTACCCTTGTCGGCCCCCTTTGCCTGAGCCTTGGCGCTAACCTCGATGCTCTTCAAGAATGTCTCCATCGCGGGACTGGCGCATATCGATGCGCCGCACACGCTGACGTCCGACGAGATCAACGCCCGCCTCCAGCCCACGCTCGACCGCCTGGGCATCAAGACCGACGTGTTGAACGACGTCGCCGGTGTGCATGCCCGCCGCCTGTGGGACGACGATGTGCAGGCCTCCGACGCAGCCACGCTGGCGGCACGGAAGGCCTTGCTCGACGCCGGCATCGGCGCTGACAAGATCGGCCTGGTGGTGAACACCTCCGTCAGCCGCGACTACCTGGAGCCGTCCACGGCCAGCATCGTCTGCGGCAACCTGGGCGTCAGCGACCATTGCCAGACCTTCGACGTGACCAATGCGTGCCTGGCCTTCATCAACGGCATGGACATCGCCGCCCGCATGCTGGAACGCGGCGAGATCGATTACGCGCTGGTCGTCGATGGCGAGACCGCCAACCTCGTCTACGACAAGACCATCGAGCGCCTCAACGCTCCGGACGTCACCGAGCAGCAGTTCCGTGACGAGCTGGCGGCCCTGACCCTGGGCTGCGGTGCCGTGGCGATGGTGATGACGCGCCGCGAGCTGGCGCCGGATGCCCCGCGTTACAAGGGTGGCGTGACCCGCTCGGCGACCGAGTGGAACAAGCTCTGCCGCGGCAACCTGGACCGCATGGTCACCGATACCCGCATGCTGCTGATCGAGGGCATGAAGCTGGCCACCAAGACCTTCGCCGCGGCCAAGATCGCACTGGGCTGGGCGGTGGACGAACTGGACCAGTTCGTCATCCACCAGGTCAGCCGCCCGCACACGCAGGCGTTCGTGAAGTCGTTCGGCATCGACCCGAAGAAGGTCATGACCATCTTCACCGAGCACGGCAACATCGGCCCGGCCAGCGTGCCGATCGTGCTGAGCAAGCTGAAGGAACTGGGCAAGCTGAAGAAGGGCGACCGCATCGCCCTGCTCGGCATCGGCTCGGGCCTGAACTGCACGATGGCCGAGGTGGAGTGGTAACCCCACCCGGCATTCGCATTCCAGGGGCCGGTTCGCCGGCCCTTTTCTTTGACGGCGGCGACGCGCGATGAACCTTCCCGGCTACCCCTCCCATCCGAAGCGCTTCGAGGTCCGCCCGGGCCTGTCGATGAACTACCTCGACGAAGGCCCGCGCGATGGCGAGGTGGTGGTGATGCTGCACGGCAATCCGTCGTGGAGCTACTACTGGCGCACGCTGGTGGCCGGGCTGACGGACCCCGCTGCTAGCAAGCGTTACCGCTGCATCGTGCCCGACCACATCGGCATGGGCCTGTCGGACAAGCCCGACGACAGCCGTTACGAGTACACGCTGCAGTCGCGCGTGGATGATGTTGCAGCGTTGCTGGAACACCTGGGCATCACCGGCCCGGTGACGCTGGCCGTGCACGACTGGGGCGGCATGATCGGTTTCGGCTGGGCGCTCTCGCATGCGGCGCAGGTGAAGCGTCTGGTCATCACCAACACCGCCGCGTTCCCGATGCCGGCAGCCAAGCCGATGCCTTGGCAGATCGCACTCGGCCGCGACTGGAAGATCGGCGAGTGGATCATCCGCGGCTTCAACGCGTTTTCCGCAGGCGCTTCATGGATCGGCGTGGAGCGCCGCATGCCCCCCGATGTGCGTCGCGCGTACGTGTCGCCGTACGACACCTGGGCGAACCGCATTTCGACGATCCGCTTCATGCAGGACATCCCGCTGGGCCCGAAGGACAAGGCGTGGTCGCTGCTCGAAGCCGCCGGCAAGGCGCTGCCGTCGTTCGCCGACCGGCCCGCGTTCCTGGGTTGGGGTTTGAAGGACTTCGTGTTCGACAGGCACTTCCTCGATGGCTTCCGCGCGGCGCTGCCGAATGCGGAAGTGCACGCCTACGAGGACGCCGGCCACTACGTGCTGGAAGACAGGCACGAGATCCTGGTACCGCTGATCCGCGACTTCCTGAACCGCCATCCGCTGGATTGATCCCATCTCCCACGGAGGTATTCCCTTCTCCCTGCGACAGCGGGGAGAAGGTGCCGAAGGCGGATGAGGGGTGCTCTTGCCGTTGCTCTATTTGACGGATGTCCGAGCGACTCGCTGCGCTCGCGTCCCCTCATCCGGCGCTTCGCGCCACCTTCTCCCACAAGGGGAGAAGGACTAGAGCTCTGGCAGTGGATTCTTCTCCGCTTCCACCACGCCCGTCCAGTCCGTCTCCACCAGTAGCGGCAAACCGTGCGCCAACCGCGCCTTGTCGCACTGCGCGCTGCGCTCGCCGAACTCCAGTGACGCCGGCACCAGCGCGCACACCGACGGTCGCCGGTCGTGGATCGTGCAGCGGCTGTAGCGGCCGATGTCGGCATCCAGCGCCACGCAGTGCGGGTGCTTCTGGGAGGTGCCCCGCATCACCCGCTCGTGCACCCGCAGCGGCTCGGTCAGTTCGATCGGTACCACGCCGCCCTGGTCGGGATCCGCCTCGCTCCAGTGGAAGCTGACACGGAAGTGGGCGCAGCAGGCGCCGCAGGTCAGGCAGGGATGCATCGGGGCTTGGCTGGCGGCGGTGCGCGGGCGGGACGCGCATTCTGCCAACCCGGGCGGCTGACGCAAGTACCGTCCAGCGGCGACAATGGCGGCATGACCGATCCGTGCAACATCGCCGCCAGCCTGCCCCGGCTGGCCCGCGAGCAGCCCGACCGCGTGGCCATGCGCTGTCCCGACGCCGCCGGACGTTACACCCGCGAACTCACCTACGCCCAGCTGGACGCGCGCAGCGACGCCATCGCCGCCGGCCTGGGTGCGTACGGCATCGGTCGCGGCGACCGCACCGTGGTGATGGTGCGGCCCACCCCGGAATTCTTCCTGCTGATGTTCGCGCTGTTCAAGGCCGGCGCCGTGCCGGTGCTGGTGGACCCCGGCATCGACCGGCGCGCGCTGAAGCAGTGCCTGGACGAAGCCGAACCGCAGGCCTTCATCGGCATCCCGCTGGCGCAGGCCGCGCGTTGCGTGCTGGGCTGGGCGAAGTCCGCGAAGAGGATCGTCACCGTCGGCACGCGCTGGGCGTGGGGTGGCACTACGCTCGCGAAGATCGAGGCGCGCGGTGCCGACGCCGGTCCGCAGCTGGCGGCCACCGCACCCGACGATGTCGCCGGCATCCTGTTCACCAGCGGCTCCACCGGCGTGCCGAAGGGCGTGGTCTACCGCCACCGCCATTTCGTCGCCCAGATCGAACTGCTGCGCAACGCCTTCGGCATGCAGCCCGGTGGCGTCGACCTGCCCACGTTCCCGCCGTTCGCGCTGTTCGATCCCGCGCTCGGGCTCACCTCGGTGATCCCGGACATGGATCCCACGCGCCCGGCCAGCGCCGATCCGCGCAAACTGCACGCGGCCATCGCGCGTTTCGGCGTCACCCAGCTGTTCGGTTCGCCTGCGCTGATGAAGGTGCTCGCCGACCATGGCGCGCCACTACCGGGCGTGCAGCGCGTGACCTCGGCCGGCGCACCGGTGCCGCCGGACGTCGTGGCGAAGATCCGTACGCTGCTGCCGGATACCGCGCAGTTCTGGACGCCGTACGGGGCCACCGAATGCCTGCCGGTCGCCGTCATCGAAGGCCGCGAACTGGACGCCACGCGCGTGGACACGGAAGCCGGTGCCGGCACCTGCGTCGGTCGCGCCGTGCCGCCGAACGATGTTCGCATCATCCGCATCACCGACGCGCCGATCGAACGCTGGACCGATGTCGAGGTGCTGCCCGACGGCGAAGTTGGCGAGATCACCGTCGCCGGCCCCACCGCCACCGATACCTATTTCCGTCGCGATGCCGCCACGCGCGCGGCGAAGATCCGCGAAACCCTGCCCGACGGTGCCGAACGCACCGTGCACCGCATGGGCGACGTGGGCTGGTTCGATGGCGAAGGCCGACTGTGGTTCTGCGGTCGCAAGACGCAACGCGTCGAGACCGCCGACGGCCCGCTCTACACCGAGCAGGTCGAACCCATCTTCAACACCCATCCGCGGGTCCGCCGCACCGCACTGGTCGGGGTTGGCGAGCCCGGACGCCAATCGCCGGTGCTCTGCTACGAACTGCAGCCCGGCGCCAGCGCCGACCGCACGCAGATGGAGGCCGAGCTGCGCGCCATCGGTGCACGCCATCCGCACACCGCGCGCATCGCCACCTTCCTGCCGCACCCCGGCTTCCCCGTCGACATCCGCCACAACGCCAAGATCGGTCGGGAGACATTGGCGGCATGGGCACGCACGCAACAAGGACACCACGCATGAAGATCCTGGTCACCGGCGGCGGTGGTTTCCTTGGCCAGGCGCTGTGCCGTGGCCTGGTCGAACGCGGGCACGAGGTGATCAGCCTCAACCGTGGCTACTACCCGGTGCTGCGCGAACTCGGCGTGGGCCAGGTGCAGGGCGATCTCGCCGACGCGCATGCGGTGATGCATGCCGCCGATGGCGTGGACGCGGTTTTCCACAACGCCGCGAAGGCCGGGGCCTGGGGCAGCTACAAGAGCTACCACGACGCCAATGTGGTCGGCACGCAGAACGTGCTCGAGGCGTGTCGCACGCACGGCATCGGTCGCCTGGTCTACACCTCAACGCCCAGCGTGACCCACCGTGCCACGCATCCGGTGGAAGGCGGCACCGCCGACACCGTGCCCTACGGCGAAGGCTTCAAGGCGCCGTATGCCACCACGAAGACGATCGCCGAAAAGGCGGTGCTCGCCGCCAACGATGCATCGCTGGCGACGGTCGCGCTGCGCCCGCGCCTGATCTGGGGTCCGGGCGACCACCAGATCCTGCCGCGACTGGTATCGCGTGCCCGCGCCGGTCGCCTGCGCATCGTCGGCAGTGGCGAGAACCATGTCGACACCACCTACATCGACAACGCCGCGCAAGCGCACTTCGACGCCTTCGACCACCTGGCACCCGGTGCGGCCTGCGCGGGCAAGGCGTACTTCATCTCCAACGGCGAGCCATGGCCCATGCGCAAGCTGCTCAACGCGCTGCTGGAATCGGCCCATGCGCCGCGCGTCGAGAAGCACCTGTCCTTCAAGGCCGCGTATCGCATCGGTGCGGTGTGCGAAGCCCTGTGGACGGTGCTGCCACTGAAAGGCGAGCCGCCGATGACGCGCTTCCTGGCCGAACAGCTGAGCACAGCGCACTGGTACGACATGGCACCCGCACGTCGCGACTTCGGCTATGTACCGCGCGTGTCGATGGAAGAAGGGTTCGAGCGCCTGCGCGCCTGGCTGCGCGATCATCCGTTGTAGGAAGGGCTTCAGTCCGCGCCTCGACCAACGTGCCGTGCCTGCGTCGATGAGCGCGCCGCAGCACGGCAGGAAAGTGGATGCCTCTGAGGGCGACTGCATCCCTGGTGTAAGAGAGGTGGGGCTGCAGCCCCTCCTGCAGAACGCCTGACCTTCACGTCCGAATCACGACACTGAAGCGTGTCCATATCGCACCGCGCGGAAATCACGCGGCGATGACTCCCCGCGTTCCAGCATGGCGCACGCCACTACCGGCTGCATCGCTGGCCACAGCCCAAAGGAGTTTCCATGCTGCGCTACGCCATCATCTTCTTCGTCATCGCCCTCATCGCCGCCGTACTGGGTTTCAGCGGCATCGCGGGTGCCGCCACCAACATCGCGTGGGTACTGTTCGTCGTCTTCGTGATCCTGGCGATCATCTCGCTGTTGCGCGGCAAGCGCGTCTGACCTTTCCACCGTCTCTCCTCGCCGGGATGGCAGGACGCCATCGAGCCCGCCCCGAGCCTGCATGAAGCAGGCCGACGGGCGGGCAGGGCATGCAGGCTTTGCCGCTAGAATGGCGGCATGGACCTGTCTCCGTTCGATGCCCTGAAACCCCTCGCCGGTCGCGCGCTCGAAGCCGCGCTCAACCAGGCGATCGCGCTTGATCCCGATACATCGGCGGCGCTGCGTCCTCTCGAAGGCCGCCGCATCCAGCTGGTGGTCGATGCTCCGCCGCTGGCAATGGACATCATGGTCGGCGGTGGTCGCCTGCAGGTAGGTCCGGCCAGTGAAGTGCTGGAAGCCGATCTCGCCGTGCGCAGCACGCTCGGCGGACTGCTCGGTCAACTCCCTTTCCTGCGTCGCGACAACGCGACCCCGGTCGGCAAGGTCAAAGTCTCCGGCGACGCCGAGCTCGCACGCCGCCTGCAGACGCTGGCCACGCGCTTCGATCCCGACTGGTCGCTGCCGTTCACCCGGGTGTTCGGTGACGTGATCGGCGTGCAGGTGGCGAATGCCGTACGTACCGGTCTGCAACAGGTCCGCGTCGCCGCGGGCAACCTTGCGGAAAGTGCCGCCGAGTACGTGACCGAAGAATCGCGCGACGTGGTCGGCCGCGACGAACTCAATGCCTTCCATGACGATGTCGATGCCATGCGCGACGACGTGGAGCGGTTGGCCGTCCGCATCGGCCGCCTCGCCGCACGCGTGGAGCACCGCGCATGAAGTCGGTGTTGAGGGCCAGCCGCATCGGCCGCGTGCTGCTCCGCTATCGCCTGGACGACCTGCTCGAAGGCACGCCGGTCGAGCGCTGGCTGAAGCTGGGCCGCCCGTTCGTGCCGCGTGCATCGGCGGAGATCGCCGCACAGCCGCGAGGTGCGCGACTGCGCCTGGCGCTGCAGGAACTCGGGCCCATCTTCGTCAAGTTCGGGCAGATCCTGTCCACCCGCCGCGATCTCATCCCGCCCGACATCGCCGAAGAACTCACCCTGCTGCAGGACCGCGTGGCGCCGTTCGATGGCGATGTCGCGCGTGCGCTGGTGGAACAGGAGCTGGGCCGGCCGATCATCGAGGCCTTCGAGCATTTCGACACCACGCCGCTGGCCTCCGCGTCCATCGCGCAGGTGCATGCGGCCACGCTGCCCGGTGGGCGCGAGGTGGTGGTGAAGGTATTGCGTCCGGACATCCGCCGGCAGATCGCCGGGGACATCGCGCTGCTGGAGAGCATCGCGGCCATCGTCGACCGCGCGCATCCGAACGCCGACAAGATCCGCCCGCGCGAGATCGTCGCCGAAATCGAGAACACGCTGGCGGCGGAACTCGACCTGCAGCGCGAGGCCGGCAATGCCAGCCTGCTGCGGCGCAACTGGGCGGACTCGCCCGACCTGTACGTGCCCGAGGTGATCTGGTCGCACACCGCCGAGCGCGCGATGACGATGGAACGCGTGCGCGGCATCCCGTCCGACGACATCGCCGCGCTGGATGCCGCGGGCATCGACCGCAAGGCACTCGCCGCCAAGGGCGTGCGCGTGTTCTACCAGCAGGTGTTCCGCGACAACTTCTTCCACGCCGACGCGCACGCCGGCAACATCTGGGTGGATCCGGAGCGGAAGACCGATCCGCGCTTCATCGCGCTGGATTTCGGCATCATGGGCCAGCTCTCACGCGACGATCAGTATTGGCTCGCCGAGAACTTCATGGCGATCTTCAACCGCGATTACCGCCGCATCGCCGAACTGCACGTGCAGGCGGGATGGATGCCGGCGCACATCCGCATCGACGAACTCGAAGCCGCCGCGCGCGCCGTCTGCGAACCCTATTTCACCCGCCCGCTCAGCGAGATCTCGTTGGCCGAAGTGCTGGCCAAGCTGTTCCGTACCGCGCAGCGCTACGAGCTGACCCTGCAGCCGCAGCTGATCCTGCTGCAGAAGACCCTGCTCAACATCGAGGGCGTCGGCCGGCAGCTGGACCCGCAGATCGATATCTGGGCGGTGGCGCGGCCGGTACTGGAACGCATCCTGATGGAGCGCTACAGCCCGCAACGCGCCGCGCAGGAGTTCCGCAAGCGCCTGCCCGAGATCATGACCCACGCGCCGGACATGCCGCGCCTGGTGCATGCATGGCTGAGCCAGCAGGTGGAAGGCCGGCACGAGCTGGCGATGCGGTCCAAGGACCTCACCGAACTGACCCAGACGATGAAGGGCCTGCAGCGCCGCGTCGTCGCCGCGATCCTCGGCGTGGGCCTGCTGATCGTCGCGGCCGTGCTGTATGCGCTGGAAGCGGGTGGGCCACGCCTGCTCGACGTGCCCGCTTCCGCGTGGATCGCCGGCATCGGCGGGTTGTGGGCGTTGCTGGCGGCGTGGCCGCGGCGCTGAGGTGGAACACTTCTGTGGGCGAAGCGCAGTCCTGAGCCTCACGTATCCGCGCGCGTGGCGCGCCGACGTCCCCACGCCAACCACCAGCCCAGCCACACCTGCAAGGGCAAGGTCAGCAGGCAGGCGAGGGTGAACCAGCGCGGGAAGTCTTCCCACGCGAGCCAGACCAGGGTCACGCCGAGGGCCAGGTACAACGCGAGGAACACCCAGGCGTGCGCGGTCTTCGCGACTGCCGCCACACCGACCATCAGCATGCTGCCGGCCACGCCGGCCATGACGACCCACAGCAGGTCGTAGGCCAGCCGCGCGTCACCGCCGGAAGGCAGGCGCAGCGCCGCTGCGAGTTCACCGCCGATCTGGTTGACCAGAGGCAACGCGTAGAGCGACACGACGCACGCCGCCACGCTGCGTAACACGACAACCATGCGACGGGGCATGAGTGCGCTTCCATGAACAGATGAGGCATTGGAGCACATCGACTACGCGCGTTGACACGATGGCAACGATTCCTTCGCATGCCGTGCGCGTAGCGCACGCTACCGTGGTATCTCATTCATACGGGAGCCTTCCCATGAGCCATCTGACGGGAAAACGCGTCGCCATCCTCGCCACCGACGGCTTCGAGCAATCCGAGTTGACCGAACCGATGCGCGTACTGCAGTCGCACCACGCGCAGGTCGACATCGTCTCGCTCGATAGCGGACGCATCCAGGGCTTCAAGCACTTCGACAAGGGCGACCAGGTGGACGTGGATCATGTGCTGTCCGAAGTCTCCGCCAAGGACTACGACGCGCTCGTCATTCCCGGGGGGCTGTTCAATCCGGACGCCCTGCGCGTGGACGACCAGGCACTGGCCTTCACCCGCGGCTTCTTCGAAGCCGGCAAGCCGGTCGGTGCGATCTGCCACGGCCCGTGGGTGCTCGCCAACGCCGACGTGCTGCGTGGCCGCACCGTTACCTCGGTGCCCAACATCCGCAAGGACCTGGAGAATGCGGGCGCGAACTGGAAGGACGACGAAGTCATCGTCGACAAGGGCCTGGTCACCAGCCGCACACCGGAGGATCTGCCCGCGTTCTGCGCCAAGCTGGTGGAGGAGATCGCGGAAGGAAGGCATGGCGGGCAGCGCCGCTCGGCGTGATCCCTGGCGCGCCGCCGGCCTTCAGAGCGGCGGCGTTTCCGCAGCGGGTGCGCAGCGCGGCAGCGGCAACGGGCCATACACCTTGATCGTGCCCGCGAAGCCGCCCTGTTCGACCACATAGACCGCGCGCGCTCGCGCATCGACATGCAGGAACTGCTGATACCCGTCGGCGACATGGCCCATGTCCGACAAGGGTGTTCCGAGTGATTGCTGGAGCTCGCGTGGCCAGTAGTGCATCTTCGGCCATGCCTGTTGGATGCCATACGGACTGGCGAAAGGCTTCAGGCGCGCGATCACGCACGCGATGGTCGCGTCATGCGTGGGGGCAGCGGGCGGCGCGAGGGGCGAATCGAGCGCCTGCAGCAGGAACACCAGGGTGAGCACCGACATCGCGATGTCCTCGAACGGCTGACCGCATCGTGCCGGAGTCCGTCCGTTCCGCCTAGGGGCCTTACAACGGGATTCGTGCCACGTTCATGCCCTGCGGTCTGCGCGACAATGGCCGCCCGTTTCGCGGAGATGCCCGTGATCCCTCGCTTACTCATCCTCCTGCTGGCCTGCCTGTTGCCGTGGCAGGCGCTCGCCGCCGACGCCCCGCTGCGCATCATGAGCTTCAACATCCGCCTGCCCGCGGAGAGCGATGGCGTGGACTACTGGGAAACACGCAAGCCGCTGGCGGTACGCATGCTGCGCGAGCAGCAGCCCGACGTGATCGGCCTGCAGGAACTGGTGAAGGCGCAGGCCGAGTACCTGGCGCGCGAATTGCCGGCGTACGCGTGGTTCGGTCGCGGTCGCAATGCCGATGGCGGCGGCGAGCACATGGGCGTGTTCTACCGGAAGGACCGCCTGAAGGTGGTCGAGTCCGGCGACTTCTGGCTGTCCGATACGCCCGACGTGCCGGGCAGCATCACCTGGAACCATCTCTATCCGCGCATGGTGACCTGGGCGCTGTTCGAGCAGCGCAGCGACGGCAAGCGCTTCTACCTGTTCAACACCCACCTGCCATACCGCGATCAGGACGAAGCCGCGCGGGTGAAGGGCGCGCAGGCCATCGCGCGCCGCCTGGCCACGCTGCCGGACGACGTGCCGGTGGTGCTGACTGGCGACTTCAACACCGCGCCGGACAGCCAGGTGCACGCCGTGCTTGCGCAGACGCTGCAGGATGCGTGGACCACCGCGCCGCGGGTGGAAGGCAGTGAAGCGACGTTCCATGGGTTCACGGGCAACGCCGACAAGCGCATCGACTGGGTCTTCGTCCGCGGCGTGCAGCTGGAATCGATCGCCTCGATCACCACGCGCTGGGGCGGACGCTATCCGTCCGACCACTTCCCGCTGCTGGCGACGCTGCGGCTGCCGTAAGCCTGCGTTGCCTGTCGAAGGCGCGCAGGCGAGGCTCGATGTGAGCACGATGGAGCGCCGAATCCCATCAACGGCGTTCCGAGCCTCGCAGATGGCGCTCAATGTGAGACAGATGGCGCTCCCGAGCTCCATCGATCGAGCTCCGAAAGCCATCCCATCGCATTCCGAGTGCCATCGATGGCTCTCCGAGCCTCGCGGGTGGAGCTCAATGTGAGAACGATGGAGCTGCCGAGGTCCATCGATGGGACTCTGAAAGCCATCCCATCGCCTTCCGAGTGCCATCGATGGCTTTCCGGGCCTCGCGGATGGAGCTCAATGTGAGACAGATGGAGCTCCCGAACTCCATTGATGGCATGGGAGAGCTCGATCGTTGGCATTCCGAGCCCCATCGACGGAGCTCCGGGCTCCATCGCCGGGCTCCGAGGCCGGTGTACAAGGCTCAATGTGAGGCGGAGGGGGCTCGCCAGGCGTTCGCGACGTTCAGGCGCGCGATGAATGTTTTTCCCTTCGCCCCGCTTGCGGGGAGAAGGTGCCCGGAGGGCGGATGAGGGGCGGGCGCGATGGTCGGGCACGCGGGATGTGTCGTCGCGGCCGCGCCTCTGGCAACAGTACGGGCGCGTTGTACGTCGCCTCTTCGTTCGCCCCTCACCCGCCTTCGGCACCCACTCCCCGCACGCGGGGAGAGGGGAACATCTGCGCGGGAAAGGATCTTCTGCGAGCGCGAAAACGAGAACGGCCCCTTGCGGGGCCGTTCCGTCTCACGTCATGTGGATTACTTCGCGGGCGCCGCCGCCGGCGCGCCGGCCTTCTTGGCGAAGTCGCCTGCCAGGAACACGCTCAACGCGTCCGGTTTGAAGTGCTTGCGGATCGCGGCGTTCACCTGGTCCACCGTCAGTGCGGCGTACTTCGCATCCAGGTCGGCGGTGAACTGCATGGTGCGACCGAAGAACAGCTGGTCGGCCAGCATGCCGGCGACGCTGCCGTCGTCCGCGCGGCCCTGCTCGCGTTCGGTCAGCATGCCGGCTACGGCGTCTTCCAGTTCCGCGACGGTGATGCCGTCCTTGACGAGTTTCGCCAGCTCTTCGCGCACCAGCGCTTCCACCTTCGCCATGTTCTCCGGCGCGGCGATGGCCTGGATGCTGAAGCTGCCGGCATCGTCCTGGCCGGTGCGGCTGTCGTCGGCGCGCACGCCGCTGGAGACGCCGTAGCTCAGGCCCTCTTGCTGGCGGATGCGATCACCCAGGCGCGACTTCAGCGCGCCACCGCCGAACACGCGGTTGGCGATCACCATCGCCGGGTAGTCCGCATCGGTGACCTTCAGCGACAGGTTGTGCCGGGCCAGCAGCACGGCATTGGGCTTGTCCGGCGTCTCGAAGCGCGCCTGCTTCGCCGCCACGCCGGTGTAGCGGGTGGCGATGGGCGCGTACGGCTTGCCGCTCTTCCAGCCGGTGAACAGCTGCTCCAGCTGCGCGCGCACGGCGGCGGGGTCGAAGTCGCCGACGATGGCGATCTCGCCGTTGGCGGTGCCGTACACGTCGCGGTGGAACGCGCGTACGTCGTCCAGCTTCAGCGCCTTCAGTTCCGCCAGCGATTCGTCCAGCGTGCGGTTGCGCAGCGGATGGCCGGCCGGCCACGGGTCGAAATACTCCGCCAGCGCGCGACCGGCGATCGCCCCCGGCTCCTGCCGCGAGGCTTCCATGCCGGTCAGTGCCTGCAGGCGCAGCTGTTCGAACTCGCTTTCAGGGAACGCCGGATTGCGCAGGACGTCGGCGGTCAGCGCCAGGGCATCGGCCAGGTGTTCGCGACGCGTCTGCAGGCCGATGCTGGCACCCTGCAGGCTTCCGCCCACGCTGCCCTGCGTCTTCAGCTGTTCAAGTCGCTGGTCGATCTGTTCGCGCGTCATCGTCTTGCTGCCGCGCATCAGCATGGCGCCGGCCATGCCGGCGGCACCTTCGCGGCCGGTGAGCGCGGCCTCATCGGCGAAACGGAAGTTGGCATCGACGATCACGGTGCCGCCACGGGTCTTCTTCGGCAGCAGCGAGACTTTCAGGCCGTCGCCCAGCGTGAAGGTCTGGGTTCTTGCTTCGATGTTCTTCGGCGAGGGATCGAACTGCTCGCCGGCGCTGACGGCGGTACCGCCGGTGTAGCCGTCCACCAGCGATGCGACCGCGGGCGCGGCCGGGATCTCCACCCGCTCCGGGGTGGTGGTGGGAATGAAACGGCCCAGCGTGCGGTTGCTCGACTTCAGGTACGCGGCAGCGACGCGGTTGACATCGTCGGCGGTGACCTTCGCGATGGCGTCGCGACTGGTGAACAGCAGGCGCCAGTCGCCGGCGGACTGGAACTCGGACAGGCCCATGCCCACGGCATTGACGTCGGTGAAGTACAGGTCGTAGGCGTTGCCGATGCGCTGCTTCGCCTCGTCCACTTCCTGCTGCGTGACCGGGCGGGTGGCGAGCTGCTCGACCTGCTTCAGCAGTTCGGCTTCGGTCTTCGCGGCGTCGCCGTCGTTGGGCACCACGGCCACCACGGTCAGCAGTCCGGGGTCGCGCATGGATTCGCCGTTGGCGCCGCTGCCAGCGGCAAGCTTGGTTTCCACCAGCGCCTTGTGCAGGCGGCCACCGGGCGTGTGTCCCAGCACGTTGGCCAGCACGCTGAGCGGCGCGTTGTCCGGATGCGCCACCGCCGGAGCGTGGTAGGCGGCCGCGACCAGCCGCAGGTTGCCGACGCGGCGCACGGTGACTTCGCGCTCGCCATCCTGCGCCGGTTCCTGGGTGTAGAAGCGGGGCAGCGGGCGGGTGGGTTTCTTCAGTGCGCCGAAATGGCGCGCGACGCGGGCGAGCGCGTCGGTGGTGTCCACGCGGCCGGCGAGGATGAGGGTGGCGTTGTCGGGCTGGTACCACTGCCGGTAG
This sequence comes from Pseudoxanthomonas sp. CCNWLW251, assembly GCF_037402255.1. NCBI lineage: Bacteria > Pseudomonadati > Pseudomonadota > Gammaproteobacteria > Lysobacterales > Lysobacteraceae > Pseudoxanthomonas > Pseudoxanthomonas sp. CCNWLW251. The sequence continues at coordinate 288,818 of NZ_JBBEGA010000004.1, read as the reverse complement.
AACGCCTGCAGCTTGTCGATCGGCACGCCCTCCACGTCGCTGCGTGCGCCGATGGTGGTGTTGCCGTAGTTGTGCCACAGGAACGCCGTCGAGCGGATGCGCTGGAACAGCACGCCACCGGGGCTGTTCTCGCCCGCTTCCAGCTCGTTGCGGACCACGGTCATCTCGCTGTCGAGGTCCTTCTTGGCGACATTGGAGTTGACCATGCGGTCGGCTTCCATCTTCAACACCCACTCGAGGGTGTCGGTGTTGGCCGGGAACGAAGCGAAGTAGTTGGTGCGGTCCAGACCGGTGGTGGCGTTGAAGTCGATGCCGCGTTTCTTCATCTCGCCGCTGATGTCGGACTGCGTGGGCGTGCCCTTGAACAGCAGGTGCTCAAGCAGGTGCGCCATGCCGGTCTCGCCGTAGTTCTCGTGCACCGAACCCACGCCATAGACCAGGTTGACGGTCACGGTGGGCTTGGTGGCATCGGGGAACACCAGCACGCGCAGGCCGTTGGACAGCGTGTACTCGCTGATGCCTTCGATGCTGGGGCCGGCGGTGATGCCCTTGGGCAACGCGGGCGCGGCGTAGAGGCTCGCGGGCTGGCCCAGGGCAAGCGCCACGGCCAGGCCGAGTGCGACAATGAAACGGGGTGACTTCATCCACAATCCTCCATCAGGGCCGCGTGCGTCCATCGCGTGCGGCGAACCCCGAGTTTCGCAGATTTGGAAGGCACGCAGATTCATGGATTACGGTGAGACGAAAGCGGGCGATGGCGCGTTGCCCGTGCTGTATGCCGATGCGCAGATCGCGGTGGTCAACAAGCCCGCGGGCGTGATGGCGCACGACAGCAAGCTGGCCGGTGGGGAAACGGATTTCGTCGCCGATCGGCTGCGCATGCAGTTCGGCCGCCCCATCTTCCTGATCCACCGGCTGGACCGCGCCACCAGCGGTTGCCTGCTGGTGGCATTCGACCGCGACAGCGCATCGACGCTGGGCAAGGTGTTGATGTCGCGCGAGGTGGAGAAGGATTATCTGGCCGTGTGCCGCGGCTGGCCGGAGCCGGACTTCATCGTCGACCATCCACTGGATGGAGGCCCCGGCAAGCCGGACAAGAAGCCATCGGTGACGCGCTTCGTGCGCTTGGCGACGGGTGAGCTGCCACTGCCCTCCGCCGGCTTCGAGACCTCACGCTACGCGCTGCTGCGTTGCCAGCCGGAGACAGGCCGCTTCCGCCAGATCCGCCGGCACCTGAAGCACGCGTTCCATCACCTGATCGGCGACACCAGCCATGGCGATGGCCGCCACAACCGGAACTTCCGCATGCAGGGCGTGCACCGCATGCTGCTGCACGCGGTGCGGCTGTCGTTCCCGCATCCGGTCACGGGCGAACGCATCGAAGCGGTGGCGCCGCTGGATGCGGAATTCCGCAAGGCGTTCGCCCTGTTCGGATGGGAAGAGGACCTGCGCTGATCCGGTAACGCCTTGATGCGGCGGGCATGCGGCATTTGTCCGATGACGTCGCAGCGCGTTGTCGCGAAGGTGGGGCTCCTTTCCCCGGAGCGCGCCGCCATGTCTTCTCCCCGCATCTACGACCTGCCCACGCGGGTTTTCCACTGGACCTTCGCCGGCCTGTTCGTCGCCGCGTACGCCATCGGCAGTACGCTCGATGACGAGTCGCCGCGGTTCGTGGTGCACATGCTGGCCGGTGGCCTGCTGGCGACGGCGGTGCTGCTGCGCCTGGTGTGGGGGGTGGCGGGAACGCGGCACGCCCGGCTGTCGGATTTCAGCCTGAGCCCTGCCGCGCTGGTGGGCTACTTGCGTGGCGTGCTGTCCGGTCAGGCGCGGACATGGGCGGGACACAACCCCGCCTCCAGCTGGGCGGCGCTGGTGATGATGGGCCTGGGCCTGGGCATGGCGGCCACCGGACTGGCGATGGTCGCGGGCGTGGCGCCGCATGCGGTCGAGGAGGTGCACGAGGTGCTCGCCAACGCCTTCCTGGCTGTGGCGCTGCTGCATGTGGCGGGCGTGCTGGTGCATGTAATGCGACACCGCGATGCCCTCCCGTTGAGCATGGTGAATGGGCGCAAGCGCGGCATTTCCGCCGCGGAGACCGACGTGCGTCCGCACGCGGGTGTGGCGCTGGCGTTCGTCGCGGTGTTGGTGGCGGTGGGCGCAGGCGTGGCGAGTCGCTACGATGCCAGCCGTGGCCGTGTCACGCTCTTCGGCCAGACGCTGATGCTCCATGAGGCGGATGCGGGTTCCGGAGAAAGGAGCGGGGCCGACGAAGAGCAGGCCGAACATGAAGCGCATGCGCGCGGGGAGCGGGCCGAGGATGTCCCCCACGGTTGACCGTCGTCCCATGCATGGCAGCGAACGCGGCGTCATTGCGGGCGTCCTGCTGTTGATCGCATTGCTGGTGGTGACGGATGTCATGGGCGCCTGCGGCAGGGCGCGTCCGCCTGGCACGTGGCGCTGGAAATCCTCGCGGCCGGGCTGGCTCTGCTGGGCGCCGTGCACCTGTTGCGCAGCACGCTGCGCCTGCGCCGCCGCCTGGTGCGGCAGGCGGAAGACCTCAGCCAGGTGCGTGCACAGGCCGAGGCCTGGCGTCAGCAGGCACGACGCCATGTGGAAGGACTGTCGCGCTCGATCGATGCGCAGTTGGATGGATGGCACCTGTCGCCCGCCGAGAAGGAGGTTGCCTTCCTGTTGCTGAAGGGCCTCGGACTGCGCGAGATCGCGGATCTGCGCGGCACGCACGAGAAGACGGTGCGCGCGCAATCGGCCTCGATCTACGCGAAGGCAGGGCTGGCCGGTCGCTCGGAGCTGGCTGCGTTCTTCCTGGAAGATCTGCTGGTACCGCGTGCCGTCCTTGATCCAGGCCTCAAGCCACCCGCAGCGCCGCCAGCACCATGAGGCCCACGGCGCATAGCATGCCGAGCAGCCAGACCAGGCTGCGCAGCGATTGTTTGTCCGCCAGGTAGAACACGCCATGCAGGACGCGTGCGGCAACGAAGCCCAGCGCCAGCGGCGTCACCGTCTCAGCCGGCACGCCGGCCAGCTGTGCCATCAGCACGCCGGCGACGAAGGCGGGGAATGCCTCGAAGCCATTGAGATGCGCCGCATTGGCGCGCTGCACCTTGTAGTTGCCTTCCTGCTTGGCGATCCAGGCGCGCGGGTTGCGGTTGTTGTAGCGCTCGCCCGACCGCTTGGCGATGAAGACCCACAGATACGGCAGCAGCGCGGTGACCAGGATGCACCAGTAGGCGATGGACATGAGCGGTTTCCCTCCGAGGATGCCGCAGGGTAGTGCGTACGGCAGTGGGGCGTCCATGGGCGGTTGCCCTCTCCCTGCGCAGCGGGGAGAGGGTGCCGAAGGCGGGTGAGGGGCGAACGGAGGCATCATCTTGGATCTGCGCGCTCGCATTGCCGAGTTCGACGATGGCGGAGAGACATCGCACGGAACATCACCGTGCTCGCCCCTCATCCGCCCTTCCGGGCACCTTCTCCCCGCAGGCGGGGAGAAGGAACAAAAACGGCGCCTTTCGGCGCCGTCTTCGTATCGCTTGGTGCAGCCGGCTTACTTCTTCGCCGGTTCCGCCTTCATCATCGTGTCGCGCGCGGCCTTGAACGGGTTGCCGTCATACCAGTTCGGCCACGTGTCGGCCACGGCCAGGTCCTTGCCCACGCCGTACAGCGCCTGCAGGTCCTGCACCACGCCGTCCAGCTTCCAGCCTGCGTGCACTTCGTCGCTGGCCTGGTGGTAGCGCTTGGCGTATTCCTCGCTCGCTGCCTTGCCGGCGTCGACGCCGCCGTCCAACAGGTCGTTGCCACCCTTGGCATACAGCGCGGGCACGCCGGCCTTGGCGAAGTTGAAGTGGTCGCTGCGGAAGTAGTAGCCGCCGGCCGGGTTGCCTTCCTCGGCGAGCACGCGGCCCTGCTGGTCGGCGTAGACCTTCAGCATGTCCTCAAGCTGCGAGTTGCCCTTGCCGGTGACGACGAAGTCGCGCGACTTGCCGCCGACGCTCATGGCGTCGAGGTTGATCACGCCGGCGATCTTGTCGAGCGGGAAGGTCGGGTGCGCGACGTAGTACTTGGAACCCAGCAGGCCGGATTCCTCCAGGGTCACCGCCACGAACACCACCGAACGCGCTGGCTTGGGATCCTGGTGGGCGAACGCTTCGGCGATCTCCAGGATGCCGGCCACGCCGGTGGCGTTGTCGACGGCACCGTTGTAGATGTTGTCGCCTTCCTCACCCTCGTGCTTGCCCAGGTGGTCCCAGTGCGCCATGTACAGCACGGCTTCGTCGGGCTTGCTGCTGCCCGGCAGCACGCCGATGACGTTGCGCGAGGTCTTCTCGGTGATGCTGCTCTTCAGCGAGGCGGACAGCTGTGCCTTCAGCGGCACCGGCTTGAAGCCGCGCTTGCCGGCGCTGGCGTAGGCCGCGTCCAGGTCCACGCCGGCATCGGCGAACAGCTGCTTGGCCGCTTCCGCGCTCAGCCAGCCCTGCAGCGGGATGCGCTTCTCCGGATCATCCTTGGCGGGCAGGTCGTACTGCGGCCCGGCCCAGGAGTTCTTCACCACGTCCCAGCCATAGCTGGCGCCGGGCGTGTCGTGCACGATCAGGGCGGCGGCGGCGCCCTTGCGCGCGGCTTCCTCGAACTTGTACGTCCAGCGGCCGTAGTAGGTCATGCGGTTGCCGCCGAACAAGGCTTCGTCCTTGGCGTGGAAGCCGGGATCGTTGACGAACATCACCACGGTCTTGCCGGTCCAGTCCTGGCCGGCGTAATCGTTCCACTTCTGCTCCGGTGCATCGACGCCATAGCCGACGAACACCAGCTCGCTGGCGTCCAGCTTGACCTCGGTCTCGCCGGTACGGGTGCCGATGACGTAATCGGTGCCGAACTTCAGGTCGCGCTTGCCGGCGGACGTGGTCAGCGACAGCGTGGTCGCGGCCTCGTCGGCGGTGGTCTCCACCATCGGCACGTCCTGGAAATAGCTGCCGTTGTTGCCCGGCTGCAGGCCGATGCGCTTCATCTGCGCTTCGAGATAGGCGGTGGTCTTCTCTTCGCCGACCGAGCCGGGCGCGCGGCCTTCGAACTCGTCCGACGCCAGCGCGTTCACCATGTCGGCGAAGTCGCCCTCGGTGATGTCGGCGGTAAAGGTGTGCGCCGCGGCGGGCGGCGTGGCGGCTTCGGGCGCGGGGGCCGGGGCCTCGGCTTCGCGCTTGCATGCCGTCAGTGCGACGGAAGCGGCAAGCAGCAGCATCAACTTGCGGGACATCGGGATTCCTCAACGAAAGGAATCCCGATTCTAGCGGCAATGGACAGGCCGGGCCTGTGCCATGTGCCGCGGTCCGCCGTCCTTACTCGGTCGGGGCCCTGTCGGTGCTGTACGGCGTGGCCGTGGCGCCGGTCACCGGGCCGGTCTTCGCACTGCTGTGCACGTACAGGGTGACCGGGCGCTCGAACACCAGCGCGCCTTCGACGACGGCGTTCGGTCCGATGATGATGCGCGGGGGACGCTTGCTGTCGGTGTTGAAGAAGCCGGTGGACTTCTGCACGCGCAGGCCGCCGCGCACATGGGACCCCACGCCCACGGTGATGTCGCCGCGCACGGTGTGGATGCTGCCGCTGACCTGGGTGGCGACCAGGCCGATGGCGCCATTGACGGTCTCGATGTCGCCGCCGATCACGCCGCCGTGGTCGATGAAGATGCTGCCGTTGACGGTTTCGACGTCCTTGCGGATCTGCACGTCCTTGCCGGCACGGACGGAGCCGTTCACGGTTTCCAGCGAATCCACGCGTGCCTTGTCGCCCACGTTGATGCTGCCGTTGACGGTGCTGGCATCCTCGGCGGTGGCGCCATCCCCGATGCGGATGCTGCCGTTGACGGTGTCCAGGTCGGCATAGGTCTGGCCGGCCTCGGCGGTGACACTGCCGTTCACCTTGGAGATCTCCTGTTGGGCCAGCGCGGGCGTGGCAGCCAGAGCCAGGGTCAGCAGCAGGACGGTGCGGGTACGGGTCATGGGGTCATCCTTCGGGTGGTGTTGATGACTGTGATGCGCGCGGGGAGGGAAAGGTTTAGCCCGGCCGTCATCGGGGACGCCATGGCACCACGCTTCGCTACAATCGTCACCTGCCTGAAGTCACTGGAATCCTGCCGTGTCCGCATCCCCCCCGCCTGAAGACAACATGCGCGTGAAGCGTCCCAAGCCCGTCGTGCTGCTGATCCTGGATGGCTGGGGGCATCGCGAAGATCCCGCCGACAACGCGCTGGCGCAGGCCACGCTGCCGAACTGGCACCGCCTGCTGGCGAACGCCCCGCACACGCTGATCCACACCGAAGGCCGCCATGTGGGCCTGCCCGACGGGCAGATGGGCAATTCGGAAGTGGGGCACATGAACCTGGGGGCGGGCCGCATCGTCTACCAGGACCTGACCCGCATCGACGCTGCCATCGAGGACGGCAGCTTCTTCGCCAATGCCCAGCTTGTCGCCGCCTGCGAGGCGGCCAAGGCCGCAGGCAAGACGTTGCACGTGTTCGGCCTGCTGTCGCCGGGCGGCGTGCACAGCCATGAACTGCACATTTTCGCGATGCTGGACCTGGCCAAGCGCCAGGGCGTGCCGCGCGTCGCGGTGCACGCCTTCCTGGATGGCCGCGACACACCGCCGAAGTCGGCCGAACCCAGCCTGCGCGCGCTGCAGGACCTGTGTGCGGAACTCGGCAACGCGCACATCGCCTCGGTCAGCGGCCGCTACTACGCCATGGACCGCGACAAGCGCTGGGACCGCCTGCGCCTGGCGTGGGACGCGATGGTGGACGCCCGCAGCGACCACCATGCCGCCAGCGGCGTGGCCGCGCTGGAAGCCGCGTATGCGCGCGGCGAGAACGATGAGTTCGTCCTGCCCACCGTGATCGACGGCGCCCAACCGATGGCCGACGGCGATGCCGTGGTCTTCATGAACTTCCGCGCCGATCGCGCGCGCCAGTTGACGGCGGCGTTCGTGTCGCCCGCGTTCGACGGCTTCGATGCACGCAAGCCGTCGCTGGCCCGCTTCGTCTGCCTGACCGAGTACGACGCCAGGCTGCCCGCGCCGGTGGCGTTCGCGCCGGACGACCTGCGCCAGACCTTCGGCGAACTGCTGGCGGACGCGGGCCTGACCCAGTTGCGCATCGCCGAGACGGAGAAATACGCGCACGTGACGTTCTTCTTCAGCGGCGGACGCGAGGATGTGTTCGCCGGCGAGGAACGCATCCTGATCCCCAGCCCGAAGGTCGCCACCTACGACCTGCAGCCGGAAATGAGTTGTCCCGAACTGACCGCGAAGCTGGTGGAGGCCATCGGCTCGGGCCGCTTCGACGCCATCATCTGCAACATCGCCAATCCCGACATGGTCGGACACAGCGGCGACCTGCATGCCGCGATCCTCGCCGCGCAGGCGGTGGACGTGGCCATCGGCGAAGTGGATGCCGCCGTGCGCAAGGCCGGTGGTGCGCTGCTCATCACCGCCGACCACGGCAACCTGGAAATGATGCGCGATCCGGCCACCGGCCAGCCGCACACCGCACACACGGTCGGCCCGGTGCCGCTGGTCCTCGTGTTGCCAGAAAGCGCGGGCCAGCGTGCGGTGACGTTGCGCAGCGGGGGTGCGTTGCGCGACGTGGCGCCGACGCTGCTGGATCTGCTGGGCCTTGCGCAGCCGGCCGACATGAGCGGCCGCAGCCTGATCGGCGCCTGATGCCCAGCCGCGCGCGCACTGCGTTCACCGCGCTCCTGCTCGCCGGGCTGGCCGTCGCGGCGGTTGCGCCGGCGCAGAATCCGCGCGAGACCGAACGCAAGCTGGAGCGCGTGCGCAGCGAGCTGAAGTCGATCGCGCAGGAGCGCCGCAAGCTGGAAGGCGAGCGTGGCACGGCGTCGCGCCAGCTGCGCGATGCGGACGAGCAGGTCGGTCGCACGACGCGGTCGCTGTCCGAGACCGAAGCGGCCCTGCGCCGCGAGGCCACCGCGCTGCAGGCGCTGCAGCAGAAGCGCGATGCCATGCAGGCGCAGCAGGCGTCGCAGCGCCGGCAGCTCACGGCACTGGTGCGTGCGGCCTACCAGCAGGGCGACGACGCCCCGTTGAAGGTGCTGCTGTCGCAGGACCGCGTAGCCGATGCGAACCGCTTGCTGGCCTACCACCGCTACGTGCAGCGGGACCAGGCGCGGCGCATCGCGACATTGAACACCGAGCTGGCGGCACTGGACCAGGTGGAGCGCGACATCGTGGCCCGTCGCACCGAACTGGACACGGCGCGGGCAAGGCAGCGCGAGCAGGTCTCGCAACTGGAGAAGGCCCGCAGGACACGCGCGAGCCTGGTCGCGGACCTGGACGAGCGATACCAGGATCGTGCCGCAAAGGAAAAGGCGCTGGGACAGGACGCGCGTTCGCTGCAACGCCTGCTGGACAACCTGCGCGCCGCAGCTGCGCGTGCCGAGACCGAACGTCGTGCCGCCGCACGCCGCGAAGCTGCTGCGGCAGCGGCACAGAAGCGCGACAGTGCCGGTACCGCGTCACGCAGTACGCGCACCCCGCCTGCGCCGCGTCCGGCCGTGGCCTCCGCACCTCCGCTGAAAGTCGGCGGTCTGGGCTGGCCGGTATCGGGCAGCCTGTTGGCGCGCTATGGCGGACGCATGCCCGATGGTCGCGCCAGCACCGGCGTGCTGATCGGCGCACCTTCGGGCACGCCGGTCACGGCGGTGGCGGACGGTACCGTGGTGTTTTCCGAATGGATGACGGGGTACGGCCTGATCCTGATCCTCGATCATGGCAATGGCTACATGAGCCTGTACGCGCACAACGACAGCCTGCTGAAGGACAGCGGCGAACGGGTCAAGCGGGGTGATGCGGTGGCGCGTGTGGGCACGTCGGGCGGACAGGGCCAGGCTGCGCTGTACTTCGAGCTGCGCCGCAACGGCCAGCCGGTCGACCCGGCATCGTGGCTGCAGCGGCGATGAACAGGGCGCCGGGCCCTAACCCGGCTTGAACAAACGGGCCAGGTGGCTTCGCGCATAATCCGGTGAACTTCGCGCCCGTGCGCGAAGTCCCATCAAGCCCCTCCTGGAGCGTCTGCATGCCGCTGCGTCTTTCCCTGGCCACCCTGACCGTCGCCCTGTTCGCGTGCATGCCGGCGTGGGCGCAGCAGCAGGCGCCACTGCCGGAGACGCCGCCGGTGGTCGCGCCCAGCGACGATCCCGATGCCGCGGAAAACGCCCCGTCGAAAGTGCCGCTGGACGAGATCCGCCGCTACGTGGCCGTGTTCAATGCGGTCAAAGAGGCGTATGTCGAACCGGTCGAAGACCGCGAACTGATGCAGTCCGCCATCCGGGGCCTGTTGCTGGACCTGGATCCGCACAGCACCTACTTCGACAAGGAAGATTCCGACGCCTTCGACGAACAGGCCACCGGCGCCTACGAAGGCATCGGCGTGGAACTGCAGCAGCAGCCCGACCGGACGCTGCTGGTGGTGTCGCCGATCGACGACACGCCCGCCGCGAAGGCGGGCATCAGGTCCGGCGACGTCATCACCGCCATCGACGGCAAGCCGATCAGCGCCGAAGACGGCATGGAGCCGCTGCGTGGCGCGCCGGGCAGCCGGATCGTGCTGACGATCCTGCGCGATGGCACGCCCAAGCCGTTCGACGTGACCCTGGTGCGGGACACCATCCGCATCACCAGCGTGCGCAGCCGCGTGCTGGAGCCGGGCTACGGCTACGTTCGCATCAGCGCATTCCAGACCGACACCGCCGCCGATTTCCAGAAGCAGGTGGACAGGCTGCAGGAGAACGGGAAGCTGCGCGGACTCGTGCTGGACCTGCGCAGCAATCCGGGTGGACTGCTGCTGGCGGCAGTGCAGGTGGCCGACGACCTGCTCGACAAGGGCAACATCGTCAGCACCCGCGGGCGGATGTCGATCAGCGACTCCAAGTTCGATGCCACGCCGGGCGACCGTTTGAACGGCGCGCCCGTGGTGGTGCTGGTGGACGCAGGCTCGGCCAGCGCCTCTGAAGTGCTGGCCGGCGCGCTGCGCGACAACAAGCGCGCGCGCGTGGTGGGCAGTCGCACCTTCGGCAAGGGCTCGGTGCAGACGGTGCTGCCGCTCGACAACGGCGATTCGGTCAAGCTGACGACTGCGCGCTACTACACGCCCAGCGGCAAATCGATCCAGGCCAGCGGCATCGTGCCCGACGTGGTGGTCAAGCCGGAACAGGATGGCAAGCCGGGCACGGCGATCGGGCCGGATGGCCAGCCGTACATCACCGAGGCCACGCTGCCCGGTCATCTGCGCGGCGACGAAGAAGGTGCGGCCGGCTACACGCCGGGTGACGTGCTCGACGGTGATGCGCCGATCACGGCGGCGCTGGTCGAACTGAAGAAGGTGGTCGCCACGGCGCGGGCGCCCTCGAGCCAGCAGCGGCGTTGAGCGTCGGCGGGCCTGGGCGCGACATCCGTCGCGAGGCCGGATGCGTGCATCGCGACGGAGGCCGCTCCATCGGAAGCGGCAGGCGCGCCTAGCGCGGCTTCGCCGGCATCGGGAACGGTGTCACCACTTTCTCGCCGGTGGCCGCGTCGCGGATCGCCGACTGGCCTTTCCGCTCCACCTCTTCCACCCGGATGATGCTCTGCATCGGCAGGTGCAGGACCTTGGTGTTGCCGAACTCGTCGCGCAGGCGTTCTTCGGTGGGGTCCACCACCAGGCCTTCGTGCACGTCGAACACCAGTTCGCCCACCTCGGTGAATCCCCACAGGCTGCTCGCCGCCACCTTGCGCGCGTACAGCTCGTAGACCTTGGTGTGGTTGTGGAAGGTGACCTTGTAGAGCGTGGTTTTCATGCAGCGGATTATACGGAGTGCGCTGCATGCGGCCGGCACCCGTCGACAGGCGGGCCCGCTTCCGTTCCCGGTGCAAGCCGGGATGACGACGGGCATCGTGGGCGGCAGGTGGCCTCTTCAGTATCCCTGCCGCTTGCGCATCCGCCGTGCGATGGCGGCGCGCACGAACAGGGCGAACACCACGCCGAACAGGAAGCCCGCGATGTGCGCCGACCACGCCACGGTGCCGAAGGCGGGGCCCGTGTAGGCGAAGACCACCTGCAGCAGTGCCCAGATGCCGATCAGGAGCGAGGCCGGCGCCTTCACGAATTCGAGGAACAGGCCCAGCGGCAGCACCACGCCCAGCTTGGCGGTGGGGAACAGGGCCAGGTAGGCGCCGATGACGGCGGAGATCGCACCGCTGGCGCCGATGATGACGCGGTCGGGTGTTCCGATGCTGAGCACGGCGGCGACGTTCGCCACGGCACCGCCCACGAGGAACAGCAGCAGGAACCGCCACGGCCCCATCGCCCGTTCCGCGGGCAGGCCGAAGATCAGCAGGAACACCAGGTTGCCCAGCAGATGCGCCCAGTCCGCATGCAGGAACAGCGCGGTGAACAGGCGCAGCACCGTGCCGCGCTGCAACGACGCCAGCCAGACCTCCGGCGCCACCATGCCGCCGGTCAGCGCCCCCCATTGGGTCAGCAGGTAGCTCTGCGCGGCCTCCCCGAGGGTCAACGCCCAGCAGAAGGCGGCGGACAGGACCACCAACAGGGTCGGCGTGGCCCAGCGGACGGGCGGTTTCCGGCGGGACGGGAGGGAAACGAACATGCGTCGGCACTCTACCCGCTCACTGCCGGACTGCCCATGGTGCGTCGCGGCGAAACTGAATAGGGGCAATGACTTACGACGGATTGTTAGAGTTTAGTTAGCAGGTATACTGCATACGGCGTCGTATGTCGGGAGGGGCTTCCGGCAGGCCGAACGGGTGGACCACAACACCCGCGGCCATGGACGACGCAGGCGCTTTTACCCACGTCTCCGGAGAAATCATTCATGGAATTTGCAAAGAACATCACCCGCGTTTCGGCGCTGGCGCTCGGTATCGCAGGCGTGCTCGCCTATGGTGACGTACACGCCGCCGCCTTCCAGCTGAAGGAAAACAGCGTCAAGGCCCAGGGCCGCGCGATGGCCGGTGCGGCCTCCGCCAAGGGCGACGCCTCGGTCGTGGTCAACAACCCGGCCGTCATGTCCACCTTCACCGAGCGCACCCTGCAGGCCGACGTCACCGCGATCGACCTGTCCTACGAATTCGAAGGCAGCGGCACCGCCGCGACCGGCACCCCGTTCCAGCAGCCGCTGACCGGCGGCAACGGTGGCGACGCCGGTGACGTGGCCGCCGTGCCGGCCGCTTCCTTCATCCTGCCGCTGAGCGGCGATTTCGAATACCTGACGCTGGGCATGATGATCAGCGCGCCGTTCGGCCTGAAGACCGACTACGACGATGGCTGGAAGGGCCGCTACCACGCCCTGGAATCGGACGTGAAGATCGTCGACCTGACCCTGGCGGCATCGCTCGAACTGAGCGACCGTTTCTCGGTCGGTGCGGGCTTCATCTACGAGCACGCCGACGTCACCCTGTCCAACGCCGTCGACTTCGGCACCGTCATCTGCGGCCGCAGCCCGGCTGCCTGCGTGGGCCCGACGGCGCAATTCGGTCCGCAGCGCAACGACGGTTTCGCCAGCATCAACGGCACCGACAACGGCTTCGGCTGGATCGTCGGCATGAACTGGCGCCCGACCGACAAGCTGTCGCTGGGTTACTCGCACCGCTCCGAGATCGACCATGAGCTGGACGGCGACGCGGTGTTCGAAGTGCCTGCCAACGTGCGTGCCGCGCTCGGCAACGGCGTCTTCATCAGCGGTGGCGGCGGTGCCGATCTGACCACGCCGGCCATCGATGCCTTCAGCGCCACCTACTACGCCACCGATCGCTTCACCGTGATGGCCGAAGCCACCCGCACCGACTGGTCGTCGCTGCAGGAAATCCGCATCGAGTTCGACAACCCCGCGCAGCCCGACTCGGTCGAGGACTACAGCTGGGACGAGAACTGGTTCTATTCGATCGGCGGCGAGTACAAGTTCAGCGACAAGTTCACCTTCCGCGCCGGCGTGGCGCGCGACGACTCCCCGGTCAGCCGTCCGCACCGCACTCCGCGCCTGCCCGACCAGGACCGCATGTGGTACTCGCTGGGCATGACCTGGAACGTGTCCGAGCATTTCGAGCTCAGCGCCAGCTACGTCAAGATCGACATCGTCGATACCCCGGAAGTGGACCTGACCAACAGCACGCGCGCGCGCCTGGTGGGCGACTTCGAGGGCGGCGCCGACCTGTTCGGTGTGGCGATGCAATACAAGTTCTGATCGCGGCACGGATCCGAACCACGAAAAACCCCGCCTCGGCGGGGTTTTTCATTGCCTTCCTGCATCACCGGATCAATACGGAAGACCGGCGACCGGCAGTTCGATCGACCACAGGCTCGCGGCGCCGGTCAGGAACAACGTGCGCCGGTCTTCGCCGCCGAACGCGGCATTGGTGATGTTGGCGTCCACGCGGATCGTGGCCAGCACGTCACCCGCGGGAGAGAACACGCGCACGCGCTGTTGGCCGTGTTCGGTGACGTAGATGTTGCCCAGGCAATCCAGCGTCAGGCCGTCGCCGCCGGTGATGCGCGCCAGGTCGCGGCCCGGGCCGGGCACGCCGTCGCGCAACGGATAGGCGCGCAACACGTCGCCATCGCCGGTTCCGCCTGCCACGTACAACGTGCTGCCATCCGGCGACAGCGCGATGCCATTCGGATTGCGCAGGCTGTCGTCCACCACCGTTGTCACGCCCTCGTGGTGGCGATACACGCGGGTGAGGGGCTGGCCACCGGGCGCGGCCTTGCGCTGGTAGTCGGGATCGGTGAAGTAGAGGGTGCCGTCGGCAGCCATCACCAGGTCGTTCGGGGAGTTGAACGGCGCGCCGTCGAACGTCGACACCAGCGGCGTGCGCGAGCCGTCGGCCAGGTCCACCCGCGCCACCTGCTTGCGGTCGTGGGCGGCGGCGATGAGGCGGCCGTCCGTATCCAGCGCGAGCCCGTTGCTGCCGCTGTCCTCGACCACGGTTTCCCAGCGGTCCGGCGGGGTGAAGCGGCGGATGCGCGAGGGGAAGCGGCCGTTGTGGACGAAGTCCGACAGATACAGCGCGCCGTCGCGCCACACCGCGCCTTCGTACAGGCGCTCTTCGCTGTCGTCCGCGCGTGCAGCGGCCACGCGCGCGGCGGTGAGGTCGCCGGTCGGCGCATGGCCGGGATCGGCCGGGCACGCGGAAGCGTGGGCCGATGCCTGCGCCAGGGGAGTGGCGAAGCAGGCAAGCAGGGCAAGAGCAAGTCGGCGGTAGCGCGGCATGGCAGTCCTCGGGTCAGGCGGGCAGCCAGCGTACCTCGATCCGGTTGCGGCCTTTGTGTTTGGCGGCATAGAGCGCTTCGTCCGCGAGCCGCATCAGGGTGTCGTAGGGCGCGTTGCGGTCGGCGGCGAACGACACGCCCAGGCTGACGGTGATGCGGATTCCCGCCCCGACCGGAGCGAATTCAAGCGCCATCACCTGCTGGCGGATGCGTTCGGCCAGGGCCTGCGCGGTTTCGGCCTGCGTGTCGCGCAGGACCAGCATGAACTCCTCTCCCCCCAGGCGCGCGAACAGGTCGTCGCCGCGGATACAGCTGCGCACGACATCGGAGAAGCGCTGCAGCACCAGGTCGCCCGCTTCGTGGCCATGATCGTCGTTGACGGCCTTGAAGTGGTCCAGGTCCAGTGCGATCACGGCCAGCCCGTGCTCGGCGGCATGCCGCCCGCTGCGGGCCTGCAGTTCGTTGTCCAGGCCGCGGCGATTGAGCGCACCGGTGAGCGGATCGAACAGCGCGCCACGCCGCAGCGGTTCGGCCGCGCGGAAGCTGGCCAGCATCAGCATGCAGAAATTGAGCATGAACCAGATCGACAGGTCCAGGTTCACCCAGACCGGATTGGGGCCATAGCGCCCGGTCAGTGCGGCGAGCAGGTCGCCGCCATACAGCCACAGCAACACGAAACAGCCGGTGATCATGAGCCTGGCCGGCACATGGTCGGGCGCGCTGCGCAGCGCCAGCAGGTGCCGGATCATCACCGCCAGCACGATGACTTCGGTGGCGCTCATCGCAGCGCCCTGCGCGTCAACGCCGCCGCCCGCCACCGCGCCGACCAATGAGAAGCCGATGCACAGCGGCAGCAGCGCACGTTCCCACCCTGTCAGCGCGCGCTGCTGCACGAACTGGATGATCGACCAGGCCAGGCCGGCAAGGCCGGCGCAGGCCAGCAGGCCACCCAGGCTGGCAATCGCTTGCGCGAGCGACGCGTCACCGGCGCGCACCAGCATCTGCGCGGTGCCGTCCAGCATCGCGGCGCCGAGGGAATACAGGAAATGCGCCACGCCCCAGGTGGCGATGCCGCGCACGCCGCGCGAGACCCTGCCCACGTAGAAGAAGAGCGCGAGCAGCACGGCGGCGAGGGCGGAGTCGCTGAGCAGCAGGTTGTAGAAGTCGGTCGTCATGCGCGGGGGCCCTGCTGGCCGTGAAACTCCTTGTCGACGCTAGAACGCAGGATGTGGATCAATCCGGCAGGCGGGATCGGCTGATGTTCACGCAGGCAGGGTGAAGGTCCAGCGACGGGTGGGGTGGGGACAGCATCGCCTGCCGATGCCCGGGCAAGCAGTGCCGTGGGTCATGCCCAAAGAAAAGCCCCGCCGGAGCGGGGCTGTGCATGCAACGTGGGAGCTGCCGATGCGTGGCAGCGCCCGGGCTCAGTCGCCGAGCGTCAGCAGCGAGGCGTTGCCGCCTGCGGCGGTCGTGTTGACGGTGACCGTTTTCTCGGTAGCGAAGCGCGGCAGGTAGTGCGGGCCGCCGGCCTTCGGACCGGTGCCCGACAGGCCCTGGCCACCGAACGGCTGCACGCCGACCACCGCGCCGATCTGGTTGCGGTTGACGTACACGTTGCCGACCTTCACGCGTGCAGCGATGCGGTCGATGGTTTCGTCGATGCGCGAGTGCACGCCCAGGGTCAGGCCGTAACCGGTGGCATTGATCTGGTCGATCACCGCATCCAGCTGGTCGGCCTTCCAGCGCACCACGTGCAGGGCCGGTCCGAAGATTTCCTTGTGCAACTGGTCCAGCGACTTCAGTTCCCACGCGCGCGGCGCGAAGAACGTGCCGTGCGCCGTTTCCTCACCTGCGTTCGCCTGCTTGATCAGGCGCGCTTCGGCCGCCATGCGCACGGCATGGTCGTCTAGGATTTTCAGCGCGTCAGCGTCGATCACCGGACCCACATCGGTCGAGAGCAGGCCGGGGTCGCCGATCTTCAGCTCGTCCATCGCGCCGGCCAGCATCGTCATCACCTTGTCGGCGATGTCGTCCTGCACGAACAGCACGCGCGCGGCCGAGCAGCGCTGGCCTGCGGAGGTGAACGCCGAACCCATCGCGTCCTTGACCAGCTGCTCCGGCAGTGCGGAGGAGTCGGCGATAAAGGCGTTCTGGCCACCGGTTTCGGCGATCAGCGTGGCGATCGGGCCGGCGACGCGGCCGGCGAGCGCGCGGTTGATGGCGCGCGCGGTGTCGGTGGAACCGGTGAAGGCTACGCCGGCCACGCGCGGGTCCTTGGTCAGCGCGGCGCCGACGGTGGCGCCGTCGCCGGGCAGGAACTGCAGCACGGCTTCCGGAATGCCGGCTTCGTGCAGCAGCTTCACCGCCGCGTGGCCGATCAGGTTGGTCTGTTCGGCCGGCTTGGCGATCACGCTGTTGCCGGCGGCGAGCGCGGCGCTGACCTGGCCCAGGAAGATCGCCAGCGGGAAGTTCCACGGGCTGATGCAGACGAACACGCCGCGGCCCTGCAGCTGCAGCTGGTTGGATTCGCCGGTCGGGCCGGGCAGCTGTTCCGGTGCGCCGAACTGCGCGCGCGCCTGAGCGGCGTAATAGCGCAGGAAGTCCACCGCCTCGCGCACTTCGGCGACGCTGTCGGGGATGGTCTTGCCGGCTTCCTTCACGCACAGCGCAATGTAGTCGGGCAGGCGCTGCTCCAGCAGGTTCGCGGCGTGCTCGAGGATGGCGGCGCGGCTGGCGGCCGGCGTGCGGTCCCATGCCGGCTGTGCGGCGACAGCGTTCGCCAGCGCCTTCTCGACGGTGCCGCCGTCGGCGGGCTGCCACTCGCCGACGATCTGGCGGCGGTCGGCCGGGTTGGTCACCGGCAACGCCGCGCTCGACACGACGGCGCCCGGCACCAGCGGCGCGGCGCGCCACGGCTTGACCGCCGCGTTGATGCGCTCGGCCAGCGCGCGCAGGTCGTTGTCGTTGGCGAGGTTGGCGCCCATGGAGTTGTTCCTGTCAGAAGAAGCGATGGGAGCCGGCTGGCTCCGGAAAAGATCGACCGGCAGCGGGATGCGCGGGTGCGGGATGGATTCGAATTCCGACACGGTCTGCACCGGGTCGCGCACGAGGTCCTCGATGGCCACGTTCTCGTCGGTGATGCGGTTGACGAAGCTGCTGTTGGCGCCGTTCTCGAGCAGGCGGCGCACCAGGTACGGCAGCAGGTCCTCGTGCGAGCCGACCGGTGCGTACACGCGGCACGGCGTATCGAGGCGGTGCTTCGGCACCACTTCGGCATACAGGTCGTCGCCCATGCCGTGCAGCTTCTGGTGCTCGTAAGGACGGCCGTTGGCGATGAAGCGGATCGCGGCGATGGTCTGCGCGTTGTGGGTGGCGAACATCGGGTACAGCGCATTGCCTTGGTCGAGCATGCGGCGCGCGTTGGCGAGATAGGACACGTCGGTGTTCGGCTTGCGCGTGAACACGGGATAGCCCGGATGGCCATCGATCTGCGCGCGCTTGATCTCGGCATCCCAGTAGGCGCCCTTGACCAGGCGCACCGGCATGCGGCGACCGACGCGGCGGGCGAGGTCGGCGAGGAAGTCGATCACGTACGGCGTGCGCTTCTGGTAGGCCTGCACGGCCAGGCCGTAGCCTTCCCAGCCATCGAGCGAGGCATCGGAGAACGTGGCCTCGATCAGGTCCAGCGACAGCTCCAGGCGGTCGGCCTCTTCGGCGTCGATGGTGAAGCCGATGCCGTAGGACTTGGCGAGTTGCGCCAGTTCGAGGATGGCCGGGGCCAGTTCCTTCATCACGCGGGCGCGCTTGGCGTGCTCATAGCGCGGGTGCAGCGCGGACAGCTTGATCGAGATGCTGGGCGCGGCGAACACGTCGGCGAAGGGGCCGGTGCGACCGATCGCATGGATCGCCTGGCGATAGGCCTCCAGGTAGCGGGCGGCGTCCCGGGTGGTCAGCGCGCCCTCGCCCAGCATGTCGAAGGAATAGCGGTAGTCGGCGTTCTCACCCTTGCGGCTGCGCGACAGCGCTTCGTCGATGGTGCGGCCCATGACGAACTGGTGGCCCATGATCCGCATGGCCTGGCGCACGGCCAGCCGGATCACCGGCTCGCCCACGCGGCCGACCAGGCGCTTGAACGCGCCCGGCACGTCGGCGCGGGTCAGGTCGTTCAGGTTGACCAGCTTGCCGGTCAGCATCAGGCCCCAGGTGGAGGCGTTGACCAGCACGGAGTCGCTCTGGCCCAGGTGCCGCTCCCAGTCCGCGTCGCCCAGCTTGTCGCGGATCAGCTTGTCGGCGGTCTCCTGGTCCGGGATGCGCAGCAGGGCCTCGGCCACGCACATCAGCAACACGCCTTCGTCGCTGCCGAGGTCGTACTGGCGCATGAAGGCTTCGATGGCGCCCTGGTCCTGTGCGCGGGCGCGGACCCGCTTCACCAGGTCCACTGCAAGCCGTTGCGCCTGGATCTGCTCGTTGGCCGGCAGGCGCGCCTGCTCCAGCAGTTCGCGGACATGTCCGGTCTCGTCGCGCAGCCAGGCGGCGGTGATCGCGGCGCGCAACGGAGACGGCGGAGCGGGGATTTCGGGGGAAATGATGCGGCCGGCCGGCGGAACGGCGGGCGACGGGACAGGCGAGGGTGTCGACATGACGGCAGGGCAGTCCAAAGGCAGTCCACTAGTTTAGGCCCGTGCGCGCGGCCCGGATATGCCCGCCGTTGCCCGCTTGCGGGGGTTGCCCGTCCTCCTGCGCCCTGCGGTGACGGCGGTCGCGGAATGCATCCGCGGATGCCGGATGAGGTTCGCGCGGCCGGGCCGAGCACCTTGTCCTGGATCAATGAAACTTGCCGCAAAGTGTGGCGGGAGCTACCATTTAACGGTTTTCCGCAGCCCGGATCGTGTGGCGGGCGACATGATCGAAGTGGTGCCGTCATCGTGGGACGGACACGGCGCGCAGCTCAGGCTGCGGCCGCCGCGGGCGCTGACGCGCCGCCAGTTCGTGATGTTGTTCGTGGCGCTGTCGGGCGCGATGTGGATCGTCGCCATGCTGGGCTGGTGGGGAGGCAATGCCTTCGCGCCGGCTTTTGCATTGCTCCATTCGGCCATCCTGGCCACGGCGCTGCGCGTGCTGTGGCGCAGTGGCGACCGGAGGGAAGACATCAGCATCGGTCCCGACGCGGTGGAGGTCACCACCTCCGTGTCAGGGGCGGTGTTCCGGGCGCATCCCTATTGGGTGCGCCTGTGCATCGAGCGGGATGGCGAAAGGATTTCGCTGGCCTCCAGCGGCAGGCAGGTCCAGGTGGGCAACTTCCTGGGGCCGGCCGAACGCCGGGAGCTGGCGGACAGATTGCAGGATTTACTGGCGGCCGCGAGTGGCCGCAACCGATGACGCATTGGGGTCTAGGCAATGACGCAAGTGAATGGGATGTGGAAGCGGTTGATGACGGCGTGCACGCTGCTGGCAATGCCGGCGCTGGCCTGGGCGCAGTCGGCGGACCCGAAGCCGTGGCAGCTGAACATGGGCAAGGGCGTGACGGCGTCGTCGCAGCATGCCTATGACGCGCACATGATCGCGCTGTGGGTCTGCATCGTCATCGGCATCATCGTGTTCGGTGCGATGGGCTACGCGATGTTCAAGTTCCGCCATTCCAAGGGCGCGGTGCCGGCACAGTTCAGCCACAACACCACGGCCGAGATCATCTGGACCGTCATCCCGGTGCTGATCCTGGTGGTCATGGCCTGGCCGGCGACCGCCAAGCTGATCGCCATGTACGACACCCGCGATTCCGAGATGACCGTCAAGGTCACCGGCTACCAATGGATGTGGAAGTACGAATACCTGGGCGAGGGCGTGGAATTCACCAGCCGCCTGGACCGCGAGTCCGACCGCCTGCGCCAGAACAAGGCGACGACGCAGGAAGAGATCAAGGCGCACCCGCACTACCTGCTGGACGTCGACAACCAGCTGGTGCTGCCCACCAACACCAAGATCCGCTTCGTGATCACCGCCGACGATGTCATCCACGCGTGGTGGGTGCCGGCACTGGGCTGGAAGCAGGACGCCATCCCGGGCATCGTCAACGAGGCCTGGACCGACATCAAGGAACCGGGCATCTACCGCGGCCAGTGCGCCGAGCTGTGCGGCAAGGACCACGGCTTCATGCCGATCGTCGTGAAGGCGGTGCCGAAGGCCGAGTACGAGCAGTGGCTGGCCTCGAAGAAGCCCGCCCCGGCTGCCGCCCCCGCCCCGGCCGCGCCGGTGGAAGAGGCCGCGCCGGCCGACGCCACGACGGCCCCGGCCGTTGACGCCGCCCCCACCGCCGAGACCCCCGCGCCGTCGGCGCAGGGTTGATCGACCGCCCGCATCAGCTGCAAGAGATTACGCACATGGCCAACACCGCCGTCGATCATCATGACGATCACCACGGTCACCAGCAGAGCTTCATCGAGCGGTGGTTCTTCTCCACGAACCACAAGGACATCGGCACGCTCTACCTGATCTTCAGCTTCATCATGTTCATCATCGGCGCGGGCATGTCGGTGGTGATCCGTGCCGAGCTGATGGTGCCGGGCCTGCAGCTGGTCAGCCCCGAGTTCTTCAACCAGATGACCACGGTGCATGCGCTGGTCATGATCTTCGGTGGCGTGATGCCGGCGTTCGTCGGCCTGGCCAACTGGATGATCCCGCTGCAGGTGGGCGCGCCGGACATGGCGCTGCCGCGCATGAACAACTGGTCCTTCTGGATCATGCCGTTCGCCTTCACCCTGCTGCTCAGCTCGCTGTTCCTGCCGGGCGGCGCGCCGGCCGGTGGCTGGACGCTGTACCCGCCGCTGTCGCTGCAGGGCGGCGCGAACGTGGCGCTGACCATCTTCGCCATCCACATGATGGGCGTCAGCTCGATCATGGGCGCGATCAACATCATCGCCACGGTGCTCAACATGCGCGCACCGGGCATCGACCTGCTGAAGATGCCGATCTTCTGCTGGACCTGGCTGATCACCGCGTTCCTGCTGATCGCGGTGATGCCGGTGCTGGCGGGCGCGGTGACCATGCTGCTGACCGACAAGTTCTTCGGCACCAGCTTCTTCAACGCGGCCGGCGGCGGCGACCCGGTGATGTACCAGCACATCTTCTGGTTCTTCGGTCACCCCGAGGTCTACATCATGATCCTGCCGGCGTTCGGCGTGGTGTCGGAAATCATCCCGACCTTCAGCCGCAAGCCGTTGTTCGGCTACCAGGCCATGGTGTACGCGACCGCCTCGATCGCGTTCCTGTCGTTCATCGTGTGGGCGCACCACATGTTCACGGTGGGCATGCCGCTGGGTGGCGAGATCTACTTCATGTTCGCCACCATGCTGATCGCCATCCCGACCGGCGTGAAGGTGTTCAACTGGGTCAGCACGATGTGGAAGGGCTCGCTGAGCTTCGAAACGCCGATGCTGTGGGCCGTGGGCTTCGTGATCCTGTTCACCATCGGCGGCTTCTCTGGCCTGATGCTGGCCATCGTGCCGGCGGACTTCCAGTACCACGACACCTACTTCGTGGTGGCGCACTTCCACTACGTGCTGGTGACCGGCGCGCTGTTCTCCATCATCGCCGCCACCTACTACTGGTGGCCGAAGTGGACCGGCCGCATGTACAACGAGTTCTGGGGCAAGTTCCATTTCTGGTGGACGATCGTGTTCGTCAACCTGCTGTTCTTCCCGCAGCACTTCCTGGGCCTGGCCGGCATGCCGCGCCGCATCCCGGACTACAACCCGGTGTTCGCGGACTGGAACTTCATCAGCTCGATCGGTGCGTTCGGCATGTTCCTGACGCCGTTCATCATGGCCGCGATCCTGTGGTCTTCGCTGCGCAGCGGCAAGAAGGCCGAAGCGCGTGCGTGGGAAAACGCGAAGGGCCTGGAATGGACCGTGCCGTCGCCCGCGCCGCACCACACGTTCACCACGCCGCCCGTCATCAAGGACGGCGACCTGGCGCACGGCGACGTGACGCACTGAGACGGCCGAGCATCGCGCCATGAACGCCCCCGTGCTGACTCCCGAGGAACTCGCGCGCCGCCGCAAGGCGGTGCTGCGGACGGCGTGGGTGATCGGCGGCATTGCGTTCGCGATCTTCGTGGCCTTCATCGGCCGCGCGGTGTTGAGCGCATGAGCGCGGCCAAGTCCAACTCGACCGGGCTGTTCAAGCTGGTGGGCGTGGCGGTGGCGGTGTTCGTGCTGACGTTCTCGCTGGTGCCGCTGTACCGCATCGCCTGCGAGAAGGTATTCGGCATCCGCCTGGAGCAAGGGCCCGGCCAGGTGGCCGCCGCGGCGGCGACCAAGGTCGCGCGCACGGTGACCGTGCAGTTCGATGGTGGCGTCAACTCCAAGCTGCCGTGGGCGTTCCGGCCGGAACAGCTGACCATGGAAGTGGTGCCCGGCGAGCTGTACGAGGCGAAGTATTTCGCCCGCAACGACAGTCAGCGCGCCGTCGTCGGCAGCGCGGTGCCGTCGGTGGCACCGGCCCGCGCCTCGGGCTATTTCACCAAGACCGAGTGCTTCTGCTTCACGGCCCAGACCCTGCAGGCCGGCGAAAGCCGCGACATGCCGGTCCGCTTCATCGTGGACCCGGACCTGCCGGCGGAAGTGAAGACCATCACCCTGTCCTATACCTTCTTCAAGAACGACGCACTGACCGCGCAGATCGGCACGGGCAACGCGTCGCCCTCGCCGCTCGCGGCACCCTGACCACGTCTTACGCAACGGAAACAACGCCATGGCACAAGCCCAATCGCCAGACGCCAACATCTACTTCGTGCCGCACAGCTCCAAGTGGCCGTTCGTGGGCTCCATCGCCATGTTCGTCACCATGGTGGGCGTGGCCAGCTGGCTCAATGACGCGGCCTGGGGCATGTGGGTCTTCTATACGGGCGTGGTGATGCTGTGCGCCACGCTGTTCATGTGGTTCGGCGACGTGATCCGCGAATCGGTCAGCGGCCACTACAACCGCCAGGTGGACGTGTCGTTCCGCATGGGCATGGTGTGGTTCATCTTCTCCGAAGTGATGTTCTTCGCCGCGTTCTTCGGCGCGCTGTTCTATGCCCGCACGCTGGCGTTGCCGTGGCTGGGTGGCGAAGGCGACGGCGTGATGACCAACAGCCTGCTGTGGGAAGGCTTCTCGGCCGCGTGGCCGAGCGCGGGTCCGGGCCAGGTGGGTGGCCAGTTCCAGACCATCCCCGCGTGGGGCCTGCCGCTGCTCAACACGCTGATCCTGCTGACCTCGGGCGTCACCATCACCATCGCGCACCATGCGCTGAAGGCGGGCAACCGCAGCCAGCTGCTGATCTGGCTGGGCGCCACGGTGCTGCTGGGTTGCGTGTTCCTGTTCTTCCAGGCCGAGGAGTACATCCACGCCTACAAGGAACTGAACCTGACGCTGGGCTCGGGCATCTACGGCTCCACGTTCTTCATGCTGACCGGCTTCCACGGCCTGCACGTGACACTGGGCACCATCATGCTGGCGATCATCTGGTTCCGCTGCGCCAAGGGCCACTTCACCAAGGACAACCACTTCGGCTTCGAGGCCGTGGCGTGGTACTGGCACTTCGTGGACGTGGTGTGGCTGGGCCTGTTCCTGTTCGTCTACGTGCTGTAAGGGACGGGACAGGTGATCCGGGATTCGTGATTCGCGACAGCGAACGCCGTATCCAGCAAAAAGCGACGGAAGCCCGTCGCTTTTTTGCTTCTGCGAACCAGGAATCGCGTTCCGCGCCTCACGGCGTCAGCCGGGATTGACCCCATGCGGGGTGATCCATCCCATGTAGATGGCCAGGACGACCAGCAGGATCAGGCCCACGGACAGCGCTATGCGACGGGTCAGCGCATTGACGGTGCGCTTGCTTTCGCCCTTGTCCACCAGCATGTAGTACAGGCCCGCACCCAGGTTCCAGACGATGAGGATGAGGAAGGCGATGATCAGCAGGGTTTTCAGCGAATCGTTCATGGCGTCCTCGACGGGGCCCGGGCGGTGAGGCGCGCATTATCGCTCCCCCGGCGTGAGCCGAAGGTGGGTGCGACATTCGGACGCAGTGCGTGAGCCGGCACATGCCGCTGCCGGTCGGTTGGACGCTGGCCGTGCTGGCCATGTCGCTGTTCTGCAGCCTGGGCGCCTGGCAGTGGGGCCGGGCCGAGCAGAAGGAGGCCATGCTGGCGGAGACCGCGCGCGTACTCGCGGAGCGTCGCCCGCAGCCGCTGGCACTGGCGGAAGATGCGGGCCGCACGCAGTCCTACGACTGGGCCGGTGGCGAAGGCGAGTTCCTGTCAGGGCCGGCGATCCTGCTGGACAACCAGACGCGCGACCGGCGGCCCGGCGTGCGCGCGTATCGCGTCTTCCAACCCGTCAACGCCGCCCCCCTGCTGGTGGAGCTGGGCTGGTTGCCCGTGCCGGGAAACCGCGCGATGCCGGCCGTGGCACCGGTGGCCGGTCGGCGACGCCTGTCGGGACTGCTGGTGCCGCCGCCGTCGGAAGGCATCGCGCAGGCGCCGCCCGCCGTGCAAGCCGACGGCAGTCTGCTGGTGATCGCGCTGCAGCGTGAGGAGCTGGCGCAGGCACTGCAGCTGCCGGCATTGGCGCCCCGCTTGCTGAAGCTGGACCCGGACCTGCCGCTGGGCTATGCCCGCGACCTCGACGTCCTGCCCAATACGCTGCCGCCGGAGCGCCACATCGGCTACGCGGTGCAGTGGTTCGGGTTGGCCGGTGCGGTGCTGGTCACCGCGCTGCTGCTGACCTGGCGCAGTCGGCGAGGCGCGCGAAAGGGCTTGTAAGTGCCGGGTGGACAGGTCCTGCAGGGAATCGCAAAGAGCGTGGTTCGACAGGTCCGCCCCGAACGGTCTTCAAGGGGCTTTGCCTGCTGGACGGTGTCGCCCCGCGTTGCCAGAGGGGCAATGATCGCCCGGGCGTGAGAAAATGACGTCCATGGACCCAAAACCATTCGATCCCGCCCAGCGGCGTCGCGGGCGGTGGATGCTCGT
The DNA here is from genome assembly GCF_037402255.1 of Pseudoxanthomonas sp. CCNWLW251. Taxonomy (NCBI): domain Bacteria; kingdom Pseudomonadati; phylum Pseudomonadota; class Gammaproteobacteria; order Lysobacterales; family Lysobacteraceae; genus Pseudoxanthomonas; species Pseudoxanthomonas sp. CCNWLW251. The sequence goes on along the minus strand of NZ_JBBEGA010000004.1, from coordinate 263,531 downwards.
CGCCCTGTTCGCCCTGTTCTTCGGCACCGTGTTCGGTGCGGGCATCCTGCGCTTCTCCGGCTGGCAGCCGGCGACGCACAAGAACCACGGTTTGATGTTGCAGCCGCCTGCGGACGCGCGAAGCATCGCGCCGATGCTCGCGGACGGCAGCGCCTACGACTGGAAGCCCGCCGAACGCCGCTGGCGCATCGTCGCCGCGCCGGCACCAGGGTGTGCGGAGGCTTGCCTGAAACTGGCGCAGGACCTGGACAAGGTGTGGCAGCTGTTCGGCCACAACGCCGACGAAGTCGACATCCTGTGGGTCGGCGACTACCCGGATGGGGCGCCGAAGCACAGCGCGCTGCGCCTGGTGCGCTCGGATGACCCGTTGCGTGGCCTGCTGCCGCAGGTGGACGACCCGGCCGGCACGCCTGTGTACGTGATCGACCCGCACGGTTTCGTGATCCTGCGCTATGCCCCGGGCTTCGATCCGGCCGGCCTGCGCACGGATGTCTCGAAACTGATCAAGCTCATCTGAGCGCTCGCCCGAACTGCAGACGATGATGAACGCTGTCGCACGTCCCGTGATCTACCGACATTTCCATAGAATCGCCTGGCTGGCGGTCGCCCTGACGCTGTGCGTCGTGGTGTTCGGCGCCTTCGTGCGCCTCTCCGATGCCGGCCTGAGCTGCCCCGACTGGCCCACCTGCTATGGCCGGGCCGCATGGCCGGGCGCGGTGAACGAAGCGGCCTCGCACGCGGCCAGCGACATCCGGCCGTTCGAGACGCACAAGGCATGGCGCGAGCAGGTGCACCGCCACATCGCCGCCTCGCTGGGCGTGCTGGTGCTGGTGCTCGCACTGCTTGCTGCACGCCGCCGGCGCTGGGGCATCGCGCAGATCCTGGTCGCCGCCGGCCTGGTCGGCGCGGCCATCCCGCTGTACATGCACGGCGAACACGGCGCGGCTTCAGCGCTCGCGATCCTCGGCGAAGCGATCCTGCTGTTCGCCGCGCTGCGCTGGTCCAACATCGACCTGGCACGCGCGGGCGCGCTGACGCTGGCGGTGATCATCTTCCAGGCGCTGCTGGGTATGTGGACGGTGACCTGGCTGCTCAAGCCCATCGTGGTGATGGGCCATCTGATCGGCGGGCTGACCACCTTCTCGTTGCTGGTGTGGATGGCGTGGCGGGCGACCGACCGGCCGATCACGCTGGCCGATGCGACCGTGCTGCGTCGCTGGCTGATCGGTGGCCTGGTGCTGCTCGGCATCCAGATCGCGCTCGGTGGCTGGGTCAGCGCGAACTACGCGGCGCTGGCCTGCGGACTGGATTTCCCGAAGTGCGTCGGCCAGTGGTGGCCGCCGGCGGATTTCGGCGAGGGCTTCGTACTGTGGCGCGGCATCGGCGTGGACTATGAAGGCGGCGTGCTGGATGGCGCTTCGCGCATCGCGATCCAGATGACCCACCGCATCATGGCGGTCGTGGTGGCGTTCTATGTGCTGGCGCTCGCGTGGCGCCTGTTCCGCACGCCGGGCATGCGCAGCTGGGCGTTGACGCTGCTGGTGCTGATCTCCGCGCAGGTCACGCTGGGCATCCTCAACGTGAAGCTCAACCTGCCGCTGCCGGTCGCGGTGGCGCACAACGGTGGCGCGGTGCTGCTGCTGTTCACCCTCGTATCGCTGACCGCGCGCCTGCGCAGGCCCGACTGACATGGCCTCGACGTTCCGCCAGTACTGGGCGTTGACCAAGCCGCGCGTGGTGGCGCTGATCGTGTTCACGGCCATCGTCGGCATGTTCCTCGCCATCGATGGCCTGCCCGACGGCGCGCAGGTGTTGCGCGGCGGGTTGGGTTTCCTCGGCATCTGGCTGGCGGCTTCCAGCGCGGCCGCCATCAACCAGCTGCTGGATGCGCGCATCGACGCGAAGATGGCGCGCACCTCATGGCGCCCGCTGGTGCAGGGCCAGGTGAAGCCGTGGCAGGCGCTGGTGTTCGCGCTCGCGCTTGCCGCGCTGTCGATGGCCATCCTGGTGCTGTGGGTCAACACGATCACCGCGATCCTGACCTTCGCTTCGCTGATCGGCTACGCGGTGATCTACACCGTGTTCCTCAAGCGCGCCACGCCGCAGAACATCGTCATCGGCGGCATCGCCGGCGCAGCACCGCCACTGCTCGGCTGGGCCACGATGACCGGCATGCAGGGCGAGTGGGACTGGCCGCACGCGCTGCTGCTGGTGCTGATCATCTTCGTGTGGACGCCGCCGCATTTCTGGGCACTGGCGATCTTCCGTCGCGAGGACTACGCGCGCGCGCTGGTGCCGATGCTGCCGGTGACGCACGGCGTGACCTATACGCGCTGGCAGATCCTGTTCTACACGGTGCTGCTGGTCGAAGTGACCGTGCTGCCGGTGGTATTCGGCATGAGCGGTTTCTTCTACCTGGGCGGCGCGCTGGTGCTGGGCGCGGTGTTCCTCTGGTACGCGTGGCGCCTGCTCGATCCACCGGACGAGTTCTTCGCCATGCGCGTGTTCAACTACTCGATCGTCTACCTGATGGCGCTGTTCGCGTTCCTGCTGGTGGACCACTGGGTGATGCCGCTGCTGCAGCCGGCCGCCTCGGCTGCCGGTATCGAGTTCGTGCCGGCGGGATAGCTCGGGGCGATCGATCTTCCTGTGTGGGAGCGACGCAAGTCGTGATGCCGAAGACTGGGCACTCAAGGCATCTGAGACCTCATCGAAAAGCGATAGCGACTTACGTCGCTCCCACGGAGAGGGGGTCAGTCGGCAGTCGTATTCCCTGTCTGCTTCGGCGGTACCAGCCGCTCCACCACCGCCGGCTCCAGCGACTTCAACCCTGCCGCGCGACCCAGCGCGAGGGCTTCTTCCGTCGATGCACCGTCAACCTGGGCAGCGCCGAGGGCGAGCAGGGCGCCGACGCGATTGCCCGAGGCGCAATGCAGCAGCACCTCACCTTCCCTTTGTTTCAGCAGGGCGTGCAATGCCTTGGCGTTTTCCGGCGTGAGGTCGTCCTTGCCGGCGATGGGCATCGCAACGTATTCCATGCCCAGGCGGCGCGCTTCAGCGGCCTCGTCGTAGCCCCGTTCTTCCTGCGATCCGCGCAGGTCGATCACCGTGCGGACGCCCTGCGCACGCAAGCGGGCAAGATCATCCAGCGCGGGCTGGCCGCCGGTATGCAGGCCGGGACGCGGCTGGGTGAATTCCGCCGCCAGTGTGGAGAACGAGGTGCCGCACAGCAGCGTGGCGAACAGGCAAAACGCGAAACGTGTCATCACGGACTCCTCAGTGGCGGCCGATGCGGGCCTGCAGCAGGGTTCGCAGTTCGTACTTGTCGGCTTCGTCCAGACCCATGCTGCGCTGCTTGGCCTGGAGTTCGTCCAGACGCTGCTGCAGCATCTGCTTCTCCAGTTGCACGGCGGCATCGAGGACTTCGAGACGCCAGTTGTCTTCGTCGCCGGGCAGTTCCTGCATCGCCAGTTTCTGCAGCGCGACGACCTCCTCGCGCTCGGCGAAGTGCTCCAGCAGCGCCCCGGTGGTGATATCGGGCCGCGCGTGCACCAGCGCGATCACCTCCAGCAGCAGGTCCATGCCTGCCAGCCGCAACGCCGAGAAGCCATGCGTGGATTCGATCGACAACGCCAGCGCCGGCTTGTGCAGGAGCCGCACGATCATGCTGCGCACGAGGCTAGGTTTCTGGCCGGCCTGTGACGGCGCAGGACGGCGTGCAGGCAGCGGCGCGGTCGGTGCCGTGTTGCCGGCGCCCACGCCGGTGATCTCGGTGAGGCGCTGCCGCATCAGGTCGCCGAACGCGCCGTCGGGGATCTGCGCCAGCAACGGCCGCGCGCGTTCCGCGAGGCGCGCCTTGCCGTCGAGCGTGGACAGTTTGATGTCCTTGCCCATCTCTTCGAAGAAGAATTCCGACAGCGGCATCGCCTGTTGCAGGCGTGCGTCGAAGCCAGCCGCGCCCTCCTGCCGCACGATGGTGTCGGGATCCTCGCCATCGGGCAGGAACAGGAAGAACGCCTGCCGTCCGTCCTTCATGCGCGGCAGCACCGATTCCAGCGCTCGCCATGCGGCACGCTGGCCGGCCGCATCGCCGTCGAAACAGAAGTACACGTCCGGCGCATTGCGGAACAGCAACTCGGCATGCTCGGGCGTGGTCGCGGTGCCCAGCGTGGCGACCGCTTCCTTCACGCCGAACTGGAACAGCGACACCACGTCCATGTAGCCCTCGACCACCACCAGCCGCGCGATCTTCTGGTTCGCCTGCTTCACCTGCCACAGGCCGTACAGCTCGCGGCCCTTGTGGAACAGCGCGGTCTCCGGCGAGTTGAGGTACTTCGGCCCGTCGTCCTTCTGCAGCACGCGGCCGCCGAAGGCGATCACGCGTCCGCGACGATCGTGGATGGGGAACATCACCCGGTCGCGGAACTTGTCGTAGACGTGGCCGCGATCGTTCTTCGAGAACAGACCGGCGCGGTCGAGCAGCTTCATCCGGCGCTCGTCGGTGCCCAGTGCATCCTTCAGCGCGGAGTAGCCATCCGGCGCGTAGCCGATCATGAACTGCGTGCGGATCGCCGCATCCACGCCGCGGCCATCGAGATAGGTCTTCGCCTTCTCGCTGGTGTCGAGATTGCGCTGGAAGAAGCGTGCGGCGGCTTCGAGGGCGTTGAACAGATCGCGGGTATCGTTGTTCTCGTTCCGTTGCTGCGTTTCGCGTGGCACTTCCATGCCACTGCGGCGCGCCAGTTCCTCCACGGCATCCAGGAACTCGAGGCGGTCGTAGTTGATCAGGAACGACAGCGCGGTGCCGTGCGCGCCGCAGCCGAAGCAGTGGTAGAACTGCTTGGTCGGCGAGACCGTGAACGACGGCGAACGTTCATCGTGGAACGGGCAGCACGCAGAGTATTCCTTGCCCTGCCGCTTCAATGGCACGCGCGCGCCGACCACCTCGACGATATCCGTCCGGGCGAGCAGTTCGTCGATGAAGGCGTCGGGGATGCGGGCCATGGGCCACATAGGATGCCATGCCGGGCCGGCACACCGTCGGGGCGCGTTACCATGCGGTACATGTCCTCCGCCCCCTCTTCCGATGACGCCCTGCTGACCCGGTTGCGCAGTGCGGTCGGGACTTCCCATGTGCTGACCGGCGCCCGCGCCACGCGACGTTTCCGGCGCGGTTACCGCTTCGGCGAGGGGTCGGTGCTCGCGGCGGTGCGCCCCGGCACGCTGCTGGAACTGTGGCGGGTGCTGCAGGCGGTGGTGGACGCGGGCCGCATCGTGCTGATGCAGGCGGCCAACACGGGCCTGACCGGCGGCTCCACGCCGGATGGCGACGACTACGATCGCGGCATCGTCCTGGTCAGCACCCTGCGCCTGACCGGCGTGCAGCTGATCGACGAAGGGCGGCAGGTGGTCTGCCTGCCGGGCGCGACGCTGGATGTACTGGAGAAGGTGCTTGCCCCGCTGGATCGCGAGCCGCATTCGGTGATCGGCTCTTCATGCATTGGGGCGTCGGTGCTGGGGGGCGTTTGCAACAACTCAGGCGGCGCGCTGGTGCGGCGCGGGCCGGCCTACACCGAACTGGCCCTGTTCGCGCAGATGGATGTTGAAGGCAGGCTGCAGCTGGTCAACCATCTCGGCATCGCGCTGGGCGACACGCCCGAAGACATCCTGTCGCGGCTGCAGGCGGGCGATTACGGCCAGGGCGACATCATCCGCGACCCGGCGCGCGCGGCATCCGATCCGCATTATGCCGCGCACGTGCGGCAGGTGGATGCGCCCACCCCGGCCCGCTACAACGCCGATCCTTCGCGCCTGCATGAAGCGTCCGGCTGTGCAGGACGATTGGCCGTGTTCGCCGTGCGCCTGGACACCTTCGAGAAAGAGGCCGCGTCGGTCTTCTACATCGGCAGCAACGACCCGGACGATCTCACCGCAGTGCGCCGGCACATGCTGACGGCCTTCGAACGCCTGCCTATCTCGGGCGAGTACCTTCATCGCGATGCGTTCGACATCGGCGACCGCTATGGCAAGGACACCTTCCTGCTGATCGAACGCTTCGGCACCGACAAGGTGCCCGGGGCCTTCGCGCTGAAGAGCCGCCTGGATGGCTGGTGCGAACGCATCGGCCTGGGAGGCCTGACCGACCGGCTGCTGCAGGCGGCGACGTCGCTGCTCCCGGACCATCTGCCGCCGCGCCTGCGTGCCTGCCGCGACCGTTTCGAGCATCACCTGCTGCTCAAGGTGTCAACGCGCGATGCGGAGGCCACGCGTACGTTCCTCGAACACTTCTTCGCCGCACGCGCGGGCGGTTTCTTCGCCTGCGATGCCGACGAGGGACGCAAGGCCTTCCTGCTGCGCTTCGCCGTGGCGGGTGCGGCGGTGCGCTACCGCGCCGTGCATCGTGCACAGGTGGAGGACATCGTCGCGCTGGATGTCGCTCTCCGTCGCGATGATCGCGACTGGGTGGAGGCATTGCCTGTGGACGTCGCGGACACGATGGTGGCGCGGCTGTACTACGGGCACTTCTTCTGCCACGTATTCCACCAGGACTACATCGTGAGGAAGGGCGTGGATCCGCTGGCCGTCGAGCACCGCCTGTGGGACCTGCTGGATGCCCGCGGCGCCGAGTATCCGGCCGAACACAACGTCGGCCACCTCTATCGCGCCAAGCCGCCGCTGGCCGATTTCTACCGGCGACTGGATCCGACCAACACGTTCAATCCCGGTATCGGGATGACCAGCAGGCGCGCCGGATGGAAGGAATGAGTGGAGGGGAGCGAGCGCCTGCCTTCCTCACTGGTCCCTCCCCACTCTCCGCTCATCGATGACCGCCGTGAGCAGCGCGCCGATGAAGAACACCACGCTGGCGTAGTAGATCCACACCAGCAGCAGGACCAGCGCCCCCATCGAACCGTACGCGCTGCCGGGCGCGGCCTGGGCGAGGTACAGGCCGATCAGGTAGCGGCCGGTCGCGAACAGCACCGCGGTGATGGCACCGCCCAGGAACGCCTGCCGCCATGCGACGCGCCGGTCCGGCAGGTAGTGGTAGAAGAACGCGAATGCGAGGGTGTACAGCAGCAGCGTGGTGGCGTAGCCGAGCATGGGCAGCAGCGAAGGCAGCCGGGCGAACACCACCTGCAGCGCGGTGGTGGCGATCATGGACACGATCAGCAGGAAGCCGATGGCCAGCACGACACCGAGCGAGAACACCCGTTTCATCAGCCATGCGGGCAGGCCGTTGAGGCGCTGCGCATCGGTGCGGAATATCAGGTTCAGCGCGCCCTGCAACTGCGCGAACACGACGGTGGCGCCGACGAACAGCAGCGCCGTGCTCCACCATCCCGCCAGCGAGCCCACATCCGGCCGGTCGCTGGCGTTGCGGATCACCGTCTCGGCGACCGTGGCGGCGCTGGGGCCCGCCAGCTGGTGAATCTGGTCGAGCAGCGACTGTTGCGCCGGCGGGTAGAGCGAGGCCATCAGCCAGAGCAACAGGACCAGCAGCGGTGCAAGCGACAGCAGCGCATAGAACGACAGTGACGCTGCCTGCGTCATCAGGTCGGTCTCGATGAAGCGCCGGCCCAGCGCGACGGGCAGGCTGCGGTTGGCGCGTTCGCCGGCATCGCGTGCCAGCGTGCGCAAGGTGGCGAGGTCGTTTCGACGGGGCATGCGCCGAGGGTGGCGTACGCCGTGTCAGCGGTGCGTTAGGGTTGCGTGGCGGTGGTGTTCATGCGTCCGCGCCGGCGAGGGCGTGCAAGGCGGCGCCACTGACGCGTTGCACCGTCCATTCGTCCAGACCGACCGCGCCCAGACTGCGGTAGAGGCGGATCGCGGGTTCGTTCCAGTCCAGTACCGACCATTCGAAGCGGCCGCAGCCACGTGCGACGGTCAGCTGTGCGAGATGCACCATCAGCCGCCTGCCGAGACCGAATCCACGGTAGCGCGGCAACACGAACAGGTCCTCGAGGTACAGCCCGGGCTGGCCGAGGAACGTGGAAAACGAGTGGAAGAACAGCGCGAAACCGGCGGGCGTGCCATCGGCCTCGGCGATCACGACTTCAGCGGCGGGACGTTCGCCGAACAGGTGGGTTTCGAGCAGGGCGGGCGTGGCGACGGCCTCGTGGGCGAGTTTTTCGTACTCGGCCAGCCCGCGGATGAAGGCGAGGATCTGCGGGATGTCGGCGCGGGTGGCCGGGCGCAGGGTGATGGCAGGGGTATCCATGGCGCGAGGATGCCACGGATGGGGCAGGGCGCCAGGATGCCTGGCGCCCCGCGGCGGGCTCAGCCCGCGAGCTTCTTCTTGATCAGCGCGGAGACCTGGCCCATGTCGGCCTGGCCAGCGAGGCGTGGCTTCAGCACGCCCATCAGCTTGCCCATGTCGGCCGGACCGGTGGCGCCCGTCTCGGCGATGGCGGCCTCGATGGCGGACAGGATCTCGGCTTCGCCCAGCTTGGCCGGCAGGTAGGCTTCGATCACCACGATCTCGGCACGCTCGATGGCGGCCAGGTCCTCGCGGCTGGCGGCTTCGAACTGGCTCACCGAATCCTTGCGCTGCTTGACCATCTTCTCCAGCACGGCCAGCACGGCGGCGTCGTCCAGTTCGATGCGCTCGTCCACTTCTCGCTGCTTGATGGCGGCGTTGATCAGGCGGATGACAGCCAGGCGGTCTTTCTCGCCGGCCTTCATGGCGGCCTTCATGTCATCGGTGAGCTGCTGTTTCAGGGACATGGCGTACTCCGGGGGAATGGGGGCGGGGAAGGCGCGGGGCGGCCGGAAGCCAAAAACACAAAAAGCCGGCGACGCTCGCGCGTGCCGGCTTCTTGCGAAGCGACGCGGCTCAGTACAGGCGCTGGCGCTTGGTGACGTCGCGCGAGCTGCGACGCAGCTGACGCTTCACCGCAGCAGCGGCCTTGCGCTTGCGCTCCTGGGTCGGCTTCTCGTAGAACTCGCGCTTGCGGGTTTCGGCCAGGACGCCGGCCTTTTCGCAGGTGCGCTTGAAGCGACGCAGCGCAAACTCAAACGGCTCGTTTTCGCGGACTTTGACGCTGGGCATACGTAATCTCGGTGAAGTAAACGGCCCGGGCATACCGGGTGAGCCGCGTATTATAGCGGCTGCCTCCGGCGCTGCAACCCACCCCGCTAACGGCCCGGCTTGCCCTCTCCCTCCCTGAGCCCCAGATCCCGGTCATGAAAGTCCTCGGCATCGAAACCAGCTGCGACGAAACCGGCGTGGCCGTGTACGAAACCGGCCTGCCCGGCACGGCGGGCCTGCGCGCCCATACGGTCTACAGCCAGATCGCCCTGCATGCCGAATACGGCGGCGTGGTTCCGGAACTGGCCAGTCGCGACCATGTGCGGAAGCTGCTGCCCTTGATCCGGCAGACCCTTGCCGAGGCGGGCATGACCACCGCCGATCTGGATGGAGTGGCCTACACCGCCGGGCCCGGACTGGTCGGTGCGCTGCTGGTCGGGGCCGGGGTGGCCCGCTCCCTGGCATGGGCGCTGGACGTTCCTGCCGTCGGCGTCCACCACATGGAAGGCCACCTGCTGGCGCCCCTGATGGAGGACGACCCCCCGGAACCGCCGTTCGTGGCCCTGCTGGTCTCCGGTGGCCATACCCAGCTGGTAGCGGTGGACGCCATCGGCCGCTACCGTCTGCTGGGTGAAACGCTGGACGATGCGGCCGGCGAAGCCTTCGACAAGACGGCCAAGATGATGGGTCTGCCTTACCCCGGCGGGCCGCAGCTGGCGGCGCTGGCCGAGCAGGGAACCGTTGGCAGGTTCAGGTTCGCCCGGCCGATGACCGACCGGCCGGGCCTGGATTTCAGCTTCTCCGGCCTGAAGACGCAGGTACTGCTGGCCTGGCGCGACAGCGACCAGTCGGAACAGACCCGCGCCGACATCGCGCGCGGCTTCGAGGATGCGGTGGTCGATACGCTGGCGATCAAGTGCGAACGCGCACTGGACGCAGCCGGCAGCGATGTCATCGTCATCGCCGGTGGCGTGGGCGCCAACAAGCGCCTGCGCGCCAAGCTGCAGGAGATCGCGGCGAAGCGCGGTGGCCGTGCATGCTTCCCGCGCCCGTCGCTGTGCACCGACAACGGCGCGATGATCGCATTCGCTGGCGCGCTGCGCCTGCAGGCGGGCCAGCACGAAACGCCGGAAGTGAAGGTGGTGCCGCGCTGGGACATGGCGGCGCTGCCGCCCGTGATTCGGAGTTTGTGATTCGTGATTGGTAAAAGCCGGGACTCCACGTAGCCTGTGTCCCACCGATCACCCATCACCCATCACGGCTTTCATCCATGGACACCGTTTTCATCGAAGACCTGCGCATCGAGACCGTCATCGGCATCTACGACTGGGAGCGGGAGATCCGCCAGACCGTGGCGCTGGACGTGGAGATGGCATTCGACAACCGCGTGCCCGCCGCGCGCGATGACATCGCACTCACGCTGGACTACAAGGCGGTGTCGAAGCGGCTGATCTCCTTCGTGGAGGAAGCGAGCTTCGGTCTGGTCGAGACCCTCGCGGAACAGTGCGCGGCGATCATCCGCGATGAATTCGGTGTGGCCTGGGTACGGTTGAAGCTGAGCAAGCCCGGTGCGGTCACCGGTGCGCGCAACGTCGGCGTGCAGATCGAACGCGGCACACGCCCGGCCTGACGTCATGGGAACCGCTTACCTGAGCCTGGGCAGCAACATCGAGCCCGAACGCCACCTGCGTGCCGCCGCCGCCGCGCTATGCGAACGCTTCGGCGAGGTCCGCTTCTCGTCGGTCTACCGCACGCGCTCCGTCGGTTTCGACGGCACGGATTTCCTCAACGCCGCCGCCGTGATGGAAAGCGACCTCGACCCGCTTGCGCTGAACGACTGGTTGCATGCGCTGGAGGACGCCCATGGCCGGGACCGCAGCGGACCGCGCTTCTCGGACCGCACGCTCGACATCGATATCGTCTTCTATGACGATCTGGTCCTGCAGGGGCCGGGCAACCTGCGCCTGCCGCGCGAGGAGCTGAAGCACGCCTTCGTGCTGCTGCCACTGGCCGAGATCGCGCCCGACATGGTCGACCCGCGCAGTGGCCGAACGCTGGCCTCGCTGTGGCGCGCGCATCCGGACCACGGCAGTCCTCCCAGTCCTTCCCGCATGGAGTTCGCATGATCACTGCGGACTGGCTCAACGTGGTTCTGGCCGGCGTGAACATCGTGGTCACGGCCTTCATCGCACTCGCCGTACACCGGGCGAGCAAGCGGTCGGCGAGGATGGAGCATGACCGCGGCATCAAGGACGCCTGGATCAACATCGACATGGCCGCCCTGCAGGACCCCGACAACATGCGCCTGCTCGATCAGTTGATCCATGCGGACCAGCAGGGCGCGGACCCGGATGCCTCCCGTCGGCGCTGGCTGGCCTATATGGTGCTCAATCCCTTGGAGGCAGCGTGGAGTGGAGCGAAGTTCGGCCACCTTCCGGATGCGGTGCTGGACAGCTCCGAGCGCACCATGCGCGGCCTGGTGCAGCACGATGATGTGTACGCGCTTATCCAGGGATTCGTGTACTCGATGGAGTTCCGTGCGCGCTGTGCAGAACTGCGCAAGGCTTGGCAGGAGGACAGTGCGCGCCTAGCCCAGCGCGCGCCCGCCGTCCACGCGGACCACCTGCCCGGTGATGTAGCTGGCTGAGTCACCCAGCAGCCACGCCACGGTGCCGGCAATGTCGTCCGGATCCCCGACGCGACCCAGCGGCGTCTGCGCCAGCAGGTTGGATTGCATCCCGGGGTCGATCCCGCCGTCGGGCCACAGGATGGCGCCCGGCGAAACCGCGTTCACCCGCACCTCCGGCGCCAGCGATACAGCCAGTCCGCGCGACACCGCCAGCAGTGCCGCCTTGGATGCGGCGTACACCGCCAGGTCGGCACGCGGCTTGTCGGCATAGATGTCGGCGATGTTGACGATCGCCCCGCGTGCGGCGCGCAGGTGCGGCGCCGCCGCCTGCGACAGGAAGAACGGCGCGCGTGCATTGACCGCGAACAGCTCTTCCCACTGCGCCGGCGTGGCGCTGCCGGCCGGCGTGGGATAGAACGCCGACGCGTTGTTGACCAGCGCGTCCAGGCGACCGTAATGGCCCACTGTCCTCGCCACCAGTTCGGGCAGGCGATCGAAGGCGGTCAGCTCGGCCTGCAGCTTAAGCGTGCTGCCGGCGCGTGCGGTTTCCAGTTCAGCGGTCAGGGCCTGCATGTCGCTGGCCGAAGCGCGATAGTGCAGGGCCAGATGCCAGCCATCGGCGTGCAACCGGCGCGCGATCGCCGCTCCCACGCGGCGGGCGGCACCGGTGACCAGGACGACGCGGCGCGAGGTGGGCATGGCGGACTCCGGTGCGGGGACGGACATTCTCCCTGCTTTGCACCGGAATGGCGCAACGCGACGCCTGCGGATGTGAGTCGAATCCACCCTGCTGCGGAAGCTTGACGACGTGCACGGTTAGCGTGCATGTTGCGACGCATCACCCTTCGCCGGATGCGCCGGCCAGGGACAACGGAAAGGGCGAATGGACTGGGCGAAGTACCGCACCACGACCTTTGACGAACTCATCCAGGCCGATGGACGGCCGCGTCCGGCCGCACGCCGGCTGGTGGAGTACCTGGCGGGCCTGTCCGGCCGCGAGCTGGCCGAACGCCAACTCGCCGCCGACGTGGTGGCACGCGTGCAGGGCATCACCTTCACCGTGTACTCGGATGGCCGCAACGTCGACCGCACGCTGCCTTTCGACCTGATCCCGCGCATCATCCCGCTCAGCGAGTGGCAACGCACCGAGGCCGGCCTGAAGCAGCGCATGCGCGCGCTGAACCTCTTCATCGGCGACATCTACGGCAAGCAGCAGATCGTCAAGGACAAGGTGTTCCCGGCGATGCTGCTGAAGGACTCGGTGAACTTCCGCGAGCAGTGCGTCGGCGTCACCCCGCCGCTGGGCGTGTGGGCGCACATCTGCGGTTCGGACCTGGTGCGCGACGGTGATGGCACGCTGTATGCGCTGGAGGACAACCTGCGCATCCCCTCGGGCGTCAGTTACATGCTGGAAAACCGCATGGTGGCCAAGCGGGTATTCCCGGAGCTGTTCGAGACCAGTTCGATCCTGCCGGTGGACGAGTATCCCAGCCAGCTTTACGACACCCTGGCCGCGCTGTCGCCACGCCCCGGCAACACACCCGTCATCGCGCTGCTGACACCGGGCGTGTTCAACAGTGCGTACTTCGAGCACGCGTACCTGGCGCAGGCCATGGGCATCGAGCTGGTCGAAGGCAGCGATCTGTTCGTCGCCGACGACGACTGCACCTACATGCGGACCGTGTACGGTCCGCAACGCGTGGACGTGATCTATCGCCGCGTCGATGACCTGTTCATCGATCCGGACGTATTCCATCCCGAGTCCGTGCTCGGCGTGCCGGGACTGATCCGCAGCTGGCGCGCGGGCAAGGTGGCGCTGGCGAACGCGCCCGGCGCGGGCGTGGCCGACGACAAGGTGGTCTTCGCCTACGTGCCGAAGATGATCAAGTACTACCTCGACGAGGACCCCATCCTCCCCAATGTGCCCAGCTACCTTTGCCACAACGCGAAGGAACGCAAGTACGTGCTGGAGAACATCGAGAAGCTGGTGGTGAAGCCGGCGAACGAATCCGGCGGTTACGGCATGCTGATCGGCCCGCGCTCGACCAAGCGCCAGCGCGAGAAGTTCAAGGCGCTGATCGAGGCGAATCCGCGCAACTACATGGCGCAGCCCACGCTGGCGCTGTCCACCGCGCCCATCGTGACCAAGCAGGGACCATCACCCCGCCACATCGACCTGCGGCCCTTCGTCCTGTCGCGCGAGGACACCTACGTCACCACGGGTGGCCTGACCCGCGTGGCGATGGTGAAGGGCTCGCTGGTGGTCAATTCATCGCAGGGCGGCGGCGCGAAGGACACCTGGGTGGTCGATCTGTCCGACCATGACGAGGAGGCTGCCTGATGCTGTCGCGCGTCGCCGACAACCTGTTCTGGTTCAGCCGCTATGTGCGGCGGGCGGAGAACACCGCGCGCCTGGTAGGCGTGGGCAGTCAGCTGCAACTGGACATGCCGCGCTCCGTCCGTTTCGCGTGGCGGCCGATGATCGACACCGTCGGCGCCGGGCCGTACTTCGAGGAATGCCATCCCGGTGCCGGCCATGGTGCCGCCGACGTGGACGTGATCCATTTCCTGCTGCTGGACGAGCGCAATCCGTCGTCGCTGCGCACGTCGGTGGATTCGGCGCGCGAGATCCTGCGCAGCATCCGCGACAGCCTGCCGCAGGACGTGTGGGAAGCCATCAACGACCTGCACCTGTACATCGGCGCGCACGGCGAGCGCAGCCTGAGCCGGCGTTACCGCATCGAGTTCCTCAATCGCATCATCGATGGCTGCCTGAAGGTATCGGGCCTGCTCAGCGCCAACGTAAGCCGCGACATCGGCTACCAGTTCCTGCGCCTGGGCACGGCACTGGAACAGGCCGACATGACCACCCGCATCATCGATGCCGGCGCCTCGGGCCTGGTGACGCCGCGCAACGAGGATGATCGCGAGGCCTTCCAGAACATGCAGTGGATGAGCGTGCTGCGCTCGCTGGCCGGCTACCAGATGTTCCGTCGCCACGTGCGCCAGCGCGTCACCGCCGAGCTGGCGCTGCGCTTCCTGTTGCAGAACAACGAGTTCCCGCGCAGCGTGCAGTTCTGCCTGACGCGCGCGCAGAGCGTGTTGCCTACGATGCCCCCACGCCCCGGCGTGGACCGTCATCTCAACCGCCTGATCGGCATGACCCGCAATGCCGATCCGGTGTCACTCGCGGCACGCAATCCCGCGCCCTTCATGGACCAGATCCAGGTCCACCTGAGTTCGCTGCATTCGGCCATCGCCGAGGGCTATTTCCACGGGTGAGGACGCGGCTTTCTGTAGGAGCGACGCAAGTCACGACCGCACGGCCGATGCTTTCGCCCACGTTTGGATCATGCGCAGCAGCCTGTCGTCCGGCGCTTTCGCTTGGTCGCGGTGCCGGGACGATTGGGCGTGCGGTCGTGACTTGCGTCGCTCCTACAGAGGCCTGAGGTCTATTGCTGCCCTTGCGCGTCGCCGGGATCCTGCCGCGAGGGTGAGCGCCGCGGCGGCATCGTTGGCAGCGGGCCGGCGGGTGCTTCGCGTTCCTGCTGCGGCTCCCAGGGAAACCGCGGCAGGCTGTGCACTGCGGCCTCCAGCTTGCGCGACCACGTGTCGTGGATCTCGGCGTACAGCGGCGTGTCGGCTTCCAGCCGCACCTTCTGGCTGATCTTCAGGTCGCCCGTACGCAGCAGCGCCATGTCCACCGGCATGCCGACCGACAGGTTGGAGCGGATCGTGGAATCCAGCGAAACCAGTGCGCAGCGCGCCGCATCTTCCAGCGAGGTCTCGGGCCGGATGATGCGGTCGAGGATGGGTTTGCCGTACTTGGATTCGCCGATCTGCAGGTACGGCGTTTCCGGTGACGTGGCGATGCAGTTGCCCAATGGGTAGACCATGTACAGGCCGGGCCGCTCGCCGGCGATCTGGCCACCGAGGATCAGCGTGGACTGCACGTTGACACCACTCTGCTGGGCATCGTCGATCACCCGCGCCTGGCTGGTCACCAGCGTCTCGCCCACGTACTCGGCCACTTCGTACAGGTGCGAGAACGTGCGCAGGCTGCGCGGCGCATGCGGATCATCCACGTCGCGCTGCAGCTTGGACAGGGTGAGCTGGGTGGTGGCCAGGTTGCCGGCCGACATGATGACGAACACGCGCTCGCCCGGCCACTCGAACACGTGCAGCTTGCGGTACACGCGCACATCGTCGAACGAAGCGCTGGTGCGGGTATCCGCGGCGAAGACCAAGCCTTCGTTGACTTCGATGCCGACGCAATAGGTCATGGCGTGTCCGTTGCTGCTGTGCACCACGATTCTATGCGTGGCCCCGGGGGTTGGCTAGGGCTGCCGTGCCAATGTGAATCGGCCCGTACAATGACGTGGTTTCCCGTTTCAGGTGCGCCATGCAGGCTGATCTACCCCTACCCGACGATGTGGCACAGGCGCACAGCGAACGCCTGGCCGCACTGATCCGCGCCGAGATCGCCGCCGGGGGCGGCAGCATGCCGTTTTCGCGGTTCATGGAGCGCAGCCTCTACGCGCCCGGGCTGGGCTACTACAGCGCGGGCAGCACCAAGTTCGGCGAGGCGGGTGACTTCACGACGTCGCCGGAGTTGGGACCACTGTTCGCCAGCTGCGTGGCGCAGGCGGTAGCACCAGTGTTGCAGCAGCTGGGGCCGGAGGCCGAATTCGTGGAGATCGGCGGCGGCAGCGGCGCTTTCGCGGAGATCATGCTGAAACGCTTGCTGGCGCTGGATGCCCTGCCTGCACGGTACGCGATCCTCGAACCCAGTGCCGACCTGCGCCAGCGCCAGCGCGAGCGCTTGGAAGCGCGCCTGATTCCGCCGGTCTTCGACCTGGTCGAATGGCTCGATGGCCCGCCGTCCGACGCCTGGAATGGCGTCCTGTTCGCCAACGAAGTGATCGACGCCCTGCCGACGCCGCGCTTCACGCTGCGCGATGGCGAAGTGTTCGAGGAGGGCGTGGCGCTGGACGGCGAAGGTCGCTTCGTCCGCACCGACCGGCCGGCCGACGCGTTGCTCGCCGCCGCCGTGCGCCATGTCGAGCGCTATCTCGAGCAGCCGTTCCCGGACGGCTACCGCTCGGAACTGCTGCCGCAACTGCCGTACTGGATACAGGCGGTGATGGGAGGCCTGGATCGCGGTGCCATGCTCTTCGCCGATTACGGCTACACGCGGCGCGAGTTCTACCAGCCTGACCGGGACGACGGCACGCTGCGTGCGTATTACCGCCATCGGGTGCACAACAATCCCTACCTGTGGCCGGGTCTGCAGGACATCACCGCGTCGGTGGATTTCACCGCGCTGGCGGAAGCCGGCACGCAGGCGGGCTTCGACATGGCGGGTTACACCACGCAGGCCAACTTCCTGCTGGGCAACGGCCTGCAGGAACGGTTGGCCGAAGCCGAAGCGCGCGCGGACGAAACCACGTTGTTGCGCCTGCGCAACGAGGCCAAGCGGCTGACCTTGCCCAGCGAGATGGGGGAACGATTCCAGGTGATGGGTTTTTCGCGCGACGTGGAGTTCGGCGTGGCGTTCCTGTTCAACGACCTGAGCTGGCGCCTGTGAGCGGGACATTCGCGCTCAAGCCGTTCCGTCGTCCGCGGCTGTGGCTGCCGCTGTGGCTGATGGCGGTCACGGCCGTGGTCGTGTTGTCGCTGGTGAATCTGAGTGGATTGCCGCCGGTGCCGGCAGGTGGCGACAAGGTCGAGCACTTCCTGGCGTACGCACTGCTTTCCGCGGCGGCCGTGCAGCTGTTCGCCAAGCGCCGTGCCTGCCTGCTTGTGGCACTGCTGCTGGTCGCGCTGGGCATCGGCCTGGAGTTCGCGCAGGGAATGCTGACCAGTACCCGCATGGCCGATCCGCGTGATGCAGTGGCGAACACGCTGGGCGTGCTGGCCGGACTGGCGACGATGACCACCCCGCTGCGCGACCTGCTGCTGCGCCTGCGCGGATGATGGTAGGAGGGGCTTCAGCCCCGATGCTTTTCGTCAAATCGATGGGATATCGACCGAAGAGCATCGGGGCTGAAGCCCCTCCTACAGGATCCTGATGGTTACTGGGGCTGCAGCGTGATCCGGTCCAGCACCCACATCTGTGGACGCGTGTCGCCGGTGAAGCGCACGCACAGGTCCTGCCTGCCGGTCGTACCGGCCGGAAGTGGCGCCTCGAGATCGAGGAAACCATCGGCGTTGGGCGCGGCCGGCAACGCCACCGTCGCCAGCGTGCGGCCCTTGCAGCCGCCGCCCAGGATCTCAAGTTCGCCCAGCGGCGACTTCGCCGGCTCGAACGTGCGGTGCGGTTCGTCGTGGGCCAGCTGGAAGTAGTACGGGATACGTCCGGCCCGCACCTTGATCGACGCGATGCCGTCGAGATCGGCCTGGTTCCACTGCCAGCAGGGATAGAAGATCGTGGCGTTGAAGATCGCGCGCTCGCCATCGGCCGGGCCATCGTCTTCCAGTCGCAGCAGCAGGCGTCCGGCGTCCGGACACACGGCCATCGCTTCGTCGGTGCGCGACAGCAGCGAGGCGGGCGTCAGTTCGAACGTGGACGCAGGTGCCAGCGCACGGCCGTCGGCGAATGCCGCGGCGCGCACGGTGGCGGGGAGCTTCACGTCCAACGGCGTCGTGAAGGCTGGTGACGTCGCCTTCGGTTCGCTGCCGTCCGTGGTGTAGCGCACGGCATAGCCCAGCGGGTTCGACAACGTGATCTTCGCCGTGCCGGCCTTGCGATCGTCCTCGGTCGCGATCATGGCTTCGAACGGCGTCTTCGCGTAGCCCAGGCCGATGGCGTCGTAGCGCTTCAGCTGCGCCGGCAGGCGGGCGGTGAAGTTGGCGAAGTCCTTCTTCGCCGCCGGCGTCCAGCCGGTTTCAGCCACGGCGGCCAGGCGCGGGAACGCGTTGTGCTGCAGGCGGGCGAAGGTGCGCGTGTGTTCGGTCCACAGGTTGGCCTGGATGCCGAGGATATGGTGGCGCTGGCTCTCTTCCAGTTCCGCCGGGACCGGATCGAAGCCGTAGACATCCTGCAGCGTGATCAGCGCGGGACGACCAGGCGGCTCGTTCGGCGAGGCGGTCTGCAGGTAGTCGAGGTACGTCTTGTTGGAAGGCGACATCACCACGTCGTGGCCTTCGCGGGCGGCCTGCAGGCCGCCTTCGATGCCGCGCCACGACATCACCGTCGCCTCGGCGGGAAGCTTGGCTTCCAGAATCTCGTCCCAGCCGATCAGGCGCTTGCCGTGCGTGGCGAGATACTTCTCAAGGCGTCCGACCAGGTAACCCTGCAGGTCCATCTCGGTCTTCGCGCCCACCTCGCGCATGCGCGCCTGCTCGCGCGCGGAGGCTTCCCACTGGTCCTTCACCGCTTCGTCGCCGCCGATGTGCACGTAGGTGCCGGGGAACAGCGTGACCACTTCGCCCAGCACGTTCTCGAGGAAGGTGATGGTGCCTTCTTCGACGTTGACCAGGTTCGGGAACACGCCCCATTCGTTCGACGGCACCAGCGGCGTGTCGATCGAACCCAGCTCGGGATACGCGGCAATGGCGGCTGTGGCATGGCCCGGCACGTTGATCTCCGGCACCACGGTGATGTGGCGCTCGGCGGCGTACTTCACCACGTCGCGGATTTGGTCCTGCGTGTAGAAGCCGCAGTAGGGACGCGGCTCGCCCGTCTTCGGGTCCTTGCCGCCATCACCGGCGGGGATGCGGCAACCACCGATCCCGGTGAGCTTCGGGTACTGCTTGATCTCGATGCGCCAGCCCTGGTCGTCGGTCAGGTGCCAATGCAGCGTGTTGAGCTTGTGCAGGGCCATCGCGTCGATGACCTTCTTGACCTCGTCCACGCTCTGGAAGTGGCGCGCCGGGTCCAGCATGAAGCCGCGCCAGCCGAAGCGGGGCGCGTCCTCGATATGCAGCGCCGGCAGGGTGACCCCGCCCTTGTCGCCCTGGGTGGCGAGCTGCCACAGCGTCACCGCACCGTAGAACAGGCCGCGCTCATCGCGCGCCTTCACGGTGACGCCATCGGGCGTGACGTCGAGCGAGTAGGCTTCCGGGTTCTGCTTGTCCGCACCGGCCGACTCCAGCACGAAGCGGATCACGCCCTTGCCCTCGTCCTGCGTGGTGGCCAGTGCAGGCCCCCCCGCGGACTGCAGGTAGGCCGCGAACTGCTTCGCCACGCGCGTTGCGGCCTCGCCGCTGGCGGCCAGGCGCGTGTCCGCAGTGATGGCAAAGGCGCCTTCGCCCGTTTGCAGTGCGGCAGGCGCCGGAATAAGCGACGGCGTGATCGGCGTGGACGCCGCCACGCCGCCATCGTCGCTCGTCTTCGGCGTGCAGCCAGTGAGAGCCAACAGGGTGAAGGCCAGTCCGGCCAGGGCGCGATGGGCGATGGGTCGTTTCATCGGTGTCCTCGGTAGCGATGGGCACAGCATGCCCAAAAAAAGCGGGCCAGGACGCATCCGGGCCCGCAGAGGGAGAGTGTTCCCTTACATCGTTACGATCAGAACTTGAAGCGGAAGTTCAGGTAGTACTGGCGGCCGTTCTGGTAGATCGAACGTGGCTGGTCGCGGTTCAGAGCGTAGTACTTCAGCTTCGGCTCGTTGAGGTTCAGGCCGTCCAGGGTGACCGTCAGCCAGTCCGTCGCCTTGTAGCCCAGCGAGGCGGAGAGCACGTCGGTTTCGTCCTGGTAGAACGCCGTGGCGCGATCCAGGCCGCTGTAGAACTCTGAGCGGTAGGTATAGTTCACGCGGGCATTGAAGCGGTCGTTCTCGAAGTATGCGCCGACGTTGTAGGTGTTCTTCGAGGTGCCTACCAGATCGCGGCCATCGTCCTGCTCGCCATCGGCGTAGGTGTAGTTGGCGTTGAAGCCGAAGTTGTCGCCGATCGGTTGTTCGTAAGTCAGCTCGAAGCCCTTGACCTTGCCGTCCGTGTTGACCGGTACGGTCAGCACATAGTCCGCCAGGTAGCCCTGCGGGTTGGTCGTGCTGTAGGTCATGTATTGGCGCGTCTCCTGGCCGTAGGACACGTAGTCCTTCAGATCCATGTAGAACACGCTAGCGGCAAGCAACGCACGCGGTGCGAAGTACCACTCCACCGAGACGTCGAAGTTGGTGGAAAGGATCGGCTTCAGGTCGGGGTTGCCGCCGCTGCCCGAACCCGGTGCGCCCACGGAAGGCGGCGGGCTGAGCGAGACGGCGCCCGCCAGCGCCGAGTAGTCCGGGCGGGTCATCGTGCGCGATGCCGCGACGCGAGCCACCAAGTCCTCGGTTATGTCGAACTTGAAGTTGGCGCTGGGTAGCAGGTCGGTATATGTGTGGCGGGTGATGACCGGCAGGTAAGGACCGAAATCCGAACCGGTGACCGCATCCGGCGAACCCGTGCCCGAGACATTGTTGTGGATGCGCTGCTCGGTCCGCACGTAGCGCAGGCCAATGTTGCCGCTCCAGCGATCGCCTTCCAGGTTCAGCTGGGTGTAGGCCGCGGAGGATTCTTCATGGATGCCGTACAGGCCGGCCCAGTCGGTGCGCGTGACGGGGTTGCGGTTGGTGAAGCGGTCGTTGAAGGCGGCCAGCTGCTGGGGCGAGAAGTACCAGATGTCGCGCGGGAACGTGCCGCCCAGGCCGTCGGCGAAGTCACCCGGATAGTTGGCGTAGCCACCGGTCGGGTAGTTGGCCGGATCGAACGGCGACTGCGTGCCGACCGGGCAGAAGTATGGCTGGCTCCAGTCGAATGCGACGGTGTTGCCGCTCGCGTCCTTACACGCCGGGCCCTGGCCGGTTGCGCCCAGCGACTCGCGGCTGTGCTCGGCATAGCGAACGCCGAACTGCAGCGAGGACATGGCGCCCTTGTCGATGAAGTATTCGCCATCGATCTGGCCCCACTTCTCTTCGTCTTCGACCTTGACGTCCTGGTAGCCAAAGATCCAGCCCAGCGTGTCGGCGGCGTTGCTGGCGGGGTTGCCACCGATGTACCAGTCGGCCGCGCCTACGCCGTTGAGGCCCCAGCCGCCGCCGGCGCCGATGCCCACGTTCCACTCCGCTACGTCCTGCGTCGGCGTCTCGCCGGTGCCGTCGGATGTGCCCAGCTGCGCCTTCAGCACCAGCGAGTCGCTGGGCTGCCACTTGGCATCGAACGCGATGAACGAGGAGTCTGCACTCGCATCAGGACGCGAGATCTGGTCGTACACGCCGTACGTCGTGCCGGGAACGCCAGCGAAGTCGGCCTGCACCAGGGTGCCGTTGCGGACGACGTAACCCGGCAGCGGCGCCTGGCCGGTACCGCGAGCCAGGAAGTGCGTCACCCACAGCAGGTAGTTGCGGTTGTAGTTGCCCGCTTCCTGATCCGACACGAAGGCGTTCACGCCCAGCGTCAGGTCGTCGGTCGGCTTGATCTGGACTTCCAGCAGGCCGCCCTTGCGCTCGCGCTTCTGCTCGAACAGCGCCGAGCCGATCATCGTCGGATACCACACGCCGGCGAGGTCCGGGTTGGAGAGTGCCACGGCGCTGCCCGGCGCGATCTGCTCATAGCCAAGAAGCTCTTGGCCGTCGCGACGCAGGCTGCGCTCTTCCGAGAACGCCTGGACCAGCACGCCGAGGGTGCCGGCATCGTTCTTCCAGTTCAGCAGGCCGCTGAACTGCGGTTCGGTTTCGCTCGGGAGATCGGAATAGACCGCGCCGATGGAGGCTTCGGCGGTGAAGTTCTCCGCGAACTCCAGCGGCTTGCGGGTGATGATATCGACCGAGCCCGCCACGCCACCTTCGACAAGGCTCGCCTGCGAAGACTTGTGCACGACGATCTGGCTCACCAGTTCCGACGGCAGCAGGGTGTAGCTGACGCTGCGGCCGACCGTGCCGGTCTGGTTCAGCACGAACCAGTCGCCCGAGGCGATGTTGTGACCGTTGAACAGCGTTTGCGTGAGGCTCGGATTGGTGCCGCGCATCGACACGCGGTCGTTTTCGTCGAAGCCGCCTTCGTTTGCGCCGGCTGAGCTCACCGTCACGCCGGGAATGCGTTGCAGCGAGTCGGCGACGTTCTTGTCGGGCATTTTGCCGATGTCTTCGGCGGTGATGACTTCAACGTGGCTCTTGGCATCGCGCTTGACGTCCAGCGACTTCTCCACGCTGCCACGGATGCCGGTGACGACCACGGTGTCGAGGTCGGTCGCCTGCGCATCGGCGGGTTGAGCGTCCTGTGCATGCGCCTGCACCGCTACGCCGAGACAGGTCACGATGGCGGCGGAAAGTATGGATCTGCGGTAAATCATGATGTCTCTCCCATCATTCATTGTTTGAGTTTCGGCAGGTCTTGCTCGCGCTTGCTCCGCCGTGCCTGAAGCCTTTGTTGCAATCGGCGCTGCGCGTGGACTGCGCTTTGCCTGTCTTCGTCGCGCCTGTGCCGGCGCTTCCCTTTCAATCGTCCCCGTGTTGCTCCAGGTACCACTTGGCGGCACCCACCACCCCCAACTGCCCGTGCTCCACCAGCTTCACGGAGATGCGTTCAAGCGCCTCGCGCATCGATCCCTTGTTGAGGAACCGCGGCACGAAACTGCTTTGAATCAGGAAATCGCGGATCTTCGGCAGGATGCCGCCGGCGAGGTACACGCCACCCTGCACGCCGTACAGCAGCGCCATGTCGCCGACCACGCTGCCCAGCAGGCCGCAGAACACGTCGAGGCTTTCGCGCGCCATCGGGTCCTCGCCGGACAGGGCGGCGGCGGTGATGTCGCCGGGGCGCGCATACGCTGAAGGCGCGGCCCCGCGCACCGCGCACAGCGCGGCGTGCAGGTTCATCAGGCCGGGACCGGAGAGGGCCTGTTCGACCGGCACGTGGGTGCGGGTCTTCAGCATCTCGGCCAACAGGGCCATTTCGAGTGTGTTGCCGGCGGTCAGCGCGGCCTGGCCGGCTTCGGTGGCCAGGACCACGGCACGCTTGCCGGCGGGAATCCAGACCGCCGCCCCCAGGCCGGTGCCCGGGCCGAGGATCAACGTGGGTCCCCGCGCCGGCGCGATGGCGGGACCGGCCAGTTGCAGGACCTCGCTGGCGTCCATCTGTGCCGCGGCGTGCGCCACGGCTTCGAAATCGTTGACCAGGCGGACGTCGTCGAAGCCCAGCTGCGCGCGCAGTTCGACTGGCGACAGCCGCCACGGCAGGTTGTTGGTGATGACGGTGCCGTCTTCCAGCGCGTAGCCGGCACTGGCGATCACCGCGCGGTTCACCCCGGCCGGAGCCAGGCGGGCGAGGAAGTCGCCGACGATGTCACCCAGGCTCGCGTATTCGGCGCAGGCGTACTTGCGGTACTCGAGCACACTGACCGGCGCGCCAGGATCGCCGCTGCCGCGGACCAGGCCGATGCGTACATGCGTGCCACCGACATCCGCCGCGATGAAGGCGTCTTCCGCCCTGCGGATGGCATCTGCCGGTACTGGATTTGCAATGGCGACCACACGTCTCCCCACATGTTCGCGGCCGGGACTCCCGCATCCCGATATGGCCCGAGTGTGGAAAGTGTTTGACAACGTTGTCAAGACTCTGTCATCAAATAGGCGTCTGGCGGCCAGTTGGGTGTAGCGAAACGGGAACAATTGGCGTATTCAGCATTTGATTATCCGCATATTTGCGGTTAATCATTGAAAAGGAAGGTCAATTTTCTTCAAGTCTCGCAGGACTTCATGCTGCAGTGCACGAAGGCTTGGCGCTCACACAAGGGGTTGCGCTGTCGCCGCAACTGCCCATACGGTCGCTCTTTGATGGATTCTTTGACAACGTTGTTTCCGGTCGCGGGTTTGTTGCGGACCCGCTCATCGGCCAGCACGAGGGGACTCTCATGACCATCGCATCCGGCTCCAACCCGCTTCGCTCGCTGGCCATCGTCGGCCTGCTGTTCTTCATCATCGGGTTCTTCACCTGGATCAACGGACCGCTGATCACCTTCGTGCAGCTCGCGTTCGACCTGGACGAGGTGAATGCCTTCCTCGTGCTGATGGTGTTCTACCTGTCGTACTTCTTCCTCGCCCTCCCGGCGGCGGCATTGCTCAAGCGCACCGGCATGAAGAAGGGGCTGGCGATCAGCCTGTTCGTGATGGCAGTGGGTGCCGCGATGTTCGGCGAGTTCTCCACCCAGCGCTGGTACCCGGGCGCGCTGTCCGGCCTGTTCGTGATCGGCGGCGGATTGGCGTTGCTGCAGACGGCGGTGAACCCGTACGTCAGCATCCTCGGCCCCATCGAGAGCGCGGCCCGGCGCATCGCGCTGATGGGCATCTGCAACAAGATCGCCGGCATGCTGGCGCCCATCGTGATCGGCACGCTGGTGCTGCATGGGGTGGGCGACCTCGCTGCACAGGTCGAGGCCGCCGACGCGGCCGGCAAGGCGGTACTGCTGGATGCATTCGCCGCGAAGATCCATCTGCCGTACCTGGTGATGGCCGGCATCCTGGTGGTGGTCGCCATCGGCATCCTGTTCTCGCCGCTGCCGGAGGTGAAGCCTTCCGACGCCAACGCCGCGCCCGTGGCGGATGCCGCCAATGGCGAACGCGGCCTGGCGCAGTTCCCGCACCTGTGGCTGGGCGTGTTGTGCCTGTTCCTCTACGTGGGCGTGGAGGTGTTGGCGGGCGATGCGATCGGCACGTACGGCCGCGGCTTCGGCCTGCCGCTCGACCAGACCAAGCTGTTCACGACCTACACGCTGTTCGCGATGCTGGCCGGTTACCTCGTCGGCCTGGCCGCGATCCCGCGCTTCGTGTCGCAGGAACGCTACCTGGCCATCTCCGCAACGCTGGGCGTGCTGTTCGCGCTTGGTGCGTTGCTGACCCATGGCTATGTGTCGGTGGGTTTCGTCGCGGCGCTGGGCTTCGCCAACGCGATGATGTGGCCGGCGATCTTCCCGTTGGCAATCAAGGGCCTCGGCCGGCATACCGAGACCGGATCGGCCCTGCTGATCATGGGTATCGCCGGTGGCGCCATCCTGCCGCAGGCGTTCGCGGTGCTGAAGCAGCACTACGACTTCCAGGCGGTGTTCGCGGGGCTGGCCGTGCCCGGGTACCTGTACATCCTGTACTACGCACTGGCCGGTCACCGGGTGGGCCGGTCGCGGCCGGCGACGGACGTGCCGGAACGCGGCATCATGGCGGACTCGCCTCCATGACGGAAACGCCCATGCGCCGACCCACCATCAAGGACGTCGCCGAACGCGCGAAGGTCTCGCTGAAGACCGTGTCCCGGGTCATCAACAACGAACCGTCGGTGCTGCAGGGCACCCGCGCGCGCGTGCTGCACGCGATCGCAGAACTGGACTACGAGCCGGACCAGTCCGCGCGCAACCTGCGCAGCGGCACGCCGTTCGTGATCGGGCTGGTGTACGACAACCCCAACCCGTACCACATCATCGGCGTGCAGAACGGCGTGCTGGCCGCGTGCAAGGAAACCGGCTTCGGCCTGCAGATCCATCCGGTCGATTCCACCTCGCCGCTGCTCGCGGAGGAACTGGTCGAGTTCGTGCAGCGTTCGCGCCTGGCCGGGCTGGTGCTGACCGCACCGATGTCCGAGCGCGCCGACCTGGTGACGGCGCTCGCCGCGCGCGGGGTGAAGCTGGTGCGCATCATCGCCGCCACCGAAGATCCGGACGATGGCCTGCCCTGCGTCTACGTGGATGATCGCGACGCCGCGTACGAGATCACCGAACACCTGATCCAGCTCGGCCACCAGCGCATCGGTTTCCTCTGGGGCGGCCTGGCGCACCGGTCGAGTACGGAGCGCTATGCCGGCTACGAGAAGGCGCTGAAGGATTACGGCATCCAGCTCGACAAACACCTGGTGGTACCGGGCGACTACACGTTCGACGACGGCTTCCGGGGTGCACGCCGGTTGCTGGCGCTGCGCGAGCCCCCCACGGCGATCTTCGGTTCCAACGACGAGATCGCGGCCGGCGTGCTGGCCGCCGCCAAGTCCACCGGCATGAACGTGCCTTACGACCTGTCCATCGCCGGTTTCGAAGACAGCCCGTTCTCCAAGCAGTCGTGGCCGCCGCTGACCACCGCCAAGCAGGCCACGCAGGACATCGCGAAACAGGCCGCACGCCTGCTGATCGCCGGCCTGCGCCAGGACGCTTACGACGACAATCCCTCGCCCGTGCACAACCAGGGCTTCGTGCCGCAACTGGTGGTGCGTGGCTCCACCGCGCCGGTCAGGCCGCGCGCGGACCGACCCGAACCGGCATCCCCATGACCGACACCTCGTTGCCCGCACCCTCCGATACGCTGATGCACCAGGAGGCGGCCCAGACCGCCGACATCGTCGCCGACCAGTACGCCCGCAACGCCGCCACGGTGAAGGCGCTGGCCGACGACCTGCGCCGCAATCCGCCGCCCTTCGTCGTCACTTGCGCCCGTGGCAGTTCCGACCATGCGGCCACCTATGCGAAGTACCTGTTCGAAACGCAGCTGGGCGTGGTGACCGCATCGGCCTCGCCGTCGGTGGGTTCGGTCTACGAAGCGAAGCAGCGGCTGGACGGCGTGCTGTACGTGGTGATCTCGCAATCGGGCAAGAGCCCGGATCTGCTGCGCAACGCGGCCTCGGCGAAGGAAGCGGGCGCGCGCGTGGTGGCGCTGGTCAACGTGGAGGATTCCCCGCTGGCGCAACTCGCCGACACCGTGCTGCCTCTGCGCGCGGGGCCCGAGCGCAGCGTGGCGGCGACCAAGAGCTATCTCGGTTCGCTCGCGGCCATCCTGCAGCTGGCCGCGTACTGGAAGGACGAAGCGCCGTTGCATGCGGCGACGGAGGCGCTGCCGGAGGCGTTGCGGCGCGCGTGGCAGGCGGACTGGTCGCCGTTGGCGGAGGGGCTGGTGGGGGCACACAACCTGTTCGTGCTCGGCCGCGGATTGGGCCTGGCCGCCGCGCAGGAAGCCGCGCTGAAGTTCAAGGAGACCTGCGGACTGCATGCGGAAGCCTACAGTTCGGCCGAGGTGAAGCACGGGCCGATGGCGCTGGTGGGGCCGGGTTTCCCGGTGCTCTGTTTCGCACAGCCCGATGAAACCGAGGCCGGCACGCTGGCGCTGGCGCAGGAATTCCGCGGCCGCGGCGCACAGGTGTGGGTGGCGTCGCGGCAGGGCGATCTGCCGCTGGTCGAAGCACCGCATCCGGCCTGCGCGCCGCTGCTGACCATCCAGAGCTTCTATCGCGCGATCAATGCACTGGCGTTGCGTCGCGGCCACAATCCCGATGTGCCGCCGCATCTCAACAAGGTCACTGAAACGGTATGAATGCGATGAGTCCTGCCACCGCCCTGTGCCACGCGCGCGTGCTTACGCCCGACGGCGTCATCGATGGCCTGGCGGTGCTGATGCAGGATGGTCGCATCGCCGACCTCGTCGCCAATGACGCGGTGCCGGCGGAAGCGAAGCGGGTCGATCTCGGGGGTGCACTGCTGGCGCCCGGCTTCATCGATGCGCAGGTCAATGGCGGTGGCGGCAGGCTGTTCAACAACGACACCAGCGTCGAGGCGATACGCACCATCGCCGAGGCGCACCGTCGTTTCGGCACCACCGGGCTGTTGCCCACGCTGATCAGCGACGACGCCGAGGTGATGGCGCGCGCCATCGCCGCCACGCGTGACGCCATTGCGCAACAGGTGCCGGGCATCCTCGGCATCCATCTGGAAGGACCGTACATCGCGCCGGCGCGCAAGGGCACGCACGATGCCGGCAAGTTCCGCGTACCGGGCGAAGACGAGGTCGCGATGGCCACCTCGCTGGCCAATGGCGTCACCTTGCTGACGCTGGCACCGGAGCAGGTGCCTGCGGACACCATCCGCGCGATGGTGGCGCGCGGTGCCATCGTGGTGGCCGGGCACACCGCCGCCACGTACGAACAGGTCCGCACCGGCATCGATGCCGGCATATCCGGGTTCACCCACCTCTACAACGCGATGTCGCCCCTGCAGGGCCGCGAGCCCGGTGCGGTCGGTGCCGCCCTCGAAGACGACGGCTGCTGGTGCGGGGTGATCGTCGATGGCGTGCACGTGCATCCGGCCAGCCTGCGCGTGGCGCTGGCGGCCAAGCCGCGCGGCAAGGTGTTCTTGGTCACCGACGCGATGCCACCGGTCGGCGCGGATGATCCCTCCTACGTGTTGTACGGCGAAACCATCACCGCCATCGACGGCGTGGTGCGCAACGCCGCGGGCGCGCTGGCGGGCTCGGCGCTGGACATGATCACGGCAGTGCGAAACAGCGTGCATCTGCTGGGCCTGCCGCTGGAAGAGGCGCTGCGGATGGCGTCGACC
The DNA here is from genome assembly GCF_037402255.1 of Pseudoxanthomonas sp. CCNWLW251. Taxonomy (NCBI): domain Bacteria; kingdom Pseudomonadati; phylum Pseudomonadota; class Gammaproteobacteria; order Lysobacterales; family Lysobacteraceae; genus Pseudoxanthomonas; species Pseudoxanthomonas sp. CCNWLW251. The sequence goes on along the minus strand of NZ_JBBEGA010000004.1, from coordinate 234,593 downwards.
TATCCGGCCGAATTCCTTGGCCTGGGCGCCACGCACGGTCGCATCGCGCCGGGATACCAGGCCGATCTGGTCGCGCTGGACGCCGGGTTGCAGGTGGTGGGGACGTGGATCGGCGGGAAGTGAAGCGGTACGCATGAGTGTCGCCTCTGCCCGGTTCGCCTCCGTCGACGCGCTGCGTGGGCTGACAGTGGCGGCGATGCTGCTGGTCAACACGCCGGGCGACTGGTCGCATGTGTATGCGCCCTTGCTGCACGCCGAATGGCATGGCGTCACGCCGACCGACCTGGTGTTTCCTTTCTTCCTCTTCATCGTCGGCGTGTCGATTTCGCTCGGCATCGTTCCCCGCGCCGAGGCCGGCATTGCGCGCGGCACGTTGGTGCGCACGCTGCTGTGGCGCGCGGCGAAGATCGTCGCCCTCGGCTTGGCACTTCACCTGTTGGCGTACCTGTTGCTCGACCGGCCGCACTTCCGGCCCTGGGGCGTGCTGCAACGGATCGGGCTGTGTTTCGCGTTCGCCGGACTGATCGCGCTCTACACAAGGCCACGCCTGCAATGGGCGCTGATCGGCACGATCCTGCTGGGGTATTGGGCGCTGCTCGCACCGTTCGGCTACGCGCCTTACACCCACCTGCCGGCGCGGGTGGACTCCGCGCTGTTCGCGCCCTGGCTGTACCAGTGGGACGCGACGCTCGTGCGCGGACAGGATCCCGAAGGCGTGCTCAGCACGCTGCCCGCCCTCGCCACCACGCTGCTCGGCGTACGCGCGGGGGCGTGGCTGCGCGCCGATGCGCTGCGACGGATGGTGATGGCCGGCGTCGTCGCGCTCGCCGCGGGCCTGGCCTGGGCGATGGTGTTTCCGTTGAACAAGGCGTTGTGGACCTCGTCCTATGTGCTGTTCACGGCGGGCTGCGCCCTGCTCGCGCTGGCGCTCGCCCATGCCGCCGTGGACCGGCGCGGATGGCGGGCGGTGGGGCGTCGCTTCGGGACGAACGCCATCGCCGCCTATGTGGGCGCGGCCGTCATGACCTACCTGTTGCTGGGGCTGGGCTGGATGGAGCCGCTGTACCGGAAAGGCTTCGCCGACTGGATGACGCCCCAGGTCGGGCCCTATGTGCCTTCGCTGGCCTTCGCCCTCACGTTCGTCGGGGTGTGGTGGTGGGTCGTGTGGGCGATGGATCGGCGGGGCTGGTATCTGAAGGTCTGAAGACCCGGCGGCCATCACGCTTTTCTTCGCCTGCCCGGCGTACAACGACGTCACCCCCGCCGGAGCCACCCGCATGAAGCTGCCGTTGCTGCTGGTCTGTGTGGTCTGCATGGCGTCGTGCCAACGCGCGACGGTCGACGAGAACGGGGCGCGGGTCGTGCTCGCGTCCGCACCGCGTGCGAAGGCCACCGCAGGCCTGATGGCGGCGCCCCGCGGCGAGCCCCCGGCGCCGTTGCCGGGCGTGGAACGCATCGCGGGGGGCATGTCGCCGCCGCGCGCGGTGCCGGATCCGCCGTTCACCAGCACGCCGGTGGCCACGTTCAATGAGCCGTGGGCGATGACCTTCCTGCCGGACGGTCGCCTGCTGGTCACGGAGAAGTCCGGCAAGCTGCGCCTCGCCAATCTCGCCACCGGGCAGGTGGGCGAGATCATCGGCCTGCCCACGGTGGCCTATGGTGGACAGGGCGGCTTGGGCGACGTGCTATTGCATCCGCGCTTTGCGGACAACCGGCTGGTGTACATCAGCTACGCGGAAGCAGGCAGCGGCAGCACGCGAGGCGCTGCAGTGGCACGCGCAAGCCTTCAGCTCGACGCCAGCGGCAATAGTGGCAGCCTTACGAGCCTGCAGGTGATATGGCGCCAAGTGCCCAAAGTCAACGGCGATGCCCACTATGGGCACCGCCTGGCGTTCGACGCAGACGGCAAATTGTGGGTCACCTCCAGCGACCGCCAAGCCTCGGCAGCTGCGCAAGACGTGCAGTCCGCGCTAGGCAAGATTATGCGGCTCAACGACGACGGCAAGCCTGCGCCGGGTAATCCGTACTCCGCCTTGGGAATGGGGGGTGTCGGTGCAGAAGTATGGTCACGGGGCCATCGCAACATACTGGGCATCGCCTTCGACAGTGCCGGCCAGTTGTGGGCACACGAGATGGGGCCTGCCGGGGGCGACGAACTCAACTTGATCGAACGCGGCGCCAACTACGGCTGGCCGATCGTCTCCAACGGCGACCACTACGACGGCACGCCGATCCCCGACCATCCCACGCGGCCGGAATTCAATGCGCCCGAAGCCTCGTGGAACCCGGTGATCGCGCCGGCGGGCTTCGTCATCTACTCGGGCAATCTGTTTCCGTGGTACCGCGGGAAGGGCTTCATTGGCGGGCTGGCCTCGCAGGCGCTGATCGAGATCGAGTTCGACGGCACGCAGGCGCGCGAGGCGCGTCGCTATCCGATGGGCCGCCGCATCCGCGAGGTCGAACAAGGGCCGGATGGCGCGCTGTGGCTGCTGGAAGACGGCAGTGGTGGCCGCCTGTTGAAGCTGACGCCCAATCGCAGCTGATCAGGGCGTGCTTCCCAGCGCCCGCTGCTGGCGCTGGTGATGGATGTCCAGGTAGAGGCTGTAGGCGGCGGTGAAGGCGGGCAGCAGGTTCTGCAGCACGCCTACCGCATCCTGCTTGGACGAGAACAGGAAATAGCTCAGCGCCATCAGGCTGCCGCACAGGCTCATGTACCAGAACAGGCGCGGAATCACCGGGCGGCGCGCGCGCCGCGATGCGACGAACTGGACCAGCCAGCGCGCGCCGAACAGGGCGGCGCCGGTCAGGCCGATCAGCTTCCACGGCGTCATGTGCAGGCCGGTCCAACCCAGCCAGACGATTTCCTGGTCCAGGATGTTCACGATTTGCGCCCTGCATGGATCTCGCTGACGGCGGTCACGTGGCTGCGATGGATCAGCCACGACACGCCCATCAGATCGCGAATGCCGACCAGTGCGCGGCCCAGATTGGTGTACTTCGATTGGCCGGACCCGCGTGGCCGGTGCGACACCGGCACGCTGACCGTCAGCCAGCCGGCACGCTGCATGAGCGCGGGCAGGTAACGGTGCATGTGGTCGAAATAGGGAAGCTCGAGGAACGCCGCACGCTCGAACAGCTTGATGCCGCAGCCGGTGTCGGGCGTGTCGTCATGCAGGAGCCACTGGCGGATGCGGTTGGCCCAGCGCGATGCCCAGCGCTTGCTGCTGGTGTCCTTGCGATCCACCCGCCAACCCGCGTAGAGCCGGGTCTGCGGATTGCCCGCCTCGCGTGCCGCCAGCAGCTTGAGGATGTCGCCGGGATCGTTCTGGCCGTCACCGTCGAGGGTGACGATCCATGGCGACAGCGCATGCTTCACGCCGGTGCGGACGGCGGCGCTCTGGCCGCTGCGCCGGTGGTGCACCACCACGCGCAACTCCGGAACCTCGGCCTTCAACGCCGCGAGCACGTCGCGTGTGTCGTCTTCGGACTGGTCATCCACGCAGACGATGTCGAACACGATGCGGCCACGCAGGTGCTGGACCACTTCGCGCACCAGCGGCCCGATGTTGCCGGCCTCGTTGAAAACAGGAATGACGACGGAAAGACTTGTCATGGCAGTGCTCGTCTCGACCATGTCAGCGTGCGCTCCTGCAGGTCAGGAAAATGTCGTAGTCCGGCCGATAAAGCGATGTCTTCACGTCGGTGAGTCCCAGTACGGTGTGGAAAAGCTGGTCATGGCTGGCCTGCCTGCCCGCGCGGTCGCGCAGGCACTGCGGATCCAGGTGCGTGGATTGCCGCCACGAGGGTGAGAACCACGCGACCATCGGCACGTCGAGTTGCTCGCGTGGCGCGATGGCGTAGGGCATGCCGTGCAGGTAGAGGCCTTTCTCGCCCAGCGATTCGCCGTGGTCGGAGACATAGAGCAGGGCCGTGTCGTAGCCCGGGAGCGTCGACAGGCGATCGATCGCGCCCGCCAGCACGTGGTCCGTGTAGGCGAGTGCGTTGTCGTATGCATTGACGATCTGCGCGCGGCTGCAGCGCCCCAGGTCCGAGGTCTCGCAGACAGGCGTGAAGCGACGGAAAGCAGGCGGGTAACGCTCGAAGTAGGTCGGGCCGTGGTTGCCCAGCATGTGCAGCACGATCACCTGGTCGCCCTTGTTGCGCGCGACGGTTTCTTCCAGCCCTTCAAGCAGGATGCCGTCGAAGCAGCGCGCCCCGTTGCACAGTGCGGAGTCCTTGCGTGCATGCAGGTCTTCGACCGGCAGGCCCGTGCAGACGCCTTTGCAGCCGGACTGGTTGTCGCGCCACAACGTGGCCACGCCCGCGCGTTGCAGGACGTGCAGCAACGACTGGTGGCCGCGGATCGCTTTTTCGTCGTAGCGTTCGCGTCCCCACGGGGAGAACATGCAGGGCAGCGAGACTTCGGTGCTGCTTCCGCACGCACTGACGTGCGGGAAGTTGAGCACGCCGCGTGCGGCCAGTTCCGGCGTGGTCTGGCGCGCGTAACCGTTGAGGCCCCAGTTGGCGGCACGCGCGGTCTCGCCCACCACCAGCATCAGCAGGCGCGGCCGCCGCATCGTGGCGGCAGGCGACTGCACGGCGTCCTCGCCGATGGGAAGTTGGGCATGGGTGCGGCCGGGCGGGTCTTCGCTGACCACCTTCGCCAGCGACACGAGCACGTTGGCGGGCGTGACGAGGTAGCGCACTTCGCGCTGGTTGCGCAGGAAGGCGGTAAGCGGCTGCAGGGAAGGCAGCACGCCGACCAGCCCGACCACGACCATGCCGAGGAGGAAGACGCTGCGCGCCAGCACTGCGCGTGCAACGCCGCGCGGTCGCAGGCGCACGCGCCACACCACGAACAGCGGCGGCACCGCCGCCAGCAATGGCAGCAGCGCATCCGGGCCGGCGAGGTCGGCGGCTTCGCGCCAGTCGGTATGCAGGACGTTGCGGACCATGTCGGCGTCGATGTAGATGCCGTACGCGGCCATGTAGTGCCCGGCCAGCGCCGCGACCACCACCAGCAATGACAGCACCACGCGCGCGGTACGGCGCCAGACCAGCAGCGACAGCCAGATCCCGTGCACCGCGGTGATCAGCAGGAACAACGACAGCGTCCAGGTTCCCTGTGCCCATGGCTGTGGGGACGCTGCCCGCCAGAAGACCGCGTTCGCGAACAGGCTGAAGTAAAGGCAGGCCGCCAGGATCAGTGTTTCCGTGCCCACCAGCGGGCGGACCGCCAGCGCGGCACGCAGCCGTTGCCAGCGAGAGGGAACGCCTGCGTGATCGAGCACTGAAACGCTCATGCGCATGCCTCCATCGTCACTTGGCCGCGTCGCGCACCGAGTCCCTCGACGGCGCAGGCGATGGTCCAGCACACCGCCAGGCTGGCGACGTCATGCGACAGGAAGTGCGCACCGCGCAGCTGCTGCGCCAGGCCGAAGACGCCACCCGCCAGCAGCCCGACCGCGAGCCCTGCAAGCCGCCACCGGGGCGCGACGTGCAGGAAGAAAAAGTACGACGCCACCCAGGCGTAGCCGCTTGCGGCGTGCGCGGCGGGAAAGCAGGCGGCGGGGCCCAACGAAGCCGGACGCGGTGCCAGCAGCGGCACGTAGGCGCGCTGGCCGCCGAATCCCGCAAGATCCCACGGGCAATCCACCTGCGTGACCGCCTTCAACAGGGCCACGCATGCGGTGGACGCGAGCAGCGCCAGCAGCAGGCGGGCGGCAGGACGCGTCCATGGAGCCGATGCAGGCTTCGCCCAGTGCACCAGGGTGGCGGCCAGCAGGCCAAGCCAGGCCAGCAGGCTCGCGGTGCGGCCGCCGCGATGCAGGACGGTTTCCAGCAACACGCTGCGCTTGAGCGACCACGCATCGCCTTCCCAGTGGAACAGCCAGCCCGCCCAGGGCAGGTCGATGCGGCATGCCAGCTGCCATGCGATCAGCAGCAGGGGAATGGATACCAACGCGAGGCGCGGTCCGGGACCTGTCGTCGGAGCGGAGGACGGGAGCGACGGAACGGGCATGCGGATGCGGATGCAGGAAGGTGCACGCATGCTCGTGGCCGCGATGTCGTAGCGCAGTCGGACAGCCGTCGGAAACGCGTTAAGTCACGCGCGAATGATTCCCGCCTGCACGCGGCGTTGTTCCGGATTCAGTCTTCGCTGACATCCGCCGACCAGTCGGGTGGCACATCGCAGCCTTCGATCCAGGCATCCCCGGGTGCAAGGATCCATGCACGCCGGTTGGATGCGCCGATGTCGACCACCTTCGCCGGATCCAGGCACGGGCCGATGGCTTCGCTGCGCAGGAAAAGCCAGCGTTTCGCCGGTGCTTGCAGCAGCCACGCGTGCGCATGCTGCCACTGCGCCGCCCAGGGCTGCTTGAAGCCGAAGTCGGTCACGGGCCGGTCCGCCTGCAGCAGATGCTGTTCGCGCCAGCCCAGCATGGCCAGTTCGGCATCCGGACCGATCCGCTCGCCGACGCGCTGCATCAACGCCTTGGCTGAACTGTCGGGGCTGAGCGCCGGCATGAAGCCCATGCCATACGCCGTCCACAGTGCGGCCGTCACGGCGACCAGCGCCACCGCCACATGTCGTCGCGCGGCGACTATCGCGGCGAGTGCCACGACGGCGAATCCCAGCAGCCATCGGCTCAGCTGCGCGACCGTCGCCATGTCCATGCCGCGGCCGTCGAGCAGTGCGTGCAGGCGCTCGGGGGGCGCCATCGACAGCCACGCGCCCAGCACCCCTGCGACCAATGCCAGCACGGCCATGTACGACCACAGCGTTGCGCGCACCGCGCGTCGTCGCAACAGACCCGGGAGCAGCGGTGCCGCCGCCACCGCCAATGCCGGCAGCATCGGGAAGATGTAGACCTCGCGCTTGCCCGCGCTCGCGCTGAAGAACACCAGCACCAGCGCCGCCCAACCCAGCAGCAGGACGTGGCGCGCATCCGGCCGGCGCATGCGCCGCCACCACGCGGGCAGCAGCCACGGCGCCAGCAGCACGCCGGGCAGCCACAGCGTCAGCATCGCTTGCAGGTAGTACCACGCGGGTTTCACGTGATGCCATGCGTTGGCATAGCGCGTGCCGGTCTGCTTGAACAGCATCTCGCGCGCATACGCCTGCAGCGCAGGATCCGGGGAAGAGAGCGCCGTCGCGAGCATCGGTACGAGCCAGGTGGCCGCGCCCAGCAGGAATCCCGCCACGCCTGCAAGCACGTGCACGCCACGCGGTGCGGGCAGCGCGCGGGATGCCGTCCGTCGCGCCCACAGCCACGGCAGGAACACCAGCAGCGCCAGGAAGCCGACACCCTTGGTCACCGTGCCCAGGCCGGCGGCGAAGGTGCCGAGTGCCAGCAACCACGGACTCGGCTTTTCCAGCAGGTAGCGCAGCAGTGCCCACAGCGACAGCGTGGTCATGGCCACCAGGACCATGTCGATCTGCGCGCGCTTGGCCTGCAGGGCGAACTGCAGGCAGACGAACAGGCCGAAGACGGCGTAGGGCACCGTGTGCCGGCCCCACAGGCGGCGCGCCAGGTCACCGGACAACCCGAGGGTCAGCAGCGCGGCCAGCAGCGACGGCAGCAGGAACGCCACCTGCCAGTTGCGCACCAGCAGGTAGCTGGTGGCCTGCAACCACATGAATGTCGGAGGTTTCTCCGCATACAGTTCCGCGCCGCGGTGCGGGAACAGCCACTGGCCGGTCTCCACCATCATCCGCGCGGCCAGCACGAAGCGTGGTTCGTCCGCCGGCATCGGCTCGCGCATGCCCAGTCCCGCCAGCAGCGCCCACAGCATCAGCACGAGCAGCAGCGGCGTCTGCCAGCCGGGGGCGTGTTGAAGGTGCATCGGGCGCATGGGGGGCATGCCGGTCTGCAACGCGGCGCATGATCGTGGATGATGGGGCGTAGGAGATTCGTCGGAATTCCGACGGCGCTTCGACGTCCGGCCTGCGATGCTGCCGGTCCTTCCCCTGCTGGCGCGGACCTTGCCGATGCGGCTGCTGGTCATCGAAGACAACCGGAACCTGGTGGCGAACCTGTTCGATTACTTCGAGGCGCGCGGCCACACCCTGGACGCGGCGCCCGATGGCGTGACCGGCCTGCACCTGGCCAGCACCCAGGTCTACGACGCCATCGTGCTGGACTGGATGCTGCCGCGCCTGGAGGGCCCGGAAGTGCTGCGCCGCCTGCGCGAGGAGCACGACTCCAGCGTGCCGGTCATCATGCTGACCGCGCGCGACGAACTGCCCGACAAGATCGCCGGTTTCCGCGCGGGCGCCGACGACTACCTGACCAAGCCGTTCGACCTGCCGGAACTCGAAGTGCGGCTCGAGGCGCTGATGGCGCGGATGCACGGCCGGCAGCGGCGCAAGGTGCTCGAAGTGCACGACCTGAAACTCGACCTCGCCACGTTGGAGGCCACCCGCGCCGGGCAGGTGCTGCATCTGTATCCCGCCTGCCGCAAGCTGCTGGAAACGCTGATGCAGGCCAGTCCTGCCGCCGTCACCCGGCAGCAGCTGGAACATGCGCTGTGGGGCGACCACCCGCCGGATGGCGACATGCTCCGCTCGCACATCTACGAACTGCGCCGCAGCGTGGATGGCCCATTCCCGGTGAAGCTCATCCAGACCCTGCCCCGCACCGGCTACCGTCTGGCGGTCACCCATCCGGAGGGACGCGATGGAAAAGCGCCGTAGCCTGCATGCGAAAATCAGGCGCCTGCTCGGTGGTTACGCGGTACTGCTGGCCGCCATCATCATCCTGGTCTTCGCTGATGACTTCCTCGAGGACTGGGTCTGGAAGTCGCTGCTCCAGCAGGAGATCGTGCACTACGTCCAGCAGAAGGCCGCAGATCCGGGCCACGAATGGCGTGACACCGGCGCGATACAGCTCTACCGGGTGCCGGGCCGCCAGCCCCCGCCCGGTCTGTCGATGCTGCCGCAGGGCGTGCACGATGATTTCTGGTTCGGCGGGCGCGAGAACGTGGTGCTGGTCCAGCGTGTGCAGGGCGTTGACTACTTCGTCGTGCGCGACATCACCGGGATCGAGACCATCGAGGACGCCCTGCTCCTGGGATCACTGGGCCTGGCGTTCATCGCGCTGGTGGTCATAGGGGTGATGGTCGCCCGGGGGGTGCGGACTGCGCTGCGCCCCCTGTCCGACCTGGCGAACGACATCGGGGCACTTTCTCCCGATCATGCCGGCCAGCGCGTGGTCGTGGCGGATGGCGCCAGCTCCGAGCTGCACGTCATCACCAACGCCCTGAACGATTACCTGCGCCGCCAGGATGACTTCGTCGAGCGCGAGCGCACCTTCATCGATACCGCCAGCCACGAGCTGCGTACGCCTATCGCCATCATGGCGGGCGCCAGCGAACTGGCGCTGGAGCAACCCGGCCTGCCGGCGCCGGCGCGCCAGCAGGTGCAACGCATCCATCGCACGGCCCGCGACGTGGAGCGCCTGATCGCCCTGCTGCTGACGCTCGCCAAGGACCCGGCACGGTTGTCGCGCAGCAACGAAGTGGTGATGCTGCATGAACTGCTGCCGGACATCATCGACGACCACCGCCACCTGCTGGCGGGCAAGGATCTTTCCATCGTGGTCGACGAACTGCTGCCATGCACGGTGTCAGCGCCACTGCACATCGTCCAGGCGGCCATCGGCAACCTGCTGCGCAACGCCATCGAGAACAGCGACCGCGGCGAGATCCACATCCGCCTCGACGCCGATGCCACCGTCACCCTGCAGGATCCCGGGCACGGCATGACGCCGGAAGACATCAGCCGCATCTACGCACAGCTGGCGCGCGGCGGCAGTCGCGAAGGTGGCGGCATCGGACTGGATCTGCTGGCACGCCTGTGCGAACACCTGGGCTGGACGCTGTCGATCCAGTCGGCGCCGGGGCGCGGCACGATCAGCCGGCTGCGCCTCTCGCGCTGACGGCACGCCTTCACGCGATCGGCGCTAGCATGCGCCGCACCCCGTGCCGGAGACCGCCGATGAAGTCGCCCCTGTTGTGCTTCCCTCTGCTCCTGCTGGCAGCCTGCGCGCCCGAAACCCCCGCGCCTGCCGCTACAGCGCCCGCCTCCGCGCCCGCCGCCACGGCTCCTGCCGCGAACGTGGCGGCGCCGGAGACCACTCCCGCGCTGGCACCGCCCTCGTTCGATTGCGCCAAGGCCGCCAGCGAGGCGGAGAAGCTGGTCTGCACCGACGCCGAACTGGCCGCGCTCGACCGTCAGCTTGCCACGCGTTACGCGGAAGCCAAGGACGCCGACCCTGCGATGCAGCGCGGCTGGGTGAAGGGACGCGACGAGTGCTGGAAGGCGGACGATGTGCGCCTGTGCGTGCTGGAGTCCTACAGGACCCGCCTGGTCGAGCTGGCGATCCATGCGCCCGGCCTGGTGGTGCCGAAGGCGGTGGAATACCGCTGCGACGACAACAGCAAGCCGTTCACGATGACCTTCTACAACGACCTCGATCCGGCGGCGGCGGTGATGACCTGGGGCAACGACCAGGCCATCGTGTTCCCGCAACCGGCAGCCAGCGGCGCCAAGTACGGCCGCGGCGGTATCGAGTACTGGGAACACCAGGGCGAAGCCAGCGTGGACTTCTTCGGCAACAAGCTCAGCTGCCGGCCTGTCCCGTGACCATGAGGGAAGGACGCCAAGCGTCCTTCCTCCACGGGCTTCCGACGTTCAGCGAACGCGGCGGTAGCGCACCTCGTTGTGCCGGTCCCCCACCTGGGAGGTGACCAGGCCGTCACGGGACTGGTCGATGTCGAACGTGGTGTTGCCGACGTTGAGGCGGCCGTCGTTGATCCAGCCGTTCACGGTCTGGCCACCGGAACGGGCTTTTGCGCGGCCATCGGAGTCGATGGTCAGGGTTACGTCGCTGTTGTACATCGGGTTGTAGCCTTCGAACGTGCCGATCATCCAGCCGGGAACATACGACGTATGCCGCGGCCCCTGGTAACGGTCGTCGTCGTATTTGTTGTCCTTCTTGTCCGCGTTGGCGGCGATGGCACCGAGGATGGCCGCGCCGATGAGCACCCCGGCCGCCACCTTGGCATCCTTGTTGCCGTCATGGTGGCCTGAAGAACTCGTGTGCACGCGGAAGGTCGCGCGGCAGCCGTCATCCACCCAGATCTCGCGGCGGTTGTAGTCCCAACTGCGGCCCTGGACGCATGAGGTGCTGGACAACTGGCGGTCCAGGGTGACGTAGGCCGAGGTGGAGATCGGGCAACTCTGGTAGCGGTCGTTGCGGCTTTCGCAGGTGACATAGTCATCGTCGGCCCGGGCTTCGGAGCCCCAGAGGCCGGCGCCGGCCAGGCAGAGGTACAGAATGGTGCGCGTGCATTCCATGACGGACCCTCGAGTGATGGGATGGCGTGATGCGGCTCCCGTGCCGCGAACGCGACAATACCCGCCCAGGTGTGAAATGGGATGCGGGTGGATCAGCCGCTGATCCGACGGGCGCGCTGCACGGCGGCAACCCGCGCGGCGCGTACGGCGTCGCCGATCTGCGGCCCGGTCATGCCGTCGCAGGCCACGTCGCGGGTGCTGACCTGCCGGGCCGCCTGGTGCAGGCGCAGCAGTTCCCGGCCCTGCGGATAGTCCGCCTCTGCATGGTCGCCACGTCCGCGTTTGTCCGCCTCGCAGACCGTGGCCAGCCACGGAATACGCTCGGGACGGCGGAAGGCATCGCAGCGGGTGAGCAGCTCCACGACCGTGGCATCGCGCAGTTCGGCCAGGCGATGCACGTTGAGATGCTCGCGACACGCCATCACCGCCAGCTCGCGGTAGTCGGCCGGCACCTTCAGGCGCTCGCACAGGGCGAGCACGGGCCTGACGCCCGCGTGCTCGTGCCCGATGTGCTTCGGCAGCATGTCGGCCGGCGTCAACGCCTTGCCGAGGTCGTGGGTCAGCGCAGCGAACCCGATGCACGCATCACCGGGCGCCAGGCGCGCGGCCATGTCGCTGACCATTTCCTGGTGCACGCCCGTGTCGACTTCCGGGTGATACTCCGCGCGCTGCGGAACGCCGTACAGCGCATCCACCTCGGGCAACACCACGGCCAGCGCCCCGCAGGCACGCAGCGTGGACAGGAAGGCAGAAGGCGTCGTCGACGCCAGCGCGCGCCTGAGTTCCTGCCACACCCGCTCCGGCACCAGCGCGTCGAGTTCGCCACTGGCGACCAGTTCGCGCATCAGCGCCATCGTCTCCGGCGCAATGGTGAAACCCAGCGATGCAAAGCGCGCCATGAACCGCGCCGCGCGCAGCACGCGCAGGGGATCTTCGACGAAGGCCTGGCTCACGTGCCGCAGCACGCGCGCGTCGATGTCGCGCGCCCCTCCGTACGGGTCGATCAGCGTTCCGTCGGCGTCCTGCGCGATCGCATTGAGGGTGAAGTCGCGCCGCTGCAGATCCTCTTCCAGCGTCACGGAGGGATCGGCATCGACCACGAAGCCACGGTAGCCCCGTCCGCTCTTGCGTTCCGTGCGCGCGAGCGCGTACTCCTCGCCCGTATCGGGGTGCAGGAACACGGGGAAGTCGCGACCGACCGCCTTGAATCCCTGCGCTTCCATCGCCGCCTGGGTGGCACCGACCACGACCCAGTCGCGGTCGCCGGGCGCCAGCCCAAGCAACCGGTCGCGCACCGCGCCGCCGACGAGATAGATCTTCATGCCGGCATGATGCCGGATTGGTGCGTTCGCCGTCTGCTGTTGACCTCTGCAGGAGCGACGTGAGCCGCGACCGGAAAAGCGGAACGATGTGACGCCTGATGGAGCGACTGCTCCTGACTCGCAGTGGAGCATCCGCGCACCTCTGGGTGCAGAGGGGCGAGGTCGCGACTGACGTCGCTCCTGCAAGGAGCGCATCCGCCTTCAGCTCTTCGGCATCTGCGCCGTCGGGCAAGTGAAGGCTTTCCGCTTGGCCTGCACGCGCCCCATCATGCGGTCGGTCACCGGCAGGGCGGTGCCGTTGAGGCGCCAGTCGTAGATCACGCTGAAGGCGAGCACGCGCGCCACGTACTCGCGGGTTTCCTTGTAGCTGATGGTTTCGATCCAGACGTCGGGGTCGAAGCCCGGTCGCTGCGCCTGCCAGCGCGCGGTCGGCGCCGGTCCGGCGTTGTATGCGGCGATGGCGACATGGGGGACGCCGTACTTGTCTTCCATCTCGCGTAGGTACGCGGTGCCGATGGCGATGTTGGTGTCGGCGTCGTACAGGCTCGCCGCGCCCGCATACGGAATGCTCCATCGCTTGGCAACGCCGGCGCCCGTGCCGGGCAGTACCTGCATCAGCCCCATGGCGTTGGCGCCGGAGCGCGCCTTCGGGTTGAAGATGCTCTCGGCGCGGATCTCGGCCGCGACCCAGGCCGGATCGATGTTGTGCTTCGTTGCTTCGCGCTTGATGGTGTCGTCGTGGTGCAACGGGAAGCGAAGCGTATACAGGCGCTGCTCGTCCGGCTGCCTGCCGAGCGAGAACACGGCACGGTCGAACCAGCCGTTGTCGCGCGCCACCTCCACCGCGATGCGGCGCTGGGTATCGTCGAAGCGCGACAGCGCCTCGTTCCACTCGGCGGTCGCCCAGCCGGGCCGTTCCAGTTGCCACAGCTCCATCGCGCGGACGATGGCCGGATCGCGCGCGACCATCTGCTTTGCGGCGGCGGGGTCATTCGGGATCCAGGCGCACAGCGCGTAGGGCTGCTCCAGGCGGTCGGCCGCCAGGAAGCCATGGAACGTGGGGCTGGCGGCGGTTTCCCGGAACAGGCGTTGCGCGCTGGCACGGTCACCCGTCTTCTCGGACATGCGCGCTTCGAAATAACGCCAGCGCGAATCCGCGCGCTGTGCAGGCGGCATCTTCTTCAACGCCGCCAGCGCGGCCGGCCAATCGCCACGCGACAGGGCCTCGCGCACGCGCCATTCGTGCAGGCGTTCGTCGTAGGCGGACTCGGGCACGTTGCCCAGCCGGCGCGCGGAATCCGGACCGTAGGAGGCGACCGTCCACAACGCGACCTGGTACAGCACCTGTCCGCGTTCGGATTCGCCCATCCCCAACGCATCGGCGTACTGGGGCAACAGGCGCTCGGCGGTGTCGGGGTCGTTCTGGGCCAGTCTGGCCAGTCCATGCGCGGCCATCCGTCGGCTGCGTTCGGTCTTGGGCCAGTTCAATGCGCGTGGATGGATGGCGTCGATGAAGGCGGCGTAGTCGGCGGCCAGCGCGCCCTCCTCGGCGGGCAGCCCCCGGGCAGCCGAGCGCATCACGCCGGTCTGGCGTTCCGCGGCCGCTGCCTCGATGCGTTCCCAGCGCAGCGCGGGAGTGAGTCCACCCTGGCTCGCGAGCACGTTGAAGACCGGCTCGCACCCATCGGGCAGCGACTTCGCGCCCTTGCGCCAGATCGCCTGCGCCTGCTGTGTCCACGCGGCATCTGTGCGGCCGGTGGCCTGGCGTGCCTGCAGGTGCGCGCATTGCAGGGAGAGGTTTTCAGTGGGCTTCCACGCGGCGAGGAAGGTGGGCCACTCCTGGCGCCGCGCCAGCGCCGCCAGCCACAGGGAACGGAATTGTTCGGCCACGGCCTGGCCTTCGTGACGTTTCAGGAAGGCCTGCGCCTGCGGTGTCGATACTGCATCGATCTGGCGACGCAGCGAGGCGAACTCGACCCAGCCGTACAGCGGGTGGCGGACGAGGGCGGATGACGTGGCGCCATCGAGGCGGCCGGCTTCCGCTGCGGCGAGCGCGTCGCGGACGACTGGACGTTGGGTGTGGAGCGATTGCGCGCGCGATACCGGCGCGATGCACAGGCCCGCGAGGGCAGCGAGTACGATGACAGGGGGGATGCGGATCATGCCGGGGACTATACCCAAGCCGGCTGAACCTCCCTGTAGACAGGCGATGACGAGGTGATGCTTGGATGGTGTTTGGATTTTCCCTGTACTGGGCGTGCTGGCCGGCATCCTCGCGGGCCTGCTCGGCATCGGAGGCGGCCTGGTGCTGGTGGCCGCACTCGCGTGGATACTCCCGCTGCATGGCATTCCAAAAGAAGCCGCAATGCATGCCGCGCTCGCCAGTTCACTGGCGAGCATCGTGCTGACGGCCACGTCGTCCGCGTATGCGCACCATCGTCGCGGCAGCGTGCTGTGGCCTACGGTGGTGTGGATGGTGCCGGGCCTGCTGCTGGGTGGTTGGGTCGGCAGCGGTCTGGCGGTGTACCTGGATGACGACGTGCTGCGCTGGATCGTGGCCGGTTACTGCTTCATCGCAGGTGCGCAGATGCTGTTCGGCGGCAACGCACACCCCGAAGGTCGTGGCGTACCCGCCCCGCGCGGTGCCGGCATGAGTATGGCGGGCACCGTGATCGGTGCAGTGTCGGCGGTGGTCGGTATCGGGGGCGGCAGCATGACGGTGCCGCTGCTGGTGTGGCGCGGTGTGCAGCCGGTGCGCGCGGTCGGCACGTCCAGTGCCTGCGGCGTGGCCATCGGGCTCGCAAGTGCCGCGGGTTATGCGCTGCACGCACCGCCGGGGGCGTTGCCGGCGCACGCGGTGGGTTACATCTATCTTCCGGCCGCCATCGGCGTGGCGGTCGCCTCCGTCCTTGCCGCACCCTACGGCACGCGACTGGCGCACCGCATTGGCGGCAAGGCGCTGAAGCGTGTGTTCGCCGTCTTCATGATGGTGATGGGGATCGCGATCATCGCCAGTGGCTGATCGCGACGCCCTCTACACACATTTACTTGTTAACCATCGTGACGGCTGTGTGTAGAAACTCGCGGTAAACCTGTTTATATCCAGATAATCACCGTTACCTTTTTCAAAACGGTGACTTGTTTCCGTTGTGGGTGTTTTACCGATTCTTTACAACGATGGGCAAGCCGCTTTAGGCATCGGCCGTGCGGCCCAATCCCTTCCGGAGAGAGAATCCATGAACGCACGCCGCCACAAACTGGCTTCGGCCATACAACTCGCAGTGCTTCTCGCGTTGCCTGCCACCGTCCTGGCCCAGGAGGCCACCACGCTGGACACGATCACCGTGACCGGCAGCCGCATCAAGCGTGCCGAGATGGAGGGCCGCGTACCGGTGCAAACGCTGTCACGCGAAGACATCGAGCGCTCCGGCCTGACCTCCATCGGCGACATCCTGCAGGAACTCACCGGTTCCGGTTCTGCCCTCAACACCAAGTTCAATTCCTCCGGCAACTTCGGCTTCTCGCCCAATGGCGATGGTGTGGGCGCCGGCTCGGCACAGGTGGACCTGCGCAACCTGGGCCCGAAGCGCGTGCTGGTGCTGGTGGACGGGATGCGCTGGGTCAACGAGTCTTCCGCTTCCGGTGTTTCCGCGGCGGTCGATCTCAACACCATTCCACTGGCGCTGGTGGAGCGTATCGAAGTGCTCGAAGACGGCGCGTCGTCGCTGTACGGTTCCGATGCCATCGCCGGCGTGGTCAACATCATCACCCGTCGCAACTTCGATGGCGGGCAGGTCACGCTCAACTACGGCCAGTACGACAAGGGTGACGGCGAAATCACCGGTGCCGACTTCGCGTGGGGCTTCGACACCGAGCGCAGCAACCTGTTCCTGAGCCTGAGCTACACCGAACAGAAGGAAGTCAGCTCGGCGGACCGCTACATCTCTTCGATCCCGATCCAGGGTGGCAGCTCGCGCATCCTCGGTGGCCGCTACGCCTTCACGGATCCGAACGGCAACGAATACGACCTGTCGGTGAAGCCCGGACAGACCAACCCGGTCTACACGCCCAACCTGCCGGACTGCGATTCGGGTGTTGCGCGCACGGACGGATTCCAGTGCTTCGACTTCGGGCGCGATGCCTTCAACTATGCGCCGTACAACCTGCTCATCACCCCTTCCAAGCGCATGGGCGTGTTCGGCCAGTATCGCTTCTCCATCACCGAGCAGCTGAACTTCTATGCGAAGGCGCTGTACAACCGCCGCGAATCCACCAACCAGGCCGCGCCGGAGCCGATCGACCTCGGGCCCGGCGCGGGTACCAGCTACACGGCCGACCTGGTCATACCGGCCAACCATCCCTACAACCCGTTCGGCTTCGATCTGGTGGGTGGGCCCGGCGGCAACATCGGCACCATCCGCCGCCGCCCGCTGGAAGGCGGTCCCCGCATTTTCGAGCAGGAGGTCGATACGCAGTACATCGCGGCCGGGCTCGAAGGTTCCTTCGGTGGCGAGCGCCAGTTCTTCTGGGACGTCAACGCGGCCTTCAGCAAGAACGAAGCGGACCAGACCAACCGCGGCAGCTACAACGCGCGCAACATCGCCACGGCCTTGGGCGATCCAGCGGTCTGCGCGGCCACGAACGGGTGCACGCCGCTGGATATCTTCGGCTTCGACACCATCACGCCCGCGATGCTTGCCTACATCAGCCCCCTGTTCCGCGACCGCAGCGAACAGAAGCTGACCCAGGTCACCGCCAATCTGAGCGGCGCGCTGTTCCCGGCGTGGGCGGGTGACGTGGAGTTCGCAGCAGGCGTCGAGTACCGCAAGTACGAAGGCAGCTACAACCCGGATCCGCAGACGGTGGCCGGCGAGTACAACGGCGTGCCGTCGCTACCGACATCCGGCGAGTACGACGTCAATGAAGCGTACGTGGAATTGAACGTGCCGCTGTACGCGCAACAGGATGGCGCGGGCAAGCTCGACCTGAGCCTGGCTGGCCGCTATTCGGACTACTCGACCTTCGGTGGCGAGTTCACGCCGAAGTATGGCCTGCGCTGGCAGGTGGCCGAGGACCTGGTGCTGCGCGCGACGTATGCGGAAGGCTTCCGCGCACCGTCGATCGGTGAACTGTACGGCTCGCAGAGCCGCTTCGATGCCTTGCTGGTCGATCCATGCCTGGTGCCGCCAAGCGCACCGGCCGGGTCCGTCGCGCCGGTCGCATGCCCCGGCGTGCCGGTGGGCGCACGGCAGAATGATCCGCAGATACCGGTGCTGACTGGCGGCAACCCGGAACTGCAGCCGGAAACCGCGCGCAGCTTCAGTGCCGGACTGGTGTTCAGTCCTTCGTTCGCGGAAGACGTGGCATGGTCGGACAAGCTGGACTTCGAAGTGACGTACTACCGGCACAACCTGGAAGGCGCCATCCAGGCCATCGACGCGCAGACACAGCTGGATCTGTGTGCGACCACGCAGGATCCCCAGTACTGCACCGGCATCAACCGCCTGGCATCGGGCGAGATCGATACCTTCGCCAACTTCCTGATCAATCTCGGCTCGATCAAGACGGATGGCTGGGATGCGGACGTGTTCTGGACGCTGCCGGAGAGCTCGATCGGCCGCTTCAAGTTGAGCTGGCAGAACACCATCGTGACCCGTTACGAAGCCCGCGGTGCGGGTGGCCAGTTGCAGCCGCAGGCCCCGGGCATCGTCGTCAACGACACCGCGATCCCCGAGTGGACGTCGACCGCGACGCTGGACTGGAAGCTGGGCAACTGGAATGCCGCGTGGAGCATCCGCCACCTGTCCGAGATGGAGGAGGCCTGCCTGGCGGCGGATCCGTCCGAGTTCTGCGACACGCCGACCCGCAATACGCTGGCCGCCACGACCTACCACGACCTGCAACTGGGCTATGAGTTCGAATGGTTCAAGGGGCTGCAGCTGACCGGCGGCGTCAACAACGTGTTCGACGAGGATCCGCCGGTGTGCACATCGTGCTCGCTCAACGGCTACGAAGCTTCGACCTACGACATTCCCGGCGGTCGTTTCTTCTACGTGCGTGCCAACCTGCGGTTCTGAGACATCGCATTGCCTGCAGTACGAAGAAGCCGGCGTCTGCCGGCTTCTTCATGTGGCGTGCCGTGACGGTGCCGCGATCCTTGACCCCGGCATACGGCGAGGTGTCAGCGCAACGCAATGTCCGGCACGTCGATGTCCATCGCCAGCGCAAGATGGTCCGAATTCGCGGCGGGCATGGCGCGTGCGTTGTCGGTGCGCAGGCCTTCGCTGACCAGGATGTGGTCGATGGCGCGCTGCGGGCGCCAACTGGGGAACGTGGGCACGCAGAATGCCGGAGGACGCAGGCGGGTGCGCTTGTAGAGCAGTTGCATTTCCGGCGTGTCGGGCACGCAGTTGAAGTCGCCCATCAGCACCGCATGCGGATGATCCGACAGCAGTTCGCCGATGAAGGCCAGTTGCGAGCGGCGCGAGTTGGCGCCCAGCGAGAGGTGCGCCACGGCGACCGTGAGCCCTTCGTCACCCTCGCCGAAGCGCGCCATCAGCACGCCGCGACCGCTGATGCGGCCGGGCAGGCTGTGGTCGGTGACCTCCACCGGTTCAAGTTTGCTGAGCAGGCCGTTGGCGCTGCCGGCGACCCGCGCGACATTGCGGTTGGGCTGGTGCGTCCAGTAATCGAAGCCCGCGCGCTCGGCCAGGTAATGCGTCTGGTTGGTGAAGCCCGAGCGCAGGCTGCCGGGATCGGCCTCCTGCAGGCCGACGATGTCGTGCTCCCCGGCCAGCTGCGCGATCAGGTCCAGGCTGCCGCGCTTGTTGCCCGCCGGCAGCGCATGCGACCAGCTGCGGGTCACATAGTCGCTGTAGCGGCGGGTGCTGGAGCCGGCCTGGATGTTGGCGCTGAGCAGCCGCAGCCGCCGCGTGGCCGGAGAGTCGATCATGGAAGTGGGGGCTTCCGTGGCGTTCAGCGGCGTGCGCGTTCCATCGCGACCAGGTGGTCGGCGATGCGCAGCACGTCGGCGTAGGTCTGGCCGCCGGTGACGCGGTACTTGCCGTTGACGATGATGGTGGGGGTGCTTTCCGCTCCGGCGTTCTTGGCGAACTGCATGCCGCGGGCGACCTGCGAGTTGGTGCCGAAACTGTTCATCAGCGACACGAACTCCTTCGCCTCCACGCCGTACTGGGCATACCACTGCGCGATCTGCGCCGGATCCGCCGGCGGCTTGCCTTCGCCCGGCAGCGAGCGCTGCAGGTGGATGGCGCTGAACACCGCGTCATGGGTCTTGTCGACCAGGCCCTTGGCCTGGGCCGCGTAGAACGCCTTGCCGTAGGGCGCCCACACGGGACCGAAGACCACCGGCACGTAGGTCACGCGCACGTCGGCAGGCTGCTTCTTCTTCCAGGCCGAGACTTCGGGGGCGAAGCGGGCGCAGGCCGGGCAGACATAGCCGAATACCTCGACGACTTCGACCTGGCCGTTGAGCGGCGCGTACGGCTGGCCATTGGGGATCTCGACGTAGTCCGTGCCGGCGACCGGCGGCGGACCCTGCGGCGGCAGGACCGGGTTGGTGTTGGCGGTTGCCGTGCTGTCGGCACCGTCGGCCGGCGCTGCGGTCGCGGCTTCGGCGGAAGCTGCCGGCGCGTCGGCGGCGGGCGCGGTGGTGGCATCGGTCGTGGTCGCCGGTGCGGCGGGCGCTTCGGCGGCAGGCGTGGTGTCGGTGGCCGGCTTCGGACCACAGGCCGCCAGCACGGGCAGCAGCAGGGACAGCATCAGGACGTGACGGGATTTCATCGCGCGAGCTCCAATGGTTCAGAGGAAAAAGGTGCCGGCCGGGCCGGGGACATCACATTCTGCATGGCGCCCGCAACGGCCGCCATGACGGGATCGTCACTTGCGGCCGCGTTCGCGGGCGACGAGCCGGTCGGCGATCTTCAGCCTGTCGCTGTAGTTGCCGCCGCCGGTGACGCGGTACTTGCCGTTGACGATGATCGTCGGCGTGCCTTCCACGCCGGCGGCGGTCACCCAGTCGCGCGCCCTGGCCAGCTGTGCATCGACCTCCGGGCCGCGCAGGGCGGCCAGGAACTTCGCGCGGTCCACGCCCTGGCTGGCATAGAACCCGGCGATTTCCTCGGCGGATGCATTCTGGATGGGCAGGTTGCCGGTCTTGTGCAGGGCGTCGAACACCGCCTGGTGGGTGCGCTCCTGCACGCCCAGCTGCTGCGCGGCGTAGAAGGCGCGTGCATAGGGAATCCAGTAGCCGCCGAATGCCGCCGGGACCGGCGTCAGCTGCACGTCGCGCGGCAGCTTCTTCTTCCAGGCGGCGAGCGTGGGTTCCAGGTGCGCGCAGTGGATGCAGGTGTAGCCGAACACCTCCACGACCTCGATCTTGCCCTTGGCGGGCGCGAACGGCTTGCCGTCCGGAATCACTTCATAGTCCTGCCCCTCGACCAGCGGGGGCGATGCGGGCGGTGCGGCAAGGGTGGCGACCGGCAGCAAGGCAAGCAGGGTGATCAGCACGGGCAGCAGACGCGAGGCCATCGGGATTCTCCAGACTGGAACGGGACGTCCCGCTCCGGGGCGTCGCGGAAAAAGAAACGCCGGCCATGGTGGGGCCGGCGCGATGAACAGGAGCTTGCACTTTCGGCCGCGCGACGCGGCCGGGTGCGGGATTACTTGGCGGCGGCCACGTCGTCGGCGCGGGCATGCAGGCCCTGCAGGTAGCTGGCCAGCGCCTGGATTTCCTGCTCGGTCAGCGGCGCGGCGACCTGCGCCATGATGTTGTGCAGGGTCGGGTCCTTCAGCGTGGTGGTGCCGGCCTTGTATTCCTGCAGGCGACGCACGGTGTAGTCCTGCATCTGCCCGCCGATGTGCGGGTAGGCCGGGCCGGGGTTGCCGGCGCCGGTGGGGCCATGGCACGCCATGCAGGCCGGCACGCCGCGCGCGGCGTCGCCGTTGCGGTACAGCTGCTGGCCCACTTCGTAGAACTTCATGTCCTTGTAGGGGCCCTCGGCGACGATGCTGTCGTCGGCCAGGCCGGCACCCGACTTCTGGGTGGCGAAGTACGCACCGACGTCGCGCATGTCCTGCGCATTGAGGGTCTGGGCGAACGGGGCCATCACGGCCGCCATGCCGGTGTTGCGCTCACCCGAGGCGAACAGCGCGAGCTGGTGCGCGATATAGCGCTCGCTCTGGCCGGCGATGCGCGGGTACTGCGGATCGCTGGGGTTGCCGTCGGCGCCGTGGCAGGCCGCGCAGGCGGCCGCCTTGGTCTGGCCGGCCTTGGCATCACCCCAGGTGGTCTTGGCGAGGTTGATGTCCAGCGGCGCGGTCTCGACCGGTGCATTGTCCGGCACCGGAACCACGGTGGTCTGTGCAAAAGCGACTGCGCCCACGGCCAATACGGCCAGTCCGGCAAGTCCCATAACGCGAGCGTGGCGCATGCTAAAGCTCCGAAACCCTAGACGATACGCGGCGCAGAATGCAGCCGCGAAACCGTTGAATTATCCCTGCGCCGGGGCTGTCCGGTCAATTCAACGGGCTTCCGGCATGTCCCCGGGGCCGGCACATGCCATGCTAGTGCCATGTCGAACCCCCTGAATTCCGCCACCTACCTGCTTTCCGCCCACACCCCGCGCCAGCTGCCGGAAGATGGTGGATTCGAGGTGGCCTTCGCCGGCCGCTCCAATGCCGGCAAGTCCAGTGCCCTCAATGCGCTGGTCAACCACAACCGCCTGGCGCGGGTATCCAAGACCCCCGGCCGCACCCAGCAGCTGGTGTTCTTCCAGGTCCAGCCGGAACGCTATCTGGTGGATCTTCCCGGCTACGGCTACGCCAAGGTGCCGCAGGATCTCCAGGCGCACTGGCAGGCCTTCATCGACCGCTACTTCCGCACCCGCGAAGCGCTCAAGGGGTTGGTGGTGGTGATGGACATCCGCCATCCGCTGAAGGACTACGACCGCCAGATGCTGGGGTACGCCGTCCAGCGCGGGCTGCCGGCCCATGCGTTGCTGACCAAGGCCGACAAGCTGGGCCGTGGCCAGCAGGGCAACGCACTGCAGGCGGTGAAGAAGGAGCTGTTCTCCGCCTTCGGCGACACCGTCAGCGTGCAGACCTTTTCGGCCGAGTCCAAGCAGGGCGTGGACGAGGCACGGATGATCGTGGGGAACTGGCTGGCGCTTTAGGGATCACACGGCGACGTGGAACAGGCGGCCCACCAGCGCCGCAGCGCCCATCGCCATGGCACCCCAGAAGCCGACCCGCAGCGCGCCGCGCAGGATCGGTGCGCCGCCGACCCGGGCCGCCAGCGCCCCCGACAGCACCAGCCCCACCAAGGTCGCCACGGTCGTCACCATGCCGACCTGGCCGGCGGGCGCCAACAGCGTGGTCGCGATGGGCAGCAGTGCGCCCACCGTGAACGCACCCGCCGACGCGAGCGCCGCCTGCACCGGACGGGCACGCAGGGCCTCGGTGATGCCCAGCTCGTCGCGTGCATGGGCTTCCAGCGCATCGTGCGCGGTCAGCTGTTCCGCCACCTGGCGCGCAAGCGCGGGCGACAGGCCGCGCTGCACGTAGATCTGGGCCAGCTCCAGCAACTCGCTCTCCGGCGTATCCCGCAGCTCGCGTGTCTCCACCGCGAGATCGGCTGCCTCGGTATCGGCCTGCGACTGCACGGAGACGTATTCGCCTGCAGCCATCGACATGGCGCCCGCCACCGTGCCGGCCACGCCGGTCAGCAGGATCGTCGAAGGCGCTGCGCCACTCGCGGCCACGCCTACCACCAGGCCGGCGACCGACACGATGCCGTCGTTGATGCCCAGCACAGAGGCGCGCAACCAGCCCACGCGATCGGTGCGATGACGTTCGCGATGGCGGGCCTGGGGCGAGCGGGGATGCGAGGGCATGGACGCAGCGTAGTCCACGTCCGGACACGCGTCGATGTGCACCAAGGATGGGATGCTGCGGCGCCTGGATGGCCATGCTGGCGTGCACCCGGTCACGTTATAGTGCCGGCCTTGCGACCGCGGGGCTTCGTCTCCACGTCGTGGCCTCTCCCTTCGCGCGAGCCTGCCCTTGTCCAGCCCCAGCCACGTTGCCGACACGCTGATCACCGATCGCGCGCAGTTGGTCGAATACATCGCCTCGGGTGAGAAGCCCGCGCCGGATTGGCGCATCGGCACCGAGCACGAAAAGTTCGGCTTCCGCCTGGACGACCTGCGTCCGCCGACCTTCGACGGCGAGCGCGGCATCGAGGCCCTGCTGAAGGGTCTGACGCGTTTCGGCTGGGAAGCGATCGAAGAGAAGGGTCGCGTCATCGCCCTGACGAAGGACGGCGCGTCGGTCACGCTCGAGCCGGCCGGCCAGCTGGAACTGTCCGGCGCGGCAGTCGAAACCATCCACCAGACCTGCGTGGAAGTGGGCACGCACCTCAAGGAGGTGAAGCAGGTCGCCGATGAACTCCAGCTCGGCTTCCTCGGCATGGGGTTCCAGCCCAAGTGGCGCCGCGACGAGATGCCGTGGATGCCCAAGGGCCGCTACCAGATCATGAAGTCGTACATGCCCAAGGTCGGCCAGCTGGGCCTGGACATGATGACGCGCACCTGCACCGTGCAGGTCAACCTGGATTACGCCACCGAAGCGGACATGATCAAGAAGTTCCGCGTGTCGCTGGCGCTGCAGCCGGTGGCGACGGCGCTGTTCGCGGATTCGCCGTTCACCGAAGGCAAGCCGAACGGCTACCAGAGTTACCGCTCGCACATCTGGACCGATACCGACGGCGACCGCACCGGTATGCTCGACTTCGTGTTCGAGGAGGGCTTCGGCTACGAGCGCTACGTCGACTACCTGCTCGATGTGCCGATGTACTTCAGCTACCGCGATGGCATCTATCACGACGCCAGCGGGCAGAGCTTCCGCGACTTCCTGCAGGGCAAGCTGCCGGTACTGCCGGGCGCGCTGCCCACGCTGCGCGACTGGTCCGACCACATGACCACCGCGTTCCCGGAAGTGCGGATGAAGAAGTTCCTGGAAATGCGCGGCGCCGACAGCGGTCCCTGGAACCGCATCTGCGCGCTACCGGCGTTCTGGGTGGGCCTGCTGTACGACGATGCCGCACTCGATGCGGCGTGGGACCTGGTGAAGGACTTCACCCTGGAAGAGCGTCATGTACTGCGCGACGGCGTGCCGAAGCATGCATTGAAGCTGCCGTTCCGCGGCGGCACCGTGCGCGGCCTGGCCAGCGAAGCAGTGAAGATCGCCATCGGCGGTTTGAAGCGTCGCGCACGCCTCAACAGCAAGGGCGTGGACGAGGCAGGCTTCCTCGATGCGCTGGTGGAGATCGTCGAGGCCGACGAAACGCCCGCCGAACGCAAACTGGCGTTGTTCCATGGCGAGTGGAACGGCGACATCGATCGCGTGTTCCGCGAGTTCGCGTACTAACCCATCCTGCACCCGGACACCAGGCCGCTCCGCGATGACTACAGCGGCTTGAGCATGCAGATGGCGCTGGCGGGACACAGCGACCGGAATTCCGCGCTGTCGTGCACGGCGTCGGGCACGGCGTCGCGCGCGACCACGGCGTAGCCCAGGCGCGCGAAAAAGGCGTCCGCTGTCTGCGTCAGCAACACGATCCCGGTGATGCCGCGCGTGCGCGCCTCGGCTTCCAGGGACTGCACGAGCCGCTGGCCATGGCCTTTGCCCTGGTGCAGGGGCGACACCGCCAGCGAGCGCAGCAAGCCGGTGACGCCATGTTGCTCCAGGCCGATCACGGCCGCGATACGGCCACCCTCTTCCTCCACCCAGAAGGCCACCTGCGAGGCGGCAAGGTCGGCCGTCGGCAAGGCGTGCGTTTCCAGCAGTGTGGTGATGGCGGCGATGTCGTCGACGCGGGAAGGGCGTATCGAGGTCATGGTGTTTCCCGGGGTATCGTGTTGCGTGCAAGCGCGATGATGCCTTGAATCCGATGCGGCGGCGGGAAGCGTCTCGCTGCTCAGCCCCTTGCTTGCACCGCCGATCGGGGAAGTGCCACCGACACCGCCGCTGCCAGCGCGATCAGCACGGCGGAGATTGCCAGGCACGCGGCCAGGCCCCAGCGCTGGAAGACCCAGCCCGACAGCACCGTGCCCAGCAGGCGTCCCATGGCGTTGGCCATGTAGTAGAAGCCGACATCCAGTGACACACCATCTTCGCTGGCGTAGCTCACGATCAGGTAGCTGTGCAGCGCCGAATTCAGCGCGAACAGTACGCCGAAGACCGTCAGCCCGACGATCAGCACCCACGCCGCCGGCACGCCGTAGACCAGCAGCACTGCCATCGTTGCCGGCACCATGGCGAGCAGCACGGCCCATGCGCTGGCCGAGCGCCCATCCGGCAAGCGACCCGTGCCGCGCCCGGTAATGTGCGGTGCGAACGACTGCACCAGTCCATAGCCGATGATCCATGCAGCGAGGAATCCGCCCACCTGCCAGAAATCCCAGCCCAGCGTGGAAGCCAGGAACACCGGCAACGCGACCACGAACCAGACGTCGCGCGCACCGAACAGGAACATCCGCGCGGCCGACAACAGGTTGATGGCGCGACTCTTCGAGAAGATGTCGCGGAATTTCGGCTTGGCCTTGGTCTTACCCAGGTCGCGCTTGAGCAGCAGCAGGCTCAGCAGCCACACCAGCAGCAGTGCGCCGGCCATGATCGCCACCGCTGGCGCGAAGCCCACGGTGGCAAGCAGCGCGCCACCCAGGAAGAAACCGATTCCCTTCAATGCATTCTTCGAGCCTGTGAGTGCCGCCACCCAGCGATACAGCGTGCCTTGCCGGTCGCCCGGCACCAGCAGCTTGATGCTGCTCTTGGCGCTCATCTTGTTGAGGTCCTTGGCGATGCCGGACAGTGCCTGCGCCGCCATGACCCACGGCACCGCCAGCCAGACAGCCGGCACCAGCAGCATCGACAGCGCAATGACCTGCATCGCCAGCCCGATGTTCATCGTCCGGTTGAGCCCGATCCTGGCACCCAGCCATCCACCGACCAGGTTGGTGATGACACCGAAGATCTCGTAGAACAGGAACAACATCGCGATCTGCAGCGGGCTGTAGCCCAGCTGATGGAAGTGCAGCACCACCAGCATGCGCAGCGCGCCATCGGTCAGAGTGAAAGCCCAGTAGTTGCCGGTGATCAGCAGGTACTGGCGGACGTCGGCCGACACGCGCGCGAGCATCGGTGTCAGCCCGCCTTGCCGACCAGTTGCACGAGTTCCGCCGTGCGATTCACGTAGCCCCATTCGTTGTCGTACCAGGCATACAGCTTCACCTGCGTGCCGTTGATCACCATCGTCGACATCGCATCGATGATGCTGGAACGTGGATCCGTCTGGTAATCGATCGACACCAGCGGGCGCGTCTCGTACCCCAGGATGCCCGCCAGCTCGCCTTCGGCAGCGGTTTGCAGCAGCGCATTCACTTCCTCGACCGTCGTCGCGCGCTCCACTTCGAATACGCAGTCGGTCAGCGAGGCATTGGTCAGCGGCACGCGCACGGCATGGCCGTTCAGGCGGCCCTTCAATTCGGGGAAGATTTCGGCGATGGCGGTCGCCGAGCCCGTCGAGGTCGGGATCAGGCTGCTGCCGCACGCACGCGCACGGCGCAGGTCCTTGTGCGGCGCGTCCACGATCACCTGCGTGTTGGTCAGGCTGTGGATCGTGGTCAGGCTGCCGTGGCGGATGCCGATGCCTTCGTGGATCACCTTCACCACCGGTGCGAAGCAGTTGGTCGTGCACGAGGCCGCCGACACGATGCGGTGCAGAGCGGGATCGAAGCGGTGGTGGTTCACGCCCACCACCACATCCAGCACGCCGGGTGCCTTGACCGGCGCGGTCACCACCACGCGCTTCACGCCCTGGTCGAGGTAGGGCTGCAGTACATCGGGTTTGCGGAACCTGCCGGAGGATTCGATGACCACGTCGCAGCCCGACCAGTCGGTCGCCGCGATGTCCTTGTTGTGCGTCACCGGGATGCGCGCGCCGTCGATCACCAGCGCATCGCCATCGGCACTGATCCCGCGATGCCACGGTCCGTGGATCGAGTCGAACTCCAGCAGGTGCGCCAACGTTGAAGCGTCGCCCGCCGGATCATTGATCTGCACGAATTGCAGGTCGGGATTGTCCCAGGCCGCACGCAAGGTGAGGCGGCCCATGCGGCCGAAACCGTTGATGCCAACGCGAATGCTCATGGATGGTTCTTGGATGGAGGAGGAATAACAGGTGGATGTTGCGTTCAGGACGAGGTGCCGATCTCGCGCACCCGCGTCTCCAACGCCAGGCGATCCAGCGCCTCGGGCTTGAGCGCAAGCAACAGCGTGATGCGGTGCTGCAGCAGGTGCAGCGCATGGGCGAACGCGTGGCGTACCTGCTCCGGTGAGCCGGCGACGGCGGCGGGATCTTCGACGCCCCAATGTGCGGTGACCGGATGGCCGGGCCAGACAGGACATGCTTCGCCAGCCGCCTTGTCGCAGACGGTGATGATCAGGTCCATCGGTGGCGCATCGGCGGTGGCGAATTCGTCCCACGGCTTGCTGCGCAATGACGCCGTCGGCAGGCCGGCCTCCTGCAGGATCTGCAGCGCGACCGGATGCACCTCCCCGCGCGGGTGGCTCCCCGCGCTGTAGGCATGGAAGCGGCCTTTGCCCAGGTGATTGGCCATGGCCTCGGCCATGATGCTGCGGGCGGAATTGCCGGTGCACAGGAACAACAGGTTGCAGGGGCGGTCCATGGGCGTGTCCTGAAGGAAGAGGGATGGAGGCGAGGTAAGAAATCAGGCGCGGCGTTCGTACCAGGGCTTCGACGCATTGACGATGCGGACCACGGACAACATGACCGGCACTTCCACCAGCACACCGACCACCGTGGCCAGCGCCGCACCGGAATGCACGCCGAACACACCCACAGCCGTAGCCACGGCAAGCTCGAAGAAATTGCTGGCGCCGATCAGGGCCGACGGGCCTGCCACGCAATGCGCCACGCCCAACCGGCGGTTGAGCCAGTACGACACGCCGGCGTTGAAATACACCTGGATCACGATGGGGACCGCGAGCATCGCGATGATCAGCGGCTGGTCCACGATCTGGCGGCCCTGGAAACCGAACAGCAGCACCAGCGTGAGCAGCAGCGCGCCCAGCGACACCGGCCCCAGCCGCTCGAGCAGCACCTGCAGTGCCGCGTCGCCACCACGGCCAAGTACCCAGTGGCGCAGCAGCGCCGCGACGATGACCGGCACCACGATGTACAGCGCCACCGACAGCATCAGCGTCGCCCATGGCACGGTGATGGACGAGATGCCCAACAGCAGGCCGACGATGGGCGCGAAGGCCACCACCATGATCGCGTCGTTCAATGCGACCTGGCTCAGCGTGAAGCGCGGCTCGCCATCGCACAGGTGGCTCCACACGAACACCATGGCGGTACACGGCGCGGCCGCCAGCAGGATCAGTCCGGCCACGTACGAATCGATCTGCGCGGCAGGCAGGTGGTCGGCGAACACATGCCGCACGAACAGCCACGCCAGCACCGCCATCGAGAACGGCTTGATCGCCCAGTTCACGAACACGGTGACGCCGATGCCTTTCCAGTGCCGCTTCACGTCGCCCATCGCGCGGCAGTCGATCTTCAGCAGCATCGGGATGATCATCAGCCAGATCAGCACGGCCACCGGCAGGTTCACCCTGGCGACTTCCGCCGACCCCAGCGTGGCGAATGCGCCCGGCAACAGGTAGCCCAGCGCGGTGCCCACGCCGATGCAGCCCAGCACCCACCAGGTGAGGTGGCGCTCGAAACCGCCCATGCGGCGCGACAGCGGCGGCGTGCCGGTTGCCGTCATGCACAACCTTCAGGGCCGCACGGCGCGGCAGGCGCGCATTGCGCCGTGTCGCCACCGCAGCAGTTCCGGGTCAGGAATTCGATCAGCCCGTTCATCGCCGCGAAATCGGCCCGATAGCAGACGTGCCGCCCGCGCGCCTCGCTCTGCACCAGTCCTGCGGCCACCAGTTCCTTCAGGTGGAAGGACAGCGTGGCGCCCGGCAGCCCCAGGGCTTCGGCGATCTCGCCCGCCATGCGGCCGGACGGGCCGGCTTCGACCAGCAGGCGGAAGACCGCCAGGCGGGTGGTCTGGCCGAGGGCAGCCAGGGCAACGGTTGCGTTTGTTATTTCCATAATTCTAGAATAATCGAACAATCACAGCCTAACAAGCCGACATGACAGTTCCATTGCTGCCGCAGCTCGCGCCCGACGCCTTCGACATGCCGGACGCCGGCAAGCTCGCCATTGGCGGTTCTCCGCACCCGCCGCGCATCCTGATCCTGTACGGCTCGCTGCGCCCGTCATCCTTCAGTCGAAAGCTGGCCCTGGAGGCGGAGAGGCTTCTGCAGCAATTCGGTGCGGAGACGCGCGTGTTCCATCCGCACGACCTGCCGATCCTGGACAGCGTGGGCGCGGACCACGCCGAGGTGCAGCGGCTGCGTGCGTGGTCGCAGTGGTCCGAAGGCCAGGTCTGGGTCAGCCCGGAACGCCATGGCACGCTCAGCGCGGTGTTCAAGAACCAGATCGACTGGCTGCCGCTGTCCGAGGGCAGCGTGCGTCCCACGCAGGGCCGCACGCTCGCGGTCATGCAGGTGTGCGGCGGTTCGCAATCGTTCAATGTGGTCAATGCGTTGCGCGTGCTGGGCCGCTGGATGCGCATGGTCACCATCCCCAACCAGTCGTCCGTGCCGAAGGCCTGGCAGGAATTCGATGACGAAGGCCGCATGAAGCCCTCGCCGTACTACGACCGCGTGGTCGACGTGATGGAGGAACTGGTGAAGTTCACCCTGCTGGTGCGCGACCGCAGCGACTACCTGACCAGCCGTTACAGCGAACGCAAGGGCGATCTGGCATCGCGCGCCGCGACGGAGGCGTCCGGGGTGGTCGAGCGGGCCACGCCTGTTGCGACCTCGCTTGCCGTCTCACGGCAGGACGATGCCGCCGCCGCCCCTGAGAAGGCCTGCTGCGGGCCTGCCTGCTGCGCAGCGACGTAGCGATATCCGGACAAGCGGGGCTTCATGTGCGGGGGTGGGTCACGTATACTCCCCCCCACTATCAAGGTGCGTGGCCGACATGCCCCATTCCCCCGCCGACAAGAAGAAGGCGCTGACCCGCGTCCGTCGCATCCGCGGCCAGTTGGATGCGCTTGAGCGCGCGCTGGAGGAAGGTGCGGATTGCGCACCCGTGTTGCAGCAACTCGCTGCGGTGCGTGGGGCGGTCAATGGGCTGATGTCGGAGATCCTGGAAAGCCACCTGCGCGAAGAATTCGCGCAACCGGCCGCCACCCCCAAACAACGCGAGGCCGGCATCGATGCCGCCGTCGCGCTGGTCCGTTCCTATTTGAAGTAAGCAGGAGTGCCACCATGAAATCCCGTGCCGCTGTCGCCTTCGCCGCAGGCGAACCGCTGAAGATCGTCGAGATCGATGTCGCCCCGCCCCGGAAGGGCGAGGTGCTGGTGAAGATCACCCACACAGGTGTCTGCCACACCGACGCGTTCACGCTGTCCGGCGATGATCCGGAAGGCCTGTTCCCGGTGGTGCTGGGCCATGAAGGCGCCGGCATCGTGGTCGAGGTGGGCGAGGGTGTCACCAGCGTGAAGCCGGGCGACCATGTCATTCCGCTCTACACCGCCGAATGCGGCGCGTGCCTGTTCTGCAAGAGCGGCAAGACCAACCTGTGTACCTCGGTGCGCGCCACCCAGGGCAAGGGCGTGATGCCGGATGGCACCTCGCGCTTCTCCTACGAAGGCCAGCCGCTGTACCACTACATGGGCTGCTCGACCTTCAGCGAATACACCGTCGTGGCCGAAGTCTCGCTGGCGAAGATCAACCCCGACGCGAATCCGGAGCACGTCTGCCTGCTCGGCTGTGGCGTGACCACCGGCATCGGTGCCGTGCACAACACCGCCAAGGTGCAGGCCGGCGATTCGGTCGCGGTGTTCGGCCTGGGCGGCATCGGCCTGGCGGTGATCCAGGGTGCGCGGCAGGCGAAGGCCGGTCGCATCATCGCCATCGACACCAATCCGTCCAAGTTCGACATGGCCAAGCAGTTCGGCGCCACCGACTGCGTCAATCCCAAAGACTTCGACAAGCCGATCCAGCAGGTGATCGTCGAAATGACGGGCTGGGGCGTGGACCATTCGT
Organism: Pseudoxanthomonas sp. CCNWLW251; assembly: GCF_037402255.1. Taxonomy (NCBI): domain Bacteria; kingdom Pseudomonadati; phylum Pseudomonadota; class Gammaproteobacteria; order Lysobacterales; family Lysobacteraceae; genus Pseudoxanthomonas; species Pseudoxanthomonas sp. CCNWLW251. The sequence continues at coordinate 202,696 of NZ_JBBEGA010000004.1, read as the reverse complement.
TCGAATGCATCGGCAACGTCAACGTGATGCGTGCCGCGCTGGAATGCGCGCATCGCGGCTGGGGCCAGAGCGTGATCATCGGCGTGGCCGGTGCGGGGCAGGAGATCAGCACGCGTCCGTTCCAGCTGGTGACCGGCCGCAAGTGGATGGGCACGGCGTTCGGCGGCGTGAAGGGCCGTTCGCAACTGCCGGGCATGGTCGAGGATGCGATGAAGGGCGACATCGAACTCGCGCCGTTCGTCACGCATACGATGCCGCTGGATGACATCAACGAAGCCTTCGACCTGATGCATGAAGGCAAGTCGATCCGCAGCGTGGTGCATTTCTGATGGTGTTCCCTTCTCCCTCCGGGAGAAGGTGCCCGCAGGGCGGATGAGGGTGCGGCGAAGTCCGCATGCCTCAGGCCTCAATGCCTTCGCCGTACCCTCACCCCAACCCCTCTCCCGGCGGGAGAGGGGCTACAGCAGGATCTTGTGATGACACTCGAACGCATCGAACACCGCGCCTGCTTCGGCGGCTGGCAGGACGTCTACCGCCATCGCTCTGCCGTACTCGGCTGCGACATGACGGTGGGCGTCTACTTTCCGCCGCAGGTCGAACAGGGACCGTGCCCGGTGCTCTACTGGCTGAGCGGCCTGACCTGCACCGAGCAGAACTTCATCACCAAGGCCGGTGCACAGCGCTATGCGGCCGAACACGGCCTGATCCTCGTCGCGCCGGACACCAGTCCGCGTGGCGAAGACGTGGCGGACGCCGAGGGCTACGACCTGGGCAAGGGCGCGGGCTTCTACGTCAATGCGACTCAGGCGCCGTGGGCCTCGCACTACCGGATGTACGACTACATCGTCGACGAACTCCCGGCCTGGGTCGAAGCCGATCCGGCGGCGAGCGACCGGCGTGCGATCAGCGGGCATTCGATGGGCGGGCATGGCGCGTTGACGATCGCGTTGAAGAATCCCGGCCGCTACCGCAGCGTCTCGGCGTTCTCGCCGATCGTCGCGCCCTCGCAGGTGCCGTGGGGCGAGAAGGCGTTCACCGCCTATCTTGGTGAGGACCGTGCGGCTTGGACGGCGCATGACACCGTCGCACTTGTCGCGGCCGCGCAGGAACGGCTGCCGCTGCTGGTCGACCAGGGTGATGCGGACGAGTTCCTGCGCACGCAGCTGAAGCCGGAACTGCTGCAGGCCGCAGCCGAGGCTGCCGGCCACCCGCTGACGCTGCGCCTGCAGCCTGGCTACGACCACAGCTACTACTTCATCGCCAGTTTCATCGGCGACCACATCGCGTACCACGCCAAGGCCCTGCACCGATGAGCCTCGATCACGCTGCAACCCCGTCCGTACCGCTGGTGTTCTACGTCCGTCTGCGCGTGAAGCCGGAGCGCGTCGACGAATGGTTGCGTGCGGTGCACGATATCGTCGATGCGATGTCGAAGGAGGACACGTTCCTGTCGTGTGCACTGCATCGAGATGCCCACGACCCGACGTTGTTCACCCTCTATGAACGCTGGGCCGAACCCGACGTGGCCACCTTCCTCGAGCGACAGGACAAACCCTACCGTCGCGACTACGAGGCGCGGTTGCCCGAGTTGCTGCAGGGGCCGCGCGAACCGCAGGTACTCGTGCCGTTGGCCAGCTGGCCGTAACCGGACTGGGTTGGCAGTGCGTAATCGGTGACATCGAACATCGTGTCGGCGGAGACGCGATGCATCGAAGGCGCAGGGCGGGCTCAAGCCCGCCGTCCCGTGACCATCGGCTCACCGCGATGGTGGGCCAAGGCCCACCCTACGTGGGCACGTCGGCGAGTGCGTAGTCGGTGAACGCGAAGCGGCCGTCGCGCAGTTCGGTGTCGCCCTGCGCCAGGGCGAGTGGTGCGTCGAACATCGGGCCGGCCGAGACGCAGGTGTGGAACTCGCCGTTCTCGCCGCACGGGTCCACGCCCGCCGGCAGTGCATCGAGCAGCCCGGCATCGAATGCATGCCCGGCGAAGGAAGCATCGAGTTGCTGCGTGTCCACGCAGCACAGGTGCGCGCGCAGGCCGCTCTCGATCATCTCGCACGCAAGCGTCGCCGTATCGCTGCCGAACAGCGGCGTCAGTACGTCCCAGCCGATCCTCGCCAGGTTCTGCACGCGGTACGCGCGGATGTCCTCCAGGAAGAGATCACCGAACGCCATCGTGCGCAGGCCGGGCCAGCGTTGCGTCGCCCGCGCCAACGCGGCGGTCATCGCCCGTTCGTAATCATCGTTGGTGCAGCGTGCTGGAATCATCGCTTCGATCAAAGGCAGGCCAGTGGCCTGTGCCTGTGCATGCAGCACGCTGCGACGGATGCCCTGCATCGATACGCGGCCGTAATCCTCGGTCACCGTGGTCAGCAGACCAACCACCTCGACATCATCGCGCTGGTGCAGGACGTGCAGCGTCCACGCCGCATCCTTGCCACCGCTCCAGGCCAGCAGCGCAGGCGTGCGACGCGCCGTCATGAGGTGGTGGGTCCGCGCAAAGGCCGCGCGCTACGCGGCCGAGACGTCGCGCAGTTCCCACGCATGGCCCGCCAGCAGCCGCAGGCGGTGCTTGAGGACCTGACCGGGGATGGACGAGGTCGCCACCAGCAGGATGCTGAGATCGTCCTGCTGTCCACGGACCGTGGCGTCGTCATCGACCACGCCCAACCCGGGGTCCACTTCGTCCGGTTCTTCCTGGCGCGCGCGCCAGCGGTCGAACAGGCTGCTCGTGCGCAGCGCATGCTGGAGTTGCGCGGCGAATTCATCCGCACCATGTGCATCGAAACTGAAGGCCGGATCGCCGCCGCGCGCGCGGCCGGGATCCGGCAGGCTGATGTAGTAACGGACCGCCATGGCACCCCCGGTTCAAACCAGAGGCATAGCGTATCCCCGTCGCGTTAGGTCGCCGTTATGCCGCTTTGAACGGGGCCGGCGGCGCCGCGAAGGCGGCCACCACGGCCCCCTTGCCCACGTTGACCATGCCGGTGAGGCTCATCACGCTCTCGAACACTTCGACCTTGTTGTTCTCGCAGATGTCGCGCAGGCGCTGGTAGCCCGGCAGCGCACGCAGTTCCGAGAGTTCGCCGCCGTAGCTCAGGCAGACGGTCGGCGTCATCAGGCCGGCCATCACCCGGTTGCCGGTGAACTTGAACATCTGTTCGACTGCATTGTCGAAACCCTTGATCTTCGCCACCGGCTCGGTGTTGCCGGCATGACCGTACAGCACCGGCTTGATGTCCAGCGCGCTGCCCAGCGCCGCGCTGAGCAGGCCCACGCTGCGGTCGCCCTTGGTGCGCGCGCGGTTGCGCAGGTAATACAGGTCGCGCGGGATCATGTAGCCATGCGTGTTGTTGGCCAGTTCCTCCAGCCGCACGCGGATCTGCTGCACGTTCGCGCCGGCATCGCGCATGCGCACCGCTTCCACCGCGGTGATGCCCTGCGCGGCGAACAGGTTCTGCGTATCGATCACCCGCAACGCGAAAGGCGAGTTGTGCCCCGCGGCCTGGCGTACCGGCTTGTAGTCGTTGAGGATCGCGAAGCTGGCCTGCATCGCGTTCTCGTGGATCGGGCTGCGCGTCTTGGTGATCGTCATGCAGAAGACGTGGTCGTAGTCGATCACCAGCTGGCCCAGGAACAGGTCCCGGATCTGGTTGACGGTGAACGGCGTGGTCTCGGCCTCGTGCCCGCGCTCGGCCACGTGCGCATGCAGGAAGCTCAGCGTGGCCTGCTCGTCGCGATGATCGGCAAGCACGGCTTCGCCGATGCGTACCGTGATCGGCAGGATGACGATGTTGTGTTGTTGCAGATACTCCAGCGGCAGATCGCACGCCGAATCGACGACTATTCCAATGCGCATCTCAGCCCCTCCCGGCATCCATCGCATTTGCTCTTATCTCCGCAAAACTAGCGGACATCCGCCGGCAAGTCGTTGCGTAAACGCGTGAAGTGTGAGTTGTATCACCTTTTATCCGCATGCGGCAGGGAGGAAAACGTGGGCTGCGTCCGACACCGGTTGAGGTATGTGCCCATAGTTTATGTGACTCACATCACATAATTGCCAGATTCCGGCTTGCCGGTGGAGGGGCCCGGCCCGACACTCGCCTCGAACGCGATGGGGCAACATGAAACAGGGGTGGTGGTCTCTACTGCTGCTTCTGGCCCTGCTGCCAACGATGGATGTGCGAGGGGAGAACATCGCGCGCATTGATCGCATCCAGCCACTGGCGCTGGAGCAGCAGGCCGGACAGCGCGCCGGATTGTTCTCGGAACGCCGCTTCGACGACGGGGGCGTGACCGTGCGCGTGATCGGCAACGGGGAATGGCGCGTGGAACCCACGCCGGGCGTGCGGGAGCCGCTGCTGGTGTTCTATCACCCCTATACCGCCCGCGTGACCGTGCTCGACCAGGCGGAAGGCACGCCGCGCCGGCGGGACATCTTCAGCGCCGACCTCGATCCGCAGTACAGCCGGCGTGCCCTGGTGTTCCCCTTGCAGGGCGATGGCCCGGTGTACGTGAAGGTGGAGGGCGCGCGTTATCCGCTGCATGTGTCCGTGGAGTCCGGCCCGTCCTACGCTGTCGCGGACCTGTGGCACGTGCGGCTGGTGCTGCCGGCGATCGGCGTGGTGCTGGGCGTTTCGCTGGCGGTGCTGCTGTTCTGGGCCGTGCTGCGCGAACGCGTCTACCTGCTGTACGCCGGCGCCATGCTGTTCCAGTTGCTGTACGCGCTGTGCTCATACGGTGAAGCCTACGCATGGCCGGGGTTGTCCCTGCTGGCGCGCTTTGGCGCGCAGGGGATCTGGGGCACGGGCACGCTCGCCACCATCCTGCTGGTCTACCTGTGGCTGGACTACGCTGGCCTGCGCCGGGTCGCGCCGCGGCTGGCGTGGCTGGTGCGCGTCGTGGGCGCCTACGGATGTGGCCTGACCCTGCTGCTGTTGCTGTTGCCGTGGCCCGCCGACAAGGCCTGGTTCCCCGACATCGCCAACGCGCTCTTCCTGCTCACCAATGCCATCGCGCTGGTCACGCTGGTGGTGGCCTGGCGTCGTGGCCAGCGGCATGCGGCCTACGTGCTGATCGCGTGGGTGCCGCTGCTGGTGTTCACCATGACGCGTGCGCTGCGCTTCAGTGCCGGTGAGCGAGCCGAGCCGTGGCTGGAATACGGCCTGCCCTGGGTGCTCGCCTTCACCGCCGTGGTGCTGGCGCTGGGCCTGGCCGACCGCATGCTGACCTTCCGCCGAGAACGTGACCGGGCCAAGGCGCACGCCGAGCGCGACGGGCTGACGGGCGTGCTCAACCGGGGCGGCATCGAACACCGCCTCGACTGGGCCCTGATCGAGCGGCAGCGCGAACGCATCCCGGTCTCGCTGCTGTTCATCGACCTGGATCACTTCAAGCAGGTCAACGACCGCCACGGACATGCCCTGGGCGATGCCTGCCTGCGCGCGGTGACGCGCGTGGTCAGCCAGCGCTTCCAGTACGGCGACCAGTTGGGACGGCTGGGCGGCGAAGAGTTCGTCCTGGTGCTGGCCGGCGTGGAACTGCCGGCCGCGATCCGGTTCGGCGAAGAAGTCAGCGAACGCATCCGCCATGACTGCGCGAGCGTGGAAGGCGTCGCCGTGGGCGTGACCGCCAGCATCGGTGCCGCACAGGCGCGCGATGGCGATACGGTGACCTCGCTGATCGCGCGGGCGGACCATGCCATGTACGCGGCCAAGCGGGCGGGCGGCGACCGCGTGGTGGGCGAAGACGCGCTATCCGTGCCGTCGCACAGCACGAAGGCGCCCGAAGGCGCCCCCGTGGACTGACGCCGCGCGGCGTCGCTTACTTCGAATACGCCCGCGGCAACGGACCGGCCTGCTGCAGGTAACGGTCGCGCAGCTCGGTCTGGCGCGAGCGCATCGGGATCGCGCGTCCACCCAGCCACACCTGCTCGGCGGTGTTGGCCACGTCGAGCGGATCGCCGCTCCACAGCACCAGGTCGGCCAGCTTGCCCGGTGCGATCGTGCCCACCCGGTCGCCCACGCCGAATGCCTCCGCCGGCACCCGGGTCAGCCCGGCCAGGCCGTCTTCCCACGGCAAACCGTTGGCCACCGCGTTGCCCGCCAGCTGGCGGATCTTGCGCGCGTTGTGCGAGGCATCGCCGGCCTGGGAGAAACTGACGCCCACGCCCGCCGCATCCAGCCGCGCCGCATTCTCCAGCGTGGCGCCGATCTGGTCGAAGTCGGCCGGCAGGTCCGCGAGTGCATCCACGAAAACCGGCACCTTCGCCTGCGCGAGCTGGGGCGCCAGCTTCCACGCCTCCGCACCCCCGGCGATGGCGATGCGTACGTTCTCGCGCTGCGCCCAGCGCAGCAGCTGGCGGATGTCCGCCGCACGGTTCACCTGCACGACGATGCGGCCGTTGCCGGCGAGATAGCGCGCCAGCGTGGCGCGGCCGGCAGGCGTCAACAACGCATGCGGCGAATCCACCGGCACGCGACCGCGCGCCTCGGCCACCATCTGGTCCAGCAGCATCCATTGCGCCGCGCGCGACTTGCCGCTCAGGTCGGACGCGCCAGCGCCCAACCGTACGAACAGCGCACGCGGGCCGACCGGGTCGGCGCTGCCGTCCAGCCGCACCACGCCCCCTTGTCCGGCGATGAAGGAGCCGCCCGTCGACGCCGCCAGCAGGGTAAAGCCGATGCCCTCCACGCGCGTCACCGGGATCACCACCGATGCCGGGTTGTACGCCAGCGTCACGTCGAACTCCGGCCGCATGGGTTGATCGGTCAACGTCACGGCCGCATCGACCGTGGACGCTTCGCCCGACACTTCCTCCACGCCGATCTCGGTGATGCCACCGAAGAACGCCGGCGTCAGCGGATGGCCGTTGGCTTCCACCACCGTCGCACCGGCGGGCGCCGCGATGCCGCTGCCGACCGACTGAACCACGCCGTTGCGCACCAGTACATCAGCATTCTTCAGGGTGCCCTGTGCCCCGGCGGTGTGCACGGTGGCGTTGCGGATCAGCACATCCTGGGCAAGTGCTGCCAAGGATGTGGACGCCAGTGCAGCCGCCAGCACTGCCGCCCTCGCCGTCCTCCCAGCGCATGCTGGGATCCATTTTGCTTTTGCTCTTGTTGCTGCTCTCTCCTTCGACCCGAAGGGCAAGAGCCACAGGGATACCCGCATGCGCTGGAATGACGGCAGGGAACTACGACGGGCAGGGCTCACGGCATCACCTCCTGGCCCAGCATGAAGTCCGACACCGGTTGCCTGCTGCGGTCGTTGCGGTCGTAGATGCGCGCGCCGTCGATGTAGACCTGCTCGGCCTTGGCGTACACGCTGAAGGGGTTCTGGTTCCACAGCACCACGTCGGCCATCTTGCCGGCCTCCAGCGTGCCGGTGCGCTCGGCGATGCCCAGCGACTTCGCTGCGTTGCTGGTCACCCAGCGGATCGCACGCTCCGGCGCGATGTCGCCCATGCCGGCGCGGCGCGCGTTCGCCATCACCTTGGCGGCTTCCTGGTTGAGCCGCTGGATGCCTTCGTCCGAATCCGAATGCACGATGGCGCAGCTGTTGGCGGGCCGGTCCACCAGCGCGATGTTTTCCTGGATGCCATCGAAGGCCTCCATCTTGAAGCCCCACCAGTCGGCCCACAGCGCGCCGCAGACGTTCTCCTGCGCCAGGCGGTCGGCCAGCTTGTAGGCCTCCACGCCATGGTGGAACGCGGCCACCTTGAAGCCGAACTCCTTCGCCAGGTCGAGCATCGTGGTCATCTCATCGGCGCGGTAGCAGTGGATGTGCACCAGGATCTCGCCGTTGATCGCACCCGCCAGCGTGTCCAGCTTCAGATCGCGCTTGCCGCCGGCATCGCCACCGCTGTCGGTACCTTCGCCGCCACTGGCGCGCTCCCACCAGCGCTTCCGTTTCGGCTGCTGCGGCTTGGGTGCGTTCTTCTTCAGGTATTCGCTGGCATCGATGAAGGCTGCGCGGTAGCCGGCCACGTTGCCCATGCGTGTGGCCGGGCCGGCCTTGCCGCCGTACACGCGCTTGGGGTTCTCGCCGCAGGCCATCTTCAGGCCCCACGGCGCACCCGGGAACTTCATGCCCTGGTAGCTGGTGGACGGCACGTTCTTCAGCGTCACGCCGCGGCCGCCGACCAGGTTGGCCGAACCGGGCAGGATCTGCATCGACGTCACGCCGCCGGCGAGCGCGGTGTGGAAGCCCGGGTCCTGCGCCCAGATCGAATGCTCGGCCCATACGTTCGCCGTCACGGGCGCCGTCATTTCGTTGCCGTCGCTGTGCGCCTTCACGCCCGGGCTGGGATACACGCCCAGGTGCGAATGCACGTCGATCAGGCCGGGCGTGACCCACTTGCCCGTCGCGTCGACGCGCGTGGCGCCTTCCGGTGCCGACAGGCCGCGGCCGACCGCCGCCACCTTGCCGTCGGCGAGCAGCACGTCCGCACCGTCCAGGCGCTCGCCGGTGCCGGTCAGCACGGTCGCGTTGGCCAGCAGCACGGGTCCGGAACCGAGCGCCCGGTAGGTGCTGGGGTACGGGTCCTGGGTGAAGCGGGAGGCGGGCGTGGCGGCATGGGCGCCACTCCCCGATGCAGCCAGGACCAGCCCGGCCAACAAGGTCATTCGCATGGTGTATCCCCTGGAAGAGAAGCGAAACCTAACCGGCCCGGGCGCACTCTGCCAAGTGCGCGCGTCGCAGTCGTGCCAGAATCGTCGCAAACAACAAAAAGAAGAGGAACCCCATGAAAGACAAGAGCGAAATCGTCGACAACTGGCTGCCGCGCTACACCGGCGTGCCGCTGGACCAGTTCGGCGAGCACGTGCTGCTGACCAATTTCGGCGGCTACCTCAACGTGTTCTCGCAGCTCACCGGCGCGCCCATCGTGGGCCTGGACCGGCCGATGGCCAGTGCCACCGCCGATGGCATCACCATGATCAACTTCGGCATGGGCAGCCCCAACGCCGCCACGATGATGGACCTGCTGTCGGCCATCATGCCCAAGGCAGTGCTGTTCCTTGGCAAGTGCGGCGGGCTGAAGCGCAAGAACCAGTTGGGCGACCTGGTACTGCCCATCGCGGCGATCCGCGGCGAAGGTACCAGCAACGATTACCTGCTGCCGGAGGTGCCCGCGCTCCCCGCATTCGCGCTGCAGCGTGCGGTCTCCACGATGATCCGCGACCTCGGCCACGACTACTGGACCGGCACGGTCTACACCACCAACCGCCGCGTGTGGGAACACGACGTCGCGTTCAAGGAGCGCCTGCGCGCGATGCGCTGCATGGCCATCGACATGGAGACCGCCACCGTCTTCGCCGCCGGCTTCGCCAACCGCATCCCTGTTGGCGCCTTGCTGCTGGTCAGCGACCAGCCGATGATCCCCGAAGGCGTGAAGACCGAAGCCAGCGACGCCAAGGTCAGCTCGTCATTCGTCGAGAACCACATCACCGTGGGGATCGAGGCGCTGAAGCTGATCCGGCGGAACGGGAAGTCGGTGCGGCATTTGCGGTTTGATGAGTGAGGCGCCATGCCAAAGAGCAAGGCCCTGAGTGTCGACGAAGCTGAAATTGAATTCTGCGCGCAGTTAGAGGCGATGAGGTCAAATGTCGAAAAGGCGCTCAGCTACCTGACTGTTGAGATGACCTCAAACGAGGTGGCGGCGGGTAGCAAGAAGCTTTATGACGCGGCGACGAGCGCTGGATTTCATTGGAACACGCAGCAGTCGGCATATATGGATGCAACGGTGATCGCGCTGCGTCGGTGCATGACAAATGGGTCCTATAATCTGGACCGAATGGTTGCGGCAGCTAGCGATTCTCGCATCTATTCACCTGAGAGGCGGAAGGCCCGGGGTCATGCCAACACTGACGGATATCAGCCGACTCCAGTCGATTTGGTGCGTCTCAAAGCATACGTGGAGATCCTCAAGAAGAGAGAGCGAAGTCTCTTCAGGAACTACGTAGATAAGGGGGTTGCTCACTCTGTGGTTCCGCCGAGATCCACAGACCTGCTACTGCCGAAGGGTGCGTCATACCGAAGGCTTCATGGTCTTCTCTCTGCGCTGGAGCTTCTGAACAGCAAGCTCTACAACCTCTACTTCAACGGGCACGGCCCCGAACCTTACTATCGTGCCAAGTCTTTTTGGTTTCATTTCGATGCGCCCGAGAGATCCGGGTCTAACAGCGCCACCAGCCGCCTGATTAGATCAACGAAAGAGTTCTACGCCTCTCTCGGTTGCATCAACGACAGAGTTGAAGAGGACTAGTGCACCGTGTTATTTGCTGCTCGCGCGAGATGATCATCTCCACTGAACATCTTCGTTGACACCATATGGCTTCACCGACAGGGATCAAGTCGATGCAGGCACTAGTAGGACCACATCGTTGTTCAGGAATGATGGTTGTGTTGGCGCTTTCCCTCTCGTCGCCCGCGGCGGCCGAATCCCCTGCGGACACCGAAGCCCGCAACGCCGCCGCCGGATTCGCCATCACCACCAGCCTCACGCTGCTGGAGGCACTGGGCCAGCAGTGCGGCACCTACGAGGGCGAAATCGGGCAGCAGGCGCGTGCGGCATTGCAAGGCTGGCAGCAGCGCAATCACCGCTATCTGGAGCCCTCGCTGCAGCGCGTGCTCATGCTGACGGACGCCGTCACGGCGGCTGGGGGAGAGGCGGAGGGCAAGGCGTTCGCCGATGCACGCAAGGCGGAGTTCACCGGTGCGGCGCGCAAGGCGCTGCTGGAGATGTTTCCCGACGGTGGGGTGACCCAGGCGGCGTGCGCGCGTATCGCGGCGGCCACCGAGGAAGGTGCCTACGACTACCGCCAGCACGCTGAATTCTTTGCGACACTGCAGGCCCTGGAACACGGGAACAAAACGAAATGACCCACGACATGCAGTCGCAGGGCGTCATCACCTTCTGGAAGAGCGCTGGCTACGAGAAGTGGTTCTCGCGCGACGACGCCTTCGATGCCGACTTCGACCAGCACTTCCGCGGGCTGCATTTCCGTGCGGCGCGGCGCGAACTGGAAGGCTGGATGGGCGATGCCGAGGGCGCGTTGGCGCTGGTGTTGCTGCTGGACCAGTTTCCGCGCAACTGCTTCCGCGAGAGCGCGCACTCCTACGCCACCGACGGCCTGGCGCGGCACTACGCCTCACGCGCCATCGAGGCCGGCTTCGACACCCAGGTCGATCCCGTGCTGAAGATCTTCTTCTACATGCCGTTCGAACATTCCGAATCGCTCGACGACCAGCAGCGCTCGCTCGACCTGTTCCGCGCCCACGGCAACGACGAGTACATGAAGTACGCCCAGCTGCACTACGACCTGATCGCCCGCTTCGGCCGCTTCCCGCACCGCAACGAGGCGATGGGGCGCACATCGACGCAGGAAGAGCGTGACTACCTGGCGGCGGGCGGGTTCGCCGGGTGACGTAGGGTGGGCCTCGGCCCACCGTCGCGACGCAGCGTGACAGCATGACCCCGCCAAGGTTTTGGCCTTCCGTGGTGGTGGGCCGAGGCCCACCCAACAGGGTCGCTCCCCTACATTTGCCACGAAAAAGGCGGGCCGAAGCCCGCCTTTTCGGTGTCGCGAAGACGCGGCTCAGTACTTGCTGATCGTGCCGTCCACGTCATCCGCCCAGGCGTTGATGCCGCCGGTGATGTTGTAGACGTTGGAGAAGCCGAGCGCGCGGAACTCTTCCGCCGCCTGCTGGCTGCGGCCGCCGCTGCGGCACAGGAAGGCCAGCGCGGTGTCCTTCGGCAGCGCTTCGAGCTCGGCGCGGCCGTTGCCGTCGAAGGTCTTGAACGGCAGCTTCACCGAGGCGATCGCGCGTTCGTCGGCCGGGCGCACGTCGACGAGCAGCACTTCGCTGGCGCGGACCTTCGCATCGGCATCCATCGGCGACAGCGCCTGCACCGGCTTGGGCGCATTGGGGTTGTCGATGGCCAGGCCCTTGCCGCGGATGTCGTCCACCCAGTCGATGGTGATGCCGTCGGCGCGGCGCGCGCTGGCCAGGTCGAACTGCACGCGTACGCCATTGGATTCGGCGGCGATCGCGTTGGCGTCGAACTGCGCCAGCTGGAAGTTGGGCTGGAACTGCGCATTGATCGCCAGCGCCAGCGCGGCACCCGGGCCGGCGTCGGCCACGGCGTTCTGCAGCATCTCGGCGGCGGCCGGGGTGATCGTGATCGTCGGCGGCGTGCGGTCCGGCGCGGCCAGGCCGAGCAGCGAGGCGAGTTCGCCGGAGTTGGTCATCTGTTCGATGATGTCGCTGCCGCCGACGAGTTCGCCGTCGATGTACAGCTGCGGGATGGTCGGCCAGTCGCCGTAGGCCTTGATGCCTTCGCGGATCTCCTGGTCGGCCAGCACGTTGACGTGGGCGTAGTCCACGCCCAGCGCGGACAGCGCGCCCACCGCCTTGGCCGAGAAACCGCACTGCGGCATGGTCGGCTGGCCCTTCATGAAGAGCACCACGCGGTTGGATTGCAGGAGAGATTCGATGCGCGAGCGCAGGGCGGGATCAAGGGACATGGCAGTTACCGGAATGCGTGAAGGGCGTGGGGAATCGGATTTTACGCCCCGTGGCATCATGGGGCATGACCACGCCGGGAACACTGCATCGTCCGCCACGCCGTCCCGGTCTGATATTGGGCCTGCTGGCGCTGTCGCAAGTGGGTGTGGCGTGGCTGTGGTGGACCTACGGGTGGCGCATCGGCGTGCCGGCGATGCTGGCGACGCACCTGCTGGTGGTGTGGGCCACGCTGTACCCGCGCGCCACCCTGTTCTGCCCGGCCCTGTCGCGCCTGCCCACCGACGAGCGCGTGGTGTGGCTGACCATCGACGATGGCCCGTCCGGGGACACCCCCGCCATGCTGGACCTGCTGGACCGGCATGGCGCGAAGGCCACGTTCTTCCTGGTCGGCGAGCGCGCGCTGGCGCAGCCGCATCGGGTGCAGGCGATCCGCGACCGGGGGCACGGCATCGGCAACCACAGCGCCAGCCATCCGGACACGCGCTTCTGGCGGCTGGGCCCGGGCGCGCTGGAGGACGAGATCAGCCGCAGCCAGTCGCTGCTCACGGCCATCACCGGGCAGACGCCGCGCTGGTTCCGCAGCGTGGTGGGCATGACCAATCCCTTCGTTGGCCTGTCGCTGAAGCGTCACGGACTGGCGCGCGTGGCGTGGAATGCGCGCGGCTTCGATGGCGTCGATTGCAAGCCGGAGCAGGTGCTGGCGCGCATCACCCGCGACATCGCGCCGGGCGCCATCGTGCTGCTGCATGAAGGCGCGGCGCATGGACACAACGTGGCGATCCTGGCGCAGTTGTTGGCGTGGCTGGACGCGCAGGGCTACCGCACGGTGCTGCCGGAAGCAGAGGCCGCACATGATGCGTTGGGCATCACCGCTTGAATCCTTCTCCCTGCGGGAGAAGGTGGCGCGCAGCGCCGGATGGGGGTCGGCGATGCAGGAAGCTACCGGATGCTCCGACCTGCACGCCAACCCGTCTCCCGAAGGGAGAGGGGCTTATGCCAGCAGGTGATGCGCGACGGGGAATGCCAGTCGCGTCCATTCGGTGTACATCGCGGCGGAAGGGTGCAGGCCATCGCCGGCGAGCATCGCCGGTTCCGTGCCACGCGCGCGACTCACGGCGGTGATGTCGACGAAGGCCACGCCGCGTTGCGCGCAGACCTCACGCGCGGCGGCGTTGTAGGCGTCCAGTTCCCGCGCGATCTGCCTGGCGTCGCGGCCGGACTGCGCGGCGAACGGGGTAACGCCCCAGTCGGGAATCGACAGCACGAGTACGCGACCCGGCCGGTTGCGGGCGAAGCCGATGGCGCGCCACAGCAGCGCGGCGAACTGCGTGCGGTACTCCTCCACATCGCGGCCGCGATACTGGTTGTTGACGCCGATCAGCAGGGTGACGAAGTCATGCTCGCCCAGCGGTTCGGCGGCGGTGATCGCGGCGTCCAGTTCGTCGGTCGTCCAGCCGGTGGTGGCGATGATGCGCGGGTCGCCGACCAGCACACCCTCCATCCGCAGCAGGCGCGCCAGCTGCATCGGCCAGCGGCCCGCTTCGTCCACCGCTTCGCCGATGGTGTAGGAGTCGCCGAGCGCGAGATAGCGCAGCTCGGTGGTGAGGGCGGTGGTGTGCGGGGCGGAGATCGTTGTCATGGGTGAATGATGCGCTCTTCGGATCCCCTGTAGGAGCGACGTGAGTCGCGACCGCAAAGCTGGGTGGTCAGGAAGGCATCGATCATCAGGAGCGAAAAACTGCGGTTGTCGCCGGTTCTCGCGCCATCAAGCATCACGGTCGCGTCGTGGCGTGCGGTCGCGACTTACGTCGCTCCTACATTCGAGCAACAGCCGCGCGGGGACCTAAGCCGCCGCCGGCCGCGACTTGCCCTTGATCGGCACCACCTTGGTGGCAGCCTCGGCACGGCGCGACAGGGCGCGGTCGATGCGGGCGAAGACTTCGCGCATCGTGGCCGCTTCCGGCAGCAGGGTGACGCGGAAATGGTGGCGGTAGGGCACGTTGAAGCTGGAGCCCGGCACGACCAGCACGCCTTCGATTTCCATCAGCTCGAGTGCGAACGCATGGTCGTCGAAGCCCTTGGCGGCATCGCCGACCACCGCCGGGAACGCGTACAGCGCACCGGCCGGGTTCACCAGCTCCAGATGCGCGCTGGCGTCGCAGGCTTCGATCACGGCGCGACGGGTTTCGTACAGGCGGCCGCCGGGGGCGCACAGCGCACTGATGGTGTCCGGGCCGTTCACGGCAGCATCGATGGCGTACTGGCCGGGCACGTTGGCGCACAGGCGCAGCGCGCTGAGCAGGTCCATCGCATGCAGGAAGTCGCGCACCACGTCGCCGTGGCCGGATACCACGCCCCAGCCCACGCGCCAGCCGCAGGCACGGTGCACCTTGCTCAGGCCGCTGAAGGTGATGCACGGCACGTCGCCCGCGAGCGGCGCGACCGGCACGAAGGTGGCGCCGTCGTACAGCACCTGGTCGTAGATCTCGTCGACCATCAGCAGCAGGCGGTGCTTCGCGGCGATGGCGACGATGCGCTCCAGCAGCTCGCGCGGATAGGTCGCACCGGTCGGGTTGTTCGGGTTGATCAGCACGATGGCGCGCGTGCGCGAGCTGACCAGCTGCTCGATCTCGTTCGGATCGGGCAGGAAGTCGTTCTCCGGATCGCAGCGGTAGTACACCGGGCGGCCATCGTTGAGGATGGTGGCGGCCGACCACAGCGGGTAGTCGGGCGACGGCACCAGCACCTCATCGCCGGGATTCAACAGTGCGCGCAGCGAAAGATCGATCAGCTCCGACACGCCGTTGCCGACGAACACGCGGTCCGGGTGCGCATCCGGCGTGCCGCGCTTGGCGTATGCCGCGGCGATGGCCTCGCGCGCCGAGGGCAGGCCCTGCTGGTGCGTGTAGGGATCGGTACGGCCCATGTCGTCGGCGATCGCGCGCTGCAGATGCTCCGGCGCACGGAAACCGAACGCGCCCGGGTTGCCGATGTTGAGCTTGATCAGCTTCTGCCCCTGTGCCTCCAGCTCCCGGGCTCGCCGTGCCAGTTCGCCCCGGATCTCGTAGCGGACTTCGGAAAGGCGTTCGCGCGTGGCGAGCGGTTTGACGGGCGGGGTGGACATGGCGGGACCGCGGGGCTGGTGAAAGAAGGGAAGAAAGGCCAAGCTTAACGGATATTTAGCCTCTCCGGCCCTTCCGCTCCAGTGCCCGTCTAGAATCCGCCCCATGCCCGAAACCCCCGCTCCGAATGTGTCCGACGTCACCCTTCTGCGGTCGATCGGATGGCCGTATGCGGGCGCCCCGGACGACGATGCGTGGCGGGCCGCGATGGACGCACATCCCCAGGCCACCCCGGCGCGGGTGATCGAGCAGCACCGTTCCGGGTACGTGGTCGCCGATGCGCCCGGCATGGGCGTCAAGGCCGAGTCGCTGCCGGAGTGGCAGCGTCCCCGTTTTCCGGCGCACGAACGGCCCGCCGTCGGCGACTGGGTGCTGCTGGAGGATGCGGCGGGCAAGCGCCCGCGCATCGTCGCCCTGCTGCCGCGCCACACGGGCATCAAGCGCGGCGCGGCCGGCGAGCACTACCACCAGCAGGTGATCGCGGCGAACATCGACACGGTGTTCATCGTCTGCGGCCTGGATGCGGACTTCAATCCGCGCCGCATCGAACGCTACCTGCTGCTGGTCGGTGGCGGCGGTGCGCAACCGGTGGTGGTGCTGACCAAGGCCGACCGCACCGAGTACGCCGACGACGCGGTCGAGGTGCTGGCCGATCTGACCGCGCAGGGCGTGCCGGTGTTCACCGTCAACGCGAAGGACCCCGAGAGCGTGGCGCAGCTGGTGCCGTGGCTGGAGCCCGGCCACACCGTCGTGCTTGTCGGCTCCTCGGGCGCGGGCAAGTCCACGCTGACCAACACGCTGCTCGGCGACGAGCGGATGAAGACCGGCGAAGTGCGCGAAAACGATTCGCGCGGGCGTCACACCACCACCTTCCGCGCCCTCATCCCGCTGCCGGCGGGTGCCTGTCTGATTGACACGCCCGGCATGCGCGAACTGAAGCCCACCGGCGAGGAAGACCTGGCCGACGGCGGTTTCGCCGACATCGAGGCGCTGGCGGCGCAGTGCAAGTTCCGCGACTGCTCGCACGACCGCGAGCCCGGCTGCGCGGTGCGTGCGGCGATCGAGCGTGAAGAACTGGACGAAGGCCGCTTCCTCAACTACCTCAAGCTGCGCGACGAAGTGGCCGCCGCCGCCGACAAGCTCGCCAGTCGCCTGGCCGACAAGGCAAATGCCAAAGTGCAGAACAAGGCGTTGAACAAGCGGCTGACCGACAAATACGGCAAGCGCTAGGTTCTTCGCGCGTCGCGCGAAAAACCTCCCACGCTTTGCGTTGCAAAACGTGGGCCCCAGCTGACACTGCCGATCCCTCATTCGCGCCGCTGGCGCGAATCGCCCCCTTACCAAGGGGGGCTCGTCAAGGGGCTGCGATCACTTGACGCCGCCCAGCAGCCGATTGCCTCAATCCCAGAAATTGATGAAGCCGGTGATGATCAGCGCGTTGGTGAAGTCGATGAAGAACGCGCCTACCAGCGGCGCCACCAGGAACGCGCGCGGTGCCATGCCGTAGCGCTCCACCAGCGTGCGCATCACCGCCATGGCATTCGCTGTGGTGCCGAGCATGAAGCCGATGAAACCGCCGCCCATCACGGCGGCGTCGTAGTCACGGCCCATCACCCGGAACACCACGCCGCAGAACAACGCCACCAGCGCCACCTGCAGCGCCAGGTTGACCAGCAGTGGTGCGGCCAGTCCCGCCAGTTCCCACAGCTTGAGGTTCATCAGCGCCACCGCCAGGAACAGCGAGAGGCAGACGTTGCCGACCAGGTCGGTGGTCGCCACCGGCAGGCCGATCCAGCGAGTGCGGTCGTCGATGTAGCGGATCATCGCGCCGACCATCATCGCGCCGACGGTGGCCGGCAGGGTCATGCCGATGGCCTCCAGGCCGTTGCTGACCCCGGCACCCAGCCACATCGCCACCAGGATCACCACGATGCTCTTCAGGGCGGCGTGCTCGCGCGTGGCGAAGTCAGGCGTATCGCGCGCGCCCGCGGGCTCTGCCGCGGATTCGTCCGGCGCGCCCAGGCGCACGCCGCCGTACAGTTTGTGGCGGCGGATCAGCACGGTGGCCACCGGGCCACCGATCAGGCCACCGCACAGGATGCCCGCCATCGCCGCCGCGACCGCGATGGATTCTGCGCCGGCCACGCCCGCCTGTTCGAACAGCGGCGCGAACGCGAGCCCCGTCGCCGGACCGCCGGTCAACGTGGTGGAACCGGCCAGCACGCCGAACAACGGGTGCAGGCCGAAGCCCATCGCCACGGCCACGCCCAGCAGGTTCTGCGCGATGGCGAACGCGGTGGCGAGCAGCAGGAACACCACGACCTGCCGGCCGCTGATCTTCAGCAGCGCCACGCTGGCGTTGACGCCGATGGTGGTGAAGAAGGCGATCATCAACGGCGTCTGCAGGCTGGTATCCAGCGTGAACAGGGTGACGTCGCGGCTGCGCGCGAACAGCACCGCCACCGCCACCACCAGGCCGCCGATCACGGGTGGGGGCAGGTTGTAGCGGGAGAACAGCGGGACCACGCGGCAGAGCGCATAGCCGAGGAAAAGCGCCAGGCCCGCGAAGGCCAGCGTCTGCACCGCATCGAGTTCCAGCACGCTGCCCCCGCACCGTTGGAAGAATGCCGAGCATAGTCGAGCAGCCGTGGTTGTGCCGGCTGTCGCGCAGGCTGGGCTACAGTGGCGGCTGGGAGGACCACATGCAGCCTGACATCGCCCATCACGCCGCGCTGGACGCGCGCCTGGTCAAGGCCGTGCGCGGCATCAAGCTGCTGAGCCTGGCCAGCTGGCCAGCCGACGTGCAGGCGCCGTTCCTCGACGGCGTGGCGCGCGGCCAGCCGCAGCTGCCGGTGATCGCCTACCCGCGGCTCGATTTCGGCGATGCGCGCCGCGAACTGGCCGCGATCGCGGCGGCGGCCGATGCCGCGCATCCGCTGGGATGCTACCTGCGCGAGTCGGTTCACAGCTGGGACATCGCCGCGCAGTTGCTGGAGTCGCTGGGGACGCCTGCGGTGACCACGCATTCGGTCGCGCTGTTCGGCACGCCGGAGGAATGCCTGCCCGGCGACGGGCCGACCACGCGCGACGCCGCCGGCCACTTCATCGCCATCGCCAACGAACTGGATCACGAACTGCTAGCGCCGGAGGAACAGATCCCGGTGTCGGCAACGGCATTGCAGCTGCAGTTGCAGGCGGACCTGGACGACTTCTTCGATGGCCGCGTCATCACCGTGGAGCTGGACCGCAACCTGATCGCCAAGGCCGCTGCGGGCGCCACCCGCATTCGCCTGCGCCACGGCGCGGCCTTCAGCGACTACGACCGCCGCCAGCTGCTGCAGCACGAGGCGCTGGTGCATTCGCTGACCGCGTTGAACGGTCGCGAGCAGGCGGTGCTGCCCAGCCTGGCGCTGGCTTCGCCGCGCGTCACCGCCACGCAGGAAGGGTTGGCCACGTTCGCCGAGCAGATCACCGGCAGCATCGACATCGAGCGGATGAAGCGCATCAGTCTGCGTATCGAGGCGGTAGCGATGGCGCTGGCCGGCGCGGACTTCATCGAGGTGTTCCGCTACTTCACCGACGCGGGACAGAACCCGGCGGAGAGTTTCTCGTCGGCGCAGCGGGTGTTCCGCGGCGTGCCCACCTCCGGCGGTGCGGCATTCACCAAGGACACGGTGTACCTGCGTGGCCTGATCGGCGTGCACACCTTCTTCCGCCACTCGCTGCAGCAGGACCGCCTGCGCCTGTGCCGTCGCCTGTTCGCCGGCAAGATGACGCTGCAGGACGTGGCCACGTTCGAGCCGCTGTTCGAAGACGGCGTGCTGGCACCGCCGCGCTGGCTGCCACGCTGGGTCAGCCGCGCCAACGGCCTGGCCGGCATGCTGGCGTTCTCGCTGTTCGCCAACCGCATCCGGCTGGACCGGTTGTCGGACGACACCTAGCCACAAAGTGCTAACCGCGCCGGCGGTCGGCGATGGCACACTGGCGGCATGAGTTCGCCTGCCATCCTCGTTGCCGACGACCACCCGCTGTTCCGCAATGCGGTGATCCATGCACTGCGCGAGGCGTTGCCCGGTGCGATGGTGTCCGAGGCCGCCAGCGCCGCCAGCCTGGGCCAGGCGCTGGACGCGCGGCCGGATACCGACCTGGTGCTGCTGGACCTGAGCATGCCCGGTGCACACGGCTTCTCGGCGTTGCTGCATGTGCGCGGCGAGCATCCCGAGGTGCCGGTGGTGGTGATCTCGTCGAACGAACACCCGCGCGTGATCCGCCGCGCGCAGCAGTTCGGCGCGGCCGGTTTCATTCCCAAGTCGTCGCCGGCCGAGACCATCGGCGAGGCGGTGATCGCCGTGCTGGATGGGGGTGCCTGGTTCCCGCCGCTGACGGTGGAGCGTTCGGAACAGGATGCGGCGCTGGCCGCACGGCTGGCGCAGATCACCCCGCAGCAGTTCCGCGTGCTGCTGTGCCTGGCCGACGGCCTGCTCAACAAGCAGATCGCGCACGAGCTGGGCCTGGCGGAAAACACCGTGAAGGTGCACGTCACCGCGATCCTCAAGAAGCTGGAATGCCACAGCCGCACGCAGGCGGCGGTGCTGGTGAAATCGCTGGAGCCGGAAGGGCCGCCGGTCGAGTGAGGCTCAGGCCAGCCAGCCAGGCAGCTGCATCGCCAGCGGGACGGTCGCGGCGGCCAACAGGGTCTGCCAGGTCACCAGCGAGGCCATCAGCGGCGCATCGCCGCCCATCTGCCGGGCCATGATGTACGCATTGGACGCGGTGGGCAGCGCGGCGTAGAAACAGGCCGCCACGGTCACCGCCGCACTGGCATCCAGCCACCGGCATACCAGCACGGCCAGCAGCGGCAGCACGAGCAGCTTCAGCGCGGAGGTGGCGCCCAGCAGCCACGGACGTACATCGTCGCGACGGAACTGCAGGCCACCGCCCACGCACAGCAGGCCCAGCGCCAGCGCCGCGTCGGCGAGGATGTCGAGCGCCGCCGCCAGCGGTACCGGCAACGGCAGGCCGCCGAGGTTGAACAGCAGGCCGGCCAGCGTCGCCAGGATGATCGGATTGCGCGCCAGCGCCCGGGCGATGCCGCGTGCGCTGGCATCGCCATGGCCCCAGGCGGCCAGCGCGACGACCGCAATCACGTTGACCACCGGCAGGCAGATCGCCAGCGCGAGCATCACCATCGCGGTGGTCTCCGGCGGGAACAGCAATGCCGCGACCGCCAGCCCGAAGTAGCTGCTCGGCCGCACCGCGCCCTGCACCACCGAGGAGCGGCTGGGATCGGGCAGGCGCTTGGCGAACCGCAGCGCGAGCAGCACGAGGCCGGTCAGCAGCAGCGTGGGCAGCAGCGCGGCCAGCGACAGGTCGAGCGCGTCGGTGGCGGACAGCGCCAGCCGCGCCGTGCCAACGAACAGCAGCGCGGGGAAGGCGACGTAGAAGGAGAACCACTCCATCGCCGGGAACAGGCCCTCGGGCACGCGGCGCATCCGTCGCAGCGCGGCGCCGAGCAGCACGATGGCGAGGACGGGAATGACGTAGGTCAGCATCGGCACGGCATGCGAGGGTCCCTCAGCGCGCGCGGCGCACGTGGAGTTGGGTCATCAGCGCGCGTAGCGCCGCGGGTTTCACCGGCTTGGCGAGGAAGCCCCAACCGCGCTCCAGCGCCAGCGCCCGCAGTGCCTCGTCGCGCTCGGCGGTCACCAGGATCACCGGCGGCGCGCTGCCCCAGCGTTCGCACAGGCGCGTGTACAGCGTCGGCCCGTCGGTGTCGCCCAGTCGCACGTCGAGCAGCAGGAGATCGGGTGCCTGGTCCGCCACTGCCGCTGCCATCGCGTCGTCGGGACCGGACGCAAGGTCCACTTCGCACTCCCAGCGCAGCAGCAGCGCGCGCGTGGCTTCGCAGACACGCGGGTCGTCGTCCACGCACCATACGCGGCGACCGCGCAACGGCGAGCCATCGTCGATGTCATCGAGCATTGGCAACGCTTGCGCTGTCGTGGCGTTGGCCACGCCGCGCGGCAGTTCCACCCAGAACACGCTGCCCCGCCCCAACTGCGACCGCAGGCCGATGCGGTGGCCGAGCACGCGGCCGATGCGTTCCACGATGGCCAGCCCGAGGCCGGCGCCGCGATCGTTCACCACCCCGTCGTTGAGGCGGCGGAACTCTTCGAAGATCTCCGCCTGCAGGCTTTCCGGGATGCCGGGCCCCTGGTCGTGCACTTCGATACGCACCTGTCCGCCGCGCCGACGTACACCGAGCAGCACGCGCCCGCGCGGCGTGTAGCGGATCGCGTTGGACAGGAAGTTCTGCAGGATGCGGCGCAGCAGGGCTTCATCGCTGCGCACGATGCTGCTGGTCGGAATGCACGCAAGCGCCAGGCCGCGTTCGCCGGCGACCATGCCGAACTCGCGCGCCAGCGTTTCCAGCAGCGGCGCCAGGGGGAAATCGCGCACGCGCGCCGGCAGCGTGCCCGATTCCAGCCGGGCGATGTCCAGCAGGCTGTTGAGGATGGCGTCCTGCGCGGTCAGCGCATTGTCCACGTGGTCGGCGATGCGGCGGGCTTCGTCGTCGTGCAGCCGCCCGCGCAGTGCCGACACGAACATGCGCGCGGCGTTCAGCGGTTGCAGCAGGTCGTGTACCGCCGAGGCGACGAAGCGCGTCTTGTAGCGGTTGGCGTTCTCCGCCGCCTGCGTGGCGGCGGCGAGCGCGCGCGTACGCTCCTCGACGCGGCGTTCCAGCGCATCGGCCAGCGAGCGCAGTTCGCGGGCGGCATTCTTGTAGCTGGTGATGTCGGCGTAGCTGGTGACGAAGCCGCCGTCCGGCAACGGGTTGCCGCGGATCTCCAGCACCACGCCATCGTCCTTCTCGCTCTCGCGCATGTGCGGCTTGCCGCTGCGCAGATGGTCCAGCCGGCGCTGGATCGCCTCTTCGACCGGTCCGGGCCCGAGCAGGCCGCGGCGTGCGTTGTGGCGGAACACGTCTTCGATCGGGCGGCCGACATGGATCAGGTCGGGCGGGAAGCGGAACAGCTCCATGTAGCGGGAGTTCCATGCGACCAGCCGCAGGTCGGCATCGATGATCACCACCCCCTGTGGCAGGTGCTCCAGGCTGCGGCTGAGGCCGGCATCGGCCTGGCGCGCGGCCTCGACGATGCCGTCCTGCGCGGTGCGCAGTTCCTGCGCATGCTGCTGCAGCACGGCTTCCAGCTCGTCGCGGCTGCGCTGCTGCAGCAGCGCGGTGCGTCGGCGCTGCTGCATGAACAACGCCAGGAACGCCAGCGCCAGCCAGCCTCCGCCGGCCGCGAGTGCGGCGGTGCGGCCTGCGGCGGTGATCGCCGAAGCATCGTGCAGCAGGTGCAGGTGCCAGCCTTCTTCCGGCAGGGCCATCGATTGCCACAGCACCGCACCGGCCAGGGCCGGGTCGGTGAACTGCACGCGCCGTGCGCCGGCATCCGTCGTGGACAGGTCCTGCGACTGCAGGGGCGTGAGCCTCTGCCGCGCATACTGGCGGGTGGCAGCCAGTTCGCGACGGTCGGCATCGCTCAGCGCGTTCAACGTGCGATAGCGCCATCCGTCGCGGCTGGCGAGGAAGATCACGCCGTGCGCGTCGCTGACCAGCACGATGTCCGGCGTCTGCAGCCACTCCTGCTCCAGCGCGTCCAGTTCGATCTTGATCACGACCAGGCCGGCGACCTTGCCGTCCGGACCGCTGATCGCCTGCGACAGGAAGTAGCCCGGCTCGCCCGTGGTCAGTCCGATGCCATAGAACTGGCCCCGCCCGGTGCGCAGCGCCTGCTTCACGTAGGGCCGGAAGCTGTAGTCCTCGCCCACGTTGCTGGTGGGCTCGCGCCAGTTGCTCGCGGCCACCGCGATGCCGCGACGGTCGATCAGCGTGAGTGTGGACGAACGGGTGACGCTGTTGGCGTCTTCCAGGCGCTGGTTCAACGCATTCCGGCGGGCATCGTCCACCGGCCCGGCGAGCGCATCGCGGAGATCCGGATCCTGCGCCAGCACCTGCGGCAGCGTGCGGTAGCGGTCGATGCGCTGCTGCAGTGCCTGCGCATGCAGGTCGAGCTGGCGGTCGAGCTGCGCGGTCTCCGCCCGCTGCGCGCGCGTGCCGGCCCAGTGGTAGGCCAGCGCCATGACCAGCAGCGCGCCGCCGAGGATCGACAGCAATACCAGCAGGATCCGGCGGTGGCGGCGGGCGCGCAGCATGGGGCAAGTCTACGGGTGCGCCGCCGCCGGAGCGCGGGCTAGTACCAATAGGTTATCGGTGCGGCGGCGATGCGGGGGTACAACATGCCGGCCACCGATCTGGGTGGCGTCGCCATCCGTTCGGAGTTGACCCATGCACCTGGCCGATACGCCCTGCACGCCGCCGCCGCGCCAGCCGCTGTACAGGCAGCTGTACTTCCAGGTGATCGTGGCCATCGTGCTGGGCGCACTGCTGGGGCACTTCGAGCCGGCGTTCGCCGAATCGATGAAGCCGCTGGGCGATGCCTTCATCAAGCTGGTGAAGATGATCATCGCGCCGGTGATCTTCCTGACCATCGTCACCGGCATCGCCGGCATGACCCAGCTGCGCACGGTGGGCCGTGTGTTCGCCAAGGCGATGGCGTACTTCCTGTTCTTCTCCACGCTGGCGCTGGTGATCGGCATGATCGTGGCGCACGTGGTGCAGCCCGGCGCCGGCATGAACATCAATCCGGCCGACCTGGACCAGTCCGCCGTGCAGGACTACGTGCAGAAGTCGCACGAGCTGTCGCTGGTCGGCTTCCTGATGGACATCATCCCGAAGACGCTGGTCAGCCCGCTGGTGGGCGACAACATCCTGCAGGTGCTGTTCGTCGCGGTGCTGTTCGGCCTGTCGCTGTCGCTGGTCGGCGAAAAGGGTCGGCCGGTGCTGAACCTGCTGGAGGCGCTGACCACCCCGGTATTCCGCTTGGTGCACATCCTGATGCGCGCCGCGCCGATCGGTGCGTTCGGTGCCATCGCCTTCACCATCGGCAAGTACGGCGTGGGCATGCTGGTCAACCTGGCGTGGCTGGTCGGCTCGTTCTACCTGACCTCGCTGCTGTTCGTGATCGTCATCCTCGGCCTGGTGTCGTGGTGGTGCGGGTTCTCGATCTTCCGCCTGATCCGCTACCTGAAGGCGGAACTGCTGCTGGTGCTGGGTACGTCCTCGTCCGAATCCGCACTGCCGTCGCTGATGGAGAAGATGGAGCGTGCCGGCGCGTCGAAGTCGGTGGTCGGGCTGGTCGTGCCGACGGGTTACTCGTTCAACCTGGACGGCACCAACATCTACATGACGCTGGCCGCGCTGTTCATCGCGCAGGCCACCAATACCGAACTGAGCCTGGGCCACCAGATCATGCTGCTGCTGGTCGCGATGCTGAGCTCGAAGGGCGCCGCGGGCGTCACCGGCGCCGGTTTCATCACGCTGGCCGCCACGCTGGCGGTGGTGCCGGAAGTGCCGGTCGCCGGCATGGCGCTGATCCTCGGCATCGACCGCTTCATGAGCGAGTGCCGCTCGCTGACCAATTTCACCGGTAATGCCGTCGCCACGCTGGTGGTCGCGCGCTGGGAAAACGCGCTCGACCGCGACGCGCTGGCGCGCGCGCTGGGCGGGCCATCCGCCCCGATTGCCGCCGCGCCGAACCCGGCCGCAGGCCCGGGCGACCCGACACGACTCACGGCCGACTGACGCCGGCCACACCACGTCTTCAGAGGAGGGACTGAAAGATGCACGATTTCAACCGACGCTCCGCCCCGTTGCGGAGCAGTTTGACCCTGGCCCTGTTGGCCGTGATCCACGCGGCCGCAGCCCAGGAGGCGCCGTCGCAGGCGGCCGATCCGGCGCCGCAGGCCGCCGCCGCGGCTGCAGTGGGCGACGATGCGACCAACCTGGACAAGGTGGTCGTGGTGGGTTCGCACATCCAGGGCGCATCGACCACCGATGCGCTGCCGGTGATGGTGGTCGGTGCGGAACAGATCGACGCCGCCGGTGCGATCTCCGGTGACGAACTGATGCGCACGATCCCGCAGATGGGCGACGTGCTGTTCGATGCGTCCAACAATCCCCAAACCAGCAACGCGGCGCGCGGCGACGTGAATTCGGTGAACCTGCGCTCGCTCGGCGTGGGCAACACGCTGGTGCTGCTCAACGGCCGGCGGCTGGTGCAGCACCCGACCAGCCAGGGCACGTCGGACACGGGCACCGTGCCCGTGCAGAGTTTCAACTCCAACGCGATCCCGGTCTCGGGCCTGGACCGCATGGAGATCCTGCTGGATGGCGCGGCCGCGATCTACGGCGCCGATGCGGTGGCGGGCGTGGTGAACACCGTACTGCAGACCGACTTCGACGGCGTCAGCGCCAGCACGCGCTATGGCAGTGCCGAAGGCACCGGCATGCACGAGTTCGAGGTCAACCTGTTCGCGGGCCACAACTACGACCGCGGCAACGTGTCGGCGTTCCTCAACTACACCGACCGCTCGGAACTGATGGCGGCCGACCAGGATTTCACCGAGACCGACGATCTGCGCGGGCTGTTCGCGGACTATCCGGATTTCGCCGGCCTGGCGGTGCTCGATGGGCGCTCCTCGCACACACCGTGGGCGCGCCTGAGCGTCGGCCCGCGTGCGGTGATCCGCTCCAACGGGACAGCGGTGACGAATACCGCAGGCGCGTTCCGCATCCAGCCGTCGGACTTCGGCTGCGGCGTCAGCCTAGGCAACGACCTGTGCCTGTCCAGCGGCAACCACAACTTCAACACCACCAACCGCGAGATGCGCTACGACACGCGCCATGGCACCACGGTGCGGCCGTCGGTGGAGCGCATCAACCTGTTCCTCACCGGGCATCACGAGCTCAGCGACAGCGTGGAGGCCTTCGGCGAAATCGGCTTCTACCACGCGGTCAGCGAAGCGACGCAGCCACCGGTGGTGAACCTCAACAGCCTCTGGATCCCCGCCAGCAACTACTGGAATCCCTTCGGCGCCGCCACGCTGCCCGATGGCACGCCGAATCCGAACCGCCTGCCCGGCCTGACCAACGTGCCCGCCGCCGGCCTGCCCGTGCAGATGAGCAACTACCGCTACGTGGACACCGGCTTCCAGCGCGTGCGCGTGGAGAACTACCAGGCACGCTTCCTCGCCGGCCTGCGCGGCGAGTGGAACGGCTGGAACTGGGAAACCGCGCTGCTGTATTCCGAAGCCGAGGCCGAAGACCGGTCGCCCAACATCAACATGACGGCGCTGCAGCGGCAGCTGGCGCTGTCCACGCCGGATGCCTACAACCCGTTCAGTGGCGGCTGCGTGGCCACGCCGACCTACGGCGACTGTTCGCCGAGTTCGCAGGCGGCCGTCGACGGCATCGTGTTCGACCTGGTGCGCGAGTCACGCACCACGCTGACCATGGCCGATTTCAAGATGAGCCGCGGCGACCTGTTCGCGTTGCCGGCCGGCAACGTCGGCATCGCCTTCGGTGCGGAGGCGCGCCGCGAGACGCAGCGCGACGACCGCGACGCCAACCTCGACGGCACCCATACCTTCACCGACCTGGTGACCGGCGAGACCAACCCCAGCAACGTGGCAGCCGTCAGTCCGAACCCCGACACGCGCGGCTCGCGCAATGTGGGTTCAGCCTATGTCGAGTTCGCCGTGCCGTTGGTGTCGGAGGACATGGGCATCCCGCTGGTGCACCGCCTGGACATGCAGCTGGCCGGCCGCTACGAGCACTACTCCGACTTCGGCTCCGTGGCCAAGCCCAAGGTCGCGCTGGCCTGGGACCTGGTGGAAGGCCTGCGCCTGCGCGGCTCGTATTCCGAGGGCTTCCGTGCGCCCAACCTGGAGCAGACCAACGCCACCCAGTACGCGCGCCTGGCCAGCGGCGTGGACCACATCCGCTGCGAAGCCGACCTGCGCGCCGGCCGCATCGCCTCGTTCAGTGCATGCGGGCAGAACACCGCCGGTGCGTCGCTGCTGGTGGCCGGCAACCCGGACCTGGAGCCGGAGGAAAGCACCAACACCTCGTTCGGCGTGGTGTTCCAGCCCACGTTCATTCCCGAGCGGTTCGGCAGCTTCACCTTCACCGTCGACCGCTGGAAGATCAAGCAGGAGCAGATCGTCGGCCTGCTCGGCGCGCAGACGGCGCTGACGGTGGACTACCTCAACCGCGTGGAAGGCGGCAGCAACCCGCTGGTGGTGCGTGACGCGCCCACGCAGGAGGACATCGACTTCTTCGCCGGCACCGGCATCGATCCGGTCGGCCAGGTCATCGCCATCAACGACCGCTTCATCAACCTGCAGCCACAGACTGCGGGCGGACTCGACTTCGGCGTGGACTGGTCATTGCGGCGCACGCGCTTCGGCTCGTTCTCCGTCAACCTCAACGCGACCCGCCTGCTGGAATTCACCCGCGATCCCGGCGACATCGTCAACGCGCTGTACGCGGCGCGTGCGGCCGGCACGATCGATCCGCTAACGCCGCTCCCGGATTCCACCCGGCTCATCGGGCAGAACGGCCGGCCGGAGTGGCGCGCGAGCGGTTCGCTGACGTGGAACAAGGCGGCATGGCGCGTGGGCTACTCGGCGCAGTACATGAGCTCGTTCGAACAACCGCAGCTGCTCGGCATCTCCGGCGATCCGTGGGTCGTCGAAGACCGGCTGACGCACAATCTCTACGGCCAATACCGGTTCATCGATGGCACGGCGGTGCGCCTGGGCGTGCGCGACCTGACCGACGAGGGGCCGGCGCTGGCCGACGGCGGCTACCGGGGTTCGCTGCACAATCCGTGGGGTCGCTACTGGTACGTCAACATCAGTCGATCGTTCTGAGGAAGCCGTTGCGATGCACCTGAGCCGTCACTGGATCACCGCCGCGTTCGCCGTGCTGGCCGCCACCGCGCTGTCAGGTGGCGCAGCGGCGGCCGATGCGGAGGCAGCGTTCGCGCCTGTCGCCTGTCCTGCCTCGGTCGGCCCGCAGGTCGACTGCCATGAGGCGCAGGATGCGAACGGGGCCTGGCTGCTCGTGGCGATGCCGCGTACCTGGAACCGCAGGCTGATCGTGCATGCGCACGGCGGTCCGCGGCTCGGCGCACCGGAAGCGGGGGATTCCGCCGAGGACCTGGATCGCTTCGCGGTGATGGTGCGCGCCGGCTATGCGTGGATAGGCAGCACCTACCGTCGCGGTGGCTATGGCGTGCGCATGGCGGCGGCCGACGTGGACGTCAGCCGCCGTGCGTTCCGGGCGCGCTGGGGCCGCCCGGAGCGCACCCTGCTGCATGGCCAGTCGTGGGGCGGCAACGTGGCGGCGAAGGCGGCCGAGCTGTACGCGCTCGACATCGACGGTCGCGCCAACTACGACGGCGTGCTGGCCACCAACGGCATGCTGTTCGGCGGCACGCGCGGGTACGGCTTCCGCGCGGACCTGCGCGCGGTGTACCAGTACTATTGCCACAACCATCCGGCACCGGACGAGGCGCAGTATCCGCTGTGGCAGGGGCTGCCTGCGGATGCACGGATGACCCGCGACGATCTGCGCGCGCGCGTCAACGCCTGCACCGGTATCGATCTCGCCCCTGCGAAGCGCTCGCCGGACCAGACGGCACGGCTGCGCGACATCCTCGCGGTCACCGGCGTCGACGCGAAGCAACTCGTCTCCCACCTGGCGTGGGGCACGTTCCACTTCCAGGACGTGGTGCAGAAGCGCCTCGGCGGACGCAATCCGTTCGACAACGCGAAGACGGTCTATCGCGGCTCGCACGACGACACGGCACTGAATGCCGGCATCCAGCGTTTCGCCGCCGATCCCGCCGCCGTCGCCGCATTGGCCTACGACGCCGACCTCTCCGGATTGATCGTGCTGCCCACCGTCACCGTGCACGCGCGCCACGATCCCACGGTGTCCTACGAAGCAGAAGTCGCCTATGCGGCCACCGTGGAGTCGGCCGGTCGCGGCCATCTGCTCCTGCAGGCGCTTACTGACGAACACGACCACAGCCGCCTGCAGGATGCGACGTATGCCACCGCACTGCAGGTGCTCGAACGCTGGCTCGACAGCGGCGTGCGACCATCGGCCGATGCGTTCCGCGAGACCTGCGGCCGCCTGTCGCAGGCGCGCGACGGCTGCCGCTTCATCGCGCCCTGAGGCGCACCTGCACGCGCCCCGCGTGACGCAGCGCCGCAATCGGCCGGGTCCGGCCATCACGGGGAAGGGGTAGAATTGCCGCTCCCCCGCCTTCACCACAGGCACCGTTTCCGCAATGACGAACGACGATTTCAAGCAGGCCGCGCTGGAATACCACCGGCTGTCCCCGCCCGGCAAGATCAAGGTCGCACCGACCAAGCCGATGCTCACCCAGCGTGACCTGGCGCTGGCGTATTCGCCGGGCGTGGCCTATGCCTGCGAGGCCATCGTCGAGGATCCCAACACCGCCAGCGAGCTCACCGCGCGCGGCAACCTGGTGGCCGTGGTCACCAACGGCACCGCCGTGCTCGGACTCGGCAACATCGGTCCGCTGGCCGGCAAGCCGGTGATGGAAGGCAAGGGCGTGCTGTTCCAGAAGTTCGCCGGCATCGACGTGTTCGACATCGAGATCAACGAGACCGATCCGGACAAGCTGGTCGACATCATCGCCTCGCTCGAGCCGACGTTCGGCGGCATCAACCTGGAAGACATCAAGGCGCCGGAATGCTTCATCGTCGAGCGCAAGCTGCGCGAACGGATGAGCATCCCGGTGTTCCATGACGACCAGCACGGCACCGCGATCATCGTCGGCGCGGCGGTGGTCAACGCGCTGGAAGTGATCGGCAAGAAGATCGGCGACGTGAAGCTGGCCACCAGCGGCGCAGGCGCTGCCGGCATCGCCTGCCTGGACATGCTGGTCGCGCTGGGCCTGAAGCCGGAGAACATCCTGGCCTTCGACCGCGACGGCGTCATCTACACCGGCCGTCCCAACCTGGACCCGGACAAGGCGCGTTATGCGCGCCCGACCGACAAGCGCACGCTGGCCGAGATCGTCGACGGCGCGGACATCTTCCTGGGCCTGTCGGCCGGCGGCATCCTCAAGCCGGACATGGTCGCCACGATGGCCGACAAGCCGGTCATCCTCGCGCTGGCCAATCCGAATCCGGAGATCTCGCCGGCCGATGCCAGGGCCGTGCGCCCGGACGTGATCATCGGCACCGGCCGCAGCGACTACCCGAACCAGGTCAACAACGCGCTCTGCTTCCCGTACATCTTCCGCGGCGCGCTGGATGTCGGCGCGACGGTGATCAACGAAGCGATGAAGGTCGCCTGCGTGCACGCCATCGCCAACCTGGCGCGGCGCGAAGCCTCCGACCTGGGCAGCGCGTACGGCGACGACGTGCCGTGCTTCGGCCCCGAGTACCTGATCCCGCGTCCGTTCGACCCGCGCCTGCTGGTGGAAGTGGCTGCGGCGGTGGCGCAGGCCGCGATGGATTCCGGCGTGGCGCTGCGCCCGATCCCGGACATGTGGGCCTATCGCGAGAAGCTGGGCCAGTTCGTCTACCGCACCAGCCTGATGATGAAGCCGGTCTATGACCGCGCGCGCGCCGACAAGAAGCGCGTGGTCTATGCCGAAGGTGAGGAAGAGACCGTGCTGCGCGCCGTGCAGACGGTGATCGACGAAGGTCTGGCGTTCCCGATCCTGATCGGCCGTCCGGACGTGATCGACGCGCGCATCGAGCGCCTGGGCCTGCGCATGCGCGCGGGCGTGGATTTCGAGCTGACCAACCAGGACGACGATCCGCGCTTCAACGACTACTGGCAGCATTACCACGCGCTGACCGCACGCCGCGGCGTGACGCCGGCGGCGGCGAAGAACCTGATGCGCTCGCGCCCGACCCTGATCGCCGCGGTGATGGTGGCGCGTGGCGAGGCCGATGCGCTGGTCAGCGGCATCGTCGGCCGCTTCCACAAGAAGCTCGGCTACGTGCGCAGCGTGATCCCGCTGGACCCGGGCGTGCAGTCGACCTCGGCGATGACCGGCGTGATCAACAACCAGGGCGCGTACTTCTTCCTGGATACGCACGTGCAGGACAACCCGACCGCCGAGCAGATCGCCGAGGCCACGCTGCAGGCGGCGTACCGGCTGAAGCTGTTCGGCATCGAGCCGCGCATCGCCCTGCTGTCGCACGCCAACTTCGGCAGCCACGAGACCGCCAGCGCAGTGAAGATGCGGCACGTGCGCGAGCTGCTGCTCAAGCGCAAGCCCGATCTCAACGTGGACGGCGAGATGCAGGGCGACACCGCCTGGGACGAAGTGCTGCGCAACCGCATCATGCCGGGCAGCACGCTGACCGGACGCGCCAACCTGTTCGTGCTGCCCAATCTGGACGCGGCCAACATCACCTACAACATGGTGCGCGTGGTGACCGACGGCGTGGCCATCGGCCCGATCCTGATGGGCATCTCCAAGCCGGTGCACATCCTGACCACCAGCGCCACGCCGCGCCGCGTCATCAACATGACCGCCATCGCCGCCGTGGACGCGCAGATCCGCCAGCAGCGCGAAGCCGAGCGCAACGGGCCGGGTTGATCGGCCCGCGGTGTCCGGAAAAGAAAACGCCCCGCATGCGGGGCGTTTTTCTGTTGGGGATCCCTGTAGGAGTGGTGGTGGCATGCCCGGCACCGGTGAGTCGCGACCGCATGAATCATGTGTCCAGGGTGTCTGATGGCATCCGGTCGCGACTCACGTCGCTCCTACATGAAAACGATCAACCCTCATCCTCGCCATCCAGGATCCGCCGCTGCAGCGCATCCAGGTAGGCATCGGCATCGGCGGTGGACTCGAAGATCTCGTCCATCGGCACGGCCTGCACGATCTCGATGACCTTGCGGATCTGTTCCTGCGGGTGCACCACCAGCAGGCGGCCTTCATGCGGGGCCAGGGCCTTGCGCGCCTTCAGGATGCTGCGCACGCCGGCGCTGCTGATGTAGTCCAGATGGGCCAGGTCCAGCACCAGTGCCTGCGGGCGTGCAGCCAGCATCGGCGCCAGCTGTTCGTCGAGCTGTGCGTGGCTGGCGGTGTCCAGGCGGCCGCTGAGCAGCACGTACTGGTTGCCGTTGACCGGCGGGTAGATCTCAATCTCCAGCGTCATCGGGCATCTCGGTAATCCGGATATGCCGGGTGGGGGAGCCCGGGAGGGAGGGGAGGGACGCTGGATCGTAAATCAATCGCGCGACGGGCGTATGGCCCGGGCGCGTGCTCGCTCAATCGTCGTCCTCTTCGCCGGCACGCAGCACTTTGCGCTGCATCACGTCCAGGTAGGCATCGGCTTCGGCGGTGGACGAGAAGATCTCGTTCAACGGCACGGCCTTGACCATGTCCAGCACCTTCTGGATCTGCGGCTGCGGATTGACCAGCAGCACCTTGCCGCCGTGCGGGGCGAGCGCCTTGCGGGCCTTGAAGATGGAACGGATGCCGGCGCTGCTGATGTACTCCAGCCCGGACAGGTCCAGCACCAGCGAATGCAGCTGTCGGGTCATCAGCGGTGCGAGGGCTTCGTCCAGATCTTCGTAGGTGTGCGTGTCCAGCCGGCCAGCGAGGGTGACGCGCTGGCTGCCCTTGCCGGTCGGGTGGATGTCTATGCTGAGGCTCATGCGTCGCTCTCCTCGGTTGGGATGCGCAGGGTCAGGCGCAGCACGTTGTAGTTGCCGATCCGCTGGTAGGCAGCTTCTTCCGCCACCTGGCGCACCAGGTGCAGGCCGAGACCGCCGGTGGGCCGGTCGAGGATGTCGGCATCCAGATCCGGGGGCGGCTGGTCGAGCGGATTGAACGCGGCGCCGCTCTCGCGGAACTCGAGCGTCAGCAGGTGCTCGCGGATGCCGATGTCCACGCACAGTTCGTGCTCCTCGGCTCCCACGCGGGTCGGGTCGCCATGCTCGATGGCATTGCTGGCCAGTTCCTCCACGATCAGGCGCACGTCGCACTGGATCGCGCGGCTGACGCCGTTGTTGGCCAGCACGGCCTCCAGCGACGCGTTGAGGTCGTCCACGCGGGCGTGCTCACGTGGGATGAACAATCGCATCTGCATGCGGGGTCTCCTGTGATGGCGGAGCTTCGGCCGAAGCGGTGGTGCTGTCCAGCCGGCGACGGATGGCCAGCACGGTGATGTCGTCCGATTGCGGGGCGGCGCCCGTAAATGCGTGAACCTGCGCGATCAGCCC
Organism: Pseudoxanthomonas sp. CCNWLW251; assembly: GCF_037402255.1. NCBI lineage: Bacteria > Pseudomonadati > Pseudomonadota > Gammaproteobacteria > Lysobacterales > Lysobacteraceae > Pseudoxanthomonas > Pseudoxanthomonas sp. CCNWLW251. The sequence goes on along the minus strand of NZ_JBBEGA010000004.1, from coordinate 168,848 downwards.
TTCGCACTGGTCGCGCGCGGTCGCGCCCGGCAGCAGCGCACCGGGGATGCGTTCCGCACCGAAGGCCTGGTTCCCGTCGTCGAAGGCTTCGGTGATGCCGTCGGTCCACGCCAGCAGGGTGGCGCCCGCCGGCAACTGCCCTGACCAGAGCGGGAAGGTGTCGCCCACTTCGAAGCCCAGCGGCGGCCCCGGCTGCAGCGGCAGTTCCTCGTGGCGTCCATCCGCATGCAGCAGCAGGGGCGCGTCGTGGCCCGCGCTGGCGAGCACGCAGGCGCCGCTGCGCACGTCCACGCGCCCGCACAGCACGGTGGCGAACATGCACGCATCGTTGCCCTGCACCAGCCGGCGCGACGCCTCGGCGAGCACGCGTTCCGGCGAAGCGTGCGTGCTGGCGGCCACTTCCAGCACGGTCACGGTGCGGGCCATGAACAGCGCCGCCGGCACGCCCTTGTCGGACACGTCGCCGATGGCGAACCACAGGCCATCGGCGTCGGTTTCGATGAAGCAGTAGAAGTCGCCGCCCACGGCCTTGGCCGGCTCCAGTCGCGCGTAGGCCTCGAGGTGTGCGTGTTCGCGGTCGATCACGCGGCCCGGTGGCAGCATGGCCTGCTGGATCTCGCGCGCGATCGACAGCTCGCTCTCCAGCTTCTGCCGGGCCGCAGTCATGTCCTCGATCTCGCGAAGCTGCAGCTGGATCGAGCCGCGCGCGTGTTCCAGCGTGCGTGCCATCTGGCCGACTTCGTCCCGCCTGCGCACGAAGGGCACCGGCATGCTGTAGTCGCCCTGCGCCAGCCGCGCCGCCGACGACGAAAGCCCTTCCACCGGCTGGCTGATGTGGCGCGCCAGCTTGCGCACCACCAGCATGCACAGCAGCGCGAGCAGCGCGCCCACCGCCGCCAGCATCCACAGCGCCTCGGTCAGGCGGGCCATGATCAGCTCGTAGGACTGCGCGACCAGCAGGGTCCAGCCGCTGCTGCCGACCGGCTCCACCACGGTGTAGCGCCGCTCGCCGCTGACGGCATCCACGTGCGCGTACTGCAGGGGCTGGCGAACGCGCACCGCCTGCGCGGCTTCGCGCAGGTCGGCGCGACCGGCGCGCAGGATGTAGTCGTCCAGGGTCTCCAACCGCTCAACGCCCACCTCCGGATTCAGTGCCAGCGTGCCGGCCGGTGCCACCAGCGTCACCCGCCATCCCGGCAGGTGCGCCAGCGCATCCACCAGGTCGGTCAGGTTGGCCAGCGGCAGGTCCAGGCTGACCATGCCGCGGGTGCGCGCGCCGCGCCCGGGTTCGCGCAGCGGCATGTTGTAGGTGACCATCCACACGCCGCCCGCGGTCTGGTTGAGGTAGGGCTCGGACCACCAGCCGCCGGGCGATGCCACGGTGCGCTGGTACCAGCCCTGGTCGCGAAAGCGATACCCGTCGGCGACGAAGTCGCGGTCGCCGCCATTGCCGGCCACGTAGCGTGCGAACGGCGCGTCGTTGCGCGTGCGGGGCTCCAGGATCAGCAGGCCGCCCACGCAGCCGGGCGTGGCGTTCACCATCGCGCGCAGGGTGGTGGTCAGTTCGTCCGGCGACAGCTGGGCGTTGCCCACCAGGTCCGAGATGCCGTGGGTGGTGATCGTCACCACGTGCAGCGCGTTGTCCAGTCGTTGCGCCGCTTCCTGCGCGGTGGCGTGCGTGTCGCGGCGCGCGTCGTCCAGGATCAGCCGGCGCGCGAACCACGCCGTCGCCAGCACCAGCAGCAACAGCAGCACCACGTTGACCAGGCCGGCCCACAATGCGATGCGCGTGCGCAGGCTGCTGCGCCAGTGCGCGGCACCGGCGACCTCATCTGGCACGACACTGCTGGGCACTGCGTTGCGCATGCCGACCCTGATCGTCGCGTTCCCCCCGGAAGCGGATCATAAGCTCACTTTTGCTTGCTGCATTGCAATACGGCAAAGGTCTGATTTTGGTGTGGTCATTGTCCCGGGACAGATACGCTGCATCCGCTCCATACGCCTGCGTAGCCAGGTCCCGCGGCGGGTGCGTGCGTTACACTTCAAGGCTCTAAAAGTATCGGCAATGCCGTGCCCCACGCGCGGCGCAACAGGAGCGGGAATGAACTGGTTGAACGAGATGTTGCAGAGCGATCCGGATCCGCAGGAATCCCGCGAGTGGATCGATTCCATGCAGGCGGTGATCGAGAAGAACGGCGCCCTGCGTGCTCACCAGTTGCTGGAAGGCATGGTCGAAGTGACCCGCCGCGCCGGCGCCTACCTGCCGTTCTCGCCCACCACCGAATACGTCAACACCATCGCGCCGCAGAACGAGGCCAAGAGCCCGGGCGACGCCGCGCTGGAATGGCGCATCCGTTCGATCATCCGCTGGAACGCGATGGCTACCGTGGTGCGCGCCAACCGCAAGCCCGGCGACCTCGGCGGCCACATCGCCAGCTTCGCCTCCGGCGCCACGCTGTATGACGTGGGCTTCAACCACTTCTGGCGCGCGCCGTCGGACAACCACCCGGGCGACCTGCTGTTCATCCAGGGCCACAGCGCGCCGGGCATCTACGCGCGTTCGTTCCTGGAAGGCCGCATCAGCGAGCAGCAGCTGGACAACTTCCGCATGGAAGTCGACGGCCAGGGCATCTCGTCCTACCCGCACCCGTGGCTGATGCCCGACTACTGGCAGACCCCGACCGTCTCGATGGGCCTGGGCCCGCTGGCGGCGATCTACCAGGCGCAGTTCATGAAGTACCTGGAGCACCGCGGCCTGATCGAGAAGTCCGACCGCAAGGTGTGGTGCTTCATCGGCGACGGCGAGAGCGACGAGCCGGAAACCCTGGGCGCCATCGCGCTGGCCGGCCGCGAAGGCCTGGACAACCTGATCTTCGTGGTCAACTGCAACCTGCAGCGCCTGGACGGCCCGGTGCGCGGCAACGGCAAGATCATCCAGGAGCTGGAAGGCGTGTTCCGCGGCGGTGGCTGGAACGTCATCAAGCTGCTGTGGGGCAGCTACTGGGATCCGCTCATCGCGCGCGACACCGACGGTGTGCTGAAGAAGCTGATGATGGAAACCGTCGACGGCGAGTACCAGAACTGCAAGGCGTTCGGCGGCAAGTACACGCGCGACAACTTCTTCGGCAAGTATCCGGAGACGGCGGCGATGGTCGCCAACCTGTCCGACGACGACATCTGGCGCCTCAACCGCGGCGGCCACGATCCGCACAAGGTCTACGCGGCCTACCACGAGGCGGTGAACACCAAGGGCATGCCCACGGTGATCCTGGCCAAGACGGTGAAGGGCTACGGCATGGGCTCGGCGGGCGAATCGCTCAACCCGACCCACCAGACCAAGAAGCTGGACGACGAAGCCATCCGCACGTTCCGCGACCGCTTCAACATCCCGGTCACCGACAAGCAGCTGGAAGAATCGGCGCAGGTGCCGTTCTACCACCCGGGCGAGGACTCGCCGGAAATCCAGTACCTCAAGGCGCGCCGCGCCGCGTTGGGCGGCTACCTGCCGCAGCGCCGCCGCAAGGCCAGCGAGTCGTTCGAGACGCCGAAGCTGGAAGCCTTCGACCGCCTGCTGAAGAGCACCGGCGACCGCGAGATCTCCACCACCATGGCGTTCGTGCAGGGCCTGAACATCGCACTGCGCGACAAGCAGGTCGGCCCGCGCCTGGTGCCGATCGTCGCCGACGAAGCACGCACGTTCGGCATGGAAGGCATGTTCCGCCAGATCGGCATCTATGCGCCGTTCGGCCAGAAGTACAAGCCGGTCGATGCCGACCAGCTGATGTACTACCGCGAGGACCAGTCCGGCCAGGTGCTGCAGCAGGGCATCAGCGAGCCGGGTGCGATGTCGTCGTGGATGGCGGCGGGCACCAGCTATTCGGTCAGCAACGTGCCGATGCTGCCGTTCTACATCTACTACTCGATGTTCGGCTTCCAGCGCATCGGCGACATCGCCTGGCAGGCGGCGGACATGCGCACGCGCGGCTTCCTGCTGGGCGGCACCGCGGGCCGCACCACGCTGAATGGTGAAGGCCTGCAGCACGAGGACGGCTTCAGCCATGTGGTGGCCGGCGGCATCCCGAACGTGCGCAGCTACGACCCGACCTTCGGTTTCGAAGTCGCGGTGGTCCTGCAGCACGGCATGCAGAAGATGCTGCAGGAGCAGGTGGACGAGTACTACTACGTCACCCTGATGAACGAGAACTACACCCACCCGGAGATGCCGGAAGGCGCTGCGGCGGGGATCATCAAGGGCATGTACCTGCTCACCGATGCCGGCAAGCCGAAGAAGGGCGAGCTGCGCGTGCAGCTGCTGGGCAGCGGCACCATCCTGCGCGAGGCGATCGCGGCGGCCGAGCTGCTGGACAAGGATTTCGGTGTCACCGCCGACATCTGGTCCTGCCCGAGCTTCAACGAGCTGCGTCGCGACGGTTTCGACGCTGAGCGCTGGAACCGCCTGAACCCGGAAGCGAAGTCGCCGCGCAAGGCGTACGTGACGGAGCTGCTGGAAGGCCGCCAGGGCCCGGTGATCGCGGCGACCGACTATGTGCGTGCGTACGCGGACCAGATCCGCGCGTTCGTGCCGGCGGCGTACACGGTGCTGGGTACGGACGGCTTCGGCCGCAGCGACACCCGCGCCAACCTGCGCCGCCACTTCGAAGTGGACCGCTACTACATCGCCCACGCCGCCATCGCCGCGCTGGCGAAGGAAGGCAAGATGACCGCCAAGGACGTGTCCCGCGCGATCAAGCAGTACAAGATTGATGTGGAGAAGGCGAACCCCATCGGGGTGTGAGTCCGCGCACTCCTTCTCCCGCGTGCGGGGGAGGGAGGCAGTGGACTGCAGTGTGGGCAAGGACGATGACAACCCTTCGCAAGGAATGCGAACGTGCCTCCGAAGATTCGCGATGTATTGCAGCAGCTGAAGGACGCAGGCTGGCAATAGGTCGGCCAGACAGGCAGCCACCGCCAGTTCAAGCATCCGACGCTTCCGGGCCGGGTGACAGTCGCCGGTAAACCGGGGGATGATGTGGCGCCCGGCACGCTGGGCAGCATCCTGAAACAGGCCGGGATCAAGAGGTGACTTCCATGCGCTATGCCATCGTCATCGAGCAAGCGGGCGGCAACTATTCCGCCTATGTGCCGGACCTGCCCGGCTGCGTGGCCACCGGTGAAACCAAGATCGAGGTGGAAGGGCTGATCCACGATGCCATCGCCCTGCATCTCGCGGGAATGCGCGAGGACGGGTTGGCGATACCGATGCCGTCGAGCCAGGTGGAGTACATCGACGTCGCGGCGTGAGTGCGTGGCGAAGGACGATGCGGTGATGGGCTGCGCCGCATGACGCTGACCCTCGACCACCTGCGCCGCTATGCCGTCGCACGCAGCCTGTTCAAGCCGACGACCCTACCGCGCGCGATCCAGCGGCTGGGGTTCGTGCAGGCGGACCCGATCCGGGCGCCGGCACGCGCGCAGGACCTGACCCTGCGCCACCGCGTCGCCGGCTACCGCGCCGGTGATCTGGAACGGCGGTATCCACGCCTGCCGCTGGAAGAAGACTTCTTCGTCAACTACGGGTTCCTGCCGCGCGAGCATCACCAGCTGATGCATCCGCGCAAGGCACGCGAGGCGTGGACGCCCGCGCGCTGGAAGCAGGCACAGGCGGTGCTGGCTTTCGTCAGCGAGCGCGGCACGGCGCATCCGCGCGATGTGGATGCGCACTTCGGGCATGGCAAGACGACCAACTGGTTCGGTGGCTCATCCAATGCCAGCACGCAGTTGCTGGACGGCATGCATTACCGCGGGCTGTTGCGGGTCGCACGCCGCGAGGGCGGTACGCGGGTCTATGCGCCGCGCGTCGGTGATGCGACACCTGTCGCGGTGTCAGATGCGGAGGCGCGGCTGGATGCGTTGCTCGACATCATCGTGCGCAAGTACGCGCCGTTGCCGGCGGCGAGCCTGGGCCAGTTGCTTGGCTATCTGCGTCGCGGGGTGCCGCAGTGGGAAGGCTTGCGTGCGGGGGCGTTGAAGCGGGCACGCCAGCGGCTGGGCACGGCGCGGGTCGATGGGGTGGACTGGTACTGGCCGGCGGACGAGGATCCGCGCTCGCGGCGCTGGAAGCCGGATGACCAGGTGCGCCTGCTGACGCCGTTCGATCCGGTGGTGTGGGACCGAAGGCGGTTCGAGATGTTCTGGGGATGGATGTATCGGTTCGAGGCGTACACGCCTGCGCCGAAGAGGAAGCTGGGGTACTACGCGCTACCGGTGCTGTGGGGTGACCGGGTGATTGGTTGGGGGAATCTAAGCGTGGTTGATGGGGAGTTGCGGTCGACGTTTGGGTATGTGGAGGAGCAGGAGCTGCGAGATGCCGCGTTTCGTGCTGGGCTTGAGGAGGAAGTGGGCCGAACTCGTGTCTTCCTGCGGCTGCAAGGGTAATCCACTGATGTCGACGAGTAGTTGCACGATGATTGCTGCAGGGGATGCCTTTGCAGTGTCGGCCTACTGAAGGCGCGTATCAGTTGATAGGAGTGTGTCGAGAACGCTCGTTTCAATGGCGCTTCAAGCATGTGGAGTAGTGGCACTACTTGTTGCCATGCCAAGGAATAACTATATGACTAGCAAACTTGGAACTCACGGCGGTGCCGTATGGCATCGGACGGATTTGCAGTGTCATACGCCGCGGGACCACGGCTGGGTTGGTAGTGATCAACTAACAGGTGGCACGCCCGAGACCGAGGCGGCGAGAGCGGCATGGGCCGACAAGTTCATCGTTGCATGCAAAGAAAAGCGTCTAACGGCAGTAGCTATTACAGATCATCACGACATTGCTCTATTCCGGTACGTAAGCGAGGCGGCCATAAGGGATGGATCCGGCATAGTTGTTTTTCCTGGTGTAGAAATCACGTGCAATGACAATGCTCAGGTGCTCGCCCTGTTTGATCCTTTGGCCGATGTCGGGCTAGTAAAAAAACTCCTCAGCAAGCTTCATAGCCTGCCGGCCACTCCTCAAGATCATCAGGACTTGGCAAAAGGTTGCGTGGTTGCTCCGTGTGGGTTAACCGTTGAGAAGCTGTTTGAGACGGTAGCCATAGATGTTTCTTTGAGAGAAAGCTGCCTCCTCTTGCCGCACTTCAGCGATCAGGATGCTTACAAGAGTTTGAATGCTGCCGGGCATCATCCGCGCTTCGTAACGTTAGACGCTGACGGTATCTACGTCGAGCGGCCGTTCGGAGAATTGGCGCAGCAAACCGTCGATAAAATTCGCGGGAAGATCAAAGAGTGGGGAACGAGAAGGCGCGCGATTGTTTCAACTGGCGACAATCGCCGTGAAGATTGGGAGCGGCTTGGGGCCAACGCTTGCTGGATCAAGCTGGGTGAGCCGTCATTGGAGGCGCTGCGGCAGGCGCTTTTGGCAGATGAGGCTCGTATTTGCTACGAAGAGCCTGACTTGCCCTCGGAACGCCTGGTTGGCTTAACTATAAAATCCACTCTCCTTGGGGAGAGTCCGGTCGAAATTACCTTCAATGAGGGCTTTACCGCTGTTATCGGCGGTCGTGGCTCTGGAAAAAGTGCAATTCTCGAGCATCTTAGGTTTGTTCTTGCCCGTCGATCTGGGGACTTTAGCTCTTCGGACCAGCAGGCCGTGCGAGAGCTCCATCTCGTAGAAGAGACTCTTGGGGAGAGCGGTTTCGTCGAGGCGCGACTGTATCGGGAGGGAATCTATGAGACCTGGCGAAGAGATCTGGCGACGAAGGACACCATCTTGATTACTGATTTGGATGGTGGCGAAAGTTCGGTGTCGCTGGAGGAGGCGCGGCGACGATTCCGAGCTAGAGCGTTTTATCAAAAGTCCTTATCAACAACTACTGCGGAAAAGAGCATTGATCAGATCACCGGAATTGCAGCAGCAGAAGCTGTCGAGCGGCGGAGAGAGGTAGATCAAGCAATCAGAAACGGGAAGCGATCTGTTGGAGTTGCTGTTCAGCAAGCAGCTGCGCATTGGCAGGCGGTTCTCGAAAGTCGGCAGGCAAAGCTGCGAGTGCAAGATGTACAAGATAGGCTGACGGCCGTAGCGAAGTTGCTAGACGAAGGCGGGATATCCAAGTCGACACTTGCAATCATTGAAGAGTCGCCCCGCTACGCGCGTACTACTGCCTATCTAAGTGAGATAGAGCAAGTGATCTCAGATGATCGGGGTCGATTTGATGACATGCGGAGGTCAATTCTGAACCTGCCGCCATTGCCAGATCAGATTGCTTTCGGAGAGATAGTTCAGCTCAAAGAGGAGTCTCGAAGCTCAAGGTTGAAGATTCTTGAAGCGTTAGATGCTGCGGCGATGGAGCTAAGCAAGCTTGACCACTTGAGAGAGGGTGCGCTCGCGACATTTAAAGGACGATCTTCTGAGTTTAGGGAGCGCTACGAAGAGGCTGTTAAGCAGCAGGCGGCACACAAGTCACTCATTGCTGACAATGAGCGACTGGTGGCGGAGCTTGCTGTTGCCCAACGACTAGAAGCAAGTGCGCAGAGCAGGGAGAACGATTCGTCTGGCGCCTTGACTGCGTTGGCGGCGGAGAGAGAAGGTCTTAAACAATTGCTTGATGATAGACGACTGATTCTTAGGGAGGCGGCCGAGAAAGTGGCGGGGCAGTCAGGTCAAGTGCTAGCAGCTAGGTTGAAGAGAGATCCTTGTCCAGCGGACTGTGTCAACGCTGTTTCTGCTCTGCTAGAGGGAAGCAGGGTTCATGATGCCGCTGACAAAGTTGAGGCTCTCGTCTCGAAGTTGTCCAAAGCGGAGGCGGAGGGTGCCTGGTTCGACTTCTCTGACCAGATTCTAAAAATCTACGAAGCTAGAATCATGGTCGGCTCAAATGAGGAGCCGAGCGACGATGTCAAGAAAGAAATCGAGAAGACATTGTTCGGCTCCTCGTCGATTACTCAGCAGCAAGCGACGAAGATTTACTCGTCATTGACCGACGAGAAGGTATCGGCGGTGTTGTCTGCGGTTCCTCGTGATTCCATCATGCTTAAGTACATAGATGATGGTCGAGAGATCCCTTTCAGCAACGCATCCCCTGGACAGCAAGCGTCGGCTCTGCTGGAGCTACTGTTGAAGCAAGAGGCAGGCCCATTGATCATAGATCAGCCCGAAGATGATCTCGACAACAGGGTGGTAATGAAGATCGTCGAGCTTATCCGCCGGTCAAAGAACAGGCGCCAGCTAATTTTCGCTACGCACAATCCGAATATCGTGGTTAACGGAGATGCGGACAAAGTCGTGGCGTTAAGTTCGGGCGGGTCTACCGGCCCAACTGGAGGACGAGTTGCCATCGATTGTGATGGCGCTATTGAGACTTTAGCTATTCGCGAGAACATCACAAGGATCATGGAGGGTGGCAAGGAGGCCTTTGATCTTAGAAGTCGAAAGTACGGCTTCGATCACGCTTAGGCATACGAACTCCAATTGAAGTTACGCGTGGACCTTCCTGGATCAGGACTTCGTGTTCGTTCTTCAATTTTCTCGTTAATATTTCTATCGCCAGCGAGCGCCGCAGCCGCCATCGCACCCGGCATTCACTCACTGGAGTTCCCGCATGTCCCGTCCCCTCGCGCCCGCCGGGCGCCTGTTCGCTGTCGCCGCCTTCATCGAAGGCTTCACCTGGGCCGGTCTGCTGATCGGCATGTGGCTCAAGTACGGGCCGGTGGCTAACGAACTGGGCGTGAAGATCTTCGGGCCGCTGCATGGCGGCGCTTTCCTGTTCTACGTCGTGGTCACCGTGCTGTCGGCCCTGCGCCTGCGCTGGCCGTGGTGGGCCACGCTGCTGGCCGTCACCGCTGCCGTGCCGCCGCTGGTGACTGTGCCGCTGGAAATGTGGTTCCGTCGGATCGGATTGCTTAGCGGGCGAGCGTGATGTTCCTGAGCGGCGGGCCGGGGCCCGCCCTACGTAAGGACGTAGCGGATCGAAGCGTCTCCTTCGCATAGACTGCGCCGCCGATCCTTACCCCTGTCGCCCATGAGCTCCCATTCCCGCCTGACCGAGTTGCGCTTGCTGCTGGGTATCGAGCGCAACACCACCCGCCATGGCGAGAAGTGGATATCGGGCATCGGCGCGCTGCTCGGCATCCTCGCGGTGTACGGGCTGACCCGCTGGACGTTCCCCACCGATGCCGCGTCCGCCGTCGGCGGCGCCCTGATGGTCACCTCGATGGGCGCATCCGCCGTGCTGCTGTTCGCCGTGCCGCAGGGCGCGCTGTCGCAGCCGTGGGCCGTGGTGGGCGGGCACCTGCTGTCCGCCGTCATCGGCGTGAGCTGCCAGAAACTGTTCCCCGGCCATGCGTGGACCGCGGCGCTCGCCGTGGGCCTGGCCGTGCTGGGCATGTACTACCTGCGCTGCATCCACCCGCCCGGTGGCGCCACCGCCCTGGCCGCGGTGATCGGCGGCCCGGACGTACACGCGCTCGGCTACCACTACGTGCTGATGCCGATCCTGATCAACGTGGTGGCGATCCTCTCCATGGCCGTCGCCTTCAACGCGCTCTTCCCGTGGCGTCGCTACCCCGCTCATCTGCATCGCCGCCGTCAGGCCTCGCGGATCACCCAGCCCGCGCAGCGCCAGTTCGAACTGACCCAGGAAGACTTCTCCGCCGCGATGGAGCAACTCAACTCCTACGTCGACATCACCACCGAGAACCTCACCGAACTGCTGGAACTGGCCAAGCAGCACGCCGAGCGCAACATCACCCATCCGGATGCGATCGTCCGCGGGCGCTTCTACAGCAACGGCAAACTCGGCCGCTTGTGGAGCGTGCGGCACGTAATCGAAAGCGAGGGCCCGGCGCTGCAGTACCGCGTCGTCGCGGGCGAGCAGACGGGTAGCGTGGGGACGGCAAGTCTCGACGAATTCCGACAGTGGGCGCGCTTCGAGGTGGTGCTGCAGGACAATGGGCGGTGGGTGATCGCGGACTAGCGTTCGTCATGCCTGCTCAGTCCGCCGGTGACCCCTGCAACAACGCCATCGCCTGCGTCCGCGACTGCACGCCCAGCTTTTCGTAGATACGGGTGAGCGCGTTGCGCACGGTCTTGTCGCTGATGAACAGCGTGGCCGCGATCTGCGCATTGGTCCTGCCCGCGACCAGTCCCGCCACGATCTCGCGCTCACGCGGCGTCAGCTCCGCCAGGCGTTCCTCACCCTGTGGCGCGCCACCGAGGAACGCCAGCACCTCCTGGCGAAAGCGCTGCCAGGCCGGCTCGTGTTCCAGCAGCACGTGGTTGCGCGATTCCAGTTCGACGAAGCGCGCGCCCGGGATGCCGGCCGCCAGCAGCCGCCCTTCCTCCAGCGGCACCACGCCGTCCTGGCGCGCATGCAGCACCAGCGTGGGGACGCGGACCTGGTCGAGCAGCGCGGTGACATTGATGCGCGCGCGCGCCTCCAGCAGCGCGGCGGCGGCTTCCGCCGTGGTCGTGGTCCGCACCAGTTCGTTGAACCAGTGCACCTGGGCTTCCGTGGCGTCGGGAATGAAGCGCGACGTGAACACCTGCCGGAATACCGGGTTCTGGTCGGCCCAGCCGACCCGCGCGATGTCGATGATGGCGTGGTACAGCCGCGCCGCGTCCTCGTCTCCACGCTCGTAGGGCCCGCGCGCGTACGCCCCGTACAGCAGCAGCCGGGACACGCGCTGCGGATGCTTCACCGCATACGCCACGCAGGCCGCCGCCCCCTGCGAGATGCCCATCAGCGCAAAGGGCTCGCGCAGGCCCGCCGCGTCCACCATCGATTCCAGGTCGCCCAGCCAGTGATCCAGGGTCAGATGCCGCGCATCGCCGCCGCTCATGCCGCAGCCGCGTTCGTCATAGCGCAGCAGGCGGTAGTGCTCGCCGAAGAACCGGTACCAGTGCCGCCAGATGGGGCTCTGCAGGTCGTATTCCAGATGGCTGAGCCAGTTCGCCGCCTTGACCAGCACGGGCCCGCGGCCCATCGACGCCCACGCCAGACGCGCGCCGTCGCCGGTGGTCAGGTAGCGGATCGCCTGCTGCATGCGGCCATCCCGGAAGGAAACCGGCCCGCAGTGTAGCCGGGACATTGTTCCCCGGCCTGGCGCGGACGATGCCGTGCGTCGGGACATTGTTCCTCTGCCGCGGACGGCATGGACCGGCCACGCTGCCGCATCCCATCCCGCGCGCCCGCAGCGGCCCCCCGGCTGCGCCGCGCCCACCACGAGGCCATGATGAAACGCACCCTGATCCTGCTCTACGGCGTGGCCTGCTACGCCGTGTTCTTCGCCACCTTCCTGTATGCCATCGGCTTCATCGGCAACCTCTGGGTGCCGAAGGGCATGGATTCCCCGCCCACCGCGCCGTTCGCCACCGCGCTGCTGATCGACCTCGGCCTGCTGGCCCTGTTCGCAGTGCAGCACAGCGTGATGGCGCGCCCCGCCTTCAAGCGGGCCTGGACGCGGCTGATACCGGAATCGGCGGAACGCAGCACCTATACCCTGCTGTCGAGCGTTGCGCTGATCCTGCTGTTCTGGTTGTGGAGTCCACTGGGCGGCACGGTCTGGGACGTGCAGCACCCCGCCGCGCGCACTGCCCTGTACACGCTCTTCGCGGCCGGCTGGATGCTGCTGCTGTACACGACGTTCCTGTTGAATCACTTCGACCTGTTCGGCCTGCGCCAGGTCTGGCTGCAGTTCCGCGGACGGCCCTATACCCCGCTGCCATTCCGCACGCCGACCGTGTACCGCTGGGTACGCCACCCGCTGTATGTGGCGTGGCTGCTGACCTTCTGGGCCACGCCGACCATGACCATGACGCACCTGCTGTTCGCGGTGATGACGACGGTCTACATCCTGCTCGCGATCCGCTGGGAGGAGCGCGATCTGGTCGCCGCACTGCCGGAGTACGAAGACTATCGCCGGCGGGTGCCGATGCTGGTGCCGGGAAGCCGGAGGGTGGGCGGCTGATCAGCGCGCCCTGCGCAACCCATGCTCGGCACGTTCGCAGACCACCAGTGCGCCGTCTTCGCTGACGGTGCCGGTGGCCTGCACGCGGTCGCCGGACTTCAGCGCTTGCACGTCCTCCGGGGGCGGGGCCTTGCACAGGTTCCAGCGTGCGGGCAGGTGCACCTCCACCTCGCCATTCGCACCTGCGATCCTGACCACCGCGCTGCCGTCATAGGTCCACGGCGTGGTGTCCACGCTGACGATGCTGCCGTCGACGGTGGCCTGCTGGCCGGCAGCGAGCGTGGTGCTGGTGGCAGGTGGCGTGGTGGTGCAGGCGGCCAGCAGCACGGTCGCGGCGAGGGTGGCGAGACGACGTGCGGCGGGGAGGCGGGGCAGGGTTTTCATGGGGTGTCCGTGGTGGCGGGCGGGGTCGCTTCCGCCGGGCACCTTGGCACACCCGACCCGACGACGCAGTGAATGCAGCAGTCCGCCTTCTCGGGTGATCCACTGCCCGGTGCGTCCTGCACCGGCGGCAGCGCACTCGGCAGCTTCGCCAGTTCCGCCGGCGGCTTGAGCCGCAGGATCGCCGCCCAGTCCTGGCGGTTCATGCTGCACGCCGCCTCGTTGTCCGGCGCGCACAGCGTGCCGTCGCCAATGCGCAGTGGCAGCCCGCCCCAGAACTCGCCATTGCGGTTCAGCGGCAGCATCCGCATGGTCACGGCCTGCTGCACGTTGCCGCCGATCGCGTACGCCGTGCTGTCGTTGTTCGGGTTCACCGCCACCACGATGTCGCAATGCATGTCCAGCGGCCCGCCACTGCGCAGCACCGGCAGCAAGCCCTCGTGGCCGAACAGGCGGCCGGACTGGCGCACGTAGCAGATCAGGTCGCCCACCACCGGCTTGGCCTTCGCCACGTCGATGACGTCGAAGGCGTTGGGCGATGGGTTCTGGAACGCCGCCTGCACATAGGTGAAGTGGCGGCTGGAACCGCGGAAGCCGGGCACCCGGGCTTCGCGCATCACCCACGAGATGAAGGCGGCCGACCACGGCGTATCCACCACGAAGCCGCGGCACGCTTCGGCCTGAGGACCGGTGGCGGAGGCGTACAGGCACTCGGTCGCACCGCGGCGATGGCCGATGGCGCCAAGCAGGCCGCTGTCGCGCCAGTAGCGCGCGACGCGTTGCCAGGCGCGGTCATCGCCGATCGACAACAGCGACGACTCGGCTTCCATCATCGGCGCGTTCGCCATCCGGCCGTTGCGGTCGATGAAGGGGCGGTACCACATCAGGTGCTCGCGGCAAGCGACCGCGGCGATGCGGGTGGCGACGTCGGACGGCGTCTGCTGCGACAACTGCGGGCAGGCGTCGGCCGCGAACGCGGCACCGGAAGACAACAACAGGAACGGCAGCAACAACCAAGCACGCATCAGCACATCCTTCGGGGTCCGTGATCCTCTTACGCATCATGCCGCATCCGCAGGACACGCTGCCGTCACGCGGACTGAAGGTATGGAAATGGTCAGCGGACCGCTTCCATCAATGATGCGGATGGCGCACCGCCTTGACCTCAATCGCGCTTGAGGTCGCACAGTGGCCGCCTGCCGATCAAGGAGTCCGCCATGGCCACCGCCCTTACCGACATCGCGCTGTACCTGCACCGCCTGGGTCATGACCGGGCGCCACCGCCCACGCTGGAAACCCTGCGCGCGCTGCAGCAGCGGCATACTTCCACGTTCCCGTTCGAAACCCTGTCCACCCTGCTGCACCTGCCCGTGCCGCTGGACCTGCCGGCCATCCAGCACAAGCTGCTGCACGAAGGTCGCGGCGGCTACTGCTACGAACTCAACCGCGTTTTCCTGGCGTTGCTGCAACACCTGGGGTTCGATGCACGCGGCCTGACGGCGCGCGTGGTGATGGGAGGGCCGGAGGACGAACTGACCGCGCGCACCCATCTGCTGGTGCTGGTCACCGTGGACGGCCAGCGCCATATCGCCGATGTCGGCTTCGGCGGCATGGTGCCCACCGCACCGCTGCGGCTGGACACCGAGGACGTGCAAGCCACGCCGCACGAGCCGTACCGCATCACCCGGCATGACGGCCTGCATACCCTGCGCGCCCTCGTGGCCGGCGAGTGGCGGGCGATGTACGTGTTCGACCTGCAACCCCAGGCCGAGATCGACTACATCGTCGGCAACTGGTACGTCAGCACGCATCCGGACTCGCCGTTCCTGGGCCAGCTGCGCGCCGCACGCACCGGGCCGGGCTGGCGCAGGACGCTCAACAACGGCAGCTTCGCCGTCCATCGCGTCGGCCATGCGAGCGAACGGCGCAGCCTGCCGGATGCCGATGCCGTGATCGCGGTACTGCGGGATGAATTCGACATCCGCGCGCCGGACCATCCCGGCCTGCGTGCCACCATTGATGCGCGACTGCGGGCGGAATCCAGCGGCACGTCCTGATCCGTCTGGCGGCAGGGCCGTGGCGGACGGTAAGCTCGCCGCTCCGCCGGCTGCCCTGGATCGCGCGTGCCCTTCCTCCTGCGTGTACTGCTGTTGTCGGCGCTTGCGTTGAGCGCGCATGCCGCCGGCCCCGACCGCCGCATCGCCATCACCATCGACGACCTGCCATGGCAGCGCATGGGCAAGACGCCGGAAGCCGAATTGCCGGCGCGGCACGCGCAGTTGATGGCGCAGCTGGAGCAGGCCGGCGTGCCGGTGGTGGGGTTCGTCAACGAAGGCAAGCTGGAGATCGATGGCCAGGTGCAGCCTGCACGCGTGGCGATGCTGCGCGACTGGCTGGAGGCGGGCTTCGAACTGGGCAACCACACCCATGGCCACCTCGACCTGCATGCGGTCGGCCTGCCTGCGTTCCAGCAGGACATCCTGGACGGCGAGCGTGTGCTGCGTCCGCTGCTGGCGGAACGCGGACAGGTGCCGCGCTGGTTCCGTCATCCCTATCTTCGCGCGGGGCGCACGCCGGAGGACCGCGCCACGTTGTCGGTGTTCCTCGGCGAACACGGCTACCGCATCGCGCCGGTGACGGTGGACAACGGCGAATGGGTCTGGGCCTTCGCCTATGCCAACGTGCTGGACGGCCAACCGGATACGCCGGAGCGCGCCGCCACGCTGGAGCGCCTGCGGCGCGGCTACATCCCCTACATGCTCAACAAGGTCGACTACTACGAGCGGCAATCGCAGGCGCTGCTGGGCCATGCGCTGCCGCAGGTGTGGCTGCTGCATGCCAACGAGCTCAACGCGGTGGCCTACGCCGAACTCGTGGCCGGCGTGCAGCGGCGCGGCTACCGGGTGGTGACGCTGGAAGAAGCGCTGCGCGACCCCGCGTATGCCCGCGGCGAGGACGGCTACGACGGCCGCTTCGGTCCCAGCTGGTTGCATCGCTGGGCGATGGCCGAGAAGAAGCCCAGGGACTTCTATGCCGGCGAGCCGGTGGTGCCCGGATGGGTGCTGGCGCTGGCAGGCGTGGCATCGGAATAGCTGGCCCACGGCGCCGGGTTTCCGCGTTGGTCCCGATGGACCAGGGTGGACCGGAGCGCAGGCCAGGCAGGGCGGAACTTCACTTTGCCGGGAACACGCGCATGCAGAAGAAGGTGGACCTGTCGACCCGCCGGGGGCATCTGGTGGAAGTGGTGATCGAGCGGCCGGACGACCGCCAGCCGTGGTCGCTCGCGGTGCGCGTGCGCGCCGTGCAGGGCGGTGCGTGGAGCGATGCCTGGGTGGACGCCAGCCGCAGCTACTTCACCTGCCATGACGCGCTGGCCGCGGGGAAGGCGCAGGCAGCGCGCATGATCGACGGCGATGCACCGGTCAGTCCTCGCGGCGCAGGGTAGCCAGTTTCAGGAAGGCGTCGTGCTGGTAGCGGCTCATGCGCAACTGCTGGCCGGTGTCCATGGTGACGACGTGGTAGCCGTTGAACCACGGATGGATGTCCTTCACCCGGCGGATGTTGATGATGGCCGAGCGATGCACGCGGGCGAAGCGGCGCGGGTCCAGTCGCGCGGCCAGCGCGGCCATGGTCTCGCGGAGTTCGTGCACGCGGTCGGCCAGGTGCAGGCGCACGGTGTTGCCGCTGGCCTTGATCCAGACGATGTCGTCCACGTCGACCAGCACCACGCGCTCGTCCTCGCGCACGGGCACCCGCTCCAGGTAGGCATCGCGCTGCTGCAGCGACGCCAGCGCCTGCATGATGCGCGCGGTGGCGTCGGCATCGGCGCCGCGCGCGGTGGCCAGCCGCTGCTTCGCGCGGCGCAGCGTGTCGGCGAAGCGATCGCGGCTGAACGGCTTCACCAGGTAATCCACCGCATTCGCTTCGAAGGCGCGCACCGCGAACTGCTCGTACGCCGTCACGAACACCGTCGCCGGCATCCGCGACGCACCGATGGTGGCGACCACGTCCAGGCCGGTGATCGCCGGCATCTGGATGTCCAGGAACACCAGGTCCGGCGACAGGTCGCGGATCGCCGCCACCGCGGACACACCGTCCCCGCATTCGCCCGCCACCTCGATGTCCGGGTCTTCGCGCAGCAGCCGCACCACCGCGTGCCGCGCGATGGGTTCGTCGTCGATCACCAGGGCGGTCAGGCTCATGCGGGCACGTGCTCCGGCAACGGATCCTCTTCCATCTCGTGGAAGGGCACGCGCAGGCGGCAGGCCACGCCGCGCGGCACGATCAGGTCCAGGCGCAGGCTGGCGGCATCGCCGTAGAGTTCGCGCATGCGCAGCCGCGTGTTGGACAGGCCGATGCCGTGGCCGCCGGCATGGCCGCCTTCGTCCAGCGTGCTGTTGTAGTTGCGCACGTCGATGCACAGCGCGTCGCCCTCGCGCCGGCAGTCGATCTCGACGCAGTCGTCGCCGACGTGCTGGCCGATGCCGTAGCGGATCGCGTTCTCCACGATCGGCTGCAGCACCAGGCTGGGGACGGCCGCATCCAGTACGTCGGGCGCGACATGGATGCGCGTGGTCAGTCGGTCCTTGAAGCGTCGCCGCTGGATGCCGAGATACAGCTCGAGCAGTTCCAGTTCGCGCCGCAGCGGGATTTCCTGGCCGTCGTAGTCCTCGAGGAATGCGCGCAGCAGTTCGCTCAACCGCAGCAGCATGTCTTCCGCCGACAGCGTGTCTTCGTCGAGCAGGGTGATGATGGCGTGCAGCGTATTGAAGAGGAAGTGCGGCTGCAGCTGGGTCTTCAGCACCTGCAGCCGCGACTGCGCCAGCTCGGTGGCCAGGCGCGTGGCCTCGATCTCGCGCCGCGATTTCTCGGCCTGGAAATGCAGCAGCTGCTGCACGGCCAGCAGGGTCCAGTAGGCGAGCAGGCCGATCGCGTAGTGCTTGCTGATGAACTGTATGAGTTGCTGGCCGAAGCTGCTGGGTTCGAACAGCGTCGATACCAGGGCGCCGATGACCACCGCCAGCAGGGTCACGGCCAGGCTGTAGCCCACGTGCCGCGCCAGCGCGCTCAGTCGTGGCGGAAACGGAATGGGGTGGCGTTCGCCCAGGCGGAACACCAGCGGCGCGAGTCCCGCCCAGGTCAGCCACTGGATCGACCACCAGCGCAGGTAGTCACCGGGCGACCACAGGTGGCCGTTGACGGCGTCGTTGACGCAGCCCTGCGCAGCGAACACGACGACCACGACCGCCCACAGACCCAGGTAGCGGGACAGTCGCACCTCCATGCTGCCGAGTCGGATCTTCATGCACGTGTTCCCGGAAGGTGCCGGCATCGTAGGCCCCGCCGTCACGGCCGGGAAGGCGCGAACGTCACGGACTACGATTCGCCCCGCCGGCACGACGATTCGTCCCGGATCCGTTGCCGCGCTGGCCGACGCGGCGCGTGATGGCGTGGCCCCGGCGCGCGAGACCCGCATGTCCGGTGGCGCCCATCCCCTCGGAGATCACGCCATGCGCCGCTCGTCCGTCATCGTCCTCGTCATCGCTGCCTGTTCCGCCACGTCAGCCATCGCAGGCGAACGCACGCACTATCTGGACCTCATCAACCGCGCGCACGACCGGCTGGTATCGGTCTCGGCCACGCCGGCCGGGGGCACGGCCTGGGAAGAACTGCTGCAGGGCGAGCCTCTCGCCGGCGGCGGTGGCGCGGTGACGGTGCAAGTGGCCGGCGACCAGTGCCTGCACGACGTGCGGGTGGAGTTCGCCAACGGCCGGCGCGCGCTGTATCCGGCGGTTGACCTGTGCCGCCATCGCGGCCTGCGCATCCAGCCCTTGCCGGCGGCACGGCAGGCCGGCACCGCGGTCGCCGCGCGAGGCGAGGCGGAGGCCGCCGGCGGGGTGCCACCGGCGGAGTGAATGCCGCGTGCTTCAGGCGGCCATGTCCAGCACGATGCGGCCCTCGATGGTGCCGGCATGCATGCGCGCGAACACGTCGTTGATGTTCTCCAGCCGGTCGGTCGCCACCGTCGCCGCCACCTTGCCCATCGCGGCGAAGTCCAGCGATTCCTGCAGGTCCAGCCGGGTGCCGACGATGGAACCGCGCACGGTGATGCCGTTGAGCACCATGCCGAAGATGTCGAGCGGAAACTGTCCCGGCGGCAGGCCGTTGAGCGACACGGTGCCGCCGCGGCGGACCATGCCGATGGCCTGTTCGAAGGCTCTCGGCGACACCGCCGTGACCAGGGCGCCGTGCGCGCCGCCGATCTCCTTCTTCAGGTACGCGACCGGATCGGTTGTCTTCGCGTTGACCGTGACGGTCGCGCCGAGCCGGCGCGCGAGGTCGAGCTTGCTGTCGTCCACATCCACGGCGGCCACGTTCAGCCCCATCGCCTTCGCATACTGCACGGCCATGTGGCCGAGTCCGCCGATGCCGGAGATCACCACCCAGTCGCCCGGCTTGGTGTCGGTGACCTTCAGGCCCTTGTACACGGTGACGCCGGCGCACAGGATCGGCGCGATCTCGACGAAGCCGATGTTCTTCGGCAGGTGGCCGACGTAGCCGGCGTTGGCCAAGGCGTATTCGGCGAAGCCGCCGTTGATCGAATAGCCGGTGTTCTGTTGCGCCTCGCACAGCGTTTCCCAGCCGCCGAGGCAGTGCTCGCAATACCCGCACGCGGAATACAGCCACGGAATGCCGACGCGGTCGCCTTCCTTCACGTGGCTGACGCCCGCGCCGACCGCGACCACGTGGCCCACGCCCTCGTGTCCGGGAATGAAGGGCGGGCTGGGCTTTACCGGCCAGTCGCCTTCGGCCGCATGCAGGTCGGTGTGGCAGACGCCGCAGGCCTCGATCTTCACCAGGATGTCGCCTGCCGCAGGGCGCGGCACGGGCACTTCCTCGATCACCAGCGGCTTGCCGAATTCCCGCACGACGGCGGCCTTCATGGTGCTGTCCATTGTCGATGCTCCTGTACCCGATGAAGCTTCACCGTACGCCGGTGGCGTGAGGGACACGTTGATCCGGATCAATTCCACCGGCGTATCCGCCGCCGCCCGTCGGAGGGACATTCCGCTGGGCATCCGCTGCGGCAGGCTGTACCGTCTTCCGGGCGCCATCCGCGCACCGACGATCCCAAGGCGGCTCCGCATGCCTGCACGCACGCCATCGACCGATGTGGACGCCCACCTGAGGGAACTGGAGCATCCGCAGGACGCCGCGATCCGCCGGTTGCGCGCCGTGATCCAGGCGGCCGATCCGCGCATCGGCGAAGGCATCAAGTGGAACGCGCCTAGCTTCCACGTGGACGGGCATCATTTCGCCACGATGCAATTGCGCCGACGGGACAGCGTGCTGCTGGTCCTGCACCTGGGCGCGGCGAAGCGCGCGATGCCCGATGGCGCCATCCACGATCCGGACGGACTGCTGAGCTGGATGGCCGCCGACCGCGCAACGGTTTCGTTCGTCGGCACGCAGGACGTGGACACGCGTGCGGCGGCGCTGCAGGCCGTGCTGCGGCAATGGATGGCGCACGTCTGAAGCGGCCGTGCCGCCACCGCGACCGGATCAGATGCCGCCGACGTTGAAGACCGGTTGGTGCTCGATCCGCCCCACCTTCGCGACGGCCTGCCGCACGTCTTCGCGCGCGAGCAGGGCGCGCCAGCGTTTCCGCACGGGTTCGAACGCGGGCAGCGGGGCCGGCTCGAGATAGTCCTGCAGCGCGGCCAGCATGTCGCCCCGCGACGCGGGTGCATCCAGTGCCGCGATCAACGCCTGCGCGGCGTCATCCATGCGGCCCGCTTCCACCAATGCCCAGATCCAGATCTCGCGGGCGTCCTCATGATGGTCGCGCAGGTAATCGAGCGCGCGCCGTGCGACGACCGCGTCATTCTGCTGGACCGCCGCGCAGTGCTGGATGGATGCTTGCACCATGCGGCCGTAGCCGCTCATGTCGCCCACGCGTTCGATCATGGCCCGTGCTTCGTCCGGACGGCCGCGCTGGCACAGGAACTGCCCCAGGTTGAGCATCGGGCCGACATTCGCACCGCCGGCTTCGTCCATGCCCGAGGCGCGGACCAGGTCCGCCTGCGCATCGTTCAACCTGCCGAGCCCACGCATGGCGATGGCACGGTTGTTGAGTATCCACACCGCATGGTCCGGATCATCGAAAGGCAGCGCATCCGCGGGCGCGTTCGACAGCGCGGCCAGGGTTTCATCCGCCAGCGACACCACCTCCGCGTACCGGCCCAGCGCCAGTTGCGCGTAGGTCAGTTCCATGCGGACTTCGAGGCTTCGCGGTCGTTCGGTGGCGAGCCGGCGCAGGTGATCCACGCGTCGTCGTGCGGCGGCGGCAATGTCCAGCGTCGCATCGCGGCGGTCCAGGAGGGCGTCGAAGCGACGGTCGGCGCGGAACTTCACCAGCGCCTGTGGCGAGGTGGTGAGGGCCACGGCCCTGCGTACGCCGTCGGCATCGCCACGGGCCTGGTAGTCGAGGGCCAGCAGGTACCACAGGTCGCCGACGCCCATGCCGTTGCCATCCCACGCCGCGTGCAGCAGCGCTTCCAGCAATTGCACGCGAACAGGAGCAGCATCCGGTGCCTGGCGCGCGATGCGCAGCACGGCCCCGGTGTCCAGGCGGTCCAGCATGCGTGGCCAGCGGAGCGCCAGGTCGCGCAGGTGGCGTGCGGCTGCTTCCCGGTTGCCCTGGTGGTCTTCGAGTTGCGCGAGCAGGTAGAGGTCGTCGGGATCGCTCGGGTCGGTGCCGATGGCGCGGCTCACCCGTTCGCGTGCGCGCTCGAAGTCGTCCTGGCGGATCGCCATCCAGGCGGCGCGGGACCAGGTCACGCGTTGCTCGCCCGCCGTCAGTGCGGCGAATTCGCGATCCGCCATCACCTTCGCCAGCGCGCGGTCGGCCTGTGCCGCGTCGCCCTGGTCGCCCATCGCCAGCGCCGCACGCCACTGGCGCGCGTAACCGGGCGACACGCCCCGCTTGCGCTTCTCGCGCGGCGGCGGGCCGTGCTTGCTGAAGGCCGACGCCGAGGGAGGTTGCTGGTGATGCGCGTCGTGTGCGGCCGCGGAGGTGGCGGATTGCGCCAGCACGCCATGATTTGCGGCCACCAGGAAGACCGCCCCTATCCACGCCTTCATCCGCACGCATGCCCCCATTGCTCCCCGGGGCATTAGAGCGCAATCGGGCGGTCGGCGGAATCGGCGCGTGCGCCATGTCCGCGCAGGAAGCGTGACGGCGCGCCTCCCGTGCAGGACCAACGACACACGCCGGTGCGTGCAGGCGTGATGAAACTGGTCGTGTCCCCGTGATGCCTGGAGAAATGCCGATGAGGAACACCGTGTCCGTGCTGGTGATGGTCGCCGCCCTGTGCGCTCCGCATGCCTCCCGCGCGCAGGACGCCTGTCCGGATCGCTCGGCGTATGCGCCGGCGCGGGAGATCATCGGTGACCTGGGCCGCATCGTCGCGCCCACGGGCGTGCAGGACGCGTACGCGGTCGAGATCGGCGGCATCCGCCAGTGGGTGAACGTGCGTGGACAGGATCGCGACAACCCGATGGTGTTGTTCGTGCATGGCGGTCCGGCGTCGCCGGTCATTCCCACGCTGTGGCAGTTCCAGCGGCCGCTCGAGGAATACTTCACCGTCGCCAACTACGATCAGCGTGGTGCGGGGAAGACGCTGGCGCTGAATCCGCAGGAGGCCGTCGCCGACACCCTGCACGTGCAGCGCTACGTGGACGATGCCGTCGCGCTCGCCGAACACCTGCGCACGCGCTACCACAAGCGCAAGCTGGTGCTGATGGGGCACAGCTGGGGCACAGTGGTGGCGATGCATGCCGCCCTGCAGCGGCCGGATCTGTTCCATGCCTATGTCGGCATCGGCCAGGTCATCAACGTACGCACCAACGAGCAGGTGAGCTTCGACTATGGCCTGCGCACCGCACGCGCGCGGGGCAACACCGACGCCGTGCGCGAGATGCAATCCATCGCGCCGTATCCCGGCGACACGCCGATCACCCGCGAGCGCATCGTCATCGCACGCAAGTGGCCGCAGTTCTACGGCGGGCTCACGGCCTACCGCGATGAATCGAAGTACTTCTTCCAGGGCCCGCGCCTGTCGCCGGACTACGACGATGCCGCCCGATGCGCGATCAACGCCGGCAGCGTGCTCACGCTGGGGCGGTTGCTGGACGAATTCCTGCGGGTGGACTTCACCGGCGTGAAGGAATTCCCCGTCCCGGTGGTGATGTTCATGGGCCGCCACGACTACACCACGCCCTCGGAACCTACTGCGGCATGGTTGGCCAAGGTGCGGGCGCCGTACAAGCAGGGCGTGTGGTTCGAGCGGTCGGCCCACATGATCCCGTGGGAGGAACCGGGCAGGACGCTCGTCAGCCTGCTGGAGCATGTGCGGCCGCTGGCGGTGGATGACGGCCCTGTACCGCGTTGAAGAGGAGCGCACGAGCGGATGCAGGCCCCGCCACCTGCATCCGCACGGTCACCCGTGCGGGCCACTTCAGTGAGGAGCGATGCCGGTCGCGAGGTGACGCCGTGAACCGGATGGACCGGTACCCATGACGGCGACGGGTGTCGCTTCCCCTGGGCAGGACGTCAGCGCACCACGGCCAGCCGGCGCGGCGGCGGCTCTTCGCGCTGGAACAGCACGCGTTCCGGGCGGTGCAGGGCATAGCCCTGGCCGTAGTCCACGCCCAGTGCACGCAGTGCTTCGCACATCCGCGGGCTGCTGACCCATTCGGCGACCACCTTGAGGCCGCGCTGGTGGCCGATCTGCGCGATCGCGCTGACGATGGTGCGACTCATCGGATCGGTTTCGAGATCGCGGATGAAACTGCCGTCGATCTTGATCAGGTCCACCGGCAGGTTCTTGAGGTAACCGAAGGAGGACATGCCGGCGCCGAAGTCGTCCAGCGCGATGCGGCACCCCGCGCGGCGCAGGCGTTCGATCACGCTGACGACCTTCAGCAGGTTGCGCACCGCGACGGTTTCGGTGATCTCGAAGCACAGTGTGTGCGCAGGCACCGCGTATTCGGTGATGCGGGCGAGGATGAAGTCGGCCAGGCCCTCGTCCTCGATGCTGGCGCCAGACAGGTTGATCGCGCAGGTGCCCAGGCGCATGCCGGATTCGTGCAGCAGGCTGAAGTGGGCCAGGGCGTTGCGGATCACCCAGCGGTCGATCGCGGGCATCAGCCCGTAGCGCTCGGCGGCGGGCAGGAAGGCGCCGGGCGGCACCACGCCGCCGTCCTCGTCGCGCAGCCGCAGCAGCAGTTCGATGCTGGTCGCGGTGTCGCTGCCATCCAGTGGCACGATCTCCTGGTAGTCGAGCAACAGGCGGTCCTGTTCGACCGCCCAGCGCAGGCGGCTGGCCCATTCCATTTCGCCATGGCGGCGCGTGGTCTCGTTGTCCTCGCGGTACAGGTGCACGCGGTTGCGGCCGTTTTCCTTGGCCAGGTAGCAGGCGGTGTCCGCCCACGCCAGCAGGTCCTTCAGGGTGGGCTCCTGCTGGTCCACCACCACCACGCCGATGCTCGCGCTGACGGTGTAGGTGCGGTCCTGCCAGACGAACATCAGCGCTTCGATGCACTCGCGCAGGCGTTCGGCCAGCGCGCGCGCGCCCTCGGCATCCACGTGGAAGGCCATCAGGCCGAATTCGTCGCCGCCCAGCCGCGCCAGCACGTCGCCGCCGCGCAGTTGCTGGCGCATGGCGAGCGCGAGCTGCGCGAGCAACTGGTCGCCCGCCATGTGGCCGGAGATGTCGTTGATCAGCTTGAACTGGTCCAGGTCGATATAGAGCAGCGCGCAGGGATCGCTGGTCGCGCGGCCCTTGCGTTCGTGCAGCGCTTCTTCCACGCGCCGCTCGAACTCGCGCCGGTTGCACAGTTCCGTCAGTGCGTCGTGCGTGGCCTGGTAGCTCAGGCGTTCGGTCAGCTCGCGCTGCTCGGAGATGTCGGTGGCCACCATCAGCAGGTGCGCCTCGCCGTCCATGTCTACCTGCGCGATCGAGGCGCTGGCCCAGAACGCGTCGCCGGCCGGGCTCATCAGCACCGCTTCCAGATTGCCCCAGTCATCGCCGATGGCATCGGCGTCGCGCGCGCGGTGCTGGAGTTGCGGATCGGAGAACAGGGCCGACAGCGGCAGGCCGGTGGGATCGCCCAGGCGCAGGCGCGCCGCCTGGTTGGCGTAGACGATGCGGCCATCGCGTGCGTCGGCGAGCAGCACCAGCGCGGGCAGCAGTTCGTTGAGCGCGCGAAAGCGCAGCTCGCTCTCGCGGTAGCGCCGGCTCATCTGTTCGCCCAGCGCCATGGCACGCCGCCGCGTGGTGGCCAGCGACCACACCAGCGCGGCCAGCAGCAGGCTGATGACGCCGCCACCGGCAAGGATGGTCTGGAGCCGGCCGAGATCCATCGGGCGCGGGCGGGGTTCCATTTCGATGCGCCATTGCCGGCCACCGAAATCCAGTCGCCGCACCTGCATCGGCAATCCGGTTTCGACCGGCGTACCGGAGTCGTAGAACGGATGTGCCTGCGCGGTCGCGTCGTAGACACGCACGCGGAAGCCCTCCAGCACCGAACCCGCCAGTGCGGTTTCGACCAGCGGCTGCAGGCGCATGCCGATGGCGAGCGCGCCGATCTCGCGCGCGCGCCGCTGGTTGGGCGATGTCGGCGTGGGGCCGTCGGAATACACCGGCAGGCGCAGCGTGATGCCGAGAGGATTCTGGCCGGCGGGCACGGTCTGGCGCAGCGCGAATGGCGCGGAGATCACCACGGTGTCGGTATCGCGCGCGCGCAGCAGGGCATTCAGGTTCGCCCGCTGCGTGACCATGTCGAAGCCCACCAGCGCGGCATTGCCTTCGTAGGGGGTGACGAACTCGTACCGATACGACACCTCGTCGGCCAGCGGCTGTCCGACGGGCGAGCGGCGCGCGAACGCGACGGATGTGTAGGAGGCGGGTGCCAGCGGGCTGCGCAGGCTCGCGTGGTACTGGCTGAAGCGTGCCTGGTCCATCTGGTCGTTGGACAGGAACACGGTCTGCATGGCGCGCAAGGTGGAAGCCGCCTGCTCCAGCGGTACGCGCAGGCGTGTCGTGCCGGCATCGGCCAGTGCGCGGCGGGATGCTTCCGCGCTTTCCTGCAGGCCGCGCCACTCCCGATGGGCGACGATCACCGTGCACAGCAGGCCCACCACCAGGACAGCCGACGCCCATGCCACCGGCGGCAAGCCGACGCGGCGGGAGGGCGTCCCCGGTGCCGCCGTGGCGTCGCCGGAGTGTGCTGCGTGGAGGGAGTCCACCTGCGGGCCTTGATCCTGCGTGATGAGAGGGCGGTCCAGCTGCGACGGGATCGATCGACGGAAGGAATGCAGGCTTCGTGCCAAGCATCCCGCGTGGGGAAATGCCGGATCTCCGGGGTTTCCGGCCGTGTCCGGCATCCCATACGCCGATCGGAGGGACCGTATGGGTCACTATCGGCCCCAGCAGGGCGTACTTGACGGGCGTGGACGATGACGGGAAGGGGAAGTAAAGCCGATTACGTCAATGGATGAATGGGCGAGTGGATGGCCGTGCGCCGACGCTTCGCGACCGGGATCGCGCGGGCCTGCGCCTGTTCCAGCGTGACGAGGGCCTGCTGCAGCAACGCGAGGTCCTGCAGCAGGCCGAGTTGATCGACCAGTTCGGCGATGTGCCGCGGTGCGACGGCCAGGGGATGCCCGTGCACCTGCCGGCGTACACGGAGTTTGCGGAAGGCGGCCAGTTGCATGCGCAGCCGGCGCGACCTGCGGCGCCACGCGTGCAGGTCATCGACGCGTCCGCTGGCCAGCGCCGTCGCCTGCGCGCGCTCCTGCCGTTGCACCGAGCGCGCAAGCGCGTTGCGCAGGTCGCCGCCATGGAGCCGGTGCCACGGCAACTGCCGCAGCTGTTCCGCCTGCCGGTGTGCCAGCGCCTGCCGGCGCACGAAGCCGGGATCGTCGCGCAGGGCTTCGGCGAGACGGTGTTCCTGCTGCCGCGACAACAGCGCCAACAACGCCTTCCAGTTCGCGGCTTCATCGGGGGTGGTGGCATCGCGCGCCATGCGCTGCGCCGTGTCGAGCACCACCTGCCCGTCGCGGAGTGCGGAGAGGCTCTTGGTCAACGCACGGAGTTCGCCATCGACCGGGTCCACCGCTTCCTTGCCGAGCGCGCTGCGCGCCAGTGCCAGCAACGAGCGCAGGCGGCGAAGACTCTTGCGCGCTTCGTGCACCCCGGCCGGCTCGCCGGGCGCGATGGCGAGTGCGGCCACCAGTGCCCGCGCTTCGTGGGCCGCGAGCGCGGCGGCGCGTTCGCCGGTGCGTGTGGTGGTGCGGGGGCTCATGGGGGCATCCATGGCGGGGACGGCCAGTCTACGACCGCGTCGCCGCCCGCCATCCCCCTTGCGCCGCCTGAACGTGCACCGTTCGTCGGTCCGCCTGCACTTGGCGGCGCGCGGCATAAAAGGTATAAATCGTTTATACGATTAAAGGATGTGCCATGGCCAAGTCCCGCAAGGCGCGCGAAGCGAGTGCTGTCGACGACCTCTCCGGGGGCGCCGGAGCGCCCGCCAAGCTGGTGCGCGACAGCTTCACCATGCCGGCCGACGACTTCGCGCTGGTGGCGGTACTGAAGGGGCGCGCGCTGCAGATGCAGCGGCCGGCGAAGAAGAGCGAACTGCTGCGCGCGGGCCTGCGCGCACTGTCCGGGTTGTCGCCACAGGCGCTGACCAAGGCGCTGGATGCACTGGCGCCGGTCAAGGCCGGTCGTCCGAAGAAGAAGTAGGCGCCGCACCCGTGCGGCGCGCGTTTCCCTGGCCACGGCATCCGCCGGGCCGGCGTGTCGTCCTCCCGTTCCTGTCTGAAGTGCCATCGATGAACGTTGCCGCGATCCTCCGTCGCCACCGCTGGGTGGCCCTGTTGTCCGTCCTGCTGCTGGCCCCCGTGCTGGTGGCCTCGACGCATGCGCCGGTGCGCGCGGCGATGCAGCCGCCGCAGGCGGGCTACAGCGTGCGCGACCTGGAATGGACGGATGCCGAGCGCGGTCGCGCCGTGCCGGTGAAGCTGTTCTGGCCGGACGCGGCGCGCACCGGCAAGGTGCCGCTGGTGGTGTTCTCGCACGGCATCGGCAGCGCGCGCGACGGCTACACGTATCTCGGCCACTACTGGGCGCGGCATGGCATCGCCAGCATCCATGTGCAGCACGTCGGCAGCGACCGGGCGCTGTGGCAGGGCAATCCCTTCACGCTGGTGGCGCGCTTCCAGCAGGCGGCGGGCGAGGTCGAGGCCTTGGCCCGCGTGCGCGACCAGCGGTTCGCCCTCGACCAGCTGCTGGCCGGCGAATGGGGCGCGCATGTCGATCGCGCGCGCATCGTCGCCGCCGGCCATTCCTACGGCGCCAACACCACCCTGATGTCGGCGGGCGCACGGGTGATGCGGGCAGGCAGGGCGATCCAGTTGCGCGACCCGCGCATCACGGCCGCCATCGTGATCTCCGCGCCGCCGTTCTACGGCGACGACGATTTCCGTCCCATCCTCTCGGGCATCACCATCCCCACCCTGCACGTGACCACGGCGGACGACATCATCCGCATCCCCGGCTTCGGTTCCGGCGTGGACGACCGGCTGAAGGTGTTCGACGCCATTGGTGGGGCACACAAGGTGCTGGCCGTTTACCGGCACGGCACGCACAACGTGTTCACCGATCACCGCTACTTCGATTCGCGCGAGGTCAGCGAGCAGGTCAAGCAGGCGACCGAAGCGTTGTCGCTGGCGTTCATCGATACGGCTTACGGCCAATCCACCGCCGAGTTGGCACGCTGGCAGTCCGGCCACCGCGCACTGCTTGCGCGCTACGACGCGCGCTGACTCAGGTCGTCGACCAGACGGCGAGCTCGTAACCGTCCGGATCGGTGAACTGGAAGCGGCGACCACCGGGGAAGGCGAAGATCGGCTTGGTGATCTTTCCGCCCGTGGCTTCGACGTTCGCTAGGCTTTCTTCCAGTGCCGCCGAGTACAGCACCACCAGCGCGCCGCCCGGCTGTGGCGTGCCGTGTGCGAAGCCGCCCGTCAGCCGGCCATCGCGGAACTCGCAATAGTCCGGGCCGTAGTCCTGGAACGTCCAGCCGAAAGCATCGCCGTAGAAGGCCTTCGAGGCCGCGATGGAGGCGACGGTGAATTCGAGGTAGTCGATCCGATGGTGCTGTTCGGCGTTGCTCATGGTGTGCATCCGTGGAAGAGGCCCACAGTCTGCGGTACCGACATGGCGCTGTCTTGGCGAAATCCGACAGTCAGTCCGCGAGCTGTGCCACGAGTCGGGTCGGGGTCATCCCGGTGAGCTTGCGCACATCGCCCGACAACTGGGCGGCATCGTAGTAGCCGGCTTCGAGCGCGGCATCCAGCAGCGTGCCATGCCGTCGTCGACAACCCAGGAAGCGCTGCAGCCGCAGGATGCGAGCCAGCCGCTTCGGTCCATAACCGAAGGCGTCCTCGCACCTGCGCAGCAGCGTGCGTTCGGTCATGCCGACATCGTCAGCCAACTGCCGGATGGACGGTGCCTGCGTTGTCGACAGGCGCGCGTGCACGTACTGCATCGCGTCGTCCCGATACCGTTCGCCTGCGAGGAGGTGATCCGCCAGCCATCGCATCGCGGCGTCGGGCGCATGTGCGGCCATCCGGTCTGCAACGCGCGCGACATGGGGGATGCCGAGGTCGCGCAGATCAACCCGTTGGTCGGCCAGGGCCTGCAGCGGCATGCCCAGCCAGCGGGACGCCACGGCCGGCGCGAAACGCAACCCCTGCAGCCGGGTGCCGGCGGCGAGACGGGCCTGCTGCGCCGTGCGGTCGGGGCCGGCGATGCTCAGTCGCACGCCATCCCACAGCAGGTCCACGCAGGCATCCGGCACCACGGTGACCGGTGCCGTGTCCGCACCTTGGTCGAACACCCAGCGGCACAGCAGGGCATTGCCTGCCGCGTAGTCGTGTTGTCGGTAGGAGCCGCTCATGGACGCATCGCGCTAGCGTTCGGAATGCCCGCTCTCATCGTAATCGCGACGCTCGAACAGATGGGGCTGGATCAGTTCGATGAAGGCGCGTGCCTGCGGCGACAGGAACTTGCCCTTGCGCACCACCACGCCGTAACTGCGCGACGGGAACCACTGGCTCAGCGAGCGCGCGGCCAGCCGGTCACGGTCCGCCTCGGTCAGGCAGATCGAGGCGATGATCGAGATGCCCATGCCCATGCTGACGTACTGCTTGATAACCTCCCAGCCGCCGACTTCCAGCGCCACGGTGTAGGGCACGCGCGCCTGCTGGAACACCAGGTCCACCAGCCGGTAGGTGACCAGCCGCTTCGGCGGCAGGATCAGGGCGTGCGGCGAGAGATCTTCCAGCCGCAGGTCGCGCTTCTTCGCCAGCGGATGGTCGGGCGGGGTGATCAGCATCGGTTCGAAGCGATAAACCGGGGCGTAGCTGAGGTCCGCCGGCACGTCGAGCACCGAGCCCACCGCCAGGTCCACCGCGTCCGAGCGCAGCAGGTCGGTGCCGTCGGCGCTGGCAGCGTTGTGCAGGGTCAGCTTCACCTCGGGATGCTGCTGGCGGAAGTGCTCCACGATCTTCGGCAGCAGGTAGAGGATGGTGGAACTGTTGGCCGCCACGTTCAGTTCGCCAGCCTCCAGGCCGCTGACTTTCTCGCGGAAGCTGGCATCCAGGCCGTCCAGCCCCGCCACCAGCGGTTGGGCCATCTCGTACAGGAGCTGGCCTTCGCGGCTCGGTGCCAGCCGTCGACCGCTGCGCTCGAACAGGGTCACTCCCAGCTCCCGCTCCAGGGCCTGCAACTGCAGGGTGATGGCCGGCTGGCTGACAAAAAGCGCCTCCGCCGCCCGCGAAACCGACCCCAGCCGCACCGTCTGGCAGAAGGCCCGCAGGGGCTTCAGTCGGTCGGATTTGTAGGGAAATCGAGGAGTTGGCGCTTCTTTAGAGCTCACGTTCTAACAAACTATAAGCAGTGCTTATTTAATGCATTGACAAAACTGTTTTGTCAAATAATTCGATGGGGGAGCACTGTGCGGTTCCAGCAAGACGCCAGGAGACCTCCATGTCCGCCACCGCTTTCGCCCTGCCGCCGCGCGAATCCCGCGCCGACCGACCCACCCCCGGCATCGCCCTGACCGCCAATGTGGTGGGCCAGGACGCGCTGCTGACCCCCGGCGTGCTGGCTCTGCTCGTCTCGCTGCACCGTGCGATCGAGCCGGAGCGCCAGGCCCGGCTGGCGGCCCGCCGTGAGCGCCAGGCGTTCTTCGATGCCGGTGGCCTGCCGGATTTCCGCGCCGATACGCGCACGATCCGCGACGGCGACTGGACCGTTGCCCCGGTGCCGACCGCGTTGCAGGACCGTCGGGTGGAAATCACCGGGCCGGTGGACCCGAAGATGGTCATCAACGCGCTGAACTCGGGCGCCAGGGTGTTCATGGCGGACTTCGAGGATTCCACCTCGCCGACCTGGCAGAACCTGCTGACCGGCCAGCGCGCGCTGACCGATGCCGTGCGCGGCGACCTGCAGTTCACCAGCGAGAACGGCAAGCGCTATGCGCTGAAGCCGCAGGACGAACAAGCGGTGTTGCTGGTGCGCCCGCGTGGCTGGCACCTGGACGAGAAGCACGTGCTGATCGATGGTGCGCCGATTGCCGGCGGCCTGTTCGACATTGCCGTGTTCGCCTGGCACAACGCCCGCGCGCTGCAGGCTCGCGATCGTGGTCCGTACTTCTACCTGCCCAAGCTGCAGAGCATGGAAGAGGCCGCGCTGTGGGAGACCGCACTGTCGCACATCGAGGCCGCACTGGGCCTGCCGCACGGGCAGATGAAGGTCACCGTGCTGATCGAGACGCTGCCGGCCGTGTTCGAGATGCACGAGATCCTGCATGCGCTGCGCGAGCGCATCGTCGGCCTGAACTGCGGCCGCTGGGACTACATCTTTTCGTACCTGAAGACGTTCCGCCGCCACGCCGACAAGGTGCTGCCGGAGCGCGGGCAGGTGACGATGACGCAGCCGTTCCTGAAGGCCTATTCGGAACTGCTGATCCAGACCTGCCACCGGCGCGGCGCGCATGCGATGGGCGGCATGGCCGCGCAGATCCCGATCAACAACGACGAAGCCGCCAACGAGCAGGCGCTGGCCCGCGTGCGCGCCGACAAGCTGCGTGAAGTCACCGCCGGCCACGACGGCACCTGGGTGGCGCACCCTGCGCTGATCCCGGTGGCGAAGGCGATCTTCGACGAGCACATGCCGCAGACCAACCAGCGCGGTGTGCTGCGCGAGGATGTCGCGGTCACCCGCGACGACCTGATCCGTCCGTCCACCGGCACCATCACGCGCGCCGGCTTCGAGGGCAACGTGGAAGTCTGCGTGCGCTACCTGGCCGCGTGGCTGGACGGCAACGGCTGCGTGCCGATCCACTGGCTGATGGAGGACGCCGCCACCGCCGAGATCTCGCGCACGCAGATCTGGCAGTGGCTGCACATGCCCGACGTGCACCTGTGCGACGGCACCCAGATCGACTACGCGCTGCTGCAGCGCACGCTGGCCGCATTGCCCGCGAAGCTGGGCGACCACAGCCGGCTGCCCGGCGGCGAGCGCATCTCCGAAGCCATCGCCCTGCTCGACGTCCTGAGCCGTGCCGACGACCTGGCCGACTTCCTGACCCTGCCCGCGTACGAACGCATCGACTGACCCCGCCCCCACCCACGACGCCCCACGACGAAAAGAGAGTCCGCCATGAGCACCAAGCAACAGCAGATCGACGCCATCCAGAAGGACTGGGACAGCAACCCGCGCTGGACCGGCATCAAGCGCGACTACGCCGCCGCCGATGTCGTCCGCCTGCGCGGCAGCCTGCAGCCGGAGTACACCCTGGCGCGCCGCGGCGCCGAGAAGCTGTGGAAGCTCGTCAACGGCGAAGCGAAGAAGGGCTACGTCAACGCGTTCGGCGCGATCAGCGCCGGCCAGGCGATGCAGCAGGCCAAGGCGGGCCTGGAAGCCGTCTACCTGTCCGGCTGGCAGGTCGCCGCCGACGGCAACACCTCCGAGACGATGTACCCGGACCAGTCGCTGTACGCCTACGACTCGGTGCCGACGATGGTCCGTCGCATCAACAACACCTTCCAGCGCGCCGACGAGATCCAGTGGAAGAACATCTGCGACGGCAAGGCGAATGACGCCGACGCCATCGACTTCTTCCTGCCGATCGTCGCCGACGGCGAGGCCGGCTTCGGCGGCGTGTTGAACGCCTACGAGCTGATGAAGAACATGATCGTCGCCGGTGCCGCGGGCGTGCACTTCGAGGACCAGCTGGCGGCGGTGAAAAAGTGCGGCCACATGGGCGGCAAGGTACTGGTGCCCACGCAGGAAGCCGTGCAGAAGCTGCAGGCCGCGCGCCTGGCCGCCGACGTGCTGGGCGTGCCGACCATCGTGCTGGCGCGCACCGACGCCGAAGCCGCCAACCTGCTGACCTCGGACTTCGACGCCAACGACCAGCCCTTCGTCACCGGCCAGCGCACTGCGGAAGGTTTCTACCGGGTCAAGAACGGCCTGGAGCAGGCGATCAGCCGCGGCGTCGCCTACGCGCCGTACGCCGACCTGGTGTGGTGCGAGACCGGTACGCCGGACATCGGCTTCGCCCGCGAATTCGCGCAGGCCGTGCATGCGAAGCATCCGGGCAAGCTGCTGTCATACAACTGCTCGCCCAGCTTCAACTGGAAGAAGAACCTGGATGACGCGCAGATCGCGCGCTTCCAGGACGACCTGTCGGCGCTGGGCTACAAGTTCCAGTTCATCACGCTGGCGGGCATCCACATCAACTGGTTCAACAGCTTCCAGTTCGCCCACGACTACGCGCGTGGCGAAGGCATGAAGCACTACGTCGAGCAGGTGCAGGAGCGCGAGTTCGCCGCGCGCGAAAAGGGTTACACCTTCGTCTCGCACCAGCAGGAAGTGGGCGCGGGCTACTTCGACGACGTCACCACGGTCATCCAGGGCGGCAGCTCCAGCGTCACCGCGTTGAAGGGCTCGACCGAGGAAGAGCAGTTCTACGAAAAGGAAAAGGCAGCCTGATCGCTGCCCGCAAGGATGCACAAAAGGAAACGCCGGCTTTCGCCGGCGTTTCTTCTTTCAGCGTTGCGGGAAGAAAGCGCGCGCTTACTTCTTCACTTCCTGCGTATGCCCCTTCAGCGCCTCGGCCAGGCCCGGCACGCCATTGGCGCCGGTCGGCACGCTGATGCTCGAACCGGTGAAGTCCTTGCCGATGGGCTCGGCACGACCCCCCAGGCACTGGGCGAGGAAGCCTTCGGTCACCGCGTTGAACGCCTTGTTGTTCTCCGGCCGGGCGAAGCCGTGGCCTTCGTCGGGGAACAGCACGTAGGTCACCGGGATGTTCTTCGCCGTCATCGCCTTGACGATCTGGTCGCTCTCGTCCTGCTTCACGCGTGGGTCGTTCGCGCCCTGGCCGATCAGCAGCGGCTTCTTGATCTGGTCGGCGCGGGTCAGCGGCGAGCGCTCGGTCAGCCACGCCTTGCCGGCATCGGTGCGCGGGTCACCCATGCGCTTGGCCAGCTGCTCGAAGAAGCTGGCCCAATACGGCGGCACGGTGCTCAGCAGGGTATTGAGGTTGGACGGGCCAACGATGTCCACGCCGCAGGCGAATGCGTCCGGCGTGAAGGTCAGGCCGGCCAGCGTGGCGTAGCCACCGTAGCTGCCGCCCATGATCGCGACCTGCTCCGGCGTGGTGACGCCCTGCTTGACGGCCCACTGCACGGCGTCGATCAGGTCGTCGTGCATCTTGCCGGCCCACTCGCCGTTGCCCGCATTGGTGAAGCTCTTGCCGAAGCCGGTGGAGCCGCGGAAGTTGACCGACAGCACCGCGTAGCCGCGGTTGGCCAGCCACTGGTTGTAGCCGCCGTAGCCGTAGGAATCGCGTGCCCACGGACCGCCGTGCACCAGCAGCACGAGCGGCACCGGCGCATCGGCCTTGCCGTCGTTGTTCGCATCGGCACTGCGCGGCAGGGTCAGGTAGCTGACCAGCGTCTTGTTGTCGCGCGAAGCGATTTCCACCGGCCACTGCGGCACCAGCGGCTTGCCTTCCAGCTTCGGCCGCGCGGAGAACAGCTTGGTCAGCGTGCCTGCCGGACGGTCGTAGCGGTAGTAGACCAGCGGGGCTTCGGCCGCGGAATACGCGATGATCCAGGTCTTGTCGTCCAGCGTGCGCGTGTTGACGGACACGTCGCCCGGGCCGATCGCTTCCAGCTTCTCCAGGTCTGCCCGGATCGACGGGTCGACGACCTTCCATTCATCGCGCAGGTAGTCCACCGACACGGCCTGCACCTTGCCGGTCGCCGGGTCTGCCAGGCTGCCGCCGACATCGGCGCGTGGATCTTCCAGCACCAGCGTGCGCTTGCCGCTGGCCACGTCCACGGCGAACAGCGCGGCGGTGTTGCGGCCGCGCGAATCGGTGAAGTACAGGGTCTTGCCGTCCAGCGTCAGGCCACCGGGATTGGTGGTGAGCACATCCTCGAACGGGATGTCGTCGAACTTCTCCCAGCCGCCCTTGGCATCACGCTTCAGCACGTCGGCACCGCCGTCCGGGCGTGAGCGCGTGGCGTACTTGAGGGCATAGTCCGCGTCGGCGATGTAGCCGGCGATCTGCGCGTCGTTCTTCTCCAGCAGGGTGCGTGTGCCCGTGGCGAGGTCGACCTTGTACAGGTCGTGCCACTGCGCATCGCGGTCGTTCATGCCGACGAGGATCGTGCCGGGATGTTTCGGGCTGACGCCGGATACCTGGGCGGTGGTCTTCGGGAACGGCGTCAGGTCTTTGGCCTGGCCGGTCTTCAGGTCCACGGCGTACAGGTGGAAGTCCTCGTCGCCGCCGCTGTCACGCAGATACAGCAGGGTGTCGGGGTTGTACGACCAGAAATAGCTGCGGATGCCGCGCGCCTTGTCCTGGGTGACGGCCTTGGCCTGTGACGGATTGTCCGCCGGGGCTACCCACACGTTGAGCACGCCATCGACGGCGGCAACCCAGCTCAGGTACTTGCCATCGGGGCTGATCTGCACGTTGGCGCGCTCGGGATTGCCGAACAGCGCGTCGCGGGCGATCAATTCGGTGCCGGCGATGCGGTCGGCGGCGGATGGGGCGGCCTGCGCCGCGAGCGCGACGGCGACGGTCGAGGCCAGCAACGTGAGACGGAATGCGGCATGACGCATGGGCGAAACTCCTGGAGGCAAGGAAGGGATAGCGGACATGACGTCCGCCAGCCGGAGGTGTGACTCGAGTAGACCACACCCCACTTTCACCCGCCTTGGCCGGAGGTCATGCGGGACTGCCGCGATCCATGCCCCGGTAGCCCAGCGCTTCGGTCAGGTGTGGCGTGGTGATCGAGTCGCTGCCCGCAAGGTCGGCGATGGTGCGCGCCACCCGCAGGATGCGATGCAGGCTGCGCGCGGAGAGCTGCAGGCGCTCGACGGCGCGCTCCAGCAGCGCCTGGTCCCGTGCCGACAGTCGGCAGTGCGCCATGGTGTCGGCCTGGCCCAGGCGTGCGTTCGCGCAACCGGCGCGTGCCTGTTGGCGCGCGCGCGCGGCAACGACGCGGGCCTGCACCGAGGCCGTGGATTCGCCGTCCGGTGCATCCGGCCTCAGTTCGTGGGGCGGCAGCCGCGGCACATGGACATGCAGGTCGATGCGATCGAGCAGCGGCCCCGACAACCGGCTGCGGTAGCGACGGATGAGGTCCGGGCCACAGCGGCAACGCCCGCTGGGGTCGCCGGCCCAGCCGCATGGGCAGGGATTCATGGCCGCGACCAGTTGGAAACGGGCGGGGAACTCCGCCGTGCGCGCCGCCCGCGACACGGTGACGGTGCCGGATTCCAGCGGCTCCCGCAGGACTTCGAGCGCCGCCCGCGACCACTCGGGGAGCTCGTCCATGAAGAGGACGCCATTGTGCGCCAGCGATATCTCGCCCGGTCGCGGCTGCGCTCCGCCGCCCACCAGTGCGACCGCACTCGCGGTGTGGTGCGGTGCGCGATACGGGCGCTGGCGCCAACGAGCGGGGTCCAGCCCGCGTCCACTGACCGAGGCGATGGCGGCGCTTTCCATGGCCTCACCATCGCTCGCCACCGGCAGCAGCCCGGGCAGGCGCGAGGCGAGCAGGGTCTTGCCGCAACCAGGTGATCCGATCAGCAGGAGGTGGTGGCCACCGGCTGCGGCCACTTCGAGCGCGCGGCGGGCGTGGGCCTGTCCGCGCACATCGGTCATGTCCGGGATGGAACTGGGCAGCGGAGGCGGCGCCGTTGCGGCGGGCAGCACCTTGCGGCCTTCGAGCAGGGCACAGACTTCCAGCAGCGTGCGGCCGGTGCATGCGCGTCCCTGTTGCGCGAGTGCGGCTTCCGCGCCGCTGGGCTCCGGCACGACGAGGGTTCGACCCGTCGCAGCCACGGCGAGCGCTGCCGGAAGCACGCCGTCCACCGCCCGCAGTTCACCGGTCAGGCTCAACTCACCGAGGAATTCGTATTCCGCCAGCGCTTCGCGGCGGATCTGTCCGCTGGCGGCCAGG
This sequence comes from Pseudoxanthomonas sp. CCNWLW251, assembly GCF_037402255.1. Classification (NCBI taxonomy): domain Bacteria; kingdom Pseudomonadati; phylum Pseudomonadota; class Gammaproteobacteria; order Lysobacterales; family Lysobacteraceae; genus Pseudoxanthomonas; species Pseudoxanthomonas sp. CCNWLW251. The sequence continues at coordinate 130,888 of NZ_JBBEGA010000004.1, read as the reverse complement.
ATGCCCAGTGCGATGGGCAGATCGAAGCGGCCGCCGTCCTTGGGCAGGTCCGCCGGCGCAAGGTTCACGGTGATCCTACGTGTCGGGAACTCGAACTGCGCGCACAGGATCGCGGCGCGTACGCGGTCGCGCGCCTCGCGCACGGCGGCTTCGGGCAGGCCGACGATCTGCGTGGACGGCAGGCCGCCCGACAGGTGCACTTCCACCCGGACCGGCGGCGCGGACACGCCCGCCCGCGCCCGGCTGTTCACCAGGGCCAGACTCATGGCGGCGGGGTCAGGACTGCGCGGGCTTGTCGGCCAGCTGGGTTTCCAGCGCGGCCACGGTGCGTTCCAGTGTTTCCAGCTTCTCGCGTGTGCGCAGCAGCACCGCCTGCTGCACGTCGAACTCCTCGCGCGTCACCAGGTCCAGCTTCCCCAGGCCGGCCTGCAACGCGGACTTGAAGGTCTGCTGCAATTCTTCCTGCGAATCACGCAGGCCGGGCGGCACCAGCTGGCTGAGGCGGCGGGCGAGGTCGTCGATGTGGTTGAGGTCGATCATGTCAGTTCTCCGGCAGTGCACCGAGCTTGTGGGCGATGCCGGTGGCCGGCCATCGGCGTTCGCTGCGCAGCGCTGTCGGAAAAGTCCGGCGGCGAGGCCGCCATTGAACCGCGACAGGACCGGTTGCCGCAACCGCGCGCCGTCGCGCCGCGCTATCCTGCGTGCAGCATCCACGGGAGCAAGCCGCATGAAAATGGTCATGGCCATCATCAAGCCGTTCAAGCTGGACGACGTGCGCGAAGCGCTGGCGGAAACCGGCATCGCCGGCATCACGGTCACGGAAGTGAAAGGCTTCGGTCGCCAGAAGGGGCACACCGAGCTCTACCGGGGCGCCGAGTACGTGGTCGATTTCCTGCCGAAGGTGAAGCTGGAGGTCGCGGTGACCGACGATCAGGCCGAACAGGTGGTCGAGGCCATCGTGAAGGCGGCGGGCACCGGCAAGATCGGCGACGGCAAGGTGTTCGTGTACGACCTGGAGCGCGTGGTGCGGATCCGGACTGGTGAGCTGGATGCCGACGCGCTGTAGGGGACGGCTGCGATGACCATGGGTGTCTTCGAAATGCGTCTGCAGCGGGCGCTTGCGATGCTGGAGTCCAAGAAGCTCGGCAGGAACACGTACGCGCCGCCTTTGTTCCGGCTGATGTGGAAGATGGGCCTGAAGCTGCCACCCCCGCACATGGCCGGTTTCGCCATCAACGCGACGCTGATGGGCGGGTTCTTCGGCGCGTTCTGGGGCCTCTTCATGTGGCTGCTGATGTGGAGCAGGCAAGGCATGCCCGTGCTGGTCGGCGTCGCCACGGCGCTGGTGGCGGGTCTGCTGTTCGGTCTCACCATGGCCTGGTACCTGCGGCATCAGGCGCGCAGGCATGGAATCCCCCACTGGCGCGAGTTCGACGCTTGACAACGACACGAAAAAGCCCCGCATCGCGGGGCTTTTTTTGTTGCTGCACGCGCGGAGGCTTACTCCCCCAGCGCCTTCGCCACGAACGGCGGCGCCACCAGCACGCCCGTATGCAGGTGCGCGGTGTAGTACAGCGTGTCGAATGGCTTGGCCGCCGCGTCCGCCTGGCGGAAGGCGAAATCGAAACCGGCCTGCTTGCTGGCCACGGTGACGCTCCACCAGCCGGTCGGATAGCACGGCTGCGGGAACGGCAGCGTCTTGAACGACTGGAAGCCGGCCTTGCCCATCTCGGCACGCATGTCCTTGATCAGGTCCAGCAGCGCCAGCGGCGATTCGGACTGCTGCACCAGCAGGCCATCCGGCTTCAGCGCGCGGAAGCAGCTCTCGAAGAACGCCTTGTTGAACAAGCCTTCGGCGGGGCCGACCGGGTCGGTCGAGTCGACGATGACCACATCGACGCTGCCCGGCTCGCAGTTGGCCATGTAGGCCACGCCGTCGTCGAACAGCAACTCGGCGCGCGGGTCGTCGTTCGATTCGCACAGCTCGGGGAAGTACTTCTCCGCCATGCGCGTGACCTGCTCGTCGATGTCGCACTGCGTGGCCTTCTCCACGCCCGGGTGCTTCAGCACCTCGCGCAGCGTGCCGCAGTCGCCGCCGCCGATGATCACCACGCGCTTCGGCGCGGCGTGGGTGAACAGCACCGGATGGCTGATCATCTCGTGGTAGAAGAAGTTGTCGCGCGTGGTCAGCATCATCGCGCCGTCGATCACCATCAGCTTGCCCCAGTCGGTGCTGTCGTAGATCTCGATCCTCTGGAACGGCGACTGCACCTCGTCCAGCTTGCCGGTGGTGCGGAAGCCGATGGCCGAGCCGGTGTGCGAGAAGTGTTCGATGAACCAGGTGTCGTTGGCGGTCATGGGGCTGTCCTGCATGAAGGGAATGGCAACGGCCACGGGGCCTGCCGCTGCGGGGGCGCATTGTAACGGACCCATGTGACCGCAGCCTGTAGAATGCGCGTCCGCTCGCCTCACCTTGGAAAACGCCATGTCCTGGTCCACCGACCACGCCCGCAAGACCTACTCCGTCCCGCACTGGGCCGAAGGGTATTTCGACGTGGACGCCGCCGGCCGCATCGTGGTGTCGCCCAAGGGCGCGCAGGGGCCGGTGATCCCGCTGCCGGAGGTGGTCGACGCCGCGCGCGCGCAGGGTGCCCAGCTGCCGCTGCTGGTGCGCTTCCCCGACATCCTCGGCGACCGCCTGGGCAAGCTGCAGGCCGCGTTCGCGCAGGCGCAGGCCGACTGGGAATACAAGGGCGGCTATACGGCGGTCTATCCGATCAAGGTCAACCAGCATCGCGGTGTCGCCGGCACGTTGGCCTCGCACGCAGGCGAGGGTTTCGGCCTGGAAGCCGGCAGCAAGCCCGAACTGATGGCCGTGCTGGCGCTGTCGCGCCCCGGCGGGCTGATCGTCTGCAACGGCTACAAGGACCGCGAGTACATCCGCTTGGCGCTGATCGGCCGCAAGCTGGGCCTGCAGACCTTCATCGTCATTGAGAAGCCGTCCGAGCTGGCGCTGGTGATCGAAGAGTCGCGCAAGCTGGGCGTGAAGCCCGGCCTGGGCGTGCGCATGCGCCTGGCCACGCTCGGTGCCGGCAAGTGGCAGAACAGCGGCGGCGACAAGGCCAAGTTCGGCCTGTCCCCGCGCCAGGTGCTGGACCTGTGGAAGCAGCTGCGCGAGGCGGGCCTGCAGGACACGCTGAACCTGCTGCACTTCCACATGGGGTCGCAGATATCCAACGTGCGCGACATCGCCAACGGCATGCGCGAAGCGACGCGTTATTTCATCGAGCTGTCCAAGCTGGGCGCGACCATCAGCCATGTCGACGTCGGTGGTGGCCTGGGCATCGACTACGAGGGCACGCGTTCGCGCAGCTACTGCTCCATCAACTACGGCATCAGCCAGTATGCCAACAACATCGTGCAGCCACTGGCCGAGGCCTGCGAGCAGAATGGACTCACTCCGCCGCGCATCGTCACCGAGTGTGGCCGCGCGATGACCGCGCATCACGCGGTTCTGGTGGTGAACGTGTCGGAAGTCGAGCAGGCGCCGGAAGGCCGCGTGCCGCCGTCGCACGACGACGAGCCGGCGGTGATCCGCCACCTGCGCGAGATCCATGCCGAGCTGGACACGCGGCCGGCGGTGGAACTGTTCCATGAGGCGCAACACCACCACAGCGAGGGCCTGTCGCTGTATGCGTTGGGCCAGATCGACTTGGTGCACCGCGCCCGCATCGACGACCTGTTCTACGCCATCGCGCATGCCGTGCGCGGCCGCCTGAGCAGCGACGAGCGCAGCCATCGCGACCTGCTGGACGAGTTGAACGAACGGCTGGTGGACAAGTACTTCGTCAATTTCAGCGTGTTCGAATCGATTCCCGACGTGTGGGCGATCGATCAGGTGTTCCCGATCGTGCCGATCGACCGTCTGGACGAGGCGCCCGACCGCCGCGGCGTGATCGCCGACATGACCTGCGATTCCGACGGCATGATCGATACCTACGTGGAGAACGAAGGTCTGGACTCCTCACTGCCGCTGCACGCGCTGAAGCCGGGTGAAAGCTACCGGTTGGGCATTTTCCTGGTCGGCGCGTACCAGGAAATCCTGGGCGACATCCACAACCTGTTCGGCGACACCGACGCGGTGGAAGTCAGCGCCGATGCCGGCACCGGCTACCTGCTCACCCAGCAGCGCCGTGGCGACACCACCGACGTGATGCTCGACTACGTGGGCTACCGGCTGGACGACCTGCGCGCGGTGTATCGCCAGCGCGTGGAAGAGGCGGGCCTGTCGGCCGACGAATCGAAACTGCTGTCTGACGCGCTGGAAGCGGGGCTTACCGGTTACACCTACCTCTCGGACGAACCGCTGGCGTAGCGTGCGCTCTGCGCACGGCCTCGCGATGCCGGATGTCCCGTGACGTGCGCGTGGCGCACGCTACGGGAGTGCGAAGCAACTACGCGCGCGCGACCTGGAAGCCCGCCACCGACTGCGTCACCGGCATGATCTCCAGCCGGTTGATGTTGAGGTGCGGCGGCAGGGTGGCGACGTAGAAGATGGTGTCGGCGATGTCCTCGGCCGTCATCGGCGCGGCGCCGGTGTAGAGCTTGTCCGACGCCTGCCGGTCGCCATGCGTGCGTACCAGGGTGAATTCGGTTTCGGCCATGCCGGGTTCGATGGTGGTCACGCGTACGCCGGTACCGTGCAGGTCGCTGCGCAGGCCCAGCGAGAACTGGCTGACGAACGCCTTGCTGCCGCCATAGGCGTTGCCGCCCGGGTACGGATAGACACCCGCCACCGAGCTGATGTTGATGATGGCGCCCTTGCGTTCCACCAGCAGCGGCAGCAAGCGGTGCGTCAGTGTGACCAGCGCGGTGATGTTGGTGTCGATCATCGTGCGCCAGTCGGACAGCAATGCATGCTGTGCAGGTGCGGTGCCCTGCGCGAGGCCGGCGTTGTTGACCAGCAGGTCGATGTCGCGGAACCCTGCCGGCACTGTAGCCAGTGCGGCGTCCATCGCGGCTTCGTCGCGGATGTCGAACGCGGCGGCATGCACCTTGTCGGCACCGATTTCGTCCACCAGCGCCTGCAGGCGCTCGGCACGGCGGCCCGTGGCGATCACGCGCCAGCCGGCAGCGGCGAAGCGGCGGACGGCGGCGGCACCGAAGCCGGATGTGGCGCCGGTGATGAGGGCGGTACGGGTCATGGGGATTCCTTCGCGGAGGGAAAACGGTTCGCGGTCAGCGGCGCGCATACCAGAGGGCACCCAGCCAGGTGCCGAGCGCGGCGGCGACCACGGACAGCGTCGCGCTGAGTGCGTTCGTGCGCAGCAGGAAACCGAGGGGGTAGGACATGTCCGAGGCCGCACCGGCGATGCCGGCCAGCACCGACAGCGTCGCGATCCACACCGCCAGCGTCAGGCCAACGGCGACGATCAGGAAGCGATGGCCTGCCAGCGCGCCACCCAGCCCCATGCAGAGGGCGGTCACGACGTAGCTGACCGGTGCCAGGAATCCCCAGCGTGTCTGCACCACCTCCTGCCAGTGTGCGGGCAGGACAAGGCCGACCAGCCACGAGGCGACAAGCAGCGACCCCATTGCCGCGGCCGTCGCCACGATCAGGCGCTGCAGCGTCGGCCGCGTGGCACTCACTGGGCCTTCACCGCCATCGCAGGCAGTCCGCCGCTGGCGAGCTTCTGCTTCGCCTCGGCGAGTTCGCTCGCCGTGCCATACGGGCCCATGCGCACGCGGTAGACGGTCTTGCCGTTGATCTGTGCCGACTCCACGCGGGCGCTCAGGCCCAGCATGGCGATCTTGGCCTTGGTGGCCTCGGCATCGCCCGATGCGCCGAAGGCGCCGGCCTGCAGGATGTAGCGCGCGCCGGTGTCCGCGCTGGCCACGGCGGCAGCAGGCTTGGGTGCGGGAGGGACATCTGCGGCGCGCGGTGTCTCGGCCGGGCGGGCAGGCGCGGTTTCGTTGATCGGTGTCGGCTGGGCCGCTGCGGCGGCTGCCGGCGCAGCCGCGACGGGTGTCGTGGCCTGCCCGTTGAGGGCGGCGCGCGCCTTGCGTGCTTCTTCCTCGCGTGCACTGGCGGCCAGTTCCGCGTCGGACATCTGCACTTCCTTGCCGGGCAGCAGGGTGTAGAAGTCGTACTGGGTTTCCTTCGCGGCGGCATCGTCCGTCGTCGGGGCGGTGGCCGGTGCCTCGTTGCTCGGCGCGTCGGGCACCACGGCTTCCACATCGGCGCTGTCGACGGGGGCGGGTTGCGCGTCAGGGTTGGGCGTGGGACGGAAGAAGCCATCACCGTCCTTCTTGCCCAGCCCCGGCACGACGAAATACACCGCCAGGCCGATGAGCAGGCCGAGGATCAGCCAGACCCACGCGGGCGTGGCCTGACTGGAATTGCGTGTGGCCTGACTCTTGCCGCGCCTTGCTGCCATCTACTGCTCTCCGCTCACATCTTCTCGGGCGCACTTACGCCCAACAGGTCCAGTCCATTGGCCAGCGCCTGGCGTACCGCCAGTGCCAGCGCCAGCCGCGCATCACGTGCCTGCGCATCGTCGGTCAGCACGGGCGTGCCGGCGTACCACGTATGGAAAGCATAGGCCAACTCGCGCAGGTATTGCGCGACCCCATGGGGTTCGAGCGATTCGCCGGCCGCTTCCACCACTTCGGGATAGCGGGACAGTTCCACCATCAGCTGCAGCGAGGTGTCGTCGTCCAGGCACGCCAGGTTCGCCAGTCCGTTCGCCTGGTCGTAGGCGTAACCCTTCTCGCCCGCCTGGCGCAGCAGGCTGCACACGCGGGCATGCGCGTACTGCACGTAGAACACCGGGTTGTCGTTGCTCTGCTGGCGCGCCAGATCAATATCGAACGTCAGCTGCGAATCCGGCTTGCGCGCGATCAGGAACCAGCGCGTCGCATCCGCGCTGGTTTCCTCGATCAGGTCACGCAGGGTGAAGTAGCTGCCGGCGCGCTTGGAAAGCTTCACTTCCTCGCCACCGCGCATCACCGTGACCATCTGGTGCAGCACGTATTCGGGATACCCGGCAGGAATGCCTTCGCCAAGGGCCTGCAGGCCGGCTTTCACGCGCGCCAGCGAGCCGTGGTGGTCGGCGCCCAGTTCAGTGATGGCGCGCTCATAGCCGCGCTGCCACTTGCTGAGGTGGTAGGCCACGTCCGGCACGAAGTAGGTGTAGGTGCCGTCGGACTTGCGCATCACGCGGTCCTTGTCGTCGCCGAAGTCGGTCGACTTGAGCCACAGCGCACCGCCTTCCTCGTAGGTGTGACCGGAGGCGATCAGCTTGCTCACGGTCTCCTCCACTTTCCGGTCCGAGTACAGCGAGCTTTCCAGGAAGTAGCGATCGAACGACACACCGAACGCGGCCAGGTCCAGGTTCTGCTCGCGCCGCAGATAGGCCACGGCGAAGCGGCGGATGGCGTCGAGGTCCTGGGGATCCTTTTCCCCGGTGACGACGTGGCCTTCCACCTCGACCGAATCGCCGTCGAGATAGGCCTGCGCCACGTCGGCGATGTAGTCGCCGCGATAGCCGTCTTCCGGCCAGCCTTCGCTGTCCGGCGACTTGCCCAGCGCACGCGCCTGGGTGGACTTGGCCAGGTTGTCGATCTGCACGCCGGCGTCGTTGTAGTAGAACTCGCGCTTGGCGTTCCAGCCGTTGGCAGCCAGTACGCGTGCGATGCAGTCGCCGATCGCACCTGCACGACCATGGCCGACATGCAGCGGACCGGTCGGATTGGCCGACACGTACTCCACGCCGACGGTGCGCCCGCCACCGCTGTCGTTGCGGCCGTAGGCGGCGCCCTGCGCCAGCGCGGTGGCCACTTCGCGCTGATAGGCGCCCGGACTCATGTGGAAGTTGATGAAGCCGGGGCCGGCGATCTCGACCTTCACGACGTCGTCGCTGGCCGGCAACGCCGCCACCAAGGCCGTGGCGATGGCGCGCGGATTGCTGCGCGCCACCTTGGACAGCTGCATGGCGGCGTTGGTGGCGAAATCGCCGTGCTCGCGCGTCTTGGGACGTTCGACCACGAAGTCGGGTGTGGCGGCATCGGCCGGCAGGGTGCCGGCGGTGCGCAGGGCGTCGATGCCCTGGGCGATCAAGGCGCGAAGGGAAGCTTTCACGGAGAACCGTCTTGGTGCGTGGGAACCGCCTATTCTAGGTTTTCCGGTCCTCCCCGTGGGATCGGCATGGTTCAGCGAAGGCCGTCCTCACACCCATCCACGCGCGGCCATCGACTGGGGTGGCCCATCGCCAATGACGAAGTGGTCCAGCAACCGGACGTCCACCAGTGCGAGCGCCTGCTTCAGGCGCTGCGTCACGGCGCGGTCGGCGGCCGAGGGTTCTGCGCATCCAGAAGGATGGTTGTGGCCGACGATCAGGGCGGTCGCGTTCATCGCCAATGCGCGACGGGCCACTTCACGCGGATGGACCTCGGCGCTGTCCACCGAACCCTGGAACAACTCCTCGAATGCCAGCACGCGATGGCGGGTATCGAGGAACAGGGCCGCGAACACCTCGTGTCGACGGCCGCGCAACCGCTGGGCGAAGTAGCGCCCGGCGGCCTCCGGGTCGCTGATGGCGTCACCCCGTTCGAGGGCGGCGTGCAGCAGGCGGGTGCCCAGCTCCAGCGCGGCCGCCAGGGCACACGCACGGGCGGGCCCCAGGCCCGGCAGCGCCGTCAGTTCGGCGGGGGGACGTTCCAGCAGCTCGCGCAGCGGGCCATGGGTGGCGAGCAGGTCGCGCGCGGTGGCGACGGCATCGCGCCCGCGCAGGCCCGAGCCCAGGAAGATGGCCAGCAGTTCGGCGTCGCTGAGGCTGGTGGGGCCGCGGGCGAGCAGCTTCTCGCGGGGGCGTTCGTCGTGGGGCCAGTCGCGGATGTGCATGGCGACAGGATCGGCCGGCGGACGCCGGGCGTGCATCGGGTGATGAGGGGCGTTCGGGTAAGCTAATCGCTTGTATGGACGTAGGAACGGGCCGACGTGAGCGGATCGGACAAGATGCGTGATCTGGCGGGACAGCGCCTCCTGGTGTGCGTGGGCGGCGGGATCGCGGCCTACAAGGCACTGGAGCTGGTGCGTCGGCTGCGCGATGCCGGGGCCGAGGTGCAGGTCGCGATGACGGCGGGGGCCCAGCAGTTCGTGACGCCCCTGAGCTTCCAGGCGCTGTCCGGCCAACCCACCCGCACCACGCTGTGGGACGGCGCCGCCGAGCAGGCGATGGGCCATATCGAACTGGCCCGGTGGGCTGATCGCGTGGTCATCGCGCCGGCCACGGCCGATCTGATGGCGCGCCTGGCACATGGGCTGGCCGACGATCTGGTGGCCACGCTGTGCCTGGCCACCACCGCGCCGATCATGATCGCGCCGGCGATGAACCACCGCATGTGGCAGCACCCCGCCACACAGGCGAATCTGGCCACGCTGCGCGAACGCGGCGTAGAGGTGGTTGGACCGAACGATGGTCCGCTCGCCGAGGGCGAGTCCGGTCCGGGCCGGCTGGCCGAGCCTGAAGAGATCGTCGCTGCGCTGTCCGGCGCCGCCCTCAGCGCCACCACGGTGCCGCAGGATCTTGCCGGGCTCAACGTGGTGGTCAGCGCTGGCCCCACCTACGAAGACCTGGATCCGGTGCGCTATCTGGGCAACCGCAGCAGCGGCAAGATGGGGTTCGCGGTTGCCGCCAGCGCTGCGCGCCGTGGCGCCAGCGTCACCCTGATCGCCGGGCCCGTGCAGTTGGCCACGCCGGCAGGCGTCGCGCGCGTTGACGTGCGTTCGGCCGCGCAGATGCACCGGGCGGTGTTCGCCGCCCTGCCGGCCGACATCTACATCGGCGCCGCTGCCGTGGCCGACTACACCCCGCGCGAGCCGGCCGCCGACAAGATCAAGAAGTCCAGCGAGTCGCTGGCGCTGGACCTGGTGCGAACGCCCGACATCCTGGCCGAAGTCGCCGCGCAGACGCAGGCCCTGAAGCTGGTGGTGGGCTTCGCCGCCGAGACCAACAATGTCGCCGAGTACGCGCGCAGGAAGCTGGAGGCCAAGCGGCTGGACATGATCGTGGCCAACCGCGTGGGCATTGCCGATGGCGGCTTCGAGAGCGACCAGAACGCGATGACGGCGTACTGGAAGGACGGCGAGCGCAGCTTCGCCTCCGCGCCGAAGACGCAGCTGGCCGATGAACTGATCGACCTGATCGTGGAGCGACTGAACGCATGAGTGCACCCCGTGCCGTGGAAGTGAAGCTGCTGGACCCGCGGTTCGGCGACGAATGGCCGCTCCCGGCCTACGCCACCGAGGCCAGCGCCGGCATGGACCTGCGTGCGGCGCTGGACGCGCCCCTGGTGCTCGAACCTGGCGACGCGGCGCTGGTGCCCAGCGGCATCGCGCTGCACCTGGGCGACCCGCACCTGTGCGCGGTGGTGCTGCCGCGCTCCGGCCTCGGCCATCGCCACGGCATCGTGCTGGGCAACGGCACCGGCCTGATCGATGCGGATTACCAGGGCCCGCTGCTGATCAGCGTGTGGAACCGGGGGCATGAGACCTTCACCATCCAGCCCGGTGACCGCATCGCCCAGGTGATGGTGCTGCCGGTCGTGCGCGTGCACCTGCAAGTGGTGGATACTTTCGCTGACAGCGCACGGGGGACGGGTGGTTTCGGCCACACCGGCGTGCGATGACAGGGGACAAGGCGATGAACACGACGAACGAGAGCCGCAAGCGGATTCCCGTGGGCGATCTGCGCGGCGCGCTGCCGAAGCTGGCGGTGCTGCTGGCGCTGCTCGCAGCGCTGCTGGCCTGGAGCGGTGTCCGCCAGTGGCGCGAAGCGCGCCTGCTGGAACAGGTCGGGCAGGCCCGCGATCGTGCGGTCGAGGCGGTGCAGGCCAGCCATGCGGCGCAGATCCGCCAGTTCGAGCAGCGGCTCGCATCCGCGCCGGTCAAGGCGGCCCTGGCCGCCAACGATACGGCCGCCGCCGTGGCCGCCCTGAAGGACGGGTGGGCGGGCGTGGAGCACGTCGAGATCCTGGATGGCGCATTGCAGGCGGCCTACGAGGATGCCGCGACCTTCGGTTTCAGCAAGCTGGCACTGCTGGAGGAGGGCATGCAGGGCGATGGCATCGCGGCCCGCGTGGTGAAGGACGGCAAGCAGACTGCGTTCGGCATGGCGGCATCCACGCCGCAGGGCGTCATCTACGTTCGCCTGCCGCTCACGCAGCTGACCCAGGACTTCGATGGCGTGGCGTTGCCCGGCGGCTATCTTGCGCTGCGGCAGGGCAGCTACTCCATCACGCAACGCGGCAACAGCGGCCTGGAGGATAGCGCGGAGCGCATGGCGCGCGCGGTGGGCAAGACCGGCCTGCGCGTGGCGACTGCGGTCCCCGTCAGCGAGCCCGGTCCACTGGGGCTGGGCGCCATTCCGGCCATGATCGTGGCGGTGCTGCTCGCCGGCCTCACCGTGGTGTCGGTGCTGGTCGCGCGCGGCGGGATTCGCATGGGTGGTCTGGGCAAGAAAGGAGCAGAAGTGAGCGAAGCGGATGAACCCACACTGGGCGAGGCGCTGATGCGCGAACCCCCGCCGCCGCCGGCTGGCGGTACGCGTACCGCGCCCAAGGATGAGTACACCCAGGCCGAAGCCAAGGCCGTGGTGGTGGATCCCGGCATCTTCCGCGCCTACGACATCCGCGGCATCGTCGGGCAGACCTTGAGCGTGGAGGTCGCCGAACTGATCGGCCTCGCCATCGGCTCGGTGATGCGCGACGAGGACCTCACCGACATCGTGGTGGGCCGCGACGGCCGCCTCTCGGGCCCCGACCTGGTCGGCGGTCTGATCGAAGGCCTGCGCAAGGCCGGCCGGAACGTCATCGACATCGGCCTGGCGCCCACCCCGGTCGCCTATTTCGCGGCCTATCACCTGCGCACCGGCAGCAGCGTGGCCGTCACCGGCAGCCACAATCCGCCGGACTACAACGGGTTCAAGATCGTGGTCGGCGGGCAGACGCTGTCCGGTGACGCGATCACCGACCTGTACGAACGCATCCGCGACAACCGCCTGTTCGTGGCCAACGCGCGCGGCGACCTGCAGCAGCGCGATGTCTCGGCCGACTACATCCAGCGCATCGCCGACGACGTGCAGCTGGAGCGCCCGCTGAAGGTCGTGGTGGACGCCGGCAACGGCGTGGCTGGCGACATCGCCCCGCAGCTGCTGGAAGCCATCGGCGCGGAAGTCATCCCGCTGTACTGCGACGTGGACGGCACCTTCCCCAACCATCACCCCGACCCCAGCGAACCGCACAACCTGGAAGACCTCATCCAGACCGTGAAGCGCTTCGATGCCGATATCGGCCTGGCGTTCGATGGTGATGGCGACCGCCTGGGCGTGGTGACCAAGGAAGGCGCCATCATCTTCCCCGACCGCCTGTTGATGCTGTTCGCTGCCGATGTGCTGGAGCGCAATCCCGGTGCGCTGATCATCTTCGACGTGAAGTGCACCGGAAAGCTGCAGGGCTGGGTGTTGCGCCACGGCGGCACGCCGATGATGTGGAAGACCGGCCATTCGCTGATCAAGGCCAAGATGCGCGAGACCGGTGCCGAGCTGGCTGGCGAGATGAGCGGCCACTTCTTCTTCCAGGAACGCTGGTACGGTTTCGATGACGGGCTGTATTCCGCCGCGCGCCTGCTGGAGATCCTGGCCAATCGTGCCGAAACGCCGTCGGAAGTGCTGGCCGAGCTGCCCGATGGCGTGTCCACGCCGGAGATCAAGGTGGCGGTGGACGAAGGCACGCCGCATGCCATCGTCGAGCGTTTCGTCGATGGCGCCGAGTTCGAGGGCGCACGCCTGTCCACCATCGATGGCCTGCGTGCCGACTGGGACGATGGCTGGGGCCTGGTGCGTGCGTCCAACACCACGCCGATCCTGGTGCTGCGTTTCGAGGCGGACAACCGCGAGGCGCTCGAGCGGATCAAGACCGAATTCCGTACCCGCCTGCAGGCGCTTGCACCGGAACTGACAATGACGTTCTGACGCCTGCCGGGCTTCGGAGCGGCATGACCACGACGCCGGGCTTGTCCCGGCGTCGTCGTTCCAGAGGTTTCCGGAGGGGTTTACCGGGTCAGTTGCGCGCAGGCGCCATGGCCGGGGTGGCCGCTTCTTCCGCGGCCTCGGCCGTGATGCCCTTCATGTTGCGGTAGCGCTGCAGAATATCGGTGATCTCGACGTCCAGCTGCGCGCGCTGGGCCTCGAAGCTCTGTTGCAGGCGACGGGTGCGCAGCAGCTCGGCATGGCGCTGGTGGATGGTGGCGGACATGTCCGCACGGATCGGACGTCCTGCCAGCTCTTGATCGCCCGCGGTCTGCAGCAGGCTGACAAGGCCTTCGCGCAGGCTGACCGCGTTGTAGCGCGCGGTGCGTACGTTGTTGTCGACGATGGCGGTGCGTTCATTGAAGACGCGCCGCAACTCTTCCTCGCTGCGGTAGGACATCAGCATGGCGGCATCGGTACGCCGCCGCATTTCCGAGGCGGCGTCGTCGATCATCTTCTGTTGGGCCGCGATGGCCGCCTGGGCGCGTTCCTCTTCGCTCATCGCGCGGCCGACGCCCCCGGTGCGCAGTCCGCTGGTCGCGCTGATCTCGTCGCGTGCCGCGTTGACCACATCGGCGGGCAGCGCATCACTGCAGACGCGCTGGCCTTTCTCTTCCCAGCAGAAGAGTTTCTTGTTGGCGGGCGTGGACGGATTGTTCTTGCCCTGCGCGAGCACGGTGGGTGCCAGCGCCAGCAATACGGCCGACAACGCCAGGGAAGTGCGGACGGTCATGGCAGCCCCCTGCTGCGTCAGTCCTGGGTCGCGCTGCCGTAGCGGGCCCGGTAGGCCAGCAGGTCGTCGCGATGGCGGACAAGGTCGGCGCTTTCGCCGGCAAATGCAAGCAGGTCATGCAGGTTGGCCACGGCCACCACCGGTACGCCGGTCTCCTCGGCCACCGACTGCGCGGCCGAGCGGCGCGCGCCGCCTGTGCCGGGTTCGCCCAGCACTTCCTGCCGATCGAGGGCGACCACGATCCCGGCCGGGGTGCCGCCGCCCGCGCGGATCAGGCCCAATGCCTCGCGGATCGCGGTGCCCGCGGTGATCACGTCATCCACGATCAGCACGCGGCGATCCTCCAGTGGCGCACCGATCAGCAGGCCACCTTCGCCATGGTCCTTGGCTTCCTTGCGGTTGAAGGCCACCGGCAGGTCGCGACCACGACGGGCGTACTCGCAGGCCAGTGCGGTCGCCAGCGGGATGCCCTTGTAGGCGGGGCCGAACAGCAGGTCGAACTGCAGGCCGGCTTCTTCTGCCGCATCGGCGTAGCAGGCCGCCAGTCCGGCCAGGCGTCCGCCGCTGTCGAAGCGGCCGGCATTGAAGAAGTACGGACTCTGACGTCCCGATTTCAGCGTGAACTGGCCGAATCGCAGGGCCTGTGCGTGCAGTGCGAGCTGGAGGAAACGGGAACCGTGATCGGACATGGGCGGTGGCGGGATGAACAGGGCAGGCGACAGGATAACCGCCATGCGGTCGATGCCGCGCGACGGAAGCGCCGGTTCGGGTACGCTTGCCCGGTTTCCGACGAACGTAGTGCACATGCGCATCATCAGCTTCAATGCCAACGGCCTGCGCTCCGCGGCCACCAAGGGGTTCTTCGACTGGTTCGCCGACCAGCACGCCGACGTGCTGTGCGTGCAGGAGACCAAGGCCCAGGAGCACCAGCTGGCCGGACCGGAGTTCCTGCCTGCCGGCTACAAGGCGTGGTTCCGCGACGCCAGCACCAAGAAGGGCTACAGCGGGGTGGCGATCTACGCCAGGCGCGAGCCGGACGAGGTCCGCACGGCGCTGGGCTGGCCGGACTTCGACGAGGAAGGCCGCTACATCGAAGCACGCTTCGGCGACCTGAGCGTGGTGTCGTTCTACATCCCGTCCGGCTCGTCCGGCGACGAGCGCCAGGGCTTCAAGTTCAAGGTGATGGATTGGCTGGCACCGGTGCTGGACGAGTGGCGCCGCAGTGGTCGCCACTATGTGCTGTGCGGCGACTGGAACATCGTGCGCAGCCGGCTGGACATCAGGAACTGGACCAGCAACCAGAAGAACTCCGGCTGCCTGCCGCCGGAGCGCGACTGGTTGAACGGCATGTGCGCGGACGACGGCGGCTGGGTGGATGCGTACCGTGTACTGCACCCGGAAGGCCAGGACTACACCTGGTGGAGCAACCGCGGTGCGGCACGCGCCAACAACGTGGGGTGGCGGATCGACTACCAGTTCGTCACGCCGTCGCTGCGTGACCGCCTGAAGGCCTGCTCGATCTACCGCGAGCAGCGTTTCTCCGACCATGCCCCCTTCACGGTGGACTACACCTGATGACGACAACGGCAAGCGAACGTCCCGGCAAGCCTTCGGTCTGGCGTGCGTTCGCGCAGCCGTCGGCATGGACGATGTTCTTCTTCGGCTTTGCCTCGGGCATGCCGTTCCTGCTGGTGGCGGGCACGCTGGCGTACTGGCTGACCGAGAACGGACTGGAGCTGAAGAACATCACGCTGATCGCGAGTGCAGGCCTGACGTACACGCTGAAGTTCCTCTGGGCACCACTCGTGGATCGCTGGCGCCTGCCATTGCTCGGCCGTCTGGGCCAGCGGCGCGGCTGGCTGTTGCTGGCGCTGGGTGTAGTCATCGTCGGCCTGCTGCTGATGGCGCATCTGACGCCCGGGAAACTGGCGCCTTTCATCTGGGTCACGTTGCTGACGGCGTTCGCCGGTGCCACGCTGGACATCGCCGTGGATGCGTACCGCATCGAGATCGCACCGCAGGAATCGCAGGGTGCGCTGCTGGCCACGTATTCGCTGGGCTACCGCATCGCGCTGATCATCACCGGCGCCCTGGCGCTCATGCTGGCCGATCAAGTGTCGTGGCCGCTGGTCTACCAGGCGATGGCGGCCGTCATGCTGATACCGGTGGTCGCGGTCCTGCTGTCGCGCGAGCCCGATGTGGTGCGGATCCGCATGACGACGTGGAGCGAGGGTCTGCAGGAGGGGGTGGTGGAGCCCTTCGTCGACTTCTTCCGTCGTTTCGGCATTGCGCTGGCCATCGCCCTGTTCGCGTTCATCCTGCTGGCGAAGATTTCCGACCAGTCGCTGGGCGGCGGCATCATGGCGCCGTTCTACCTCAGCCAGGGTTTCACCAAGACCGAGATCGGCGCGGTATCGAAGATCTGGGGCGTCTGGGTGGGCCTGGTCGGCGTATTCATCGCCGGCATCGCCGTCGCGCGCTGGGGCGTGAAATGGCCGCTGTTGGCGGGCATCGTGCTGGGGGCGATCAGCAACCTGCTGTATGTCTGGCTGATCGGCGCCGACGGCGATGTGTGGAAGCTGACGCTGGTGATTTCCGGCGAGAACCTCGCGCAGGGCTTCCAGGGCACCACGCTGGTGGCGTTCCTGTCCGCGCTGGTCAACCAGCGCTTCACCGCCACCCAGTACGCGCTGTTCTCGTCGCTGGTGATGCTGCCGGGAAAACTGCTGGGCGCGGTGTCCGGCGGCATCGTGGAGCAGACCGGGTATGGAGTGTATTTCTGGATCACCGCCCTGGTCGCGATCCCGGCGGTCGCGCTGTTCTTCTGGCTGGCCCCGCGTATCCGGTTCGGGGGCGACCATGAGCCGGCGAGTGGCATCGACAGGTCGGCGGACGGGGCACTGGACTGAGCGCGTGCGCTACAGTCTGCCCAGGGGGCATGCAGGGGACGGGACAATGACCGACATCGTGCTGAAGGACGTGGATCCGATCCTCGCCGAGCGCATCCGGCGCGTCTCGCAGGCGCGAGGATGGCCGATCCACGACACCATCTTCAACTTGCTGGAACAGGGCCTCTTCGTCTGCGAATCCGAAGTGCGCGGCGGCCTGGATGACCGCGAAGTCAACGCGCTCGCCGATGCGATCAGCGCGTTGAAGGATGTGCCGCCCGGCAAGGGTTTCTAGGCCGGGTACACCACGCCCAGCACGCGGCGTCCGACGGCCCCGGTGACTGCCGGCAGATTGCCCGACCGGCCGGCCAGCGTTTCGCGCGCCAGCCAGGCAAAGCCCATCGCCTCCACGTAATCCGGATCCAGGCCGTGTGCGGCGGTGGATTCCACCACCGCTTGCGGCAGGTGGGCGGCCAGCCGTGCCATCAGCACCGCGTTGTGAACGCCACCACCGCAGACCAGCACGCGACGGGTGGCCGGCTGGGTGATCTGCAGCGCGTCGGCGACGGTGCGTGCAGTCAGTTCCAGCAAGGTGGCCTGCACGTCGGCCGGCGAGATAGTGACCTCGCCCATGCGCGCCTGCAGCCAGTCCAGGTGGAACTGTTCCCGCCCCGTGCTCTTCGGTGGCGCCAGCGCAAACCAGGGTTCCGCCAGCAGGCGAGCCAGCAGAGCGGCGTCCACGTGTCCGCTCGCCGCGAAGGCGCCGCCGGCGTCGTAGGTGCGCCCGGTATGGCGCGCGCACCAGGCGTCCATGAGCGCATTCGCCGGCCCGGTATCGAAACCGCGCACGTCGCCCACCCTCGGCAGCAGGGTGAAGTTGCCGATGCCGCCGAGGTTGAGTACGGCCCGGTCTTCCTGCAGCGAACCGAGCAGGGCGGCATGGAACGCCGGCATCAGCGGTGCACCGTGCCCGCCTGCCGCCACGTCCCGCCGGCGGAAGTCGGCCACGGTGTCGATCCCGCTGCGTTCGGCGATGACATTGCCATCCCCGAGCTGCCAGGTGAACGGCGGGTCCGCGTGCGGGCGATGGCGGATGGTCTGGCCATGCGAGCCGAGCGCACGCACGCGTCCGCGGGGCACGCCTGCCTCTTCCAGCAGTGCGGATGCGGCATCGGCGAATGCGCGCGCGGCAAGGCCGTCCAGCGAACCGAGTCCGTCCAGCGACACGTTGTCCGCGCCCTGGCCCAGGGCCACCCACTGCGCACGCAACGCCGGATCCCAGGCGAATGTGCGGCCATGGACCAGCTCGCAACCCAATCCCGTCGGGGAGTCTTCGAACCGGACCAGCGCGGCATCGATGCCATCGGCGCTGGTGCCGGAGATCAGGCCCAGGTAAAGCTCGGTGGAAGCGGGGGTCGTCATGCGGAATCGACAGGCAAAGAAAAAGGCGGGACAGTGTCCCGCCTTTTCCGGATTGCCGCCATGCGTGGGTGAAGGATCAGCCCTTGCCGCCCTTGCCGGCAGGCTTGGCCGCCGCGACGGTGGCGGGCTTGGTCGCTCCTTCGGCCGGGCCAACGTCGGCGTAGATGACGTCTTCCACGGTCCGAATGCGTGTCAGCGCATTGGCCGTGTACGTGCGGAATGCCGCCAGCTGCGCGCCGCCCAGCGGTTCCGGCGGCGGCATCGTCACCGACAGCGGATTGCGGTGCACGCCGTTGATGCGGAATTCGTAGTGCAGGTGTGGGCCGGTCGACAGCCCCGTGGTGCCGACATAGCCGATCACCGTGCCCTGCGCGACGCGTTGGCCCTGCTTGATCTTGCCCATCCGCGACATGTGCGCGTACAGCGTGGTGTGGCCACGGCCATGGTCGAGGATCACGGTGCGTCCATAACCGCCCTGCCAGCCCGCGAACTGCACGCGGCCATCGCCGGCCGCCATGATCGGCGTGCCGCTGGAGGCGGCGTAGTCCACGCCCTTGTGCATCCGCATCGTGCCCAGGACCGGGTGGCGACGCGCGCCGAACTTGGAGCTCATGCGCGCGTAGGGGATCGGCATGCGGATGAAGTTCTTCTTCAACGGCCGGCCGGCGGCGGTGAAGTACTCCGGCTTGCCGCCGGGGCGGGTGAAGCGGAAGCCCGAATGCAGTTTGCCGTCCACCGTGAACGTGGCGGCCTGCACCGGCCCGGTGCTGATCAGCTCGCCTTCGCGCCAGGTCTGTTCGACCACCACGCTGAAACGGTCCTCTGCGCCCAGATCGGAATTGAAGTCGATGTCGTACTTGAAGATTTCGTCCGTCAGCGAGTTCACGTTGGCGGAGGTCAGGCCTGCCTTGCGCGCGGAACGGTTCAGCGAGCGCCCGACCTTGCCGCTCAGTACCACCGTTCGGGTGGTCGTCTCGCGGGCGATCACGCGCTCGGTGACCTTGTCCGCGCCGACCAGCAGTTCCACGCGATGGCTCGGGTCGCGGTCGTAGCGCAGCGTGCGCAGTCCGCCGTTGACCGGCAGGTCGAAGGCGATCTCGGTGCCCGGTTTCAGTCGGGTGAGCGCCTTCTTGGCGTCGGCATTCTCGAGGATGCGGTGCAGGGTGGCAGCGGGAATGCCCAGCTCCTCGAAAATCGCCCCCAAGGTCTGCCCAGGCTTCACCCGGACCACCTGCCAGCTGTCACCGGCCGTACCGGCCATGCGCGCCGCCGACAATTCGGGCAGATCGAGCAGCAACGTGCTGCGCGGCTCCGATACCGGCGCCTGGATGGCGCTGGAGAAGCCCGGCACGATGGTCGCCATCAGCACGCCGATGGTGGTGAAGAGGCTGGCATGGATCCAGTGGCGGCGCGTCCATCGCCCTTCCGGCAGATGGCGCTTCACCTGATGATGAAGTGCAGTGTCGCGAAGCACCCCCAGGCGCTCCCGGAACTGTTGCTTGCGGCCGTTGCCGCCCCCATGAGTTTGCATCAAGGTTGCATCCCGGGGCCAAGGCAAAGCCCCAATCGGCGTACCATAGACACGCGAAGACTTCGCGTCAAACCATTGAGTCAATTGGCTTTTTTGATAGCTATCACTGTTTACTTTCATTTAACGGTAACTTCACCTCACTGACTTGGCCTTCACGCGGCCACCCCTACTGGAACTGTTCCCCGTGTCCCTTGCAGAAGCTCTTGCCGTGATCGGCCGTGGCGCCGACGAAATCCTCAAGCCCGAAGACCTGGAAGCCCGCCTGAAGCTGGGGCGGCCCCTGCGCGTGAAGGCGGGTTTCGATCCCACGGCGCCCGACCTGCACCTCGGCCACACCGTCCTGCTGAACAAGATGCGCCAGTTCCAGGACCTGGGGCACCAGGTGATCTTCCTGATCGGTGACTTCACCGGGATGATCGGCGACCCGTCCGGCAAGAACATCACCCGCAAGCCCCTCAGCCGCGAGGACGTGCTCGCCAACGCGCGCACTTACGAGGACCAGGTGTTCAAGGTGCTGGACCGGGAGAGGACCGAGGTCCGCTTCAATTCCGAGTGGTTCGGCAAGATGGGCGCGGCCGACATGATCCGCCTGGCGGGCCAGCACACCGTGGCCCGCATGCTGGAGCGCGACGATTTCGCCAAGCGCTACGCCGCCCAGCAGTCCATCGCCATCCATGAATTCCTGTATCCGTTGGTCCAGGGCTACGACTCGGTAGCCCTGCAGGCGGATGTCGAGCTCGGGGGCACCGACCAGAAGTTCAACCTGCTGATGGGGCGTGGGCTTCAGGAGCATCACGGTCAGGCGCCCCAGATCGTGCTGACCATGCCGCTGCTGGAAGGTCTGGACGGCGTCAACAAGATGTCCAAATCGCTGGGCAACTACATCGGCGTCAGCGAGCCGGCCATCGACATCGTCACCAAGACCATGAAGATCGGCGACGACCTGATGTGGCGCTGGATCGAGCTGCTGAGCTTCGAGATGGGCGTGGCCGAAGCGCTCGCATTGAAGAATTCCGTCGCTGGCGGCGAGCTCAACCCGCGCGACGTGAAACTGCGCCTTGCGCGCGAGCTGGCCACCCGCTTCCACGATGCCGGCGAAGCCGAAAAGGCGATTGCAGGCTGGCATGCCGTCGTCACCGGCCAGGGCGATACGTCACTGCTGGAGCTCAAGGACGTCGTGGTGCCGGCAGAAGGCATCCGCATTGCTGCGCTGCTTACCGCTGCCG
>NZ_JBBEGA010000004.1:105000-107500 GCF_037402255.1 Pseudoxanthomonas sp. CCNWLW251 | reverse complement strand
TGTGACGTAGCGAGCGTTTTAGATTTTCATCTAGACGTGTCGTTGAGGCTAAGGCGGGGACTTCGAGTCCCTAATAAATTGAGTCGTATGTTCGCGTTGGTGGCTTTGTACCCCATCAGCACGGCATGTAACTCCGAGGCGACTTGGGGTTATATGGTCAAGCGAATAAGCGCACACGGTGGATGCCTTGGCGGTCAGAGGCGATGAAGGACGTGGCAGCCTGCGAAAAGTGTGGGGGAGCTGGCAACAAGCATTGATCCCGCAATGTCCGAATGGGGAAACCCACTGCTTCGGCAGTATCCTGCAGTGAATACATAGCTGCTGGAGGCAAACCCGGTGAACTGAAATATCTAAGTAACCGGAGGAAAAGAAATCAACCGAGATTCCCTGAGTAGTGACGAGCGAACGGGGACCAGCCCTTAAGCTGGATTGGTTTTAGAAGAACAGTCTGGAAAGACTGGCCATAGACGGTGACAGCCCGGTATTCGAAAGGACCTTTTCAGTGAAGACGAGTAAGGCGGGGCACGAGAAACCCTGTCTGAACATGGGGGGACCATCCTCCAAGGCTAAATACTCCTGACCGACCGATAGTGAACCAGTACCGTGAGGGAAAGGCGAAAAGAACCCCGGAGAGGGGAGTGAAATAGATCCTGAAACCGTGTGCGTACAAGCAGTAGGAGCCCGCAAGGGTGACTGCGTACCTTTTGTATAATGGGTCAGCGACTTACTGTTCGTGGCAAGCTTAACCGTATAGGGGAGGCGAAGGGAAACCGAGTCTGATAAGGGCGCATAGTCGCGGGCAGTAGACCCGAAACCGGGTGATCTAGTCATGCCCAGGGTGAAGGTGCCGTAACAGGTACTGGAGGCCCGAACCCACTCCCGTTGCAAAGGTAGGGGATGAGGTGTGATTAGGAGTGAAAAGCTAATCGAACCCGGAGATAGCTGGTTCTCCTCGAAAGCTATTTAGGTAGCGCCTCGTATGAATCTTCTTGGGGGTAGAGCACTGTTATGGCTAGCGGGACATCGCGTCTTAGCAAACCATGGCAAACTCCGAATACCAAGACAGAATGTACGGGAGACACACGGCGGGTGCTAACGTCCGTCGTGAAAAGGGAAACAACCCAGACCCACAGCTAAGGTCCCAAATTTCGTGCTAAGTGGAAAACGATGTGGAAAGGCACAGACAGCCAGGAGGTTGGCTTAGAAGCAGCCACCCTTTAAAGAAAGCGTAATAGCTCACTGGTCGAGTCGGTCTGCGCGGAAGATTTAACGGGGCTAAGCACGAAACCGAAGCTTGGGGTGCATAACTTTGTTATGCGCGGTAGAGGAGCGTTCCGTAAGCCGTTGAAGGTGACTTGAGAAGGTTGCTGGAGGTATCGGAAGTGCGAATGCTGACATGAGTAACGATAATGCGGGTGAAAAGCCCGCACGCCGAAAGCCCAAGGTTTCCTTGCGCAACGTTAATCGACGCAGGGTTAGTCGGTCCCTAAGGCGAGGGCGAAAGCCGTAGTCGATGGGAAGCAGGTTAATATTCCTGCACCTCGCGTGAGTGCGATGGAGGGACGGAGAAGGTTAGGTGTACCGGGCGTTGGTTGTCCCGGGGAAAGGCGGTAGGTTTGGATCTTTGGCAAATCCGGGATCCTTTAAGACCGAGCACCGAGACGAGTCCTTTTGGACGAAGTCACTGATACCACGCTTCCAGGAAAAGCTCCTAAGCTTCAGCTCACGCAGACCGTACCGTAAACCGACACAGGTGGGTAGGATGAGAATTCTCAGGCGCTTGAGAGAACTCGGGTGAAGGAACTAGGCAACATGGCACCGTAACTTCGGGAGAAGGTGCACCCTCTTTGGTGGCCCATGCGGGCTATAGCTGAGGGGGGTCGCAGAAACCAGGCCGCTGCGACTGTTTATCAAAAACACAGCACTCTGCAAACACGAAAGTGGACGTATAGGGTGTGACGCCTGCCCGGTGCTGGAAGGTTAATTGATGGGGTCAGCCGCAAGGCGAAGCTCTTGATCGAAGCCCCAGTAAACGGCGGCCGTAACTATAACGGTCCTAAGGTAGCGAAATTCCTTGTCGGGTAAGTTCCGACCTGCACGAATGGCGTAACGACAGCGGCGCTGTCTCCACCCGAGACTCAGTGAAATTGAAATCGCTGTGAAGATGCAGCGTTCCCGTGGCAAGACGGAAAGACCCCGTGAACCTTTACTATAGCTTTACATTGAACGTTGAGTTCGTCTGTGTAGGATAGGTGGGAGGCTATGAAACCGAGGCGCTAGCTTCGGTGGAGCCAACCTTGAAATACCACCCTGATGTGCTTGACGTTCTAACCTAGGTCCGTAATCCGGATCGGGGACCATGTATGGTGGGTAGTTTGACTGGGGCGGTCTCCTCCCAAAGAGTAACGGAGGAGCTCGAAGGTACGCTCAGCGCGGTCGGACATCGCGCACTGTGTGCAAAGGCATAAGCGTGCTTGACTGCGAGATCGACGGATCAAGC
>NZ_JBBEGA010000004.1:0-100000 GCF_037402255.1 Pseudoxanthomonas sp. CCNWLW251 | reverse complement strand
TGTGACGCCTGCCCGGTGCTGGAAGGTTAATTGATGGGGTCAGCCGCAAGGCGAAGCTCTTGATCGAAGCCCCAGTAAACGGCGGCCGTAACTATAACGGTCCTAAGGTAGCGAAATTCCTTGTCGGGTAAGTTCCGACCTGCACGAATGGCGTAACGACAGCGGCGCTGTCTCCACCCGAGACTCAGTGAAATTGAAATCGCTGTGAAGATGCAGCGTTCCCGTGGCAAGACGGAAAGACCCCGTGAACCTTTACTATAGCTTTACATTGAACGTTGAGTTCGTCTGTGTAGGATAGGTGGGAGGCTATGAAACCGAGGCGCTAGCTTCGGTGGAGCCAACCTTGAAATACCACCCTGATGTGCTTGACGTTCTAACCTAGGTCCGTAATCCGGATCGGGGACCATGTATGGTGGGTAGTTTGACTGGGGCGGTCTCCTCCCAAAGAGTAACGGAGGAGCTCGAAGGTACGCTCAGCGCGGTCGGACATCGCGCACTGTGTGCAAAGGCATAAGCGTGCTTGACTGCGAGATCGACGGATCAAGCAGGTACGAAAGTAGGACTTAGTGATCCGGTGGTTCTGTATGGAAGGGCCATCGCTCAACGGATAAAAGGTACTCCGGGGATAACAGGCTGATACCGCCCAAGAGTTCATATCGACGGCGGTGTTTGGCACCTCGATGTCGGCTCATCACATCCTGGGGCTGTAGTCGGTCCCAAGGGTATGGCTGTTCGCCATTTAAAGTGGTACGCGAGCTGGGTTCAGAACGTCGTGAGACAGTTCGGTCCCTATCTGCCATGGGCGTTGGAGATTTGAGAGGGGCTGCTCCTAGTACGAGAGGACCGGAGTGGACGAACCTCTGGTGTTCCGGTTGTCACGCCAGTGGCATTGCCGGGTAGCTATGTTCGGAAGCGATAACCGCTGAAAGCATCTAAGCGGGAAGCGCGCCTCAAGATGAGATCTCCCGGGGCACAAGCCCCCTAAAGGAACCATCAAGACTAGGTGGTTGATAGGTCAGGTGTGTAAGTGGGGTAACCCATTGAGCTAACTGATACTAATGATCCGTGTGGCTTGACCATATAACCTCAAGTGGCCTTGGACTCGACGATATCGTCAGAGAAAATCCAATGCCCGCTACGTCACAAGACCCTATGAGAGACTGGCGCCTAAATCCGTTTATTGGATGGCGACGCTCCAACCCTCTCCCTGGTGAAATTAGCGCTGTGGTCCCACCCGTTCCCATCCCGAACACGGAAGTGAAACGCAGCCGCGCCGATGGTAGTGTGGCTTAAGCCATGCAAGAGTAGGTCATCGCCAGGGGCTTTACCCCGAAACCCCCGTCCGATAGGACGGGGGTTTTTTCTTGCGTCGCTTTGGCCAACAATCGATCCTCATCTCACAGGGGACGATGCATGAAGCGGTGTCGATTGATCTTGGCGATTGCGCTGATCGTGCCCGGTGCTGATGCTGCGGCAGGAGGCACGTCGATGACGGCGCAACGCGTGCATGAAGCAGCGTTGGTGCTTGATACGCATCTGGACACGCCCGCGAATCTGCGGCGCCCCGGCTGGAGCATCGCAGACAATCACCAGCATGAAGGCGATCTCTCGCAGGTCGACCTGCCGCGCATGAAGGCTGGCGGGCTGGATGGTGGCTTCTGGGTGATCTACACGGCCCAAGGTGCGCGCGATGACACCGGCAAACGCGCCGCGCGCGACCATGGTCTCGAGCGTCTGGCCAGTATCCTGGAGATGCTCGCGGCGCATCCTGCCGAGATGGAACTCGCGCTCACCGCGGATGACGCCGAGCGGATCGCCGGTGCCGGCAAGCGCGTGTCGTTCATCAGCATGGAAAACGCCGCGCCGCTGGCGAGTGATCCAACCCTGCTGACGGCTTACCATCGCCTGGGGTTGCGCATGCTC
This sequence comes from Pseudoxanthomonas sp. CCNWLW251, assembly GCF_037402255.1. NCBI lineage: Bacteria > Pseudomonadati > Pseudomonadota > Gammaproteobacteria > Lysobacterales > Lysobacteraceae > Pseudoxanthomonas > Pseudoxanthomonas sp. CCNWLW251. The sequence goes on along the minus strand of NZ_JBBEGA010000004.1, from coordinate 98,077 downwards.
GGCATCACCCATGTACGCAACAATGATTTCGGCGATTCTTCCACCGATCCGGCAGGTGCCGAGTGGAAGGGACTCAGTCCGGCCGGACGGGCTCTGGTGGCCGAAGCGAACCGGCTTGGCATCGTGCTGGATGCGTCGCATGCCAGCGACGCGGTGTTCGACCAGTTGCTCGCGCTGTCTTCGGCGCCGATCGTCTTGTCGCATACGAGTGCCGATGCGATCTACGACCATCCGCGCAATATCGACGACGCGAGAATCCGCCACCTCGCGGCGAAAGGCGGGGTGATCCACGTCAATGCTTACGGCGGCTACCTGGTCGACATCCCGAAGATTCCGGAACGCGAAGCGGCGATGGAAAGCCTGTCGAAGACGTTCGGCCCCGAAAACAGGCTGCCGGCGGATCGCGTGGCGGACTATCTGGCCGAGCGCCGCGCAATAGACGTGCGGTATCCCGCCAGACGGGCGACGTTCGACGAATACATGGCACACCTGCTGCACATCCTGAAGGTTGCTGGCGTGGATCATGTCGGCATCGGCGCAGACTGGGATGGCGGCGGTGGCGTCGTTGGCCTGGAAGATGTCAGTGCCCTGCCACGGATCACCGAGGCGCTGCTGGCGGCAGGCTACTCCGAAGTGGACATTCGGAAAATCTGGGGCGGCAACCTCCTGCGCGTATTGCGGCAGGCGCAGGAGGGCGCCGCGCCCCCGGCATCTCCATGATCGCAAGGGTGCACTGCCGATACTCTTCGACGACCGCTCCGCTGTGGGTGAATCGATGCGGTGGGTCAGGACGCCTTCGCCCTCGCCGGTGAGCACGGGCAGGGCCGAGACATGAGTGAATCCATCACGCCGCGACGCTTCGTTGCAGGCCTTCCTCTCGACATTCCCCGGCACTGGTTGCCGGGCAACGAAGTGGTTTCGTCGCTGCTCAACGCATACACCATCCTGGTGCCCGCGAACGAAGCCTTCTATATCCGGACGCTCAATGCGTGCATGCCGCATGTCGCCAACGACGCGCTGCGCGGGCGCTGCCAGGCGTTCATCCGGCAGGAGGCGCAACATGGAGTGGCGCACAAGCGCTACTGGGACAACCTGGATGCGCAGGGATACGCATACCGTGGCTTCGAGCGCACGGTTGATCGTGTCGTCTTCCGCACGATGGACCGCTACGCGCCGCTTTGGCTACGGGTCTCACTGGTGAGCTGCGTCGAACACATCAACGCATTCCTGGGGTATGAGTTCCTGTCGCAGTCGATCCTGGTCGAGGCGGATCCAAGTGTGCGCGACCTGATGGAATGGCACTTCGCAGAAGAGATCGAGCACCGTGCAGTCGCGTACGATCTGCTGCAGGCGATTGCGCCTCGCTACTCGGTGCGCCTGCTGGGCGCTCTGACGACAACCACGCTCTTCTACGCGTTGATGATCGGCATGGCGACGTCACTGTTGGCCCAGGATCGCTTGTTGTGGAGAAAGGCCTCCTGGCGCCAGGTGGCCCATCACCTCGGGAAGGGGTATGGGATGGCGCGCCGCACCCATCGTCACCTGCGCGATTACCTGCGTCGGGACTTCCATCCTTCGCGTTTGGAGGGTGCCGACGACCTTGCCGCCCAGGTGCTGGCGAGGCAGGCTCGGAAAGCGCCGCCCGCCGTCGTGGCGATGTCCTCTCGAACCTGAACGCCAGATCGCCGGAGCGGGTGAGGGATTTCCGAACTAGCTGGGCGTTACGTGATCCGGGATTGCCAAGTAATTGATAGGGCAGGAATATTCCTGGACTAGCCCGCCGGAGGGAGATTGTTGCAGACGTAGGACAATGGGGAACTTCCCTGGTGGTTAGCAGTCGAACCCCCCGACTGCTAACATCCCTGCCCATGAGCCAGAACACTCCTACTACCGCCCTGGTCACCAACAGCCTGCCGATTCCCAGTGCCCTGGGTTCGCTGGACGCCTACATCAGTGCCGTGCACCAGATCCAGGTGCTGTCGGTCGAGGACGAGCGAGCGCTCGCCCACCGTTATCGCGAGGATGAAGACCTCGACGCAGCGCGCGAGCTGGTGCATTCGCACCTGCGCTTCGTGGTGCATGTCGCCCGCGGTTACAACGGCTACGGCCTGCCGCTGGGGGATCTGATCCAGGAAGGCAACATCGGCCTGATGAAGGCGGTGAAGCGTTTCGATCCCGACATGGGTGTGCGCCTGGTGAGTTTCGCGGTGCACTGGATCCGTGCCGAGATGCACGAGTTCATCCTGAAAAACTGGCGCATCGTGAAGGTCGCCACGACCAAGGCGCAGCGCAAGTTGTTCTTCAACCTGCGCAAGTCCAAGACACGCCTGGGCTGGATGAATGCCGAGGAAGTCAGCGTCATCGCCAAGGACCTCAACGTGTCCGAGCGCGAGGTGCTGGAGATGGAAGCGCGCCTGTCTGGTCGTGACATCGGTTTCGACGCCTCCTCTGACGAGGACGAGGATCATGCCCCGCCCTCTCCGGCCAGCTACCTGGTCGCCCACGATGAGGATCCTTCGCAGGCCTACGAGCGTGCGGACAGCGAAGACAATCAGATGGAACTGCTGCGCGAAGGCCTGGCGAATCTGGATGAGCGTTCGCGCGACATCATCAAGCGCCGCTGGCTGGATGGCGAAAGCAAGATCACGCTACAGGAACTTGCCGACGAGTACGGCATTTCCGCCGAGCGTGTCCGCCAGGTGGAAGCCAACGCGCTGAAGAAGATGAAGGCGCTGTTCGCGGCCTGACCCGGCATCGCGTCAGCGTACTGAAGAGGCCCCGTAAGGGGCCTCTTTTCGTTTGCAAGGTTCATCGATCGGCGGAAGTGTGATCCACTACGCCGCGATCCGCCTCGGGCGGCAACTAAAGGAGCAGGGCATGGCGTGGGGCAACAAGCGGCAGTGGGTACTCGCGTTGGCATTGGCATGCGGCATGGGGGCGGGCGCGGGCGGCACGCCGGCCATGGCGGCCATGGCGGCCGAAACCGGCAACACCAAATCCTCCGGCGAAACGCGCGGCGTGAGTTTCAGCATCGATCGCGAGGAATACGACGCGCAGGCGCGCGCCGCGATGCAGATCGATCCGGTGGTGTCCGCGCAGCTTGGCGCGATTCGCAAGGTCGTGCTGGACGATGCCGCGAGCATGGACCAGCCCGGCCCGGACGTACTGGTGTTCGACGTCGAGGGCAGCCGTGGCAAGGGGCGCGTCACCGCGCGTTTCATCACCGTCAGTGCGACGGAGGAGGCGCTCGGCCCCGGCGTGCTGGTGATGTCGGACGGCACCGAGCACGTGATCGAAGGCGACGCCGACGCGTTGGCTGCGGAAGACGACCACCATGGGCACGACCACGATGAGGACGTCGGGGCGGGCGCCGATCTCTTCACCCGCCAGGCGCAGGAAGCCGCGCAGCGGTATCCGCTGATCCGCCAGCACATCGGCCAGATCACGACATTCGAGATCGACACGGAGGCTACCGGTGCCGCGCCGGGCATGAACACCTTCGTGTTCGACGTGGTGGGCGACAAGGGCCGTGGGCGATTGGAAGCGGACTTCATCACCGTCAGCGCCGAGACCGAACGCCTCGGCAAGGGCGTGCTGACGCTGGCCAATGGCCGCCGCTTGCCGTTCGAAGGCGAGCCGCGCGGTGAAGACGAGCCCGCCGATGAAGTGGGCGTCGATGGCCTGTTCGGCGACATGCAGGACAACATATTCACCCGCCAGGCGCGCGTCGCCGTGCAGCGCTACCCGCTGGTGCAGCAGCACATCGGCACGCTCGCCTCGTTCGAATTCGACCTGGCCGCCACGGGCGAGGCCGAGGGTGCCAACGAGTTCGTGTTCGCACTGGCGGGCGACAAGGGGCGCGGCCGCATCCTCGCGGAATTCATCACCGTGGACGCCGACACCGAGCGTCTCGGAAAGGGTGTGCTGACGCTCGCCGATGGCCGCGAGATTGCGTTCGAGGGCGAGGCGCCGATGGAGGGCGAACTGGCGTCGCCGCGCATCGATACGGATCGTGGCGAGGTGCCCGATACGTTCGCGCGGCAGGATGGCATCTTCGTGCTGCAGGCCAACGCGGCGATGCAGGCGCATCCGGTCGTGCAACGCCACATCGGCGACATCCGCGAGGCTGCCTTCGACCGTGACGCGTCCTGGGCAGCGGAAGGCGAGCTGTATGTCTTCGACCTGAAAGGCAGCAAGGGCGCAGGCCGCCTCGAGGCCGAATTCATCACGGTCGATGCGGACAGCGAGCGCATCGGCGACGGCGAGCTGGTCATGGCCGATGGCAAGCGCTATCCGCTGGACCCGAAGTAGGCCGGACAAGATCCGGATAGCGTCGCCTCAAGGGCGGCACGAACATGGCATCCCGTTTCCCGCAGCGTGATGCCATGTCGTTCGTGATCCGCGGGCTGTCGCCCGAACCCTTCCGTCCTCTGTTCGCGCTCGACGCCGCCGCACTGGCGGCGCGCAACATCCGTCGCGTCGTCGCCGATGCCGACCGTGGCTTTCCCTGCCGCGTTACGCTGCAGGATGCGCAGCAGGGCGAGACCCTGCTGCTGCTTCCCTACCCGCACCACGATGTCGCCGGTCCGTATCGCGCCAGTGGGCCGATCTACGTGCGCGAAGCGGCGCTGCATATCCATGCCGCCGAATACCACGACACATTGCCGCCGTCATTCCCGCGCCGGTTGCTGTCGCTACGGGCCTATGACGAGGACGGTCTGATGCGGGACGCCGAGGTGGTGGAAGGCGCGAACGCGTCACCGCACCTGCAGCGTCTGCTCGACGCGCCCGGTGTCGCCTATCTGCACGTGCATAACGCACGTCCCGGCTGCTATGCCTGCCGCGTGGATCCCGGCTGATCCTCGTCCTTGCCGAGGATGATCCGCGCGCCGCGCTGGTAGCTCCAGTACGCCCAGCACCAGTTCAGCAGCACGACCAGGCGGTTGCGGAAGCCGATCAGGAAGAACACGTGCGCGGTCAGCCAGAACCACCACGCCAGCAGCCCGGAAAATTTCAGCCGACCGAAATCCACCACCGCCGCCATCCGCCCGATCGTCGCGAGATTGCCGTAGTCCTGGTAGCGGAACGCGCCGGGCGCCGGACCACCCGACAGTCGCGCACGCAGCACCTGCGCCACGTGCCGGCCCATCTGTTTCGCCGCCGGCGCCACGCCGGGCACGGGACGCCCGTCCGAGGTCACGGCGGCGAGATCTCCCGCGACGAAGATGTCCGGATGACCCGTGACGCTGAGATCGGGCTGCACCGGCACGCGGCCGGCGCGGTCCAGTGGCACGTCCAGCGAGCGCGCCAGCGGTGATGCCGCCACACCGGCCGCCCACACCACCGTCTTCGCGGGCACGAAGGCGTCGCCCAGCCGGTAACCCTCGTCGGTGATGTCGCTGACCGGCGTGCCGGTCACGACCTCGACGCCCAGTTTTTCCAGTTGCCTGCGCGCCTTTTCCGACAGTGCGTCGGGAAACGAAGCCAGCACGCGCGGTCCCGCTTCCACCAGTCGCACGCGCGCCTGCGAGGGATCGATGCGGCGGAATTCGTTCTTCAGCGTGTGCCGCGCGATCTCCGCCAGCGTGCCCGCCAATTCGACCCCGGTCGGTCCACCGCCGACGATCGCGAAGCTCAGCCATGCGGCGCGCCTGCCTGGATCGGTCTCTGCCTCCGCACGCTCGAACGCGAGCAGCAGGTGACGTCGCAGTTGCAGCGCATCATCCAGCGTCTTCAGGCCCGGTGCGTGTCGCGCCCATTCATCGTGACCGAAGTAAGCGTGCGTCGCGCCCGTGGCCAGCAGCAACGAGTCGAACATGATCGTCGTGCCGTCCGCCAGGACGACCTGCCTTGCATCCGGCTCGATCGATGCAACATCGGCCAGCCGTACTTCGACGTTCTCCTGTTTGCGCAGGATGTGGCGCAGCGGCGCGGCGATATCGGGTGCGGACAGCCCGGCGGTGGCCACCTGGTAGAGCAGGGGCTGGAACAGATGGTGGTTGTGGCGGTCGATCAGGGTGATGCGTACCGGCGCGGAAGCCAGCGCACGCGTGGCCCAGAGTCCGGCGAAGCCGCCGCCGACGATGACGAGATGGTGTCCTGCCTGCATGTCGTCTCCTGCTGCCATGGTCGCGTGGCGTCGTCGCGGATTGTCGCACGCGCCGTATCCGGGGCGCGCAGGATCATTCCGGATCGCGATCGATCAGCGAGGTCTCGCGCGTATCGGGCATCCACAGGTACACCAGCAGCGAGCATGCGATGCACGCCGTGACATACCAGTAGAAGCCGGTTTCGTGGCCGATGTCCTTGAACCAGAGCGCAACCATGTCGGCGGTGCCGCCGAAAATCGCCACGGTCAGCGCATAGGGCAAGCCGACGCCGAGGGCGCGGATCTCGACGGGAAACATCTCCGCCTTCACCACCGCGTTGATCGCGGTGTAGCCGCTGAGGATCACCAGCGCGGCCATCAGCAGCCAGAATGCCTGCGCCGGGCTCGAGACCGTCTGCAGCGTGGACAGGATCGGCCACGTGCACAGTGTGCCCAGCACACCGAAGGCGATCAGGATGCGTCGACGGCCGATCCGGTCGGACAGCGCACCGACCACCGGCTGCAGCAGCATGAAGAAGAACAGCGTCGAGGCGTTGATCAGGCTGGCCGTCTGGCTCGCCATGCCGGCGCTGTTGACGAGGAATTTGTGCACGTAGGTCGTGTATGTGTAGAACGCCAGCGTGCCACCCATCGTCAGTCCGACCACGGCGAGCACCGCACGTGGGTGTTGCATCAGGGCACGCAGCGTGCCCTGCGCCTCCTGCTGGTCCGGCGTGCCCGCAGCCTCGCGGCGGGAGAACGATTCGGTCTCCACCATGTTCCGGCGCAGCCACAATGCCACCAGCGCCGCCGCGGCGCCGATCGCGAACGGGATGCGCCAGCCCCATTCGCGCAGCTGCCCGTCGGTCAGGAATACGCGCTGCAACGCGATCAGTACGGCCAACGCGATCAGGTGGCCCATCACCAGCGTGACGTACTGGAAGCTGGACCAGAAGCCGCGATGCCCGCGCGTGGCCATCTCGCTGAGATAGGTCGCCGATGTGCCGTATTCGCCGCCGACGGACAGGCCCTGCAGCAGCCGCGCCAATACCAGCAGGATCGGTGCCGCCACGCCGATGGTCGCGTAGCCCGGCGTGCAGGCGATGATGAGCGAACCCGCACACATCATCACCACCGACAGCATCAACGCGCGCTTGCGGCCATGGCGATCGGCGTAGCGGCCCAGCAGCCAGCCGCCGAGCGGGCGCATCAGGAAACCCACCGCGAAGATCGCGGCGGTCTTCAGCAACTGGCTGGTGCGGTCCCCACCGGGGAAGAACACCTCGGCGAAGTACAGCGAGAATGCCGCGTAGACGTACCAGTCGTACCACTCCACCAGGTTGCCGACCGAGCCGCTGAAGATGCTGCGCAGGCGGCGCGCGGGCGTCATGGCAGCGTGTGTGTCGGCGCTCATCAGTAGAGGTCCATCGGGTCGATGTCGAGCGACCAGCGCGTACGGCGCGCTTCCGGCATGGCATGGATCTGCGGCAACGCGAGGTCGAGTGCGCGGTGCAGCGTGCGGCGTTCCGGCGAGGACAGCAGCAATTGCACGCGGTGCAGGCCGGCGCGGCGTGGCATCGGTGCGGGCAGGGGGCCGTGCATTTCCAGGGTGGCGTCCTGCGCGCGCAGGCTCTGCTTGGCGGCCTGCAGGAACTGGTGCGCGGCGTCCACGTGCTGGGCTTCCGCACGCAGCAGGGCCAGATGTGCGAACGGGGGGAAGCCCGCCATCCGGCGTTGCTCCAGCTCCGCATCGGCGAAGGCGTGGTAGCCGCCGGTGATCAGCGTGTTCAACAGCGGATGATCGGGGTGATGCGTCTGCAGCCAGACATCGCCGCGCTTGCCGGCGCGCCCGGCGCGCCCCGCGACCTGGATCAGCTGCTGGGCGAGCTTCTCGCCCGCACGGAAGTCGGTGGAAAACAGGCCCTCGTCCACGCCGACCACCGCCACGCGGGTGAGGTGCGGCAGGTCGTGGCCCTTGGCCAGGATCTGCGTGCCCACCAGGATGCCGGGCGCATCGCCCAGCCTGGCCAGTTGTTGCGCCAACCCATCACGCTTCTGCGTGGTGCCGCGGTCCACCCGCAGCACCGGCACGTCGGCGAACAGGTCGGACAGCGTTTCCTCCAGCCGCTCCGTGCCGATCCCCTGCGGTTGCAATGCCAGGCCGCCGCAGTCGGGGCATGCCGGGGGGGCGGCCTGCCGCGCGCCGCAGTGATGGCACTGCAGGCGCTTGCCGCCCGCATGCACCGTCATCGCACTGTCGCAGCGCTTGCAGTGCGCGCTCCAGCCGCAGTCGTGGCACAGCAGCACCGGGGCGTACCCGCGGCGGTTCTTGAACACCAGTACCTGGCCATCCGCCTCCAGCGCCTGGCGGATGGCCTGCAGCGTGTCGGGCAGCAGGCCGGCCTGCTGCGGTCGCTTGCGCATGTCCAGCACGCGCACGCCGGGCGGTTGCGCCTCGCCCGCGCGCCGCGACAGGCGCAGGTGCGCGTAGCGGCCGCTGCGCGCGTTGTGCAGCGTCTCCAGCGATGGCGTGGCGCTGCCCAGTACCACCGGCACGTCCAGCGCCTTGCCGCGCACCAGCGCGAAGTCGCGTGCGTGGTAGCGGATGCCGTCCTGCTGCTTGTAGCTGCCATCGTGTTCTTCGTCGATCACGATCAGGCCGGCCTCCGGCAACGGGGTGAACACCGCCGAACGCGTGCCCACGATCACCCGTGCCTCACCACGCAGGCAGGCGGCCCAGGTACGGGCGCGCTCGCCATCGTTGAGGCCGGAGTGCAGCGCATGCACGGGCACTCCCAGGCGCTCGCGGAAGCGCGCCAGCATCTGCGGCGTCAGGCCGATCTCCGGCACCAGCACCAGCGCCTGGCGTCCACGATGCAGGCAGTCGGCGATCGCGTGCAGGTAAACCTCGGTCTTGCCGCTGCCGGTCACCCCGTCCAGCAGCAGGGCACCGAAGCCGGTCGTGCCGGTGATCGCCTCGGCCGCGACGCGCTGTTCGTCGTTGAGCGCCGGACCAGGCCGGGGCGAAGGGGGCGTCGTCGTGGCGGGCGCGACGACGCGTTCGGCCAGGCCGCGTCTGGCGAGGTCTCGTGCGGTGGCGCGCCCGGCATCCACGTGCAGGTCCAGCACGTCCTCGTCGAGCGAGGCGTGTGCGGCCAGCAGGTCGGCCAAACGCCGTGGCCGGCTGCCTGCGCGCAGGCGATCCTGCTGGGTGCGGCCGGCTTCCGTCAGCCGCCAGTGCCAGGCGTGGGTGTCCGGCAGCGGCTCGCCCTGGCGCAACTGGACCGGCAGGGCCGTTGCGACCACCTCGCCCATTGGCGCGTGCGTATAGCGCCCCAGCCAGTGCAGCGAGTCGAGCAGTTCCCCGTGCAGCAGGGGGCTGGCATCGAGCAGCGCCTCGGCGTGGCGCAGCTCCAGATCCGGATCGGCCGGCTGCCCGACGCCGGCCACGAAGCCGGTCAGCGCACGGTTGCCGAACAGCACCTTGACCCGCTTGCCCACGTCCTCCGGCGAGGCGGCGTGGCCGGGCGGGGGCAGGTAGTCGAACAGCCGTGGCAGGGGGATCGGCAGCGCGACCTGGAGGACGGAAACGGGCGACATTGCGTGACAGTGTATCGGCCCCTCCCGGCGGGGGCACATCTCGCGCAGTTGCGGTGATGTCCTGTCAAAATCTTGACGAAAATCACGCAAGTGCCCATCCCACAAGGGGATTCCGATTTATCCACACCAGCTGTGGATAAATCTGTGCATGGCGAGATTGCTTCACGGCGCGATGACGGTCCTGCAAGCCTCGGTGCCACCTTGGCGAAAAAAGCGCCATCCCTATATTTTTCAATGAAATCATGCATTTGCCCGTGAAACCCGATTGACACAATGTCCTGACGGGGGAGTCCCGGGCCCGGCATGACGGTTTGGTGACCGCTGTGCACAACGTTTTTCGCGGAAAGCCTTGTGCGGCCGAAGAGAGCAGGTTCCGGCGCGATGTCAAGCGTCCATACGGGCCCGCAGGCTGACTATGATCGGGTCGTCCGCAACCGGTTTCGCCATGGCTCCCACCCCCGCTTCCGACCCGCCGCCCGCCGCCCTTGCCGCCTTCCTGCGGGGGTGCGAACGCCGGGGCGCGGTGTTCGCCGCGCTCCAGTGCGGAGACCCCGACCGTGGCGACGTCGCCCTGGCGGCGGCATTGCGCGCGTTCCGTGCCAAGGCGGCGGCGCTGCCGATGGCGGACTGGCCGGTGCGCTTCTGGTCGCTGCTTGCCGCCACCCCGCAACTGCGGGCGGACGGCGCGCACGCGCACTGGTCGGGTTCGCTTGCGGCCCTGGCGGCACCGGCGCCTGCCGACCGCGCCGCCCTGCTGCTGCGGCTGGCAGGCGGCCTGCAGGAGGCCGAGGCCGCCGAAGCGCTCGGCATCGACGACCCGGCCTACCGCGATGCCTTGGCCCGTGCCTGTCCGCGTGATGCGGCCGGGCAGCCCGACGCTGCCGGGTGGCGTGCGCTGGCGGAAGCCATCCAGCAGCACCTGCGCGACCTGTCCCCTGACCGTCTCGCCACACTGGCCCGCCTGCGGGAGGACGCCCTTGCCGGCACGCGCCCCGTGCCGCCGGTGGCGAAGCCCGCTGCGCTGGCCGTGACGGCTCCTCCGCGCCGCCGACGCTGGCATTGGAGCCTGCTCGCGGTGCTCCTGTTGCTGGCGGCCGCTGCGGCAGGGTGGTGGTGGTGGGACAGGCAGGGCGCCCCGCCACCGTCCGGCACGGCAGGAGTCCCGGCGGGCGGCGACGGCGCGCTGGCGCTGCCTCCGGATCCGGTGATCGCCGTGGCCGAACTGCCGGCTGCCGACGCCCCTGCCGTGCGCTCCGACGCTGCGATGGCGCCGCACGAACATGTGGACTTCGCGCTGCTCGCCGATGCCGACGAGGAGGCCCTCGCCCGCGAGGCCGACTTCCTGGCCTGGTACGTGGCCGGCGCAGGCACGCCTCAAACGCCTGCCGTGGAGGATGACGATGCGGCGCGTTGAGATGCGGATGGCGCTGCTCGGCGCCGTGGGCCTGGTGGTCTCGATCGCCGGCATCGCCGTCTCCGCCGCGCAGGACGTCGCGCCCGGCGCGCGCTGGCAGGCGATGTCGCCGGCCGCGCAGGCGGCGTGGCAGCAACGGCGCATCGCGTGGGACGCGCTGCCCCTGCACGAACGCGAAGACCGTCGCGCGCGCTACGCCGCCTGGCGTGCACTGGACGAAGTACAGCGCGCGCGGTTGCGCGCCGCGGCCGCCGAGGTCGCCGCGCTGCCGCCGGAGCACCAGGCTGCCCTGCGCACGCAGTTCGCCGTGCAGGATGCGATGCAGCGCAACGGATGGCGCTTGGGGCCGGCGCTCGGTGCTGACTGGCCGCGCCTGCACCCCTTGTTCGCCTACGTACCGCCCGGCGAGCGCGACGCGGCGCTCTCGGTGCTCCACCAGCTCGACGCGGAGCAACGGGACGATCTGGCCGCGCTGGCGCAGCGCTTGCCGCCGCAGGACCGGGATGCGTTCCGTCGTGAACTGCTGGCGGTGCCTGTCAGCCAGCGGCGCGCATGGCTGCGGCAACAGCGTGATCGCTAGCCAGGGGGGAGCACTGAACACCGGATCCCGTTCGTGGTTCGACGGGCTCACTACGAACGGCGTGCACGGCGGTGTGCCTGCACGGCGTCGTCGTGCGGCGCTTCCCTACGCATTCACCAGGCTGGTCAGGGACAGCAGGACCATGGCCGTGACGACGAGCATGAAGTACAGCATGCCCAGCGCGAGGTACTTCACCAGCGTGACGACCGGGTGCTGGCGATAGACGCGCTGCTGCATCCAGAACAGGTACACCGGCATCCAGCACATGATCAGCAGCTCGGCCAACCACACGGGCGCGCGTGCCACGGTCGCCTGCGCGGGCAGCAGGCTGTCGATGAAGGACAGGGCGAAGAACGCCAGCACGCACAGGCACAGGTAAGCGTGGCTGTAGAGCGCCACCACCAGGTGTTCCAGGTACACCCGCCGTGTACCGATGTACGCCAGCTTCAGCAGCAGCGCGAACACCGGCACCAGCACGAACAGCGCCGATGGAACCGACCCCATCATGGTGTTCTTGAACAGTTCGGGGTCTTTCTGCAGGCGCGGGATGTTGTCCTGCGCCCGCGCGATCTTCTTGTTCAACCAGCGGTTGCCGAACGCCGGCAGCCAGTCCACCCGGATCGGATTGTTGGTCGGATGCCATGGCTTTCCGTTCTGCGAGAACAGCGAGCCGGTGGAATCCGGCATCGGCCCGTCCTTCGGAATCCGGTCGGGTTCGGCCAGCGCCGGATGATCCGGCTGCAGCGCGGCGATGCGCGCGCGTGCCCGCGCCTGGGTCCCGCGGATGTTGTCTTCCACGCGACCGCGCGCGAAGGCGAGCGGCGGCGGGATGGTGGCGCGCGCGGCCAGCAGCCCGTCGATGGTCCGGTCGCGCAGGCGCACCACTTCGTCGGGGTCGGTCAACGATTCGAAGTCGACGCCTTCGTCCCCCGCGCCCGTCACCTGGACCGTCGTGCCGCCCTTGCCGTCCGCCACGGCTGGCGGGCTCAGCACATCGCCGCTGCCCATGGCGAACTTGCCCACGAAGAACGTCAGCACGCTGAGGACGACGAACAGCCGCAGCGGCGCCACGAAGGGCGCGCGATGGCCTGACAGGTAGGCGTTCGCCAGCTTGCCCGGCGACATCAGTGTGCGCAGGGTGCGGAAGATGCGGCCGTCCAGGTGCCAGAACGACTCGAACACTTCCTCCACCGCATGCCCGAAGCTGCGCAACGGATTGTGCGAGGTCTGTCCGCAGGCATGGCAGAACTCGCCCTGCAGCGGTGTATGGCAGTTCTCGCACGCGCTGGCGTGCACGGCATCGTGCGATGGGGTCATGGGGCGTTCGGGTGGCGCGGCGGGCTAGCGGGTAAGATACCGGCCTCCCGTGACCCGGTGCCAGCGCGAATCCGCGCGGCCGCAGTCCGGCGGTTGATCCCATGTCCCGTTCCCCCTCCCCGACCCCGCGCTTCGGACAGGAAGTGCGCGCCACAGGCACGCTCGCGTTGCCGCTGGTGCTGGGCCACGTCTCCACCGGCCTGATCGGCTTCGTCGACAACGTCATCGCCGGCCACCACGCCACCCAGACGCTGGCGGCCGTCACCGTGGGTACCGCGTTGCTGTGGCTGCCCATGATGGTGCCGATCGGTACGCTGATCTCGCTGACGGCGTCCGTGTCGCAGCTGGATGGCGCGAAGCGGCGCGACGAGATCGCGCCGTTGTTCCGCCAGGCACTGTGGCTGTCGCTGGGGCTGGGCCTGCTGATGTTCGCCTTCCTGAGTGCCGCGCCCTACGCGCTGGCCGCGTTCGGCATCACGCCCGACATCATTCCCGGTGCGACTGCGTTCCTGCACGGTATCCGCTGGGGCGTGCCGGCGCTGACGTTCTACTTCTGCATGCGCTATCTGAGCGAAGGCACGCACTGGACGCTGCCCACGATGATCCTGGGCTTCGGCGGCCTGCTGGTGCTGGCGCCGGTGGGGTACGTGCTGACGTTCGGCAAGCTCGGGTTCCCGGAGATGGGCGCAGGCGGGCTGGGCATCGCCTCGGCGCTGACCATGTGGCTGCAGGCCATCGCGTTCGCGATCTACCTGGCGCGCGCGCGCCGCTTCGCCGACCTGCAGCTGTTCGCGCATTTCGAGCCGCCGCGTCGCGAACCCATCCTGCAACTGCTGCGCACCGGCCTGCCCATCGGCATCACCGTGCTGATGGAAGGCAGCCTCTTCATCGTCACCGCGCTGCTGATCGCGCGCCTGGGCGCCACGCCCGCGGCCGCGCACCAGATCGCCATCAACGTGTCGGCGCTGTGCTTCATGATCCCGATGGGCGTGGCCGAGGCCACCACGGTGCGCGTGGGCCATGCAGTCGGTTCGGGCGACGTGGCCGGCATCCGCCGCGCCGCGCACGCGGGCTACGTCATCGTGCTGGCCACGCAGGCCATGTCGGCGTTGTTCCTGCTGCTGGGCCATGACCTGGTGGTGGCGCTGTATACCGATGACCTGGCCGTGGCCGCCCTCGCCGGCACCCTGCTGCTGTTCGCCGCCGCCTTCCAGTTCCCCGATGGCATCCAGGTGCTGTCCGCCGGTGCGTTGCGCGGGCTGAAGGACACCCGCGTGCCGATGTGGCTGGCCGTGGCGGCCTATTGGGGCCTGGGCATGCCGCTGGGCGCCGGGCTTGGCCTGGGCCTGGGCTGGGGACCGCAGGGCATGTGGCTGGGCCTGATCGTGGGCCTGACCGCCGCCGCCGTGCTGCTGGGCTGGCGCTTCCAGCGCAGCAGCCTGCGCTGGACCGCCGCCACGCCCGCGGCTTCCGCACGGTGACCAACGGGGCATGTAAGCCCCGCAGGCACACGCTACAGTGACCCCAGTTTCCCGGAGTTCCCCATGAGCCAAGTCGCACCTGCACCCCGCCGCAGCCCGATCACCACGTTCTTCGTCGGCCTGTGGGACGTGATGAACTTCACCCGCAAGCTGGTCCTCAACCTGATCTTCTTCGGGCTGCTGTTCCTGATCTTCATCGTGTTCGTCATCGCCGCCGGCAGTGGCGGGGTGAAGCCGCTGATGGAGCGCACCACCTTCGTGCTGGCGCCGGAAGGCCGCCTGGTGGAACAGTTCACCGCCGACCCCGCCACCCGCGCGCTGGCCAAGGCGTTCGGCGACAAGAGCGCCGAGGAAGTGCAGCTGCGCGATCTGCTGCGCGCCATCGAGGCCGCGCAGAAGGACGAGAAGATCGAACGCATGCTGCTGCGCGTGGACCAGCTGCAGCCCACCGGCTACGCCTCGCTGCGTGAAGTCGCCGCCGCGCTGGCGAAGTTCCGCGCCTCGGGCAAGCAGATCGTCGCCTTCGGCGAGAACGTCAGCCAGACCCAGTACCTGCTGGCCGCGCAGGCCAACGAGGTCTACATCGACCCGATGGGCAGCCTGATGCTGGAGGGCCTGGGCCGCTATCGCCAGTACTACCGCCAGGGCCTGCAGGAGAAGCTGGGCGTGGACGTGCACCTGTTCAAGGTGGGCGAATACAAGTCCGCGGCCGAACCGTACGTGCTGGACGCTGCATCGAAGGAAGCCAAGGAAGCCGACCTGTACTGGATGAACGACGTCTGGCAGCGCCTGCTCGCCGACATCGCCAAGGTGCGCAAGACCACGCCCGAGGCGCTGGCCGCCGGCATCGACACCATGCCCGAAGGCATTGCCGCCGCCGGTGGCGACCTGGCCAAGTACGCCCTGCAGCAGAAGCTGGTGGACGGCCTGAAGACGCAGGAAGAAGTCGAGAACCTGCTGATCGAGCGCGGCGTGGCCGACGAGGATTCCGACACCGGCTTCCGCGCCATCGGCCTGGTCGGTTACCTGTCCCAGCTCGATTCCCGCACCAATCCGCTCGACAAGCGCCCGCAGGTCGCCGTGGTGGTCGCCGAAGGCGAGATCACCGACGGCGACCAGCCGGCCGGCCGCGTCGGTGGCCTGTCCACCTCGGCGCTGCTGCGCGAGGCACGCGACGACGAGGACGTGAAGGCCGTGGTGCTGCGCGTGGATTCGCCCGGTGGCGGCGTGTATGCCTCCGAACAGATCCGCCGCGAAGTGGCTGCGCTGAAGAAGGCCGGCAAGCCGGTGGTCGTCTCGATGGGCGACCTGGCCGCATCGGGCGGCTACTGGATCAGCATGAATGCCGACCGCATCTATGCCGACCCGTCCACCATCACCGGTTCCATCGGCATCTTCGGCCTGATCCCCACCGTGCCGCGCACGCTGGAGAAGATCGGCGTGCGTACCGACGGCGTGGGCACCACCCGCTTCGCCGGCGCGTTCGACATCAGCCGCCCGCTGGACCCGGCGGTCGGCCAGGTGATCCAGTCCGTGATCGACAAGGGCTACGCCGACTTCACCGGCAAGGTCGCCGAGGCGCGCAAGAAGCCGGTCGAAGAGATCGACGCCGTGGCACGTGGCCGCGTGTGGAGCGGTGCGCAGGCCAAGGAGCGTGGCCTGGTCGATGAACTCGCCGGCCTGGACGCGGCGCTGGCCGATGCCGCCAAGCGCGCCAAGCTGGGCGAACCCGACAAGTACCGCGTGCGCTACATCGAGAAGATGTCCTCGCCGTTCTCGCAGTTCATGGGCGGCTTCGCCGGCAGCCGCCTGGGCTCGGCGTGGTTGAAGGACTCCGACTTCGCCCGCGCCCTGCTGGCGCGCAGCCTGCCGGAGATGGAAGCACAGCTGCGTTTCGTCGACGAAGCCGTCAACGACCGCCACGGTGCCCCGGTGAAGAGCCTGGCGTACTGCTTCTGCGGGTTCTGAACCTCATCGTCATCGCATGATCGACGGGCCGCGTGGGTAACCGCGCGGCCCGTTGCGTTTGCGGCATCGCCTGCCATGCAGGTCGCGGAGTGCAGGATCGCCCGGCTGGCAGTGAATATATGAAACATATATGATTCATGTACTCCATCCCTTCTCAAGGCACCTCCATGGGCATCGTCAACATCGACGACGCACTGCACGACCAGCTCCGCCGCGCCTGCACCGTCAGTCACCGCTCGATCAATGCGCAGGCCAACTTCTGGATCAAGGTCGGGATGCTGTGCGAGATGCACCCGGAACTGAGCTTCCAGGCCATCGTCGCCAATGAGCTGCGCGCGGCGGGCGTGCAACCGCAGCCGGTGCGCCCGGGACACGCGTGATCAAGCGCGAGGCCGAGCTCGCGTTGATGGCGGAGGCTGGCGTATTGCTGGCCTCCGTGTTCGACGCGCTCGGCAGGCTCACCCTGGAAGGCATGAGCACGATGGCGATCAACGACTTCGTCGAGCGCATGATCGTGGACGACCTGCACGCGCGGCCCGCCAGCAAGGGGCAGTACGACTTCCCATATGTGCTGAATGCCTCGATCGACGACGTGGTCTGCCATGGCATGCCGTCGGAGGCGGATGTGCTGCGCAGCGGCCAGATCGTCAACCTGGACATCACGCTGGAGAAGAACGGCTACATCGCCGATTCCAGCACCACGTATCTCGTCGGCGAGGTGGCGTATCCGGCGCGGCGCCTGGTGGCGGCCACGTACAGCGCCATGTGGAAGGGCATCGCTGCCGTACGACCCGGTGCGCGGCTGGGCGACATCGGCCATGCCATCGCGCGGTATGCGCGCGCGCACGGCTACAGCGTGGTCAGGGAATACTGCGGCCACGGGATCGGTCGCGAGATGCACGAAGACCCGCAGGTCCTGCACTACGGCACCCCGGGCACCGGTCTTGAGCTGGAAGAGGGCATGGTGTTCACCATCGAGCCCATGCTGAACCAGGGAAAGGCGGCGATCCGCTCGCATCCGGACCAGTGGCCGGTCTACACCCGCGACGGAAAACTCTCCGCCCAGTTCGAACACACGGTTGCGGTCACGCGGACCGGCGCTCGCGTGCTGACGCTGCGGCCGGGAGAAGTGCCGCTGTGTGAGCTTGGGTGATCAGCAACGACCGCATTGCCAGAGCGAGTTCATGCGAGGTCGTGTGATCAGGCAGGATTCTCAAACAACTGCTTGCAATGTCGGATTGACCACGTGGACGACCACGCAGTGGGCCACGATGTGCGAGCCTTCTTGGGCGATGAACTTGAATCCGGGATGGAGGCGGCCAGCCTGATACTCGGGTGCGAGAAACCAGAGCTGCGCTCGTGCGGCGGTCCCGGGGGAATGGATTCGACGCCGATGTACTCGTGATATGCGTCATTGAGCATGCCATCGAGGCCAAAGTCGTGGTGTGGCCTGTATCCGGAGTGGATCGGGCCTGACTTGCCATTGTCTTCGGAGCTCAGGAAGCAGATGTCGGCTTCTATATCAGGTGGACGGCCTGGCCTCGCCATAGTGTCGAATGCTTGAAGTGGGCGAACGATGGAATGAGGTTTCAGTCCTCGCGCTCCAGCGCCGACCACATCGCTTCGATGATCACCATTGAGGCATCATCTGGGCGGCACGGCTTGCGCACGCTGAATCGATAAGCTGGTCATAGCCCCGCCACAGTCCGAGGAGCGGTATCGGTCGAGTGCACTTTATCCCGGAAACCATCGATGACGCCCGACGCTGGCGCAGGGGCGTGATCGATGAATCAGGAGGTGCCGTTGTCGCTGCCCGCCTGCGGTTCCGGCGGCTCGTCGGTCGGTGGCGGCTCGGGAGCGCGGCAGGCCACGCACGCCAGGGTGAGCAGGGCGAGCAGGATGAGGCGGATCCGGATCATGGCGACGGTCCTCCTGTGACGTGGCGCTATGCTACGCCCATCGATGAAGGAGACGCATGTGGCGGCGAACCGGTGGCGATTGGACGGGCAATTGGCCTTGGTGACCGGGGCCAGTGCGGGCATCGGGCTGGCGATCACGCGCGAGCTGCTGGGTTTCGGTGCCGACGTGCTGCTGGTGGCGCGCGACGAGGATGCCTTGCAGGCGGCGCGAGCCGAACTGGCGGAGGAATTCCCCGAGCGCGGTATCAGCACGCTGGCTGCCGACGTGGCGGACGACGAGGATCGCCGGGCCATCCTGGACTGGGTGGAAGACCACGATGACGGCCTCAACATCCTGGTGAACAACGCTGGCGGCAACGTCACGCGCGCGGCGGTGGACTACACCGAGGACGAGTGGCGCAACATCTTCGAGACCAACCTGTTCTCGGCATTCGAGCTGTCGCGCTACGCGCATCCGCTGCTGACGCGGCATGCCGCCTCGTGCATCGTCAACGTGGGCAGCGTGTCCGGCATGACCGCCGTGCGCAGCGGCGCGCCCTATGGCATGACCAAGGCCGCGCTGCACCAGCTCACCCGCAACCTGGCCGCCGAGTGGGCCGAGGACGGCGTGCGCGTGAACGCGGTGGCGCCGTGGTACATCCGCACGCGCCGTACGTCCGGGCCCCTGTCGGACCCGGACTACTACGACGAAGTGATCGAACGCACCCCGATGCGCCGCATCGGCGAACCCGAAGAAGTCGCCGGGGCCGTCGCCTTCCTGTGCCTGCCGGCGGCGAGCTACGTCACCGGCGAGTGCATAGCGGTGGATGGCGGGTTCCTGCGATACGGGTTCTGACGATGGAGATGCGCATGGGCAAGCGGATCGGGATGGCGGTGGTGCTGGTCATCGCGATGGCGTCCTGCGCCTCGGTGCGCGCACCGCTGGCGCCTGACGCCTATCAGCTGGATATCCGCGACAATCCTGCGGAACGTCGCTTCGACGTGGTACTGCAGTCGCGCCACGACCGCGCGCTGTGCGTGTCCAGCGACAGCTGGCCGCTCTCCCCGGGCACGCTGCGTGCCGAGAACACCGGGGTGTACCTGGAGACGGCGGCGGGAATCCTGCCGCTCCAGGGTCAGTTCGTCAGTGTCTATTGCCCCGGTGGTTGCGGCGAGGTGCGCGTCGAACCCGGTGCAACGCTGTCCGGCTTCTTCGCCTACAGTGCGTTCGGCGACGCCGATCGCATCGCCGCGGATGCGAGCAGACAGCTTCACTACGCCCTGGCGCCCCAGGCCTGCCGTCGATCCGTGCGCTAGGGTGTCCGGGCGGCCGCCTCCGGCGCGCTGAAAACCACCCGGCCGTCCGCATCCAGCACTTCGATGCGGGCGTCGCCGGCACGATCCACGCGCAGGCGGATGCGGTCCTTGCCGCTCGCGTCGGCCAGCAGGATCTCGGCATCGTTGCGTTCGTTCTGGATCACGATGCGGCGCGTGGCCTGCCTGGCCGCGTCGAGCACCTTCACGTGCGAGGGCACGGCCTGGTTGATCTGCAGGCCGCTGCTGATGGGCTCGCCGTCGGCGCCGATGCGCGTCAGCAGGCCGATGGCGTCCATGTTGGGATTGTCGAAGGCAAGCGCCGAAACCTTGCCGGCCTCCACGTCGGTGAGTGCAAGGCCGCCGACTTCGTTGCCCTTGCGGTCGTAGAACACCAGTCCCGCGGGCGTGACGGCGCGCTTGAAGGTTTCTCCATTCAACATCGGCGGCGGAAACCGCTGCTGGTTGGCCAGCACCACGCGCGGCGTGCCGTCCGCGTCCACGATGTCCAACCGCTCCACCGACAACCGTTCGAAATGCGGGTCGGGCGCCTTGAAGGCCACCAGCAGCAAGGCGATGAAGGCCATGGTCAGCGCGCCGGCGTAGGCACGCATCAGGCGCATCTCGCGGACCAAGCGGGGCAGGGGGTCGTGCGGCATCGGTCAGTCTCCCAGGGCGGAACACCCGATTCTACCCAGCGCCCTGCGCACGCGTGCCGCATCGCGGTCCGCGATGTTCCGCAGTGCGGCGACGGTCGCCACGGTGCGAAGGAGGGTGCGATTGAAGTTCGTTTTACACGCACGACGTAGCGTGTGCCGACCTGGAGATGAGGGTATCGGGATGCGGCGATGGATCAAGCGCGGGCTGTTGGCCTGCCTGGCGGCGATGCTGGTGGTGGGACTCGGAGGGTTCGCCTACGTATACACGCTGGACCTGGATGCGCAGCCGCCTGCGGATCCGGACAGCACGGTGGTGGACCTGGCCTTCATGCGCGATGCGCAGCCGCCGACACGCGGGAAGATCCTGGCGGTGGTCACCAGCACCTCGCACTTCCCGGGTGGCCAGAAGAAAGCGGGCTTCGAACTGACTGAGCTGGCGCGGGCGTACTACGTGTTCCGGGCCAACGGCTATGACGTCGACATCGCCAGTCCGCAAGGGGGATCACCCCCGATGCGGCGGGATGACGAGGACATGGTCGAAGCCGACCATGCCTTCCTCAACGATGCCGTCGCGCGCGGGAAACTCGATGCCAGCCTGTCGGTGCGAGAGGTGGATCCCGCACGTTACGCGGCGGTGTACTTCGTCGGCGGCAAGGGCACGATGTTCGACTTCCCCGATGATCCGGCCATCCAGCGGCTGGTGCGCGCGGTGTACCAGGCAGGTGGTGTGATTGGCGCGGTGTGCCACGGGCCGGCCGCGTTGCTGGAGGTGACGCTGGACGATGGCACGCCGCTGCTGCGCGGCCGTCGCGTGGCCGGCTTCAGCAACGCGGAAGAGCTGTTCCTGATCGAGGATGCACGCGCGCGCTTCCCGTACCTGTTGCAGGACCGCCTGGTGGAAAAGGGCGCGCGTTACGTGGAAGGCCCGATGTACCTGGACAACACGGTGGTCGATGGTCGGGTGATCACCGGACAGAATCCGTGGTCGACATGGTCCACCGCGGAGGCGATGGTGCGCGCGCTGGGCCATGCGCCGGTCGCGCGCGCACCGGGACGCGACGAGTTGGCGGTGCAGGTGCTGGCGGCCTATCACGCGCGCGGTGTCGATGACGCGCGCAAGGCACGTGCGGAGCGGCCGGGGGCGGACAAGCGCCTGCTGTTGATGCATGCGCTGGTGGCCGCCATGCAGGGGCGACTCGGCGATGCGTGGCGGTTGCAGGCGCTGGCGCGAGACTGAGGGGCATGCAACGACGAGGCGCCGATGCAGGGATCAGGGGCGCAGCGTCATTGCCCGCAGTTGCTTTCGCTGACGATGCGCGCGACGCGCTCGTGTTCGGCCTTGTTCCGATCGACGTTCTCGCGGCGGGCGAAGCGCCAGGCCACTTCGGTTTCGTCGAGGCGCTTCTGCCATGCCTCGCAGAGCGCGCCATCGGGCACGCGGGCGCAGGTGTCGCGCACGACTTCGCAGGCTTGGCCGGCGCCGGATTGCGGGTTGCCATCCAGTCCCACTGTCCGCAACGTCACGCAGCGCGAGGCGGGTTCGCTGTCTTCGGTGACGTAGGTGCCCTTGTCGTGCGTCGTGCACTGGAACAGCACCGGCGGGGGCAGCCGGCGCGCGCTGTCGGCGGTCGCTGGCGCGGCAGGCGTTGCGGATGCGGGTGCGGCAGGCGTGGCCATGGCCGGCGATGCCTGCGTGGGCGAAGCGGGCGACGTGGCCGTGGGCGCGGACGTCATCGGCACCGTGTTGACGCCCTGCATGGTGCGCGCTTCCTGCTTCATGCCTTTGGGGCATGGCGAATTCTGCAGCGTCAGTGCGCCGCTCGCATCCGTGCAGCGGTAGATGGTCACTTCGTCCGCGTGGGCGGCCGGGGTCGCGGTGATCCAGCACAGGACCAGCAACGGAAGACAGGCGGGGGCGGCGCGCACGGGGGGACTCATGGATTCCTGCAATCGTTGGCGATGCGCGCGTCGATGCCGCGCTGTTCCAAGTCTAGCGCGCGCCGCTCGCTCGACATGGCGCTGCCGTAGCGGCGCAGGATCTCGTAGCGACGGTCGGAGAGGCGCGCGCACACTTCCTGCTGTGGCAGCGGGTGGCAGGTGTCGCGCACCCAGGTGCCACCGGGCAGGATCACCGGGCCGGGCCCCGGCGGGTGGCCACCCGGGGGACGCGGTGGCCGGCGGTCACCGCTTTCGAAGGACAGGTGGCCGTTGCCGACCGACACACTGCCGGACACGCTGGCACTGCTTCCGACGCGCGGCCAGGCGGGATAGGCCACGCCATACGGGACCCAGCGCGGATTGCCGTCGTCGTTGTCGCTGGTGTAGACCTTGCCCTCCGGCGTGGTGCATTCGTACATCGGCCGTGGCGGGGTGAGGTACACCACGCGCGTGGGGGGCGGCTCGGCAGGCGGTGGCGGCACGGGCGTGGGCGCAGCGACAGCAGGTGGTGGCACGGGATCCAGCGGCCGTTGCATCGCGCGGACTTCCTGCTTCTCGCCTTTCAGGCACGGCGAATCGCGCAGCGCCACGCTGCCGTTGGCGGTCACGCAGCGGTAGATGGTGACCTGCCCGGCGCCGGGTGCCGCCTGCGCGCCCATGGCGGCAGGCGACAGCGTCAACAGCATCGTCAACAGCGGTGGGGCGAGGCGGAGCATGCGGCCATGGTGCGCGCGTGCCGGAGGGATGGGAAGGTGGAAGGGCGGCCGTGTACGGCCGCCAGTCATTCGCGCAGCGATTGGCCGGTCAGCGCATCACGGATGACCGTGGGACGGGCGAGGCCGCCCGTGTGGCCGGCGACGACGGCGTCGACGCGTGGCAGCAGCAGCGGGTCCAGGGCGTCGCGGTCGCTGACGGCGGGCTTGCCACTGAGGTTCGCACTGGTGGACACCAGCGCGCCGCCATAGGCCTGGCACAGGCCGATCACGACCGGGTGTTCGCTCACGCGCACGGCGATGCCGCGGTGCACGCCGGTGATCCAGCGGGGGGCTTGCGCGGTGGCGGGCATCACCCAGGTGTGAGGGCCTGGCCAGCTGGAGAGCACCTGGGTGAGGCGGTCCGTCGGAACGGCGGCGACATCGATCAGCGGCTTGAGCTGTTCCAGCGTGGCAGCGATGAGGATCAGGCCCTTCTCCACCGGTCGCTGCTTGATCGCCAGCAGCCGGTGCACGGCGCCTTCGTCGAACGGATCGCAGCCCAGGCCCCACACCGCCTCGGTGGGGTAGGCGACGATGCCGCCACTGCGGATGACTTCCGCGGCTTCCTCGATGGTCCGTTCGATGGGCATGGCGTCGTCGGCGTCGTGGTGGGGTCAGAAAGGAGCGTCGTCTCCGGCGACCGCCTTGGATGCCGCCTTCTTCACCGTCTTCTTTGCTG
This sequence comes from Pseudoxanthomonas sp. CCNWLW251, assembly GCF_037402255.1. Lineage (NCBI taxonomy): Bacteria > Pseudomonadati > Pseudomonadota > Gammaproteobacteria > Lysobacterales > Lysobacteraceae > Pseudoxanthomonas > Pseudoxanthomonas sp. CCNWLW251. Next base: position 74,386 of record NZ_JBBEGA010000004.1, on the reverse strand, counting down.
CTGTTTTCTTGCTGGCGGATGTGGTCGCCTTCTTCCCGGTGGCTTTCTTCGCTGCCTTCTTCGCCGGTGCCTTCTTGGCAGCAGCCTTCTTCGGTGCGGCTTCTTTCTTCGCCACGGCTTTCTTGGCGGCGGTCTTCTTGCCGAAGCCCTTGCGCACCGGCTTGCCGGTTTCTTCCAGCAGCTTGGTCACCTCGTCGAACGTCAGCGATGCCGGCTCGCGATCCTTGGGGATCTTTCCGTTGAGCTTGCCATCGCTGATGTACGGGCCGAAGCGACCGTTCAACACCTGGATGTCGCTGCCATCGAATTCCTTGATGATGCGGTTACGCGCGATTTCTTCCTTCTCTTCGATCAGGAACACCGCGCGCGCCAGGTCGATCGTGTAGGGATCGTCTTCCTTCTTCAGCGACGCGTACACGCTACCGCGCTTGGCGAACGGGCCGAAGCGGCCGATGCCGACGCTGACCTCCTCGTCCTTGTCCTGGCCCAGCTTGCGGGGCAGCTTGAACAGTTCCAGCGCGTCTTCCAGCGTGATGGTGTGCATCGACTGGCCGGGACGCAGCGAGGCGAACTCCAGCTTCTCGTCGGTGTCCTTGTCGCCGATCTGCGCATACGGCCCGTAACGGCCCAGGCGCACGCTGACCGGCTTGCCGGACTTGGCGTCGGTACCGAGTTCGCGCGCGCCGGTGGCTTCGCTGCGGTCCACGGTCTCCGCCTTTTCGGCGACCAGGTCCTTGAAGGGACCCCAGAACCGCTCCATCAGCGGCACCCAGTCTTCCTCGCCGCGGGAAACGGCGTCCAGCTCGTCCTCCAGCTTGGCGGTGAAGTCGTAGTCCACGTACTGGGTGAAGTGGCCGGACAGGAACTTCGATACCGCGCGGCCCACGTCGCTGGGCTTGAACGCGCGGCCTTCCATTTCCACGTACTTGCGGAACTGCAGGGTCTGGATGATCGAGGCGTAGGTGGAGGGACGGCCGATGCCGTACTCCTCCAGCGCCTTGACCAGCGCCGCTTCGGTGAAGCGCGGCGGCGGCTGGGTGAAATGCTGGTCGGCGTGGATGCGGTCGAGCGGCACGGTGTCGCCGGGTTTCATCGGCGGCAGCTTGCGGCCTTCGTCGTCGTCCTCGGCGTTCTTCTGGTCCTTGCCTTCCTCGTACACGGCCAGGAAGCCCGGGTCGACCACGGTGGTGCCGCTGGCGCGGAAGCTGTGCTGGCTGCCGGCGGCCAGGTCGACCGAGACGGTGTTGAGCGTGGCCGGGACCATCTGGCAGGCGACGGCGCGCTTCCAGATCAGGTCGTACAGCTTGCGCTCGTCGTCGCTCAGGTGCCGGGCGACCTGCGCGGGCGTGCGCAGCGCGCTGGTGGGACGCACGGCTTCGTGCGCTTCCTGCGCGTTCTTCGACTTGGTGACATAGACGTTGGGCTTGTCCGGCAGCGCCTGCGTGCCGAAGTCGCGCGCGATGACGTCGCGGATCTCGGCCAGCGCTTCCGCCGACAGGCTCACAGAGTCGGTACGCATGTAGCTGATCAGGCCGACGGTGCCTTCCTCGTCGCCGATGTTGACGCCTTCGTACAGCTTCTGCGCCACCTGCATGGTCTTGCGGGTGGTGAAGCCGAGCTTGCGCGAGGCTTCCTGCTGCAGCGTGGACGTGGTGAACGGCGGTGCCGGGCGGCGCTTGCGTTCCTTGCTGGTCACGTCGGTGACGTGCAGCATGCCCTGCGCGGCCTGCTGGATGCGCAGACGGGCCGCTTCGGCGGTGTCGCCGTCGGTGACGGTGAACTGTTCGAACTTCTGCCCGTCGAGCTTCGTCAGCTTGGCGGTGAAGGCCTGGCGCGGATGCGCGCATTCGGCCTCGATGCTCCAGTACTCGCGGGCGATGAAGGCTTCGATCTCTTCCTCGCGCTCCACGATCATGCGCAGGGCAGGCGACTGCACGCGGCCGGCGGACAGGCCGCGCTGCACCTTGCGCCACAGCACCGGCGAAAGATTGAAGCCGACCAGGTAGTCCAGCGCGCGGCGCGCCTGCTGGGCATCGACCAGGTCGCCGGCGATCTGCCGCGGCTGGGCCATGGCTTCCTTGATCGCGCGCGGCGTGATTTCGGTGAAGACCACCCGGTGCAGCGGTTTGTCCTTCAGCAGGCCGCGCTCCTTCAGGATCTCGGCGATGTGCCAGCTGATCGCCTCGCCCTCGCGGTCCGGGTCGGTCGCCAGGAAGATGTCATCGGCACCCTTGGCGGCCTTGGCGATGGCGTCGACGTGCTTCTCGTTCTTCTCGATCAGGTCGTAGCGCATCGCGAACCCGTTGTCGGGGTCCACCGCTCCTTCCTTCGGCACCAGGTCCCGGACGTGGCCATAGGACGCGAGGACGGTGAAGTCCTTGCCGAGGTATTTGTTGATCGTCTTGGCCTTGGCGGGCGACTCGACGATGAGCAGGTGCTTGGGCATGTCAGGGGTTCAGGGGAGTTCGGGTGGGCCGTCCGGGGCCGGCTAGGGTGGCCCAGATGCGGGCGCCAGAGAAGCGGACGCCCGGGGCGGGGGCCCCGGGCGTTCAGATTTCCTATTTATAGTGGTGTCACGGCCGGCCCCGGCCTGTCAAGCCGCCGTGGTGGGGCCGGGCCGGGTTCCGTGACCCGGATCGCGCCGTGGGGCCGGTCAGCGGCTCATCGAAAACAGGGCAGCGAAGGCCACCAGCATCAGGATCACCGCACCGGCGATCAGCAGGCCGCCGATGATCAGCACCACCAGGGCCACCGACCCCAGTTCTTCGCGCTGGCGCCCGGGGTGCGAGGTGAAGGCCCACTTGTCGACCACCAGCGTGTCGCAGACCAGGTCATGCAGGGCCTGCTTGCGCGACGTGAAGGCGGCCATGAGGAAGCCGATGCCGAGGATGACGGCCGACAGTATGGTGGCCCAGTAGCGGGCGAAGCCGCGCAGGAAGCTGATCCTGTCCCCGTCGGTGCGAACCACCTTGATGCCGATGGCCAGTTTGCCGGGTGTGGCCATCAGCCCGGCTGCGGAGTGGAACCAGCCGTAGGCCATGGCAGAAAGCACGTACGAGATGGCGGTTTCGCCGACGTTGAAAGCGCCCGCCGCCCCCGAGAAGCCATCGGCGAACGAACTGCCCAAGCCCAGCAGCCCGGCGATGATGGTGGCCACGATGCCCACCGGGATGCCGATGGCGAACGCGTCGATGAAGCTGGCCGCCACGCGCTTCCAGAAGCCGGCATACACCACGTGACCATCCGCGACGGGGGGGCTGTAGGTGACGCGGCCCATGTCCGCGCGTGGTGCCGCGTAGGGCGACGCGGCCGCCTCCGGGGATTCCCCCGCCGCAACCGCGCGGGTGGCGGCGGCTGCGGCCGCCACGGCATCGGACTGGCTGGCATGCGCTGGCGCATGCCGTGCATAGCTGGGTTCGCTGGCGGTGAAAACGGCCCGGCCGGTCAGCGGGCGCTCTACGGGTGCCGGCTCCGGTTCGGGCTCCTGCGCGGCGGGCGCAGGTGAAGCCGGGACGGGGCGCGTGTCCGCGATGCCGAGTTCGACCGCGAGTTCGCCCAGCGGCGTCCACTGGTTCATGCCCTCCCGCCAGGCAAGCGATGCACTGGTCAGGGCACCGGAACGGTAGAGCCCCGTGAGAGCCTCCGGGGACACCGGGCCTTGGCGCTCGTGCCGGATATCGACGTAATACCACTCGGTCATGCAGGGTCTCCTTGCCCTTTCAGGATTGTGTGGCCAGCGGAATCAGGATGGCGGCCATCATGGCGATGAAGATCAGGCCGTAGATCACGGCCGCGATCGCCAGGATCACCTTCGTGGCGGTGCCGAGGCCGCGCTGCTGCCAGTCGGGGTGCGCGGTGTACGCCCAGCGGTCCACCACCAGCGTGCCCACCGCCATGTCGTGCAGGCCCTGCTTGCGCTCGGTGAAGGCCGCGATCAGGTAGCCGATGTACAGCGTGAGGTAGTTCAGCATGACGGCCAGCCAGCGCAGCAGCGCGCGACCCAGCGTCAGGCGGCGCCCGTCGATGTCGGTGACCTTGATGCCGACCGCCATCTTGCCCAGCGTGGCCTGCTTGCCCGAGGACTCGAAACCGACGTAGTACGCCGCACTGATCACCGGATACAGCAGGTAGACCAGCGCCATCATGCCGAACATCGCCGCCATGCCTTCGGCGTCGTTCCCGCCGCGCATCAGCAGGCTGCCGCCGACGCCCAGCACGACCACGCACACGATGAGCACCAGGTAGTAGGCGAAGCCCACCACCATCGAGTCGATGAAAAGCGCCGCGAGGCGCCGCCAGAAGCCAGCGAGCACCACGTCGCCATCGCCCACGTAATGCTGTTCCGATGCGATCTGTGCCGCAGGCGGTGCGTAAGGCGCGTCTGCGGCGGGGATGTGAAGTTCAGTGGCGGCGTCGGCACCTGGTACCGGCAGGTCCATCGTGCCGACCGGCAGGTCCAGTTCGGAGGCCAGTGCACTCAGCGGCTTCCAGTCCTCCAGCCCCTCTCGCCACACCAGGGACTGCGCGCCCAGGCGCGCCTGGCGGACATGGCCGCCGAGTTCCCCGGCCGTGAACGGCCCCTGCCGCTGCCCTTGGGCGTCGGCGTAATACCAGTGCGTCATGCGTTCGATCCCCGATGAAATACGTGGCCTGCCGCGCCACGTCGACGTTGCTCAGCCGCGACACTCCATGGGCAGCCATTTGTCGTCGATTTCCGACGAGCACTGCCATTCGGTGTGGTCGCTCCCCATGTCCCACCACAGCTTCCTGCCGTCGATCTGCGCGTTGCCGGTATTGCCGAACTCCAGCTCGAAACCGCAGGTGCCGTCGTCGAAGTCGCCGACGACAGCGCGCGTGATGTAGGTACCCGCGTAGCTCTCGGGCGTGCCGATGCCGCCTTCGCCATTGGTGGGGCAGCGGCCTTCGCGATCATGGAAGGTCTTCACGTCGCTGCGCAGTTCGAAGTTGTCGATCACCGCCTGGGAAACCTTCGAGCGCAGGGTGTAATCGTTGTACGCAGGGATCGCGATGGCGGCCAGGATGCCGCCGATGCCGACGCAGGGCAGCACCAGGGCCGCCGCCACGATCAGTGCGATCCTGCCGCCCGACATCCCTTTCTTGGCGACGGGCTGCGCGGGTGCGCGCAACAGACGTTCCTGTGCGGGAGAAGCGGCAACATGCGCCGTCGGCGGCGGTGGAACGGGCGGTGGCGTCCCGCCGCCATCGGCCGGTGCCGCATCCAGTCCCAGCTCGGCGGAAAACTCCCGCAGCGGCAGCCACTCGGACAGGCCTTCGCGCCAGACAAGGCTGTCCAGCGCGACGCGGCCGTAACGGTAATGGGTGACCAGTTCTTCCGACGACACCGGCCCGTGCTGCTGACGGTTCCGGTCAGCGTAGTACCAACCCGACATGCTTCCCCCTGAAGCGTTTCAACGCCTCAGTGTACCGGCTCGGGTTCGTCCGCAAACATCTGGGTTTCCATCCACGCGTAGGCGGCTTCCGAGCCGGGCTGGTTGAACAGCACCATCAGCACGACCCACTTCAGGTCGTCCAGGTCCAGTTCGTCCTGGTCCAGTGCCATTGCACGGTCCAGCACCAGCTCGCGCTGGTCCGCGTCCAGTACGCCATGCTGCTCCAGGAACAGCAGGAAGCCCCGGCATTCGACGTCGAGCTTTTCCAGCTCGGGACCGTGGAAGACGCGGGTGGGGCCGCCCACGCGCGGCGTCGACGCGGCCGGCCGCTGGTCGGCCAGGGCGTCGAGCCAATCGAAGGCCTTGCTGATCTCGGCGGGGCTGAAACCGGCCTGGATCAGGCCGTTCTGGAGAGAGTCGCGATCGCGGACGGGGTCCGCATCTTCAGTGAAGTAATGTTCGAACAGGTACAGCAGTACATCCAGGATGCTCTCTTTCATTGCCCCTCGGCCTGCGTCATCGACGCTGTGGAGGTGAAGAAACCGGTCTTTCTCTGGTATCGGCCGTGTTCTGCCGTTACTAAGCCATCCAGTTCCATGACCAGCAGCATGGAGGACAGTTCCGCAGCCGTCAATCCGGTTCGTGAGACGAGCTGATCCATACCTGTTGGGTCGTGACCCAATCCTTCCCACAACTTCTGGTAGTCGGCATCCAGTCGCAAGGGTGTCTCGCCCGGCCCTGCGATTGCCGCCGATTCAGTCTCGCCCAAGCGGCCACGCAAGGCGTTGGCGAGGTCTGCGGCCAGTGGCGCCACCGCCTCGATGACCTCCTGCGCGCATTCCACCAGAGCGGCGCCGTCCCGGATCAGGCGGTGGCAGCCCCTCGCCAAGGGGTTGTGGATCGAGCCGGGGATGGCGAAGACCTCGCGCCCGGCTTCGCCGGCCTGGCGGGCAGTGATCAGCGCGCCCGACCGCTCGGCGGCTTCGACCACGAGCGTGCCCAGCGTCAGGCCCGCGAGGATCCGGTTGCGCGAAGGGAAATGGCTGCGCATCGCAGGGGTCCCGGGTGGGTGTTCACTGACCACGGCGCCGTGGGTGGCCAGGCGATGGCGCAACCGGTCATGCCCCGGGGGATAGGCGATGTCCGGGCCGGTGCCGACGACCGCAAGGGTGGTGCCGGGTCCCAGCGCCAGCGCGGCCTCATGCGCCGCTGCGTCGATGCCCCGCGCCATGCCGCTTGCCACCACGATCCCTGTCGAGGCGAGCGCCCGTGCGAAGGCGTGGGCATTGTCCCGTCCCCCGCTGGTCGGCGCGCGGCTGCCGACCACGGCGACGGCGGCCCGCCACAGCAGGGTTGGATCGCCTTCGACGAACAGCGCCAGCGGCGGGCTTCCGATCTGCCGCAGCGGGGCCGGGTAGTCCGCGTCGTGCCAGCCGATCAGGTGATGACCGGGGACTTGCAGCCACTCCAGTGTTCTCATGTGTGCTTCATCGGCAGGGCCGCGCAAACGGGTGATCTGTACGTCATCCATTCCTGCCGCTCGCCAGGCGCTTGCTCCTGCCCGGAGGGCCGCCGCCGGTGTGCCGTACTGGTCGAGCAGGCGTCGGCGGCACAACACCGGGCCACTGGCCAGGACCAGTCTGGCCAGTGCGATCGTGTCGTCGGTATGCATGCCGCGAGCGTAGGCCGGAAACGACGACGGCGCCCTCGGGCGCCGTCGCGGTCTTGCGTAGGAATTGCCTGACGCGGATCAGTAGGTCGCGTCGGGGTGCTTCAGCTCGTAGCCGACCCGGGTGGCCTCCACGCCTTCCATGACCAGCGCGTAGCTTACCTTGTCGAAGGTGCGGAACACCATCGCATGGCTGGCGTATTCGTCAGGCAGGCTGACGCGGCCAGCGCCCGACTTCGGCGACTCGCTGATTCGCGAGGACTCCGGATGGGCCATGCGGTTGGCGGTGTGGCTGCCATTGCGCCAGATCGAGAACACGGTGCCGTTGTCCACGCCGTCCAGGCGGCCGCCGGAGATGGCGATCACGTCGCGCGTACCGCCCGAGGTGAGGGCATCCGCCACCGCCAGCACGCGCAACTTGCCGGCCGGATCGCTGGCGGGCGGATGCGGGAAGAAGTGCAGGTCGTAGGGCTGCGCGTCCACCGGGATCAGGCGGTCACCGACGCGGACCTCATGTCCGCCGATGTCGGCGACCAGCGTGCTGACCTCGGTGCCCGGGACGACACCCCGGGTGAAGGTCGCCACGTTGACCTTGGCCAGTTCGTAGCCCAGGAAAGCGCCCTTGCCACTCTGTTCGACGATGTCCTTCCACTGGTCCACTTCGCCGCGGATGGTCTTGCCGCGGAAGTCCAGGTCCTGCGCGCGCGGGTTGTCGGTGAAGCGGGCCGTCGGCCGGACCACCGCGAAGCGCTGGCCCGGCTGCGCGCCATCCAGTCCGCGGACATAGATGTTGTGGCCGCCGGAGCCGCGCAGGCGGTCTTCATCCAGCCCGGCGACATGCGGCAGGCTTTCGAAGCTGTCGACGACGCGGCGATCCTTCAGGTATGCCTCGATGTCGGACAGCGGGATGGCGTTCAGCGGGGCTTCCTGGCGCGGGCCCGGTTGCACGGCCACGCGGTCCAGGTAGGCCAGGCTGATCACATCGCCCGGATAGATCAGGTGCGGGTTCTGGATCTGCGGATTGGCCTGCCAGATCTCCGGCCACAGCCACGGCTTCTTGAGGAAGCGCGCCGAAATATCCCACAGCGTGTCGCCACGCTTGACCACGTAGGTATCAGGGTGGCTCCCCGCCATCTCGGCAGCGGCCGCGTAAGTGCCGACGGTCAGCGCCGCAACGGCGAGAACCGTACGAAAATATTTAAACATGGCGGTATCTACCTGATTCCCCGACAGGTGGTCAGCACTATAGTCCAGAAAACCCGACGCAAAGCAAGCGCCCGCGTTAGAATTCGTGAGGGCTTGCCGGATTCCACTGGCGCCCCCATCCAGAGAAGCATCATGGCCCTGCTCCCCATCCTCGAATTCCCCGATCCCCGCCTGCGCACGAAGGCCGTGCCGGTGGATGCGGGGCATGTGACCTCGTTGGCGTTCCAGCGCCTGCTGGACGACATGTTCGAGACCATGTACGACGCTCCCGGCATTGGCCTGGCCGCCAGCCAGGTGGATGTGCACCAGCGTTTCATGGTGATCGACATCAGTGAAGAGAAGAACCAGCCGCAGGTCTTCATCAATCCCGAGCTGAGCGACAAGTCGGGCGAACAGATCTACCAGGAAGGCTGCCTCTCCGTCCCGGGCATCTTTGCCGACGTGACCCGTGCCGATGCGGTCACCGTGCGTTTCCTCGACCGCCAGGGGCAGCCGCAGGAACTGCGGGCCGATGGCCTGCTGGCGGTCTGCATCCAGCATGAGATGGACCACCTGGACGGCAAGCTGTTCGTCGATTACCTCTCGCCGCTGAAGCGCGAAATGGTGCGCAAGAAACTGGCCAAGCAGCGCAAGCACGTCGCCTGACGTGCGGGCGTGGCGGGATCGGGTGCCGGGCTGGTCCCGCCCGTTCCGATATCCCTTTCCTGAGGTCTCACCCGCATGAGAATCGTCTTCGCCGGCACGCCGGCGTTCGCCGTGCCCAGCCTGCGCGCCGCACATGCCCACCATGAAGTCGTCGCGGTCTACACCCAGCCCGATCGCCCGGCGGGGCGCGGGCGCGGGCTGACCCCTTCGCCCGTCAAGCTGGAAGCGATCCAGCGCGGCATCCCGGTGCTGCAGCCGCTCTCGCTGAGGAAGAAGTCCACCCAGGACGCACTGCGCGAGATGCAACCGGACGTCATGGTGGTAGTGGCTTATGGCTTGATCCTTCCGCAGGCGGTCCTGGACATTCCCCAGTACGGTTGCTGGAACGTACACGCCTCGCTGCTGCCGCGCTGGCGCGGTGCCGCGCCGATCCAGCGCGCCATCGAGGCGGGCGATACCGAGACGGGTGTCTGCCTGATGCAGATGGAAGCGGGCCTGGACACCGGGCCGGTGCTGCTGGCGCAGAGCATGCCGATTGGTCCGGAAGATACCGGCGGGCAACTCCACGACCGGCTTTCCGATCTGGGCGCCCAGGTGTTGCGCGATGCATTGGGTCTGCTGCGCGCCGGTGTCCGCCTGCCGCCGCATCCCCAGGCGGAAGAGGGCGTGGCGTACGCACACAAGCTGGACAAGGCCGAAGCGAAGCTCGACTGGTCGCAACCGGCCGGAGTGCTGGCCCGCAAGGTGCGTGCCTTCAATCCTTGGCCCGTGGCCGAAGCGCAGGTCGCCGGCGAGCGCTTGCGCATCCACGGCGCGGTCGTGGTGGACCAGTCCCACGACGCCACGCCGGGCACGTTGCTCGCGGCAGGCCGGCAGGGGTTGGACATCGCCTGCGGCGTTGGCGTCCTGCGCCTGCGTGTCGTCCAGCGGGAAGGGGGCAAGGCCATCACCGCAGCGGACTACCTCAACGCCCGGCGCGACCTGGTGACGGCATGAACACGCAGGCCGGCGTCGCGGTACGGGTCCTGGCCACCCGTGTCGTCGATGCCGTGATGCACCGTGGCCGTTCGCTGAAAGCAGAACTGGCCGCCTGTCTGCCCCGCATCGATGACGCACGGGATCGCGCGTTGCTGGAGGCGATCTGCTTCGCCGTGCTGCGTTCGCGTGCCCGCAGTGAGGCAGCGCTGGGGCAGTGGATGAGCAGGCCGCTGGGGCCGCGCGACAACGAGTTGCGTGCGCTCCTGCACGTGGGGTTCGCGCAGGTGGTCGTCCTGGGGCTTCCCCCGCACGCGGCGCTGTCGGCGACCGTGGAAGCCGTGCGCGCGCTGGGGAGGCCGCACCAGGACAAGGTCGTGAATGCGCTGCTGCGTCGTGCGCAGCGTGAAGGCCTGCCCGCTGTGCCTGCTGACGCGCTCTGGCCGGAGTGGCTGCGCCGGCAGATCAGGGCCGATTGGCCTGAGCATGCCGAGGCGATCTTCGAGGCCAGCCAGCAGGAAGCGCCGCTGTGGTTGAGAGTCAATCGGTCTCGTGGAAGTCGCGACGAGTACCGGCAACGACTGGCGGATGCGGGCATCGTGGCGGACCTCGCAGAAGGCATGGCGGATGCGCTGGTACTGCACGAACCGCTGGCCGCCACGGCGTTGCCCGGTTTCGCCCAGGGCGATGTCTCCGTACAGGATGGCGCCGCACAGCGCGTGGCCGACCTGGCAGCTGCATTGCCCAACGGAGTCCGCGTGCTGGACATGTGTGCCGCACCCGGGGGCAAGTCCGCACACCTGCTGGAACGTGATCCTTCATTGCGACTGGTTGCACTGGATGTGGACGCCCGCCGGTTGCAGCGCGTCCGGGAGACACTCGACCGGGTGGGTGTCAGCGCACACCTGCAGGCAGCCGATGCCACCGATACGGCGTCCTGGTGGGATGGCCAGCCGTTCGATGTCGTGTTGCTGGATGCGCCCTGCTCCGCCACGGGCATCGTGCGCCGGCAACCGGACGTGCTGCTGCATCGGCGAGCCGAGGACCTTGCGGCGCTGACGCGGCTGCAAGCCAACCTGATGGATGCGGCCTGGCATGTCCTGGCCCGCGGCGGGCAACTGATCTACACGACATGTTCGATTCTGCACGCAGAGAACGGACGACAGATAGAGGCGTTCCGCTCACGCCACCCGGAAGCGATGCTGGATGCACTGGATGACACATGGGGTCACGAAGACGCGGGCGGCCGGCAGTGTTTGCCCGGTGAGGAGGACCGCGACGGGTTCTTCTACGCGTCATGGCACAAAGCGTGAGCCGCGTTGCAGGACGCAACCTGACTAGACTGCATGGAGCGTGCCGCGTACCGGGAATGCCTCGATTGCCGCATACTTCCGCACGCAGAGAACCGTCGATTCACATCACTTTGACGTAACAAGTAAGCGGTTGGCTCAGACTCTGTTTCCCGGAGTACCGCCTGCCGCCTTCATGATCGTGCCGCCACAATCCGCAGGACCCGAGGTGTACAGGTGAGGAGCTATCGTCGACAGGATGTCGCGCGTGGGTTGGCGTGGCTGGCGGGATTCAGCGCGGCCGCGCTGCTGGTGGTGCCGAAGGGACTATCCGTATTCGCGGTACTGATGCTGGCGGCAACCTTGGCCGCGCTCCCCGACGTCTGGCGCAGCGGACGCACAATCCCACGTGCCTGGTATGCGTTGTTGGCGGCGGCATTGATCGTTGTCGCGATCACGGCCATATCCACCTGGTCGGCTGGCGCGGGTTGGACAGCGTTGGACAATCCTTCGCGCGCCCTGCTGCTGCCTTGGTGCGCCTGGGTGGCATGGACGACTGGCGTGCGGATGTCGAGCCTGTGGTATGGCGCGCTGGCGGGCCTGCTCATCGCGTTCGCCATCTCGATCGTGCAGGTGTGGCTGGGCGTCGAGCGGGCTGGCAGCGAGGCGAACCCGATCGTGTTCGCGAATGCCGTGCTGACGTTGCTGGTGGTCGCGGTGTTCTGTCGGCCGCCGGGCAGGGGTCTCCTGATGCCGCTGCTGTTGGTGGGGATGATCGTGCTGGCCAATGTGGCCGTCATTCTCAGCGGCAGCCGCGGCGCGCTGTTGGGTCTGGGATTGGTGGTGCTGATGTTGCTGGTGGGCGGTGCAACGCAGTACCGGTGGCGGCGGCTGGGTATCGCCGGCGGTGTGCTCGCGACCTTGTTCGTCGCGCTATGGACCGTGCCATGGCTGTCCACCCAGTTCAGGCTGGACCAACTGCATGCGGACGTGTCCGGCTATGCGCTAGGCCAGGTGGACAAGCCGATCAGCGCGCGCCTCGCGCTTCTCTCCGTGGCATGGGACGCTTTCCGCGACGCGCCGCTTACGGGCATCGGCATTGACGCTTTCGAGGCGCGTATCGACGCCAGCATCTATTGCCAGGGGGCAGAGCGGCATTTCTGCGGGCTGGAGCACGCTCACAACGATCTCGCCCAGTGGGGCGCGACGATGGGGGTCGCCGGGATCATCGCCTTGTTGACCCTGTACCTGGTCCCGCTGGTAATCGCGGTGCACCAGATCCGCACGGGACGCACGGGGGTGGCGGCAGGAGCCCCGTGGGCGGCCGGCATGCTGGTGGCCACCTACATGGTTTCGGGTCTGACGCAGTCCATGTTCGCCCACGCGCTCAGCACGAGTGCATATGTGGTGCTGGTGGGATTGCTGCTTGGCATCGGCATGCGGAACGAGTGAGCGCGCGCCCGCGCATCATTGCTGGCACATGCTTCATGCTGCGTTAGCGTGTTCTCCGCCTGCAGAACTCGCCAGGTCGGGCAGTAACGCCCGGTCAGCCGTCTCAAGGTGCCTGTCCAGGCCCAGTAGGCTGCGCGTGCGCCGTCCGTGTTTCGTTTCGAAGATCAGCGCATCATTGGCGCTCGTTTCCCCATCGTGGCGTTCAGGGTGATACAGATGGCTGGCCAGACCGGCGAAACGGAGTGACCGACGCCTTATGCCCAACCGTATGGCGCGAACCGCCAGATCAACATCTTCGCGTCCCCATCCCTCGTAGCGTTCGTCGAAGCCGTTGAGTGCGACCAGATCTTCACGCCACCACGCCTGGTTGCAGGTCTTGATGGCTTTCAGGGACGTACTGGGGCTCACGGCTGCGATGCAGCGCGACAACCATGGCAGGCGCAAGGCGTGACGCCGCCGGCGAATGCCCGGATCGAAGAACCGTAAGGTGTAGGCGTCGCTGGCAAGTAGCCTGTCACGACCGTCGGCATCGGTCAGCACGCGCATACCTTGCACGAAGGTGTTACGCCGCGCGGCAGCAAGGTGATCGGCGACGAATGCAGGATGCGGCACCATGTCGCCATCGAGCAGGATCACGTACTCGCCGGAAGCGGCCGCGATGGCGCGGTTGCGGCACAACGCAGCCCGGAAGCCCTGGTCGGGTTGCCAGCAATGATGCAGAGGTATCGGATAGTCGCGTGCAATGCGCTCGACGCAGTCACGCGTGGCGGGGCCAGACCCGTCATCGGCCACAATCACTTCACCAGGCAGTGTCTGCTGAGCTGCGAGCGCGCGCAATGTCTTCGCCAGCGCCTCGGGCCAATTGAATGTCGTGACGACGACGCTGACCGAATGCGGCTTGCGCGAAGCGGGCTTGGTATTCATCGCTTCCCCATTCTGCGGCCAAGCATGATCCCAAGCGCCCGCTCCCATCGTTTCCACCATGGGGCCGTTCCACGCAGCGCGAGCGAAGCATACCGTTTGCGCTCCGTCCGCGAGGGCGCGACCTTCGTGCGGTACTCGTACTTGCCAAGATCCGCTGCGGACCGGTCGAGGCCGACGATGGCCGCGTAGTGGTTGATGATGCCGAGGTTGCGGATGCGGTTGCGGTAAATTGACACCGGGTCGCGGCGTGTGGCCCACCAGCCATTCTTTCCGTGCGACCGATAGCGTACCTCGCCGGTTGGCAGGAAGTACTTGCGTGCGCCCAGGATGCTGGCGCCGTGGACTACGCAGGCATCGGCGCACAGTCGCCACAATGCGTCGAAGGAAGCGGGAAGGTCGAGCGTCCGCACGGCCCAGTTACGGCGGAGCGACAGTGCGGACGTGGGGGCGCCGTACCAGGGCTGGAATACGAGGGTGCTGATGGCCGTGAAGCCGAGATCGACGGGTTTCTCATCGAAGCGGATGTGCTCGCTGTCGTCACCGAAGACCTGCAGGTCACTGAAGACAAAGTCAACATCCGCGCGCTGGTCGTATAGCCCGGCGAGTGCTTCCAGGTAACCGGGTTCCCACAGGTCATCCGCATCCAGGAAGCAGACCACGTCGGCATCGGCTGACATTACGCCTCTTCGGAACGCCGACAATTGCCCGCCATTCTCGCCGAACAGGAGTGTCACCCTGGGGTCGGCACCGTAACGTTGCCGGAGCAGTTCGGGCGAGCCATCACTGGATCCGTCGTCCACCACGATGACCTGTCGTGGCGCATGGCGTTGGGCCAATGCACTGTCCACCGCAGCCTCGACGAACGCGCGGTAGTTGTAGTTCGTGACGACGACGGCGAACGTGGTCATGCTAGGCCTGCAGCAGGCGGCGGAAGTAGGAGATGGTTTCTTTCAGTCCATCCTCCAGCTCGATACGGGGCTGCCACCCCAGCTTCTCGCGCGCCAGCGCGATATCCGGCTGGCGCTGCTTCGGGTCGTCGGAAGGCAGAGGCTGGAAGACCAGCCGGGAACGGCCGCCGACCAGAGCGAGTACTTTTTCCGCCAGCTCCAGCATGCTGAACTCGCCGGGGTTGCCTATATTGACCGGGCCGGTGAAGCCGCGCTCTGTCTCCATCATGCGACCCATGGCATCGATGAGGTCATCCACGTAGCAGAAGCTGCGTGTCTGGCTGCCATCGCCGTAGATGGTGATGTCGTCGCCGCGCAACGCCTGCACGATGAAATTGGACACGACGCGGCCGTCGTTGGGATGCATCCGAGGTCCGTAGGTATTGAAGATTCGCACGACCTTGATGTCGAGCTGGTGCTGGCGGAAGTAATCGAAGAACAGTGTTTCGGCGCAACGCTTGCCCTCGTCATAGCAACTGCGGATGCCGATCGGGTTGACGCGCCCCCAGTAGCCTTCCTGCTGCGGATGCACCTCCGGGTCCCCGTACACCTCGCTGGTGGACGCTTGCAGGATGCGCGCATCGAGCCGCTTGGCCAGCCCCAGCATGTTGATGGCACCATGCACGCTGGTCTTCGTGGTCTGCACCGGATCGTGCTGGTAATGCACGGGCGAGGCAGGGCAGGCAAGGTTGAAGATGCGGTCCACTTCCACGTAGAGGGGGAAGGTCACATCGTGCCGCATCAATTCGAAACGGGGATGATTGAGTAGGTGGGCAATGTTCTGTTTGCTGCCGGTGAAAAAGTTGTCGACACACAGTACGTCATGGCCTTGCTCGACCAGTCGCTCGCACAGGTGCGACCCGAGGAAGCCGGCTCCGCCGGTGACCAGGATGCGCTGCATGGGAAAGGGGGATAGTGGGGACGCAGTATTTTCCCGGGACTGTGGGCTGAGGGCGGGTCCGCGTGTAAGCGCAAGACAGCCGCCAGTCAGGAAGTCATGCCAGTGAAGGATCGGCAGGCCTCCTGCAGCCGGAATCTGCGTGGGAGTCTAGAATGACCGCCATGCACCCCCCCCTTCCCATCTCCCTCGTCGTCATTACCCACAACGAGGCGCTGAACATCGGGCGCTGCCTGGATAGTGTGCCGTTCGTCACGGAAAAGCTGGTGGTCGACAGCGGGAGTACCGACGATACCGTCGCGGTCGCGGAGGCGCATGGCGCGCGCGTGGTTCACCAGGACTGGCTGGGGTTCGGGCCGCAACGCAACTTCGCCAGCACCCAGGCGCGCCACGACTGGTTGCTGGTGCTGGATGCGGACGAGTTCCTGTCGGAGGAACTTGCCGCGCAACTCGAACGCGAATTGCCCTCCTTGCTGGCCTCTGCGAAGGCTGGTGCCTGGCTTCGCCGTCGTACCTGGCTGATGGGCGCACCGATGCGGTGGTACCGGCCGATGGTGGGCGAGCGTTCTGCGCGGATCTATCACCGCGACCGGGCGCGATGGACGGATGCCCGCGTGCATGAGTCGTTGCGTTTCGATGGCGAGACGGTAGAGTTCCGCGCGCCATTCAATCACGCCGACAACCCCAGCTTGGTGCACAAGCAGCTGAAGGTACTCCGTTACAGCGAACTCAAGGCTCTGGACTGGCGCGACAAGCGGCGGCCGGTACGGATGTGGCTGACCCCGCTGGTCTATCTGTCGAGCTTTATCAAGGACTACCTGCTGCGACTGGCTTTCCTGGACGGCTGGCGCGGTTTCATCATCGCCCAGACTGCCGCGAACTACGCTGTCTACAAACGCATGCGCTACTACGAGATGCAACACAACCCGGCCTCCATCGAGGCCGCGCACCGCAAGCTCGCACGACACCAACTGGAACACTGATGGCCAAGCATTATCTCCTTTACGGCTCGGAGCGCTACGCGCTCGCCATCCTGCGGCCGTTGCAGGATGCCATCCGTGCTCGCGGCGACGAGGCCGCCTGGTTCTTCGATGGCCCAGGGGCGGAGGACCTGCGGCCGGACGAGAGGCTGCTGACTACCACGGAGGAAGTCCGCCGCTGGAACGCCATCGCCGTGATCACCGGCAGCAACGCGGTGCCGCACTTCTTCCCAGGCGTGAAGGTGGAAACCTTTCACGGCTTCGATGCGGGGAAGCCCCGGCATATCTACATCCGCGGGTTCTTCGACCTCTACTGCACCACGGGGCCGAACGACACGCGCGCATTCACGGACATCGCCGAGCGCGTCGGCCACTTCAAGGTGGTCGAGACGGGCTGGCCGAAGATCGACCCCTTCATGAAGGATATCGCCGGCGCCCTGCCGCCGGTTCGCGAACCGCCGGTCATCCTGTACCACTCCACGTTCTCCCCGTCGTGGAGTGCCGCGGAGACGCTGTACGAAGAAGTGAAGCGACTGTCGCGCACCGGGGAGTGGCGCTGGATCGTCACCTTCCATCCGAAGATGAATCCGGACACCGTGGCGAAATTCCGCGCGCTGCAGAACGAACACCTGCGCTTCGCCGACGACGACAACATCCTGGACCTGTTCCCGCAGGTCGACATGATGTGTTCGGACACATCGTCGGCGCTGAACGAGTTCCTGCTCACGCACAAGCCGGTGGTGACGTTCAAGAACCGCAGGCCGGGCCCGCAACTGATCGACATCGACGATGCGGCCCAGTTCGAGCCGGCCATCCGACGCGCGCTGTCCCGGCCGCCGGCGCTTATGCAGGCCATCGTCGACTACGCCGACAGCATCCACCCATACCGCGACGGCCGATCCAGCGAACGTGTGCTGGAGGCCATCGACGCGTTCATCGCGGCAGGGGCACGCAACCCGCGGCCCAAGCCGATGAACCTGTGGCGGAAGCTCAAGATCCGCAAGCGCATCGGTTATTGGGGGCCGGCCTGAGGACCGCGACCGGTTGTCATCTGGCCCGGCGAGAATCGGGCGGGTGAAGGGGTGCCATGAAGATCACTGTCATTGCCAGTACGTACAACGCGGAGGAGTGGCTGGAGAAGGTGCTGCACGGCTACCGGTTCCAGACATGGCGCGACTTTGAGCTGATCGTCGCCGACGATGGTTCGCGCGCGAGCACCCGCGAGATGGTGGAACGGCTGGCGGCCGATTATCCGGTGCCGTTGCGGCATGTCTGGCACGAGGACGCGGGTTACCGGCGACAGGAAATCCTGAATCGCGCGATCCTGGAGTCGTCGCACGACTACATCCTTTTCACCGACGGCGACTGCATTCCGCGCCGCGATTTCGTGGGCGTCCACGCCGCACTGGCGGAGCCGGGGCGCTTCCTGTCCGGGGGCTACTGCAAGCTGAGCATGAAGGCGAGCAAGGCGATCACGCTGGAGGACATCCGCGACGGCCGGTGCTTCCAGCTCGACTGGCTGCGCGCACTGGACCGCGTGGGATTCTCGCCTGCGCTCAAGCTGGGCGCGGGAACGCGGACCGGCCCCCTGCTGGATGCCATCACCACCACGCGCGCGACGTTCAACAACTGCAACTCTTCCGCATGGAAGCAGGATCTGCTGGCGATCAACGGTTACGACGAACGGATGAAGTACGGCGGCCCCGATCGCGAGCTTGGCGAGCGTCTGGAGAACCATGGGGTGCGCGGCAAGCAGATCCGCCATCGTGCAGTCTGCGTGCATCTGGACCACGCGCGGAGCTACAAGACGTCGGAGTCCATACAGCGCAACCTTGCCATCCGCGCACAGACCCGCGCGCAGCGCATCACCCGGACGCCCTACGGCATCGAGAAGGTGGGTTGATCGCGCATGGGTAGCGTGCGCCATGCGTGGATCACGTCGGCGACCTGAAGGTCACTGACGCGGCTCGCCTCGCCGCGTTCGCCGCCCAGCACATGGATCGCTCCGGGACCGATGGGTCGCCATTTCGCGGGCGACGCGGAACCGAACATCACGACGAGCGGGCAGCCGAGCGCGGCAGCGGCATGGGCGGGGCCGGTGTCGACGGACACGATGCTGTGCGCCTGTTCCAGCAATGCGAGCAGGCGCGGCACCGGAAGTTTCCCTGCGGCGTTGACCATCCTGGGCGTGTGCCCAGCGGCCGCGTGGATGTCGTCCAGCACGCCGCGTTCGACCGGCGATCCGCAAAGCACGATCCGGGCATCGGGCCGGTCGTTCCAGATCGCGTCCGCCAGTCTGGCCCATGCACTGGGCGGCCAATGCTTGGAATGGCTCAGTGCGCCCAGACGGCCTCGCTTGTGGGTGCGCTTGTTGCCAGGCTGGAACAGGATGCACGGCGCGGTTCCGAATCCGTAGGCGGCCTTCCAGCGCAGCACGTCCTCGCGATCCGCCGGGCGCACGACCAGCCGCGGCAGGCGGAAGGCAGCGGCATCGACCTCGGCAGCATGCGGGTAGGGGTGCGCCGGATCGTTCGCACCCAACAGCAGCCAGCGGTCAGGCCAGAGTCTCGGGACGCCGTCGCGCTCATCGTCCTCGAGTGCGCGCCGCACCTGGTCCTCGTCGGGTATGCCCGCACGTTGCAGCAGGCGCAATGTGGGCGAATGTGTTTCGCACACGTACACGGGGCCGCGCCCGCGTGCGCGCAGCCGACTGACTGCCGCCCATTGGCTGGGGCAGAGCAGGTAAGGCGTATTGCGGCTGCGGATCGTCCACACGGAACCCACCTCCGGCAATGGCTCAAGCAGGGCGTGCGTCCAGGGTCCGGCGCCCAGTACATCGACGGGACGGCCGTAGCGTGCGTGCAGGAGGCGGATGAGGGTGGTGAGCATCACCACATCGCCGAAGGCGCCACAGCGCACCACGAGCGGAGCGGCGGCGTCCGATTGCGGAATTGACTCCATGTTCACCATGTCAGGCGGCGAGCCGCCAATGTGCCACGCAGGCGATCATAAACAATGGCCACGTCTTCGAAACGTACGAAGCGCAGGCACAGCGGTGCGGCGATCCCGCTCGCGCCCGCCGTATCCAGCCAGAGCGTGGCGGTGCCGCAGGCGTGGTCGAGGGGCGAGCGCGACAGGCGCAACGCCTGCAGTTTGTCGATCTCGGCAAAGCGCCAGTAGCGTGACCACCAGCCACTGCGCACCGCCACGACGTGATTGTCCAGGGCCCAGCCCATGCGCTGCGCCTGCCGGTGTGCGGCGTACGCGGCGAAGGCGAACCATGCGAGCCCCAGCCAGGCCCAATGGCCGACGTGCCACGCTGCGAGCGCGGTGACCGGTACCAGCAGGGCCAGCGACGGCAGCAACAAGCGCCAGCGTGCGGAGTCTTCGACGGGCTGCCAGTCCTCGCGCGGCCATTCCACATGCGGCAGCAGGTGCCGCACGAGTGCATCGCACGCGTCTGGCGACGCGACGGGGGCCACGTCCTTCAGTGCGCGCGTGTCCTGTTGGCCTGCCTTCTCGGCGACGGCGGTATCGATGCGCAGCGAGCGGCGGTGGAACACCCGGTGCAGCACGCCCTCATGGATGGTCCATGCCTGGATGCGCCGGCGCGCAACGCTGGTGCGCAGGCGCGCAAGCAGGCCGCGTTCCACCATCAGGCGGCGTGCATCTTCTGTCAGCCGGAAGCCGTGGAACTGCAGCAGTGCCAGCACGACGGACAAGGCCCGGACCAGGCCCAGCGCGAGGATGACGAGCGCGACGACGCTGGCCGCGCCCGCGAGCCAGCCCAGATGCAGTTGCTCGGCATAGCCGTAAGCCTGTTTCGCACCCTGGCGGAAGAACTGCTCGATCATCTTCTCCGGCAGGATCTGCCACGCGGCACCGAAGCCCGCGGCGACCACGATCATGCCGCGGTTGGAGATCAGGCCAAGCCTGATGACTTCCCGTGTCGAGAGTGACAGAAGTGTGGTGTCGGCCGGGTGTGCTGCGCCCGTCGTACCCGGCGCCTCGTGGGCGGCCGTGCCATGCGCCTGATGCCGCACCAGGTTTTCCAGGGCCAGCGCGTCGTGCAGGCCAAGGACCCGCATTTGGGCTTCCGGCTTCTGTCCTCCCGCAGACTCGAGCCGCACCTCTGCGACGCCGAACATGCGGTGCAGCAGCGACTGGTGGACCACCACGTTGTGGATGCGCGAGAACGGGATCTCCCGTCGCGAGCGGTGCAACAGGCCTTCGCGCACCGTCAGGCCATCGCGCCCGATCGTGTAGCGATAGGTGAAGTACTGCAGGATTGCCAGCACCACCAGCACGGCGATGCCGATGATGGGTGCGAGCGACGCCCAGACGTCGCCATCGCCACTGCTCTTGCGGGCACCGAACACCACCAGCGCGACCAGCGGAAAGATGAGCTGCTTGAGTTGTTGCAGCAGCACGAACAGCCATGACCAGGGGTGCAGGCGGCGTTCGTCGGGAGCATCGGTTTGCACGGCGCCATCCATCACAGCGCGTCGTCGTGGTCGACCTGCGTGGCAAGGCGTTCGCGCAGGCGCTCCGCGTCCTCTGCATCCAGCCCCGACACGGAAACCGCCGCCATCCGCGTGCCTGCGGTATGCACCACCAGGGTCGACAGGCGTGCGCTGCGTTCGAGCGGTCCCCGCTTGAGATCCAGGTGCTGCACGCGCGAAATGGGCACGTGGGTCTCGCTCTGCCACCAGTTACCGCGACGCAACGCGAAACCCTGGTCGTCCAGGCGCCAGCGGGTGCGCCGATGGCGCTTGACCGCGACCCACGCGCCGATCAAGGCGCCGGCCAGCGCCGCTGCCGGAACGGCAAGCCAGGGCGACACGACGTCAGTGGCCCGGGAGATGAAGAAAGCAGGGATCGCCAGCGGGAACATCAGGGCAGCACCGCCCAGCGCGGCCAGCCAGGCGCCGCGGGGCGGCAGCGATTGCCAGTCTGGCGCACCCGCAGCGGATTCAGGCTCCATATGCATCACATCCGTCCTGCCCTGATCTCATCTATCGCACGATAGTCCAGCACATAGTCGTTGCCATTGCGGTACCGGCTCAAGCGCGCCGTCATCCGTTTCCTGGTGCCCGCGCGCTTGTCTTCCGTCAGCTCGGTGTCGGCGGCCAGCTTCTCGAGCGCCAGCAGCTGGAACGGGACGGCCTGCTCGAAGTCCCGGTTGGCGGCCAGCGCGCTGGCCACCGTATCCAGTTCATGCCAATTCAGTTCGTCCTTGCGCCGGATCATGAACTGGGCCAGTTCCAGCGCTTTGGCCGGATCGCGCTGGCCGGCGACAGGACAGGTCGCCCAGATCCATACGCGTTCGTTGCGTGCCTGCTTCGCCCCAGCTTCTTCGGCGCGGGTGGCCCAATCGGCCGCCTGCTTGCAATCGCGCGGCAGCCCGGCCACGCCCTCGAAGTAGTAGTTGGCCATGCCGAGCAGGGCCATCGGTTCGCGCCCGTGCGCAGCAGCGCGTTGCAGGTGCGGCAGTGCACGGGCCAGCGACTCCTCGGAGAATTTGCCACGCTGCGGAATCGCGTTCGATGCGACCCACGCCGCCTGCGCGTGGCCGCCTTCGCTTGCCTTCTCCAGCCAGGCCAGGCCCTCGGCTTCGTCTTTCGGCGCCAGTTGCGGCATCGCGCCGCTGTAGAGCAGGGAGCCGACTCCGAACTGGGCAAGGAGGTCGCCGTCCGCGGCCTTCTGCCGCATCGCCTGCACGCGCAGCCGATAGCTGTGCATGTAGTCGGGCCAATCCTCGTTGAGGCGGGTCCGGATGGCCGCGTCGTCCAACGGCGCGCGGTCCAGCGTCGCCAAGGCTGGCGCTTCGGACTCGAGCATCGCCGAGATCGACATCTCCATGGCCTGGACGTCGCCGATGCCGGCCTGCCGGAAGGACTGGTCCATCAGCGTCGACGCATCCATCACCATCGATTCGTAGCGGTACCGCCAGCGGCCGTCTTCGCGGGCCAAGATGGGGCCGAACTGGAACTGGGTCTCGGTCGGCGATCCGATCTCGCCCACGGCCTCGTCCCCTACTACGGTGACGTTGCTCAGTGCCAGGATCGGCGCGTCTTCGGACGCCGGTTCGACGCCGATCCAGCCGCGGGTGAAGCACAGTGCAGCCACCGCGCGCCCGTCCATCGCCTGCAGCACTTCATCCGCCTGGGTGGCCCGCAGCAGGTACACCAGAACCCGATCCAGGCTGGGCAAGCGGCGGAGCTGTCCGGGGGACGCATACAAGGCCAGGTCGCGCAGGAACGCGAAGTGGTCTTCGCTGGACGTGGCCAGCAGGTCTGCCGCCTCGGCATTGTCCTGGCTGCTGAGCGCCGCGTAGCGATCCCATGCGCGGCTCACGTCGTTCATCGTGGCCATGTCCTCGGCCGCCCACGCCGGCAGCACCAGCGCGCCAGCCACTATCCCGGCCAGCCATCTCCGCATCCGCATCGTCTTCCCCCGTGTATTCCCCTCAGTGGTAGGGATTGCCCTCGCCACTGCCTTCCGGCCGCAGGGTATAGCGTTTGTAGGTCCACTGGTACTGAGCCGGATCGCGACGCGCGATCCGCTCGACGGCCTGGTTGAGTGCTGTCACGGCCGTCACGGCGTC
Organism: Pseudoxanthomonas sp. CCNWLW251; assembly: GCF_037402255.1. NCBI lineage: Bacteria > Pseudomonadati > Pseudomonadota > Gammaproteobacteria > Lysobacterales > Lysobacteraceae > Pseudoxanthomonas > Pseudoxanthomonas sp. CCNWLW251. Next base: position 51,383 of record NZ_JBBEGA010000004.1, on the reverse strand, counting down.
CGTATCGGCGATCGCTGCGGGTGCGCGCTCCACGTGCAGCGCGAAGTCCGGCCCCGGACCGATGCGTTCACACCAGGCGAACAGCACCGTCGCCCCCGTGCGCTCGGCCAAGCGCGACACCAGCGTCATGGTCAGCGCAGGCTTGCCGAAGAACGGCGCGAATTCGCCGTCGCCCATCTTGGGTTGCTGGTCGGGCAGGATACCCACCGCACCCCCATCCTTCAGTACCTTCCACAGCTGGCGCACGGCGGGGCCCTCCGCACGCACCTGGCGGATGTTGTCCGCTCCACGTACCCGCAGCAGGAAGGCGTCACCCGCCGGCGACTCAGGCGGGCGGTAGACGATGGCGATCGGGCCGCGCGAGGCCAGCCACTGGTTGAGCAGCTCCCAGTTGCCGAAGTGGGGCGCAGCGACGATCACGCCATTGCCACTGGCCAGCGCTTCGTCGTACAGCGCTTCGCCGTGACGCTCGCGCAGGCAGGCCAGGTTCTCGCCTGCCGGCCGCGTCCAGAAGCGCAGCGTTTCCAATGCCTGCCGCGCGGTCGTGCGCAGGATGGCGGCGTGCAATTCGTCCCGCTGTCCCGGCAGCAGGTCCGGATAGGCGATCTCCAGATTGCGGCGGGCCACCCGGCTTTCGCGCACGTCGAACCGCCGCCACGCCCAGGCCATCGCATCTCCCAGTGCGCGCAGCCAAGGCCAGGGGAGGCGCCCGATGAAGGCGGCGGCGTGGTAGCCGAAGGCGGCGAGGGTGTCCGGTTTCATCCGCCGAGTGTAGCCAACCGGCGTGCCGCCCTTGCCAGTGCGGGACGGCGCCCCCGGTATCCTGTTCTTCCCTTCATGCCATCCGGACCCATCCCATGCTTTCCCTGATCCAGCGTGTGACCCGGGCGAGCGTCGCGGTCGACGACACCGTCGTGGGGGCCATCGACGCCGGTCTGCTGGCCTTGGTGGGGGTGGAACCAGGAGATGGCGAGGCGCAGATCGCCCGCATGGCCGACCGTCTGCTGGGTTACCGGGTCTTCGCCGACGAGGCAGGGCGCATGAACCACTCCCTGGCGAATACGAAGGGCGGACTGCTGCTGGTCAGCCAGTTCACGTTGGCCGCCGATACCCGTTCGGGCATGCGGCCCAGCTTCACCACCGCGGCCCCGCCCGCCGAGGCTGAACAGGGCTTCAACCGGCTGGTCGACATCTGCCGAGAAAAGCACGCCGGCAGGGTGGAAACCGGGCGTTTCGGCGCCCATATGGTGATCAGCCTCGTCAATGACGGGCCCGTGACCTTCCTGCTCCGCCCGTGACGTTCTCCCCTTGCCGGGAGACAGGCTTCAGGAACCCAAGCCGGTCCGGGCTGGTATAATACGGGGTTCTCCCTTTCCTCTTCCCGGTGGCGCAACCTCGATGGCCAACGAACGTCCTGCGCAGCAGTCCGACATCAAGCTCTTGATCAGCAAGGGCCTGGAGCAGGGCTATCTGACTTACGCCGAAGTCAACGATCACCTTCCCGACGACCTGGTCGATCCGGAACAGATCGAAGACATCATCGGCATGATCAACGGCATGGGCATCGATGTCCATGAAGTCGCTCCCGATGCCGAAACCCTCCTGCTTGCCGATGGCAACACCGGCAACCGCGAAGTCGACGAAACCGCGGCCGAAGAAGCCGCCGCGGCGCTCACTTCGCTGGATACCGAAGGTGGTCGCACCACCGACCCGGTGCGCATGTACATGCGCGAGATGGGCACCGTCGAGCTGCTGACGCGCGAAGGCGAAATCGCCATCGCCAAGCGCATCGAGGAAGGCCTGGGCCAGGTGCAGGCGTCGCTCGGCAACTTCCCGTGGTCGATCGAGCTGTTGCTGGAAGACTACGAGCTGCACAAGGCGGGCAAGAAGCGCCTGGCCGAGGTCATCGTCGGTTTCAACGATGTCGAGGAGCCGGCGCCGGAAGTGCCGGTGGCCGAGGAAACCGTCGAAGCCGCCGACGATGCCGCCGACGATGAAGAAGAAGCCGCCGACGATGTGGCCGAGGAAGCGGGCCCGACCGGCCCGGATCCGGAAGAAGTCGCGCGTCGCATGCAGGTGCTGGCCGACGGCTACGCCAAGTTCAAGAAGTCCTATGCGAAGAACGGCCCCGAGAACAAGGCCGTGGTCAAGCTGCGCACCGAACTGGGCGAGACCTTCGTCACCCTGAAGCTGCCGCTTCCGCTGACCGACACGCTGGTACGCAAGCTGCGTGAGGTCGTGGCTCAGGTCAAGGACCATGAGCGCCGCGTGCTGCACCTGTGCGCCAATGTCGCCAAGATGCCGCGCAAGGAGTTCCTGCGCGCGTGGGAAGGCAACCAGACCAACCTGGGCTGGGTGGACGAGGTGTTGAAGCGCAAGCAGAAGTGGTCGTCGGGCCTGCGTGACGTCAGGGAACAGATCGTCGCCGAGCAGGAAGCCACCATCGCCGTCGAACAGGCGATGTACCTGACGCTGGCCGACATCAAGGAAATCAGCCGCGCGATGGCCTATGGCGAAGCCAAGGCACGCAAGGCGAAGAAGGAAATGGTCGAGGCCAACCTGCGCCTGGTCATCTCCATCGCCAAGAAGTACACCAACCGCGGCCTGCAGTTCCTCGACCTGATCCAGGAAGGCAACATCGGCCTGATGAAGGCGGTGGACAAGTTCGAATACCGTCGCGGTTACAAGTTCTCGACCTATGCCACCTGGTGGATCCGCCAGGCCATCACCCGCTCGATCGCCGACCAGGCGCGCACCATCCGCATCCCGGTGCACATGATCGAGACGATCAACAAGCTCAACCGCATCTCGCGCCAGATGCTCCAGCAGTACGGCCGCGAGGCCACGCCGGAAGAACTGGCGAAAGAAATGGACATGCCGGAGGACAAGATCCGCAAGGTGATGAAGATCGCGAAGGAACCGATCTCCATGGAGACGCCGATCGGCGACGATGAGGATTCCCACCTGGGCGACTTCATCGAGGACACCAACGTGGAGTCCCCGATCGAGAACACCACCAACATCAACCTGTCGGAAACGGTCCGCGACGTGCTCGCCGGCCTGACCCCGCGGGAAGCCAAGGTGCTGCGCATGCGTTTCGGCATCGACATGAACACCGATCACACGCTGGAAGAGGTCGGCAAGCAGTTCGACGTGACCCGCGAGCGCATCCGCCAGATAGAAGCCAAGGCACTGCGCAAGCTGCGTCATCCGTCGCGTTCGGAACAGCTGCGCAGCTTCCTCGACATCGATTGACGCAGCGGAACCTCTGCGTTTGCACCAATGAAACGCGGCCCTGGTGGGCCGCGTTTCTTTTTGGTGCATGGCGTACCCGCGCATTGTGCGCAGTGCGTGGTCTTGTCATTCCGCTCACATCACGCGATCTAGAATGAACGAGACACCCGTTGTCATGGGAAAGGCGTGGAGCGCAGACAGGTATTGAAGGGCGCCATCGCGTTGGCGGCATGGGGCGCGATGCCTCGTGTATGGGCACAGGCGAGCGTCACGGCAGGCGCCACGCCAGGCCACTTCTCACTGGAAACGGTTCCAAGGCTTGCACGGACGCTGGCGCGCCAGCCCTATCGCGCACCCGATGAAACCCTGCCGGTGTCACTGGATGTCGGCTATGACGGCTACCGCGACATACGCTTCGATCCCGCGCAGGCGATCTGGCGCAAGGAGGCGCTGCCGTTTCGGGTGCAGATGTTCCATCGGGGCTTCCTGTTCAAGCAGCGCGTCGAGCTGTGGCGCGTGCACGAGGGGCTTGCCGAACCGATCACCTACTCCCCCGACCTGTTCGACTTTCCGGAAGGGGTGACGCCGCCGCGGGACCCCGCGCTCGGGTTTGCCGGCTTCCGCGTGCATGCGCCGCTCAACCAGCCGGACGTGTTCGACGAACTGATCGCATTCCTGGGCGCCAGCTATTTCCGCGCGCTGGGCAAGGGGCACGCATATGGTCTCTCCGCACGGGGACTGGCGTTGGGCAGTGGCGACGCGGGCGCGGAGGAGTTCCCGCTGTTCCGTGCCTTCTGGATCGAACAGCCTTCGGCAGGCGCGAAGCATTTGGTTGTGCATGCGTTGCTCGACAGTCCCAGCGTGACGGGCGCATTCCGTTTCGTGATCCGCCCGGGTGGCGAAACCGCCATCGACGTGCAGTCGCGCCTCTATCCCCGCGTGGACCTGGCGCATGCCGGCATCGCGCCGTTGACCAGCATGTTCGAGTTCGATGCCGGTGATCGCGTGGGGACCGACGACTACCGTCCGGCCGTGCACGATTCGGATGGGCTGGCCATCTTCAACGGGCACGGCGAACAGATCTGGCGTCCGCTGAGCAACCCGCCGCGGGTCCAGCACAGTGCGTTCGCCGATGCCGATCCCCGCGGCTTCGGCCTGATGCAGCGCAAGCGTGGCTTTGGTGACTATGCCGATATCGAGGCGCGTTACCACCAGCGACCCAGTCTCTGGATCGAACCCAGGGGAAATTGGGGAAGAGGTGCCGTCACGCTGGTGGAGATTCCCACCGGCGACGAATACCACGACAACATCGTGGCGTTCTGGCGGCCCGCCGCGCCGCTGCGTGCGGGGCGCGAATACCGCTTCGACTACCGCATGCACTGGTGCGACTGGCATCAGTGGGACGCTGACCTGGCCGTCGTCACCGACACGCGCATTGGCGCGGCGCCTGATCCTGCGCGTCGACTGGTGGTGATCGATCTGGATGGCGGCCGCCTGGCCTCGCTGCCGCGTGATGCGAAGCTGACACCGGATGTGTGGGCGGCGAAGGGCGACATCGTCGGTGCGGTGGTCTATCCGAATCCGGAGACGCGGGGCTGGCGGTTGAGCTTTGAATTCCGTCCCCAGACAGGGAACACGGATGGACGTGACGTGGAACTGCATGCGCGCGTGCTGGAGGGGCACGTGCCGTTATCCGAAACCTGGCTGTACCGGTGGAGCACCTGACCATGAACACACATCGCGTGGATGATCCGCTTCGGCAGGAGTGGCTGCCCCCCGAGTCGCCGCTTGCCATGCCGGTACAGGACCTGCGGACAGGCCGTCTGTCGTCAAGAGCGCTGCCCACATCGCCCCCCGCCATCAGGCGGCGGCGTGCGCTGGTAGTGGGTACTGCGATCGCGCTGACCCTGTTCGCGACCTACCAGATCTGGTGGGTATTGCGCGGGGACGGCATCAATGTGCTGGAGGGCGTGCTGCTTGCGTTGTTTGTTGCGCTGTTCGCCTGGATCGCGCTGTCGTTCTCCAGCGCACTGGCTGGCTTCGTGCTGCTGTTGCGTCGACGCCCGCATCCACTCGGCATCGATGACGCGGCGGCGCTTCCCGAGCTATCGACGCGCACGGCCCTGCTGCTGCCGACCTACAACGAAGACCCGCATCGCGTGCTGGCCGGCCTGCATGCGATGCATGAGTCGCTGCAAGGTACGGGACAAGGGGATCGCTTCGACTTCTTCATCCTCAGCGACACCACGCGCCCGGAAGTTGGGCATCAGGAAGTGGCGGCCGTCCGGGCTCTGCGGCGCAGGCTGGGTGCCGATGCACGTGTGTTCTACCGCCGTCGCCGCGAAAACGCGGAACGCAAGGCGGGCAACATCGCGGAGTGGGTGCGACGTTTCGGCGGCGCGTATCCGCAGATGCTGATCCTGGATGCCGACAGCCTGATGACCGGCGACACCCTGGTCCGTCTGGCGGGTGCGATGGAACGCAACGCCAGCGTTGCACTGATCCAGACGCTGCCGATGATCGTCAATGGGCGCACGTTCTTCGCGCGCATGCAGCAGTTCGCCGGCCGTGTGTATGGCCCGGTGGTCGCGCATGGCATCGCCTGGTGGCATGGCGCGGAAGGCAACTACTGGGGGCACAACGCCATCATCCGGACCGCGGCGTTCGCCAGGCACGCCGGCCTGCCCCATCTTCGCGGCGGCAAACCGTTCGAGGGGGCCGTGCTCAGCCATGATTTCGTGGAGGCTGCGCTGCTTCGTCGCGGTGGCTGGGCCATCCACATGGCGCCGGGGTTGGGCGGCAGTTACGAGGAAGGACCGCCTTCACTCACGGACATGCTGGTACGCGACCGCCGCTGGTGCCAGGGCAATCTGCAGCACGGCGCAGTGCTGCCGGCGCGCGGTCTGCACCGCATGCATCGGCTGCATCTGCTGGTCGGCATCGGTCACTACTTCACTGCGCCGATGTGGGCCATGCTGATGCTGGTCGGCCTGGCCATCCCCTTGCAGCAGGCCGGCTTCAACCTGAGCCAACCGCATCTGGAAGGCTTCACGCCTGCGCTCTACTGGCGCGGTGGCGATCCCGCCCGCTTCCTTTGGGTTTTCTACTTCACGATGACGGTACTGCTGGCGCCCAAGGTGATGGGTTGCATGGCCACACTGGTGCAGCCGGCGTTGCGTCGGCAGTGCGGCGGTGGGCTGCGCATCATCGGCAGCGCATTGCTGGAAACCGTGATGGCGGCATTGATGGCGCCCGTCACCATGTACGTGCAGTCGCGTGGCGTGGCGGAAGTGCTGGCCGGACAGGATTCCGGCTGGGAGACGCAGCGCCGCGACGACGGCAGCGTGCCCCTCGCCAGCCTCGTGCGCCGCTACGCGGGATTGACGTTGTTCGGCGCGAGCAGCGGCGTGGTCGCCTACCTGGTGTCGCCCGCGCTCGCGGCGTGGATGGCGCCGGTCGTGCTGGGCATGGCCCTGTCCATCCCCATCAACGTCCTGACGGCATCGACCATGGTCGGCCAGCGCCTGCGTGCTGCCGGATGGCTGCGCATTCCCGAGGAGTCCACGCCTCCGGTGATCCTCAGTCGCGCCCTGGCGTTGCGCGCCGCACCCGACGACGCGCCATCGGCACCCGTGGCCTCCGGTACAATCCTCGCGCTGGGGGCCTATAGCTCAATGGTTAGAGCAGAGGACTCATAATCCTTTGGTTCCAGGTTCGAGTCCTGGTGGGCCCACCAGATAAATCAATCACTTGTGTGCGGCCCTCCCTTTCTACATGGTCTGCTGGTACATTTTCGGTACAGTTCTTGGCCGGTGTATTGAGTGGCGACCATAGTTAAAACCTCTTCGGGTAGCTGGAAAGCGCTAGTTAGGAAGGTAGGGTGGCCGACTGCTGCCAAGACTTTCCGCCTGCGGCGAGATGCTGAAGATTGGGCTCGCAGGACCGAAGATGAAATGGTCCGCGGACTTTTTATTGATCGCGCTGCTTCAGGAAGGCTGACATTCGGAGCGGCGCTTGATCGCTATCTGTCAGAGGTAACGCCCTTAAAAAGGCCAACGTCGCAGCGAGCTGAAAAGCTGAAGGCGGTACCTCTCCGGCAATTCTTTGGTTCGTATTCGCTTGCAGCGATAACACCAGAGTTGGTCGCTCGTTACCGCGACCTTCGCCTGACGACGGTGGCTGCAAGAAAGGACCGAGAGGGCAACTCAAAGGTTCTGAGCTCGAATACGGTACGGCTAGAACTTGCCCTACTAGGCCATCTTTTCACAACCGCAATTCGTGAATGGCAGATAGGATTGCCTGCAAACCCCGTTGCGAACGTACGAAAGCCAACTCCTGGCCAAGGGCGCAATCGCCGTCTTCGGTTAGACGAAGAGAATAGATTGCGTGAAGCCGTCTCAAGTCACTCCAATCCAATGATTGAGTGGATCTTCGAGATAGCGCTGGAGACCGGCATGAGATCGAGCGAGATCACCGGCCTTAAGCTTTGGCAGGTGGACGTTCAACGCCGACTTGCACGTCTAGACCTTACCAAGAATCACAGCGCTCGAACCGTGCCACTTACGAAGCGTGCAGCCGAAGTGTTCCGCGCGGCCATTGCCAACCCAACCCGCCCGCTCAACTGTGAATTGGTCTTTTTTGGTGAGCCCGGTCGCGACGGTACACGGAGGCCATATACCTTCACTAAGACATGGAATGACCTCAAGAATTCCATTGGGCTGGGGGATTTTCGTTTCCATGACCTCCGGCACGAGGCAGTCAGCCGCTTCGTCGAGGCCGGCTTGAGTGATCAAGAAGTCGCGACGATAAGTGGGCACAGGTCGATGCAGATGCTCAAGCGCTACACTCACCTTAGGGCAGAAGATCTCGTGCTTAAGCTTGACCAATTGTCTGAAGGCAAGAAGTTAAAGTAAGTGCGCCAAGGAAACGCGCGCAGGGACTGGTAGCGGGGGTACGTGATGGTCGTAATCCAAGAAGTCGTCTCATTGCCTCCGGGTGTCCTTGAATGGTTAACAGCGATCGGAAGCTTACTTGCCGGTATTGGCACCCTGGGTCTCATGTGGGCTGCGCGAGCGGGCTTGAATAGTTGGCGTCTCGAAGCGAAGTCAAAGAGAGCCATGCAGCTAGGGGAGGAAATTCTTGCTCTTTCATACGAGTGCTTCGAAGCGATCGAGTACATGAGAATGGATTTCCCTTTGGCATCAGAACTCGCAGCCTTAGAGCAAGAGCCAACGGAGTCAGTAGAAGAGTTCCACTCACGCCGTCACATAGCCCCAGTTATTGGCAGATATCAGAAAGCCTCAGAGAAAATATCTCGTTTGTTAGCGATGCGGTTTCGCGCTGCCGCATTGTTTTCTGAAGAGCACGGGCGCGTCCTGCAGACGATTCCAAAGCTTGCGAACGATGTGCTTCAGGTAGCCAACGATCTGGATCAACAACGCCGAAATCTAGCGAAGCATCCAAATCTAGCTGTTGAGCGCCCCGATATGTATCAAGCCTGGCTCAGTCGGCTCTTCACGCTCGACGACGCGCTTTGGTGGCGGCCTTACCAAGAAAACAATCAGTTGAATTTGCAGGCAGACATTGCAAAGAAGAAGATTGAAGCCTTGTATAAGCCGATCGTTTCGGATGGCACGTACTCAGACCGTTGAGATTTCCAAATCGCTGTCCAGATCGCACACTACTGTTCACACGGTTTGGTGATCGTTGTTGCGCTCAAAGATCAAGTGTATTCGCTCTCGTACTCAACATTCAGAGCTTAGGTAGTCCACTGTTAGTCACATTCGTCTCTGGAATGGGAGCATCTAAATCTGCGCCTTCCACATCGTACTGGTCAACAAAGTCAAAGAGGTATGCGTGCACTATTGCAGCACTTTTTGGGGTCTGAATTCGGCTGATCAGATCTTGCAGCTCGCGGTCTAGCCAGTCGAGTTGCTGGCGCCGTGGCTTCCCTGTCCATTCTTCAGAATGCAGGCGCTCTTTTATTGGATCGAAGACTGCGCGGATCGCATCAGACATGACGTAGTTGGGATCAGGAGCGACAGTCTTGTAGAGGTCGTCCAACAGTTCATCGCGCCCGTCACCATAGCTGGGGCCCTCATTGATACGGCGGTAAGGTCTGTCGCGGCTGTACATAAATCCGCTCGTATCCATGCCTTCCCCGAGCATGTTGAGCGCATTGTGCACTCCTTCATCCCACGTGCCGCGGTCCGAATCGGATAGGAATGCCGCCAGCTCTAGATCTTGCTTATCGTAGTCTTTCCAGAACTGCCGGAAAGTGTTTGATCTGGGGTAGCGAGAAACCCAAGCGTCGAGGGCGTGAATGCGCGCCACTGCTTCTTCGTTTTTCATCACGCAGCCTTTGAAATCTGATGTTCGTAGTAAGCCTCGGGCCGATCGTCGAGGATGGCCTGCAGCTCGTCCCACGATCTACCTTCGGGCGTTAGCCAGCGCTCAACGTTTTCCGGCTTGATCTGGATGATCGTCCGATCATGCCCAGCTGCAGCCACCTCGGGTGCCGGCTCGTCCGTGATCGCCGCGAAGGACAGGAGAGGGCCGGCGTCAGTCGGTGACTCGTTCCACAGGCAGGCAATGATCATGTCCTGCTGGGGCTTGGGCTGGAATTCCAGCACCACATTCTCGGACGCCTCGCCCGGCGCCAACTCCCTGTGTTCCATGTTGTGTCGCTCTACGTTCTCGTAGAACGCGCTGACCACGATGATCCCGTGCCTCTGGCCGAACAGCTCCTTCCACGTTTTGGGGATGCTGTCCCGCCTGGCGTTGTACGTCCCGGGATACTTCCGCTCGATGAACTCCTGCCAGCCGGGTAGGCGGCACTGGTACCGCATAGGCTTCAGGAGACGCTGCTGTCCCTCCTGCACGACCACCGGCACGTACATGCCTGGGAAGAAGCGGGCATCCCGCGGCTTAGGCTCAGTGCGCTGCAGGTCGTTGAGATCCAGAACCAGCTTGCTGATCTTGTCGGTCGCGATTCGCTGGTCTTCCTGGGCCTTCTTGGTGGTCTTCGTTTGGAGGGTGCGCTCTGCGTCTGCCAGTCGCTTCTTCTGTTTGAAGAGCTCTTGCTGCAGGTCGGTTTCCCTTTGGGCACGCTTGGCAACGATCTCCTGCCAGATAGCCTGAGCCTGGTCGCCTTTCTGGGTACGGAACCAGTCTTCGACGACCTTGGGCAGCTTGGAGCGGGAACCGACCGGGCCCTGCCAGACGTTAGCCGCAAAGTCCTCGAGGCTTAGGACGGCGCCGTACTCGCGGATGTAGTTCTCGTAGTCGGCTTGGATCATGGCTGAGAAGCACACGGGGGGGTTCTCCCTTCGGGACTGGATAAGGCTATCCTGCGACGTATGAACGAGCCAGAAGACGACATCAGCCCCATCGGCGACCTCACCCCCCTAGAGCGGGAGGTTGCCGGGGTGCTGGCAAAGTACGGAGTCGACGCAGACACCGACCTCGTGATCCGTAAGCTCCGCTCGACGCTGCGTGTTGCGGAGCTGGCCAAGGCGCTAGGACGTCCCCTGGGCCAGCGCGAGCGCAAGATCGTGAGTCGCCGGTTTCTCGGCGGGCAGACCGTCGACCAGGTCCTGGCCCACTTGCAGGCAGGGGCGCCGCGGTCGTCAGAAGGCGCTGACTAAGGTTCGAAGTCCCCAGGGGTGGCCAGACCGCGGCGATTGAGCTCGGCCTGCACGGCGGCTTCGATTACGGCTCCATCTTCCTCTGTCACGCCCTCAATCAGCGGTGCCTTCGCGTGGTCCACGGCGCGCCAGAAGATCAGCTCGTCCTGAGTGGCGTCGGGCAGCTCCTCAAGGGCAGCCAGGAACATGTCCCACTGCGGGCCCGCCAATCGCTCCTCAGAAACTGTCGTGCGCCTTATTCCGAGCAGGCCTGAAAGCTCCAGCAGGCGGGAATAGACCTCGACCTTTGACTCAGGCGGTGACTCCTCGAGTAGCTGGGCCCAGAGGGTCTCGATGAACTCGTGCGGATTGCTGCCGACCTGACCATCACGGATGGCGGCCTCAGCTTCGTCTAGGCGAACAGTAACTTCGTCGAAGGTGAGCATAGGTGGACTATAGGGCTGCGCAGTTGCTAGCGCGTGTGGACGAGTCGCCAGCACCAGGCTGGCTGCTCAGGAGTGCCGCGTCAGCAAGGGCGCATAGCGATGCATCTCTAGCGCGGATCCAGTTCTCAACAAACATCTTGCCCCGTCGTACCGTAGGCACAGCCACGGTACGACCTGGAGTTTCGATAGATTGGTCTAGAAAACGCACGCCGAAACCTATTCCATGCGGTTCGATGCAAGCGATCGGACGTTGGGATAAATAGAGCGTGTGGGCCGTGCGATGGGGGTTGACCTTGAATCGGTCGCCGACATGCGGGCTCTCTCGCCAAGAGAAGTTGGGCGCTAGAGAGATAGTCATTTATTGTCCTGCGTTTTACTGCACAGAATTTTGTTGGGTGAGCCGTGGATTCGGCGTCAATTCCTGCCGTGATCGGCACACATGTTGGACAGCATTCAGATCAGCCAGCCGCTAGGGAGACATGGATGCGGGGAGATAGCCGCAGGCGATCAGGTAGCGGAGGGAATCTTCGTACACCTGCGCGTGTTCCTTGGGGTCGGCGGACGCGTAGAGCGGCACCAGTGCCTTCTCCAGCTCTTTCCAGAGCTCATCGCGCCGCAGACCCTTGTAGTACAAGTTGCGCGCCGCGCTTTTGAATTCGTCCCAAGCGTCGGCGTTCCAGATCAGCCGCGCCATCAAGAGGCCTGCGCCCAGCCGGGACGCTGCCACGCGTAGAAGCGGCGCCGTTTCGCTGGCTCCATCGGTGGGGCGAGGTCCTCACGTCCGCAGGCTCGGACGATGAGGCGCAGGCGTTGCAGCGCCCAGCGACCGGCCGACCCTCGGCCAAGTTCTGCATTGCGAACAGCCCACCGCTGGCATTCGACACCAGGCACATCGAGCAGGGTCTGGACGACCCAGCCGCCGTTGCCCGTCTGTTCAACGCGAGCTATGGGAAAGGCGTCCAAATACATCACATGGGCGTCAACGTCTGCTTCCTGGCGCCACACGAAATCCGGCGGGAGCTTGGCTTTGGCGGCCATCTCGTCAGATCTCCATCAGTCAAAAAATAGAAGAAGCTAAGTTACGCACGACATGTGGACACGATGTCAAAGCGAGACAGCTCCAGAGGGGTCGCTACCGTGGCTTGCGTAGCTTCGACACGTGGACACTATCCGGCACATGCCACCGCCAGGGATGCTCTTTAGCTTTGGATATCCCGATCCTTGGTGTAGCTGCAGGTTTGCGGGGCGGGGCAACGCCGTCGTCAACGAGCCACACGCCCTGGTCCTTCGTCACTAGATCAGCACCGTTGAGCTCACCAGTGATTCCCAGCGCTTGAGCTAGACGGCCGGGTCCGCTTCCCAGGTCACCATCACGCCGCAGGTTCCCTCTCGCCTCCCGGATGGCATCAAGCCGCTGCACGGGCTCGATGGCGCGGAGCAGCACGCCAACGCCTTCTCCCTCAGCACCGCAAACAGTGTTGGCGCACCAATGGATGCCGTAGCTGAAGTACACGTAGAGGTGACCAGCCTCACCAAACATCGTGGCGTTGCGGGCGGTCTTGCCTCGGTAGGTGTGGGCGGCAGGATCCTCCACGCCGCAGTATGCCTCTACTTCAACAATGCGACCGGCGCGGCCATCAGCAACGACGATCAGTTTGTTGAGCAGTTCTGGTGCTACGACTCTTGGATCGCGAGCGTAGAAGCTACGAGGCAACGGTTGCATTGGATGACCGTATCGAATTGCGCGTGAAACTGCCGCGCATGCCACTGGTTTCAGTTCCACGCAAGAAGCAGACTCAGCGCAATCAATGGGTTTGGCCCGTTCAGCGAAATACTAATAGCGAGGGCCGCGGCGACAGGTCTACGATTTTCTGCCCCGTCTCGCACGGTGCGACGGGGAGGCCAGAGGATGCGCCCCATGCTGAACCCCGCACACGACACCATTGCCCACTTGATCGGCCCTGCAGCGATTGACCCAGTGCCGCAGCCATTGCCGCTGGGCGCTGCGCTGGTGCGCGCAGGGTTCCCGTCGCCGGCTGAAGACTTTCAAGACGACACGATCGACTTGAACGACATGCTGGTCCGCAACCCGTTGGCTACGTACCTCTACAGGGCTGAAGGTTGGTCCATGCTCCACGCCGGCATCTGTGACGGCGACCTGCTGGTGGTCGATCGCTCTGTGACGCCTGTCGACGGGGATCTCGTCATTGCTACTTGGGACGGAAATCAGCCGGCGTGCAAGATGCTGAAGGTGTGCGCTGATCACATTGAGCTCCATAGCCGGAACCCGCATTACCCGCCTATCGTCCTTGCGCCTGGCACGGAGGCGGAAGTCTTCGCTGTTGTGAGCGTGGCCCGCCAGATCCATCGAGGCAGGAACCGTGTTCGCTCTGGTTGACGGAAACAACTTCTACGCGAGCTGCGAGCGGGTGTTTGACCCGGCTATCCGCAAGAAGCCGGTTGTAGTGCTCAGCAACAACGACGGCTGTGCCATCGCCCGAAGTGCTGAAGCCAAGGCCCTTGGCATCCGCATGGGCCATCCGATCCACCAGGTAGCGCCAGCGTTGCGCCGGCAGCTTGTGGTGCGGTCAGCCAACTTCACGTTGTACGGCGACATGAGCGCCCGCGTGGTGTCCATCCTCAGGGATGCGGCGCCGCGTGTGGAGGTCTATTCAATCGATGAGTCGTTCCTGGACCTGTCGGGCATCCGGGACCGCGAGGCTTTCTGTCGTGACCTCCGCGATCGCGTCCACCGCTGGACGGGTATCCCGAACTGCATTGGCGTAGCGCCTACCAAGACGCTAGCCAAGATGGCCAACAAGTTGGCGAAGTCGGGCAGGGGAGTGGTGGTGCTGGCCAGCAAGGCGCAGCAGGCCCAAGCCCTGGAAGACTTCCCTGTGGGCGATCTCTGGGGCGTAGGCAGGAAGTGGTCCGAGAAGCTGGCCGCCCTGGGGATCACCACGGCCGCACAGCTGCGGGACGCACCTACCGACCTGATCCTGGAGCGGTTTGGCGTGGTTATGACCAGGACGCAGCGCGAGTTGCAGGGGCAGTCCTGTATGGACCTGGAGGAGATCGAGCCTGATCGCCAGCAGATCATCGTGAGCCGGTCCTTTGCCGATCGCGTCGAGGATCATGAGGCGGTCGCCCAGGCGGTGGCCACGTTTGCAGTCCGTGCCTGCGAGAAGCTACGCCGCCGCGGCTTGGTGGCCTCTGCAGTCGGGGTTTTCGCGCATACCGACCCCTACCGGCCCGAGCTCAAGCAGCACAACCCGGGGCGCATGGTCAGCTTCCCAACGGCTACGTCGGACTCCCGCATGGTGCTGAGAGCTATTCGCCGACTGATGGCGGGCATGCTGCGCAGTGGCTACGGCTACAAGAAGGCGGGCGTGACGCTCACCGACTTAGCTAGACCCAGCGAGCTGCAGGGCGACCTGTTCTCACCCGCTACGGTCGGGGACGATCGCCTCATGGCGACGCTCGACCAGATCAACCGCAAGTTCGGACGGGGCGTAGCGGGGCTGGGTGCCAGCGGTTGGCAGGCTAAGCCAGCCTGGGGCATGCGCCAGCAGATGTTGTCCCCCTGCTACACGACCTCTGTCCACGACCTCCCTCGAGCGACCTGCTAGTCCGCCATGCTGTTCCGATCCCAAGAGCGTCCACGCTTCCCGTACGAGTACCCATCCCATCTGCAGTCGCAGATCCAGGATCTGCCTCGAGCGGCCGGCGTGTACTACTTCTATGGCGACAGTCAGTCGGTGCCGCTCTACATCGGGAAAAGCGTCAACATCCGCACGCGGGTAATGAATCACCTCCGCACGGCGGAGGAGGCAAGGTTGCTCGCCCAGACTCAATCTATAACCCACGTTCGAACGGCGGGTGACTTGGGGGCCCAGCTTCTCGAAGCGCAGCAAATTAAGGCTCTGCAACCGCTCTATAACAAGAAGCTTCGACGTGTGCACAGGCTATGTTCCATGGCACTAGATCTAGCGGGGGTCAGGTTCGTCTACTCCAACGAGCCCGAATTTCGAACGCACCATGAGCTTTATGGCTTGTTTGGCAGCAAGGTTCGCGCAGTAGAGACACTTCGCAAGTTCGCCGACGAGAACAACCTATGCTATGTGCGTTTAGGGATTGAAAGACCACAAGGTGAAAGGCCCTGCTTCCGGTACACAATCGGACGATGTGGAGGCGTCTGCTGCGGAAAGGGAGACGTATTGGTGCATGACCAGCTGTTGAGAGGGGCACTCGAATCGATACACGTGATGAAGTGGCCCTATCAAGGTCGCATAGCGATCGAAGAGCGCGACGAAGGCGGTCGACAGCTTCATGTGATTGATCATTGGCGCTACTGCGGCAGCGCTGGATCATTGAAAGATGCAAAGAAGTTGAAGCTGATTAACGCAGAGTTCGACAGGGACGACTACTACATCCTGGCGCAACCCATCAGGTTGGGCGGAGTCAAAGTGCGCGAACTGTAATTTGCATGCCTGCACAGCCATAGAGAATGCGAAACGAAGGCGCGTAGTTTCTAGCTCAGGAGCATCCCGTTGGCGAGGGGCTTAGCGCGACGTCACTGCAGCCATAGGTCGGGTCAGGGCGATCGATCAAATTCTGCGCAGACCTCCGCCAAGCGTGGTAGCAGCTTCTATCTTGATAGTTCCCAACATGTGTGATTAGATTCGATCGTCGGCGAGACATTGCCGGCTACGGTGGGCCAGATTGTTCTTCGGTTGCCACCAAAGTTAGAACGGATCCGCCTGACCGAAGCTAGCGCCGCCACGCTTAGCCATAGAGGTGCAGGAATATACGGACCGCTTCTTTCGGTTGGCGGGCTACGGACCACGCATACGTGGTCCCCTTTCGCGCAAGTTGTGCTTAGGGCGGCCAATAGGCCGGCGGTCCGTCGTACCCGTCATTCTTGAATTCGCCCTAGCACCTTGCATCTCACTTGTTCGAGCAAGTGCCTACTGCAAAGGGTGCATCGTGACCACACATACTGAAAATTCCCTCGACTATCTCTCGTCGAAGTACCCACCATCCCTAAGCGTGAATCAGGTGGCAGAAATCACCTCTACCTCTGCCGATGCCGTCCGAAACGCGTTGAGTAGGGGCAACTATCCAATTCCGTCATTCAAGCTGGGGCGTAGGCGCCTATTTCGGCTGGTCGACGTTGCTGCACACCTGGACGTGCAATTTAGGGCGACAAACTCGCTAGCGAATCCGCAAGCCGAGGGCTCGAAGCGAGCAACAAGCAAGCCAAGCGATCCATCGGTGCGGGGTCGGTCATGAGTACAACAGTTGACCTTCTGCTAAAACTCACCGATGGGTCACCACTAATGCCCCAGACGCAGCTTGCAAAAATTCTAAGTAGAAGTCCAGACGGACTGCGAATGACGCTGGCAGGTGACAACAGCCTAGCTAGACGACTCAACCCAGCCAAGCGTCGAATCGGGAAAAGAATCTACTTTGCAGTCGTTGAAGTTGCAAAGCTGATAGACGATCTGGACGAGAGGGCGGCGGCATGAACTATGAAGTCGCTGCTTGCTCTCATCATAGTGTTCCAACACAACTCTCCCGAGATAAGAGGCTATCGTTCCGCGCAAGAGGTATTGCCATCCGCCTTTTGAGCAACGCTCCTGGTTTCCGTATGAGCGCGACCGACCTTGCGCGTGAGTCGGCAACTGAGGGTAGGTTCGCCATTCTCACAGCAATGAGGGAGCTAAGGGCTCTCGGATACGCACACGTAATCAAGCAGCAGGATGCCCGCGGCCGCTGGAGCACGATCACTCGCATCTATGGCGACCCCAAGCCGGAAACGGGTGACCACACTCCGGCGGCCGAAGT
Organism: Pseudoxanthomonas sp. CCNWLW251; assembly: GCF_037402255.1. Taxonomy (NCBI): domain Bacteria; kingdom Pseudomonadati; phylum Pseudomonadota; class Gammaproteobacteria; order Lysobacterales; family Lysobacteraceae; genus Pseudoxanthomonas; species Pseudoxanthomonas sp. CCNWLW251. The sequence continues at coordinate 34,231 of NZ_JBBEGA010000004.1, read as the reverse complement.
GCAAAAACCGAACTCCGGCAAACCGAACTCCGGTCGACCGACAGCCGGTGCGTCGAGATCCGGTGGACCGAGATCCGGAAACCGCACCGCAAGAAGCAGTAGTAGTAAGAAGACTCTTCTACAAGAAGAAACTACTACGACAGCGGGCGATCACTTGGATTGGTCGGCCACAGGGCTGGAGGCGCTGAGTGAAAACGATCGTTCTCGCGCAAGAGTCATGCTTGCCCCTCTTCGCTCGGAAGTCCAACAGGATGTCCTTGATGAGTTTGCTGCGCGGATGGAGGAAACATCGGTGGTAAGCCCTAACGGGCTGCTGATTGAGCTTATCGCGCGTGCACGAAGCGGGACCTTCAACTTCAGCCGGGGACGGCGTATAGGCCTTAGGCGCCAATGCGGTGACGTCAAGACCGCAGATACCTCGAATGCTGGCCCGGCGCATGAATCACCTTTCATGAACTCCGTGAATTGGGCATATCAGCAGTTTCGCGTTGACGACGACGAAGAAGTGCTTAGAAGCCGCCTTCGAGAGGCAGATGCTCGGTGGCCAGACGAAGCGCGACTTTACCGAGAGCGATCACGCATGACTTCAGCAGTGGCGACTGTGATGAACGACAACATCTTCCCAGGGAACGCGCTGGCAACCCATGGACCGAAGCGGACTCCAATCGAGGAGGCAAAAGCATGAAAAGTGGAGTCTATGTGGGCTGGAGATGCCGCCTGCTTCAAATCGCGTCAGCGTTTCTTCTCGCGATAGCCTACGCCGGCGACGCAACCGCGTCTGGTGTACCTGTCATCGATACCGCCTCAATTGCTCAAGGTCAGGCGAACCAAGCAGAGAGCATTGCTAAGGCGATAGAGCAGATTGACCAGCTGAAAGGTCAGCTCGCGCAGATGAAAAGGCAATACAGTGCGGTGACTGGAAGTAGGGCACTCGGAGAAATTGCTAACGACCCATCCTTCAAGCAATACCTACCCGAGCAATGGAAGAAGGTTTACGACCAAGTCGCAAATGGCGGCTACAAGGGCCTTTCGGGACACGCTCGAGCAATCAGGGAGGGATCCTCTCTCTACGACGCATGCTCAAGGCATAGGGAGGCGGAAAAAGCGCTATGTGAGCGTGCGGCGGCCAAAGGTGCGATTGATAAGGCGTTCGCTCTCGACGCGTATGACAAAGCAGCGAGCCGCTGGGACCAAATAGCTGCGCTAATGAAATCAATCAATCGAACGACTGATCCAAAAGCGATCGCTGAGCTTCAAGCGAGAATCCAGACCGAGCAAGCGGCTCTTCAAAACGAACAAACGAAGCTAGATCTATATCGCCTTGTTGCCGACGCAGAGTCGAAGCTAATAGAACAGCAGATTGTAGAGAGGAACGCGAGAGTCTGGAATTCGAAAGGGCGAGGCATTCAAGTTGAACCGATGAAGTTCAGGAGGAAGCCGTGAAGAGTCTCCATCTCGTCTATCTCGCTTCCGAGGTCGTCGTTCTTACATGGATTATCCGCAAGCTTTACGCGAACGCTTTCAACCTTCCGAAGTGGCCGATCGTATGGTTCGTAGTGACTTCTCTGGTGCAGTTGGCGGTCGCGGCATGGGAGTGGTGTCTGCACCCAATTTTTGGGGGAGCTGTCCAAGTGGAACATACCCAACTGCTAGGAATACTCCTTTTTATTCAAGCTCTGATGCCATTGAGAATCTTCGCGATATCAGTCGAGCATCGTGAATTGGGGGGGGCGTATGACGTCTAGCAAGAATATTGCATTGGCCATTTTGAGCTGCTTCATCCTCTCTAGCTGCAGCATCGGAGGCAATACGGCATGGAAAGACGACGAAGGCAAAGAGGTGGAAGAGAAGGAAATCCGTGCGAGAGATCGCGCTGTCTGGACTGCCAAGGGGCGTGGAATTGATCTAAAGCAGGAGAAGCGCGATGAGTAGCTCCGTAATGCTGTTTAGGTTTGTAGGCGAGACAATAGACGGGGCTGTCAACTCGTTCGTGATTCCTGCCGTGGGGAACCTCACAAACTCGTTGGGGCCTTTGGCGGTGGCTGGCGTCACTCTTTACCTATTGATCATGTCCTACATGATGATGGGTGGGTATCTCACCTCGCCTGTATCTGCCGTACTGAAGCAGCTCGTGAAGTTCGCCATCATTGCAACGTTCGCACTGAATAGTGGCAACTACATGGAATGGGTAGTGGGAGCGCTTGAGGGTCTACAAGCCGGCTTGGCTAGCGCTGTTCAGCCAGGCACATCTAACAGTTCCACGATATACGAAGCACTTGATAGATCTCTGGATAGATCGTTCACGCTCGTAGGCGAATGCCTTTCAAATGCAGATGAAGCTGGAATGCACATTGGATCGGCGCTTGGCTGGCTTTTCTCGGGGTTGTCGATCGGCATTGGCGCCCTCCTCTTTGCGCTGATCGGAGGAGCGATAGTTATGACCGCCAAGCTCGCTTTAGGAATTATGTTTGGGGTCGGTCCACTGTTCATTATGTGCTTGATGTGGCCGGCTACAGCGCGATTCTTCGACGCATGGTTCAGTCAGGTTCTGAACTACACGCTCACCATTGTCTTTGCTTCGGTTGTGATGACCTTCGCTAATGCAGCCTTCGACCACTTCATTGCGGCGGCCGATGTGTCGGCCAACGGCATCAACTCGCCTGCTTTTGCCGCTTTGCAGATTCTAGGGTTGACGGGAATCCTGTCGTACCTCCTCCTCCAAGTCGGCGGTATGGCCTCTGGCTTGGCAGGTGGTGTCTCTGCGGCCGCAATGTCGCTACGTGAGATGGCTTCACCCATTACAAGTGCAGCGAGAGCTGCATCTACCGGTGCAGCTTCGGTAAACGATATCGCGAATCCAGTATCTACAAGGCTGGACCCTAAGACGGGCCTGCAGACCACATCTCGTCGATTCGAGCATGTTGCGATGGGAAGGACGCTCGCGTCGCCGAATCCCGCCTACAGGCGGGCTGTGATGGATCAGTTCCGCCAGTCAATGGGGATAAAGAACGGTGTAAAGGGTTCGGAAGAAAGCGGAGGCGGGCGGTGACACTTCTAGCAATGAACAGTGCGCAGTGCCAGGTATTGAGATCGTCTCCTGTCATCAGGCGAGCTCAGATACGGAAGATTGACCCAGACGCAGTGTTTCGCATCGCACTCTACGTCTCCGATGGTGGGCGCCCGTGCCGCATCGAGCACATGAAGTTTCACACCGGGGGTAAGGCTGTGAGCTATGTAGTGGCAGCCTACCCGTCTGTCACTGATATAGAGTTTCGACCGTTTTGACCGCCAACTGGATAAGGTCGTCTTGACGAACGGCTGGGCTCCTCGGGGTTTGCTCGTCATGACGAACGGCTGGGCTCCCCGGGGTTTGTTCGTCATGACGAACGGCTGGGCTCCCCGGAGTTTGTTCGTCATGACGAACGGCTGGGCTCCCCGGGGTTTGTTCGTCATGACGAACGCCTAGGGCTCCCTGGGGTTTGTTCGTCATGACGAACAGCTGGGCTCCCCGGGGTTTGTTCGTCATGACGAACGCCTCGGGCTCCCCGCGGTTTGTTCGTCATGACGAACGCCTGGGGTTCCCCAGGGTTTGTTCGTCATGACGAACGGATTGGACTCCACGGGGTTTGTTCGTCATGACGAACAGTTCGACCTTCTAGGGGGTAAGCCCGAAGGTCAGCGCAAAAATCACACTCACGATTCAGAGCGAACATCCTCATTGCGCGCACGTAGAGGGATGGATTGCGGCGTCGCTCAAAGAATGAGCTGGAGTTGCGAGTTTTCGTCCGGACGAAAAAATTGGGGGTTGAGAGTTCTATTGCAGGATAGGCACTTGGTGCCGATGTGTGGACACATTTAGCTGAGGGCGCCGTAGATATGGGTCCTTCTGAGGAACAGGCGGGAGGTGGTTATATGACGCGAAAATCAAAGAAGGGCTTGGGCCGCAAAGAAAGCAAAGTGTTGCGACTGAGAGTGCCCGTCGACCTACTGGCGCACTGGGAGAGCTTCATCGAGGCGAATCAAGAAGATGGTCCTGAGGTTCTTCGGCAAGTGATGGCTCAGCTAGCGAACAGGCCCAGACCAAAGGTCAAGGACGAGGTGCAGCACGAAGAAGGAAAACTTACCGTGGATCGGGTTGTAGATCGCGCACCAAAGAAGGCAGTGAAGTTGATGCTCACTCAGTCGGAGTACGCCGCGATATCTAAGATCGCGCATGATCGTGAGTGCTCAATCCAGTTTTGGATTGTGAGCTTGATTCGTGCAGCGCTGACGCGAGGGATAACCGTGGGCGGCGCTGAGCTTGAGGCCCTTGGATCGTCCAACTATGAGCTATCCGCAATTGGGCGAAATCTGAATCAAATCGCGAGGCGGCTTAATATGGGCACTGGAGCCGATACCAACAAACTGGCGCTGTTAGCCGAACACCTACTTGAAAAGGTCGACGTACATAGGCGAGAAGTCCATGCGCTTGTGAACGCGTGCTCTCATAGATGGCGGATAGTTGATGAGAGCTAGTAGCCCAGGTCTCAATGGTGATGCCGTGTGTGGCAGCTGGATCCCGAATACTACGAGGCGAATTGTCAATGTCATACGAGGTGGGCCTACTCTACGAGCTGTCGCGAGAGCTTATTGGTGGCAAGATGTCGAAGATTGCGGCAGAGATCGAGAGGGAGCGGAGTCAATCTGCGCCAGACTGCGAACGAATCCGCGAGCTCCAGGAGAAATCCACGCTGCTATTCGTGGAGCGTGAGGAAATGCGATCGGACGACGAGAGTGCTATTCGGTCAAGCATTGCAAGGCATTCGCGTTTGTCAGGTGAAGAGCTGGCGGACTTGCTGGGTCGAGGCTCCTGAGCGAGGGATGGGCAAGCCCTAATACCCCCGGATGAAGAGGCCACCCGGATGCACTCCATTTGCCTGTAGCGCAGCCGAGATCTGCTGGAAGCATTCGATTCCCGGCCGTGCCGATGCGAGGGCAAGCGGTCCTAGTCCAGTGGTACGGAGAATGGCCCTATTCAGTTCACCAATCCGCGAGCCAGATGGCTGGGTAGCAAGGCTGACGTCCTCGGGGGACGCGGCCCTATTGGTGCGAGGGCACAAAGGCTAGAATGGCTAAGGTAGGCGTAACTTCCGCTATTCCGCAGCTCAACCAGGTCCGTTTGGAGGTCCGAGTGTCGACCAAGCAACTGCTTGCATTGTTGACCTCTCATATTGAGGGAGACGAGGACCAGTTCCTTTCTATCGCACTTCAAATTGCGGCACATGAAGCGCGTCAAGGCAGACAGGAAGAGGCTGATAGGCTGAAAAGTTTGGTTCAGCGTGCTCGCGATCGCCAGCGTCGCTCCAAGTTGACTAGTGGTCAGACGGCAATTCCACTAGCGAGGCCTCGTGGGGAGCTCCAAGGCTTGTTGGAGGCCGGATATCCGAAGACTTCACTTGCAAGCATGGTACTCACAGATGAAGTGAGGCATCGATTAGAACGGGTTGTGCGAGAACAATCCGAACGAGCGCGATTGCGAGATTACGGCCTTGCTCCCACCACACACCTTCTGCTTGTGGGTCCTCCTGGAACGGGCAAGACTATGACCGCATCGGCGCTGGCCGGCGAACTTCACCTTCCGCTATTCACCATCCGTCTTGAGGCCATCTTCAGCAGGTTCTTTGGTGAGACGGCAAGCAAGTTGAGGCTGGTATTCGATCAGATAGCACAGACGCGTGGAGTCTATCTTTTTGACGAGTTTGACGCTATCGGTGCCCGCCGCGGCGATACCAATGATGTGGGCGAGATAAGGCGAGTTCTAAACTCCATGCTAGCGTTCATGGAGGAGCCAAACTCCACTGACAGCCTGATCCTTGCAGCGACAAACCACGTAGAAATCCTTGACGAAGCACTTGCTCGTAGATTCGACGAGGTGATTGAATATCACTTGCCAGACAATACATCGGCACGTGCAATTCTCGAAGGCCGCTTAGGCAACTTAAAACCTAGTTCTCGAGTTTGGTCGACAATTGAGCCATCGTTGACTGGCCTTAGTCATGGAGAGATCGTGCGTGCAGGGGACGCAGTTGTTAAAGACGCGATATTGAAAGGTGACGCAAAGATCTCTTCGCAAGCATTGCACACTGCAATTAAGAATCGGCAAACGCTGCAGGGAAGGTTCCGGAAACGAGTGACCTGAAATAGCAGCTCGCTGGCCGCCGTAAAAACAAACGAATGGACTTCTTTGAGGTGGTATGACGGCGCCAGATGACTACGGGGCAAGGGATAGGCCTCATATCTCTATTGATGCCTTTAGAGAGGTTGTTCAGTACAGCTATCCGCTGCGTCCAGTACAGCGGAGAGCGGCGCGCGAGAACTACGAAGGTCATTCCCGGGAGCTGTTAGCGCAGCTCTCTGAAGCATTGCCGAGCATCCCTCCGACGTCTGCTGATTTTCGCGCAACGATATCTGGTCTCCCGAGCGGCTCGGTTGTAGAGGTATCAACTACGTCGCCTGCTTCCTCACGAGTCGCTGCTGTGCGGCTTCCTCAAAAGCTAGAGTTCCCAGCGCAAGACATTGCGATCTTGAGGACAGAGAGAAATCAAGATAGGAGTGAGCGGGCGCTTGTGTTCATTCCGGATGAGTCGCGTGAGTTTTTACGTGAGAGACTTCGTGAGTACGGAAGCGCATCAGTCGGCGCAACGCGTCCGCACCTGGACCGATTCGAAGTTGTCGAGAAAATATCTGCGGCTACACCACAAGCCCTTTTCGTAGGAAAAGTCGACTTTGAGTCTACCGAGGCTGCCTGGTGGGAGTTGTGGATAAGAGGGGCGGAACGGAGTGTCAATCTTCTAGTGGAGCTGGTTCGCTCCACTGAAGGGATTGATATCCACGCGGATAGGCTGAAATTCCCGGATACAACAGTTTTATTCCTACACGGCCCAGTGCGCTCCATTGCGGACTTCGCGGCGCAGGTGCCCGGTGCCATAACTGAAATTCGCGCGGCTACTGGCACCATCGAGCCCTTCTTAGATCAACGTGCAGGTGGAGCAACTTCAAATGACTGGGTGGCCGACCTAGTCGAGCGAATGGAGAGCCCTCCGGAGAATTCACCTTCCGTTTGCGCGCTAGACACTGGCGTGGCCGGGGGGCATCCCCTACTTGCTCTCAGCCTTGCGGGTGCGTGGGCGTATGACGATTCCTGGGGTGCGGACGATCATTACCCATACGGAGGACACGGGACTGCGATTGCGGGCTTAATACTATTTGGTGATCTTGATGCGGCAATGCAAAGTGCCGAGGTGTTTCGTTTGACTCACACGGTGGAGTCAATGAAGCTCCTACCGCCCGCCGGCTTCCCACCAACGCGTCCCTTGAGCTATGGAATAGCGACTCAAGGCGCAGTTGCCAAAGTGGAAGTGGAGCGTGCTGGTGTAAAGAGAGCATTCTGTCTCGCAGCCTCTACGGAGGACTTTCCGCCCAGTCGTCCATCTACGTGGAGCGGCGCTCTGGATCAGATTGCCGCTGGTTCAATGGCGGGTGATTCAGTTGAGAGCGAATTGGCCATGGATCGTCCAAAGCGCTTGATGCTAGTAGCGACGGGAAACACTCCTGAAGGCATGCTTGAAGATGTGAAGCTTCTGCAGTCAATGGAAGATCCATCACAGAGTTGGAATGCCCTGACAATTGGTGGCTTCACGCGGAAGGATGTTGTGCCTGCTCCGCCGCCTCTGCTCACGGCAGTAGTCGCGGCTAACAATAGAAGTCCCTATAGCCGTGGATCTACTGATCTTCCCTTCGACATTACACCCATCAAGCCTGAGGTTTTGTTTGAGGCAGGCAACATGCTCCATGATGCCGGCGGACTGTGCGATTGGCATCCGTCCGTCTCATTGTTGGCCCTCGGCAAAGACGTTACCTCAGAGCCGCTAGTGCCTTTCTGGGCAACTAGTGCTGCTGTGGGCGTGGCCGGCCACTTTATTGGTCAATTGCAGGCTGCGCTTCCGATGCTTTGGCCTGAAACGCATCGCGCACTTACAGTCGACTCAGCGCAATGGCCAGGACCCGTACACAAGAGGTTTGTTGGTAGGGGCGCGCACTGGAAGAGTGGTTCCAAGAGGGATAAGCAGATGCTCCTGCGAGAGGTCGGGTATGGCGTACCCCAGATTGACCGAGCGATCCAATCGGCCCGAAATGACATGAGTCTCATCGCTCAGTCAGAGATCCAACCATTCGCGCTCGGATCTGATGGCAGGTCAGGTGTCTTCAACGAAATGCACTTCTACGATCTCCCGTGGCCAAGATCTACCCTTGAAGCACTTGAAAACGAAGTAGTAGTGATGAAAGTCACGCTGTCATATTTTGTCGAGCCAAACCTTTCAGGTCGAGCTGCTACGAGACCTGATACGTATCGTTCTTTCGGACTCCGATTCGCAATGAAGAAGCGTTCGGAGACTGACTCGGCCTTCCGTGCACGTATAAATGCAGCCCAAGAGCGTGATACCTCTAATCCAACTGAAGAGGCGGGCTATTGGCTCCTTGGCGAGAAGGCGATCAACGCAGGCTCTCTGCACTGCGACTTGTGGCGTGGATACGCTATAGATCTTGCGGGACATGATGCGATTGCAGTGTTCCCGGTAGGTGGATGGTGGAAGTCGCATACAGGACAGAGACGAGTGACGGACAAAGGGCGTTACGCGCTCGTTGTCTCGATCTCAGCACCAGGCCATGCCGTGGACATGCATGCAGAAGTTGAGGCGCTAGTGAGCCTTGGAGTTGGCCAGACGGTTTCTAGTTGAACCCAGTTTAATTGAGATGTTTGATGTAAGTGGAAGTTCCGCCGATAGATGAGGTATAGCGTCGATGGATTCAGCTCCTCTATTCCATGCAACTTTTGCGAATCTTGTGTTAGGCACGACGCTGCGTGCAGTGGGAAGAACCACGTTTTATCCTGAGGTCGTAGATCTCCTAGAGGCTTCTCGTCCGGCAAAGCGGCCTTCCCGCGCGGTTTGTATGTTTGCCGCAGAGTCACCCGAGGCAGCGTACAGATTTCTCATGAGCCAAAGGAGCGAAGAGAACCAGTCCATAAATGTCTATCAAGTTGAAATGGGCGACTATCACAAAGCGCCTTTCCGCGTGATTCACGAAATAAGCAAAAGAATGACTGCATCGTCGCCGACTACGTCCTTGGTCGATGAGTATTGGAGTCCGTCGAAGAACTGGACATTCTGGGAATTTTTTGGACCGGAGTTTGATGTGGTTTCGAAGGTCTCCGTTGATCAAGTGAAGGTGTACGCAATTGGACTGCGCTACGGCTCTGATGTGGACTTGAGCGCCAGGATTTAGTGGTTAGGGAGAAGGGTCGGAATGCATGACTTCGTTTGAAGAGTGCTACCGTCCCGCTACAAGATTTTCGACCATAGGGTCTGGCGGTACGCTTACGGTACAGCGGCTAGTTTCCGATTACTGACCGAATTTTCGCTAACCTTCTGATTCAAAAGGAACTAGGCTTCGCTGACCTTCGTTGCGCTTCTCTACATACTGCTTGGCTTACGGCATTGCGAGCGAACTCATAATCCTTTGGTTCCAGGTTCGAGTCCTGGTGGGCCCACCAAAACGCAATTCGAGAAAGATCAGCCAGTCAATGCTGGTCCTGGTAGCGAATCTGCGTGGCGCCGCCGCTCTGAAGAATGATGCCGGTCTTGTCCGCTGGCAAAAGTACGGCAATGGGGTGGGTTGTGTTTGCCTTGTAGCGCCAGGCTTCGCCACCTTTGAGATCGACCAGTTCGATCTTGCCGCGTGTCGATTCAATGCCGGCCAGTACCAACCAAGGCTCACCTGGTGTGTATGAGGCCCATTGCACCGTCTGCAAAGTGAGGGGATAGGTTCGCTCTCGCTTCCAGTTATGCGTGTCCCATTGCACGATCTCTGTCTGCTGCCCCGAGATGATGGGCGGGAAGTCCTGACGCTTTTCCTTCGGCAGCCAGTTCACCGTGACCAGCCGCTTGCCATCGTCCATCAGCATGACGGCCAGGACATCGGTCCGGATCTCCAGCCCGTAGGTGGAGGTGCTGCTGACGACACGCATGCGGAGAGACTCGCCTGCGGTCTCCAGTTTCAGCAGCATCAACTCGCCGCTGCTGCTGCCCACGGCGATCAATCCGGACTTCTTGTCCGATCCAAGGGCCGTCACCGATCCCTTGAGGCGCAAGGCGTCGCCGACTACCGCGCGCTTTGCATGGTCGTACAGCCGTAGTTCGTTGGCGCTTCCGATCAGGTAGTAGCCCTTGACGGGGCTTGCTGCAACCGGACCGCCGTGCCATTCCCCCGGGAGCGCGAGTAACAATTCACCGCTGCGCGCATCCCACACCTTGGGCGTGCCCTCCGGGTCAAGGTCCATTACCGTGGTGCCGATCGAACTGGTCAGCACGATGCCATCCTCAGGACCGATGGCGACATGGTCGATCCGGACCGTATGTGCTTGGCGCGCGATACGCGAATCCACCCTGCGGGTGTCCCAAAGCTCCAGTCTTCCGCTTTCGCGTCCCACGGCCAACAGTTTGAGCTCCGGGTCGTACACGACTGAACTCGCCCTGTCGTCCAAGCGGCGATTCAGGTCGATGAAGTTCTGCACAAACTCGGTAGGTGGACGCCCCGTTCTGGATGCCAGTGCCCACCATGAAAGCGCCAGAGTGGCGCATAGCAGTAGAAGTGCGGCAAACCACTTTCCGAACACTCCAGTGTCCACGTCTTCCCTGTAATGGCTGCCCCAGTCGGCGCAATCCTAGCAAGGTTATCGGGTGCTGGAGCGACCTTGCCCCCAGTCGAGGATTAACCTGATATCGCGCCCCTGGCCGCTCGGTGAACCTGGGCCTCAGCTACCGATTCTGAGACGCCAGAGATCCAATGTGAGGGGCTCCCGCTCGGGAGCCCCTCATTGTTTTTGATCCTAAGCAACGTTCGGCCCCGGGGCTAAAGCGGGCAGTACGACGCCGGCTTCTTTGCCGAAGGCGGGACCCTTAGTTCCGATGTCAGCTGTCGGTCGCGACCATGCTTTCTCGGCGCTCTCAATAGCAGCTTTATGTGAGGCATCGTTATGGAGTGGGCTCGGTGCCTCCGTGGGGGGTAGTTCTTAAGTTGAGGAACCGGGAGCGATCTTCTATCGGGAGTCGGCCAGCTGCGACCGGCAAGAACAGGTGATAGACTGATGTTCTTGATAATCATTCGCATTGAAAGCCCTCATGTCCCCCCAACGGTTTACGCGTGGCCTCCTGGCCACCGCCCTGTCCTTGGCCATTTTTCAGGCTCATGCCCAGGCTTCCCCTGACGCCGCACCTGCCAACCCTGATGTAACCGAACTGGATGCGGTCCAAGTCTTGGGCCGGGCCCAAACTCTGTACAAGGCCGACGATGCCGCGGTCGGTACCCGTACGGATACGCCCTTGGCTCTGGTGCCGCAGTCGGTACAGGTCATGCCCCGCGAACTGATCGATGACCAGGCCGCACGCCAGGTCACCGACCTTTACCGGAGCATCAGCGGCATCAGCTTCTTCAGCTATGCCGGCGTGACGTTGCGTGGATTCCGCCAGGAGAACGTGCTGTACGACGGGCTGCGTGGCGATCCCTATGCAGGCTTCTCCGTCCCGCAATTGTTCAACATCGAACGGGTCGAAGTACTCAAAGGTCCGGCCGGCGCGCTGTATGGCGGCGGCGATGCCGGCGGTGTCATCAATTACGTTACGCGCAAGCCGCAAGCCAAGGTGCAGCGCCGGGCCGAAATCCAATTCGGCAACGAGGATTTTGTTGCCGGTTCGGTCGAGGCGACCGGTCCGCTCACCCCGTCCGGAAGGGTGCGTTATCGCCTGGGAGCCTACGGCGATGGCGAGGAGGGCGTTCGCTGGAATGCGGACAGCCAGAGCGTGATCGGTGATGCCTCGATCGCCATGGACATCGGCGAGACCGGCGAACTGACGGTGCAATACACCGACATCACCCAGAACCTGGGGGGCAACCGGCTCCGCGGCGTGCCAGTGAACGACAACGGCGAATTCCTCACGAACCGTCGCTGGAATCACAACGAAGCCACCGACTTCCTCGACATGAATGCCAAGGTGCTGCTCGCGCAGTATCGTTTCTCGCCGGCGCAAGCATGGGACGTCGACTTTGCTGCGCGATGGTTCGAGAACAGCGAGCATCAGATCTACCACGAGCCGATGGGCTTGATCGACCGGGACGGCGATGGCACCGCGGAATGGATGACGCGCCAGCTGCGCAACCAGTACCGGGACAACGACGCCATTGCAGTGAACGGCAATGCCGTCTGGCGCTTCAGCACCGGGACTGTGGAACACAAGTTGCTGTTCGGCGCCGACTACTACCACGTGGATTCGGATTTCACGGCACAGACAGCCAATAGCGCGGACCTGGTTCGCAACGCAGGACCCGTGCCCGGCATCGACCTGTTCAATCCCGTATACGGGATCACCTCCTACCGCGACTACAACCTCGCCGCCCTTCCGTGGCGTGACACCAGCACCCGCGGCATTCGCTACGGCGGTTACATCCAGGACGAGCTGACCCTGACACCGCGCTGGTATCTGCTGGCCGGCTTGCGCTGGGACGGCTTTGAGGATGAGGACCTGATCGGCGGAACCCGCGTGGATGGTCACGACCTCAGCTGGCGCCTGGGCAGTACCTTCGTGCTGCGTGATGGACTGAATGCGTATGCCAGCGTGGCCAGCGGCTTCGTGCCGCAAGCGACCGGCAACCAGAACCCCGCGGCAGGGGGCCCTTTCGATGCCGAGCAGAGCAAGCAATGGGAGATGGGCTTGAAGACGCTGCTGGCCGATGGCCGCCTCACGCTCAACACAGCGCTCTACCGGATCGAGCGCAGCAACATCGTGCAAGCCACGGGTGAAGTCGTGGACGGAACCAACCAGCTGGCGGCACTTGGCCTGGTACGCAGCGAAGGCCTGGAAGTCGACCTGCTGGCAGACGTGACCGACCGTTGGGTCATCAACATCGCATACGCCTACAACGATGCCCGCGTGATCGATGCCGGCAGCAACGGCATCACCAATGCATCAGGCGATCGCTTCGCCAACGCCCCGCGCAACAAGCTGGGCCTGTGGACCCGCTATGACATCCCGGCCATCGCATCCGCCATCGGTTTCGGAGCGGACTACACGGACGAGCGCATCAGCCTGGAGGGGCAGCGGGTCAAGCCGTACACGATTTTCGACCTGAGCTGGCAGACGCAATGGCGGGACTGGAAGTTCCAGGCCAACATCAAGAACCTGTTCGACAAGGTCTATGCGGCCAGCGGTTTCATCGAACGCAACGGTCATTTCCCCGGTGAACCGCGACGGCTCTACCTGCAGGCGGCCTATACGTTCTGACGTCATGCTCCAGCCACCGCCAGCGATCTCATCTTCTTCCGTGCCGACCCAGCTCCACAGAGCGGGCGGAAGGCGCCGTTGGTTCGATCTGCACAGTTGGATCGGACTCAAGCTGTGCCTGTTCATGGGCTTTATCTGCCTGACCGGCACCCTGGCGGTGTTTGCGCAGGAAATCGATTGGCTGCTGCACGCGGAAATGCGCGTGACTCCCGGCGAGCAACGCGTCAGTTGGGGGCAGATGGTCGATGCGGTGCAGCGGGCCCATCCTGACGGGTCGCTTCAGGGCCTGGCTGCACCGCATGCATCGCGCTTCGCCGCCAAGGCCCAAGTGCGTACGGCAGATGGAAGGCTGCGGTTTGTCTGGGTCGACCCGTACACCGGCAAGGTGACGGGGGATACCCATTGGTTCAATGTCCACCGTTTCCTGCGCAACACGCATCGCCACCTCATGCTGCCCGTCAAGTACGGCGTACCGCTGGTAGCGGCGCTGTCGATCCCCTTGCTGCTGTCACTTGTCAGCAGCTTCTTCATCTACAAGCGCTGGTGGCGCGGATTTTTCAGTTGGCCACGAGGCGATCGGCCACGCCGCCTTTGGGGTGACATCCATCGGTTGCTCGGTGTCTGGAGCCTATGGTTCGTGGCGCTGATTGCGGTTACCGGCAGGTGGTATCTGGTCGAATCACTGGGCGGCAAGGCCACGCCTCCACCGAAGATCTCGCTGCCAGGTGACGGCAAGGGCGAGAAGGCGGCACCTGCCGATCCTTTGGCCATCGACCGCGCCGTCGCGGAGTTGGCGAAGCGCTGGCCTGAGCTGAGTGTGGCAGGAGTGCAACCCAGTGCGGCTGGCCAAGGCATCCTCATCGACGGACAAGCGCAGGCATGGCTCGTACGTGATCGAGCCAATGTCGCCGGCTTCGATCTGCGCGATGGCCGTCTGCTCGAGCTCCAGGATGGGCGTGAGATGAGCGTCCATCAGCGCATCGCCGAGATGGCCGATCCGCTGCACTTTGGCTCATTCGGTGGATGGCCGGTGCGGCTGCTGTGGTTCCTGTTCGGCGCTGCGCTCACGGCGCTCAGCTTCACGGGCGTGTACCTGTATGGCCTGCGAGTGGCCGACGCACTGCGCTCTGTCCGAAAGCGGGGGCGTCATGAGTCGACCTGACCCCGGTCCTTGGAGACTGGCCTGGCGCAGCATGGGACGATGGCGCTGGCTTTGGCTGGTGCTGCTGATTCTCTGGCTCGCGCTGATTCCATTGGAAGCCATGAAGTAGAGCTTGTCGCTGGCGAAGCAGAAGCAAAGGCTGCTTCCGGCCCTGGACCAACCGCTAGCTCCCTGGCTTCTGGAAATCTCAGCTCCGGCGCATCAGGATCATCTTTTCCTGAGTCATGTCGCGCATGGTGTAGGGAATGCCGCCGGTGCCATACCCGGATTCCTTGCGACCAGCGAAAGGCATCCAGTCGGTGCGAAAGGCGGTGGGGTCGTTGATCATCACCGCCGAGGCATCCAGACGGTTGGCCGCGCGCAGGGCGATATCAATGTCCTGGGCGAAGACGCTGGCCTGGAAGGCGGTGGGCAGGGCGTTGGCGCGCGCAATCGCCTCGTCGAGATCGCTATAGCGGTAGACCGCGACCACCGGGCCGAAGATCTCTTGCAGGGATACCCGTGCGTCGACAGAGGGATCGAGCAGCACCGCAGGTTGCAGCGTCGTCTCAGAGAGGCGTGTTCCGCCGGTAGCGAGCTTGGCGCCGCCCTTGACCGCCTCCCCGATCCATTCCGCGACCCGGTCTGCCTCTCGTGGCAGAATCAGTGGGCCAACCTCGGTCTCCTTCAACGTGGGATTACCGGTACGCAATCTTTCGACGCGAGCGATGAGCCTGTGCGTGAAGTCGTCGGCAATGTCATGGTGGACGTAGATGCGCTGCGTCGATACGCAAACCTGGCCTGCATGGTAAAACCCGCCCTTCACGATCGGCTCGATGATCTTGTCGAGGTCGGCGCTGCGATCGACGATGGCCGGCGCAAGACCCCCATGCTCGAGCGCCGAGCGCGCCCCATGGGCGAGCTTGGCATGCAGCGACCAACCGACCCTGGCCGAGCCGATGAAACTCAGGAACGCGACCCGCTTATCGGTCGCGAGCTTTTCGGCCAGTTCATTGCCTTCCGGTACGAAGCTCTGGCACCAGGGCTCTGGTAGGCCGGCTTCATGTGCCATCGCAACGAACTCGATGCAGGAGAGGGGGGTCGTGCCCGCGGGTTTGACGATGACGGGGCAGCCGACCGCGATGGCCGGCGCGACCTGGTGGACGATCAGGTTCAGCGGATGATTGAACGCCGAGATCGCTGCCACGATGCCGATGGGCTCTTTGGTGGTAAACGCCCAGCGATTCTCCGCAGCGGCCGACAGGCCCATCGGGATCTCCCGGCCAGCGAAGTTCCGCAGTTCGTCGGCGGCGTTGTGGACGCCGTCAATGGCGCGCGTTGTCTCGACGATAGCGTCAGGTAGCGGCTTGCCACCCTCGCGCGCGATCTGCATGGCGAGCTGGTCGCGCTTACCTTCCATCAGAAGGGCCAGCCTGCGCAGGATGGCAATGCGCTGATGCGGCTTGAGCCAGCCGTCACGATCCTTGAACACGCGCTCGGCGGCTTGCAGTTTGCGCTCCAGTGCCATGGCATCGTCGGTTTCTATTTCCGCGATCGGTGCACGGTCGAAGGCCTGAACGACGTTCAGCATGGTGGATTTCCTCACACGTCAGATGCTCGAGGGAGAAGCGGGGTGCCATTCTCTGCGCGGCTTTGCAAGCCGTCATTGACGACCGATGGCGTCGCGACAGATCCGCTCACGCGCACTCCAGGCCGGGTTTCCGATTGCGCAATTCGTCGACGAGCACACGCGTGTTCTCGGAATAGTCGATCGGCACGTCAATCAGATGAACCCCGCCACCGGCGAAGGCGGCTTCGAGCGTCGGCACGAGATCCTGGACTGCGGTCACCCGCGAACCCTTCGCGCCATAAGCTTGGGCATAACGCACGAAGTCGGGATTGCCGAAGCGCATGCCGAAATCCGCGAAGCCATCGACTGCCTGCTTCCAGCGGATCATCCCGTACGCACTGTCGTTCAGGATGACCACGACCAGGTTAAGTCCGAGCCGCACGGCAGTTTCCATCTCCTGCGAGTTCATCATGAAGCCGCCATCGCCGCAGACCGCCATGACGCGACGATGTGGATAGAGCATCGCCGCCATCATCGCGGAAGGCAGGCCGGCACCCATCGTGGCGAGCGCGTTGTCGAGCAGCAGTGTATTGGCGACATGGGTGCGGTAGTTGCGGGCGAACCAGATCTTGTACATGCCATTGTCGAGACAGACGATGCCGTCGTCCGGCATGACTCCGCGCACATCGTGGACGAGGCGTTGGGGCGTGACCGGGAAGCGATCCTCTTCGGCGCGGTCGTTGAGGCGGGCAAGGATCTTCTGGCGCAGCGCGATCATCCCTTCGTCGGGAGACAGGCGGCCTTCGAGCCGCTCGGCGAGCGCTTCGACGGAGTCTCCAATATCGCCGATCACCTCGATATCCGGATGGTAGACCTGCTCGACCGTAGCGGATTGGTAGCCGACATGGATGACCCTCGGTCCACCGCTGTTCTTCATGAGGAAGGGGGGTTTCTCGACCGTGTCATGGCCGATGGCGACGATCAGGTCGGCACGCGCGACGGCTTCGTGGGCATAGTCGCCCTCCGAGAGCGCGGCGGTGCCCATGTAGAGGTTGGAGCCGCCAGTGACCGCACCCTTGCCCATTTGCGTGTTGAAGAAGGGGAGCCGGGTACGCATCACGAAGGTCGATAACGCCTCGGTCAGCCATGGCCGGCTGCCGGCCGCGCCGATCATCACCAACGGGCGCTTGGCGGCGAGGATGGCCTCCACCGCCCGGTCGAGCGCGGCAGGAGGGGCGAGGGGACGCTCGATCGGGTGCACCGGAATGACGGGGGCGCTTTTGACCTCTTCGGCGGCGACGTCCTCCGGGAGCTCGAGATGCACCGGCCCCGGCCTCTCCTCCGTGGCAACGCGGAACGCATCACGCACGGTAGCGGGAATGGACGCCGCGCTGACGATCTGGCGCGTCATCTTGGTCAGTGGCTTCATCGACGCGACGATATCCACGATCTGGAAACGAGCCTGCTTGGCGCTCATCACGGCTTTCTGGCCGGTGAGAAGGATCATCGGCATGGCCCCGAGATGGGCATAGGCTGCACCGGTCGAGAAATTCAGTGCGCCCGGGCCCAACGTGGCGAGGCAGACGCCTGGCTTACCCGTGAGCCGCCCATGCGTCGCCGCCATGAAGGCGGCTGCTTGTTCATGACGCGTCAGGACGAGTTCGATGCGTGAGGTCCGGAGCGACTCCAGGAAGTCAAGATTCTCCTCCCCCGGTACGCCGAAGATACGGTCCACGCCTTCGTTCTCAAGCGCATCGACCAGCAAGGCAGAGCCCTTGCGCATAGTTCGGATCCTTATGGCAGTGAATCGGACAGAACTGGGCGGACGTAGTGCATGGGCGAGTCTAGCAAGCGATACGTTAACTGCGCGGAGCGTGGCGGGACTCGGGTACTGTGAACCGGCGAGGAAAACAACACGAAGAAGATGATGGTTCACGACGCCCCGGCGACACCGTGCGTCTGGCTGCCGCACGGGCGAAGGGAATCGGGCCGGCACTCGTCCTTGCCGGACGTAACGAAGATCCGCTGCAGGCTCGCATGTTCGTGCTCGATGACCTAGCCGATGTCAGGCGCGGGCTGCAGGACATCGACGTGCCGCTCAACTGCGCCGGTCCGTTCGTGCACACGGTGGAGCCGCTGATGATCGCCTGCCAGCACACTGTTTGTCATGAGTCATGCGTATGGCAAAGAGGGGCATGGCGCTGCAAACGCGCTTGCCGGCAATCGTGCTGTCGAGCTCACGCAAGGTTCGAATTGTTGTGCTCTGCAGCATGGGAATTCGTGCGTGGCGTCTTGCATCGGAGTGTTCGGCTGCTTTATGGTGCAATCGATTGCATTGAGGCGAATCTTTGAAGCTTCGCGCCGGTTGGGAGGCCGGGATATCGATGTATGTCTATTCGATCAGAACGGCATGCTGCATCTCGTCCGGTGCATGCCTCGCGATGGCAGCGATGTCTCGAACGATAGTTTCGAGCGTCCGCCGGCCGTGGCTGGATCCATGAGCGCGCAAGGCGGGGGATTCACGCGCCGGGATGCGCTGCGCGCCGCCATGTTGGGCAGCGCTGGGCTGGTCGGTGCCGGCCTGGTGTCCGGCACCGGTGCAGCGGCGCCGCTCAAAGGCACGCTGAAACATTCCGTCGCCCGCTGGGCATTCCCGAAGTTGTCGATTGCCCAGTTGTGCGAGACGGTGAAGGGCATAGGTTTTGCCGCCATCGACTTGGTCGGCCCGCAGGACTGGCTGACGCTGAAAGCGCATGGCGTGTTCAGCTCGATGTGCAACGGCGCAGAGCTTGGTCTGGATAAAGGCTTCGCCGCCACCCAGTTCCACGATCAACTGGTCGAGCGCTATACGCGCCACATCGATTTGGTGGCGGACGCCGGTTATCGCAACCTCATCTGCTTCTCCGGCAATCGCAACGGCATGGATCCTGAGGAGGGCCTGGTCAACGCCGAAGCCGGCCTGAAACGGATCCTGGGCCATGCGGAGAAGCGCGGCGTCATGCTGGTCATGGAGTTGCTGAACTCGAAGGTGGATCACCCCGACTATCTGTGCGACCGCTCCGGCTGGGGCGTGGCGCTGTGCGAGCGGCTGGGCTCCGATCATTTCGGCCTGCTCTACGACATCTACCACATGCAGATCATGGAAGGCGACGTGATCGCCACGATCCGCAAGCACCACGCGTTCTTCAGGCATTACCACACCGCGGGCGTGCCTGGCCGGCACGAGATCGGCGAGGACCAGGAACTCAACTATCCAGCCATCTGCCGCGCCATCCGCGATACGGGCTTCGACGGTTACGTGGCGCAGGAGTTCATGCCCACCGCCGCCGATCCCATCGCCTCGCTGCGCGAGGCCGTGCGCCTCTGCGACATCTGAATCCGATATCCACCAGGGAAATCCCATGGCAGACAATCACTACGACGCCATCGTCGTCGGCTCGGGAATCAGCGGCGGTTGGGCTGCCAAGGAACTGACCGAGAAAGGCCTCAAAGTCCTGATGCTGGAGCGCGGCCGTAACATCGAACACGTCAAAGGCTACGTGAACGCGATGAAGGAGTCATGGGATTACCCGCATCGCAATCATCCCACCCAGGAGATGCGGGCCAGGTTCCCGGTCCGCGTGCGCGACGGCGGCCTGGGCGAGAACACGCTGGACATGTGGGCGAACGAGCAGGATTGCCCCTACACGGAAACCAAGCGCTTCGACTGGTACCGCGGCTACCACGTCGGCGGCCGATCACTGATGTGGGGCCGGCAGAGCTATCGCCTGTCGGATCTGGATTTCGAGGCAAACCTGAAAGAGGGCATCGCCACCGACTGGCCGATCCGCTATGCCGACATCGCGCCCTGGTACGACCACGTCGAGAAGTTCGCCGGCATCGCCGGTACCCGAGAAGGCCTGGACGTCCTGCCCGACGGGGAATTCCTGCCGCCCATTCCTTTGAACATCGTCGAGAAGGACGTAGCCGCGCGGATCAATCAGGCCTTCGGCGGCACGCGCCACCTCATCCACTCGCGCACCGCCAACATCACCCAGCCCAAGCCCGAACAGGGCCGGGTGAACTGCCAATACCGCAACAAGTGCGTTTTAGGTTGTCCGTTCGGCGCGTACTTTTCCACCCAGTCGGCCACGCTTCCGGCGGCGATGAAAACGGGCAATTTGACGCTGCGGCCGTTCTCGATCGTCAAGGAGGTGCTCTACGACAAGGACCGCAAGCGCGCGCGAGGGGTGGAAATCATCGACGCCGAGAACGGCCAGACCTACGCTTACACGGCCAAAGTGGTTTTCCTCAATGCGTCCTCGTTCAACTCCACCTGGCTACTGATGAATTCGGCCACCGATGTCTGGGAAGGCGGCCTGGGTTCCTCCTCGGGCGAGCTGGGACACAATGTCATGGACCATCATTTCCGTGTCGGTGCCTCGGGTCGTGTCGATGGTTACGAGGACAAGTACTACTCGGGTCGCCGTCCGTGCGGTTTCTACATCCCACGCTTCCGCAACGTCGGCAGCGACAAGCGCGCCTACATGCGAGGCTTCGGCTATCAGGGCGGCGCCAGCCGCACCGGATGGTCGCGCGAGATCGCCGAGCTCAGTATCGGTGCGGAACTGAAGGAGGCGCTGACCCAGCCGGGCGAGTGGCGCATCGGCATGACCGGGTTCGGCGAGATGCTGCCGTATCACGACAACCGGATCACCCTGGACCCCGAACGCAAGGACAAGTGGGGTTTGCCGGTGCTGGCGATGGACGTGTCCATGCGCGAGAACGAGCTCGCGATGCGCAAGGACATGGGCGCCGATGCCGCGGAGATGCTGGAAGCCGCAGGCATCAAGGACGTCCGGGTGCATGACGATGACTACGCGCCGGGCATGGGTATCCACGAAATGGGTACCGCGCGGATGGGACGGGACCGGAAAACGTCGGTACTGAACATGCACAACCAGGTATGGGATGCGCCGAACGTCTACGTCACCGATGGCGCCTGCATGACCTCAGGCGCCTGCGTGAATCCGTCGCTGACCTACATGGCGTTGACGGCGCGTGCGGCGGACCACGCCGTGCAAGAACTCAAGGCGGGGAATCTGTGATGGAACGCCGGGAACTCCTGAAGATGATCGCCGCCGCCACCGGCGCGGCCATGATCGGCATACCGGCGTTCTCCTACGCGCAGGCGCCGGTTGCCGGCGCTGCGAGCGCCTTTTCCGAAGTCGATGTGGCGCTGCTGGACGAGGTGGCCGATACCATCCTGCCGCGGACCAGGACGCCGGGGGCCAAAGATGCGGGCGCGGGCGCGTTCATGGCCCGGTACGTGGCCGACTGCTACACGCCGCAGAACCAGGCAATCTTCCGCGACGGTCTGGCCGATCTGGATCGGCGTGGCGGGCAAGGGTTCCTCTCACTGTCGCGGGACGCGCGCGCCACACTGCTGCGTGCGCTGGATGCCGAGGCCAGGGCGGGGCTGGGTACCACCGCGAAGGAGGGCGGTGTGAACCCGGGGCCGCTGACGCCGCACTACTTCACGATGCTCAAGCAGCTGGTGATCTTCAGTTTCTTCACCTCGCGCCCGGGCGCGACTGAGGCGCTGCGGTACGTGCCCGTGCCGGGCCGCTACGACGGCGAACTGGGCTACACGCCGGGCACGCCGGCATGGGCCACCGAATGAGCGGCCTGTACCGTCCGTCCACGCCCCGCGCGTTCACGAGAACCTCCATGACCCCGATGACAAGACCCATGCTGATGGCGACCTGCCTGCTCGCCCCTTGCGTGTTGGCCGCAGCGCCCGCCATCGCGCAGGCTGCCGGTGATCCGCAGCGCGACCCTGCCAAGACCGAAGTCTGGAAGCCGATCCCGGCGATGGTCGCCACGCCCCGCGATGCCGCCCCGTCCGATGCCGTGGTGCTATTCGACGGCAAGGATCTGTCGGCGTGGGAGGGCGAGCAGGGCGGCGAGGCGCGCTGGGTGGTGGCCGACGGCGCGTTCACGGTGGTGCCGGGCAGCAAGGGCATCCGCACGAAGCAGCGCTTCTGCGATATCCAGCTGCATGTGGAATGGCGCACGCCTGTCGAGACCCGGGGGCTCGATGGACAGCAGCGCGGCAACAGCGGCATTTTCCTGCAAGAGGTCTACGAACTGCAGGTGCTGGACAGCTACGAGAACCCCACGTATCCCAACGGGCAGGCCGCATCGATCTACAAGCAGGCCATTCCGCTGGTGAACGCCTCGCGCGCACCGGGCCAATGGCAGGTCTACGACATCATCTGGAAGGCGCCGCGCTTCTCCGCTGGCGGCGGTCTGGTCTCACCGGCGCGCATCACCGTGCTGCACAACGGTGTGCTGGTGCAGAACGATACGGTCGTGTCGGGCAAGACCGAATACATCGGCGCGCCCTCGTATCCGCCCCACAGCTGCGCCCCGATCTACCTGCAGGATCACGATGCCAGGGTCAGCTTCCGCAACATCTGGGTGCGCGAACTCTGAGCTGCGCGCTGGACGCTCATCCGTCTTCGCTTATTGCTTGAGGAAGGCGACCAGGTCGTCGATTTCCTTTTCCGAGAGCTGGCTGAAGGGCGGCATCAGCCCGCCGCCATTCACGATCTTCTCCCTGATCTGCTTTTCGTCCAGCCGCTTGCCCACGTCAGTGAGGGCAGGGAAGGTGCCCGGAATGCCGGCACGTTCCGCGCCGTGGCAGGCCGAACACTGGGTGGCGTAGAGCCGGGCACCGGCCGCCGCATCCTGCGGGACTCCCGAGATCGCCGGGACCGCGACGGAGGCGGCCACCACGACAGACAGGCTGGCCAACTTGACGAATTTCCCCATGGGGATCACTCCGGTATTCAGCGCGCTGCGTCCGCAGGCAGGTGCTTGTAGAGATAGTCTGCGCCGGCTTTCACCACCGCGGAAGGATCGCGCGGCTGATCGTGCTCGACGATGAACCACTGCACGCCCGCCGCCTTGGCGGCAGGAAGGATCGATCCCCAGTCCAGCACGCCCTGGCCGACGGGGGCGAACCCTCCTTCATCCTGCGCCTGGCCCGTGGCTGCGTTGTCCTTGGCATGGACCGCGAACAGGCGCCCGCGGAACTTGCCAAGCGTCGCCGCTGGATCGAGCCCGGCGCGCGCCACCCAGGCCAGATCCAGCTCCGTTTTCAATCCTGGGCCCGCCGCTTCGAATAGCAGATCCAGTCCCGTCTTGCCGGCGAAATCCACCAGTTCGAAGTCGTGATTGTGGTACGCCAGGGTCATGCCCCTGGCTTGCAGCCGTTTCGAGATGCCCGCCAGTTCCTCGCCCAGGGCCGTCCAGCCGGCCGCGTCGGTCGGCCGCTCCTGTTCGCCCAGATAGGGCACCACCAGCACGGTGTTGCCGATCGCCTGGTTGAAGGCGACCACGCCATCCAGGTCCGTGCGCAGGTCCGCCAGCTGCACATGGCTGGAGATGACCCTGATCGAATACCTGTCCAGCAACCGCTTCAGTTCGTTGGCACTGACGTTCTGCGTGCCGACGGTTTCCACCGCCCGCACGCCCGCATCGTGCACGATCTTCAGTTGCTCATCGAGCGAGGCCACATGACGCAGTGTGTACATCTGCACGGCGATGGGCTTGGGCGGCATGGCGGCGTCCTTGGCGAGGGCGGACAGGGCGGAAAGGCACAGCAGCGTGGCGGCGGCGATTTCGCGCAAAGGCGTGATGGTCATGGTGCACTCCAGGTTCGAAGACCTGCAGACAGGAAGAAGCGGCGCTCGTGTCCCAGGTCGATCAAGGTATGGACGTCCAGGCGCGCGTCCTGGCCGAGGCGATGACGCGGTCGACGATCAGTGCCGAGCGCAGTCCGTCTTCGAATGTCGGCAGCCCTTCAGGTCGCTCAGCGACGATGGCGCGGTAGGTGTCGGCGACGAAGGCGTCGAAGCAGTTGCCATAGCCCTGCGCGTGACCGGGTGGCAGCACCGACAGCCGGCGTTGTTCGGCGCTTCCCGCTCCCGGACCGCGCACGAAGATCTCCTCGCGCTGGTCGGGCAGTCCGATCCAGAGCCGTTCGCTGTCTTCCTGATCGAAGGCCACGCTGGCTTGCGCACCGTCGATTTCGAACCACAGACGGTTCCGGCGTCCAGCCGACACCTGGCTGACGGTCAACGAGGCCAGCGTGCCGTTGCCGGTCTTGAACAGCGCCGCAGCCACGTCTTCGCTGGATACCGGCTGCATCGCGCCGCCCGCCGCGGGCGTTGAGAAGCTCAGCCCGGTGGCGGCGGCGCGCTGCGCGATCACCGTTTCGAAGGCGGCGCTGACGTCCACGAACCGTTCGCCGCTGACCCATTCCACCAGGTCGCACCAGTGAGAACCGATGTCGGCGAAGACGCGCGACGCGCCGCCCAGCGCCGGATCCACGCGCCAGTTGTTGCTGGCCGGGTCCAGCAGCCAGTCCTGCAGGTAGCTGCCATGGATGAGCCGTAGCGGCCCCAGGTCGCCGTGAGCGATCCGCGCGCGCGCTTCGCGAACGACTGGGTGATAGCGGTAGACGAACGGCACCGTCGCCACCAGGCCGGTGGAGGCCGCCAACGCGGAGAGCGCTTCGGCATCCTGCAGGGTGGTGGCGAGGGGCTTCTCGCAGATCACATGCTTGCCGGCTTCCAGCGCGGCCTGCGCCATCGCGCGGTGCAGGTGATTAGGGGTGCATACATGCACCACTTGCACCTCCGGGTCGGCGAGGGCGTCGCTAATATCGCGATAGGCGCGCGGCACGCCCCATGCTTTCGCCACTTCGGCGCCACGTTCCGGCGATGACGCACTGACGCCACGCACGACCGCGCCGGCCAACATGGCCGCGCGACGATGCACCGCACCGATCATTCCGGTGCCGACGATGGCGACCCCGAGCTTGCCCATGCGGCGGCTCCTCAGCTGGCGGACGACGTGGAAGGCGCACCGGCGGAAACCGGCCGCTCGCGGAACAGCAGCAGGAAGGCCACCAGCACGACGAAGGCCACAGCCGCGGGAAACAGCCAGATCTTCTGCCAGTCCGGGCCCGCCGCCGTGGTGTAGTACTCAACGACCGCACCGGACAGGAAGGTGCCGATCAACATGCCCACACCATAGGTGGCCAGCGTGATGAACCCTTGCGCGCTGCTGCGCACCGCCGGGCCCACGTGGGCGTCGGTGTAGATCTGGCCGGTGACGAAGAAGAAGTCGTAGCAAATGCCGTGCAGCACGATGCCGATGACCAGCAGCACGAACCCGCCGCCGGCGTCGCCATAGGCGAACATCCCGTAGCGCAGCACCCACGCCGCCATGCCGATCGCCAGCATGGTCTTGACGCCCAGCCGCGCGAACAGGAAGGGCATGGCCAGCATCAGCAGCACCTCGGACACCTGACCCATGGACTGCAGGCCGGCCGCACCGCGCACACCCAGGTCGTTGAGGTACGGATTGGTGAAGTTGTAGTAGAACGACAGCGGCACGCAGATGGCGATCGAGGCCAGGAAGAACACCAGGTACGAGCGCGACTTCAGCAGGCGCAGCGCGTCCAGGCCGAGGATCTGGCCCAGCGAAGCGTTGCGCTGCTGGGCGAGCGGCGGCGTGTGGGGCAGGGTGAAGGCGTACAGTCCCAGCATCAGCGAGGCAGCCGCGGCCATGCGGAAGGTGAGCTCCAGGCGGTGCGCCTGTTCCCACCCCAGCCAGCCAATCAGCACGCCGGCGACGATCCAGCCGATGCTGCCCGCGACCCGCACGGGCGGGAACTGTTTTTCGGGCGACTGCATGTGCCGCATCGCCACGCTGTTCGCCAGGGCCAGCGTCGGCATGAACAACAGCATGTAGGCCATCACATACGCGGCGAACGCGTCGAAGCTCGTCGCCGTGGACGCGAACCACATCAGCACCGCCCCGGCCAAGTGCAGCACCGCCAGGATGCGTTGCGCGGCGAAGTAGCGGTCGGCGATCAATCCGACCAGGAACGGCGCGACGATGGCGCCGATGGACTGGCTGAGGAAGGCGGTGGCGACCTGGCTTGCGCTAGCCTTCAGCGGGCCCTGCACCAGATACGTGCCCAGGGTGACGAACCACGCCCCCCAGATGAAGAACTGCAGGAACATCATCGCGCTCAGGCGCGACATGGCGAACGTCATGACTTCCCCTCCCAGGTCGGTGTTCGGTCAGAGCCCCAGCATGCAGCGCAGTGTTTCCCGACTCGCACCGCTGCCGGCGAAATCGTCGAAGGCGCGCTCGGTCACCCGGATCAGATGGTCGCGGATGAAGGCGGCGCCTTCGCGCGCGCCGTCTTCCGGATGTTTCAGACAGCACTCCCATTCCAGTACGGCCCAGCCGGGGAAATCGTACTGCGCCATCTTCGAGAAGATGGCCTTGAAATCGATCTGGCCATCGCCCAGCGAGCGGAAGCGGCCGGGACGGTCGATCCAGTTCTCGTAGCCGCCATAGACGCCGCTGCGCGCACTGGCGCGGTACTCGGCGTCCTTGACGTGGAAGATGCCGATGCGTTCGTGGTAGCGGTCGATGAAGCCAAGATAGTCCATCTGCTGCAGCAGCAGGTGGCTGGGGTCGTAGAGGATTTTGGCGCGCGGATGATGGTCCACTGCGTCGAGGAACCGTTCGAAGGTCGCACCGTCGTGCAGGTCTTCGCCGGGATGGATCTCATAGCAGAGGTCGACGCCGTGGGCATCGAAGGTATCCAGGATGGGACGCCAACGGCGTCCGAGTTCGACGAAGGCCTCTTCCACCAGGCCCGGTGGCCGCTGCGGCCAGGGGTAGAAATAGGGCCAGGCCAATGCACCCGAGAACGTGGCATGCGCGGTCAGTCCGAGTCGCTGGCTGGCCTGCGCGGCCATTACCATCTGTCCGACCGCCCACGCCTGCCGGGCGGAAGGATCGCCGCGCTTCTCCGGCGGGGCGAAACCGTCGAACAGGCTGTCGTACGCGGGATGTACGGCGACCAGCTGGCCCTGCAGGTGGGTGGACAGTTCGGTGATGCGGATGCCATGCCGGTCCAGCATGCCGGCGATATCGTCGCAATACGCTTGGCTCTGTGCTGCTTGCGCCAGGTCGAAGATATGGGGCGCGCTGGTGGGCACTTGTACGCCAGAATAGCCGAGCCCGGCCGCCCATTCGGCCAAGGTATCCAACCGATCGAAAGGAGACTTGTCACCGATGAATTGCGCCAGGAAGAGCGCGGGACCCTTGAGTGTCTTCACGGCGATCGGCCCTGATGCAATCGATTGCATGATCCTAGCATGGGGTCCGACGCAAATGCGTTGTGCAGCGCATCGGAGACGGGGCTGACATGGCGACGATCTACGACATCGCCAGACACGTGGGCGTCTCGGCAGGGACGGTGTCTCGCGCGCTCTCGCGCCCGGAGAAGGTGCTGCCGGCGACGCGCGAGCGCATCGAGCAGGCGGCGGCCGCGCTTGGCTATGTCCCGAATACGATTGCCCGGACGCTCAAGACGCAGCGCAGCGGCAAGATTCTGGTCACCGTGCCGGACATTGCGAATCCGTTCTTCGCGCAGATACTTCAAGGCGCGGAAGAAACCGCACAGGCGGCCGATTACGCGGTGCTTCTGGGAGATACCCAGCACCAGCCGGATCGCGAAGAGCGCTATGCGCAGATGCTTCGCCGCAACGAGGCCGACGGCCTGATCGTCCTGGGACATCGGCTGCCGCCGACGGCACGCGAGATCGTCAAACAGTTGGGTTCGCACGCGCCGGTGGTCAATGGCTGCGAGTTCGATCCGGCGTTGGGCATTCCTAGCGTCCATATCGACAACGCGGCCGCCGCTCGCGCCGCGATGGAACACCTGTACGCATTAGGGCACGAGCGCATCGCGGTGGTCGGTGGCCCACCCGACAATCCCCTGCATCAACAACGACTGGAAGGGGCGAGAACCGCAGCCAGGGCGCGCGGCCGCCTGCGCCAGCTGACGCTCGCGCCGGGCGATTTCTCCGTGCAGTCCGGCTACGCGGCGGCCAGACAACTGCTGGGGCAGGGTTCCAGCACACCGACCGCAGCCTTCTGCTTCAGCGACCAGATGGCGTTGGGGGTACTGGCCGCCTGCAGGGACCTCGGCCTCAGCGTGCCACAAGACTTCTCGATCGTCGGCTTCGACGACCTGGCCTCATCCCGATACCTCAACCCGCCCCTGACCACCATCAGCCAACCCATGCGCGAAATCGGTATTCGCGCCGTGAAGATCTTGCTTGCCATTATTGATGGCGTGGACGTGCAACACCGGCAGACGTTGGACTTTGCTTTGATGCTGCGTGGGTCTACTGCTGAACGCATGGGGTAAGCGAGGGCTACTCCTGTGCCGAAAATGGCGGTTCCATGTAGCGGAGCGCTGCTCAGACCTCTCCTGCCGTCGCCAACGTGATGCGCGTCCTTCGCGGATGATCAAGGATGTTTATCGGGGTTAGGGGGGCATGGCAGCTTCCGACCCGAAGCGGACATCTAAGGATGTCCGCCGCTTTCGGTCAGGGCACGTGCAGCCGGTCAAGCGGGCTGAGCGTCTTGCGGACGGCATGCTCCACATGCGTGTAGATCATGGTCGTCTTAAGATTTCGGTGACCGAGCAATAATTGGATGGTCCGAATGTCCGTGCCAGCTGCCAGCAAGTGAGTGGCAAACGAATGACGTAGGGTGTGAACCGAGGCGTGCTTGACGATGCCGGCTTGCCGCACCGCATTCTTAAATGCCATCTGCACTCCGGACTCAGACGCATGCCAGCGAAGTCGGCGACTGGTCTGAGGGCAGGCCCGCACAACGCGAGAGGGGAACAGGAACTGCCAAGCCAGGCTCTGGCTGGCGCTTGGGTACTTTCGCTGCAACGCATTGGGCAGAGGAGCAAAGCCGGCGCCGCGTGCAAGGTCCTGCTTATGCAGCCTGGCCACCCCCACCAGCTGGCGCCCAAGCCGAGACCGGAGGCGATCCGGCAGCAGGGTGGTACGGTCCTTGCCCCCTTTTCCCGCTCTGACATGAATCAGCCCAGCCTCGAGGTCCACGTCCTTGACCCTGAGGGTCATACACTCGGTGACTCTAAGGCCTGACCCGTAGAGAAGGTGGGCCATCAAGGCAGCCACGCCATCCATTCTGGGCCAGAGCCGCAATCGCCTCGTCTGTGCTCAAGACAACCGGAAGTCGGTCTCTTCGCTGGACCCGGCGTAGGCCACTCACCTGGCCGACCTCGACTTCCAACACGTCGCGATAGAGAAACAGCAAGGCATTGAGCGCTTGGGACTGGGTGGATGCAGCGACACCCAGGGCTGCCGCCAAGTGATTGATGAAGGCCACTATGCCAGCGGTGCCAACCGCACGTGGATGCTGGCGGCAATGGAAATGGATGTACCTACGAATCCAGAACCGGTAAGCCTGCTCGGTTCGGCGACTCAGATGACGGCGGCGGCAGACCACGGACACTTGGTCCATGAGCCGAAGAGGGGGCGGCGTGGTGGCGCTCGGTTCACCCCATAAGGTTCGCTCCAGTGGTGGTGAAACGACGGCAGCGTACCTTGGGTACGCCAACCGTGGGTCCGGTTATACATCCGGTTGTTAGCCGGACCCAGTGGCCCTAAGATCGAGCCGTATCAAGGGGATAGCCCACCATACGGTGTGCTGTGGATAAGTCGTATAACCGGACCCAGGGATCCGGCTATTAGGTAGTTAGGCCGTGACCACACATAGCGATATCTTCATCAAGGCATCTAATACCACCGACTTGAGTGAGTTCTCCGCAAGAGCGTTTCATGTGCTGGGGGTTCTTAAGTACGAGGAGCGCGAGAGCAGCAATTATGTTGACGGACGGTACTTCTGCTCGTTTGGCCAGGATCCTGAGCTGGAGATCTGCTACGCAGATGACGCGCTTCTTTCCGAGTACAGATTCTGGTTACCTATCTCGGCAAACTTGGCGTCCGCCGAAACGTACGCTGTTCAATCAGCCATAGTGCTTTCGCGCCTCGGCTATGAGTGCTTTGTTCCAACACCTGGCTGGGGTCGCAAAGACTGGGACGGCCGTGGTTCGCACTTCACGGCCTAACAATTCATTCAAGCCGAACCCGCTTCGCGGGTCGGCTTAATTCAGGCGTTAGGCCTTGGAGCGAGCTATGCGGCTACTCGTAGTAACGGCATTGGCAATTGCCTGCTCCTCGTGCGCATCCACGCCGCACCTTGCTGATACGAGCATGTGCGAGCACTTGGATTCATGGGCCAAAACTGTGCCGGCGGGACAATCGAGCACAGTCAAGCTAATCCGGGGAGGCACATGGATGGTCAACCATTACAAGAGCTGCGAGCACTCCGATGGTGACATAGCGGCAGGCGTCTTCTGTGAGTGGCTCATGGAGAACACTTCCACAGAGTTCATGGAGTCAAACATCAACCGCTCCATTACCTGCCTCCAAGGCCAACGCATCGCCGGGCCGAGTGGGAATACCGGCATTGAGTCTTGGTCCGGTAAAGCGTCCTTCTACAGTCCGCAACTGACCACGGCCGATGTCCAGATCGACTTGGAGTACTCACTGGACAACTCCAAGGAGAGTCGAGAGGATTTCCTTCAGTTCACTGTTCGGGCCCAGTAGTTTGCAGCCAAGGCCTAACAATTCATTCAAGCCGAAGCCGCTTCGCGGCTCGGCTTAATTCAGGTGTTAGCGCCCTATGATCAAAATCCGCCCGTTTGATCTTCTAGCCATAAGTGAGAATGGTCGCTACTACTACTGCATAGCGCTGTCAGAGCAGATTATGGGCGGCGGCCAGCTTGTTTATGCCTTCTACTACACAAGCGAATCGGTCGCTTGCGTAGACGATCTGTTGAGCAAGCACCCACAAGGGTTCCACCGCATCATCGACTTCATCGCAGCCAAACGCTCGGGTTCTGTGACCCGGCTTGCTGCAAAAGTTCCTGCTGCTCATCTCGATAACGTGCGGCTCTTCCGACAAGACGGACCGAACTTCGGTCATGACCGCACTTGGGCAATCTGGGATCGCGAGGGGCGCGTCGTCCGACGACCCGTCGAACTGACTATTGACGAGTGGTCTTACCCCGTTTTTGTCTGCTCCTTGCACTACAGCATGTGCGGGCAGATTGACCAGCGCTGGCACCCATCGCACGATAGGGCTGGCGCTAACAATTCATTCAAGCCGAACCCGCTTCGCGGGTCGGCTTAATTCCGGTGTTAGGGGGCTATGGAAGTGTCCAAGAGTCGTGTAGCACTACTTCGAGAGATTTTCTCGCAAGGTTTCCGAACACCGGACTGGCGGCACAAAGAACCGCCACCAGTTGTGCCGGCGGAGATGTTCTTTGCCGATAACGACGACAATGAGTGCATCGCTGTCAATATCGACGATCACCCGGGCGTGGACTTCTTTAGGAGCAAGCTGGCGAATATCGCAGCCAAGCCTGAGGTGGCAGCGGTGCTGGTCAATATCTATGACCTAGACCCGATCATCTATGGTGGCTGGCCGTATGCGGAGAACGTCCACATACTTACATCAGCTTCTGAGGAGATGGTCCAGTCTTGGGCCACCGAGCTGCGCTCTGATGGGGCTGGGGAGGGTTGGCCATACGGTGAACCGCGCCAGCACGCGCAGGCGACGGAGGGTCAGCGTTGGTGGTGGCTGTCGTGGGACTAGCCCCCTAACAATTCATTCAAGCCGACGCCGCTTCGCGGCACGGCTTAATTCAGGTGTTAGGCCCAATGTTGAGATTTGTCGCGATCTTTGCCGCAATCGCAACCTCGATTAGTTGCGCTTCGCATGTCGTATCAGATGCGCCTTCGGATCGGCATGCCAAACTGACTGTCGTAGGCCATCCTGACTTCCCGAATGAAGAATTTGGTGTCAATGGCGTTGGCGATCCGTTTCAGTTTGAGCCCAGACCGATTCTCTATGTTCCAAAGGGCCGCAGAGTCATTTGGTACGGTTGCCCAGGATTCGTCTATACAGACTCCGGTCCAAGCATTACGTACCGATTTAAGGCGGGCGCCTCTTACGAGCTCGTGTGTTCCGATGTCATCGACGGCAAGGTCTTCATTCGGAACGCTGGCGATGGGGCCTAACAATTCATTCAAGCCGAACCCGCATCAGGTTCGCTAACTTCGGTTCGTTCTGGGTACTATCGGCTTCGGTGCCTATCCAGTGCGGGTCGGCTTAATTCAGGCGTTATGCCGCTGATGACAGTTGTAATGATCTACGGGTTCCAAGGTCGCTTTTCCGGTGACTCCAAGTACACCTGGGCCCACCCCGACGTTGGCGCCACTCACAAATGCATGCTCTTCCTTAGGCAGCAATCTGAGGCCTACGACTTCGAGGCGGCGCTGGACGAGTGTGGCCGATACGGCTTTACCAATATTGAGAATATGCGCGGCGGCAAGCTCCAGATTGACGTCCTAAACACGGACCTCTATCGGGGGTTCGCTGGCTTCTATGAAGAAGCTCTGAGTTCGGGCGCCGCTCTGGTCTACTATCCTCACAAGGGCGCGGCAGATGGCGACGCGGCCTAACAATTCATTCAAGCCGAACCCGCTTCGCGGGTCGGCTTAATTCAGGTGTTAGGGGGCTTGGGTAATGTCGTCGTCGCTGAAGCCATTAAAGTCCATAGCGCATAACCTGTGCCACCAGTTCGCGAGCACACTGAACTACTGGGACGGCGATTACGGCATCAATCACCTGGCGCGTTCGGTTGTTGATGCTGGCAACCTCGTTACGGTCGATCTCCTTGCCGGCACATCGAGCCCCGAACTATCCGCCGAGAGGGTACATGCGCCTCAGCAGCTTGCCAAAGCTCTCCCTCAACTTCTCGCAAAGGAAGGCTTCGCCACCGATCTGCTTGCCAGTGCTACGGCCACGTACCGGTTCCGCGGTCCGCCTCCCGAACTAGGCGGTTCCGTGGCGTACGATTGCCAAGTGGAGTTCACGACAACTGAGGGGCGTTCCTACGCCGTCGAGCTTTCAGAGCTCAACGCTCCGTAGCCGCCCCCTAACAATTCATTCAAGCCGAACCCGCTTCGCGGGTCGGCTTAATTCAGGCGTTAGGCGCTATGCCCCAGCAACGCGTGCATTGGATGCATCTACTACTCGGGCTTGCCGTATCAGCCGCAGCCTTCTGTGGCTGGCGGCTTTCACTTTCCCCTCAGCCGACGCGGCTCGAGTATGCTTCCGGAATTATTACGAGTTCGGAAGAGGTGCGCGGGGGCCGTGCTCGGACAATCCACTTCCACATCGACGTCTCCAGCCTAGAGTTCACTTACCCGAGCATCCTGCCCGCCTACGGCACAGCGTCGGAGGTCCTAAAGCCTGGCAACACAGCGGCAATTGGCTATGCAGGCCCCGGTGAGCCCGAGTTGTGGGAGCTATCCGTCAATGGCCAATCCATTGTTCAATCGGCCGGTGCGCATGAGGCAAGGCTTTCCAATGGCAAATGGGCATTCTGGCTCTTCGTCGCCTTTTCGCTATCTACTGTCTATCTCGGGTGGTGCTATCGGCGGCAGTCCAGATAGCGCCTAACAATTCATTCAAGCCGAACCCGCTTCGCGGGTCGGCTTAATTCAGGCGTTAGGCGGCATGACCAACCCATATCGTCAGCTCCAGATATCAGCTAGCAAAGCGCTCCTGAAGTTCATCCGGGACCATAACGGCCATGTGGGCGCTGACCTATCTGAGTGCCTCCGGCTGCTTGAGGCCGACAGAACTCCGGACGCTATTGCGCACGCCCGAAAAGTGAAGCCCCATGGCATGGGCGGCATCACCGACTGGTATCCTCAGCCAATAGCACATACTGAAACCATCGAATACAACGGCGAAATCCTCCGTGCGCTAGTGAACGAGTGGTGTCGTGCACTTTCTCTTTCATTCGAAGAGCGCGATCCTGTTTCTCGGGATGCTCAGAAAGGCGAGATCGCGGCTGTGCTAAGAAGCGATGGGTATGTGCTCTGCCCCTTTTGCCGTAAGACCTTCTCTTCAATGTCTTCCAGTTGGGATGGTGTCAGGCACACAACATGTGGCGTGCGTTTGGAGCTCATCTCGGAGAGTTCGGATGCCGCCTAACAATTCATTCAAGCCGAACCCGCTTCGCGGGTCGGCTTAATTCAGGCGTTAGCGCTCTATGGCTGCATGGATTCGCACTGGATTTAGCATTGCCCTAGGCGTTTCAAT
>NZ_JBBEGA010000003.1:0-398439 GCF_037402255.1 Pseudoxanthomonas sp. CCNWLW251 | reverse complement strand
TTCCGGGTGGACTAGGTGGCTCCCGTGCTCAGGAAACCAAGTGAAGTAACCCCATTGGCTCATAGCGGCCTAACACCAAAATTAAGCCGACCCGCGAAGCGGGTTCGGCTTGAATGAATTGTTAGACCGCATTTGCGACCTTGGGAAGGTAGAAGTACGCCACCAACAATGTGGTCGTGAAGAACAGGGAAAGGAAGTAGTTGAGTGAGCCAATGAGTAGCCCGACCTGAAGCTTGCGGGGAGTAGCTTGACGGCCACGCCAAACTAGTACGCCAGCCACGGCGCTGGCGACGGAAGCGGCGCAAGTAACCATCTGCACGGCCGGAAGCCAGGCCGCATGTGTTTGGGAGATTGCTGGCACCACGGAGCCGAAAGAGGTGAGGTGTACAGTGGGATAAAGCTCAAGGATTGCAGAGACAAGGGCGCCGGTTACCAGCAGCGCGACGATGCTGCTCAAGAAGACCAAGATTGCGATGGCTTTGAACGTGCGGTCTAACACCGGAATTAAGCCGACCCGCGAAGCGGGTTCGGCTTGAATGAATTGTTAGGTGATGACACGAATGCCGTGCGAGATAGAAGAACAAGAAATAATCCAAGCACTATCATGAAGGCTCCTGAGGCGAACAAAACCCAGAATGTATTGCCTAGAACGTCGATTAAGGCGAGTCCAGCGCTATGGGAATCCTTGGCGATATAAGCCTTGTCTCCGGTGAGCGTACTCACAACCTGCGCCGAGTGGCGACGGATAGGCGACCCCATGTGTTGTGCAGTATCCCAAGCGTAGAAGATCCAGACCCAGCTGAACAATCCAGCCGCGATCGAAGCTATACCGAGGACCAGACTTGCGGAACTAGCGAGGGCTGATTTCATCACCTAACACCTGAATTATGCCGACCCGTCATGGGGTGGCACCGAAGCCGATAGTACCCAGAACGACCCGAAGTTAGCGAACCTGATGCGGGTTCGGCTTGAATGAATTGTTAGACGCGCTTACAGGACGACTCAACAACCGCCTCTTTGTACATTGAGTTGACCGGAATAGAACGGGAGGTTTGCCCATCAAAGTGGATGATCCGTGATTGATACACAGACTTCTTTTTTAGCTGGGCATCCTGAATATCCTGGCCAAACTTATTACTGATGGTTGCATCTGTGGAGGAGAGGAACTCGACCCTCGTGACAGTTGAAGTGATTACGTCGCCGTCTAGCTGCCACGTACCGTGAGCTAAGTCTTTGTTTGTCACCGCCAGCCCTCCCTGAGGGGTGACAACGGACGTGGTGAGACTTGAGTAAGTGCGGTCAGCGTTGTTCGTCGTGCGAGTCGTAACCAATAGATCAAAGTTGGGTCCATGCATAGTGGTAGGCCCACACTCCCACGTGCCGATGAGCGATGCATCCGAGATGGCTGGCCGTCCGCTGGCGCATCCAGTGAGTAGCAATGCAGCAAGTAATGCAGGTCGCATGAAGGCTCCGAGCGCGTCTAACGCCAGAATTAAGCCGACCCGCGAAGCGGGTTCGGCTTGAATGAATTGTTAGGCCTCATGGTTAGTAGCCTCCGAGAGCCTCGCCTGAAAATTGGTTGCCAGCATCCGATCTACTGCGCTAAGAGCCTCGGCGGCCTGTCGCGGATCAAACGTGCCACCGTGCAGAACAGCGTCAGCGTGATTGTGAAGCGCGTATGCAAGATGAGCTGCAGCGCGAACGGCCGGATCAGGAGTGTCATCGCTACCTAAGTGGTGTGCGAGCAACAGCCGAATCTCGTAGACGGCGAACGCCAGCACTTGGTCTTGTGTGACGGTCATTCGGATGTTGCTCCTTGAGGCCTAACACCGGAATTAAGCCGACCCGCGAAGCGGGTTCGGCTTGAATGAATTGTTAGGCCCCAGCACTTGCAACCGGAGCCTCTTTGCCGTGATAAGCAGAGTATGCCAATAGTACGTCTGCGGGATCGAGTGGGGCACCGCTAGCCAAACGGCTGAGAATTGGCTCAAGCCATGTCTTAACCAAGCCATAGTGTTCGGGCCAATCGCCTAGAAGCTCAGCAGCAGAGATGCGCGCAGCGTGTGTGTGGTAACCAACACCGGACCACACCCAGAATGGCCGTGTCGGTTCGTCAGGAGCAAAGTCCACTCCGATGAACTCGGAACCCGATGCGTTGCGCTCTTTTGCAATCTCGCGGCTGAGTTTGGTCATGGGGCCTAACACCAGAATTAAGCTGCGCCGCGAAGCGGCGTCGGCTTGAATGAATTGTTAGGCGCTACGGAAGTACTCATCGTGAGAAGTTGAGAGCGCCGAGCAGGACAGTGGCAACTGGGCCCGTGGAGGATACAAGAGTCCAATTGCGAAGTGAGCGAATAGTAGCCACATTTCTCTTGGTCCAAAACATGATGTTGCCAAGAGCCACCGAGGCAGGATACGCAAGAATGGCAGCCACGAATGCCAGAAGGAACGGGTCTCTCTCTGAGCCGGGGGCGTCGAAGAGAAAAATGGCAAAAAACAAAGCCAGAGGCCAAGCGAGAAGGCTCACTGCCAAGAGGACATTGATCGCCGCAAGAAGTCGATGCATGGATAGCGCCTAACACCTTGAGTTAAGCCGACCCGCGAAGCGGGTTCGGCTTGAACGAATAGTTATGCGCGCCAAGGTAAACCCGAAGCTGACGGCCCGCAACGGCTGCGCTGCACCAGGGAGCACGGACAAAGCATCCGCAGGCCCGGAACAGGTCGAGGCCAGCAAAGACCGAAGCTGATAGTGCCGCAAGTCCGAAGGCCATGAAGCCATCCCTTGCCGAGCGGCACGAACGCGATGTGTCCGAAGCCGAGTGAAGCGAAGTGCGGAAATTCCAGTGGTCCGGATGAGTCAGCGAACGACCAGCGCCGAAGCTGGAAACGCAGCCGGAGTCAGCGCATCACCGAAGCCGGCAACATCAATACGCCAACCCACGCATAACACCGGAATTAAGCCGACCCGCGAAGCGGGTTCGGCTTGAATGAATTGTTAGGCCTCAAGCTACACCCGAGACTTGCGGGCGACAAGCCAAATACCCAAAGCCGACAGAGCCAGGCCGACGGCAATGTGTACCAGGAGTTGGGCGGTCGACGGCGGGACACCGAACGGATCGAAGTCATTGGCAAGTTGCGCGCCTTGTGGGTCAGCGACCACCATCAAGCCGAAGATCACGATGCCTATACCGAGCACTGAAATCAGGTAGCCGATAGCTTTACCGACAAGTCTCATAGTGCGTGCTCTTGAGGCCTAACACCGGAATTAAGCCGACCCGCGAAGCGGGTTCGGCTTGAATGAATTGTTAGAGACCGCCCGTGGTACAAGCTCACGCATGATCGCTTGCGCCTCCTCCTGAGATGCCTCAGTGATCAGCTTGGAGGACAGGGCGACCCGCAGATGTTTCTTGGCACTCTGGACGGAGCGGCGGACACCTTTACCGGAAAGGCACAGTTTGGCGAGCTCCAGCGACGAGTCTCCGTCCCCAAGAGCAGCAGAGCGAGCGTACCAGCCAAAGGCCAGCCGACTCTTGCCCTGCTCCTTGTAGAGGACGGCAATGTTGGAGGCGGCAGCTGCGTCGCCCGTGCGGTAGGCGCGCTTGTACCAGTGCATAGCCATGACCTTATCGGACCGCGTGCCAATACCGACGTCGTAAAAATAGCCAAGGTTAAGCATGCATCCAACGAGGCCGGCATCCGCGCATCTTTGGAACAACTGCAGTGCCTGCCTGAGACGGCCGTTGTCCCAGGCGGAATGGGCTTCTAGCTCTATGTCTGCGAGAGATTCCATCTGCGGGCTCTAACGCCTGAATTAAGCCGACCCGCGAAGCGGGTTCGGCTTGAATGAATTGTTAGAGGGCGTACCGGTGATGCTGGGCGGGCGCTCAGATAGGACCGATACACAGTCGTTTGCACCGACGATCAGGTACTCGTGTAGCTGATACAAGCGACCTGACGTGAAGTGAGGGCGACCTAGCTCCAAGTCCAACCATCCCCCGGCCTGAACCTTGAACAGCCAGCCGTCCTTGAGCGTCACCTTGGACCAGAACTCTGTGAGGTCCAACTCGGTCAGGACACGGAAGCCCCAAAAGGAGTCGAAGACAGCCTGAGCACGCCATAGCTCGGATTTGATCGTGATGCAGAGACCGTCAGCGTTGGATTGAATGGACTCCACCCAGACAGTCAGATCCGGGGCGTGCCCGGTATCGATCCGAATCGCCCTTGGCTCGACTAGCGAAAACTCCGTCATCAGCCCTCTAACACCTGAATTAAGCCGACCCGCGAAGCGGGTTCGGCTTGAATGAATTGTTAGGCCATACTCCAGACGGTTGGTAACGGCATGGGAAAAGGAAGTCTCGCGGATGGGGCGGCGAGTAAGTTACGCCGCTACGCTGATTGTTCTGCATGAAAGTACCTAAGGATCTCAAGCGTAAGCATTTCATAGATATCATTGTTCGGAAGATCCCGCGGAATGTAGAAAATCTTCGCGATGAAGTAGGTAGAACCTAGCTCATCATTTGCACGAGCCAGACCGACAGCAACCTGCCGCATGATCTCTTCCGCGCGGGTGCGGACCCTCTCTTCATTGACTAACGTGGACGACGGCACTATCAACTCGGGATCGCACGGAGCGCAAGCAATGGAAAGGCCGAGGAAGTTGTCTTGGCTTCCAGTTATGCGGACAGCCTTGTAGATACCGTCGCTCTTAGAAACTTGCATTTCGCGTCCGTCGCAGAGGTTGAACTTGGGGCCTAACGCCTGAATTAAGCCGAGCCGCGAAGCGGCTTCGGCTTGAATGAATTGTTAGGGCTCAATCCGAGAGAACTCTGGAGCGGACGAAGACAGGACGCTGACACAATCTGTCTGACCAACCACCAAGAACTCCCTGATACCCCGCGTGTTGCCACTGATAAAGCCTGGTCTCTGAGCCTCAGATGCCATCCAGCCGCCAGACCGAACCTCCCAGAGCCAGCCGTTAGGGCGCGCAGTGCTCCAGTACTCCAATAAGTCGCCCTCGCGGAGAACCCTGAAGCCAGAAAGGTCTTTGAAGGTCAGATAAGCTGGTGGCGACTCTTCAAAGTGAAGCGTGATCCGTAAGGTCCAGATGTCGTAATCAAGCCCGCCGACCTCCGGCACTGTGGGTGCGTAAGGGAATCCAGGAACTAAGCTTGCGGTGAACTCTGACATTGAGCCCTAACACCTTGAGTTAAGCCGACCCGCGAAGCGGGTTCGGCTTGAACGAATAGTTATACGCCAAGGTAAGCCCGAAGCCTGCGGCCTGCAACGGGGCCGGAACATCCGGGAGCAGGAAATCACTCGCCGCCAGCCCGTAGCAGGGCGGGGCCCGTAAAGGCCGAAGCCGACAGCGACGCCGGTCCGCAAGTCGGGAAGTCATCCGGAGGCCGCGCGGCGCGAGAGCGATGTGTCCGAAGCCGAGTGAAGCGAAGTCAGAAGGACGCGATTGGTTGGCTTGCATCAACAATCGATCAGCACCGAAGCCGCGGGCGCCGCATGATCAACCCGCAATCGAAGCCGACACGACCAAAGCCCCACCCACGTATAACGCCAGAATTAAGCCGACCCGCGAAGCGGGTTCGGCTTGAATGAATTGTTAGGGCCCTCTACGTGATAGCTGGCATGAGACTCGATCCACACGCCGCGAGTTGAGGGATCTTGTAATGACGCGGGAGGCGAGGTGAACAGCTCAAGGTGCACGGTCTCTCGGTCGGCCCAGCGAGCGCCAACGTAACGGAGGCGTAGAACCAAGTGCGATCCTGTGACTCCGTTAGAGGTGACCGGCTCATCTAGCCGGATGAGCGCAGCAGATTGACCGTTCTCGCCTTGGATGAAACCGACGCACTCCCCGAAGTGGGCGATCCGGCCATTGAGCCATTTCGGCTCCATGTCGTAGCCGCCATCTAACCGAACTCGGTTACCGGCACGAAGCCGGTGGCCTAACAGGTTGGCTAAGAAGGAAAGTGCCATGAGGGCCCTAACACCGGAATTAAGCCGACCCGCGAAGCGGGTTCGGCTTGAATGAATTGTTAGGCCCCAGGCAGCGCGCCTTGGACAGCCTCGCATAGCTCAGCAAACTTTACATAGTACGAATCGCACTCGGTACCGGAAGAAGACAAGCCAGCCATGTAGGACGCCAGATCCAATTGGCCGATGGTGCGCAGGAACTCGGCCAAGTCGAT
Organism: Pseudoxanthomonas sp. CCNWLW251; assembly: GCF_037402255.1. Classification (NCBI taxonomy): domain Bacteria; kingdom Pseudomonadati; phylum Pseudomonadota; class Gammaproteobacteria; order Lysobacterales; family Lysobacteraceae; genus Pseudoxanthomonas; species Pseudoxanthomonas sp. CCNWLW251. Next base: position 392,242 of record NZ_JBBEGA010000003.1, on the reverse strand, counting down.
GGCTGCCGTTGGCCGAAGATCCTCCAACGCCTCCAAGTCGCCAGCGTTGCGAACTGCATAATCCACTGCCCATAGATCATAGACAGCTTTCTCTACTGGGCTAAGGCTTGATACCCCCATCTCATGCTCTTTGTGGATGATGTCGTCTCCGAACTCGATGATCCACGTTTCGTAGTCGCCAGTATCTTTCATATGGGGCCTAACGCCTGAATTAAGCCGAGCCGCGAAGCGGCTTCGGCTTGAATGAATTGTTAGGCGCCACACGGGTTGGCGCCGAAGAAAAGCGCTTGCACAGTGTCGCCGACTGCAAGGTAAGCAAGCAGTGACAGCGAAATCACTGCCAACAGAGCCGCAGATGCCCCCTGAAGAAATGCCCATAAACCACGCTGCACCTTGGCGCGAAAGAACACAGGCGTGCCCGGGGGTGGAAACTGACGGTAGAGGTAAATCCTCCATGCGGCTCGCCCGAAGAGGACCGCCGGGACAAGCAGCCCAAGTCCGACTAATGCCAAAGCCAGTCGTGCCCACGGAACCTGATCGCAAATAGGCAATGGCGCGACGTGCTCAGAGTAGGCATTGGTGCCGATGCTAATTGCAGCAATGACAGCAACGATGCTGGTCAACTTAACCGCAACGCGGAAGCGCGAGCCTTTTGTTGGATAGATGTACTCAGTGTCCATGGCGCCTAACACCTGAGTTAAGCCGACCCGCGAAGCGGGTTCGGCTTGAATGAATTGTTAGCCCCCACCACGAGACCAACTGCCATCTGCGAGCCTCTCATACGAGAAGCCTTGGGTCTTTGATTCTTGAATGATGAATCCGGTAGGGCGGCTGTGGGCCACGATAGCAGCCTCAGTCATCCCGGCCTTCTCAACGTCATTCTTGAAGAAAACCCATATTTCATCGGCTTCCTTCCCCAAGGCTGATTTGTCCGACATGGGCAAGTCAGTTTGATAGTTAAGAACTAGCCACTTGTTTTTGCCGTTGGTAGAGAACATCTTGGTGATTCCGATGAGTTTGATCACCTGTCCGTTGGGTAGCGTATGGGCTTGGTGCTGCGATCCAGCAGAGCAGGCTGTCAGAAGCGCAACTACCAAGCCAAGAAGAATCCTGCGCATAGAGCCTCCCAAGGGGCTAACGCCTGAATTAAGCCGACCCGCGAAGCGGGTTCGGCTTGAATGAATTGTTAGGCCCCGTACTTGAAGAACGATAGGCCGACGATGACAACGATGCAGCCCAATACCAGCCGGTTGATCCACTTGATCTCAGTGGCGCCAGGCTTTGAAACCAGAGCTGAAAGTGCGGCTATGGCTAGAAGTATGAATGACGCGATGGTGTGAAATCGGCTGTACTGAAAGATGGCGGCGCTGACCTCGGTTAGCTTGCCATGCCACGAGAGGTAGTAGTGCTCATCAGCTACATGGCCATTCAATGCATCGCCGCCCAAGAAGACCATGCCAAGTACGAGTGCTGTGAAATTGAGAACAGCCAGATAGCGAACGGCGACTGCAAGACGCGTCATAGAAGTCTCTTTAGGGGCCTAACGCCTGAATTAAGCCGACCCGCGAAGCGGGTTCGGCTTGAATGAATTGTTAGGGCCCATCACGGACGCCCCCACTCTAGCTCGCGTACGCGCGGCACCCCCAATGCATCAGCAGCCACAACCGTAACCGCCTCAACAAAGCCGTCGCCTGCAATTGAAACATAGGCCCAGCCAATGTCGCCTGGCTCTCGCCTGGGCCACGTATCCATCGTCACCGTAAGCTCGGCTCGACTCGCTGGGCCGTTTCCGTAGTCCGTCATGGTTAAGAACTCGCTCTCTAATGATGAAGCGGGCCACTCTTCTTGAAGGCAGGGAGAGAGAAGTGCATGCGCGTCGTTGTACCGCCCAAGGATGAGGTGCTCTGCAAACGAAACAGCAAGCTTTCCGTGAATTGAGTCGTGATCAGCGTCCATCGACATAGCTGCTTGGAATGGGCCCTAACGCCTGAATTAAGCCGACCCGCGAAGCGGGTTCGGCTTGAATGAATTGTTAGGCCGTGAAGTGCGAACCACGGCCGTCCCAGTCTTTGCGACCCCAGCCAGGTGTTGGAACAAAGCACTCATAGCCGAGGCGCGAAAGCACTATGGCTGATTGAACAGCGTACGTTTCGGCGGACGCCAAGTTTGCCGAGATAGGTAACCAGAATCTGTACTCGGAAAGAAGCGCGTCATCTGCGTAGCAGATCTCCAGCTCAGGATCCTGGCCAAACGAGCAGAAGTACCGTCCGTCAACATAATTGCTGCTCTCGCGCTCCTCGTACTTAAGAACCCCCAGCACATGAAACGCTCTTGCGGAGAACTCACTCAAGTCGGTGGTATTAGATGCCTTGATGAAGATATCGCTATGTGTGGTCACGGCCTAACACCAGAATTAAGCCGACCCGCGAAGCGGGTTCGGCTTGAATGAATTGTTAGGCGCGCTACGGCTGACCGAAATGCGCGGCATAGAAGTCACCAGCGTCCTCCCAAGTATCCTCGAATGCATCCAATACATGCCCAAGTCGCTGGATGAGACTCCAGTTGTTCGAGGCTACAGCCTCTCGGGACATTGCCTCAAGGTCGGCTTTCAGGTCTGGCCAGCGCAGGGCATGGACGCAGAACTGGATGAAGCATGCGTCCCAATCGTCAGGCGAGGCGATGCCGTTGATAAAGGCCCTAGCAAAGGCTTGCCGCTCATCAGGATGTGCGTATATCAGGCGAAGTGCTGACTGGCCGTAAGGAATCACGTCGGGAGCATTGAAGGTAACCGCAAGATGCGCAGCCGCTGCCCTAGATATTTCTTTGAGTTGCTCAACGTGCGAAGACATTGGGTGCGCGCCTAACACCGGAATTAAGCCGACCCGCGAAGCGGGTTCGGCTTGAATGAATTGTTAGGTGCCAACCGATGCATCAAGGCTGACACCGCAGAGCGGACATTTTGCCATTGGCCTAATAAATAGGAATGGCTTAGATCCGAAGTGGCTGTGGGCCCACCCAATGTTGCCACGGCACCGCGGGCAGCGGACAAGCAGCCGATAGCCAAGTACGCCTAAGGCGCTAATACCGAGAAGTGCCAAGCCAACATAGGACAGCCAGGCCCTGCCACTCAGCACCCAGACTTGCAACGAAATGACACCAAGAATGAGCGAAACAATTGCCGAGACGAAATACCATCGCTTCTTCTTGATCAGGAGTTCGCGAATCGTCATTGGCACCTAACGCCTGAATTAAGCCGACCCGCGAAGCGGGTTCGGCTTGAATGAATTGTTAGGCCCCGGCCTGCGACTGCCAGAACCCGAGCCACTCCTGCGGCTCAGGATACTTTGCCCGAACAGACAAGCGAATCGGGCGCGGCTGGCGGGACCACCATCTATCGAAGCTCTCCCTGTATGTCTCGCCCATGCCCATGCGCCAACCAGAAGACCTACGAGGAAGATTGGGGAATTTGATCCACGGTGGACACATGACGCCATCAGCGTCGAAGTCCGGGACTGGCGGATCTGGCCAAGGGCCTACTTTGATGCTCTCGTCATGGCTCATACGGGGCCTAACACCGGAATTAAGCCGACCCGCGAAGCGGGTTCGGCTTGAATGAATTGTTAGGCCCCGGCCCACCAACCTTGACCTGCCCCTCCAGCACAAGCCCGCGAAGTGTTGCGGTTTGGTGCGGGCGGGAGAACAGAATGCGAGCGTCTCGATACTCTCCGTCATCGAGGAGCTTGGCGGTGCCTAGCGCGACAGCATCCTTCTGCCCAGGGTTACGGTAGATCAGCTCACGATGAGTGTACTGAACCGGAAAGATTACACCGCCGCCGGAAGGGACGTGCTCAAGCAGAAGAAGCGGAATTTCTTGGCCAGCGCGGAGCTCAGCAACGATGTCTGAAGTGAGCGGCGGTAGTTGATGAAAGTACTCGCTGTCTGAAGTCGCCATGAGCCTCTCCCGGGGCCTAACACCTGAACTAAGCCGACCCGCGAAGCGGGTTCGGCTTGAATGAATTGTTAGGCCTCTGCCCGCGAGACGTACTTACTACGGGTGAGGCCGTCTACGTACTCTCTCAGATCTGCATCAGTCGCGAAATGGAGGAGATCTTGAGAAAGGAGGTAGCGCTCCTTTGCACTAGACCAAACCTCATCGTCATCTAGCCATAGCAGTGCCTCAAACCGTCTAAAAACATTGTTATCGACAACGTGTACCGGTTCAGCCGGATCACCGACAAGAACCCATTCCCCGCCATACGACGCCAATGCGAGCGCAACCTCTGCGTCGGATATGGCGGCTGCAAGTTTGACGATCTGCTTGCGACTCATGATTGCTGAGGCCTAACGCCTGAATTAAGCCGACCCGCGAGGCGGGTTCGGCTTGAATGAATTGTTAGGTGGCTCACGCATGGAATGCAAGCGCGAGGACAGGAGCCTGGCCGGCCTCAATGCGCCGCCAGTTGACGAAGGCAGCGCACTCGACGAGGGCGGAGAACAGGTTAGGGCAACGGGCTTTGAAGTCTTGAGCATGCTCAATGACGACCGACAGTGTCTGGCCATAATCAACGTGCACAGTGGTCATGCCTGAACCGGGATCATCCAGGTAGGAAAGACAGTCGATCCAAGCGTCCATGTTGCGGCCGTAGAAAGGCGGGAACCCAAAGGCCGCAGCAAATACAGAGTGGAAGGACTCACAGTCTACGATGCTGTTTGCGTCAATTCGCATCATTGTCTCTGAGCCACCTAACACCTGAATTAAGCCGACCCGCGAAGCGGGTTCGGCTTGAATGAATTGTTAGGCCGCGTCACGGGAACTGCTCCACAAACCTGCCCGCTGAGTCGATCAGATCTTTCTCGTTTGGGGGCGATTGCAGGATTGACTCGAGGGCGGCCGCCATAAGGTCGAACTCTTGGAATGCCTCCATCTCTGTGGAGAAGAAGCGCGTGTGGGCCATACAGCCGTAGATCCCGCAGGTTATCGAGTACGGCGCAATGCTACCGGCCCGTTCCAAGGTAATCCTGGCGCCAAGGGGGTGCTCAGAATCTCGAATGATGACGCCGGACTCGCTGCCCATTTGGCCGATGGACGCGCCGTCATCAAAGCTAATCCATTGCATTTTGCTCCTCTAGCGGCCTAACACCTAGTAGACCCCATTCCAGGGTAATAACGCGGAGTATTCAGGCTTGCCTTGTGGGCGTCAATCGGGGTTTTCCTATGCTGGATCAATCGCTTGGCTGATGGCCTTGGCGCAGCTCGGATGCGACGTTGCCTGCGTTAGTCGCATGGAATGCAGGGGCTATGGAATATCAGTCGGGAGACGGGGCGGTATCGGGTTCGGGGGCGGTGGGGCGTGTGGGGTTGATGGAGGAAGTCACGCGCAGGTTGCGCGTGGGTCATTACAGCTTGCGCACCGAGCGGGCTTATCTGGGATGGATCCGCCGGTTCATTCTGGCCAATGGCAAACGTCATCCGCGCGAGCTCGGGGCGGTGCAGGTCGAGGCATTCCTGACGAACCTCGCAGTCGAGGGCAAGGTGGCGGCGAGTACGCAGAACCAGGCGCTGTCCGCGGTGCTGTTCCTGTATCGCGAGGTCCTGGGCCTGAAGCTCGCATGGATGGACGATGTGGTGCGCGCCAAACGACCGCTTCGGGTTCCCACGGTGCTGTCGCATTCGGAGGTAAGGGCCTTGCTGGCCCACATGGACGGACGCATGGCGCTGCTCGCCCGGCTGCTGTATGGCAGCGGCATGCGATTGATGGAAGGCGTGCGTGTGCGTGTGAAGGACGTCGATTTCGCCCGCAACGAGATTACTGTGCGGGAGGGTAAGGGTGGAAAGGATCGCCGGACGGTGTTGCCGGCGTCCCTGGTGCCGGCGTTGCAGGCGGAGGTGGAGCGCGTGCACGTCCTGCACCAGCAGGACCTGGCGCAGGGTGCGGGAGAGGTCTGGCTGCCGCATGCGCTTTCGCGCAAGTATCCGAGCGCCGGGCGCGAACTGGGGTGGCAGTACGTGTTCCCTGCGCGGAACCTCAGTCTGGATCCACGCGATGACCGGTGGCGACGCCACCATTTGGACGAGGCGATGCTGGCGCGAGCGCTCAAGCGGGCGCGGGTATCGGCGGGCATCACCAAGCCGGTGACCGCGCACACGCTGCGCCACTCCTTCGCCACCCATCTGATCGAAAGCGGCTACGACATCCGCACCGTGCAGGAACTGCTCGGCCACAAGGACGTCGCGACTACCCAGATATACACACACGTCCTCAATCGGGGCGCTGGTGCGGTGCTCAGTCCCCTGGACCGCTGACATGGAACCGACGGGCATGCGGAAGCTGCCGTTGCCGCCGTTCGGGATGGCGTGCACGGCTGCCTTGCTGCTCGGCATGGTCGTCATGCTCTGGCGTCCTGCGCTGCCCGCGATGGCGATCCTGTGGTGCGCGCTCGCGCTCGGGCTCGTCGGGTGGTTGTCTCCCTCCCGGTGGCGTTGGCTGGGCGCCGCGTTGGCGGGTATCGGTTGGGCAGGACTGCATGCGACGTGGAGCCTGGGTTCACAGCTGCCTGTGGCATGGGAAGGGCGTGACGCGGTGGTCAGCGGGCAGGTGGTCGGCCTGCCTGACCCACAGGCGCGGCGAACCCGCTTCCTGCTGCACGTTGATGACGGGGAACGTCAACCCGCGCCATTGCGCGGCAAGCAGATCCGGTTGGCGTGGTACGACGACTTCGGTGCGACGAAGCCTGGACCACGCATGCAACTGGGTGCGGGCGAGCGTTGGCAGTTCGAGGTTCGCGTGCGAGCGCCGCGCGGGCTGGCCAATCCCGGCGGCGTGGATGCGGAACGCCATGCGGCGGCCCAGCGCATCAGCGCCATGGGCTATGTGCGTGATGCCACGCGTGCGCGTCGGCTGTCGCCCGGAGGGGGTATTGACGCGTGGCGCAGCGACATGGCCGACAGGATCGGATGTGCGACGCCCGGTCCGTCGACGCGCTTCGTGCAGGCGCTGGCACTGGGAGACACGCGGGCGCTGGAGGATGCCGACTGGCAGGTGCTGCGTGCCACGGGCCTGACCCACCTGATCGCCATCTCCGGATTCCACGTGGGGCTGGTGGCGGGATTCTGTGCCTTGGGTGGGGCGGGGGTGTGGAGCTTGTTTCCCGCGCTGTCGAGGAGGATTCCACGTCCGCAGGTGGCAGGCGCATTGGCGTTGTCCGGCGCGCTGGCATACGCCGCCGTCGCCGGCTTCGCGCTGCCGACGGTACGCACCGTGCTGATGATCGCGGTGGTGGTGATCGCGCGGCTGGCACGGCGCCATGTGCGGCTGGTCGACGCATTGGCGCTGGCGATGCTGGCCGTACTGGTGTTCGACCCCTTGTCGCTGCTGGCGGCAGGTTTCTGGCTGAGCTTCGGCGGTGTGGCGTGGCTGGCATGGTGCCTGCCGGCCTCACAGCATTGGGCGAAGGCGTTCCTGCCGGCCCAGGGTGTGGCCACGGTGGGCCTGCTGCCCTTCACCGCTGTGTTGTTCGGCCAGGCTTCGCTCGCAGGCCCGGTGGTCAACCTGGTTGCTATTCCATGGTGGAGTCTGGTGGTGGTGCCGCTGTCATTGCTCGGGACAGGGCTGGAAACGGTGCACGTGGGTGCGGGCGCATGGGCATGGCGTGCCGCTGCGGCGTGCTTCGAGTGGAGCTGGGTGCTCTTCGACGGCATGGCGAAACAGCCCTATGCGTTATGGTGGCTGCCCGAAAGTCGTGCCTGGGCGCTTTGGTTGGCCCTGGGGGGCGGGTTCTGGCTGCTGCTGCCGCGTGGCGTACCGGGGAAAACGCTTGCGTTGCTCTTGTGGCTGCCACTGCTGTGGCCGGATCGCGAGTTGCCGCGCGAGGGTGAAGTCGAACTGGTGGTGATCGATGTGGGGCAGGGGCTGGCGGTGCTGGTACGCACGGCACACCACGCCTTGCTGTTCGACGCGGGGCCTGCCGTCGAGGAAGGTTTCGATGCGGGCGAGCGGGCCGTGGTACCGGCTCTGCGTGCGCTGGGGGTGTCGCGCCTGCACGCGATGGTGATCAGCCATGCCGACAACGATCATGCCGGCGGCGTCGATGCCGTCCGCGATGCCTTTCCGGTGCAGGCGGTGTTGGCGCCGCCAGGCAGCCCGCTGGATGCGCGGGCGCCTTGCGTGGCGGGCGCGTCGTGGATGTGGGATGGCGTGCGCTTCAGCTTCCTGCATCCGGGCCTCCACTTTCCGTACCTGGGCAACGAGGCGAGCTGCGTACTGAAGATGGACACGCAGCATGGGGGCGTCCTGCTGCCGGGCGACATCGGCACCATCGTCGAGCGCGGACTGGTCCATCGCGATGCGGGCTCGCTGAGGTCGGAGGTCGTCGTGCTGCCGCATCACGGCAGCGCCGGCTCCTCCGATCCGGCATTCGTGGCCGCCACATCGCCCCGGTTTGCCGTGAATTCCAGCGGGGCAGGCAACCGCTTCGGGCATCCGCGAGCCCTGGTGGTGGCTCGCTGGCAGTCGCGGGGCGGTGAATTGCTTGACACGCAGTCCGGTGGCGCGTTGCGCGTATGGCTGGGTGGCGATGGACTGCGCGTACGTGAACGGCGTCACGACCGGCCACGCTGGTGGGATGCCGTGCGGCGCCAGCGGGCCGGTGGGCTATCCTATCGGCTGGAAGAAGGACGGCCCGATGTGCCGGAGGACTGAACGTGCTGGAACTGGTGAAGGCCGGCGGTTGGCCGATGATCCCGCTGCTGCTGCTCGGCATACTGGCCCTGGCCATCGTGGTGGAACGCTTCTGGTCGCTGCGCCGCAAGGAAATCCTGCCGCCCGGCCTGGGTGAGGAAGTGCGCGCGTGGGCCGGCCGCGGGCAACTGGAGGCGGCGCACATCGATTCGCTGCGCCGCAACTCGCCCCTGGGTGAAGTGCTGGCGGCGGCGCTGGATGTGCGCAACAAGCCGCGCGAGCAGATCCGCGAGCGCATCGAGGACACCGGCCGGCATGTCGTCCACCGGATGGAGAAATTCCTCAACGCCCTCGGCAGCATCGCCTCCGCCGGTCCGCTGCTGGGCCTGCTGGGCACCGTGGTGGGCATGATCCAGATGTTCCTGGGCATCCAGGACAGCGGCGTGGGCGATGTCAACGCGCTGGCGGGGGGCATCGGCAAGGCACTCGTGTGCGCCGCCGCGGGCATGATCGTGGCCATCCCCGCGCTGCTGTTCCATCGCTATTTCCGCGGCAAGGTCACCGGTTACGTGATGGAGATGGAGAAGGAAGCCACGGCGCTGGTCGACGCGCTGGAAGCCCGCCATCCCCGCCCGGTGGCGCGCCCGTCCGGCGTGGTCGCGCCGGCACCCGCCAGCGCCTGAGGCCAACCGCATGCGCATCCGCGACGACCGCGCGCAGGAAGAACCCGAGATCAACCTCGTGCCGTTGATCGACGTGATCCTGGTGCTGATCATCTTCTTCGTCATCACCACCACGTTCGACGCTCGCTCGATGCTGCAGCTCCAACTGCCCAGCGCCCATGGCGAGCCGGTGGCGGCGCAGGTCAAGGCGCTGAGCGTGCTGGTCAATGCGGACGGGCGCTACTTCGTGGACGAGCATGAAGTCCTCCGCCCCGACATCGACGCCCTGAAGCAGACGCTGCAGCAGGTGGCGGGCAGTGACCGCAGCCGCCCCGTGCTGTTGCGCGCCGATGCGCGCACGCCGCACCAGGCGGTGGTGACGGCGCTGGATGCGCTGGGCCAGCTGGGTTTCCGGAAAATCAACATCGCCACCGCGCCGGAGGCGAAGAAGTGAGCCGCGACGGCTCTGCGTGGCAGGTCTACAAGCGGCTGATGGGCTTTGCCAGGCCGTACCGCGGGCTGCTGGCGCTGGCCGCTGTCGGCATGCTGATCGAGGCAGCGGCAGGCGGCGCGTTCAGCAAGCTGATGGAACCGGTGGTCAACGAGACCTTCATCGATCGCGACAAGGCCAAGAGCCTGTTGCTGCCGTTGGCCATCGTGGGTCTGTTCGTCATCCGCGGCATCGCCGGCTACATCACCGACATGGGCATGGGCAAGGCAGCGCGCAGCATCGCCCGCGACGTGCGCGTGAACGTGCTGGGCAAGTACCTGCGGTTGCCGGGCCTGCGTTTCGATACCGAACCCGTGCCTGCCATGCTGGTGCGCCTGGGGTCCGATGCCGACCAGATGGCGCAGGCCGCCGTCGATGCGATGAAGGTCATGCTGCAGCAGGTGCTGCAGATCATCGCGGCTCTGGTGGTGATGTTCATCACCAGCTGGCAGGTCACGCTGGCCATCCTGGTCATGGCGCCGCCGCTGGCCTGGATCATGGACAAGGTGGCCAAGCGCTACCGGCGCATCAGCCATCGCATCCAGGAAAGCGGCGCCGAGATGATGCAGGCCGCCGACCAGACCCTGTCCAACCAGCAGGAGGTCAAGGTCTACGGCGCGCAGCAGAGCGAGTTGACGCGATATGCCGGCCTGGCCAACGCGAACCTGAGGCTGGCGATGAAGGTGGAAGCCACCCGCAGCATATCGTCGGCGATGGTGCAGTTGATGGGCTCGGTCGGACTGGCCCTGCTGCTGTTCTTCGCCGGGCGCGAGGCGATGGCCGGGCGCTTGACCGCAGGTGGGTTCGTCACGCTGATGATTTCCATGATGGCCATCATCCCGGCCCTCAAGCAGCTGACCAACGTGCAGAACATGCTGCAGCGGGGCGTCGCCTCGGCACAGCGCCTGTTCTCCGTGCTCGATGCCGAGGACGAGCGGGATGTGGGCAGCCGCGCGCTCGAGCGCTCGAAGGGACTGCTCGAATTCCGCGACATCACCACGCGCTATCCCGGCCAGAGCCGGCCGGCGCTGGAGGGCATCAGTTTCACCGCGCGCCCGGGTACCGTCACCGCCATCGTCGGGCGTTCCGGCAGCGGCAAGTCGACGCTGATCAAGCTGATCCCGCGCTTCTACGAGGCCGAATCCGGCCAGATCCTGCTCGACGGCCATCCGCTGCAGGACTACCGCCTCGCGGACCTGCGCCGGCAGATCGCGCTGGTGGGGCAGCAGGTGATGCTGTTCGACGGTACCGTCGCCGCGAACGTGGCGTATGGCGAACTGCAGGGAGCCGAGGCCACGGCCATGGAAGAGGCCGTGCGTGGCGCCAACGCGATGGAATTCGTGCAGGAGATGCCCGAGCGCATGCAGGCGCCGATCGGCAACAAGGGGGGTCGCCTGTCCGGTGGCCAGCGCCAACGCCTGGCGATCGCCCGCGCGATGTTGAAGGATGCGCCGATCCTGATCCTCGACGAGGCCACGGCCGCGCTCGACAACGAATCCGAGCGGCTGGTGCAGAACGCCCTGCAGAAGTTGATGCCGGACCGCACGACGCTCGTCATCGCACATCGCCTGTCGACCATCGAGCACGCCGACAAGGTGCTCGTGCTGGACCAGGGCCGCCTGGTCGAGCAGGGCACGCACGCGGAACTGCTGGCACGAGGCGGGCTCTACGCACATCTGCACCAGATGCAGTTCCGCGAGGGTGAGGCGGGGTGAGCCAGCGCGCGATGCCGCAACCGCCGGATTACTGGTTTGGCAACGGGCGGGTGCCCCTGTGGGCCCGTGCGCTCGCGGGCGTATACGGGATGCTGGTTGCCCTGCGCAGCTGGCTGTACCGGGTCGGTCTACTGCGTCAGCAACGGGTGGGCGCGCCGGTCATCGTGGTGGGCAACATCACGGCCGGTGGCACCGGCAAGACGCCGCTGACCATCGCGCTGATGGAGCGATTGCGCGCGGCGGGTTTCAGGCCGGGCGTGGCGAGCCGCGGTTACGGCCGTCGCGACGAGGCGCAGGCGCGCTGGGTGGATGCGGCGACCCCGCCGGAAGAGGGAGGGGACGAGCCCGTCCTCATTGCGCGGCATACCGGCACGCGGGTGCGCGTGGACCGTGATCGTGTCGCAGCCGCCAAGGCCCTGGTGGCCGCCGGTTGCGACGTGGTGATCTGCGACGACGGACTGCAGCACTACCGCCTGCAGCGCGACGTGGAGATCGAAGTGATCGATGGCGCGCGCCGCTACGGCAATGGACGGCTCATGCCCGCCGGCCCGCTGCGCGAGCCTGTGGCGCGCGCGGCGACGTGCGGGTTCCGGGTGGTGAACCTGCCGTCGTCCGAAGACACGGCCGCCTTCGGTGAATGGCCGATGCAGTTGCAGGCCGATGACGCGCTGCCGTTGCGTGGCGGCCGGCCGAAGCCGCTGGCGGGTTTCGCCGGCCAGCGCGTGCATGCGGTGGCGGGCATCGGCAATCCGGCCCGCTTCTTCGCCATGTTGCGGAGGCAGGGCCTGGGCGTGGTGCCGCATGCGTTCGCGGACCATCATGCGTACCGCGCGGAAGATTTCGCGTTCGGCAGCGAACTGCCGGTCCTCATGACCGAGAAGGATGCGGTGAAGTGCGCCGCATTCGCCAACAACTGGTTCTACAGCGTGCCGGTGACGGCGAAGCTGCCGGAGGCGTTCTGGGTCGCATTGCTGGACCGGTTGGGTCGCGCGCGTCCGCCAGCAGCCGATCCGAAGTAGATCGTTCCCTTCATCCCTGACCCGAGCCGGATCCCGATGACCGATTTCATCGTCGCCATTCCCGCCCGCTATGCCGCGTCGCGGCTGCCCGGCAAACCGCTGCGCCTCCTTGGCGGCACGCCGCTGGTCGTCCATGTGGCGCGCCGTGCGCTGGCCGCCGGTGCGCGCGAAGTCTGGGTCGCCACGGATGACGCCCGCATCCGTGACGCATTGGTGGCCACCGAGGTGCGTGTGGCGATGACATCCGAACGACATGCCTCAGGCAGCGACCGCCTGGCCGAGTGTGCCGACATCGCCGGATGGGCCGACGACGCGCTGGTGGTGAATCTCCAGGGCGACGAACCGTTCGCACCGCCGGCCGGCATCCGGGCGGTTGCCGACACGCTGGCGTCCAGTGGCGCGGAGATGGCGACGCTGGCGGTACCCGTGGACGACGCGGCCACCTTGTTCGACCCGAACGCGGTCAAGCTGGTGCGTGCCGCCAATGGCGATGCGCTGTACTTCAGTCGCGCGCCGATTCCCTGGCACCGCGATGCCTTCGCGCAGTCGCGCGATGCCCTCCCGCCCGGCCAGTGGTTGCGCCACATCGGCATCTACGCCTATCGCGCCGGCTTCCTGCGCCGGTTCTCGCAGATGCCGCCCGGCCGGCTGGAGCAGGTCGAGTCGCTGGAGCAGTTGCGGGCACTCGAAGCCGGCCACCGCATCGCCGTGGCGCTGACGCCCGAGCCGTTTCCGCCGGGCGTGGACACCCCCGAAGACCTTGCCCGCGCGGAGTCCATCCTGCGGGGCGCGGACCAGTGAAGCTGCTGGTCGTCTGCCTGGGCAACATCTGCCGCTCTCCGATGGCCGAAGGCGCGTTGCGCGCCCGGCTGGAGGCATCGTCCCTGGCCGGTCAGGTGGAGGTGGATTCGGCCGGCACCGGTGGCTGGCATGCTGGTGAATCGCCGGATCGCCGCGCCATCGCCTGCGCCCGCAGCCATGGTGTCGATATCGGCATGCAGCGCGCACGCCAGCTGTCCGCACGTGATTTCGATGCCTTCGACTGGCTGCTCTGCGCCGACCGCGCGAACCTGCGGGACGTGTTGCGGATCGCGCCTGCAACCCGACGCGACCGGGTTGCGCTGCTGCTGGAATGGGCCGGCGTGCAGGCCGGAGGCGAAGTGCCGGACCCCTATACGGGCGGGCCGGAGGACTTCCAGCGGGTCTGGCGACTGGTCGATTCCGCCGCACAGGCGGTCGTGGCCCGGCTCTCCCCGGAATGAGACTTGGGCATAATCAGGGAAGATGACGGACATGATCTTGGCCCCCGAACTGCCGCGTGCCCTGCAGTGGCTGAATGCACCAGCGACCACGCTGCACGAGCAGCGGGGTCGCATCGTGGCGTTGGCCTTCGTCAACAGTGCCTCGGCCTGGTGCGCGCAGCGGCTCAATGACCTGGCCGTACTGCAGGCCCGCCACCTGGGCCGGCTGCAGGCATTGGCCATCCACGTGCCGCGCTTCGACAGCGAGCGCGACCCGCAAAGCGCCCTCAAACGCCTGCGCCGGCACGGCAACGTGCTGCCGCTCGCGCACGACGCGGACTGGGTGGCGTGGCAGCGCTTCGGGGTGGAATCGTGGCCGACGGTCCTGCTCATCGATGGCGAAGGCCAGGTCCAGCACCGGATCGTGGGTGCGGATGGACTGGCCGAACTGGAGCGGCACATCGCGCGCCTGTGCGACGGATTGCATGTGCCACCGGACGACGACCTGCGGGCGTTCCGCGAGGCTCACCCGGAACCCCGGATGCCGCTGTGCTTCCCTGCCGGACTGGTGGCCACGCCTGATCGCCTGTTCGTCGCCGACAGCGGCCACCACCGCGTGCTGGAGTGCAATCACCTGGGGCGGGTGATCCGGCAGTTCGGCATGGGGACACCCGACCTGGCCGATGGCGAGCTCAACCACGCCGCGTTCCGCCGGCCGCAGGGTCTGGCCCTGGTGCGCGAGTCGCTGTACGTGGCGGACACCGGAAACCATGCCCTGCGGCGCATCAATCTGCCCACCAGCACCGTGGATACGCTCTGCGGCAACGGCCGTGCAGGCGAACCGACCGAGGGCGTGGTCGCCGCGCCCCGCAACGTGGCGCTCAACCAGCCGCAGGCGCTGGTGGTGAACAACAACCAGATATTCCTCGCGATGGCGGGCGACAACCGCGTGTGGAGCTACGACCTGGGCACGCGCGAGATCCGCCCGCGGGCCGGCTCCGGGCAACTCGATGTCCGCGATGGCAGCGGGCCGATGGCGGCCTTCGCGCAGCCGGCCGGGCTGGCTGCGGTGCTGCAGACGCTCTACGTCTGCGATGCGGTCGGTTCGGCGGTGCGTTCGATGCAATTGCGTGGCGATACCGTGCAGACGCTGATCGGGCAGGGCGCGTGGACGTTCGGTGCCGAGGATGGCCCACGTGACCGCGCGCGCCTCCAGCATCCGCAGGCCATCGCACTGAGTCCCGATGCACCGGTCATGTGGATTGCCGACAGCGGCAACGGCAGCCTGCGCACCCTGCGCCTGGGTGGCGGCGAACTGACCACGGTGGCGCTGCCCCGGGCCCTGCATGGTCCGGCGGGTCTTTCCGTCGCCGCAGGCGCGGTATGGATCGCGGAGACGGATGCACACGCAGTGCTGCGCTACGATATCGCCACCGGCGAATTGAGCCACGTTCCGATCGACGAATGAGCGGCAGTCCCCAGGCGGAATTCGACGGCAAGGCGTTCGCTGCCGGCTTGAGCACGGCGCCCGGCGTGTACCGCATGTACGCCGCGGACGACGCCCTGCTGTACGTCGGCAAGGCCGGTGCGCTGCGCAAGCGCGTCGCCAGCTACTTCAACAGTTCGCCCAAGTCGCCGCGCATCCTGTCGATGCTGTCGCAGGTCGTGCGCATGGACGTGACCGTCACCCGCACGGAAGCCGAAGCGCTGCTGCTGGAGAACCAGCTGATCAAGTCGCTGACGCCGCGCTACAACGTGCTGCTGCGCGACGACAAGAGTTATCCCTACGTGCTGCTCACGCGCGAGGAATGGCCCCGTATCGCATTCCATCGTGGCGCCCGTGCGGTGCCGGGGCGCTATTTCGGCCCGTACCCCAGCGTGATCGCGGTTCGCGAAACGCTGAACCTGATGCAGAAGCTGTTCCGCATCCGCAACTGCGAGGACAGCGTGTTCCGCAACCGCTCGCGCCCGTGCCTGCAGTACCAGATCGGGCGCTGCAGCGGGCCGTGCGTGGGGCTGGTGGAAGAGGCGGACTACGCGGAATCGGTACGCCGCGCGGCATTGTTCCTGGACGGGCGCAGCGACGAACTCACGCGCGAGCTCGGCACGGCGATGGAGCAGGCGAGCGCGGAACTCGAATTCGAGAAGGCGGCCCGCCTGCGCGACCTGGTGGCGTCGATCCGCACATTGCAGGCGCGCCAGTACGTGGACGGGCATGCCGCCGACCTGGACGTGCTCGCCTGCGCCATGCAGGGCAGCCACGCCTGTGTGCTGCTGCTGGCCTTCCGCGACGGCCGCAACCTGGGCACGCGCACGTTCTTCCCGAAAACCAATGGCGAGGACAGCGCGGAGGAGGTGCTGGGCGCGTTCGTGTCGCAGTACTACGCCGAGCAGCCCGCGCCGCAGGAGATCGTCCTCGATCGCGAGATTCCGGAAGCGGAACTGATCGAGCATGCGCTGGCCTCGGCGGCGGGTCGCAAGGTCCAGTTGAAGTGGAACGTCCGCAGCGAACGCGCCGGTTATCTGGATCTCGCGAAGCGCAACGCCGAAATCGCCCTGGTGACCGAGCTGGGCAGCCGCAACGCCCAGACCGCGCGCAGCGAAGCGCTGAAGGAGCTGCTCGCGTTGCCCGACGTCGCCAAGCGCATCGAGTGCTTCGACATCAGCCACACGATGGGCGAAGCCACGGTCGCTTCATGTGTGGTCTTCGATGCCAACGGTGCGGTGCGTTCCCAGTACCGGCGCTACAACATCACCGGCATCACGCCGGGGGATGATTTCGCGGCCATGCACCAGGCCATCGAGCGCCGTTTCCGGCGTGCGGTGGAGGAGGGCGGGGTACTGCCCGATGTCCTGCTCATTGACGGCGGAGCGGGCCAGCTGGCCCAGGCCCAGGCCGCGCTCGCCGACCTGGGCGTGGACGGGGTGGTGCTGGTCGGTGTCGCCAAGGGCGTCGAGCGTCGGGCCGGCCACGAGACACTCGTGCTGCCTGACGGCCGGGAAATACGGCCAGGCGCCGCGTCGCCGGCGTTGCAGCTGATCCAGCAAGTGCGCGACGAGGCGCACCGTTTCGCGATCACCGGTCATCGCGGCAAGCGACAGAAGGCGCGCATGACCAGCAAGCTGGAAGACATTCCCGGCATCGGTCCTCGACGGCGCGCCAGCCTGCTCAAGCATTTCGGAGGATTGGCGGGCCTCAAGGCTGCCGGTGCCGACGAGATCGCGCGCGTGGAGGGCGTGAATGCCGCACTGGCCGAGCGAATCTACGCTAACCTGCACGGGCTGCCGATGCCCGAGGCCGGAACCGAGTAAGCCTGCGATGAAGTTGACCGTCCCCACCTGGCTCACGTTGCTGCGGATCGTGCTGATCCCGGTGCTGGTGCTGGTGTTCTACCTGCCGTATTCGTGGACCAACTTCGCGGCTGCGTTCATCTTCGTCCTGGCGGCGGTCACCGACTGGCTGGATGGCTGGATCGCGCGCCGCTACCACCTGTACTCGGCCTTCGGCGCGTTCCTCGATCCGGTGGCCGACAAGCTGATGGTGGCGGTGTCGCTGTTCCTGATCGTGCAGGACAATCCGACCATGTGGATGGCCATCTGGGCTGCCGTCATCGTCGGTCGCGAGATCGCGGTGTCCGCGTTGCGTGAATGGATGGCCGAACTCGGCCAGCGCGCCACGGTGAAGGTGGCTGCCCTCGGCAAGATCAAGACCATCGTGCAGATGGTGGCGCTGTCCTGCCTGCTGTATGCGTCCACCCCCGGCAAGCAGGTGCTGGGCGACATCTGGATGGGCCGCTGGGTGTTCCTGCTGGGCGACTGGTTGCTCGCCATCGCGGCCCTGCTGACACTGTGGTCGGGCATCCAGTACCTGCTCGCGGCGTGGCCCATCCTGCGCGACGGCGAGGAAAAGAGTGTTGACATGCCGAAACAAGACGCTACAATTTCGACCTTCTCGACGCGGGAATAGCTCAGTTGGTAGAGCACGACCTTGCCAAGGTCGGGGTCGAGGGTTCGAGTCCCTTTTCCCGCTCCAGATTTCGTCCTGAGAAGGATGGTTCCCAAAGCCCCGTTCGCGGGGCTTTGTGTTGCAGGACGCTTGAAAAGGCGTCGTGATTGCGCCAGTCTGGCGCGGTCGCCACCGGCCTGGTGGCAGAGTGGTTATGCAGCGGACTGCAAATCCGCGTACGCCGGTTCAATTCCGACCCAGGCCTCCAAATCCGGAGATCGCCACGATCTCCCAACGCGGGAATAGCTCAGTTGGTAGAGCACGACCTTGCCAAGGTCGGGGTCGAGGGTTCGAGTCCCTTTTCCCGCTCCATATACGCTCCCTGGTGAGCACGGAAGAAGCCCCGCATGCGGGGCTTCTTCTTTTCCGGTCTGTCCATCGGCACATTCAGGCGCTTTCCAATGCGGCGTGACTGAGGCAGGCTATCCGCATGCCCGGATGGCGAAACTGGTAGACGCATCGGACTTAAAATCCGCCGGCCGCGAGGCCATGCCGGTTCGATTCCGGCTCCGGGCACCATCGCGCCGCTGTAGCCTCAGCGCTGCCGCTTCTTCTCTTCCTCGCGCACCTTGCGGCGCACGAACAGCGCCACGAAGACGCTGATGCCCACCATGATGATGCTGCCGCCGATGGCCAGCCAGCCCACCGGCTCCATCAGGATCTCGCGCAGGATCGGATGCATGTCGTGTTCTCCCCGGTTGTGGTGGCGCCAACGTCGCACCGTGCGTTTCGGCCGGCATTGATCCGGATCAACCCTGCGCGGTGGCTGCGGCATGCGGTCGCAGGGCATGGCATAGAATCGTGGCTGGCCCACGGGAGACTGCCGGATGCAGCGTTACCTCGCCTTTGCTGTCTGCGTGTTGCTGGCTGCCGCTTCACTGGCGTTCGCGTCGATGTGGCCGGGAGCGTGGTGGGGTGTCGCGGTGTTCGGTGCGCTGGCACTGCTGGGCACGTGGGACGTCCTGCAGACGCGCAGCACGCTGCGGCGCAACTATCCGGTGCTGGCGCACTTCCGTTACGGGCTGGAATCGGTCGGTCCCGAGATCCGCCAGTACTTCATCGAGGGCGACACGGCGGAAGTGCCGTTCTCGCGCCAGCAGCGCGCACTGGTCTACCAGCGCGCGAAAGGTGTCAGTGACGTGGTGCCGTTCGGCAGCCAGCAGGACGTCTACGGCGTCGACTATGAATGGATCAATCATTCGATGGCGCCGGCGCACGTGGATTCCCACGACTTCCGCGTGGTGATCGGCGCCGGCACCGCGCAGCCGTATTCGGCCAGCGTGTTCAATATTTCGGCGATGAGTTTCGGTTCGTTGTCGGCCAATGCCGTGCGCGCGCTGAACGAAGGCGCGCGACGCGGCAATTTCTACCACGACACTGGCGAAGGTTCGATCTCGCCCTACCACCGCGAGAAGGGCGGGGACCTGGTGTGGGAAATCGGCTCGGGCTACTTCGGTTGCCGCGACGAGCAGGGGCGCTTCAGCGAGGCGCGCTTCATCGAGAACGCGCATTCGCCGCAGGTGAAGATGATCGAGCTGAAGCTGTCCCAGGGCGCCAAGCCGGGTCACGGTGGCGTATTGCCGGCGGCCAAGGTCAGCGCGGAGATCTCTGCGACACGCGGGGTGCCGATGGGGCGCGACTGCGTCTCGCCGGCGAAGCACTCCGCGTTCTCCACACCGGTCGAGCTGCTGCAGTTCGTCGCCCGCCTGCGCGAACTGTCGGGCGGCAAGCCGACGGGTTTCAAGCTGGCGATCGGCCACCCGTGGGAATGGTTCGGCATCGCCAAGGCCATGCACGAGACCGGGCTGCTCCCGGATTTCATCGTCGTGGACGGTGCGGAAGGCGGTACCGGCGCGGCCCCTGCGGAGTTCATCGACCACGTTGGCGTGCCGATGCACGAGGCGCTGCTGCTGGTGCACAACACGCTGGTCGGGCTGAACCTGCGTGACCGCATCCGGATCGGCGCGGCAGGCAAGATCATCAGTGCCTTCGACATCGCCCGCACCATGGCGATGGGCGCGGACTGGTGCAACGCCGCGCGCGGCTTCATGTTCGCGCTGGGCTGCATCCAGTCGCAGAGCTGCCACAACGATCGCTGTCCGACCGGCGTGGCCACCCAGGATCCCGCGCGCTGGAAGCACCTGGACGTGGGCGACAAGTCGGTGCGCGTGCAGCAGTTCCACGACAATACCTTGAAGGCGTTGCGCGACATGCTGTGCGCGGCGGGGCTGGAGCATCCCCAGCAGCTGGGGCCGGAGCACATCCTGCGGCGGGTGTCGCCGATCGAAGTGCGGTCGCTGGCGGCGCTGTACCGCTTCCTGGAGCCGGGCGAACTGCTGGACCGCGTGCCGTCCCACGCGGTGTTCCGCGATTTCTGGCCGGAGGCGCGCAGCGACGCCTTCGCGCCGCCCAGGCGGGTCAGTGCGCTGTGCGATACCAAGGATCGCTGAAGGCGGGCGCGTTGACCGGGCGCCCGGTCCGCGCTTATCATTCGCGCCCCGATGATTTCGGGCGGTTAGCTCAGCGGTAGAGCACTGCTTTCACACGGCAGGGGTCACAAGTTCGAAACTTGTACCGCCCACCAGTTCCATCGGAAAAGCCCGGCCTTGGCCGGGCTTTTCCGTTTCCGGTCCGCCACGGTCCGGGCAGTCGTCGCCCCGGTGCTCCCGCGCGCCGGCAGGTGCAGCCATAAGTGCTTGTTTCTCTGGGTGAAACGGTCCGCTGGATGGGGTGTCTGTGATACACTCCGCAGGCTGCAGAACCTGCCGGAATCCCCGCCCGATCCTGCCCCGCCGGACTTGTCCCGGCCGGGAAGGTGTGGGCCCGGATTCGGGCCCGAGACAACCAAAGAAACACGGAACCCGAATGGCCGATACCGCCAAGGAAATCATCCCCGTCAACCTCGAAGACGAGATGCGACGCAGCTATCTCGATTACGCGATGAGCGTGATCGTGGGGCGCGCGCTTCCGGATGTCCGCGACGGTCTCAAGCCTGTCCACCGGCGCGTCCTGTTCGCGATGAACGAACTGGGCAACCACGCCAACAAGCCGCACGTGAAGTCCGCCCGTATCGTCGGCGACGTGATCGGCAAGTACCACCCGCACGGCGACCAGTCGGTCTACGACACGCTGGTGCGCATGGCGCAACCGTTCTCGCTGCGCTACATGCTGGTCGATGGCCAGGGCAACTTCGGTTCGGTCGACGGCGACTCCGCGGCCGCCATGCGTTACACCGAAGCCCGCATGGCCAAGCTCACCCATGAGCTGCTGGCCGACATCGACAAGGAAACCGTCGATTTCCAGCCCAACTACGACGAGAAGGAACAGGAGCCGACGGTCCTGCCGACGCGCTTCCCGAACCTGCTGGTCAATGGCTCGGCCGGTATCGCGGTGGGCATGGCGACCAACATCCCGCCGCACAACCTGTCGGAAGTGGTCAACGGCCTGATCGCGCTGATCGACAATCCGGAATTGGATGTCGACGGCCTGATGCAGTACATCCCCGGCCCGGATTTCCCCACCGGCGGCATCATCAATGGCACCGCCGGCATCATCGCCGGCTACCGCACCGGCCGTGGCCGCGTGCGCATGCGCGCCAAGGCCGATATCGAGGTCAACGACGACAACGGCCGCGAGTCGATCATCGTCACCGAGATCCCGTACCAGGTGAACAAGGCACGGCTGATCGAGAAGATCGCCGAGCTGGTGAAGGAAAAGAAGCTCGAAGGCATCAGCGAGCTGCGCGACGAGTCCGACAAGGACGGCATGCGCATCTACATCGAGGTCAAGCGCGGCGAATCCGCCGAGGTCGTCCTCAACAACCTGTACCTGCAGACGCCGATGGAATCGGTGTTCGGCATCAACATGGTCGCGCTGGTCGATGGCCGCCCGCAGCTGCTCAATCTGAAGCAGATGCTGGAAGCGTTCGTGCGCCACCGTCGCGAAGTGGTGACCCGTCGGACCATCTTCGAACTGCGCAAGGCGCGCAACCGCGCCCACATCCTGGAAGGCCTGACGGTCGCGCTCGCCAACATCGACGAGATGATCGAGCTGATCAAGACGTCGGCCAATCCACAGGAAGCGCGCGAGCGCATGCTGGCCAAGACCTGGGAGCCGGGCCTGGTCGGTGCGCTGCTGGCGGCCACCGGCGCCGAAGCCTCGCGTCCGGAAGACCTGCCGGCCGCGATCGGTTTCGTCGACGGCCGCTACCAGCTCAGCGAGGCGCAGGCCACGCAGATCCTGGAAATGCGCCTGCACCGCCTGACCGGCCTGGAGCAGGAAAAGCTGACCGAGGAATACCGCCAGTTGCTGGAGGTCATCGCCGGCCTGATCCGCATCCTGGAAAACCCGGACGTGCTGCTGCAGGTGATCCGCGACGAACTGCTGAACGTCAAGGCCGAGTTCGGCGACGAGCGCCGCAGCGAGATCCGCCACAGCGAAGAAGACCTGGACATCCTCGACCTGATCGCGCCGGAAGACATGGTGGTCACGCTGTCGCATGCGGGTTACGCCAAGCGCCAGCCGGCCAGTGCCTATCGCGCGCAGAAGCGTGGCGGCCGTGGCCGCAGCGCGGCGGCGACCAAGGAAGAGGATTTCATCGACCAGCTGTGGCTGGTCAATACGCACGACACGTTGCTGACCTTCACCAGCAGCGGCAAGGTGTTCTGGCTGCCGGTGTACCAGTTGCCGGAAGCCGGCTCCAACGCGCGTGGCCGTCCGATCATCAACTGGATCCCGCTGGAAGCAGGCGAGAAGGTGCAGGCGGTGGTGCCGGTGCGTGCCTACGAAGAAGGCCGCTACGTCTTCTTCGCCACCAGGAACGGCACGGTCAAGAAGACCCCGTTGACGGAATTCGCCTTCAAGCTGGCGCGCGGCAAGATCGCGATCAACCTCGACGAAGGGGACGCGCTGGTCGGCGTGGCCCTGACCGATGGCGAGCGCGACGTGATGCTGTTCGCGTCCAACGGCCGTGCCGTGCGCTTCTCCGAGTCGCTGGTCCGCGCGATGGGCCGCACTGCGACCGGCGTGCGTGGCATGCGCCTTGCTGCGGGCGTCGATGCCGAAATCGAGGGTGAGCAGGACGAGGGAGAGGCGGGCGATGCCGATGGCGTGCCTGCGTTGCCCGAGGCCGGCTCCGAGGTCGTCAGCCTGGTCGTGGTCGATGGCGAAGGCGATATCCTGACCGCCAGCGAGCGCGGCTATGGCAAGCGCACCCCGGTGGCCGACTATCCGCGCAAGGGGCGTGGTACCCGCGGCGTGATTGCGCTGAAGACCACCGAGCGCAACGGCCGCCTGGTCGGTGCCATCCAGCTGTCCGACCACCACGAAGTCCTGCTGATCTCCGATGGCGGCACGCTGGTGCGTACCCGTGCGGCGGAAATCTCGCAGGTCGGACGCAATACCCAGGGCGTTACCCTGATCCGCCTGTCCGATGGCGAGACGTTGCAGGCGGTGGAACGCCTGGATGCCTCGCTCGACGAGGATGAGGTCATCGAAGGCGTCGGCATCACACCTGCCGCGCCGGACGCCACCGAGGCGCCGCCGGAAGCATGATCCGGCGGTGAGTCATGGAGACGCGCGGCATTGACCCCGCCGTCTCCATTCCCGCGTTCTATACTGCCTGTACGACCAAGGCAGGGAATGGCACATGGGATCGCTCTATCGGAACTGGACGAACGCGCGCGGCCACTGGGTGCGCGCGTTTTTTGTTGTCTTGCTGGCGGCAGCGGCGTTGGCCGGCTGCAAGCGCAACGAGACCGGGCAACTTCCCGACATCAGTGGCGAACCCATCAAGGCGAAGGCCGAGAAGGTGGAAGGCTTCGCGCTGGTGGGCGCGTATCCCGACCAGCATGACGGTGACCTGGCCATCGCGCTGGAGTTCAGCCGGCCGCTGGTGAGCTCGCAGGATTTCGACACGCTGCTGGTGGTGAAGGACGCCAACGGCGCGGCCGTCAAGGGCAGCTGGGTGCTGGACGACAAGGGCCTCGTCCTGCGCTTCCCCTCGGTGGAAGCCGCGAAGGACTACGAGGTCACGCTGAAAGCGGGTCTTTCCGCCGCGGACGGTACGCGCCTTGGCAAGGACGACACGCGCAAGGTGCATACCGGTGAACTCGACCCGGCGGTGGGCTTCGCCTCGCAGGGCAGCGTGTTGCCGGCGCGCGAGAGTCGCGGCTTGCCGGTGGTGTCGATCAACGTCCCGGAAGTGGACGTGGAGTTCCTCCGGGTCAGCGAGAAGCAGCTTCCCAAGTTCTTCGCCGAGTACCAGCGCGGCGGTCGCCGTGGCAGCTGGGACCTGGACAGCGACTACGGCGACAGCACGCCGCTGGGCCAGCTGGCCGAGCCGGTCTATCTCAACCGCTTCGTGCTGGGCGGCAAGCCCAACGAGCGCGTGCTGACCTACCTGCCGATCCAGGACATCCGCGAACTGCAGGATCCGGGCCTCTACTTCGCGGTGATGAAGCGTACCGGCAAGTTCGCGGGCGAGTTCGAGACCGCCTTCTTCACCGTCAGCGACATCGGCCTGCATACGCGCGCCTACAAGGACAAGCTGTTCGTCCACACCGCGTCGCTGCAGGACGGCACCGCCACCGGCAGCGTCGAATTGAAGGTGCTGGATGCGCGCGGCGAAAGCATCCTGGCCGGCGAGACCGACGGCAATGGCAATGCGCTGCTGAACTACACGCTGGACGCTGGGCATGTGCTGGTCGCCACGCGCGGCAAGGACGTGTCGATGCTGCCGTTCAACCAGCCGGCGCTCGACCTGTCGGAGTTCGCCGTCGCCGGTCGCGAACAGGCGTGGTTCGACGTGTTCGCGTGGTCCGGGCGCGACCTGTACCGCCCCGGTGAAACGGTGCGGATCTCCGCACTGCTGCGCGACAACGACGGCAAGCCCGTGCCTGTACCGAAGCAGGGCGGCGGACAATCCGTGTTCCTGCGCCTGAAGCAGCCGGACGGCAAGGTGTTCCGCGAGACGCGCCTGCAGCCAGGCGCGCAGGGCTACTTCAACTTCGAACAGGTGATCCCGGTGGAAGCGCCGACCGGGCGCTGGCAGGTGGAGTTCCGTACCGACCCGGCCAGCAAGGAAGCCGTGCAGGGCATGACGCTGCGCATCGAGGAGTTCCTGCCCGAGCGCATGAAGCTGGACCTGGACACCGCGCAGTCCGTGCTGAAGCCGGGAGAGCCGTTCAAGCTGAAGGCGACGGCCGCCTACCTGTACGGGGCGCCAGCCAGCGGCAACCGTTTCACCGCCAAGCTGGCGGTGGCGGTGGAACAGCACCCGCTGGAGCAATTGCCCGGTTACTTCTTTGGCGACCCGACGCTGGAACTGCCGAAGGAGGCCAAGGACGTCATCGATACCACGCTGCCCGAGAGCGGCGTGGTGCAGGAAGACATCGCATTGCCGGCCGAGGCCAAGCCGCGCAGCACCATCGCCGCCATCGTATCGGGCAGCGTGTACGAGACCGGTGGTCGCACGGTGAACCGCACGCTCAAGCGCGTGCTGTGGCCGGCCAACGCACTGGTCGGCATCCGCCCACTGTTCGACGACAAGGACGGTGCCGATGCCAACGCCAACGCCGGATTCGAACTGGTGCGCGTGGATGCCGCCGGCAAACCGCAGCCCGGCAAGGGCCTGAAGGCGACGTTGGTTCGCGAGCTGCGCGACTACCACTGGAACTACGACGAGGATGGCGGCTGGGACTACGACTTCACCCGTCGGTTCGAGAACAAGGACACGCGCACGCTGGACGTGGGCGCGGGCGCGTCGAAGATCGATTTCCCGGTGGAATGGGGCGAGTACCGGCTGGATGTGTTCGATCCGGCCACCGGCCTGACCACGCGCTATCCGTTCCGTGCCGGCTGGAGCTGGGACGACCAGAACCGCGGCCTGGATGCGCGCCCCGACAAGGTCAAGCTGGCGCTGGACAAGACCGGTTACAAAGTCGGCGATACGCTGCAGGTCACCATCACCCCGCCGCACGCGGGCAAGGGCCTGCTGATGGTGGAGAGCGACCGCATGCTGTACGTGCAGGCGATCGACGCCAAGCCGGGCAGCACGTTCTCCATCCCGGTGACCAAGGACTGGGAGCGGCATGACGTCTACATCACCGCGCTTGTCTTCCGCGGAGGGTCGGCACCCAGCAAGATCACCCCGGCGCGCGCCGTGGGCGTAGCCCACGTGCCGATGGACCGCCGCGAGCGTCGCGTCGCCGTCGGGTTGTCGGTGCCGAAACAGATGCGCCCCGAGCAGAACCTGCCGGTAACGGTCAGTGTTCCCGAGCTCGCGGGACAGGCCGCGCACGTCACCGTGTCGGCGGTGGATGTCGGCATCCTCAACATCACCCGCTTCCCCGTGCCCGACGCGAACGCGCAGTTCTTCGCCCAGCGCCGCTTCGGCGTGGACGCCTATGACATCTACGGCCGCGTGATCGAGAGCTTCGAAGGCGGCAGTGCGAAGATGCGCTTCGGTGGCGACATGGCGCTGGCGGCCTTGCCGCAGGCCAAGCGGCCGACCTCGCGCGTGCAGACCGTGGACCTGTTCTCCGGTCCGGTGAAGCTGGACGGCAAGGGCAATGCACGCATCGCGCTGAAGGTGCCGGACTTCAACGGCACGCTGCGCGTGTCGGCGCTGGTCTACTCGGACACGCGCTACGGCAACCGCGATCGCGAGACCGTGGTGCGCGCGCCCATCGTGGCCGAAGCCAGCCTGCCGCGCGTGCTGGCGCCGGGCGACAGGAGTACCGTGACCCTCGACGTGCAGAACTTCACCGGCAAGACGGGCGCCTTCAAGGTGCTGGTGAGCGGTGAAGGGCCGCTCGCCATCGGCGAGGGCAGCAGGACGGCCGATCTTCCGGTTGATGCCAAGCGCACCCTGACGTTCCCGATCACCGCGGGTGAGGGCTACACCACGGCGCAGGTGCGCGTGCGCGTGGAAGGCAATGGCTTCAAGGTCGACCGCCGTTACGACGTGCCGGTGCGCGCAGGCTGGCCCGCGGTGCTGCGCTCGCGCACGCAGGTGCTGGACAGCCTGGTGCCGGTGGAGATGGGTGCGGGCTTCGCGGATGGACTGATGCCCGGCTCGGTGACGGCGCGCATGACGGTCAGTGCGCTGCCACCGATCCCGTTCGCCAGCGCGTTGAAGGGCGCGCTGGAGTATCCCTACGGCTGTGCCGAGCAGACCACCAGCAAGGGCTACGCCGCGCTGGAACTGGATGATGCGACGGCCAGGCTGTTGGGCATCGATGGGCTGGAGGCGAAGAAGCGACGCGAGCGCATGGAGGGCGCCTTCGGGCGGTTGGCGTCGATGCAGGTGGCGAACGGCCACTTCTCGATGTGGGGCGACGACGACTACGTCAACCCGGGCCTGACGCCCTACATCGCCGAGTTCCTGCTGGATGCGCGCGAAGGCGGCTTCGCGGTCCCGGATGCGGTGCTGCAGAAGGCGCTGGCGCGCCTCAACGAAGACCTGCTGGCCGGCGGCGCGCAGTTCTACGGGTACGACCGGCGCGATCACCTCAAGTTCGCCAACCAGGCCTATGCAGGTTACGTACTGGCACGCGTGAACCGGGCGCCGCTGGGTACGCTGCGTGCGTTGTACGACAACGAGCGCGGCAAGAGCCTGACCGGCCTGCCGCTGGTGCACCTGGGTATCGCGTTGTCGCTGCAGGGCGACAAGAACCGTGGCGCCAAGGCGATCACCGAAGGGTTCGCCAAGACGGGCGACCGCCCGGAATACCTGGGCGACTACGGGACGAAACTGCGCGACGACGCCTTGATGATCGCGTTGGTACACGAGCGCAAGCTGGCCAAGCCGGAGTTCGACCGTCGCGCCATCTCGCTGGGACGCGAACTGGACGCGCGCCGCAACAGTGGCTGGCTGTGGTTGAGTACCCAGGAGCAGGTGGCGCTGGCAAGGCTGGGCAAGGCGCTGATGGTCGACCAGAAGAAACTGGTCTCGGGCCAATGGAGCATCGGCGGCGATGCGCAGGCGGTGGCGCCCGTGCGCCTGTTCGGGCGCAGCGTGGACCATGCCGCGCTGGCGCGCGGCGTGCGTTTCGTACCCGAGGGTTCGCCGCCGCTGTACGCATCGCTCGACGTGGCCGGCATCCCGCGCAGTGCGCCAGCGCCGGACAACCGCCAGATCGGCATCGAGCGTCGCTACTACACGACCGATGGAAAGGAATGGAAGGGCGGCACGCTGAAGGAGGGCGAAGCCTTGATCGTGCGCGTCGGCATCACCGCCAATGTCGCCATGCCGGATGCATTGTTCACCGACCTGTTGCCGGCGGGGCTGGAGATCGAGAACTTCAACCTCGGCGATGCCAAGCAATGGGCCGAAGTGGTGGTGGATGGCATCTCGATCAGCGACCGTGGTGGCGCGGCCGACGTGAAGCACGAGGAGTTCCGCGACGACCGCTACGTGGCCGCACTGAAACTGGATCGCGGCGATACCGCCAAGGTGTTCTACCTGGTGCGCGCGGTGACGCCGGGCACGTACACCGTGCCGCCCTCGCTGGTGGAGGACATGTACCGTCCGGACATCCGCGGTGTCGGCAAGGCGTCGCCGGCGACGATCACGGTGGTGCAGCCGTAGCAAGGTCGGTCTTCTTTCGTCATCCCGGCGCGAGCCGGGATTCCTCATGGTCTTCAGCCGTTTCCGGTCAATGACGCTGCGGACCGGTACCAAAAAGGATTCCAGCATGCGCTGGAATGACGGTGTGGATCGAGCGGGAGTTCGTCCGGCCGGTCATCCCGGCGAACGCCGGGATCCATCTTGATCTTCAGCCATCTACGGCCAATGACACAGCGGATCAGAGGCAGAATGGATTCCAGCGTGTGCTGGAATGACGGGGTTGGAGTTGGCGAAAAGTTTCCCGGACGTCATCCCGGCGAACGCCGGGATCCATCTTGATCTTCCAGCCATCTACGGCCAATGACACAGCGGATCAGAAGCGAAATGGATTCCAGCATGCGCTGGAATGACGAAGGTCGGAAACGACGCTGGTTGTCCTGCCTGCGATGGTCGACGGTGGTCCTGCTCGTCGCGCTGCTGCTGGCGGATCTTGCATTCCCACCGCCGCTGCCCAAGACCCGTGACAGCAGCACGCTGGTCGTCGCACGCGACGGCACGCCGCTGCGCGCCTTCGCGGACCGCGACGGCGTCTGGCGCTATCCCGCATCACCCGACACGGTATCGCCGCTCTACCTGCAGGCGCTGCTGAACTACGAAGACCGTTGGTTCTGGAGGCATCCCGGCATCAATCCGTGGGCCTTGGTGCGCGCGGCAGGCCAGTTCGTGAGGCATGGACGCGTGGTCTCCGGCGGCTCCACGCTGACCATGCAGGTCGCGCGCATGCTGGATCGGCATTCGCGCACGCCATGGGGCAAAGCCAAGCAGATGCTGCGCGCGCTGCAACTGGAAGCGCACCTGTCCAAGCGCGAGATCCTGACGCTCTACCTCGAGCGCGCGCCGTTCGGCGGCACCATCGAAGGCGTGGATGCGGCGAGCTGGGCCTACCTCGGCAAGCCTGCAGCACGGCTTTCGCATGCGGAGGCGGCGCTGCTCGCGGTGCTGCCGCAGTCGCCCAGCCGGCTGCGCCCGGATCGCCATCCTGAGGCGGCACGGGTGGCACGCGACAAGGTGCTGCAGCGCATGGCCGATCTCGGCGTCTGGTCGAAGGGCGAGGTCGATGATGCGCGTGTCGAGCCCGTCGTCGCCCGTAGCCTGCAGGCGCCGTTGAGCGCCGCACTGCTGGCCGAACGTCTGCGCCGCCAGCAACCGCGAGCATCGCGTATCACGTCCACCTTGGATGCCGGCCTGCAGCGCACACTGGAAGAGCGCGTAGAGAGCTACTTCTCCACGCTGCCTGCACGGACATCCGCAGCGCTGCTGGTGATCGACAACGCCACGATGGAAGCGCGCGCCTATGTGGGCTCGGTGGCGTTCGGTGACCGCGAACGGCTGGGACATGTCGACATGGTGCAGGCATGGCGTTCGCCAGGTTCGACACTCAAGCCGTTCTTGTACGGCCTGGCGTTGGACGACGGACTGATCCATTCCGAGAGCCTGCTGATCGATGCGCCGCAGTCCTTCGGTGGCTACCGGCCCGGCAACTTCGACGCGGCCTTCAATGGACCCGTCAGTGCCGCTGATGCGCTGCGCCTGTCGCTCAACGTGCCCGCAGTGGACCTGCTGGACCGCGTCGGACCGGCGCGTTTCTCAGCGCGTCTGGCGAACAATGGCCTCGTGCTGCGTTATCCGCGTGGTGCGCAGCCCAATCTGTCGCTGATCCTCGGCGGCACGGGTGCGCGCCTGGAGGATCTGGTGGGCGCATACGCAGGATTGAACCGTGGCGGACTGTCGGGCCGCGTGCGTTACACCGCAGAGGACCCAGCCTCCGATCGTCGCCTGCTGTCGCCCGGCGCGGCATGGATCATTCGCGAAGTACTGGAGGCGCATCCGCGTCCCGGTTACGGCAGTGGCGTGCTCGACACCGCGAACCGCCCGCGGGTGGCGTGGAAAACCGGCACCAGCTATGGCTTCCGCGACGCCTGGGCGCTCGGCGGCACCCGTCGCCATACCGTCGGGGTGTGGGTGGGCAGGCCCGACGGCACGCCGCTGCCTGGCCAGTACGGCGCGGTCACCGCGCTCCCGTTGATGTTCGAAGTGATCGACAGCCTGCCGCGTGCGCAGGGCGATGCGGGTCCGATGCCGCCACCTGCCGACGTGGCGGAACAGGCGGTCTGCTGGCCGCTGGGTACGCAGGCGGAAGCGGAGTCACCGCAACTGTGCCAGCGCAAGCGCGATGCATGGACGCTCGGCGGAAACGTGCCGCCGACATTCGCCGAACGCGATGCTCGCCTGTGGAATGCAGGCCGCGAACGTTTCGAGGTGGACGCGCGCACCGGTCTCCGGCTGTCAAGTGAATGTGCCCGTGCACATGAAGCACGAAGCACGGAGATCGCACGCTGGCCCGCGTTGGCTTCGCCCTGGCTGCCTGCACGCGAGCGGATCGCTTCACGGCTGCCGCCGCTGTCGCCCGATTGCCAGCCCGACGGCCGTGATGCCGCCGAGGAACTACGCATCGACGGCCTCAATGACCTCGCCACGCTGGCCCGCGCTCCCGGCAGTCAACATGGCGTCCGGTTGCAGTTGCGCGCACTGGGCACGGATACCCGCGTGCAGTGGCTGCTCGACGGTCGCTGGATCGCGGAAACGCACGGTACACAGGCGTTCCAGCAGGATTTCACCGAGACGGGGGAGCACCAGCTCACCGCACTGGCCGACAGCGGTGCCTGGGCGAGGGTTCGGTTCAACGTACTGAGGTGACTGCGATGCCTGCAGGAGGGGCTGAAGCCCCTCCTGCACTGGTGTCAGGGCATCCGTCAGCCGATGTGTTCCAGCACATGCTCCGCGCCGGAGACCTTGTATTCGCCGGGCGCTTCCACGAACACGTTCTTCACCACGCCGTCTTCCACATACAGTGCGAAGCGCTTGGCGCGGATGCCCATGCCGTAGGCGCTGGCGTCCATCTCCAGGCCCAGTGCCTTGGCCAGGTCGGCATTGCCGTCGGCGAGCATCTGCAGGCCATCCGGCACGTGCTGGGTCTTGCCCCAGGCCTGCATGACGAAGGGATCGTTGACGGACACGCAGAAGACCTCGATGCCGCGGCTGCGGAAGTCGTCGAAGTGCTGCACGTAGCTGGGCAGGTGCTTCTCCGAGCAGGTCGGGGTGAAGGCGCCGGGGACAGCGAACAGCACGGCCTTGCGGCCATCGAACAGGGTGACGGTGTCGACCGTCTCCACGCCCTCGCGGATCCGCTTGAGGGTCACTTCGGGAACGCGCTCGCCAACCTGGATGCTCATGGAAATGCCTTGTGTGGAGGGAAACTGAATGCAGTTTAGCGTGTCGGTGTGGTGTGGCCGTGACGGTCTTGAAATGACCTGGCAAGCGCCTATTTCCGGGGCATCGGCGCCCGGCAGGACCGGCGCCACTTCCAGAGGAGCTACCGACATGAGCATCGTGCAGTACAACCCTTGGGGCAATGCCCGCGGCCTGCAGGACGAGATCAAGCAGGTCTTCGACCGTTTCCTGGGCGAGGCCGACGCCGACCAGTCCAACGTGGTGACCAGCCAGTGGGCGCCGCGCGTGGACATCCGCGAGGACAACGACCGTTTCGTGATCCTGGCCGACATTCCGGGCGTGGACCCCAAGGACATCGAGATCCACATGGACAAGGGCATCCTGACCCTGCGGGGCGAACGGGTGTCGGAGAAGGAAGAGGGGGCGCGCTATTCCCGCATGGAACGCGTCCACGGCACCTTCTACCGCCGCTTCTCGCTGCCGGACAGCGCCAACGCCGACGGCATCACCGCCACCGGCAGGCATGGCGTCCTGCAGATCGACATCCCCAAGAAGCCTGAAACCACGCCACGCCGCATCCAGGTGCAGTAAGCCGTGCCGGGGCCCCGCCGGTCGACACGGCGGGGCAGCGGGCGGAGCGATAGAATCGGCCCGTGGCGCCCGCGTCGCGGGCCTTTTCTTTTTTCCGGATGCCTCTCCGCCATGGTGGATGGCATTCCGCGTGATCGTGCGGAGATTCCATGCAGTTCAAGGACTATTACGCGGTACTGGGCGTCGAGCCCACGGCCGGCGACGCCGAGATCAAGACGGCGTACCGTCGTCTGGCCCGCAAGTACCACCCGGACGTCAGCAAGGAGTCCGGCGCCGAGGATCAGTTCAAGGCCGTCAACGAGGCTTACGAGGCGCTGCGCGACCCGCAGAAGCGGGCAGCCTACGACCAGCTGCGCGCGCGCGGCTATCGGCCCGGAGAGGAGTTTCGCCCCCCGCCTGATTTCGGGCGCGGCGGGCCGGGATCGCAGGACTTCGATTACGAGGAGATCTTCGGTGGTGCGGGCGGTGGCACTGGCGGGTTCAGTGATTTCTTCGAGGGGTTGTTCGGCAGGCGCGCCCGCGCGGAGCAGGCGCAGTCGCGCGGACCGCAGCCGATGCGGGATTCGCGCGCGAAGCTGTCGGTGCCGTTGCAGGCGGTGCATGACGGCGGCAGCGTGCGGGTGAACGTCAACGGACGGCAGCTCGATGTCCGCGTGCCGACGGGGGTGAAGCCGGGGCAGGTGATCCGGCTGGCCGGGCAGGGTACGCAAGGTGGAAACCTGCTGCTGGAAGTGGAGTACGCGCCGCATCCTCAGTTCGAGGTGGACGGCCGCAACATCATCCATGTGCTGTCGTTGACGCCCTGGCAAGCGGCGCTCGGCGCAACCGTCAGCGTCCCCACGCTGGGTGGCGCAGTGGACCTGAAGATCCCGGCGGACTCGGATTCCGGCCGCAAGCTGCGCCTGCGCGGGCGCGGCCTGCCCGGCACGCCACCCGGTGATCAGATCGTGGAACTGGAGATCACGGCGCCGCGTGCGGAGACCGATGAGCAGCGTCAGGCCTACGCGGCACTGGGCAAGGCCTTCGACGCCTGATCCCATCCGCGAAACGTAGGGTGCGCCCTGGCGTGCCACGCTCTCGATCAACCTCAAGGCATCGAGGGCGCCGTGATGGTGCGCCAGGGCACATCCGATGTTCGGCAGTGCGGAGTGGCGAAATTTTCGCCACCCGTCTTGACATGTCCGCCGCACAAGGCGGCTAGAGGGTTATCCACAGTTTCGTGCGGGTTCCATCCACACGAATTGTGGAAAACCCTGCGCGTCACCCGTGGATTCCAGCCCCCTGAAAGCACCACGCCACCCGAAGGTGGCGTGGGAAACATCATGCAACCTGGCAGGTCCGCTTACTTGACCTGCTTGGCCGCCGGCGCAGCGCTGGCGGGTGCCGTCAGGCCGCGCTTTTCCAGCAAGGGCTCGATCCTGGGATCGTGGCCGGCGAAGTCGCGGAACAGCTTCATCGCATCCTGGCTGCCGCCCTGCGACAGCAACGTCTTGCGGAAGTGGTCGCCGTTCTCGCGCTTCAGACCACCATTGTTCTTGAACCATTCCACGCTGTTGGCGTCCAGCACTTCCGACCAGATGTAGGCGTAGTAGCCGGCGGAGTAGCCGCCCATGATGTGGCTGAAGTACGGGGTCTTGTAGCGCGGCGGCACCGGCTTGTAGTTGATTCCGTCGGCGGTCAGCGCGGCGGCTTCGAACTTCATCACGCCCGCGGCATCCGGCACCTGGTCGGCGGTGATCTGGTGCCAGCGCTGGTCCAGCATGGCGGCGCCCAGGTACTCGGTCGTGGCGAAGCCCTGGTTGAACTTGGACGCAGCAATCACCTTGTCCAGCAGTGCCTGCGGCATCGCCTCGCCGGTCTTGTGGTGCTTGGCGTAGTTGGCCAGGATCGACGGCCAGTCGGCCCACATCTCGTTGACCTGCGACGGGTATTCCACGAAATCGCGCGGCACGCTGGTACCGCTGAAGTACGGATACTTCACGTCGGAGAACATGCCGTGCAGCGCATGCCCGAACTCGTGGAACGTGGTGGTGACTTCATCCCACGTCATCAGCGTTGGCTCGCCAGCCGGCGGCTTCGGTACGTTCAGGTGGTTGGCGACCACCGGCTTGTCGCCGGTCAGGCCGGACTGCGACACGTACGAGTTCATCCACGCGCCGCCGCGCTTGGAGTCGCGCGCATACGGGTCGAAGATGAAGATCGCCAGCTGCGAACCGTCGGCGTTGAACACGTCGTAGGTCCAGGTGTCGGCGTGGTACTTCGGCAGGTCGGTGCGTTCCTTGAACGTCAGGCCGTACAGCTGCGTCGCGGCGTAGAACACGCCGTTTTCCAGCACGTTCTTCATCTCGAAGTACGGCTTGAGCTGCGACTCGTCGAAGTTGTACTTCGCCGCGCGTACCTTCTCGGTGTAGAACGCCCAGTCCCACGGCTCAAGCGCGAAGGTCGGCTCGCCCTTGGCCTTCTGCTCCTGGTCGATCATCGCCTGCAGGTCGGCGGCCTCGCGCTTGGCGTTGGCCACGGCGGCCGGCGCCAGCTTGCCGAGCATCGCGTTGACGGCTTCCGGCGTGCGCGCGGTCTGGTCTTCCAGGCCGTACGCGGCGTGGTTGGGGTAGCCCAGCAGTTTCGCGCGGTCGGCGCGCAGCTTCATGATGCGCGAGACCAGCGCGGTGGTATCGAACTCGCCACCACGGCTGCCGCGCACGACCGACGCCTCGTGCAGGCGCTGGCGCAGGGCGCGGTTGGTCAGCTGCGACTCCGGCGGCTGGCCCGTGGTGTTGAGCAGGGTCAGGACGTACTTGCCCTCAAGGCCACGCTTCTTGGCGGCTTCGGCAGCGGTGGCGATCTGGCCATCGGTCAGGCCGTCGAGTTGCTTCACGTCGTCAACAATGACGGCCGAGGCGTTGACTTCCTTCAGCACGTTGTCGCTGAAGGTGGTGCCCAGCGACGCCAGTTCACCGTTCATTTTCTTCAGCGTCGCCTTGTCGGCTTCGTTGAGGTTGGCGCCGGAGCGCACGAAGCTGGTGTGGTAGCGCTCGATCAGGCGCACGCCCTGCGCGTCCAGGCCCAGGTCGTTGCGCTTGTCGAACAGCGCCTTGATGCGGGCGAACAGCTTCGGATTCAGGCTGATGGCGTCGCCATGCGCGGCGAACTTCGCCGAGTAATCGGCGCGCAGCTTGTTGCGCGCATCGTTGGTGTCGGTGCCTACCAGGTTGAAGAACACGGTGGTGGCGCGGTCCAGCACCTGGCCGGATTTCTCCATCGCGATGATGGTGTTCTCGAAGGTGGGCGCGGCAGGGTCGTTGGCGATGGCGTCCATCTCCTTCAGCTGCTCGGTCATGCCGGCGTCGAAGGCGGGGGCGAAGTCGCTGTCCTTGATCTTGTCGAACTGCGGGTAATGCAGCGGCAGCGTGCTTTCGGCGAAGAAGGGATTGGCGACCTGGGCGGTCTGGGTGGCCGGGGTGGCGGCCTGGCTGTAGGCGGGCATGGCGAGTCCGAGGGTCGCGGCGAGCGCGATGGCGAGGCGGGTGGTCATGTAGCGCAACGTCCTGACAGAGTGGATTCCCAAGGGTAACCCAGGGGGGCGGACCGGACCCATGACGAAAGGCATGGGCGACGGACCCGGCGGGGCCTCAATCTGCGGGAGAATCGCATCGTGCGTCCCTTGCCGGAGAGTCCCGTGAAGCCTGTCCTTGCGTTCTGCTGTGCGCTGCTGCTGGCCCCGTCGGCGCTGGCCGCCGAGACCCTGAAGTACATCGCGCTGGTCGATGGCGGCAAGAAGGCCGGGGAACAGACCGTGACGGTCGGGAATGACGGCGTCACCCGGGTGGACTTCATCTTCAAGGACAACGGGCGCGGGCCGGAGCTGAAGGAAGAGTACCGGCTCGCGGCCGACGGTACATTCGAGCGTTACCAGGTGAAAGGCGTATCCACGTTCGGTGCGCCGGTGGACGAGACGTTCACCCGTGACGGCGACCGTGGCCAATGGAAGAGCACCTCCGACGCAGGCACGCATACCTTCACCGGCACGGCGCTGTACACGCCGCTCGGTGGCACGCCGGCCACGACATCGGTGGCGCTGGCGGCGCTGGCCAGGCAGGCGGATGGCAAGCTGCCGCTGGTTCCCAGCGGCACGCTGACGCAACGCAAGCTCGCGTCGATGGACATCCGCACTGGCACGCAGTCGCGCACGGTCGACCTGCTGGCGCTGACCGGCATAGGCTTCACGCCGAGCTTCGTATGGGTAACGCGTGATGCCGAGCCGCGCTTGTTCGCTTACATCTACCCGGGCTTCCTGCAGCTCATCGAAGACGGCTGGCAGGGCACGGCCGACACGCTGGAAGCCCGCCAGAAGATCGCCGAGCGCGAGGCACTGGTGGCACTGCAGCAGCGCCTGGCGCATCCGTTGCCGGGTACCACACTCATCCGGAATGCGCGCGTCTTCGACAGCGAAAAGGCCGTGCTCGGGGCTTCCTCCGACGTGGTCGTGCGCGATGGCAGGATCGTGTCGGTGTCGCCGGCCGGACAGGTGACGGTGGAGGCACAACAGGTCGTCGACGCCGGCAACCGCGTGCTGCTGCCGGGGCTTTACGACATGCATGTGCACGCCGGCAGCTGGGAAGGCGGCCTGCACCTGGCGGCGGGCGTCACCAGCGCACGCGACATGGGCAACGACAACGCGACGCTGCAACAGCTGATGGCCGAGGAGAAGGCCGGCACGCTGATGCATCCGCGCGTGATTCCCGCCGGCTACATCGAAGGCCAGAGCCCGCATTCCTCGCAGGGCGGCTTCGTGGTGAAGGACCTGCCCGGCGCGAAGCAGGCGATCGACTGGTACGCCGACCATGGTTACCCGCAGATCAAGATCTACAATTCCTTCCCGAAAGAGATCCTGCGCGACACCGCCGCCTACGCCCACCAGCGCGGCATCCGCGTCAGCGGCCACGTGCCTGCCTTCATGCGGGCGCAGGACGTGGTGGAACAGGGCTATGACGAGATCCAGCACATCAACCAGGTGATGCTGAACTTCTTCGTCACCCCGGAAACCGATACGCGCACGCTGGCGCGTTTCTACCTGGTCGCCGACAAGACCGACGGGCTGGATTTCGACAGCAAGCCGGTACAGGACTTCATCGCCGAACTGGCGGAGAAGCAGGTCGTCGTCGATCCGACGCTGGCGACGTTCGAGTTCCTGCATCAGCGCGAGGGCCAGTTGTCGCCGATCGTCGCCGATGTGGCCGATCACCTCCCGCCGGACGTGCAACGCGGTCGCCGCGCTGCGGAACTGAACATTCCTGACGACGTCACCGGCGCCCGCTACAAGCGCAGCTTCGACAAGCTGGTCGACTTCACCGGGCGCATGTATCGCGCAGGTGTCCCGCTGGTCGCGGGCACGGACGAACTGCCCGGCTTCACCCTGCAGCGCGAGCTGGAACTGTACGTGCAGGCGGGGCTGACGCCCTCGCAGGTGCTGCAGGTGGCGACCTGGAACGGTGCGAAGTACAGCCGCACGCTGGACGACGCCGGCTCCATCGCGCCCGGCAAGCGCGCCGACCTCGTGCTGGTGGATGGCGACCCGACGGAGAACATCAGCGACATCCGCAAGCTCGCGCTGGTGATCAAGGACGGGCGCGCGTACTACCCGGCCGAGATCCACGAGGCACTGGGGATCAGGCCGTTTGCGCCTGCACTGAACGTGCAATCTGTTCGCTGACCCAGCTGTTGTAGGAGCGACGTCAGTCGCGACCGCAGACTGGGAATCCTCAAGGTATACGGTCGCGACTGACGTCGCTCCTACAGAAGGACTGGGCTACGTCAGGATCTCGTAGCGCCGCCAGATCCACGACAACTCGTACAGCAGTGCCATCACCGCGAACGTGCCGTGGAAGCGCGGGTTGCGCGTGGCGATGGCCACCAGGCTGCCGGCGACATACACCGTGTTGCGCACCCAGTACTCCGGTCCCAACTGCTGGGCATAGGCCGCGCCCTTGATCAGGGTGTCGCCGATATCGACGACGAACATCAACGCCAGCAGACCGAAGAACCAGTGCCGTCGCCCGTAGTAGTACTCGCGGTAGCCACCGCCGTCCGGCAGCGATTCCGGGAAGACCAGCGCGCACAGCAGGTACAGCAGCAGCGCGTACAGCGTGACGTACAGGTAGAGGTTGAAGTTCCAGTGTGCCTGGTGGGAAAGGCTGAATTCCCACCACCAGAAGTGCAGGAGGTAGACGAACATGAAGGCGGCCCAGACAAGGTGGACGCCATGGATGCGGTGTGCGTTCGGTCGCTCCACCAGACGCGCGACGTGGCGCAGCAGGTGGGTCAGGCCCAGGCCGACGATCATGCCCAGCAGGATGCGGACATGGATATAGAGGCTGGCGTGGCTGGCGGGATCGGCAGCTTCTTGCATGGGCAGCATCCTGGACCGGGTGCGCGGCCACGTTAGCCGATCATCGGAGGCTTGGACAGCCGCCGGGCGCATGCCTTGCCCTGCGCGCGCGCGCGGTGTCTGATAGCGTCTTTCCCGGAGCGCGCGCATGACCACCGCCTACGACTTTTCCGCCCAGGACCTCGATGGCCAGGAGCGTTCCCTGTCCGAGTACCAGGGCAAGGCCCTGCTGATCGTCAATGTGGCCTCCAAGTGCGGCTTCACGCCGCAATACACCGGCCTGGAGGCGCTGTGGCGCGAGTTCGGACCGCAGGGGCTGGTGATACTGGGATTCCCGTGCGACCAGTTCGGCCACCAGGAACCGGGCGATGAAGCCGAGATCCGCAGCTTCTGTTCGTTGAACTACGACGTGACGTTCCCCATGTTCGCCAAGATCGACGTCAACGGCGAGGGTGCGCATCCGCTGTGGAAGTGGCTGAAGCAGGAGAAGAGCGGGCTGCTCGGCATCAGCGCGATCAAGTGGAATTTCAGCAAGTTCCTCGTGGGCCGCGACGGCAAGGTGATCAAGCGTTATGCGCCGACCGATGCGCCGGCGTCGCTGGCGGGCGACGTCCGCGCTGCATTGGCCTGAAACAGTGGGCGAGGGCGTGGACAGCCGGCTGTTCCATATCGAGTTCGCCACCACCGACTACGGATTGCGCGCGTGGGTGACCGGCGTCAATGGCACGCTCGAGACCACGCTGGCCTACTGGCAGGTCATCGCGGGAGAGATCCGCCGGTTGACGCCACGTGCACTGCTGGTGGTGGATGACATGGAAGGCGAGCCACCGCCGCCGGGGCAACTGCTGGAGTTCGTGCAGGCGATGCAGGGACAGGGCATGGAGGCCGTGCGTATCGCCTACGTTGAACGGCATGCGGACCAGCTGCCGCAGGTGGAATTCGCGGGCCTGCTGGCCAACGAACACGGGTTCAACGCGCAGGTGTTCGCGGATGAGGCGGCGGCCGTGATCTGGCTGCGCTACGGGGGAGGCTGAGAGGGGACGCGCCGTTGCAGCGCCTCTTCGGGCAGCAGCGCGAGCAACTCCCGGGAGAAGGATTCCAGCACGGCCTCCGAGTAACCTCGATGGGTGCGCACGATGAGGCCATCCTGGCCGATGACGAACATGTTCGGCAGCGCAGTCACGCCGTAACGGTCCGTCACCACGCCGCGGACGTCGTGGACGAAGGTCAGGTCCAGATCCTTGTTGGCACGAAGGACGCCGAGGTAGTCGCTGCGCGGTTCCTTCATGTTGATGGCGATGACTTCCAGGTGCTCCCGGCCGACGATCTTCTGCATGTGGCCGAGCATCGGCAGCTCGCGCCGGCAGGGGCCGCACCACGATGCCCAGAACGTCACCACGACCACTTTGCCCTTGAGGGCATCCAGATCGACGGGATTGCCCTCGCGATCCTTCAGTGTGATGGGGGGCGGCACGTCGCCCACGCCAGGCTGCCGGACGGCATCGGCGGCGTGCACATGCGGGACAGCGGCCAACAGCATGGCCAGCAGCAGATTCCGGATCACGGCTCGTCCTCCCCAGGACCTCGTGTCGGCAGCGTAGCAGCTGACGGCGCGATCGTCCCGCGTGGCCTGTTCCCGATGCGCGCCGGGCGTGGCCCCGGCGCGCGCCTCGCGCCTATTTCTCGACGAAGGCGCGCTCGAACACATACTGCCCGGCGGTGCCGATGCGTGGTGCGGCGGTGAAGCCGCGACTGTCCAGCAGGGTGCGGAAATCGGCCAGCATCTGCGGGCTGCCGCAGATCATCGCGCGGTCGTGCTCCGCATCCAGTGCGTCGATGCCGAGGCGCTCCATCATCCTGCCGCTGGCCATCAGGTCGGTCAGGCGGCCCTGGTGGGGGAAGTCCTCGCGGGTGACGGCAGGGTAGTACAGCAGCTTCTCGCGGATGGTCTCGCCGAGGAATTCGTGCTGCGGCAATTCCTTCTCGAAATAGTCGCGATAGGCCAGGTCTTCCGCATGGCGCACGCCATGGGTCAGGATGACCTTGTCGAAGCGCTCGTAGGTCGCCGGGTCCTTGATGATCGACAGCCACGGCGCCAGTCCGGTCCCCGTGCCCAGCAGATAGAGATTGCGGCCGGGGTGCAGGTCGCTGATCAGCAGTGTGCCGGTGGGCTTGCGCCCGATCAGCACGCTGTCGCCCGGCTTGATGTGCTGCAGTCGCGAGGTCAGCGGACCGTTCTGCACCTTGATGCTGAAGAACTCGAGCTGTTCTTCCCAGTTCGCACTGGCGATCGAGTAGGCGCGCAACAGCGGCTTGCCTTCGACTTCCAGCCCGATCATGACGAACTGGCCGTTCTCGAAGCGGAAACCGTCGTCGCGGGTGGTGGTGAAGCTGAAGTAGGCGTCCGTCCAGTGACGGACGTCGAGCACCGTCTCGGTGCCGAACGCAGAGGACATGGGGGAGTCTGGGCTATCGAATCAACGGCGCATTGTAGCCGACCGCCGCGATGCGGCCTTGATCGTGCTCAATCCGCGCGCTCCGGGTCGGGCATCGGACCGCCACGCCGATGGAAGCAGAGTTGCTCCACCATGCGACGCATGGGGCGCGCGGTCAGCAGCAGGTTCACCGGGGCATCGAACTGCGCGTGGTCGAAGGCCCATCGCAGCATGCGCTTGAAGGCGAAGGCGGGTACGGCAGGCGTGGCGGGGGACATGGGCATGGCATCGTCCTGCAGTCGATGGGCGAG
This sequence comes from Pseudoxanthomonas sp. CCNWLW251, assembly GCF_037402255.1. Lineage (NCBI taxonomy): Bacteria > Pseudomonadati > Pseudomonadota > Gammaproteobacteria > Lysobacterales > Lysobacteraceae > Pseudoxanthomonas > Pseudoxanthomonas sp. CCNWLW251. Next base: position 350,848 of record NZ_JBBEGA010000003.1, on the reverse strand, counting down.
CATGCGCCCGATCGTCGCACCGTGCCGCAGGCCCGCGTGTATGCCACCGGCCGAAAGCGGGGACACCATGCCGGCCGCGTCGCCCGCCAGCAGCACGCCATCGCGCTGCCAGGGCTGCACGGGGCCGCCGCAGGGGATCAATCCAGCGCGAATGCTGTCCGGTCGACGTCCGCCCGGCAGTCCCGTCATCGGAGCGACATGCCGCAGGAAGCCTTCGATGTCGGGCGGTGAGCGCGTGCCGGCATGGTGCCGCACGGCGAGTCCGGCCTGTACGCCGGTGGGCGTCTGCGCCACCCAACCCAGGTAGCCAGGCGCGAACCGTTTGCTGAGGAAGCAGTGCAGGGCATCGGGTTCACGCAGGGCGACACCATCGAATTCGTGCTCGACGCCGTAAAGGAACTGGCGTGCGCGACCCAGCCCCATGCGTTCTGCGACCCGTGAACGCGCGCCATCCGCGCCGACAAGAAAGCGCGCGTGTCCGATACCCGGCACGTGCCACCCGTTGGCGGTCCGCACGGCATCGCGGAAGGCCCATCCCAGCCGCAGGTCGATGCCGGCAGCCCGCGCTTGTTCGCCCATCCAGCGCATCAGGGCGGGCGTGTCGGTGGTGTAGAACCGGTAGTCTTTCGCGCCAAGCCGCACGCTGCGCAAGTTCGGTGCGTACAGCCGGATGTGCGGTACGGCGCGCACCAGCGCCGCTGGCAGGCCGTCGAGCAGGGGGGATTCGCAGGCCTCCTTCACCAGGATGCCTGTCGTATGCAGGCGTTCGCCGAGATCGTGCTTGCGATCGATCACGCACACACGGAAGCCGCCGGAGGCCAGCTCGCGCGCGCACGCAAGGCCGGCGAATCCCGCACCCACCACGATCACGTCATAGCGGTTGTCCTGCATGGTGGGGCAAGCGCTCCTTCATCGGTCTGGAGGCGCAGCGTGCAGACCGAGCAGGGAGTGACGATGAAGTCGCGATGAAGTCGTCTGGTCGCGAACCGGCAACCGGAAAAGAAGAAGGCGCCGAGGGCGCCTTCTCCGTATTGCTTCAACCGTGGCCGCCGCCGCGAGGGCCGCGCTGCCCGCCGCCGCCGCCGGGTCGGCCACCGGGCCCACGCCCGCCGGCCGGGCGACCACCGGGGCGCGGACCCGCTTGCTGCGGACGGTTGCCACCGCCACCGGGACGTCCCTGCGGACGCGGACCGCGCGGCTGCTGGCCGTAGGGACTGAACCCTGGATTGGCGTGATCGGAGGGGAAGCTAGGTGCGCTGGCGGGGTGGCCGTACGGGCGCGCTGCGCGCTGCGGCTTGCCCGCACCTTGCGCACCGCGCGGACCACGTTCGGCACCCGGGCCGGCGCGGTCACTGCCGAAGCGGTCGCCACCGAAGCCACCGGGACCACCGCCCGGGCCGCGCTTGCCCATGCCGCCACCCGGCTTGCCACCGGCACCCGGACGACCGCCCGGCTTGCCGCCGTAAGGCTTCTTCGGGCCACCGGGGCCGGCGTTGCGGTGTCCGGCCGGGCCGGTATCCACACCGTCCGGCACGTACCAGCTGCGGAACGCCGCCGGATTGCCGTCCGGCAACGGCTTGGGGCCCTTCTGCGTACGCTGCTTGAACGGCCGTTGCGACTGCTTCGCGGCTTGCTCGCCACTGACGGTCAGCCCGCCATGCGGCTTCTTGCCGCGACCACCGCGGCCACGGTCTTCACGGACATGATCGAAGCGGCGCAGTTCGCGGCCTTCGTCGGCGCTGTTGTGGCCGTTGACGTAGGCGCTGCCGCTGCGTCCCCCGCCCACGTGCACGGTGGACTTGGATGCCTTGCGCTGGCCGATGACCGGCTGCAGCGTCAGCGCGGCGGGCGTGCCGTCTTCAAGGCCCAGTTCCTTGCGCAACGCCAGCACCTGGGCGTCGGGCAGCTCCTGCGACTGGCCGCGCAGCAACGGCTGCGGCAGGCTGACCTTGCCGTAGCGCACGCGCTTCAGGCGACTGACCTGGCAGCCCTGCGATTCCCACAGGCGGCGCACTTCGCGGTTGCGGCCTTCCTTGACCACCACGCTGAACCAGTCGTGCGAGTCGGTGCCACCGATCCGCTCGATGCTGTCGAACTTGGCCGGGCCGTCTTCCAGCGCCACGCCGCGGCGCAGGCGGTCGACGACGTTGTCCGGCACGCTCTCCTGGCCTTCCGGCGCACGCACGCGTACCACGTATTCGCGTTCGACTTCGTAGGACGGATGCATCATCGCGTTGGCGAGTTCGCCATCGGTGGTCAGCAGCAGCAGGCCGGTGGTGTTGATGTCCAGGCGACCGATGGCGATCCAGCGCGCGCCCTTCAGGGCCGGCAGCGCTTCGAAGATCGTCGGGCGGCCTTCGGGGTCTTCGCGGGTGGTCACTTCGCCTTCCGGCTTGTTGTAGATCAGCACGCGGGAAGGCTCGGTCAGCGCGCTGGCAACGAAAGTCTTGCCGTCGAGCTCGATGCGGTCGCCGCCCTTGACCGACATGCCGGTCTGCGCGACTTCGCCGTTGACCTTGACCAGGCCGTCGGCGATGCGCTGTTCCAGCGCACGGCGCGAACCCAGGCCGGCCTGCGCCAGTACCTTGTGCAGTCGCTCTTCAAGGCGTTGGGTATCGGGGGTTTCGGCGCCTTCGCCGCGCTTCAGCGACAGCTTGCCGAGGGAGGGTTTTTTCGGGGTGTTGCTCATTGTTTCTGCTCCGACGGTGCCTGGTGTTCCTCGTCGGAAACTGCGGCGTCGTCATCTTGGGGTTGAGGTTCATCGTTGGAAGCGTGTGCGGCGTCATGGCCGGCTTCCGTCGGGGTGTCGTCATTGGCGGCATCGTCCTGCGACGCGTCCGCGTGGTCCTGCGTATCGGTATCCGTTCCGTCGTCCCTGTCGCCTGCATCGTCGTCCGACGGCGTGGCCTGCTGGTGTTCGTCCTGTGCCTCATCCACGGCATCGCCGCTTGCGATGCTGACCGGCAGCGGCGCGCCGTCCAGCGGCAGTTGCGGCTCCAGTTCGCCGATGTCCTTGAGTTCGGACAGGGGCGGCAGTTCGTCCAGGCGCTTCAGGCCGAAATAATCGAGGAAGCCCTTGGTGGTGCCGAACAGCGCCGGTTTGCCCGGCACGTCGCGGTGGCCCACCACGCGGATCCATTCGCGCTCTTCCAGGGCCTGGATGATGTTGCTGCTCACCGCGACACCACGGACCTGCTCGATCTCGCCACGCGTGATCGGCTGGCGGTAGGCGATCAACGCCAGGGTTTCCAGCGTGGCGCGGGTGTACTTGGTCTTGCGTTCCGTCCACAGCCGGGCGACCCAGGCATGCACGTCGGCCTTGACCTGGTAGCGGTAGCCGGAGGCGACTTCGACCAGTTCCACGCCGCGGTCGGCGCAGGCGTCGGCAAGCTGTTGCAGTGCCTGCTCGACACTGCCTTCCGGTGCCGGCTCGTCCTCGGGGAACAGGCCGTGCAGCTGCGCGAGTGTCAGCGGCTGGGTCGCCGCCAGCAGGGCGGCTTCCACGATGCGGTTGATGAGCGATTGATCCATGCGGTCCTGTCGTTCGGGCATGCGGCGCGGGCGGGTCGGCCCGGCTGCGTCAGGGGGTGTCGTTGGCAGCGTCGCTGTCGTCGAACTCGCTGTTGAACTGCAGCGGTTCGTTGGTGTTGTTCAGCGCCAGCGACTTGATGTAGATCGGTGCCAGCGGGGCTTCCTGCACGATGTCCAGCAACTGTTCCTTGGCCAGTTCCAGCATGGCCAGGAACGTCACCAGCACGCCCAGCTTGCCTTCCTCCGGCGTGAACATGCTTTCGAAGCGGTGGAACTTGCCGTCCTCCAGCCGCGTCAGCACATCGCCCATGCGCTGGCGCACGCTGAGCGCCTCGCGCTTGATCGCGTGGCCGCTGAACAGCTCGGCGCGCTTGAGCACATCGTGCAGCGCCAGCAGCATTTCCTTCAGTTCCACCGGCGGCGGCAGCCTGACCGCCGCCCGGTCCGGAACGTCCGCGCTGACCGGCGTGGTGTCGCGGTCCTGGCGTGGCAGGGCGTCCAGGTCCTCGGCCGCCTGCTTGAAGCGTTCGTACTCCTGCAGGCGACGCACCAGCTCGGCGCGCGGATCGCCTTCCTCGCCATCCTCGCTCACCGGCCGGGGCAACAGCATGCGGGACTTGATCTCGGCCAGGATGGCCGCCATCAGCAGGTACTCGGCGGCCAGTTCGAACCGCAGCTCCTGCATCACATTGATGTAGTCCACGTACTGCCGGGTGATCTCGGCGACGGGGATGTCCAGGATGTCCAGGTTCTGCCGGCGGATCAGGTACAGCAGCAGGTCCAGCGGCCCCTCGAACGCGTCCAGGATGACTTCCAGCGCATCCGGCGGGATGTACAGGTCCTGCGGGATCTGCAGTACCGGCTGGCCATGCACCATCGCCAGCGGCATTTCCTGCTGCTGCGGATGCGTGGACGGGGATTGTGGGTTCGCGTCGGACGCGAGTTCTGGGCTCATCAAGAAACAGTCATCGTGCTAACCACCGATCCATCCTGCACGCGGCAGGGCCGGCTTGGTGCCGTCATTCCGCAAACCAACATCATGCGTCGCAGGGCGAACGCTTCCCTTGAAGCAACCAGCAAAGCACACCGCAGGACGCGGCGGTGGACAGCGAGAGGTCGTCGGGCGCGGGCGGGTATGGGCAGCGAATCGAACGTCCCGGTGGTCCCCGTGCCGGGGATCGGGGAGGGCGGCGTGGCCGGGTCTTCCCCTGGACGGGCCGCTGCTTCCGGCCGTGCAATGAATGACAGGGTAAGGCTTGGCCGGGAGCGTGTCCAGCACCCGCCCAGAGGAGGGCACGTACAATTCAGGCTCAGCCCCAGGAGTGAACAGCATGTGGTATGCCATTGAAGGGCATGACGCCCCCGACGCCCTTCCCAAGCGCCTGGCTTCGCGGCCTGCGCACCTGGCCCGCCTGACCGCGCTGCGCGACGAGGGTCGCCTGCTGCTGGCGGGCCCGTGTCCGGCCATTGATGCGGAGGATCCGGGTCCGGCCGGCTTCAGCGGCAGTATCGTGATCGCCGAGTTCGACTCGCTGGAAGACGCCCGCGCCTGGGCCGATGCCGATCCCTACGCAACCGCCGGCGTGTATGCGCGCACGGACGTCCGGCCCTTCCGCAAGGTCCTGCCGTGAACCGGATCGAGCGCATCCGGGCAGCCCTCGAGTCCGCCCTGCAGCCGGTGTCGCTGGATGTTCTGGACGACAGCCACAAGCACGCGGGCCATGAGGGGGCCCGTGATGGGCGAGGGCACTTCACGGTTCGCATCACCAGCGCCGCCTTCGCCGGCAAGCCCCCGCTGGCCCGCCATCGTGCCGTCTACGCCGCCCTGGGCGAGATGATGCAGACCGATATCCACGCCCTGGCCATCGACGCGCGGACACCCGACGAGGCCCGCTGAGCACCGCCGGCCTTTCCGGCGCTGCCGCATGCAGTCGCCGCTGAAAACGTTTACATTCGCGCCCTTCGCTATGCCGGGAGGGCGCCATGAAGCATCACAATCCCCGAATCCCCCACGCACTGCTGGCCGGACTGGTGGCTACCCTGCTGGCCGGGACCGCCGCCGCCAGGCCGCCGGTCTACGCGACGCCGGCCGAAAAAACGTTCGTTGACGCCCTGCTGGCGAAGATGACGGTGGAGGAGAAGCTCGGCCAGCTGAACCAGCCGCCCGGCGTGGGCAACAACACGGGGCCGGCCGCGATGGCGGGCAGCGAGGACCAGATCCGTCGTGGCGAGATCGGCTCCTACCTCGGCACCCAGGGCGCGGTGCTGACCTGCCGCCTGCAGCGCATCGCCGTGGAGCAGTCGCGGCTCGGCATTCCCCTGCTGTTCGGGTACGACGTCATCCACGGACATCGCACGGTATTCCCGGTGCCGCTGGGCGAATCGGCGAGTTTCGACCCGGCCGAAGTGCAGCACGCTGCCCGCGTCGCGGCGATCGAGGCGTCGGCGCACGGCATCCACTGGACCTACGCTCCGATGGTCGACATTTCGCGCGATCCACGCTGGGGCCGCGTCGTGGAAGGCGCAGGCGAAGACCCGTACCTGGGCTCCGTGCTGGCTGCGGCACGGGTGCGGGGCTTTCAGGGCGAAGACCTGCGCGCACCGGATGCGGTGCTTGCCACCGCCAAGCATTTCGTCGCCTACGGTGCAGCGGAGGCGGGACGCGACTACAACGTCGCCGACATCTCCGAACGCACATTGCACGAACTCTACCTGCCGCCGTTCAAGGCTGCCGTCGATGCGGGCGCGCAATCGATCATGGCCGCATTCAACGAGATCGCCGGCGTGCCGATGCACGCGCACCAGCCGCTGATCGAGGATCTGCTGCGCAAGCAGTGGGGCTGGGACGGCCTGCTGGTCAGCGATTACACCGGCGTGATGGAACTCATGCCGCACGGCGTGGCCGCCGACCGCGAACAGGCCGGCATCCTCGGCCTGCGCGCGGGCGTGGATGTCGACATGGTCAGCCAGATCTACGTGAAGGATCTTCCGGCGGCGGTGAAAGCGGGGCGCATCCCGATGGCGCAGCTGGATGCATCGGTGCGTCGCGTGCTCAACGCGAAGTATCGCCTGGGCCTGTTCGATGATCCCTATCGCTCCTGCACCGACGACGGCGCCCGTGAGCGCGCGCTGACCCTGACGCCGCAGCACCGTGCCGACGCACGCCGGATGGCGCAGAAGTCGCTGGTGCTGCTGGAGAACGACAACCAGGTGCTGCCGCTCTCCAAGTCGGTGCGAACGCTGGCGGTGATCGGGCCGCTGGCCGACCATCGCCGCGCCATGCTGGGCAACTGGGCGGTGGCGGGGCGCGAGGAAGATGCGGTCACCCCGCTCGAAGGCTTGAAGGCCGCGCTTGGCGACAGGATGCGCCTTGTCGTGGCGAAGGGTACCGACATCGACAGCCAGGACACCCGCGGTATCGCCGATGCGGTCGTCGCCGCGAAACAGGCCGACGCGGTGGTGATGTTCCTCGGCGAACACCCGGACATGAGCGCGGAGGCGAACAACCGCACGTCGCTGGACCTGCCGGGCGTGCAGGAGCAGCTCGCGCTTGCGGTCGCGGCCACCGGCAAGCCCGTGGTCGTCGTGCTGTTGAATGGCCGGCCGCTGTCGATCGGCGGGCTGAAAGGCAAGGTGCCGGCGATCCTCGAGGCGTGGTTCCCGGGCATCGAGGGCGGGCACGCGATCGCCGACGTGCTGTTCGGCGATGTGAATCCCTCCGCGAAGTTACCGATCACCTTCCCGCACAACGTGGGCCAGGTGCCGATCTACTACGCACACAAGAACACCGGCCGCCCGCCGCGCACGGAAGAGAAGTACACCAGCAAGTACCTCGACGTCCCGTGGACGCCTTTGTACGCCTTCGGCCACGGCCTGAGCTACACCACGTTCCGGTATGACGTACCGGTCGTGTCATCGGCGACGCTGAAGCCGGACGCCCTGGAGCAGCAGGTCAGCGTGCGCGTCACCAATGCCGGCAAGCGCGCAGGCGACGAAGTGGTGCAGCTCTACGTGCGCGACGACGTGGCCAGCATCACCCGGCCGGTGAAGCAGTTGCGCGGATTCCAGCGCGTGTCGCTGCAGCCGGGTGAATCGAAGACCGTGACGTTCACGCTCGGCTTCGATGACCTGGCCATGTACGACGCGCGCATGCAACAGGTCGTGGAGCCGGGCACGTTCACGGTCTTCGTGGGCGGCAGTTCGGACCGTACGCAGCAGGCCGCGTTCACGGTCGGGGCGCGCTGAGGCGAGCCGGCCGTACCCCGTCGTCGATGCTGCGCCGCAATATGTTTCGCAGGCAGCGCGAGGCGTGCAAGTCGTTGAAAGAGAAATATTTTTGCCACCAACTAACGCGCGCTTTACACGTTTCCGTGAAAACGGTTACAGTCCGCGCCACTTGCAGCAGTCATCACCGCGGAGGGGCGGGGAATGGCGCGAACCTCGGTCACCATCAAGGACGTCGCACGTGAGGCCCGGGTATCCGTGGCCACCGTGTCGCGTGCCTTGAACGGGCACGAGAACGTGGCCGAATCCGTGCGCCAGCAGGTCCTAGCCACGGCAGACCGCTTGCGCTACCAACCGCACGCCGCCGCGCGCAGCCTCAGCAGCCGCCGCACCCAGACCATCGGCGTGGTGCTGCCCGACCTGTATGGCGAGTTCTTCTCCGAACTGATCCGCGGCGTCGACCAGATCGCCCGCGCGCGCCGCCAGCACCTGCTGGTGTCCAGCTATCACGGCCACCCGGAAGAGCAGGGCGAAGCCCTGCGTGCGATGCGCGGCCGCGTGGACGGACTGCTGGTGCTGTCTCCCTACACCGACCAGCCGGGTTTCCTGGTGGACAACCTGCCGTCGTCGTTGCCTGTCGTGCTCATCAACAGCGACGTGCAGGACGCGACATATCCCACGCTGACCATCGACAACTACAGCGCCGCCGTGGCGATGGTGGAACATCTGGCACAGGCTGGTCACGCCAGGATCGCGTTCATCGGCGGCCCGGAAGGCAACTTCGATGCGCGCGAACGCCTGCGGGGGTATCGCGATGCATTGGCGCGTTTCGTGCCGGATGCGTCGCCCTTGGAGTTCCGCGGTGATTTCAGTGAATCCACCGGCTATGAGGCCGGCAAGCGCATCGCGCAGATGGCCGAGAAGCCGCAAGCCGTGTTCGCGGCCAACGACATGATGGCGCTGGGTTGCCTGTATGCCTTCAACGAAGCCGGCGTGCGTGTACCGCAGGACGTCGCGCTGGCGGGCTTCGACGACATCCCGCTGGCACGATTCGTTCACCCGACCTTGACCACGATGCGCGTCAGTATTGCCGAGTTGGGTGGTCAGGCCATGAGCCGCCTGCTGGATGCCATCGACTCGGATGGCGCGCGCGTGGCGCCATCGGCGATGTTGACCCCCGAATTGATCGTCAGGGCTTCGAGTGTGGGAGAGGGCCGCCACGCGAAAAGATAGGCAATGTTCGACCGCTTTTTTTTGAGCGGAGATGTAATCGATTACAAGCGGCACCAATGCCGATATGCAGTACATCAATCTTTGGAGGGAGAGCCAATGAAACATCGCAACCGCACCACGTTCCAACCCAATCGCAAGTTGTTGTCCTGCGCCCTGGCCAGCTGCCTGGCCATGGCGGCACCGCACGTGATGGCGCAGTCTACGTCGGCCACGCTGCGTGGTGCTGTGACGGCGGACTCGACCATCACCGTCACCAACGTGGATACCGGCCTGACCCGTACTGCGAAGGCGGCGAACGGCAGCTACAACATCGGCGGCCTGCCGCCGGGCACGTACCGGATCGAGGTCAACGCCGGTGGACAGACCAGCAGCCGTGCGGTGACCCTGGCCGTTGGCCAGACCGCCACGCTGAACCTGCAGGACGCACCGCCGGTCTCCGCACCGACGGGTGACGCGACCACGCTGGATACCGTGCGCGTGACCGCGCCGATGCTGGTGGAAACCAAGACGTCGGAAGTGGCGACGTACGTGTCGAACAAGCAGATCGAACTGCTGCCGCAGAACTCGCGCAACTTCCTGGCGTTCGCCGATATCGTGCCGGGCATGGCGCTGCAGACGCCGGTCAATGGTCAGGAGACCCAGATCCGCAGCGGTGCGCAGGGCGCGAATGCCATCAACGTGTACATCGACGGCGTTGGCCAAAAGAACTATGTCACGCCCGGCGGCGTTACGAGCCAGGACGACAGCGAAGGCAATCCGTTCCCGCAGTCCGCGATCGGCGAATACAAGGTCATCACCTCGAACTACAAGGCAGAGTACGACCAGATCAGCAGTGCAGCCATCACGGCCGTCACCAAGTCCGGTACCAATGAATTCGAGGGCAGCTTCTTCGTCGATCGCACGTCGGAGGCCTGGACACAGTCCACGCCGCAGGAGCTGCGGGATGGCGAGAACGAGGAGAAAGTGGAGCAGTACGGCATCACGTTTGGCGGCCCGATCCTGCGCGACAAGCTGCACTTCTTCGTGTCGTACGAAGCGAAGGACATCGTACGCCCGGCTCCGATCCTGCCGCCGACGGAGGTACTGAACAACAACGTGGTCCTGCCGTCCGAGATCACCCAGTACTACGGACCTGCGAGCCGGCCGTTCAACCAGGACGTCTATTTCGGCAAGCTGAGCCTGCAGGCCAGTGATGCGCACCTGATCGAGCTGATCGGACGGGTCCGCAAGGAAACCGGTGTGTTGGGCATTGGCGGCGTCAACGTTCCGAGTGCCGGCACGGCGCTCAACAACGATGAAACCCGCGTTGACCTGCGTTGGCAGTACTCCTCGCAGGATTGGCTGGCCGACAGCCACCTGACGTTCGAGGAGGCGGCCTACAATCCGAGTCCGGTCAACCCGATCAACTCGGCCCGCTACACCATCGTCAATCCGCAGAACCCGAACCAGCGCGATTTGCAGGTCCTGAATCTCGGCGGCGGCCCGAACTTCCAGGACAAGGGTCAGAAGGGCGTCGGTATCCAGAGCGATGTGACGTTCTATGGTTGGGAAAATCACACCATCAAGATGGGCGTGAAGTACAAGCAGGTGGATCTGAAGGCCTTCCAGCAATTCCCGCCATTCCCGCGCTACTGGTATGACGTCAACGAGAGCCTGACCCAGCCGTGGCGCATCGAATTCACCGCGCCGCGCACCGGCCGCGACCCCTTCGTAAGCTCGGAGAACAAGCAGTTCGGCATCTACATCCAGGACGACTGGCAGGTCAACGAGAAGCTGACGCTGAACCTCGGCATCCGCTGGGATTACGAACAGAATCCGGCCTACACCGACAATCGCCTCGACCCGGCTATCGAGGCCGCGCTGCGTGGTTGGACGAACATCCAGAACACCGACTACAACATCGACAACTACATCCCCGGTCCGGGCAAGCGCGACAACTTCAAGGACGCCATCCAGCCGCGCCTTGGCTTCTCGTACGACCTCACCGGTGACCAGCGTCATGTGATTTTCGGCGGTGCCGGGCGCGCCTATGACCGCACGCTGTTCGACTACCTGGCGCGTGAGTACTACGCGGGTGCCTTCACCACCTACACGATCAACTTCCCCACCGCGTTCCATCCCTGCTCGGGCACCAACTGCATACCGTTCAATCCGGCGCTGATGACCGACGCTGGACTCGATGCCTATCGTGCGGCGAACCCTGTGGCGGGCGGCGAGATCCAACTGGTCAACAACGACTTCAAGACGCCGTACTCCGACCAGTTCAGCCTGGGCATGCGCAACGCGGTGACGCTGTGGGGGCACGACTGGAACACGGCGGTGACCCTGCAGCACATCCGCGCGCGTGATGGTTTCTATGGCCGCCTCGGAAGCCGTCGCCCGGATGGCAGCTTCCATCAGTTCCAGTCGCAGGGACAGACGTTTGGCGGTTCGCCGTTCATCGCAGTGCCTGGCTACGGCAACCTGATCCTGTTGGACAATGGGTTCTCTTTCAACCAGAACTCGCTGCTGCTGTCGGCGGACAAGCCGTTCACGCAGGCATCGCCGTGGGGCGTCAACATCGCCTACACGTACATGGATGCGGAGGAGAATCGTCCGGAAGCCTCGCTCGGCGAGACGTTCCTGTTCGATTATCCGTACGTCACGGATGATTACTACGTGTCCGTCGGCGTGCCGAAGCATCGCCTGGTCCTTTCCGGCATTTATTCGCCGGGCTGGGATCTGACCTTCAGTGGCAAGTTGATTTTGGAGACGCCGAAGCCGAAATCCGCCGTGAATCGACTCAATTCACCGGCTGACGGCACGTGCCAGCCCATCACCGGAGCTGCGAACTGCGGTGACCTGCGTGCGTTCTATGCGCCCGTCACGCCGGAGGGCACGATTGGGTACAAGCGCTTCGATCTGGCGGTGCAGAAGCGCTGGAATCCCAGCGAAGACCTGTCAGTCTGGGTGCGTGGCGACATGATCAATGTCTTCAACTGGGAGAACTGGAACCAGTTCAACACCAACTGGGGCTCGCCGGGTGGTCCGCAGAACCCGAACCTCGGCACGCGTAGCGGCATCGAAGTGTACGAACCCATGCGAACCTTCAAGCTGTCCATGGGCTTCGACTGGTAATACTCACCCGCCCTCAGGCGGCGCCTCGTGCGCCGTCTGACCGGCGGGTTTGTTTCATGTGGTCCTGTAAACGATTACAACGGAACGACGTTTTGAAAAAGATCACCCAAGCCTCGCGTTCGTCCTGGTTCACCGGCGTAGCGCTGACTCTGTTGATCGCGGGCTGCCAGAAGGCACCCGAGCAGGTCGCGGCGCCTGTCGCCAAGCCTGCCGCGCCTGCGGTCGCCGCCAAGCCCGAGCCACCCGCGAAGCCGGAACTGCCCCCGCTGTTCCGCGACATCGAACGCCGCACGTTCCAGTTCTTCTGGGACACCACCAACGAAGTGAACGGTCTCACGCCGGACCGCTATCCATCGCGTCCGTTCGCCAGCATCGCGTCGATGGGTTACGCGCTGACCGCGTATCCGATCGGCATCGAGAATGGCTGGGTGAGCCGTACCCAGGCAGTGGACCGCACGCTGACCACCCTGAAGTTCCTGCGCGACGTGCCGCAAGGTCCGCAGAAGGAAGGCAAGGGTGGCCACAAGGGCTTCTACTACCACTTCCTCGACATGCAGAATGGCCACCGCTTCGACAGCTGGGTCGAGCTGTCCAGCGTGGATACGTCGCTGCTGTTGATGGGCGTGCTGTTCGCGCAGTCGTACTACGACCGGGACGACGCGCGCGAGAAGGAGATCCGCGACATCGCCGACACGCTGTACCGGCGCGTGGACTGGACGTTCCTGCAGAAGAACAAGCCGCTCATCTCGATGGGCTGGTTCCCCGAAAGCGGCATCATCCCGCATGACTGGAAGGGCTACAACGAAGCCATGCTGGTGTACGTACTGGCGATGGCGTCGCCCACGCACCCGGTGGGACCCGAGGCGTGGGAAGTGTGGACGCGCAGCTATGGGGAGCTGTGGGGCGTGTTCCAGGGCCAGGAGTACCTGACGTTCGCACCGCATTTCGGCCACCAGTACAGCCACGTCTGGATCGACTTCCGCGGTATCCAGGATGCCTACATGCGCGAGCGCGGCATGGATTACTTCGAGAACAGCCGCCGCGCCACGTACGCACAGCGCGCGTATGCGATCGAAAACCCCATGAAGTGGAAGGACTACGGCGAGAACGTGTGGGGCCTGACCGCGTCCGACGGTCCGCAGCAGACCACGCAGGAGTATCGCGGCGAACAGCGCCAGTTCCGCCACTACTCCGCACGCGGGGCCGGCTTCCGTGAAAACTTCGACGACGGCACCATCGCACCGACCGCTGCCGTGGCCTCGCTGCCGTTCGCACCGGAGATCGTCATTCCGGCCACCGAGGAAATGCACCGTCGCTACGGCGACTACCTGTATTCGAGCTACGGCTTCCTGGATTCGTTCAATCCGAGCTTCGACTACGACATCCCGCTGAAGACCGGACGCATCGTGCCGGGCAAGGGCTGGGTCTCCAGCGACTACATCGGCATCGACCAGGGTCCGATCCTAGCGATGATCGCGAACTACCGCAGCGACTTCGTCTGGAGCGTGATGAAGAAGAACCCCTACATCCGCGAGGGCTTGCGGAAGGCGGGGTTCCAGGGCGGCTGGCTGGAGGCGAAGACCGACAAGGCGATTGCCGCCGCCACCACAGAACCGGCAGCGCCGGCGGATCCCGACGCTGCGGCCGCACGTGCGCTGGGCTCGGCGGAGTCGCGTGCCAACCAGGCCGCACAGCCTGAGGCGGCGCGTCCGCAGCAGCCAGAGTAAGCTGCGCACATGGATGAGCGTGCGCCAGCATGGGTCTCTCCAGCACGCATCAGGGTCTTCTCCGGTGGAAGGAGGGCCCTGGTGCGCTGCTGTTCTCTGGCGTTCCTGCTGTTCGCGATGACCGTTGCCGGCTGCGCGGACACGCGGGACGAGCGCACGGTGGTGCGCTTCTGGGTGATGGGGTACGAGGGCGAGGTGGTGGCGAAGCTGCTGCCGGAGTTCGAACGCCAGCACCCCGATGTCCATGTCGACCTGCAGATCGTGCCCTGGCTGTCCGCTCATGAAAAGCTGCTGACGGCTTTCGCGGGCGAATCGCTGCCGGATGTCAGCCCGATCGGCAATACCTGGATACCCGAATTCGCCGCACTCGGTGCACTGGAGCCGCTGGACGACGAGATCGCCGCGACACCGGGTTTCGATCAGGGCGATTTCTTCCCCGGTGTCTGGGATACCGGCGTGATCGAAGGCCGCGCGTACGCAGTGCCGTGGTATGTGGAGACGCGCCTGCCGTTCTATCGGCGCGACATGCTGGCCAAGGCCGGGGTGGAGACCTTGCCAGCGAGCTGGGATGAGTGGCGCGTGGCGCTGCGGCAGGTGAAGCAGGTCGCAGGGCAGGGCAACTACTCGATCCTGCTGCCGCTCAACGAATTCGAGCCGCTGCTCAGCCTCGCCATCCAGCAGCCCGAACCGCTGCTGCGCGATGGCGGCCGTTACGGCAACTTCCGCAGCGAGGGCTTCCGCCAGGCGCTCGGTTTCTACAAAGAGATGTTCGAACAGGGATGGGCGCCGATCGTCACCAACAACCAGATCTCCAATGTCTGGGACGAGTTCGGCAAGGGGTTCTATTCGTTCTACATCTCGGGCCCCTGGAACATCGCCAAGTTCAAGGAGCGCCTGCCTGCCGCGCAGCAGGACGACTGGATGACGATGCCGCTGCCGGGTCCCGAAGGTCCCGGTGCCTCGCTGGCCAATGGCACCAGCTTCGTCGTGTTCAAGGATTCGCCGAACAAGGCGGCGGCGTGGAAGCTGATCGCATGGTTGTCGTCGCCGTCGGTGCAGGCGGAATTCCATGCGCTGACCGGAGATCTGCCGCCGCGTCGCTCGCCGTGGCAGACACCGGCGCTTGCGGGTGATCCGTATGCCCGTGCATTCCGCGAGCAGCTGGAACGTGCCGTCTCCACTCCCAAGGTGCCGGAGTGGGAGCGCATCGCCACCGAGATGCGGCTGGTCGGCGAGCAGGTGGCGAACGGCCGCATGACCGTGGACCAGGCGGCCGAGGAACTGGACCGCCGCGCCGACCGCATCCTCGAGAAGCGCCGCTGGATGCTGGATCAGGCCGCGAAGTCCGGAGCGGCGCCATGAGGTCGTCGCATTCGCTTGCGGGCTGGTTGTTCGCCGCTCCCGCCATCATCGTGATCGTGGTGTTCTTCGGTCTGCCGGTGCTGGCCGCGCTCGCGCTCAGCCTGACCGATTTCGACATCTATGCATTGGCCGATCTCGACAACCTGCGCTTCGTCGGCGTGGACAACTATGTCGGCCTGCTGCAGAACCCGCTGTTCTGGAAGTCGCTCGGCAATACGGTGTACTTCGTCGCCGCAGGCGTGCCGTTGTCGGTGGCGCTGTCGCTCGGTGCCGCGCTGCTGCTGCATTCGAAGCTTGGCCGCTTCAAGGGCTTCTTCCGTACCGCCTTCTTTGCGCCGGTGGTCACGACCGTGGTCGCCGTTGCGGTGATCTGGCGCTACCTGTTCCACACCCGATACGGGCTGGTGAACTGGGCCCTGTCCTGGGTGGGCATCGATCCGGTCGACTGGCTGGGCGATCCCGCCTGGGCCATGCCGACGATCATCCTGTTCGCGGTCTGGAAGAACTTCGGCTACAACATGATCATCTTCCTCGCCGGCCTGCAGAGCATCCCGGAAGACCTGTACGAAGCCGCACGCATCGACGGCGCTTCGCGCTGGGCGCAGTTCCGCCACATCACCCTGCCGCAGCTGGGCCCGGTGCTGCTGCTGGTCGGCATCCTGACCATGGCCGGCTACTTCCAGCTGTTCGCCGAACCCTACGTGATGACGCAGGGTGGCCCGCTGGAGAGCACCAAGAGCGTGCTGTACCTGATGTATGACGAAGGCTTCAAGTGGTGGAACCTGGGCAACGCGTCCGCCGTGGCATTCCTGCTGTTCGTGCTGATGACTGCGGTCACCAGCGGGCTGCTGTGGTTCGCACGCAGGCGGGGTGTCGAATGAACACGCGCGTTGACACCGTGGCCGTCAATGCGCTGCTGGTCGCGCTGGCCATCGTCAGCCTCGGCCCGCTGCTGTGGATGCTGTCGGTGTCGTTCATGCAGACCGGCGAAGCGGGGCATTTCCCGCCGCCGTTGCTGCCGGCGGCCCCCACGCTCGACAACTATCGCGAATTGTTCGTGCGCGCGGGCATGGGGCGTTACCTGGTCAACAGCTTCATCGTCTCCACCTGCGTGATGCTGCTGTCGCTGCTGTTCAACACCATGGCCGGCTACGCCTTCGCCAAGTTGCGCTTCAAGGGGCGCGACCGCACGTTCCGCGCGCTGCTCGCGGCGCTGGTCATCCCGGCGCAGGTGGCGATGATGCCGCTGTTCCTGCTGTTGAAGCAGATGGGGCTGGTGAACACCTATGCCGGCGCCATCGTGCCGGGCATGGCGGCGATCTTCGGCATTTTCCTGGTGCGGCAGTACGCGCGCTCAATCCCGGACGAACTGCTCGAGGCCGCACGCATCGATGGCGCCGGCGAGGCGCGCATCTTCTTCCAGATCGTGCTGCCGGGCCTCAAGCCGATCCTCGTGACGCTGGCCATCTTCAGTTTCCTGGGCGCCTGGAACGATTTCATGTGGCCGCTGATCGTGCTGAGCGATGACGCACTGCAGACCCTGCCGGTGGCACTGGCAGGACTTTCGCGCGAGCACGTGATGGATTACGAACTGATGATGGCGGGCTCGGTCGTCACCATCCTGCCCGTGCTGCTGCTGTTCCTCGCATTGCAGCGCTACTACATCCAGGGCTTGTTGCTGGGCAGCGTGAAAGGCTGAGCCTGTCGCCCTGCAGCCCCTTGTCGGAGACGAAAACATGGTGTCGACCCATTTCCGCGCTGCGGCCGGTTTCCTGCTGCTTCCCTTGGTCGCGTTCAGTGCCGCAGCCGCCGAACCGGTGCGCGTGCTGGACGGGTTCGACGACGTCGCGACCTGGCGGGTGGTCACATCGAACCAGGTGAGTGCCGCCGTTCGGCTCGTCGATGGCGTGGAAGGCAAGGCGCTATGCCTGGACTACGATTTCAATGGCGTGTCCGGGCATGCGGGCATCCAGCGCGACCTGCCGCTGGAATACCCGGCGAACTACCGGTTCGGCTTCCAGTTGCGCGGCGATTCCCCACGCAACGACCTGCAGTTCAAGGTCATCGACGCGAGTGGCGACAACGTCTGGTGGGTCAACCGGCCGAAGTACGACTACCCGACGACCTGGACACCGGTGCGCTACAAGCAGCGCCACATCGACAAGGCCTGGGGACCGGACCCCGACCGCGTGCTGCGTCGGAGCGCGAAGCTTGAGTTCACGGTCTACAACAATGCAGGCGGCAAGGGCGCGATCTGCTTCGACCAGCTGACATTCCAACCCTTGCCGGTGGATGACGGAGCCCCGCTGACAGGCAAGGCAAGCGCCACCGTGGCGTTTCCTGCAGGGACGCCGACGATGGCCGTGGACGGCAGGCGGGAGACGGCGTGGTCGGCCGATCTGCATGGCGACACGGATCCCCAGCTGACGCTGGACCTGGGCAAGGTACGCGAGTTCGGGGGCCTGGTACTGCGCTGGAAATCCGGGCAGCACGCATCGGACTATCTGGTGCAACTGTCCGACGATGGCATGCGCTGGCGTGACGTCCGCACGGTGGTGGGCGGCAATGGTGGCAACGACTATCTGGCGCTGCCGGAATCGGAGGCGCGCTATGTGCGCGTCAATATCGGCGATGGTCCCGGACGTTCGTTCTCGCTGGCCGAGCTGGAGGTGAAGTCGCTGGCGTTCGCCGCGCACCCCAACGACCTGATCAAGGCGATGGCGGCCGAATCGCCGAAGGGCTGGTTCCCGCGCGGTTTCAGCGGCGAGCAGCCGTACTGGACCATCGTGGGCCTGGATGGCGGGCGCGAGCAGGGATTGATCGGTGAGGACGGGGCGATCGAGATCGCGAAGGGCGGCATCAGCATCGAGCCGTTCGTGCAGGTCGATGGACGCTGGATCGGCTGGGCGGATGTGCAGGCGACCCAGTCGCTGCAGGATGGCTATCTGCCGATTCCGACCGTCGCCTGGAAGCATGCCGCCTTCGCGCTTTCCACCACGGCTTTTGCCGCAGGCAAACCCGGCGACTCGCGCGTCGTCGCCCGCCATCGCCTGACCAATACGGGTGTCGCCCCGCGCGACTACGTGCTGGCATTGGCCGTACAGCCCTGGCAGGTGAATCCCCCCAGCCAGTTCCTCAATACGACGGGCGGCTTCAGCCCCGTCAACGCGCTGGTGCTGCGTGACGGCGTGGCCACCGTCAACGGGCGCGACAGCGTGCGGTTCGCGCAGCCGGACGCGGTGCTGGCATCCCGGTTCGATGAAGGGCTGGTCCGCGAGCGGCTTGACGTCGTCGATGCCGGGGGCGAACAGGGCAGCGCGCACGTGATGGGCGATGCGACCGGCCTCGCGTCGGGCGCGATGCTGTACCGGTTCACCCTGGCGCCGGGCGAGAGCCGCGACATCGACTGGGTCGCACCGCTGGAAGGCGATCTGCCGACGCGTATCGATGCCACGCGCGACCGCGATGCGACGGCCGCCATGTGGCGCGGCAAGCTCGGTGAAATGAAGCTGCAGGTGCCTGCGGAAGGACAGCCCGTCGCTGACACCCTGCGCACCGCACTGGCCCACATGCTGATCTCGCGCATCGGGCCGCGCCTCCAGCCGGGCACACGCTCCTACTCGCGCAGCTGGATCCGCGACGGCGCGATGATCTCGGAAGGGCTGTTGCGCCTCGGTCGTCCGGAAGTGGTGAAGGAGTACGTCGAGTACTACGCGCCGTACCAGTTCGAGAACGGCAAGGTGCCGTGTTGCGTCGACGACCGGGGCAGCGACCCCGTGCCGGAGAACGACAGCCATGGCGAGCTGATCTTCAACATCGCCGAGTACTACCGCTATACCGGTGACAAGGCTTTTCTGAGGAAGATGTGGCCGCACGTGCAGGGCGCTTTCGCCTACATGGAGGAACTGCGCCTGAGCGAGCGCACCGAGGCCAACCGCGCGGTCAATGCGGCCTTCTACGGCATGATGCCTGCCTCGATCAGCCACGAAGGCTACTCGGCCAAGCCGATGCATTCGTACTGGGACAACTTCTGGGCATTGCGGGGTTACAAGGATGCCGTCGAGGTCGCCGACGCGCTGGGCGAAACCGCAGCGTCCAAGCGCATGGCGGCGTCGCGCGACCAGTTCCGCGATGACCTGTACGCGTCCCTGCGCGCGGCGACGCGCCTGCACGGCATCACGTACCTGCCGGGTGCGGCGGAAATCGGCGATTTCGACCCCACCTCGACCACCATCGCGCTGGCGCCGGGCGGGGAACAGGGCAAGCTGCCGGCCGACCTGCTGCACGGGACGTTCGAGCGCTACTGGACCGAGTTCGTGCAGCGCCGCGATGGCAAGCGCGAGTGGAAGGATTACACGCCCTACGAATGGCGCAACGTGGCGGCCTTCGTCAGACTGGGCTGGCGCGACCGTGCCTGGGACGTGCTGGACTACTTCTTCAAGGATCGCGCACCGCAATCCTGGAGCCAGTGGGCGGAAGTGGTGTCGCGCACACCGCGCAAACCGTTCTTCGTCGGTGACCTGCCGCATGCATGGGTGGCGTCGGATTTCGTGCGCTCGGCGCTGGACATGTTCGCCTACACGCGCGAACTGGATGACAGCATCGTGCTGGCGTCAGGCGTTCCCTCCCGTTGGCTGGATGGCGAGGGCATCGCCATCGACGGCCTGCGGACACCGAATGGCGTGCTGGGCTACTCGCTGCGTCGCGCTGGGAACGAGGTCGTGCTGGAAGCGAAGGCCGGGCTGAGATTGCCGGCGGGCGGACTGGTGCTGCCGTGGCCCTACGGAACGACGCCGGGCGAGACCCGCATCAACGGCAAGCCGGCGCAGTGGAAGGATAGTGAACTGCGCATCACCTCGCTGCCCGCCCGCGTGGTGGTGAAGATGCCCTGACCGGAGCAGCGCAGCTTGCTCCGCTGCTCTGCCGTGGAGCGGAGATCCGCACGGCGGCCTGCACGGGCCGGGCAAACTCCGGTGCTCTGCGCCGCATCGTGGGTCGGAGTACATTGCCCATGTGACGTATCGTCCCGTCGCCGCCATGCCCGCCGACACCACCCGCATCCCGCTCTGGCCGCTCCCGTTGCTGATCACGTTGCTGTTCGTGGTCGCCGCACACGCCGCTTACCTGTTGTCGATCCAGGGCGGCCATGTGCCTGCCTGCATGCCCTACACGGAAGGTTGCGTCTCGATCAGTCGTGCGGCTCGGCACGGACTGGGCAATCACCTGTTCCGCCTGATGGTGATCCCCTGCGCGGTGCTGCATGCGCTGGTGTGGTGGCTGTCGGTGTGCTGGTTGCACGGCGGGCGTGCGATGCTGCTGCTGGGTGTCCTGTCCGCGTTCGCACTGGCGGTCTACGCCACCTTCCTTGGCACCGAAGGCGAGACCTACCGTTTCCTGAGGCGCTACGGCGTGGTCGTCTACTTCGGATTCGGCTATCTGGCGCAGTTGGCGCTGATGCGGCGTGCCGTGCTCTCGCATGCACTGCCGGCAAGCACGATCGCAGGAATGTCGTGGATCGCGCTGGCGATGCTGTTGCTTGGCGTCGCGAATGTCGCCGCCGGTTTGCTCGTCGCCGATCCGGCAGTGAAGGACCGGTGGGAGAACGTCTTCGAGTGGTGGCTCGGACTGCTGATGGTCGGCTGGTACGCCGTGCTCGCCTGGGGATGGAGACGGCAGGGCGTGTCAGTGGACCTCAAGCCTCATGCTCCCATGTAGGAGCGACGTAAGTCGCGACCGCACGGCACAGCCACCTGTAGCACCTCGGCAAGCACGACACCTTCCTGGCCCTGGCGAGCGGGCTGCGTTCCGATATCAGGACGCCTTATTCTTACGGTCGCGACTTACGTCGCTCCTACACACGCCGGAGATGTCAGCCGCGCACGCGCTGCACGATGCCGGCGGCCTTGGCCGAACTCTCGGTGACCTTGTCCCACTCGCCGTTGTCCAGCCAGCCTTTCGGGACCATCCACGAGCCGCCGATGCAGACCACGTTGGGCTGCGACAGATAGTCGGCGGCGGTGTCTTCGGTGATGCCGCCGGTGGGACAGATCTTCAGTTCCGACATGGGGCCGGCGAGCCCTTTCAGCATCGCCAGACCGCCCACGGCGGTGGCGGGGAACAGCTTGCACACGCGGAAGCCGCGCGCCATCAGCGACAGCAGTTCGGTTGGCGTGGCGGCGCCGGGCACCACCGGGATGTCCGCGGCGGCCAGCGCTTCCGCCATGTGCGGCGGCGTGCCGGGCGTCACCAGGAAATCCGCGCCCGCCGCGATGGACTGCTCCATCTGTTCGACGGTCAGCACCGTGCCCGCGCCGATCACGATGTCCGGCAGCTCCTGCTTCAGCATCGCCAGCGCTTCCATCGCCACCGGCGTGCGCAGTGTCAGCTCGATCGCGGGCAGGCCGCCTTTCAGCAATGCTTCGGACACCTTGCGCGCTTCATCCAGCGTGTGGACGGTGACGACCGGCAGGATGCCGGCGGCGCGGAGGAGGGATTCGGCTTTCTGCTGGCGGGCTTCGATGGTCATTTATGTCGGCTTGTTGGATTGAGTCCCTCTCCCATCGGGAGAGGGGTTGGGGAGAGGGCGACGCAGGTCAGGGTAGTTCACCATCACCATGACACCCACCCTCATCCGCCCTTCGGGCACCTTCTCCCGAGGGGAGAAGGGGAAAGCTCATGCATCCTTGGCTTCATGCGGCGCTTCGGCGGCATGCGCGGCGTCGCCCAGTTCGTACTCGGCATCGTATTCCCAGGTGCCGTCGTGGTACGGCAGGCCGCAGGAAATCGACATCGCGCCGCGATCCGCAGGGGTGACCACGTCGCGACTGACCGCGAACAGGTTGCGGCCCATGTCCAGCGCGGCGGGCGAGGTGTTCGGCGCGATCTCGCGCGCCGCCCACTCCGCCGCATCGACCAGGGCTTCCAGCGTGCCGGCTTCCGCATCGAGACGCACGATGTCGCCTTCGCGCAGCTTGGCCAGCGGACCACCGCGGGCGGCTTCCGGGGTCAGGTGGATGGCGGCGGGAATCTTGCCCGAGGCGCCGGACAGGCGGCCGTCGGTCACCAGTGCCACGCGCCGGCCCTGGTTCTGCAGCAGGCCCAGCAGCGGTGCCAGCGAATGCAGTTCCGGCATGCCATTGGCGCGAGGGCCCTGGTAGCGGACCACGGCCACGAAGTCCTGCGGCAACACGCCGGCAGCGTGCAGCTTGTTCAATGCGCGCGGATCATCGACGACCACCGCAGGCGCTTCGATGTAGCGGTACTCCGCCTTCACCGCCGATGTCTTGATCAGCGAACGGCCCAGGTTGCCGCGCAGCAGGCGAAGCCCACCCTGCGGCTCGAACGCACGCGAGACGGGACGCGCGACCTCCTCGTCGGCACTCTCGGCTACGCCGGGTGCGTAGGCCAGCTTGCCGTCCTGCAGGCGCGGTTCATCGCAGAACGCGCGCAGCCCGCCCGGCACGATGGTGGTGATGTCGTGCATCAGGCCGGCATCCAGCAGTTCGCGGAACACGAACTGCGTGCCACCTGCTGCCGCGAAGCGGTTCACATCGGCTTCGCCATTGGGATAGACACGGGCCAGCAACGGTACGGTCTGCGCGATCAGGTCCATGTCGTCCCAGGTCAGCACGATCCCGGCCGAACGCGCCACCGCGATCCAGTGGATCGTGTGGTTGGTGGAGCCGCCGGTCGCCATCAAGGCCGCCATCGCGTTGACGATGGCGCGCTCGTCGATCAGGCGGCCGATCGGACGGTAGTCGTCGCCCAGCGCGGTGATGGCCAGCGCGCGTTCGGCGGCGGCGCGCGTCAGCACGTCGCGCAGGGGCTGGTCGGGATTGACGAACGAGGTGCCCGGCAACTGCAGACCCATCGCTTCCAGCAATACCTGGTTGGAGTTGGCGGTGCCGTAGAACGTGCAGGTGCCCGCGGCGTGATAGCTGGCGGCCTCGGCTTCCAGCAGTTCCTCGCGCGAGGCTTCGCCGGCGGCGTAGCGCTCGCGTACCGCCGCTTTTTCCTTGTTGGGGATGCCCGGCGACATCGGGCCAGCCGGCACGAACACCGCCGGCAGATGGCCGAACGCCAGTGCGCCCATCAGCAGGCCGGGCACGATCTTGTCGCACACGCCCAGGTAGAGCGCGGCGTCGAACATGTCGTGGCTGAGCGAAATCGCCGTGGCCTGCGCGATCACGTCGCGCGAGAACAGCGACAGTTCCATGCCGGGGCGACCCTGGGTCACGCCATCGCACATGGCGGGCACGCCGCCGGCGACCTGCGCGGTGGCACCGAGATCGCGCGCCACCTTGCGGATGATCTCCGGGTAATGCTCGAACGGCTGGTGCGCCGACAGCATGTCGTTGTAGGCGTTGATGATGCCGAGGTTCGGCGTCACGTCGGCGCGCAGCCGGCCCTTGTCGGTGGGCCCGCAGGCGGCAAAGGCATGCGCCAGGTTGCCGCAGCTCAGGCGCGAGCGTTGCGGCCCGTCGCGGTGCGCGGCATCGATGCCGTCGAGATAGGCACGGCGCAGGGGGGCGCTGCGCTGGCGGATGCGTTCGGTGACTTCCTGGATGCGGGGGTGCAGGCTCATGGGCGTAGGGCTAGGCTGCAGAGGGATGCATTCTGCATGGCGTGGCGAGATGAGGCCGTGAGGCGCAGCCTTCCGGCATCTCCAGCGCGTGGAGGGGAAGGGCGGGGAACGACGGCGACGGCATGATGCTTTCTACCGCCTTTGACGCAGGTGCGAAAGCGACCAAAGGCAGACCAGTCCCTGCATCGAAGCATTGCGCGTGTTGCATTGCAGCGCGCATCTGCGCAAAACCTCAGGTGCGCGCGGGTGTCTTGGGGCCGAACAGTTCGACCGCGTACGCCGCCGCACCCAGCAGGCCCGGACGCGGATGCACGTTCGCGAGCGTCGGCACGCGTCCCATCGCGGGCGAGAAGCGTCCCTTGTGCTCGAAGCGCTGGCGGAAGCCGGAATGCTGCAGCGACGCCAGGAGTTTCGGCACCAGTCCGCCGGTGAGGAACACGCCATCCCACGCGCCCGTGGTCAGCACGAGATCGCCGGCGATGGCGCCGAACACCGCACAGAACACATCCAGCGTACGCACGCAGCGCGGATCGCCTGCCGCGGCGCGCGCAGTGACATCCTTCGGTTCCAGCGGGCCGCCCGGATCCTCGCCCGCGATCTCGCTGAGCGCGCGATACAGGTTCACCAAGCCGGGGCCGCAGATCAGGCGCTCGTTCGATACCCGGCCGAACTGCGCGGACAGGATCTCCAGGATGCGGATTTCTTCCGGCGTGCCGGGCGGGAAGCTGACGTGCCCGCCTTCTGTTTCCAGCGGATACGCACGGCCGTCGCGGATCACCAGCGCCGCCACGCCCAGGCCCGTGCCGGGCCCGATGACGGCGTAGGTGCGCGGCACCGACAACGGCGCAGGCTGCCACTGCGCGGCGCCGATGGCGACCACGTCGCGTGGCGTCAGCAGTGACACCGCCATCGCCTGCGCGGCGAAGTCGTTGACCAGTTTCAGGCCCTGGAATCCCAGTGCCTGGCGCGTGCGGTTCACCGAGATCACCCACGGATGATTGGTGATGCGGGCTTCATCGCCATCGACGCGCCCGGCAACGGCGAAGACACCGTTCTGCGCCGTGGCGCCGGTTTCATCGAGGTAATGCTGCGCGGCCTCGGCGAGCGAGGGGAAGTCGGCGACCACGAACTCGCGCACGCTGTCGTCCAGCAGCGGAACGGCAGCGGCCGCATCGGCAAGCGCGAAGCGCGCATTGGTGCCGCCGATATCGGCGAGAAGGACGCGCTCGGCGTTGCTCATGCGGCAAACATCCTGTTCGATGCGGGGTGGCTTCCAAAACGGGTCCGCTGCATTCGCCTGGTCGATCCTGTGCTGCCGGAGAAGGGCCACATCGCGTGGGCGGCGCATGATAGCGCGCACCTGCACCGACGGGATGCCGGCATGCGCGTCCATGCGGCATCCGTATACGTATGCGCCATTCCGGAATAGGAGGACGTGCGGTCGGAGGCGCAGGGAGGCGTGACGGACATGGCGTGCGTGGGCAGTGCGACCCGCCCGCGCACACCAGCATGCAGGGGACGGCTTGCGTTGTGAAAACGGTTACATGGCAGAATAGCCGAACTTCCCCGCCTGCGGAAAGGGAAGCCGAACGCATCGCCCGCGAGGGCATGCCTGCCATCGGGAGGGCCCGGTTGCAGCGAATACAACCCATGGGCGTCGCCCGACCGGAGCAATGATGGCCAGTGTCCAACTCGACCGCGTGCGCAAGGTGTACGACAACGGCCAGGTGGCCGTGCACGGGGCCAGTTTCGAGATCGCCGATGGCGAGCTCATGGTGCTGGTCGGCCCGTCCGGCTGCGGCAAGTCCACGCTGCTGCGGATGATCGCCGGCCTGGAGGAGATCTCCGACGGCAACCTGCTGATCGGCGAACGGCGCGTCAACGACGTGGCGCCGAAAGACCGCGATATCGCGATGGTGTTCCAGAGCTACGCGCTGTACCCGCACATGACGGTGGCCGAGAACCTGGCCTTCGGCTTGAAGCTGCGCGGGGCGCCGCGTGCCGAGATCGACCGGCGCGTCAACGCCGCTGCCGAGACCCTGGGCATGACGCACATGCTGGGCAAGCTGCCGCGCGAAATGTCCGGCGGCCAGCGCCAGCGCGTGGCGCTCGGGCGTGCGCTGGTGCGCGAGCCTTCGGTGTTCCTGCTCGATGAGCCGCTGTCGAACCTGGACGCCAAGCTGCGCCACTCGGTGCGTACCGAGATCGGCCGCCTGCATCGCCAGCTGGGCGCGACCATGATCTACGTGACGCACGACCAGGTGGAGGCGATGACCCTGGGCCAGCGCATCGTGGTGCTCAAGGATGGCGAGATCCAGCAGATCGACACACCGATGGCCTTGTACGAACGGCCAGCCAATCTGTTCGTCGCCGGTTTCCTGGGCAGCCCGGCGATGAACGTGCTGCATGGCACGCTCGACCAGGCCGACGGCCTGCATCTGTCACTCGACGACGGGACACGGCTGCCGCTCGGCAACGCACCGGTCGCCGATGCATGGAAAGGACGCCGCGTGGCGATGGGCGTGCGGCCGGAACACCTGCAGCCGGCAAGCATCGGCAAACCGGCCATCGAGGCGCAGGTGGAATTGATCGAGCCGGTGGGCAACGAGGTTTTCGTCAACCTTGCGTACGCGGGCCAGGCGCTGGTCGCGCGCGTGCCGCCGCAGCGCCTGCCGGAACCGGGCCAGGCGTTGCGCGTGACCGTCGAAGGGGCTGCGCTGCATTTCTTCGACCCCGACAGCGGGCTGCGCCTGTAAACACTGCGCCCGGGGGCGCTCATGCAAAGATGCTTTGAGAAAGGGAGGCCGCAGCCTCCCTTTTTCTGCATGCGGCTGGAAGCGCGGACTCAGCCGCGGCTGACCGTGCGGACCGCCTCCGCCACGTAGCCGAGGTTCTGCTGGTTCAGCGCGGCCACGCAGATGCGGCCGGTGCCCACGGCATAGATGCCGAACTCGTCGCGCAACCGGTCCACCTGCGCCTTGCTCAGGCCCGAGTACGAGAACATGCCGGCCTGCTGCTGGATGAAGGCGAACTCGGGCGCGCCGAGGGCGGCCAGCTTGTCCACCAGTCCGGCGCGCAGGGCATGGATGCGCTCGCGCATGCCGCCCAGCTCGCTTTCCCAGACCGCACGCAGTTCGCTGCTCGCCAGCACGCCGGCCACCAGCGCGGCACCGTGCGTGGATGGACTGGAGTAGATCGTGCGGATGATGCGCTTGACCTGCGACTGCACCGCCTTGGTGGCGTTGGCGTCCGGCCCGACCACCGACAGCGCGCCGACGCGCTCGCCGTACAGTGAGAACGACTTGGAGTACGAATTGGCGACGATGAAGCTGTCGATGCCGGCCTCGGCGACGATGCGTACCGCGGCGCCATCTTCAATGATGCCCTTGTCGAAGCCCTGGTAGGCCATGTCGATGAAGGGGAACAGGCCACGATCCTTCATCAATGCAGCGACCTGCTTCCACTGCTCGACCGTCAGATCGGCGCCGGTGGGGTTGTGGCAGCAGGCGTGCAGCAGGACGACGGTGCCCGGCTTCAGCTGGCCCAGGTCGGCCAGCAGGCCGGTGAAGTCCAGGCCGTGCGTGGCGGCATCGAAGTAGGTGTAGTCGACGATGTCGAAGCCCGCCGCGCCGAACACCGCGCGGTGGTTTTCCCAGCTCGGGTTGCTGATCGCGATGGTGGCGTGCGGCAGCAGCTTCTTCAGCAGGTCCGCGCCCACGCGCAACGCGCCGCTGCCGCCGACGGTCTGGGTGGTGGCGACGCGGCCGGCGGCTACCAGAGCCGAATCCTTGCCGAACACCAGCTCGCGGGTGGCCGCGTCATAGGCGGCCAGGCCGTCGATCGGCAGATAACCGCGCGGTTTGGCGGCGTCGGCCAGCGCCTGTTCCACCTGGCGGACGCAGTCGAGCAGGGGGATGCGGCCCTGTTCGTCGTAATAGATGCCGACGCCCAGGTTGACCTTCTGGGTGCGGGGATCGGCGTTGTAAGCCTCGGTCAGCCCCAGGATGGGGTCGCCGGGCACCAGTTCGACGGATGCAAAAAGAGACACGGAGTGGGGACCGTTGATGAGTGAGGGAGGAGGGGTGAAGCGGCCTGCGATGCTAACAGGCGCCGGCCTCTCCGTACGCCCGCAGTGGCCGGGAGTACGGCGCCGGAAGGCCCGGGCATCCCATGGCAGGGGCGGCTATACTCATTCGTTGGCACGCCTTCGGGCGGGTCGGATTGTCATACGAATCAACAGGTTGGCAGTCCTAGCTGATCCCACTTCACACTTGCGGCAGCGCGCCGGCCCGGTCCGGTCGCGGTGCCCGGAAGACACCGCCGCATGCGCCTTTCCACCATCAAGCTGTCCGGTTTCAAGTCCTTCGTCGACCCCACGGTGCTGCACCTGCCGACCAACATGACCGGCGTGGTCGGTCCGAACGGCTGCGGCAAGTCGAACATCATCGATGCGGTGCGCTGGGTCATGGGCGAGAGTTCGGCCAGCCGCCTGCGCGGCGATTCGCTGACCGACGTGATCTTCTCCGGCTCGGCGGCGCGCAAGCCCGTCTCGCAGGCCTCGGTCGAACTGATCTTCGACAACAGCGACCACACCATCAGCGGCGAGTTCGCCGCCTTCAACGAAATCTCGGTCCGGCGCCTGGTCAGCCGCGACGGCCAGAGCAACTACTACCTCAACGGCACCAAGTGCCGCCGTCGCGACATCACCGACCTGTTCCTCGGCACCGGCCTGGGCCCGCGCAGCTACTCGATCATCGAGCAGGGCATGATCAGCCAGATCATCGAGGCGCGGCCGGAAGACCTGCGCGTGTACCTGGAAGAGGCGGCCGGCATCTCCAAGTACAAGGAGCGCCGCAAGGAAACCGAGACCCGCATCCGCCATACCCGCGAGAACCTCGACCGACTCAACGACCTGCGCGAGGAAATCGGCAAGCAGCTCGAGCACCTCAAGCGCCAGGCCAAGCAGGCCGAGCAGTACAAGGCGCTGCAGGAAGAGCGCCGGGTGAAGGACGCCGAGTGGAAGGCGCTGGAGTACCGCGGCCTGGACGGCAAGCTGCAGGGCTTGCGCGAGGCGCTGTCGCAGGAAGAAACCAGGCTGCAGCAGCTGATCGCCGAACAGCGCGAAGCCGAGCGCCTGCTCGAGACCGACCGCGTGCGCCGCGAGGAAGCCGCCGATGCCCTCAACAAGGCGCAGGGCGAGGTCTACCAGGTCGGCAGCACGCTGGCCCGCATCGAACAGCAGATCCAGCACCAGCGCGAGCTCGGCGACCGCCTGAAGAAGGCCCGCGACGAAGCCCACAACGCGCTGCAGGAACTCGGCCAGCACATCAGCGGCGACGAGACCCGCCTGAACGTGCTGCGCGAGTCGGTCGCCGATGCCGAACCGCAACTGGAGCAGTTGCGCGAGGAGGATGTGTTCCGCCAGGACGCGCTGCGCGAAGCCGAGACACGGTTGTCCGACTGGCAGCAGCGCTGGGAAACCCACAGCCGCGAATCGGCGGAAGCCTCGCGTGCCGGCGATGTCGAGCGCACGCGCGTGGACTACCTCGACCGCCAGTCGCTGGAAGCCGAACGCCGTCGCGAGGCGTTGGCCAACGAACGCCTAGGGCTGGATCTGGACGCACTCGCGTCCGCCTTCGAACAACTGCAGCTGCAGCACGACACCCAGAAGGAATCGCTGGACACGCTGGCCGAGCAGGTCGAGGCGCGCAAGCAGGGCGCCGCCGACATGCAGGAACAGCAGCGTGGCACCCAGACCGAACTGTCCGACGTGCGCAAGCGCACGCAGGAAGCGCGTGGCCGCCTGTCCTCACTGGAAACCCTGCAGCACGCCGCGCTGGGCCAGGAACAGGGTGCCGCGATGAGCTGGTTGAAGGCGCGCGGTCTGGACAGCGCTTCGCGCGTCGGCGAGAAGCTGACCGTCGAGCCGGGCTGGGAGAACGCCGTCGAAGGCGCGCTCGGCCAGCTGATCGAAGGCGTGCTGGTCGATGCGCCCGAAGCCCTGGTCGATGCGCTCGGCGAACTGGGCGACGGCCGCATCGCCCTGGTGTCGGACGACCGCAGCGATGTCGCGTTCGCACCGACCTCGCTGGCCGCCAAGGTGCAGGGCCCGGCGGCGATCCGTCGCCTGCTGGCCCGTCTGCACGTGGCCGAGGACCTGGGCGAAGCCCGCCGCCTGCAATCGCAGCTGGGCGAGGGCGATTCCGTCATCACCCGCAATGGCGAACGCCTCGGCGCAGGCTGGGTGCGCGTGCTGCGCTCCGGCGCGGCCAAGCAGGGCGCGTTGCTGCGCGAGCGCGAGATCCAGTCGCTGCGCGGCGAGATCGAAACCCTGCAGGCGCGCGAAGCCGAACTCGAAGAGCGCCTGGCCCACCTGCGCGACCAGCTGCTCGCCGCCGAGCAGCAGCGCGAGGATGCGCAGCGCACGCTCTACATGGCGCATCGCGGTGTCTCCGAACTGGCCGGCCAGCTGCAGAGCCAGCAGGGCAAGGTGGAGGCCACCCGCACCCGCCTGGAACGCATCGACGGCGAGATCGCGCAACTGGTCGAAACGCTGGATGCCAGCCGCGAACAGGCGCGCGAAGCCCGTTCCAAGCTCGAGGATGCGGTTACCCGCATGGGCGACCTGGAGTCCGCACGGCAGGCCCTGGAAGGCGAACGCCGCCAGCTGGTCGAGGCCCGCGACCAGGCCCGCGAAGCGGCCCGCAGTTCGCGCGACACCGTGCACGCGCTGGCACTGACCCTGGAATCGCAGCGCGCCCAGATCGTGTCGCTCAGCCAGGCGCTGGACCGCATGGGTGGGCAGCGCGGGCAGCTCGATTCGCGACTGGAGGAGCTCACCCTGCAGTTGAACGAAGGCGATTCGCCGGTCCAGGAGCTGGAAACCCAGCGCCAGGTCGCGCTGGAACACCGCGTCACCGCCGACCGCCAACTGGCGGAAGCGCGTTCGCTGCTGGAAGGCATCGACAACGAGCTGCGCCAGTACGAGCAGACGCGCCAGCAGCGCGACGAACAGGCACTGGCCCAGCGCGAGCGCATCTCGCAGCGCAAGCTCGACCAGCAGGCACTCGCACTGAAGGCCGAGCAGCTGTCCGAGGCCGTGGTCGCGGGTGGTTTCGTGCTGGACGACGTCATCAACACGCTGCCCGAGGTCGCCGACCTGCGCGAGTGGGAGCAGACCGTCACCCAGATCGACGGTCGCATGCGCCGGCTGGAGCCGGTCAACCTTGCCGCCATCCACGAGTACGGCGAAGCCAGCCAGCGTTCGGAGTATCTGGATGCGCAGAACGTCGACCTGACCACCGCGCTGGAAACGCTGGAAGAAGCCATCCGCAAGATCGATCGCGAGACCCGTGGCCGCTTCAAGGACACCTTCGACCGCGTCAATGCCGGCGTGCAGCAGCTGTACCCGCGCCTGTTCGGCGGCGGCCACGCCTATCTGGAACTCACCGGCGAAGACCTGCTCGATACCGGCGTGGCCATCATGGCGCGTCCACCCGGCAAGCGCGTGTCCAACATCTCGCTGCTGTCCGGCGGCGAGAAGGCGATGACCGCGGTGGCGCTGGTGTTCGCCATCTTCCAGCTCAATCCCGCGCCGTTCTGCCTGCTGGACGAAGTCGATGCGCCGCTCGACGAGGCCAACGTGGGCCGCTTCACCAACATGGTGAAGGAGATGAGCGAGAAGGTGCAGTTCCTGTTCGTGTCGCACAACAAGGCCACGATGGAAGCCGCACACCAGCTCAGTGGCGTTACCATGCGGGAACCCGGTGTCAGCCGGCTGGTGTCGGTGGACCTCGAAGAGGCCGCCCGCCTGGCCGGCGCCGCCTGACCCTGATCGATCCCACCCTGCCGGAGAAACCCCTGTGTCCGACATGGCCATGCTTCGTATCGGAATCGTTGTTGCCGGCGTCCTGCTGGTGGCGGCGATCTTCCTGTTCGGTCGTCCCAAGAAACCCAGCCAGGGTCGCCGGCTGGAACCCGCCGAGCGCGACACCGCGCGCGTCGAGCCCAGTATTGCCGGCGACGACACCAGCGAGCAGGTGCAGGACTACAGCGACGATCGCGTCAGCCAGCCCGAGTTGGGCCTGCCCGGCGGTACCCCGGTGGCGGGCGTCGAAAGCGACCTGGGCAAGCGGCCCAGCCAGGATTTCGACAAGATCGTCTCGTTGTATGTCGCGGCGAAGGCCGGCCACGTGCTGCGCGGCGAGGACATCGTGGTCGCGGCCGAGAAGACCGGCCTGACCTTCGGCCACATGAACGTGTTCCACCGTCTCGTGGAAGGGCACCCCGAGCGCGGCCCGGTCTTCAGCATGGCCAACATCATGCAGCCGGGCAGTTTCGACATGGCCAACATCCGCACGCTGGAAACCCCGGCCATCGCGTTCTTCCTGACCCTGCCGGCACCGATGACCGCACTGGAAGCGTGGGAGAAGCTGCTGCCCAATGTGGAACGCATGGCCGAACTGCTCGGCGGCGTGGTCCTCGACGACAGCCGCAACACCCTCGGCCGCCAGCGCATCCAGCACATCCGCGAGGAACTGCGCGCGTATGACCGCCAGCATGAAGCGCCGCCGCTGACGAAGGCGCCGCGGTGGTAGTTTTTGAACTAAGTTAAGCAACAAGGACGCTCGATGGCGCACGGAAAGTCGATAAGAATCTATCTTCCCGAATCGAGTGTCACCGGCATTCGTTATGCCGAAATAGTGAATCGCACCGGTCAAGCGATAGCCTGTCCTAGGACGAGAGTTGGTGGGCTTGATGACTGGCCGGAAACCCGGAAGCCTGGCGTCTACTTTCTGTTTGAAGCGCGTCTAGGTGACGCTAAACCTGCTGTCTATATAGGGGAATCGGAGAACGTTTCCGATCGGGTGCTTACCCATGACAGGAATAAAGACTTCTGGAGCGAAGTCGTCATCTTTACAAGCAAGGACGAAAACCTTACCAAGTCGCACGTTAAGTACTTGGAGTCCAACCTCGAGCGATTGGCGCGCTTTGCTGATCGTTACGAGCTCGAGAATGGCAATACGCCGACTCAATCCAGCTTGCCGCGTTCTGAGCGTGATGCAATGGACGAGATGACCGACGACATCCGTTTGGTTCTCGGTACACTGGGTTATCCAGTCCTTGAGCCGTTGGTGCAACGATCTGGCGCGGTTCGAGATGGCGGAGCAAGCGCGGATACTGGACTAAGTCGAAACTCGTCCATCGTCGACTTGGTGTTCAAGGTTCATAGCCTCGTGGCGTATGGTGTTCCGACCGATGAAGGCTTCGTCCTGAAAAAAGGCTCGATGGTTGCCAAAGTCGACAGTGATAGCGCTGCTCGAAAGATTGTGAAGCTGAAAGAGCAATTGGTTAATGATCAGCGGCTGGTCGATAAGGGTGATCACTACATGCTTACTGAAGACCTCCTCATGAGCTCTCCGAGCTATGCCGCAGTGCTTGTTGCAGGAACAGCCAGGAGCGGTCCGCAAAGCTGGTTTGACGCGGCGGGGAAGTCGCTTAAGGCGATTGAAGACGAGGCGGCGGGCCGTGCTTGCTCGGTGAGCTGAGCGCATAGGCTGGGGTGAGCGAAGCGGCCCCAACCCACGGTGTCCATGCCGGCGCCAACGCCGTTGAGGGGAGTCCATGCCGCATCGCATTTTCTCCACTTCCTTCGCCAGTGTGTATCCGCTCAACGTGCAGAAGGCCGAGCGCAAGGGGCGCACGCAGCACGTAGGATGGGTTGAGCGAAGCGATACCCATCGCTTGCCGCTGAAAGATCGTGATGGGTATCGCCTCCGGCTCAACCCATCCTACGATTGCTTCAGATGACGTTGTCCCGGTCTACTGGAGTGCTCACGATGTTCGCTCACCGCATTTCACCACCTCCTTCGCCAGCGCTTACCCGCTGTACGTGCAGAAAGCCGAGCGCAAAGGACGGACGCAGGCGGAAGTCGACGAGATCATCCGCTGGCTGACCGGCTACGACGCGGCCGGGCTGCAGCGGCAGATCCGCGACAAGGTCGATTTCGACACGTTCTTCGCTCAGGCGCCGGCGCTCCATCCCAACGCCTCGTTGATCACCGGTGTGGTCTGCAGCGTGCGCGTGGAAGACGTCGAAGACCCGCTGATGCAGAAGATCCGCTACCTCGACAAGCTGGTCGACGAACTGGCGAAAGGGAAAGCCATGGAGAAGATCCTGCGGTGAGCGGATCCGGAGTCCATGCGTAGGCTTCGCGCGCGCCGGACACGGCGATGATCCGGGGGGCAGGCCATGATCCTTGCCTTACCATCTCCTCCCATGGACAGAGACCTCCACACGCCCGCTGCCGCAGGCATCATCCGCCGAGGTGACATTTTCTGGGTGGCGGCCGACGAATCCCGTGGCTCGGTCCCCGGCGTGCCGCATCCGCATGTCGTCGTGCAGGACGACGTGTTCAACCAATCCCGGATCGGCACGGTCGTGGTCTGCGCGCTCAGCTCCAACCTCAATCGCATTTCGGAACCCGGCGTGGTGCTGCTGGATGCCGGCGAAGGCGGGCTCGCCAAGCAGAGCGTGGTGATCGCGTCGCAGATATCCTCCCTCTACAGGCACCGCCTGCAGGACCACATCGGCCGGCTGAGCGACGCGCGTGTCGACCAGGTAATCGCCGCGCTCCGGTTCCTGCAGGCGTCCTATCACCGCTGACCACCATGCCTCGCCACGTCCTCTTCATCTGCACCCAGAACCGCCTGCGCAGCCCCACGGCGGAGCAGGTGTTCGCCGACTGGCCGGGAATCGAGACGGCCTCGGCGGGACTGGGTCATGAAGCCGAGGTGCCGGTGTCGCCCGAGCTGCTGGCATGGGCGGACCTGGTCTTCGTGATGGAGAAGGTGCACCGTGCGCGCCTGACGGCGAAGTTCGCCCGCCACCTCGGCGGCAAGCGCGTGGTCTGCCTGGACATTCCAGACAACTACGACTTCATGGATCCGGCACTCATCCAACGGTTGAAGGAGAAGGTGGTGCGGTTCCTGCCCACCGGAGCGGCGCACCCGGGTTGAGCTTCCCCGTGTTGCGCCTGTGCAGTACCTTGCGCTGGGTCGCCCCTTGCAGGATCCACCATGCCATTGCCCGTCAAGATCGGCTTGTTCCTCGCCTTGTGTGGCGCATTGTGGCTTTTCATCCGGTGGCGTTCGCCGCGTCCCGAGTTTCCGCCGTTGCAGACGGACCCGGACGATCCCCTGCTGCTGGCTGCGATGGAGCGCGCCACCGCCACCCTGGAGGCATTCCGCTCGCACCTGGCCGGGCCGCGCGAGAGCGCCCTGGTCAAGCTGCGCTTCGTCAGCAGTTCCGGGCAGGTGGAGCACCTGTGGGCCGAGGTCGTCGAAGTGCTCGGGCCAGGCGAACTGGGCGTGCGCCTGGTCACGCCGCCCGTGACCCACACCGGCACACTGGATCGCCTGCATCGCTGCGCCTTCGAGGACATCGAGGACTGGCAGGTGCGGGACAGCGCCGGAAAGATCCATGGCGGCTTCACCCAGCGTGCGATGTTCGCGATTGCGCGACGCGACGGCATCGCATTGCCCGAGCAGCTCAGGGCGCACGAAGCCGAGTACGCCGACACCTGATCACGCGGCCCGGCGTACACGCAGCACAAACGAATCCTCTGCTTGAGACACCAGGATATGCCCACGCTCGACCTCTGCGTCACCGATGTCCGCCCCTTCATCGGTGCGAAGGACTTCGACATCTCCCGTGCCTTCTACGAAGCCCTCGGCTGGACGACGGACTACCTCGACGACCAGCTTGCCCTGATGACGAACGGCGCGCACCGCTTCTACCTGCAGCGCTACTACCAGAAGGACTGGCTGGAGAACACGATGCTGCACCTCACCGTGGCCGATGCCGCGGCCTGCCACGCGCAGATCGCCGCGGTGCTGGCGAGTGGGGCGTACGGCGATGCCCGCGTGGCGCCCCCGAAGCATGAGGACTACGGCGCCCGGGTGACCTATGTCTGGGACCCGGCGGGCGTGCTGCTGCATCTTGCGGAATGGAGGGGTTGACGATGAGCCGCTACGCACTCGCACTCGGGGTCGCGCTGTTGGCATGGTCTGGCATTGCGGCGGGGCAGCAGGTGTCGGGATCGGTCGACACGGAGGCCTACGTTCGTGCACGGTTGATCCTGGTCGAGCGACAGCCGCCTTGCGGCTTCATCTATGCAGGCTCACGCGCGCTTTATATGGTCCAGGAAGGGCCGGATGAGCTACAGGGTGAACCGTTGGAGGTCATTGTCGGCTGCATCGAGATGCCAATGACCGAGTGGGACGGCATGGGAGATTTGGAAACGTTCGTTCCCGGTGATACCCATTACCTGCGCATCAGCCGTGACAACCTCCGCGGGGTAGGGTTGTTTGACGACAAGGGCGGACGCGCATGGCATATGCTTGCCGCATCGCTCACGCCTCTGGTGGCCATGGAGGTCTCTCCAAAGCCCTGAGCGGATTTGGTCGTCTAGCTTGAGCCCCGTCAGGACAGCACACTCCATGTCGTCACGCCCCCTGCAGACCCACACCGGCCGCTGCCACTGCGGCGCCGTGCGCTTCGAGATCGACACCGACTTCCCCGAACTGACGCAGTGCGATTGTTCGATCTGCCGCAAGAAGAACGCGCTGATGGTGAAGGTGCACGAGAGCGCCTTTCGCCTGCTGGCCGGGACGGAGGCGCTGGCCGAATACCAGTTCCACACCCACACCGCGCGCCACCACTTCTGCAAGGTGTGCGGCATCTATCCGTTCCACCGCAAGCGCGTCACCCCGGATTGCTACGGCGTCAACGTGTTCTGCCTGGAAGGCTTCGATCCGGCGGGCATCCCGGTGCGGATGACGGTCGGGGCGGGCATGCCGTGACCAACGGAGTGGTGCTCAGCTGTCACATTTGAGGCCGGGGATCGGGCTCGGAGCCCCATCGATGGCCCTCCGAGCGTTGCGTGCAAGGCTCGGATTCCCAACGGTGGGGCACGGAAGGCCATCGATGGCTTTCGGAGAGCCATCGATCGCACTCAAAGACCCATCGATCGCTTTCTGAAACCCATCGACGGAGCACCCGAGCCCCAGCGATCACATTCCGGGAGTCATCGATGGCTTTCCGGATCCCATCGATGGCTCCCGGACACCCATCGATGGCTTTCAACGGGCGATCGATGGGGCTCTGAATGCCATCGATGGGGCAGGTGAGCCTTGCGCTTGGGATTCGGAGCCTTGCGGATGGGGCGTCGAGGGCGATGGGCTGCTGGCGGCCGCCACGACGCGACGAGATGGAGGGCAGGGGGCGGCCCTCAAGGCGCCGCCACTGCACCTCCCGTCACGGCGCCCGGCCTTAGAATTCACGTATGACGACCCCTGCCGCCCGCATCGCCGACCTCCGCCGCCAGCTGGAGGACGCCAACCACCGCTACCACGTCCTCGACGAGCCCAACATCCCGGACGCCGAGTACGACCGCCTGCTGCGCGAACTGGATGAACTGGAAACGGCCCACCCCGAGCTGGTCACCGCCGATTCGCCCACCCAGCGCGTGGGCAACGCCCCGGCCGGCAAGTTCGCGGAAGTGCGCCATGCCATCCCCATGCTGTCGCTGGGCAATGCCTTCAGCGACGAAGAGGTGGAGGACTTCGTCCGCCGCATCGCCGACAAGCTGAAGCGGCCCACGCTGCTGTTCTCCGCCGAGCCCAAGCTGGACGGGCTGGCCATCAGCCTGCGCTACGAAGGCGGTGCGTTCGTGCAGGGCGCCACGCGGGGCGATGGCGCCACCGGCGAGGACGTCACCCTCAACCTGCGCACGGTCAAGGCCATTCCCCTCAAGCTGCGGGGGAAGGGTTGGCCGGACGTGCTGGAAGTGCGCGGCGAGGTGTACATGCCGCGCGCGGATTTCGAGAAGTACAACGAATACGCCCGCCTGCACGGCGGCAAGGTGCTGGCCAATCCCCGCAACGGCGCCGCCGGTTCGCTGCGCCAGCTGGACCCGCGCATCACCGCGCAGCGGCCGCTGGCGTTCTTCGCCTACGGCACCGGCCTGGTGGAAGGCGGCGAACTGCCGGATTCGCATTCGGCCACGCTGAAGCAGCTGCGCGCGTGGGGCTTCCCGGTCAGCAGCCTCAGCGAGACCGTGGAAGGCGTGGACGGGCTGCTGGACTACTACCGCCGCATCGGTGAACGCCGCGACGCCTTGCCGTTCGACATCGACGGCGTGGTCTACAAGCTGGACGACGGCGAAGGGCAGCGCACGATGGGGTTCGTCTCGCGTGCGCCGCGCTGGGCGATCGCGCACAAGTTCCCGGCGCAGGAGCAGATGACCGTGCTGGATTCCATCGAGGTCAACGTGGGCCGCACCGGCGCGGTGACGCCATGGGCGCTGATGCAGCCGGTGCACGTGGGCGGCGTGACGGTGACGCGCGCCACGCTGCACAACGCCGACCAGGTGGCGCGCCTGGACGTGCGCAACGGCGACACCGTGATCATCCGCCGCGCCGGCGATGTCATCCCCGAAGTGGTGGGCGTGGTGCTGGAACGCCGTCCCGCCGGCACGCAACCGTGGCAGATGCCGACGGCGTGCCCGGTCTGCGGCTCGGAGATCGTGCGCGAGGAGGGTGCGGCGGTGTGGCGCTGCAGCGGCGAGCTGACCTGCCCGGCGCAGCGCAAGGAGACGATCATCCACTTCGCCTCGCGCCGCGCGATGGACATCGAAGGCCTGGGCGAGCGGTTCGTCGAAGACCTGAGCGATCTCGGCATCGTGCAGCGCATCGCCGACCTGTACACGCTGACCGTGGACGACCTGCTGGAGATGAAGCGGCGCGTGGACGAGCGCGATGGCACCACGCCTGAGACCGTCAAGTCCGGCAAGGTGGCGACGAAGTGGGCCGAAAACCTGATCGAGGCCATCGACCGCAGCCGGCACACCACGCTGGAACGCTTCCTGTTCGGACTGGGCATCCAGCACGTGGGCGAGAGCACGGCCAAGGCGTTGGCGCAGTGGTTCGGCGACCTGCAGCTGATCCGCCGCCTGCCATGGCCGCTGTTCAAGCAGGTGCCGGACATCGGCGGTGAGGTGGCGCGTTCGCTGGGCCATTTCCTCGACCAGCCGGGCAACCAGCAGGCCATCGACGACCTGCTGGCGCGCGGCGTGGTCATCGGCGACACCCATCCGCCCTCGGGCAAGCTGCGCGCCGGCCTGGACCTGGCCACGCTGCTGGTGGACCTGGAGATTCCCAAGGTCACCCGCGTGCGCGCCGAGCAGCTGGCCTCGGCGTTCCCGTCGGCGCAGGCGCTGCTGGATGCGCCGGTGCACAACTTCGTCACCGCCGGCCTGCCCAGCGATTCGGCCAATGCCTTCGCCGCGTGGCTGGAAGACGAGGCCAACGCACAGCTGCTGACGCGCAGTGGTGCGGCGCTGGAGGAACTGCTGCGGGTCACGCCGGAAGACGTCGCCCTCTCTGCCGGTCCGCTGGATGGCAAGACCGTGGTGCTCACCGGCGGACTGGCGGCGATGAGCCGCGATGAAGCCGGCGAAAAACTCGAAGCCCTCGGCGCCAAGATCGCCGGCAGCGTGTCGAAGAAGACGCATCTGGTGGTGGCCGGCGAAGCCGCCGGTTCCAAGCTGGCCAAGGCGCAGGAACTGGGCATCGAGATCTGGGACGAAGCCCAGCTGCTGGCGTTCCTGGAGCAGCACGCATGAGGAGCCGCCCGCTTCCCTGTAGGAGCGACGTAAGTCGCGACCGCACGCCGACAGTGCCATGGACCTTCAACAGAAGCGCGGTGAGGACGCTGCACGGGAGGCGAGGTCTTCCGGTCGCGACTTACGTCGCTCCTACAAGGTGCATGCGATGAGCTGGCAGCCTTCCGCGCTGATGGACGCGCTGCGCCTGCGTGCGTCGCTCAATCGCCTCATCCGCGAGTTCTTCCATGCGCGCCATGTGCTGGAGGTCGAGACGCCGATGATGTCGCGGGCGGGCAACACCGACCCGAACATCGCTTCGTTCGCGCTGGAATTCTCCGGGCGGATCGAGGGTGGGTCGCGTACGCGCTGGCTGCGGACCTCGCCCGAGTTTCCATTGAAGCGGTTGCTGGCGGCCGGCGTGGGCGATTGCTACGAACTGGGCCGGGTGTTCCGGGACGGCGAAGCGGGCGGGCGGCACAACCCGGAATTCACCATGCTGGAGTGGTATCGCGTGGGCTGGACGCTGGCGCCGTTGATCGACGAAACCATGGCACTCGTGCAGTCGGCGCTGGCGCTGGTCGGCCGCACGGCCACGGCGTCGCACATCAGTTTCCGCGACCTGTACCTGCAACGGCTGGGATTCGACCCGATGACCGCTGACCTGGACACGGTGCGTAATGCGGCCAGCGGCATCGCCATCGACGGCGAGGGCCTGACCCGCGACGACTGGCTGGACCTGCTGATGACGCACCGGATCCAGCCGGACTTCCCGCGCGACCAGTTGCTGGCGGTGTACGACTACCCGGCCTCGCAGTGCGCGCTGGCGCGCATCCGCCACGACGCGGTGCCCGTGGCCGAGCGTTTCGAGCTTTACCTGGGCCCGCTTGAACTGGCCAACGGCTACCACGAGCTGGCCGACGGCGCCGAACAGGCACAGCGCTTCCAGCGCGACGTGGCCGCGCGTTCCGCGCGCGGCGTGCCGTCGCCGGCGATCGACGCGCACCTGTTGGCGGCGTTGTCGCATGGCTTTCCCGATTGCTCGGGCGTGGCGCTGGGCGTGGACCGGTTGTTGATGGCCCTGCAGGACACCCCACGCATCGCCGATGTGCTGG
This sequence comes from Pseudoxanthomonas sp. CCNWLW251, assembly GCF_037402255.1. NCBI lineage: Bacteria > Pseudomonadati > Pseudomonadota > Gammaproteobacteria > Lysobacterales > Lysobacteraceae > Pseudoxanthomonas > Pseudoxanthomonas sp. CCNWLW251. The sequence continues at coordinate 310,290 of NZ_JBBEGA010000003.1, read as the reverse complement.
CGTTCGATTTCGCGCGCGCCTGAAAGCCAGCCAAACACGTCATGAGCGGATCGATTCCTGCAAACGGTTTCGTGGGTTCACGTTCATGATGGCTGCGTAGATTTCAATGCAACACACACGAGGATGCATGCCATGGAACGTCGACTTCTTGCTTCGCTGACGCTGGGCGCCGCCGCGCTGCTCGGCACCGCCGCTGCCCACGCCGCGCCGCAGTACGGCAGTGATGGCTACGGCCGCGACGGTCAGGTGATCCGCTGCGAATCCAACGATGGCCGTTACCGGGAATGCCGCATGGACACGCGTGGTCGCGTGCAGGTGGTGAGGCAGTTGTCGAAGACGCGCTGCGATGAAGGCAGCACCTGGGGCCAGACCCGCGATGGCGTGTGGGTGAATCGCGGTTGCCGTGCGGAGTTCGCCAGCGGTCGTGGCGGATGGAATGGCGGCAACAGCGCACAGCGCATCCGCTGTGAATCCGACAGTGGCCGCACGCGTACCTGCGCGGTTTCCACGCGTGGCGATGTGCGCCTGGTGCGCCAGCTTTCCAGCGCGCGCTGCGTTGAAGGACAGAGCTGGGGCCAGGACCGCAACGGGATCTGGGTGTCGCAGGGCTGCCGTGCGGAGTTCGAGGTCCAGGGTCGCGGCAATGGGTGGGGCGGTGGCGGCTGGAACAACGGAGGGGGCTATGGCCAGGTGTTCCGTTGCGAGTCCGACCGCGACCGCACCCGTGTATGCGACGTGGACGGCCGGGGCGGTGTGCAGCTGGTACGCCAGCTGTCCAGCGCACCTTGCATCGAAGGCCGCACCTGGGGCCGCGATGGCCGTGGCGTGTGGGTCACGGCGGGCTGCCGGGCGGAGTTCCGCAGCCGCTGATATCGCGGCCGGGAGGGGCTTTCACGGCGGGCCGTTACAATGGCGGCATGACCAACGCCATCGACTACGCCCGTTACGACCACGTCCGCCCGATCCGCTGGACCGGCAGCGCCCTGGAGCTGCTGGACCAGCGCAAGTTGCCTTTCGTGGTGGAGTACCTGAGCTGCACCACCAGCGACGAAGTGGCCACTGCCATCCACGCACTGGCGGTGCGGGGTGCACCGGCCATCGGCATTGCCGCGGCGTGGGGCGTGGTGCTGGCGTCGCGTGACGTCATGGCGGCTACGCCCGCCGACGCACTCGGGAAGCTCGAGCCCGCGTTGCAGCGCCTGAACGATGCGCGTCCCACCGCCGTCAACCTCGCGTGGGCACTGGCCCGCATGCGCGCGGCGCTGAAGACGGCGGGCACCGACTGGCGCGGCGTACTGGAACTGGAAGCCCTGGCCATCGCCGAGGAAGACCTGGCTGCCAACCGGCACATGGGCGAACTGGGGGCTGCACTGATTCCCGCGGGCAGTGGCGTGTTGACCCATTGCAACACCGGCTCGCTGGCCACGGCCGGCTTCGGCACCGCGTTGGGTGTGATCCGTGCCGGCGTGGCGCAGGGCCGCATCGGCAAGGTGTATGCCGGCGAGACGCGGCCCTGGCAGCAGGGCGCGCGGCTGACCGCATGGGAACTGCTGCAGGACGGCATCCCGGCCACGCTGATCGCCGACTCCGCCGCCGCCCACCTGATGAAAACCGGTGCCGTGCAATGGGTGGTCGTGGGAGCGGATCGCATCTGCGCCAATGGCGACACCGCCAACAAGATCGGCACCTACCAGCTGGCCATCGCGGCACGCCACCACGGCGTGGGCTTCATGGTGGTAGCACCCTCGTCCACCGTGGACATGGCCACGCCGAACGGTGATGCCATCCACATCGAGGAACGCGACCCGGCCGAACTGCTGGGGATCGGCGGTACGCGGACGGTGGCCGAGGGCGTGCCGGCGTGGAACCCCGTCTTCGACGTGACCCCGGCGACGCTGATCGATGCCATCGTCACCGAGAAAGGCGTGATCGAACAGCCGGATGAAGCACGCATGCGGGCCGCGTTCGGCGGATGAAGCGGGTCACGCGCATGTGCTGGCCGGCGGAAAGCGCCCCCGTGCGTCAGTCCGGCAGGCCTGCGGGCAGGGGCGGGGCACGCGCTGCGTGAGACGTTGCAGGCGGCGGCCCCGCGCTGAACAGGCGGTGGCACGGGAGTTGCATCGTGATGGTCATTCCGTCCAGGAACCGAGCATGCGCGCCCGACTCCTCAACGCTCCGATCGCCGCCCCGGGCTTGCTGCACAGCCTGCGCGGACTGCTGTCGCGCCATTCCACCCGCGCGCTCAGCACCGAGGAACGGGAAGACCTGACGCTGGCGCAACTGCGGGCCACCCGGCCCATCGTCAGTGGCGTGCTGCTGTGCGGTGCCGTGCTGTTGGCGATTACCGCGCTGTTCGACATGGCGGGCGTCACGCCGTCGATCGGGTATCCGGTGTGGTCGCAGTTGCTGGCATCCACCGTTGTCGCGGGCTGCGCGGCAGGCGTATCGCGGATGGTGAGCTGGCAGCACCGTCTGCTACTGATGCTGCTGTCCACGCTGATCACCGGCATCTTCATGAGCATGCCACTACCCGGATCGACCGGCCAGTTGGCGCTGCGTACGGGTCTTTTCCAGCTGTTGCCGCTGGCCTTGATGGCGCTGATGGTGCGCCCGGTATCGCTGTTCGCGCTTGCCCTGCTGATCGTGGTGATGGCGCTGCTGCGCATCGTGCTGTACGGGGCCCCGGGCACCGGCAGCGCACTGTACTGGCTGTACACGCTGACCACGATCGGCTTCGGCCTGGTGCTGGCGGGTTATCGCACGGACTTCGCGGTGTCCGCGTGGCAGATGCGTCGCCGGCTGGTGCGGCAGGCGCATACCGATGAGTTGACCGGCCTGCTCAATCGCAACGGATGGAACGAGCACGCCGTGTCGGCGCACGCGCGTGCGGTCGCGGCGGGCGTCCCGGTGGCGGTTGCGGTTCTGGACATCGATTACTTCAAACGCATCAACGACCGCCACGGCCACGACGGCGGCGATGCCGTGCTGCAGCGGCTGGGCGACATCATGCGTGCGCGCGTCGGTGCCAACGGATGCGCGGCGCGCATTGGTGGCGAAGAGTTCGCGGTACTGCTGGAGGGCGAGGATGCGCTGTCGGCGCGCGCATTCGCCGAGCGCGTGCGCGGCGAATTCGGCAAGGAGCAGGGGGGTGTTGTCGCCACGCTGTCCGCCGGCATCGCCGAGCACCGGCCCGGCGAAACCCTGCGCGACCAGATGCGTCGTGCCGACGGAGCGCTGTACGACGCCAAGCGTGAAGGGCGTGATCGCGTGAACGTTGCGGACGTTTCCTGAACGCCTGAATTTCATTCCAAATGTGACATGGCTGCGATAGCATCTTCGGATGCCGACGTGGCAGGGCGCGCGATGCGCGGCTCCGCCCGTCACCCATGGATGCCAGGGGATCATGAACGACGACGACAGTGCCCGTACTAGCTGGGGTGGATGGCGACTGCCGCTGTTGGGTTTGGCCATCCTGCTGATCGTGGTCGGGCCCGTGGTGCTGCTGCAGCGCCTGTCGCGGGCCAACCTGGAAGCCGCCGATGCCGTGGCGCATACGCACCAGGTGGAAGCGGCCGTGATGGCGATGGCCGTCGAGGTCCGCGAGATCGAATCCTCCGGCATGATGATCGCGCTGGGCGCGGACCATCCCCTGGCCCGCGAGCGACTGGTCTCCGGGCGGAAGGCGCTGCCAGGCCGGTTCGAGACGCTGGCCGAATTCACGGCCGACAACCCGGAGCAGCTCGTGCTGATCGGCCGCCTGCGTGAACTGGTCGAGGCGCGCATGGAGGTCATCGATCAACTCATGCAGGCCCCCGAAGCGTACCGGGGTTCCGTGGTGGCGCCTTTGGCGACGCGCTTCCCCATCCGTGGCCTGTTGACGCAGATACTGGACAACGAACGGCAGCTGCTAGCCCAGCGCAACTACGATGCGCAGCGCCAGCGCCAGCGCGCGGAATGGTTGGCCCTCGTGGCCATGGGCGCGCAGTTGCTGCTGCTCGCCCTGGTATTGCTGTCGCTGGGTCGCCAGGTCGCGCGCCGGCTGAATGCGGAGAAGCGGATCGCACAGGCCAGCGAGCGTGCACTGGTGATGCTGGACACCGTGCGTGAGCCCATCGTGCTGCTGGACGGCGACCAGCACATCAAGATGCACAACATCGCCTTCGGCGAGCTCTACGGCATGGGCAAGGGCGCAAAGGCGGGCAGCCTGGACGAACTGGGCAGCGCCTGGCAGGACAAGGTGATGCGGCAGCGCCTGGACGATGTGCTCGCGCGCGGGCGCGAACTCTGGGACTACGAACTGCAGCAGGACACCGTCGATGGCGTGCGACGTACCGTGCTGCTCAATGCGCGCCGCATGCCGCTGCCGGGTGAGGACGAGCATGCCGTGCTGATGACGGTCAGCGACATCTCGCTGCAGAAAACTGCGCAGCAGGAAATCGCGGCGCTGAACCGCCAGCTGGAAGGCAAGGTGGAGCAGGTGTCGGAAGTGAATCGCGAGCTGGAAGCCTTCAGCTACTCGGTATCGCACGATCTGCGTGCGCCGCTGCGGCACGTGGCCGGCTTCTCGGACAAGCTGGGCCGCCATCTTGGCGAAGACATCGACGACAAGAGCCGTCATTACCTCGACGTGATCGGCAATTCCGCGCGCCGCATGTCGCAGTTGATCGACGACCTGCTGGTGTACTCGCGCCTGGGCCGGAACGCGCTGCGCCTTCAGGCTGTGGACATGCAGTCGCTGGTAGCCGAAGCGCGCGCCATGCTGGATGCCAACGAGGCGAACGAAGGCCGCGCCGACCGGGTGGAATGGCGCATCGCGCCGCAGCCCATCGTGCTGGCCGACGAGAACATGATGCGGCAGGTATGGAGCAATCTGCTGGGCAACGCGCTGAAGTACAGCAGCCAGCGCGAGCGCTCCATCGTCGAGGTGGGCCATCAGCTGCAGAGCGACGGCAGCCACCTGTTCAGCGTACGTGACAACGGCGCAGGATTCGATATGGCGTACGCCGGCAAGCTGTTCGGCGTGTTCCAGCGCCTGCACAAGGCCAGCGATTTTCCCGGCACGGGCATTGGCCTGGCCAGTGTCCGGCGTGTGCTCGGCCGGCATGGTGGCCGCATCTGGGCCGAGTCGGTGCCCGACCAGGGCGCCACGTTCTATTTCACCCTTCCCGCGGCGCTCGACGCTCCGCTTTCCAGAGAGAGAGACGCATGAGCGCCATCCGCACCATCCTGTTGGCCGAAGACAGCCTGGCCGATGCCGAAATGGCGATCGACGCGCTGCGCGAGGCCAACCTGGCCAATCCCATCGTGCACGTCGAGGACGGCGTGGAAGCACTGGACTACCTGCTGCGCCGCGGCGCGCACGCCCAGCGTGAAGACGGCCTTCCGTCGGTGCTGCTGCTGGACATCAAGATGCCGCGCATGGACGGGCTCGAGGTGCTGAAGACCATCCGCGGCGACGAGAAGCTCAAGCACCTGCCGGTGGTGATCCTGTCGTCCTCGCGCGAGGAAAGCGACCTGGCGCGCAGCTGGGACCTGGGCGCGAACGCCTACGTGGTCAAGCCGGTGGACATCGACCAGTTCTTCCAGGCGGTCAAGACGCTGGGCACGTTCTGGGCGGTCATCAACGAAACCCTGCCGCGAGACTGATCCGTGCCGCAATCGGGAACACCGCTGGGACCTGTCCGCATCCTGCTGGTCGAGGATTCCGAACTCGATGCCGAACTGCTGATGGAGCAGTTGCACGAGGCCGGACTGGATGCCGAATTCGTGCGCGTGGATGCAGCCGAGGACCTGCGCACGGCGCTGGCGGGTGCGCCATTCGACCTGGTCCTCTCGGACATGGAGCTGCCCGGCTTCTCCGGTTACCAGGCCCTGGAAATCCTGCGCGCGCATGATCCGCGGCTGCCGTTCGTGTTCTTCTCCGGCACCATCGGCGAGGAAGCTGCGGTCAAGGCGTTGCAGGAAGGCGCCAGCGACTACGTGCTGAAGCACACGCCCGCACGGCTGCCGTCGGCGGTGGCGCGCGCCATCCGCGAGGCGCGCAGCGAGCGCGAACGCGAACATGCCGAGCGCGAACTGATGCGCTCGCAGCGGCTGGACTGCCTGGCCATGCTGGCGGCGGGCCTGAGCCACGATCTTCGCAACATCCTGCAGCCGCTGCTGATCGTGCCCGACCTGCTGTCGACCTACAGCGACGATCCGAAGATCCTGCGCCTGGGCGCGGTGATCTCCGAAAGCGGCAAGCGCGGGCACGAGATGGCCGATTCGATGCTGTCGTTCGTGCGCGGTTCGCGCAAGGCCAGTGAGACCATCAGCGTGGCGGCGCTGTTCAGCGCGGTGCAACTGCTGCTGCAGGGCAGCCTGTCGCGGCAGGTCCGGCTGACGGTGGAACTGCCGCCGGAAGACCTGTTGATCGAAGGCAACTACACCGAATTCCAGCAATGCCTGATCAACCTCTGCTTGAACGGCATCCAGGCCATGGCCGAACGCGGCGGGCAATTGACCCTGTCGGCGACGCAGACGGTGGGCGCCGACGGGCAGGACTACGTGGTGCTGCGTGTCTCCGATGAAGGCAGTGGCATGGACGAGGCCACCCGCCAGCAGCTGTTCACGCCGTTCTTCACCACCAAGGCCAGCGGCACGGGCCTGGGCCTGATGTCGTGCAAGCGCATCGTCGAATCGGTGCGCGGGCGCATCGAGGTGAACAGCACGCATGGGCAGGGCACCGCGTTCGAGCTGCACCTGCCGGCTCCGGCTGTCGACGACTGGTCGGGAACGGAAGACGCGGCGTTCCGGGATGGCGAGGGTCGCCGCATCCTGTTGGTCGACGGCGATGCCACGCGCCTCTCACTGCTGGGCAACGCACTGGCCAGCCAGGGCTACGATCCGATCATGGCGCCTGACGGTGCGAATGCATTGCAGCAGATTGCGCGTGACGGGTTGCCGCAGCTGGCGATCATCGACGACGACATCCTGCTGCTGTCCGCCGCGGACGTGCTGGCGGTATTGCAGGAAGCCGGCTTCGACGGTCCGGTGATCCGCCTGCGCGAGCCGGGCACGCCGGACGGCGGCCACGACTGCGCGGCGACACTGACAAAGCCGGTGCAGATCCAGGCCTTGTTCAACGCGATCGAGCACGCGCTGGGCCTGGGCAGCTAGGCGCCCCTGCCCATGGGCAGGGGCGTGTCGAGGATCAGGCGTGGCCCATCGCGACGGCAGGCTTCAGCCGTTGCCATACCGCGCGCATGATCGGCTGCGCACGGTACCAGCCGATCGGCGTATCCGGGCAGTAGCGCTGCAGGCGGTCGCGCAGCGAGGGCGCGATGTCGTCGAAGTCCTGGCGATGGTGCAGCAGATAGGCGTCATAGCCGACCTTCAGGCACTGCTCCAGGTCACCCACCGTGGCTCCGACCACCTGGAATGTATCTTCGTTGAGACGCGTCTTCCAGTAGGCGAGTTCGGCGTCGATGTCGACGATCTGAGCGGTGGCGTGGGCGTTGCGATGATGCAGGCTGGCCATTGGTGATCCCCGGTCGGCGTGGTGGTGGCGACGAGGATTTTTTGTTCCGCGCGGTGATGCTTAAGTGAAATAAAGAGCGTTTTAACCCGTGTTTAACCGCACAACGTCTTTTACGTTCACCTTTGCATTCGCTGCGTGATGGTACGGGTGCCCGCTTTGTTCATCGCCTCTGCCAACAAGGCGCGCTCGTCCACGACGGTTGTCGGTGGCGGGGCGAACAACGGCGCATCTTCTTCCAGCGGCGCATTGAGCCGCTCCCATACGCGTGCGATGACCGCATGCGCCAACGGCCAGTCCAGCCGGACGCCACGCACGATGCCCGCCTCATAGCGGGAGGGCAGCGAAGGCAGCAGTTCTTCAAGCGATCGTCTGTGCGACAGCAGGTAGATGTCGTAGGCGAATTTCAGCGTGGGCACGTAATGGCGGAACGGGGTCCCCGGGCGGTGGAAGCTCTGGCGCGCGTAGGTTTCTTCCCAGAAGCGCAGTTCCGAGTGGATGTCGATGACGGCACAGGGCATCGCATCCTCTATCCACGCGGGCGCGGACGGATCAGGCAGGCAAGACATGAGGTCCCCTCCATGGCGCAAGACCATGGCCGAGCGTGGACCTTGTGGATGAAACGCGGCTTACCTGTACATGACAGCCGTCTGCGCGACCCCGTCGCGACAGTCCCTGACTGCGCACGGCCCCTGTGGCAACGTGTCACCCCATTCCCCGAAGGAGATGCGTGGTCCACGACCCTGCCGGATCTTGTCGTTATTGTGCCCCTGCGTTGTTGAAGACGGCGGGTCGTGCCATGGCCGGCCTACCGTTCGTCGTCTCCTGCAGTGCGGGGGATGATTCAATGCATGCGGGTCGCACCCGCGCCGTGTTCATCGAGCCAGCGCCACGTCTCGCGCAACAGCGTACGCGCGACCGGCCAGTCGGGACCGGCATCGCCACGCAGGCGTTCCCAGTGGTCCTCGAGTTCGAGTTCCGTGTCCAGGTCGAGCTGCCCGGCATGGTCCGCATGCGAGGCCGCCGCGAACGCGTAGGCACGGCAGGCATCTTCCCACGCGACATCCGGATGCAGGCGGCGGCGACGGCCGTAGTCGTAGGCCGTGAATGCGGTGAATGCATCGTCGGCCATGGTGCTGGCACGACGGGGGGCCTGCCGAAGCGTGTCGAGCTGTTCGCGATAGAGGTGGCGGTTCATGGGCGTCTCCGGTTCACGGTGACGTGGTATCGCGGGAGACGTTACCCACGGGTGAGAAATGCCTTCAAACTCCGATCACAAAGCTGAGGCAGGGGCCACCTGTCAGCAGGCAGTCAGTCTCAGGGATTGAGACGCGGCGCGGTTCTGATGGCGCACACGCCGCCGAGAGACCGCCATGCCCGCCCAGACATCCCTGATCCGCCAGCACGCCACCGATGCAGCGCTGCTGCCGGTGAACGCAGCCGATGGCCGTGCCCTGGCAGAGCGGCTCGCGGGCAAGTACCACGATCGCGTGACCGGGCAGTTCGTCATTCCGGGGCGTGAAGGGCGTTACGAGCCGCTGCCGCCGGATCTGCCCGTGGAACTGGCCGAGGCGCTGCGCGCGCGCGGCATCGGGCGTCTGTATTCGCACCAGGCCGAGGCATGGCGGCATGTGCAGGCGGGTGAACATCTGGCGGTCGTGACGCCGACGGCATCGGGAAAATCGCTGTGCTACACGCTGCCGGTGGTGGCCTCGGCGCTGGAGCGCAGGGGCAAGGCGCTGTACCTGTTCCCGACCAAGGCGCTGGCGCAGGACCAGGTGGCGGAACTGCTGGACCTGAGCAGGGCCGGCGACCTTGGCCTGAAAGCCTTTACCTTCGACGGCGACACGCCGGGCGATGCGCGCCAAGCGATCCGCCTGCATGGCGACATCGTGGTCAGCAATCCGGACATGCTGCACCAGGCCATCCTGCCGCACCACACCAAGTGGGCGCAGTTCTTCGAGAACCTGCGCTACGTCGTGATCGACGAAGTGCACACGTACCGCGGTGTGTTCGGCAGCCACGTGGCCAACGTGCTTCGGCGCTTGAAGCGGGTATGCGCGTTCTACGGCGCCACGCCGCAGTTCATCGTCTGCTCGGCCACCATCGGCAATCCGCAGGCGCACGCGGAAGCGTTACTGGAGCTGCCGGTGCATGCGATCACCGAATCCGGCGCGCCGACCGGCGAGAAGCACGTACTGTTGTGGAATCCGCCCGTGGTGAATCCAGATCTCGGCCTGCGGGCATCCGCGCGCTCGCAGAGCAACCGCATCGCGCGGCTGGCGATCAAGGCGGGCCTGAAGACGCTGGTGTTCGCGCAATCGCGCACGATGGTGGAAGTGCTGACCAAGTACCTGAAGGACGTGTTCGACCACGACCCGCGCAAACCGGCGCGTATCCGCGCGTATCGCGGCGGCTACCTGCCCACCGAGCGCCGCGACGCCGAGCGCGCGATGCGTGATGGCCGCGTGGATGGCATCGTCTCCACCTCCGCGCTGGAACTGGGCGTGGACATCGGCAGCCTGGATGCGGTGGTGCTGAACGGCTATCCCGGCTCCATCGCCGCGACGTGGCAGCGCTTCGGCCGGGCCGGGCGCCGTCAGCAGGCAGCGCTGGGCATCCTGGTGGCCAGCTCGCAGCCGCTGGACCAGTACGTGGTGCGGCATCCGGAGTTCTTCGCCGACAGCCCGCCGGAACACGCCCGCATCGCGCCCGACCAGCCGATGATCCTGCTGGACCACGTGCGGTGCGCCGCGTTCGAGTTGCCGTTCCTGGCCGGCGAGCCATTCGGGCCGGTCGATCCGTCGCCGTTCCTGCAACTGCTGGACGAGGACAGCGTGGTGCATCGCGAAGGCGACCGCTACGAGTGGATCGCCGACAGCTATCCGGCCAACGCAGTCAGCCTGCGCTCGGTGGCGGACGGCAACTTCGTCGTCGTCGACCGCACCGACGGCCGTCAGGTGATCATCGCCGAAGTCGATTTCAGCGCCGCCCCGCTGACGCTGTACGAGGGCGCGATCCACATGATCCAGTCCACGCCGTACCAGGTGGAGCGGCTGGACTGGGAAGGGCGCAAGGCCTACGTCACCCGCACCCATGTGGACTACTACACCGACGCGATCGACTACACCAAGCTGAAGGTGCTGGAGCGCTTCGACGGCGGCATCGCCGGGCAGGGCACGTGCCACCACGGCGAGGTGCACGTGGTGCGGCGCGTGGCCGGCTACAAGAAGATCCGCTACTACACGCACGAGAACATCGGCTACGGCCCGGTGAACCTGCCGGACCAGGAGATGCACACCACCAGCCTGTGGTGGCAGCTGCCGCCGGCACTGCTGGAGTCGGCGTTCGAATCGAGGCAGGAAGCGCTGGATGGCTTCCTCGGCGCCGCCTACGCCCTGCACATCGCCGCCACCGTCGCCGTGATGGCCGAAGGCCGCGACCTGCAGAAGGCGGTAGGCGACGGCGACGGTGCCTGGTTCGCCCTGCCGGACACGAAGGGCCGCGGACAGCTGCGCGGAACGGAAAGCCAGGTGCTGTCGCCGGTATCGGGCGAACGTTTCGTTCCTACCGTGTACCTGTACGACAACTATCCCGGCGGCATCGGCCTGAGCGAACCGCTGTGGCGGCGACAGCGCGAGCTGGTACACCGTGCCTCGCAGCTGGTGGCGGCGTGCGACTGCAAGGCGGGGTGTCCCGCGTGCGTGGGGCCGGTGCTGGCGGTGGACGAGGACGCCGCCACCACACCGCGCGCATTGGCCGCGCGCGTGCTGCAGCTGCTGGATGCCGCATGAGCATCAGCCTGGAAAAGCTGCAGCGGCTGCGCCACCAGGCGGGGCAGGGTGCCACGCCGCACCGGGTCGGCATCGACGCGGCACGGGATCCGGTCGCCACGGCGGATGCGCCACCGCCGCATGATCCGCTGCCGGCACTGCGCCGCATGCTGGGCCTGCGCGAAAAAGCGGTGCCTCGCGCGCCAATGCGCGCCGCTGACCGGGCGCTGCCTGGCCAGGAGATCGCGCCGGGCGTGCTGCTGCTGGAACAGGTGCTGCCCTTCGATGACGTGCCGGTGCACGTGGACGGCGCGTTCGCGCGCTGCGACCCGATGCCCACGGCCGGCATGCTGCTGTTCGACACGGAGACCACGGGCCTCTCCGGTGGCACCGGCACGCGCGCCTTCATGATCGGTGCGTCGGATTTCGTGCCGGGCGGATTGCGTGTCCGCCAGCTGCTGATCACCCATCTTTCCGCCGAGCCGGCGATGCTGCGCGCGTTCGCCGGCTGGCTGGGCGAAGAGACACGCCTTGTCAGCTACAACGGCCGCTGCTACGACGCCCCGCTGCTGGCCACGCGTTATCGGCTGGCGCGGATGGGCACGCCGCTCGCCGGCATCGATCACCTCGACCTGCTGTTCCCCACGCGTCGTCGTTATCGCGGCGTGTGGGAGAACTGCCGGCTGGCCACCATCGAGCGCCATGCACTGGGCATCGTGCGGGAGGACGACCTGCCGGGCTCGGAAGCACCGGGCGCCTGGCTGCAGTATCTGCGCGGTGGCGACGCCGGCCTGCTCAGGCGCGTGCTGCTGCACAACTTCCAGGACGTGGTGACACTGGCACACCTGCTGCTGCATCTCGCGCAGCCGGATGCCGGGACACCGGCCGTGGGGCCGCCGTTCGCCTGCGATCCTCCGTGATCGCCCCCTCGCCGGACGGATGCTGGCAGGGTCGGCGTGTCGGCGATGAGGCCATGCCTGTCCGCTTTGCCGCAGGAGCCGCCCCATGCGCCACCCCCTTTTTTCCTCTGCTTGCTGGTCTGCGCAGGATCGGCTTTCTGCGGTGGATCGCTTTTCCAGGGACGAATGGCCGCATGCTGCGCGTCGAGTACGCGCGGTCGCTGTCGGGACACGGGCGACGCGCTGGCGTACACAGGGAAGGACAGTGGCAACGTCACCGGCGGCGCGCTGGAAGCGCAGGTGGAAGTGGAGTACTTCCCCTGGGGGTATTTCGACTTCTTGTAGCGCTACAACGACAACGACGTGGACTCGATTTCGAGCGCACGCGTTTCGATGGCAACCTCAATCTCGACAATCGCGGGCCGCAGCGCTGGGCACGTTCCGCTTCCGAGTCGCAGCGCTGTCGGGAATCCACCGACAGCGGAATGTGAAGGACTGCGCATTCTCCGCATCGCGATTCAAGAACTCCCGGCCGCGGCCGACATCCTTGCTAGATTTCATCCGGTCCGCGCCTCCGCAAGCAGGGGGTGCGCGTTGAAGCTTGCAAGAACGATCCAAGGGGAAGTGCTTTGCGCATTCTGTATGTTGGCGACACCGCCTGCCTGCCTGACGACCTGGCCGATTACATCGGCGACATGGGGGACGAATGGACCGTGGAGGTCGTCGCCGACGCCAAGTCGGCGATGTATACCGTCGCCAATGGCCCGGTGGACGTGGTGATGGCGGGCCCGGCGCTCGCCGACCTGCCACCGGCCACGCTGCTCGGCCAGATCCGCACGCTGCGTCCGGAGACCATCCGCATCGCGCTGCTGGAAGGCGCTGCGGAGAGCCTGGCGGCGCCGATCAAGCTGATCGGCGTGGCACACCGCTTCCTGCCGCTGCCGCTGTCGTCGGAAACCGTGCTTGAGGCGATCCACAGCCTGGAAGAACTGCGCGACCTGCTGGACAGCCCGCGCCTGCGCCGCGCCATCGGCCGCGTCGAACATCTGCCATCGCCGCCGCACCTGTATTTCGCGCTGACGCGTGCGCTGGAAGAGGACGAAGGGACCGCCAACGACATCGCCACGCTGGTGGCCGGCGATCCCGCCATCGCGGCCAAGGTGCTGCAGTTGTGCAACTCGGCCTATTTTTCCAACGGCCGTTCCATCACCGACCTGCGCGCTGCGGTCACCCGGCTGGGCCTGGGCACACTGCGTGACCTGGTGCTGGCCAGCGAGGTGTTCTCGATGAAGACCGCCTCCAACGTCGATCGCAGTGTCCTTCAGCAACGCGCTTTGCTGGCTTCGCGGCTGGCGGCGAAGATCCTGCCGCGCACCAGTTCCGAGCTCGGCGCAACGGCGGCCTTGCTCGCCGACATCGGCCTGTTGCTGCCGGGCGTGCGCGACGAACGCGATACGCCGGCCGCCGAAGACGACGACCGCCCCGGCCACACCGAGGCCGGTGCCTACCTGTTGGGCCTGTGGGGCCTGCCGATGCCGATCGTGGAAGCGGTGGCCTTCCATCGCCAGCCGCAGCGCTCCAGCCTGCGCAGCTTCTGGGTGCCGGGCGCCGTGCATGTGGCCGGTGCCCTGGCCAGCAACGAGCCGGTGGACGAGGGTTACCTGAAGTCGCTGGGCGTGCTCGACCAGCTGCCCAGTTGGCGGCAGATGGCCGAGACCATGGTCGAGCGTGCCGAAGAACAGGCTGCCTGACGTTTCATCCGATGCCACGTGCGCTCCTGCGCACGACATGACCGCCTGCGACTCCATGCGTCCGTCACGTGGAACGCGGCCGTTTGGAGGTCTTGGCCGTCCTTTCAGCGCAAGCTGGAATCCATTGCCCCTCAGTGATGTCCGTCCTTCCCGCATGTCAGGGAAGGCAACGGCAAGATGGGTCCCAGCTTTCGCTGGGACGACGGCGAGTGTGCGTCGCCGTCAGGGGCTGTAGGCGGGAGAGGGCTCCTGCACTTTGCCTGGGGATCTGGCGATGATCCGCGGACGCAGCCACGCGGCGAATTCGTCCTCGCCGAGGCTGCCTTCGGACAAGCCGAGGTACTGCGGATACAGCTCGTGGTCTTCGGCCGATAGGGTGGCGCCATTGAGCACGATGAAGACTTCGCAGGCCACGGCCGCCATGCGTTTGTTGCCATCCAGGAAGGGATGGCTGCGCGCCAGGCCGAAGGCAGTGGCGGCCCCCAGATCGGCCAGGTCCGGCACAGGCTGCCCGTAGGCGTGCAACTGCTTGGGGCGTGCGAGCGCCGATTCCAGCAATCCCTCGTCGCGTATGCCGGTGGCGCCGCCATGCTCGGCCAACTGGCGGTCATGGATGGCCAGGGCCAAGGCCCGGCTGATCCAGACGATCATGAGCGCCGCGTCACTGGGCCAGCTTGTTGAGCAGGGTGCGGCGACGGCGCATCACCTGCTCGGCCACGTCCATCTGCTCGGCCAGGGTGGGGTCGTAGACGGTCAGGCGGATGCCGTCAGGCGTCTCGAGCGCGTGGAGTTCATCGCCTTTGTCCAAGCGGAGGCGCGACAGGAGCTCCTTGGGCAGGATGACACCGGCAGAGTTGCCGACCGTGGTGATCTTGAGCTTCATGGCTGCCTCCTTGACGTTATAACTGGAGTTATATTGAGGCGTATGAGGCTTGCAGGCAAGCCGCACCTCTTTCTCGCCATGTGAGACCTTAAGGTGTACAAATGTACACCCATGAATGCCGTCGACCTGCCTCCCCAACGTGCCGCCGTGCTGGCTTTCCTGCGCCGGGAGCTGGCGGCCGGACGCGCGCCCAGCCTGGCGGACATCGCCGACGCGTTCGGCTTCGCCTCGCGCAATGCCGCGCAGAAGCACGTGCAGGCGCTGGTGGCCTATGGCCTGCTGGAACAGGCCCCGGGCCAGAAACGCGGCCTGCGCCTGCCGGGCGGCACGGCCGATCTGCTGCCGCTGCCCGTGCTGGGTCGGGTGGCCGCTGGCCAACCGATCGGGGCCGACATCGGCCTGGATGAGCAGCTCTGGCTGGACCGCCGGCTGTTCTCCCTGCAACCGGATTACCTCCTGAAGGTGCAGGGCGATTCGATGATCGACGACGGCATCGTCGATGGTGATCTTGTCGGCGTGCACCGCACGCCTGAGGCACGCGATGGGCAGACCGTCGTGGCCCGCATCGATGGCGAACTGACCATCAAGCGCCTGCAGCGCGAGCGCCGGCGCATCCGCCTGCTGCCGCGCAATCCCGCGCACGCACCCATCGACGTGCAGCCGGGGCAGGACTTCGCCATCGAAGGCGTGTACTGCGGTCTGGTAAGGCGCGGCTGACATGGGCGCGGTCGTCGCCCTCGACACGCTGCTGGCCGCGCGCACGCTGTGGCACGCCGGCCGCAACGCGGCCATCGCCGCCGATGGCGAACCCACCGGCCACGCAGCGCTCGATGCCTTGCTGCCGCAGGGCGGCTGGCCACGCCGCGCGTTGACCGAACTGCTGCTGCCCGCCGACGGGGTGGGCGAACTGGCATTGCTGCTGCCCACACTGGCGCGAATGACGCAGGCGGGCAGCACCGTGGCGGTGATCGCGCCGCCGTATATCCCGTATGCGCCCGCATGGCAGGCCGCGGGCGTGGATCTGGCCTTGCTGGAGATCGTCGAGGCAGCGCCGCGCGATGCGCTGTGGGCGTTCGAACAATGCCTGCGCAGCGGCGCCTGCGCGGCCGTGCTGGGCTGGCCGGTGCAGGCGGATGGACCGGCGTTGCGCCGCCTGCAGGTGGCCGCCGACAGCGGCGAATGCCTGGGCTTCGCGCTGCGAGACCGCCGCCATGCGGCCAATCCGTCGGCGGCCGCGTTGCGCGTGGAGGCCATCCGCGACGCGCAGGGCGGCACGCACTGGCAGGTGCGCAAATGCCGCGGCGGCCCGGCGCCCGCGCAGTCGTTCGCGCTGGTCGCGCATTGAGGCGCGCGCATGCTCTGGGCCTGTGTACTGCTGCCGCAGCTGGCGCTGGACGCCGTCCTCCGGCGTCTGCCTGATCCCGGTGCGCCGCTGGCGCTGGTCGGTGGCGCCGCGCAACTGCGCACCCTGCATGCCGTGAATGCGTCGGCCGCGCAGGCGGGCCTGCGGGCCGGCATGCGCCTGACCGCCGCGCACGCGCTGCTGCCGGACTTCGCGATGGTCGAACACGACCCGCCGGCCGAAGCGCGCTGGCAGCGTTTCCTCGCCGCCTGGGCATACCGCCACAGTTCGCTGGTCAGTGCGCAGTGGCCGGGTTGCCTGGTGCTGGAGGTGCGCGCCAGCTTTCGCCTGCTGGGGCCGTGGCCACGCATCGAGGCGCGGTTGCGCGAGGAACTGGGCCTGCTGGGCTTCCAGCATCGCCTCGCGTTGGCACCCACGCCGCGCGCGGCGCATGTGCTCGCCGGCCTGCGTGATGGCCTGGCGGTGATGCAGCCCGCGGCGATGGCCGAGATGCTGGACCGCGTGCCGGTGCGGCGCGCGCGCCTGCCGGACGAGGCCGGCGAGCGCCTGCACCGCATGGGCATCCGCGACCTGCGCACGCTGCGCGGCTTGCCGCGCGACAGCCTGCGCCGCCGCTTCGGCCTGCCGGTGCTGGAACACCTGGACCGCCTGTATGGCCAGACCGACGATCCGCTGGCGTACTACGCACCGCCGGACCACTTCGATGCGCGCATCGAACTCGGCTACGAGGTCGAGAGCCACATGGCGCTGCTGTTCCCGCTGCGCCGGCTGATCGGGGACCTGTGCACCTATCTGTCCATCCGCGATGGTGGCGTGCAGCGTTTCGTCCTGCGGCTGGAGCATGAGGAAGGCCACACCGATGTCGAGGTGGGCCTGCTGGCCGCCGAACGCGAACCGGCGATGCTGTTCGAGCTGACCCGCAATCGGCTGGAGCGCGTGCAGATCGCGCACCCGGTGGTGGGCGTGCGCCTGCTCGCGCGCGAGCTGCCGCCGTTCGTGCCGGCGGCGCGCGATCTGTTCGATACGCGACCGCAGCAGCAGTTGCCATGGCCGCAACTGCGCGAACGCCTGCGCGCGCGCCTGGGCGACGAGGCGGTGCATCGCGTGGCGCCTGCCGGCGACCCGCGCCCGGAGCGTGCATGGCGACGCATGCAGGGCGATGCCGGCCGCATCGAACAGGCGCCGGTACGTCCGCCACGGCCGACGTGGTTGCTGCCGCAGCCGGTGCCGCTGCGCGACCCGCATCCGCGCATCGTGTCCGGTCCGGAGCGGCTGGAAAGCGGCTGGTGGGACGGCGAGGACGCGCGCCGCGACTACTACGTGCTGGAAACCTCGCAGGGCCAGCGTGCCTGGGCCTTCGCACCACCGGGCGAGCAGGGCGGGTGGATGCTGCACGGGTGGTTCGCGTGAGCCGCGACGAAGAGCGCGGCGATTACCCGGGCGCGCATGTGCCGCGCGCCTGGGAGACCGCGCATCGGCTGCGGGCGCATGCGGCCGCCAATGACGACGCGCGGGTCGACGACGGCCTGCCGGCTTACGCCGAACTGCACTGCCTGTCGGATTTCTCCTTCCTGCGCGGCGCATCCAGCGCGGAAGACCTGTTCGTCCGCGCGAAGCACTGTGGCTACGAGGCCCTGGCGATCACCGACGAGTGCTCGCTGGCCGGCATCGTGCGCGGACTGGAGGCATCGCGCGCCACCGGGCTGAAGCTGATCGTCGGCAGCGAATTCACCCTGGCGTGTGGACTGAAGTGCGCGCTGCTGGTGGAAACCCTGCACGGATACACGCGCCTGTGCGAACTGATCACCACCGCACGCCGTGCCGCACCCAAGGGCACGTACCGGCTGACGCGTCAGGATGTGGAACGGGTATTGGGGAACGAGGAACCGGAGGTCGGCGGCCTGTTCGCGCTGTGGTTGCCGTGCCGCACGCCGGACGATGCGCAAGGGCGCTGGCTGCAGCAGGTGCTGGGTACGCGCGTGCACCTGGCGGTGGAACTGCACCGTGAGCAGGACGACGCGGCGCGCCTGCAGCAGTTGCTGGATCTGGCCGGACGGATGTCGATGACGACCATCGCCAGCGGCGACGTGCACATGGATGTGCGTCGACAACGGGTGCTGCAGGACACGATGACGGCGATCCGCCATACCTTGCCGCTGGCGGAGTGCGGAGAACATCTGTTCCGCAACGGCGAGCGCCATCTGCGCACGCGACGGGCACTGGGCAACATCTATCCCGCGGCATTGCTGGAAAACGCCGTCGCCCTGGCGCAGCGCTGCACGTTCTCGATGGAGGAGGTGAAGTACCGCTATCCGGCCGAACTGGTGCCGGCCGGTCATACGCCGGCCAGCTGGCTGCGCGCGCTGACCGAGCAGGGCATGCGGGAGCGCTGGAAGGACGGCGTCCCGCCGGCCATCGTTGTGCAGATCGACGAGGAACTCGCCCTCATCGCCAAGCTCAACTACGAGGCATTCTTCCTGACGGTCGAAGACATCGTCCGCTTCGCCAAGTCGCGGGACATCCTCTGCCAGGGGCGAGGCTCCTCGGCCAACTCGGCCGTCTGCTTCGCGCTGGGTATCACCGTGGTGGATCCCGCCGAAAGCCGGCTGCTGATGGCGCGCTTCCTGTCCGAGGAGCGCGGTGAGCCGCCGGACATCGACGTCGACTTCGAGCACGCGCGGCGCGAGGAAGTGCTGCAGTACGTCTACGGCAAATACGGCCGCCGCCGCGCGGCGTTGGCCGCGACCGTCATCCGCTACCGCGGCAAGAGCGCCGTGCGCGATGTCGCCAAGGCGTTCGGCCTGCCACCGGACCAGATCGCATTGCTGGCCGAGTGCTTCGGCTGGGGCAATGGCGAGACGCCGATGGAACAGCGCCTGCGCGAAGCCGGCTTCGATCCGGAGAATCCGCTGATCCACCGCGTGCTGGCGGTGACGGCGCAATTGCGCGGCCATCCGCGCCACCTCTCTCAGCATGTCGGTGGCTTCGTCATCAACGATGGGCCGCTGTCCGAGGTGGTGCCGGTGGAAAACGCCGCGATGGATGACCGCACCATCATCCAGTGGGACAAGGATGACCTGGAGACGATGAAGCTGCTGAAGGTCGACTGCCTGGCACTGGGCATGCTGACCTGCATCAAGAAGGCCGTGGACCTGGTGACGAAGCACCGCGGCTACACGATCGACCTGGCCGGACTGCCGCCGGGAGACAAGCGGACCTACGCGATGATCCAGGCCGCCGACACCATCGGCGTGTTCCAGATCGAATCGCGCGCACAGATGAGCATGCTGCCGCGGCTGAAACCGAAGAATTTCTATGACCTGGTGATCGAAGTGGCCATCGTCCGTCCCGGCCCCATCCAGGGCGGCATGGTGCATCCATACCTACGGCGCCGGCAGAAGAAAGAAGCGGTGACCTATCCGTCCGAGGGTATCGAAGCCATCCTGGGCAATACGCTGGGTATCCCGTTGTTCCAGGAACAAGTGATGGAACTGGTGATCCATGCCGGCTATACGCCTTCGGAAGCCGATGGCCTGCGCCGTTCGATGGCGGCGTGGGGCAGGGGCGGCGACATGACGCCACATCGCGACAAGATCCGCCGCCTGATGGAGAAGAAGGACTATTCGGCTGAGTTCATCGACCAGATCTTCGAGCAGATCAAGGGTTTCGGTTCCTACGGTTTCCCGCAGAGCCACGCCGCCTCATTCGCCAAGCTGGTGTACATCAGCTGCTGGCTGAAGCGGCATGAGCCGGCGGCATTCGTGTGCGCGCTGCTCAATGCGCAGCCGATGGGTTTCTATTCGCCCAGCCAGATCGTGCAGGACGCGCGGCGGGGCCATTCGGCGGGGCGGCCGCGTATTGAAGTCCGTGCCGTGGATGTGGCCTGCAGTGACTGGGACAACACATTGGAAGGCGGCCGGATGCGAAGCGATGCCGTGCGGGGAGGGCAAGCCGCGGTGCGTCTCGGTTTTCGCCAGGTCAGCGGGTTATCGGAAACGGTGGGCAAGGCGATCATGTCCGCTCGCGCACAGCGACCTTTTACCGACGTACGCGACCTGTGCCTGCGCGCCAGTCTCGACGAGAAGGCACGCAGTGCGCTGGCAGAAGCGGGCGCACTGCAGTCGCTTGCCGGCCATCGCCACGCTGCACGTTGGGCGGCGGCCGGCATCGAGCGCCAGCGCCCGCTGTTGCCGGGAAGTCCCGACGAGGACGACATCGTGCTCCCCGCGCCGAGCCAGGTGGAAGACGTGCTGTCGGATTACCGCGTCACCGGACTGACGCTGGGCGTGCATCCGCTGGCGTTGCTGCGGGAGCGCCTGCGCCAGCAGCGCGTGGTCGATTCGCGCCAGCTGCAGGACCTGCCGCACGGGCGTGGTGTGCATGTGGCCGGCATCGTCACCCAGCGCCAGCGGCCCGGTACGGCCAGCGGCGTCATCTTCGTCACCCTGGAAGACGAGCATGGCGTGGTCAATGTCGTGGTCTGGGCACGCATCGCCGAACGCCGGCGCAAGGCCCTGCTGGGTGCGCGCCTGCTGGGTGTGCGTGGTCGCTGGGAACATGTCGATGGCGTGCGCCATCTGATCGCCCACGACCTTCATGACTTCAGTCATCTGCTGGGCGAATTGCAGACCTCTTCGCGCGATTTCCACTGAGGCCGCCATGCACGCTCTGTCCACGTTGACCAACGATCTGTTCGCACCCAGCGTAGTGCCGCTGGTGGACGACGCCGAGGGCGGCATCCGCTACTGGCCCGGGGTGATCGATCCCGTCACGGCAGGACGCTGGTTCGACATCCTCCTCGCCCAGGCTGCGTGGACGCACCTCCAGCGCCCGATGTACGACCGCATCGTCGACGTGCCGCGGCTGCTGGCGAACTATCCCGTGGACGCGCTGCCGGACGACCTGCCACTGGCGGCGCTGCTGGCCTGCGTACAGGCGAAGGCGCCGGCACCGTACTCGCGCATCGGCATGAACCTCTACCGCAACGGCGACGACAGCGTCGCCATGCATGGCGACAAACTGCACACCGTGGCGGCCGGTCATCCGATCACCCTGGTCTCGCTGGGCGCGCCGCGACGCATGCTGATCCGTGCCCGTGCGGGCAGGCGCGAGACGCTGGCGGTCGACCTCGCGCCTGGCAGCGTGCTGTCGATGAGCCATGCCTCGCAGAGCACGCACGAACACGGCATTCCAAAGACGCGACGTGCGCAGGGGCCGCGGATCAGCGTGGTGTTCCGGGTGCGACCGACGAGTTCCCCTCTCCCTGCGCAGCGGGGAGAGGGTGCCGAAGGCGGGTGAGGGGCAAACGGAAAAGTGAAGGTGGAGCGCCCGATGGCTTACAGCGCTCGACCCCTCATCCGCCCTCCGGGCACCTTCTCCCCGCAGGCGGGGAGAAGGGGATATACAAAAAAATCGCCGCGAGGGCGTCGCGGCGGGAGGCCGACGAGTTCCCCTCTCCCTGCGCAGCGGGGAGAGGGTGCCGAAGGCGGGTGAGGGGCGAACGGAGAAGTGAAGGTGGAGCGCCCGATGGCTTACAGCGCTCGACCCCTCATCCTCCCTCCGGGCACCTTCTCCCCGCAGGCGGGGAGAAGGGGATATACAAAAAAATCGCCGCGAGGGATCGCGGCGGGAGGGTCAAGGACTGCTTGAAAAGGGTTCGTGCGCCGCCGTCAGCCCATCAGCTTGAACAACGACAGCGATTGCATCTGCATGAAGACCGTCTGCGCGGCCTGCAGGGCGGTGTTTTCCATCTGGTAGCGGCCGATGGCTTCGGCCCAGTCCAGGTCGCGCAGGGTGGACAGCGTGCCCTGCAAGGTGACGTTGTTCGCCTCGCGCAGCGCAGCGGCGTCGTCGATGGCCGACAGCTGCGCACCGCCGCTGGCGCGCGCGTCGATCATCCTGCTCTGCGCAGTGGCGATATCGCGCATGGCTGCCTGCAGGCTGTTCTGCATGACGGCACGCTGGGTGTCGGTGGTGGGGCTGGTCTCCAGCGTGTCGATCAGGCCCTGCACGGTGGCGAAGATGTCGCGCGAGCCGGCCGGCCCCAGCGTGAAACTGTCGCCATTGGCGGGCTGGCCGTCGATCTTCATCTGCACACCGGCAAAGGCGATGCTCTCGCCCTTGGCGTACGCACCCGTGGCGACCACGGCGCCGCCGCCATCGACCACCTGGTAGGTATTGCCCGCGCCGAAGCTGAGCGTGTAGGTGTCACCGTCCCAGGCCGTGGAATCGGTCACGCTGAAGCCCATCAGCAAGCCGGTGCCGGTGTTGCCGGCGGCCGGCTGACCGTCGATGCGGCCGTCGCCGGTGCGCAGGCGCAGGAACACCTCGCTGCCGGGCAGGGTGTCGGCGACGAACATGTCCGGCGCCACTTCCACCTGCCGCTGGGTCTGGTCGCCGCTGTAGATCACGTTGCCGCCGGCGATGGCGAACGGCGCGCTGCCGTCGCTGGTGCCGCCGAACAGGTAGCGGCCGGCGCCGTCGGTGCTGTTGGCCAGATCCAGCAGACCGGCGTAGATCGATTTCAGCTCAGTGCTGATCGCCTGGCGACTGTCGTCGCCCATGGCCGCATTGTTGGCCTGGATGACGAGCTCGTTGACGCGCGCCATCGCATCGCCAACCTGGGTCAGCGCGTTCTCCTGCAGGCCCAGGCGGTTCTGCACGGCGCTGGCGTTCATGCCGAAGCGTTCGAGTTCGGCCACCGCACGGTCCAGCCCCACGGCGGTGCCGGCGGCGACCGGATCGTCCTTGGCGGTGACCAGGCGCTGTCCGCTGGAGAGCTGTTGCTGTGTATGCGCCAGCTTCGCCTGCTTGGCCAGCATCGTGTTGATCGACTGCTGGTACATCATCCCGGTGGAGATACGGTAGTTCATCGGCGTGTGGCTCCCAGCAGCGCCTGGAACAGGGTGTCGGCGGTGGCGATGATCTGCGACGCGGCCTGGTACGCCTGCTGCAGGCGCATCAGGTCGGCGGCTTCTTCGTCCAGGTTGACGCCGGAAACCGCATCGCGTGCGGCCTGCGCCTGGTCATGGATGACCTGCTGCGCCTGCGCGGAATAGTCCGCCTGGCGCGCCGCCGAGCCGACCTGCGTGGTCAGCCCGCCAATGGCGCCATTGAGCGTCAGCGTGCCGCCGTTGAGCGCGCGTGCATCGTCCAGGTTCGACAGCAGCTTGGCGTTGCCGTTGTCGCTGGAGTTGGCGCCGGTGGGGCCGACACTGAAGGTGTCACCTGCCGCAGGCGCGCCATCCAGCACCAGGCTCCAGCCGTTCGATGCGATCGTCTGCCCCGGCGTGTAGGGGAACGGGCCAGTGCCATTGATGGTGTATTGCGTGGCGTCGATGAACTCGATGTCCACCGGCGCCAGCAGGCCTGCGTTGGCCGCGTCGGTCACCTTCAGTCCGCTCAGCTTGCCGCTGCCGGTGTTGGCCATGTCGGTCGTGGCCTTGACCGGCGTGGCGGCGGCGATGCGGCCGGGATCGGTGATCGCGACCCCCAGGTTGCCGGCGGCGCCGGCCGTGGGCTGCAGCAGGAAACGGTCGTTGGTGGCCGGCGCGCCGGAGGCCAGCACCACTTCGATGCCGTTCACCACCAGCGGATCGGCGGCGGTGCCGGTGCCGGTGGTGGCGATGGCCGCGCCGGTTTCCGGATGCGTCGCCACCCACGCGCCGCCATCGAAGCGCAACAACACGTTCTGCGCATTCAGCGCCGATACGCTGCCGACCGATGTCTGCAGCACCGCGTTGCCGGCATTGCCCGCATGCGACGAAATGCGGGGTGCGGGCAGGCTGAAGAAATCGCCTCCGATCTGCCCGTACTGGTCCATGCCCGCGCGATGTCCTTCATTGAAGGTCTGCGCCAACGAGGTGGCCACGCGCCCCAGTTCGGCCACGGCCGGGTCAAGCACGGTGGTACGGAATTCGATCAGGCCGCCGATCTGGCCACCGAGGGCGCGCTTGTCCAGGGTGATGCGCTGGCCGTTGGTTTCCAGCGCCACCTGCAGGCGCTCGGGACGATACGCATCGGGCACGGTGACCAGCGTGCTGGCGCTCGCACCGACCACCAGCGGTTGACCACCGGCGCTGAACACGTTGACCAGTCCACCGTCCTGCGTCACCGCATTGCCGCCGGTGAAGGCGACCAGTTCGCTGATGAGCTGGTCGCGACGGTCGAGCAGGTCGCCGGAGGGATTCGTATTGCCGCCGATCTGGCCGTTGAGCTGGGCGATCTCCTTCGCCAGGCGGTTCACTTCGCCCGTGGCGGCGGTCAGGCCCGCATTGACTTCGGTATCCAGGCCGTCGAGATGCTGGTCGATCTGGCGGAAGCGGGTGACCAGCGCATTCGCCTGCGCCAGCACGCTTTCGCGGTCGGCGGAGCCGGCGGCGTTGGAGGACAGCGCGCTGACAGAATCGAAGAAGCTGGACCACGGCGCACTGATGCCGGTCGCTTTCTCGGAGAATAGCTGGTCGAGCCGGGTGGAGAGGACCGACAACTGCTGCAGGCGCGAGAGTTCGCCGCCACTGTCGAGCAGGCGCGAGGTGGCCAGCGAGTCGGCCATGCGGCGCACGTCGACGATCTGCACGCCGTTGCCCTGGTAGCCCTGGCCGAAGAAGGTGCCGTCGCGCGCTTCGAATTCGGCACGCTGGCGCGAGTAGCCCGGCGTGTTGATGTTGGCGACGTTGTGGCTGACCGTGGACAGGGCGCGCTGGAAAGCGAGGAGGGCGCTGCTGCCGGTGGCGAGAAGGTTGGACATGCGTGCTCCCTGGATCAGCGCCGCAGCGCGTTGCCGATGGCGTTGCCGACGAACCCGCCGACCTTGCCGCCGACGGTGTCGCCGATGCTCGACAACACCTTGCCGAGCGTCGGGCCGTTGGCGATCGAGGCAATCTTGTTGGCGTAAGTCGGATCGGTCGCGTAGCCGGCGCGCTGCAGGCCGCGGGCGAAGCCGGCGATGTCCTTGCCGGCGGCGAGTGCCTGCTGGTAGCGCGGGTTGTTCTTCAGCAGGCGAACGTAGTCGGCGAAGCTTTCGGCAGGTGAGGCGTAGGCGCGGAAGTCGGCGGTCTCGCTGTGCTTCACGCCGTTGCTGTACTCATGTGTGGCGGTTCGCGCGCGCTCGCCCTTCCAGCCGGTGGCCTTGATGCCGAACAGGTTGTGCGCGCTGTCGCCGTCGCCCGTGCGGATCTGGCGCTTGCCCCAACCCGTTTCCAGCGCGGCCTGTGCCACGAGTGCGCGCGGGTCGACGCCCAGTTCCTTCGCCGCCTGCTTGGCGTGGTCCCAGATCTCGGCGACAAAGCGCTCCGGTGTATTGCGCGCGTACTTCGATGGATCCGCCGACGCGACCTGTTCCACCTCGTCGCAGGCGGCGTCCGGACGTACGGTGATGGTGTCCAGCGTGATCGTGGCCGGCATGCCGGCATCGTGGCGCGCGGCGGTGCTGCCGATGCCGCGGCCGGCGATGGCGTCGAGCATGGAATCGGCTTCGTTGCCAGGCAGCAGGCGCTTGTACGCGGACAGCGCCGTGGTGGCGGGAACGGCCGGCGTGCTGCTGTCGGTTGCCCCCAACTGGCGCGCAATCATCGGCGCCAGGCCCAGGCCTCGACCTTCGCTCATCGCCTTGGCGATCTGCTGGTCGTACATGTCGCGGAAGACCTGGTTCTCGCCGGGGAACAGCGAATCGCCGAAACCCGCTTCGCGCATGCACTTGATCATCATCTGTGCGAACTGGCCCTCCAGCTTGCGCGCGACCTCGTGGATGCGGGCGTTGTCAGGCTTGCCGCCGGCATCGGCCAACGACAGTGAGGGGTTCAGCGTTCCGATGGGCATGCTGGCCATATCAGATCACCTCGAGCTCCGCGCGCAATGCGCCTGCCTGCTTCAGGGCTTCCAGGATCGCGATCAGGTCGCCGGGTGCGGCGCCCACTTCGTTGACCGCGCGGACGATCTCGTCCAGCGAGGTGCCGCCCTCGAACTTGAACATGCGGTTGCCTTCCTGGCTGACCGAGACGCTGGACTGCGGCGTCACCACGGTCTGGCCGCCACGCGAGAATTCGTTCGGCTGGCTGACGTTCGCCGATTCGGTGATCGTCACCGTCAGCGAGCCATGGGTGACCGCCGCCGGCATCACCTGCACCTGCGCGCCGATCACGACGGTGCCGGTGCGCGCGTTGACGATGACCTTCGCCGGCGCACTGCCTGGCGTGAGTTCCAGGTTCTCCACCTGGGCCAGGAAGTTCACCCGGCGCGAGATGTCGGCCGGTGCGCGTACGGCGACGGTGACCGCATCCAGCGCGTACGCGTTGCCGGCGCCGAAGTTCTGCTCCAGCGCCGCGACCATGCGCGAGACGGTGGTGAAGTCGGCGCGATGCAGGTTCAGCGTGATGGTGCCGTCGCCGCTGTCCAGCGCATTGGGAATCGCACGTTCGACGGTGGCGCCGTTCGGAATGCGGCCCACGCTGGGGACGTTGACCGACACGCGCGACCCGTCCTTGCCCTGCGCGCCGAAGCCGCCCACCACCAGGTTGCCCTGGGCGATGGCGTAGACCTCGCCGTCGGCGCCGCGCAGCGGGGCCATCAACAGGCTGCCGCCGCGCAGCGAGGTGGCGTTGCCGATTGACGACACGGTGATGTCGATCGGTTGGCCGGGCTTGGCGAAAGCGGGCAGGTCGGCATGGATCGCCACTGCAGCCACGTTCTTCAACTGCGGATTGACGTTGGCCGGGATGTTGACGCCCAGCTCGCCCAACATGTTCTTCAAGCTCTGCACGGTGAAGGGCGCCTGGCTGGTGCGGTCGCCGCTGCCGTCCAGGCCGACCACCAGGCCATAGCCGACCAACGGGTTGCTGCGCACGCCACCGACCTGCGCCAGGTCCTTGATGCGCTCGGCACGCGCGGCCGGCGCCAGGCAGATCAGCACCAGGCCGATCCAGGCCAGCAGGCCCAGCAGCGTGTAGGTGTCGATGCGGCGCGGTTTCTTCGTGCTCGTCGGTGCAGCGTGCTTGGTTTCGTTGGCGTCCATCACGGTGCTCAGTTCGGGAAGATCGGGGAGTTGAAGAACCGGCCCAGCCAGCCCATCGAATTCGACTGCGCGATGGCGCCGCGGCCGCCGAAGGCGATGCGGGCATCGGCGACCTTGCTGGAGGCGATGGTGTTGTCGGTGCCGATGTCGGCCGGGCGCACGATGCCCTGGATCTGCACCAGTTCGTCGCCCTGGTTCAGGCGCATGTTCTTCTGGCCCTGCACGACCAGGTTGCCGTTGGGCAGGCGCTGGATCACGGTGACGGTCACGCTGCCCTGCAGGCGGTTGCTCTGCGCGCTGTTGCCGGCGCCGCTGAAACCGCGCTCGCCGTTGACCGAGGCGCTGAGGATGTCGCGTCCGTTCCAGGTGACCGGGGCACCGGCGATGTTGGGCGCGGCCATGCTGATCTCGCTGCTCTTGTCGACCGAGGTGGTGGCCGAGGTCTGCGCGGCGGTGTTCTCCACCAGGTTGATCGTCAGCAGGTCGCCCACGTCGCGTGCGCGGCGGTCGGCGTAGAGGTTCAGGCCGGGGCCGGCGCGATAGATGGAGCCCGCGGTGGCCGGTGCCTGCGCGGCGACGACGGGCTGGATGGGCTGCATCGGCGCGTACGGGCGCACGTCGCCGTAGTAGCGTGCACAGCCTGGCAGCAGCATCAACGCGCAGGCGAGGGTGGTGGCGGACGTGGAGCGCTTCATGGCGATTCCCGGTATGCGTGGATCAGACGTTGTTGTTGAGGTAGCCCAACATCGAGTCGGTGGTGGAGATGGCCTTGGCGTTCATTTCGTAGGCGCGCTGGGTTTCGATCATGCTGACCAGCTCTTCCACCACGTTGACGTTGGAGCCTTCCAGTGAGCCCTGCACCAGGCTGCCCAGGCCGTTGAGGCCGGGGGTGCCGTTCTGCGCAGGACCGGACGCGGTGGTCTCGACGTAAAGGTTCTCGCCCTTGGCCTGCAGGCCGGACGGATTGACGAAATCGGTGAGCGTCAGCGAGCCGATTTCCAGTGCCTGCGCCTGGCCAGCCATGGTCACGCTGACCGTGCCGTCATTGCCGATGGTCATCGACTGCGCACCCTCGGGCACCTGGATGCCGGGTTGCACGGGATAGCCGCTGTTGGTGACCAGTTCGCCCTGTGCGTTGATCTGGAACGAGCCGTCGCGCGTGTAGGCCGGCGAGCCGTCGGGCAGCAGGACTTCGAAGAAGCCGCGGCCGTTGACCATCACGTCCAGCGAGCGGCCGGTCTGCTGCGGGTTGCCCTGTTGGAAGTCCTTGGAGGTCGACACGACGCGCACGCCGGTGCCCAGTTGCAGGCCGGACGGCAGCTGAGTCTGCGAAGAGGTGGAGCCGCCAGGCTGGCGCACCTGCTGGTACAGCAGGTCTTCGAAGCTGGCGCGGTCGCGCTTGAAGCCGGTGGTGTTGGTGTTGGCCAGGTTGTTGGAGACCACGGACATGCGCGTCTGTTGCGCATCCAGTCCGGTCTTGGCGACCCAGAGGGCCTGGTTCATGGCGTGGTTCCTCGCTGGTGGAAGGGGTGGAGCCGCGTGGTGCGGTTCCTCGCCTCCTCTCAAGCAAGTCCTGTGCCGGAATGGGTGTCGTGGTTCTGGCGCTTGGATTCGGGTCGAACTGGGACCGGGGTCATGGCCTTGGACCAGGCACCGGCATTTTTCTGGCGGCAGGGCTTGTTCAAGCCCCTCTCCCTGCGGGAGAGGGGTTGGGGAGAGGGCTAACGAAGTCCATCGCCTGTGTGGGCCTTGGGCGTGTCCAAAGGGCGCGCCTTTGTTTCAGGTTTCTGGGCCTGGCGGGATGGTTTTTTGGCGTGCAGGCATGGTGCTGCTCGCCGCAGAGGCCTTCATTCTTTGCTTGTGCAAAGAAAGAAGCAAAGAAACACACCCCAGGCGGCACGCCCTCCGCGCTGCGCGCTCCGGGTTCGCGAGTGGGCCGGGAATTTTCGTAAGGCACATCCCTGTGCCATACGAAAACGCCGCCCTCCATGGCGGCGCCCTGCGGGTTTTACCCGACCCACTCGCCGTGCCTCATGGGGGCCCGAAGGCAACAGCCACAGCAAAGCACTTTCTACGGATATGTCCGGCCCAGCTTCGGGGCCCCTTAGGTCCGGCAGTCACGGCGAGTCAAACCCCGTAGGGGCGGCGCACAGGGATGTGCGTCGTTTCCGGATGACACAGGATGTGTCTTCCGGAAATTCCCGCCGGGACTGCGAACCCGCCGCGAAGCGGCGGGCGGGCCGCCGGGGTGTGCTTTCTTTGCCTACTTTCTTTGCACAAGCAAAGAAAGTAGGGCCCCCGCGGCGAGCGGCACCATGCGTGACCTCAAGCAGACTCGCACCGAAAGATGCATGCAAAAGATTCGTCGCGCGTGAGTGCTTTCGGTGAATCGTAGATGTTGTCGGGCCGCCGGTTTATCGGGGCTGGGTGACTTCGTTGGCCCTCACCCCAGCCCCTCTCTCCCACAGGGACTTCCTTCGGTCGCCGTGGGGAGAGGGGGCTTCCAGCGCAGAGAGAGGGACGGAACGAAGCGTCAACCACCCAATCGCAGCAGCTGGTTCGACGACTGCGCCATCTCGTCGCCGCTGCGGATCACCTTCACCTGCATCTCGAACTGCCGCTGCAACTGGATCATCTGCACCAGCGCACCGGCTGCATCCACGTTGCTGCCCTCCAGTACGCCCGTGGTGAGACTGTTGCCATTGGCGACCGGCAATGCCGGTGCCTGCGGATCGGCGGGCCGCATCAGGCCATCGCCACCCCGCGCCAACTGCTGCGGCGTCGCCTGGACCACGCGCATGCGCCCGACAACAGCCATCGTCTGCGGGCCTTCGCCCTGCGGAACGATGGATACCGTGCCATCGGCGCCGATGTCGATGGATTGCGCGGGTGGTACCGCAATCGGATTGCCGTTGTCGTCCAGCACCGCCCGACCGCCGGCCGTGACCAACTGGCCGTTCGGGGTGACGCTGAGCTCGCCATTGCGCGTATAGGCCGTGCCGCCGTCCGCCGCTTGCACGGCGAGCCAGCGGTTCGGCTGCAGCGACACGTCGAGGGAGCGACCGGTGACCATCTGCGAACCGGTCCGCGAATCGAAGCCGGGATCGATCAGCATCGCGTCCACGCGTGAAGGAAAGCCCTGTCCCTGGATCTTGAACGCCTCGGTGCCGGCCAGCGCCGCCTTGAAGCCCTTGGTGTCCACGTTGGCCAGGTTGTGCGACACCGTGCCCTGCGCCTGCAGCGAAGCGCGGGCACCGGTCATTGCGACATAGAGTGCCTTGTCCATGCGTCAGCCTCCGTCGGCCGTGCCGTCATCAACGGATGTTGATGACCGTCTGGGTGATCTGGTCCTGCGTGGACAGCATCTGCGAGTTCGCCTGGAAGTTGCGCTGCGCCACGATCATGTTCACCAGCTGCTCCGTCAGGTCCACGGTCGAGGCTTCCAGCGCGCCGGAGGCCACCTGGCCGAAGTCCGACGTGCCCGGCGCACCGATGCGCGGCTCACCGGAGGCGAAGCTGTGCGTCCAGGTGTTGTTGCCCTGCGATACCAGCCCCTGCGGGTTGGTGAAGTTGGCCAGCCCCACCTGCCCGATGGCGCGGTCCACGCCGTTGGAGTAGCGCGCATACACCACGCCCTCCGGCGAGACGCTGAACTCGTTGAGCTTGCCGGTGGCATAACCGTCCTGGTTCTGGATGCGCTTGGCGAACTGTTCGCCGTACTGGGTGGTGCCGTTGATGTTCAGCGTCATGTTCAGCACGCCCGCGCCGGTGCTGGGCGTGAACGGCGACAGCGTCACCAGGCCATTGGCCGGCGCGGTCAGCGTGCCGTTGTTGTCGAACTGCACGTTGGTCGGCGCACCCATCGAGGTGCCGTCCACGTACACGTGCATCTGCCACTGGTTCGGGGTCGGCGTCTTCACGTAGTAGACGGCCTGCTGGTGCGCCACGCCGAGCGAGTCGTAGACGGTGACCGAGGTGGTCTCGTTGTAGCTGGCGCTGTCGGTGGGCGAGAACGGGGCGATCGTCGGCTGCGCGGCATTGCCGGGCAGGGTGACGCCGAGGTCGACGTTGGTGGTGGGCGCGGGTGCGCTGTCGGTGGTCAGCAACTGCAGGTCGACCAGGTTGCCGGTGTCGAAGCCGACGCCATCGGCGCGCGGCGGGAACACCTGCAGGCGGTAGCCGTCCGGCGTGGTGACGTAGCCGTTCGGATCGCGCTGGAAGTTGCCGGCGCGGGTATACACGTTCGTCCCGTTGTTGCTGACGGTGAAGAAGCCTTCGCGGTCCACGGCCAGGTCTAGGTAGCGTCCGGTCTGGTTGATGTCGCCCTGCGAGAACTGCTGGGCGACGTTGGTCACGCGCACGCCCGCGCCGATGCCGTTCTGCAGCAGGCCGTAGCCGGTGGTGGAGAACACTTCGGCGAACTCCGCGCGGGACTCCTTGAAGCCGGTGGTGTTGACGTTGGCGATGTTGTGCGAGGTGACGTTGAGGTCGGCGTTGGCCGCCCTCATGCCGGACAGCGAGCTGTTGAAAGCCATGGATGACTCCTTGCTGGATGCGGTGGGAGTGAGGGGGTCAGGACGCCGACTTGCCGATGCGCAGCACGTAGTCGAGCGGGGCGGTGCCCAGGCCGGGCAGGTTGAGGTACAGGCCGTCGGAGCCGATGGTCACGCTGTCCACGGTGGCGTCGACGTAGGTGTTGAGTGCCGTGCCGGTGCCATCGGTGGCGGTGTGCGTGGCCTTGATGGAGTACGCACCGGCGGCGGCGCGCTCGCCGTTGGCCTTGATGCCGTCCCAGGTGAAGGCGGTTTCGCCCTTGCCGGTGGACTCGACGTCGAGGGTGTCGACCACGACGCCACTGGCGTCGGTGATTTCGAACGTGACCTTGCCTGCGCCGGGCGACATCACCAGGCCGCTGGCATTGCCGGTGGCCGGCAACGCGACCGAGTCGGAGGGCACCACGACGGCGTGCCCCACCAATGCGGCGCCCTTCAGCACCTGGTCGCCGGTCAGCGCCGAGGTGAAGCCGCCGACGGTGGTGTTCAGTTCGCTGATGCCCTGCACGGTGGAGAACTGCGCCAGCTGGGCGACGAACTCGCTGTTGGACAGCGGCTTGAGCGGATCCTGGTGGCTCAACTGCTCGGTCATCAGGCGCATGAAGTCGGCCTGGCCCAGCGTGTCGGCCTTCTTGGTCGTGGCAGCGCCCGACGTGGCGTTGTTGATGGCGGCGAACGGATCGCCATTGATGGTGGTCATGTGCGTGGTCGCTCGGTGGCAGGGCGTCAGCGGCCCATGGTCAGGGTGGCCAGGGCGAGTTCCTTGGCGGTGTTCAGTACTTCCACGCCGGCCTGGTAGCCGCGTGATGCCGAGATCAGGTTGACCATCTGCGCGACCGGATCGACATCGGGCGCATAGACGTAACCATCGCCATCGGCCATCGGGTGGCCGGGCTCGTAGCGCTTGATCGGCGGTGCTTCGCTCCGGGTGATCTCCTTCACCTGCACCGATGTCAGCGAGCCGTCCGCATTCAGCGGGCGCGCCTGGAAGATCGGCTCGATGGGCTTGTAGACCGCCTCGGGCGAGGATGCGATGGAATCCGCGTTGGAGAGATTGCTGGCGATGGTGTTCAGGCGCACCGATTGCGCCTGCAGCGCGGAACCGGCGACGTCGAAGATGGGCAGGTTGCTCATGGCGCGTCCCCTTACTGGCCGGTGATCGCGGTGAGCATGGTGCGCACCTTGGATTCGATGAAGCTGAGCGAGGCGCGGTATTCCAGCGCCGCGCGGCCGTAGGCGGCGCGTTCGGTATCGGCGTCGACGGTGTTGCCGTCCAGGCTGGGCTGCACGCCGGCGCGTTCGAAGATGCGCGGGGTGGCATCGAGCAGGGTCAGGTGCTGCTCGCTGGTGGTCAGCAAAGGGGAGGCCTTGGCCGCCGCGCTCTCCAGCGCAGCCTGGAAGTTCAGGTCCTTCGCCTTGTAGTTCGGCGTGTCCGCGTTGGACAGGTTGCTGGCGATCAACTGCATGCGCTGCTCGCGCAGGGGCAGGGCCGCTCCGTGGACACCCAGGTAGTTGGAGATGGGATTGGACATGGCACCGCTCCGGCAGACCGTTGCCGGGGATGCTGCAAGGCGTGTGCCAGAACGGGGCAGGTCGGCATCCGGGCAGGCAGTGATTCCCGGTGCCGTCATCCCAGCGAACGCCGGGATCCATCTTGATCCCGCCCTTTGCCTCTTACCTCTTCCGTGGGAAAAGCAAATGGGTCCCAGCGTTCGCTGGGACGACGATCAGGCCGCCATCTGCGCCGCAACCACCTGGTTCAGGCGGAACAGCACGTGCTCGGCCAGTTCGTGCGGGCTGTACTTCGCCACGAAGGCATTCGCGCCCACGCGTTCCACCATGGCGTTGTTGAACACGCCCGACAGCGAGGTGTGCAGCAGCACGTACAGACCGGCCAGGCCCGGGTGGCGACGGATTTCCGTCGTCAGGGTGTAGCCGTCCATGGCCGGCATCTCGATGTCCGAGATGACCATGGCGTAGCGCTCGGCCGGATTCTCGCCGGCGGCGTGCACCTGCAAGAGGTGGTCCAGCGCCTGGCGGCCGTCGGACAGCAGGGTGGTGGTCACGCCCAGTTGCTCCAGCACGCTGCGGATCTGCGAGCGCGCCACGCGCGAGTCGTCCACCACCAGCACCTGCAGCGGCGGTGCGTCCGCGGGCAGGGCCATCTCGGGCGCCAGCGTGGCGTCCATGCGCGACTGGCAGATGTCGGCCAGCACGCTTTCCACGTCGATCACCTGGATGAGTTCGCCCTGGAAGCGCGTCACGGCGGTCAGGTAGCTGTTCTCGGCGCCGAGTTCCGGAGGCGGGTGGATGTCTTCCACCGCGATGTTGACGATGCGTTCGACGCCGCTGACCAGGAATCCCTGCACGGAGCGGTTGAATTCGGTGACCACCAGGTAATTGGGGGTGTTCTCCGGATTCGGGTCGCGTTCGGGGTGGCGGATGCTCAGGCCCAGGTCCAGCACCGGCACCGAGCGGCCGCGCACGTCGGCCACGCCGACGAATTCGTTGGGCAATCCGGGCAACTGGAACAGATCGGGCCGGCGCAGGACTTCCTGCACCTTGAAGACGTTGACGCCAAAAAGCTGACGCCCGCCCAGGCGGAACAGCAGCAGGGCGAGGCGGTTGTGGCCGGCCAGGCGGGTGCGCTGGTCGATGCGGTTGAGCAGATCCTGGGTCATGCACAGCATATCGGCCTCTTTGAGGGGCGCTTGAGCGTCGTTGCTTGTTCCTTCTTCCCGCTTGCGCAGGGAGAGGGGAGTGTCGCCAGAGAGTCCGGCTCTGGCACGCCCCTTGCAGCCTCCCGGCCGATGAACCTCCGGATCCCGCCCATGCTGCGCCTGACCCTCGCCCTGATCGGCGGCCTGACCGCATGCACCGTGCTGGCGGCCGACTTCCACAGCGTGGACAGCATCAAGGCCGCCGCCCTGGGCGCCCTGCCTGCCGGCAGCGAGGCCGAGGCCACACTGGACTCCGCCTTGCGCCTGCCACGCTGCGACGCATCGCTGGTGGCACGCGTCCAGGGTAGCCACAGCGTGGAAGTCAGCTGCCCGGATGGCTGGCGCCTGTTCGTGCCGGTGCGGGTACGACGCAGCCAGACCGTGCTGGTGCTGAGCCGCGGCATCGCACCGGGCGAAACGATCACCGCCGACGCGTTCATTCCCGAAACCCGCGACGCGTCGCGCATCGTCGGCGCCGCCGTCGCTGATCCATCCCAGGCCCTGGGCCGCGTGGCACGGCGCATGCTGTCGGCAGGCACGGTACTGTCGGCCACCGATCTGGTCGCCCAGCGCCTGGTCCGCCGCGGCGACAACGTGGCGCTGGTGTCCCGTCGCGGCGGGGTGGAAGTGCGCGTGGCCGGCAAGGCGCTGGCGGATGCCGGCGAGAATGAGCGGGTCACCGTGGAGAACCTGTCCTCGCGCCGGGTGGTGCAGGGCGTCGTGGGCCCGGGCGGCGACGTCTGGGTCAACCGATGAAGAAATGTGGAACATGGCCCTCAAGTTGTTCCGGGGGCGGCCGATACCGAACGCGGGTGGAAGGAAACCGGGCAGCATCGGGTCCTTCCTCGGAAATGCGGCATCCGTCACTAAAGTCGGATCAGTCGCGGCCGATAACTCCCTTGAACCCTGTTACAGGTGAACCGACATGAGCCAGAAAATCGAAGGCACTCCCCCCGCCGCCGTACGCACCACCGGTCCCGTCAGCGGGCGTGTTGCCAACGCGGGTGCCGACCGTTCCAGGCCGGTGGAAGCCAGCGCCGGTGGTGACAGCCTGCGCCTGACCGGCGAGGCCGCCAGCCTCCAGGCCATGCAGCGCGAGCTGTCCACTGCGCCTGCCATCGACAATGCCCGTGTGCAGGCCGTGCGCGAAGCGCTGCAGGCCGGCACGTACAAGGTCAATCCCGAGGCCATTGCCGACGGGATGCTGCGACTGGACGACCAGCTGGGCGGTTGATCGCGATGACACCGGCCCCCCTCCAGCGACTGTCCGCGGCCCTGGGAGAGGAGCGTCGCGCCATCCTCGAGCATGATGTCGAGGCACTGGTGCGCGCCACGCAGGAGAAGCTGGAGGCATTGCGCGCGCTGGAGGCGGCCGCTGCCGGCTTCGGCTTTCCCGATGAACTGCAGGGGCGGCTCGCCGAACTTGCCGAGATGAACCACGCGAACGGCATCCTGCTGGCCCGGCGCCGCCGCGAAGTGAACTGGGCACTGCGCCACCTGGGCCGCACCGAGAGCAGCGGCGCGTACGACGCGCAGGGCCAGACCGCGACCCTTTCCGCCACCCGTCCGCTTGCGGTTGCCTGAGCCCGGTGCCGGATCCGCAAACTGCGACGCCGCAACTTGCCGCTCCGGCGGCCGCGCCGGATACTGGCGCCCCATCGCCGCCGCCCGATGCGTCCTTGGCCACCGCCCCTCCCTCGAACCCACCGTCCAGAGCCTGCACTGCGGATGACGTCCCGACCTTCGCCGATCTGAAGGCGCTGGCCGAACTGATGGACGACGGTTACCTGTTGTGCCGTGGCGACGCCCGTCCGTTGCACGCCAACGCAGCGGCGCGCGCACTGGTGCAGGATGCCCCCGATGTGCTCGGCGCCCTGTCGCGGCTGCTGCCGCCCGACGCCATTCCCACCGCGCGCCAGTCCGGCCGCTGGAACGGCGACCTGGCCCTCGACGACGGCCTGGTGCTGCAGGTACGCGCGTACTTCCATGACAACCCGGGCGGCGGCCATTGCCTGATCGTCTTCCACGACGTCAGCGAAGCGCACGCGCGCCAGCAGGAACTCCAGCGCCGGCACGCGCAGCTGCGGCAGACGCTGGTGCGCCTGGCCGGCACGCAGGAACAGCTGGTGCAGTCGGAGAAGATGGCCTCCATCGGCCAGCTTGCCGCCGGCGTTGCGCACGAGATCAACAACCCGATCGGCTACGTGCACTCCAACCTCGGCTCGCTGCAGGAGTACCTGCACAGCCTGTTCTCGCTGATCGAAGTCTACGAGCGCGCGCTGCGCCTGCCGGACCCGAAGGCGATGCTGCCCGAGATCGAGGACCTGCGCGCGCGCTACGACATCGACTTCATCACCGGCGACCTGCCGCAGCTGATGTCCGAGTCGCGCGAGGGCATCGAACGGGTCACCGCGATCGTGCGCAACCTGAAGGATTTCTCCTACTCGGGCCGCGACGACAGCTGGAAGTCCGCCGACCTGCATGCCGGCCTCGATTCCACCATCAACATCATCTGGAACGAGCTGAAGTACAAGGTCACCCTGGAAAAGCACTACGGCAAGCTGCCCCTGGTGCAGTGCCGGCCGTCGGAATTGAACCAGGTGTTCATGAACATCCTGCTCAACGCCAGCCACGCCATCGACGAACGCGGCACGATCACCGTCGCCACGGGCGTGGAGGGCGACGAAGTCTGGATCGAGATCCAGGACAGCGGCCATGGGATTCCCGACGACATCCTGCAGCGCATCTTCGACCCGTTCTTCACCACCAAGCCGGTGGGCAGCGGCACGGGCCTGGGCTTGTCGATCTCCTACGGCATCGTGAAGAAGCACAACGGCCGCATCGAAGTGCGCAACGAGCCCGGCTCCGGCGCCTGCTTCCGCATCATGCTGCCGATCCGGCAGCCGGCCGTCGACGCGGCGTGATGTCACTCCCTTCTCCCCGCCAGGCGGGGAGAAGGTGCCCGGAGGGCGGATGAGGGGCGAGCGCAGGAGTACGCCTCGCGGCATACACTGCGATTGTTGCGATGGCGCCAAGTGTCCCGGCTCTGGGTCTTCGTTCGCCCCTCACCCGCCTTCGGCACCCTCTCCCCGCTTCGCAGGGAGAGGGGAGTCGTTTCAGGACTCGAAGAACGCCAGCTTCTTCGCGCGCGGCATCCGCTTGAGCTGTGCTTCCGCGCGCGACGCTGCGCTGCGATCCGGATAGTCGCGGCTCGCCAGCACGCGCACCGGCGGATTCGCGCGCGTGTACTTGGCGCCCGTACCCGCCACATGCGCGGCGTAGCGGGCGTCCAGCCGGTTGGTGATGCCGGCGTAGTACGCGCCGTTGCGGCACTCCAGCAGGTACACGCACCAGCCGTCCTGCGTTCCGGTAGGGGTCTCAGGCATGCGCGCGATGGTGCGGCTGGTGCTCGTAGGTGGTGAACGCCTGGCGGATGTGTTCGCGCAGGTCGTCGTCGTTCCACGGTTTGGTCAGGAAGCGGTAGATCTCGCCGCGGTTGATCGCTTCGGTCACCGTGGCCAGGTCGGTGTACCCCGACAGCACCAGGCGTATCGTGTCCGGATACAGCATGCGCACGCGGCCCAGGAACTCGGTGCCGCTCATGTCCGACATGCGCTGGTCGGACAGGATCACCTGCACGTCGTTGGTCGCCAGCAGTTCGAATGCGTCGGTGACGTTGCTGGCAGCCAGGATGCGGTAGCCGTCGCGGCGGAACAGGCGCACCAATGAACGCAGGATGTTCTCTTCGTCGTCCAGCAGCAGCAGGGTGCGATCGGGCTTGGTGGCGGCGAAGGCATCGGCGCGCAGGTAGCGGCGGCGCAACACCGCGCCGGCATCTTCGGCCGACATCGGCTCGCCGAACAGGTGCCCCTGGAACATGTCGCACTGGTTCCTGCGCAGGAATCCCAGCTGCACGTCGGTCTCCACGCCGTGCGCGATCACCTTCATGCCCAGCTGGTGGCCCATCGCGATGATGGCGCAGGTGATGGCCACCTCGCGGTTGCCGGACGGCACGCCCTTCACGAAGTTGCGGTCGATCTTGATCTTGTCCACCGAGAAGCGGACCAGCGAGTCCAGGTTGGAATCGCCCATGCCGAAATCGTCCAGCGTCAGCCGCACGCCTTCGTGGTGCAGTTGCGCCAGCGTGCGGTGGACCAGGTTCATGTCCTTGGCCAGCGCGTTCTGGCGGACTTCCAGCACCACCATCTGCGGCGGGATGCCGGCCTCCTGCATGGCCTCCAGCACTTCGGACACGAAGCTGGGGCGCAGCAGCTGCAGCGTCGACACGTTCACCGCGATCTCGAAATCGTCGAAGCCCCAGTCGCGCCAGACGCGCGCCTGCTTGAAGGCATTGCGCAACACCCAGTCGCCGATCTGCACGATGACGCCCAGCTTCTCGGCCACGTGCATGAAACGTTCCGGCACCAGCAGGCCAAGCGCGGGCGAGTACCAGCGCAGCAGCGTTTCCATGCCCACCACGCGGCCGTCGTGGGCGTTGATCTGCGGCTGGTAGAACAGGCGCAGCTCGTTGTGCTGGATGGCGTTGACGATCTGGCGGGCGATGATGCTGTCGCTGCGCGCGGTGATCGCGGCGCCGCGCCGGTACAGGCGCACCAGGTTCATGCCCTCGTGCTTGGCCTGTTCCATCGCGCTTTCGGCGCACTGCAGCAGGCCGGACGCAGTGTCCGCATGCTCCGGGCACAGCGCGATGCCCAGCGTGCCGGTCAGGAACAGCGTGTACGGCAGCACCGTCATCGGCAGTTCGATCTGCTCGCGCAAGGCATCGCCGAAGCGTTCCGGCGGCAGCGTGCCCGGCAGGCGCGGCACCGCCACGATGAATTCGTCGCTGCCATGGCGCCAGGCGCGTGCTTCCGGGCCGAGTGACCGCTGCAGCCGGTCGCTGAGGATCGCCAGCGCTTCATCGCCGACTTCCACGCCCATGTTCTCGTTGATCGAGCGGAAGTGGTCGATGTCCAGGTACAGCAGCATCAACGGCGTGCCGTCCGCATTCGCGGTGTCGACCATCCGCTGCAGGTCGGGTTCGCCGGCGCCGAGGCGGGGCAGGCGGGGCAGGTGGGCGTGCTCGGTGTTCAAGCGGTGTCGGTGGGCGTCACGGGTGCAGGCGCATAGGGTAGGCGAAGTTGCCATCGGCTGCCGCGCCCGCCGCTGCTGGATTCCAGCCCGCCGCCAAGCGTCGCGGCCAGGGCCTGCAGCAGCGGCAGTTCGGTGCATGCCGCGTCGACATCGGCATCCAGGGTGACGGCGAGTCCGCCCTCGGCATCGGCGTCGCCGGTCAGCTTCAGCGCCAGCCGGCCTCCCGCACCCGCCACCGCACGCATGGCGACCTGCGCGATCCGGAACGCCACCAGCGCCGTGTCGGCCGCAGGCATGTTCGGCAACGGAGCGAATGTCACCGCGGTGCCGGGAAACACGCGTTCGTGCTCGGCGCGCAATGCGGCGTCCAGCCCGATCGCTTCCAGCTGGGGCGGGTGCAGCGTGGCATGCAGGTCGCGCAGGATCGCGACGGTCTCGTCGCAGGTGCGGATGATGTCCTGCAGGTCTTCCTGCTGCTGTGCCGGATCATCCTCGGACTGCACCAGGTGCGCGCCCATCTTGATCGCCGACAGTGCCTGCCCGATCTGGTTGTGCAGGGCGCGCCCCACCTGGAGGCGTTCGGCTTCCTGCAGCCGGAACAACTGCAGCAAGAACGGGGAGGGAAGCGGCGGGTTCGACATCGTCAGCAGCGGTGCGATCAGCCTGCAGTATGCCAGTGGCGATCCGCAGCCGGGCGGGCCGCCGTCCGGAACGCGACGGGGCGACCAGATCCTGGTCGCCCCGTCGGGATTCAGTGGTGTGCGGACGCTGTCGCGGTCAGAACAGTTCCACCGTGCCGGCGCCCATGTTCTGCTGTGCGACCGGCTTGTGCGGCGGGCGTTCCCACTCGGTGCGCTGGTCGCGCAGGCGGTTGCCGATCAGACGCAGTGCGCTGAGCAGTTCGTTGTCGGTCGCGCCGCCGGAGCGATGCAGAAGTTCCTGCAGGGCGAGGGCTTCCTTGTTGATCGCGGTCAGGCGGTCAAGGTGGGTGTTCGCACTGCCCAGCGACTGGGTGGCGATGTCCTCGAACTGCAGCGAGCGGACGGCATCGGCCACGCTGGCGTCGATGGCATGGCCGCACATCGAGACTTCGCGCATGCCATCGCCCAGCGAGGCGTTGATCGCGGCCACCTGGTTCAGCATGCCGGCGGCTTCCGAACGTGCCTCACGGGAGCGGTCCAGGTCGCGCGAGGCCATGTTGGAGACCGTGTCGCGCACCTTGGCGATGGATTCCTTGGAGCTGTGCGCCAGCTTGCGGATCTGTTCGTTGAACGCGGTGGAGCGCTCGGACAGGTTGCGCACTTCGTCGGCCACCACCGCGAAACCGCGACCGGCTTCACCGGCACGGGCGGCTTCGATGGCGGCGTTCAGTGCCAGCAGGTTGGTCTGGTCGGCGATGGACTTCACGTCTTCCAGCAGCGAGAAGATGCCGTCCAGGTGCTGCGCCATGTCGTCGATGTGGTGCACGGTGGTGCCGCTCTGGCCGGCGACCTGCTCCAGCGCCTCCACCAGCTGTTCCATGCGCTGGCTGGCGTTCTGAGCGAAGCGCGCCACGTCCACGCCGGCACGGTCTCCCTCGCCATTGCGGTCGATGATGCGGGAGATCGCGGCACTCTGTTCGCGCGACTTGCGGTTCATCGCATCGAAGCTGCCGCCGAGGTTGCTGACGGCCTCGCGGATCAGTTCGCGGGCGCGGTCGATCTCGCTGCGCGAGCCTTCGATCTCGTTGTTGACGAAGCGGCGCAGCTCGGTGAGCAGCGCATCCTGTTCGCGGATGACGGTGGCGTGCTCGGGCGACACCACGTGGCTGTTGACGGCCGTCAGCCAGGCGAAGATCAGCCAGGCCAGCGTCAGCGAAGTCAGCAGGGCCCACTGCAGCGCGTTCGGC
This sequence comes from Pseudoxanthomonas sp. CCNWLW251, assembly GCF_037402255.1. Classification (NCBI taxonomy): domain Bacteria; kingdom Pseudomonadati; phylum Pseudomonadota; class Gammaproteobacteria; order Lysobacterales; family Lysobacteraceae; genus Pseudoxanthomonas; species Pseudoxanthomonas sp. CCNWLW251. Next base: position 268,839 of record NZ_JBBEGA010000003.1, on the reverse strand, counting down.
CAGTCGAAGGCGACCGACAGCGGGAACAGCAGGGTGAGGATGAGGGGTGCCGCAAGACGAACCAGGATGCGCGAGTACATGGGTGCTCTCTGATGAAGCTCACTGTTGAGTATCGGCCGTAGGCATCGGCTCTTTAGGCGGGAAATCGGGTGGTTTTTCGATCCCCCGCGATCTGTGACGGGCGTTGCGACCTTCTGCAGGAGCGACGTGAGTCGCGACCGCTGCAGGGAGGGGCCATTGGCATTGACGGAGTGGGATGCTCGCCCGCCACAGCCCCTTGCCTGTATCGCGAGCCAGGGCAGCGTCGGCCGTGCGGTTGCGACTTACGTCGCTTCTACAACGGCGCCAGCGCCTCAGGCGATCGCTGCCGCCAGGTCCAGCAGGCGCTGCGCGATGCGTTCCAGCGGCAGGGCTTCCTTGGCGGCGCCCAGGCGCATGGCGGCGCCGGGCATGCCCCAGACCACGCTGGTGGCTTCGTCCTGCACCAGGGTCGGCGCGCCGGCCTGGCTCATTTCCAGTAGGCCGCGGGCACCGTCGTCGCCCATGCCGGTGAGGATGGCGCCCACCGCGTTGCCGCCCGCGCTCTGCGCGACCGAGCGGAACAGCACGTCGACCGCCGGCTTGTGCCGGTTCACCGGCGGGCCGTCGTCGATCCGGCAGCGCCAGCGCGCACCGTCGCGGATGACCCGCATGTGCTGGCCGCCAGGCGGCAGGTAGGCGTGACCGGGCAGGATGGCTTCGCCATCGCTGGCTTCGCGTACGGCCATGGCCGAATGACGGTCCAGTCGTTCCGCGAAGGCGCGGCTGAAACCGGCCGGGATGTGCTGGGTCAGCACGATGGCCGGCGCGTCGGCGGGCATCTGTTCCAGCACCACGCGCAGGGCTTCGGTGCCACCGGCGGAGGCGCCGATGGCGATCAGGCGGTCGGTGGTGCGGAAGCGCAGGGCCGGAGGGGATGGCAGCGCGGTGTCCAGGCCCACGCGGGGCGCGCCGGTGCGAGCCAGCGGGCGGACACGCGCCTTCGCGGCGGCCTTCACCTTGGCGATGATCTCGTCGGCATACGCCTGCAATCCACTGGCGACATCGAGTTTGGGCTTGGACACGAAATCCACCGCACCCAGCGCCAGCGCCTGCAGCGTGGTGTCGGCGCCACGCTCGGTCAGCGAGGAGATCATCACCACCGGCATCGGCCGCAGGCGCATGACGTTTTCCAGGAACGCCAACCCGTCCATGCGCGGCATTTCCACGTCCAGCGTCATCACGTCGGGATTCAGGCGCTTGATCTTGTCGCGGGCCAGCAGCGGATCGGCGGCGGAACCGACGACTTCGATGCCCGGATCGCGCGAGAGGATCTCGGTCAGCATCTGCCGCACGACCGCCGAGTCATCGACGATCAGCACCTTGCAGGAGGAAGGACTACTCATCAGAACAGCTCCACGCCTCCGGTGACCGGCGCCCTCGACAGGCGGGCGCGGGCGGCGGATTCGGCGGCCAGGACCTCGGCATCATGGGCATGCGGCAGGCGCTGCACGACCACGCGGCCGGTGTTGGGGAAATACCAGACCTTGCGCGGATGGATGCCGCGCAGGTCTTCGGCGACCACGGGAATGCGTTCGGCATCCAGGTACTTGCGGACGAACTCGGCATTGCGCGTGCCGACCGGGTTGCTGGTGAAGCCTTTCAGCACGTTGGCACCGCCGAAGACCTTGGCCTCCAGCCGGTTACGCGCGGCACCCCGCTTGAGCAGGTCGTTGATCAGCAGTTCCATCGCGAAGCTGCCGTAGCGCGCGGGCGCACCGTCGCCCACGTTGCCGTCCGGCAGCAGGAAGTGGTTCATGCCGCCCAGCTTCAGCAGCGGGTCGCGGATGCAGGCGGCCACGCACGAGCCCAGCACGGTGACCAGCGCGGTGTCGTTGTCCACCACCAGGTACTGCGTGGGCAGCAGCTTGGCCGCTTCGGTCTTGAAGCGGGCGTCGTGGTAGCGCATCACGCTGCCGTCGGCGAACGAGGCGGCGGCTGAACTCATGCGCCGGTCCCGGCGCGGCGGTACAGCGTGCGACCGCAGGGCTGGATGATGTCGGCAGCGTGCAGGTAGTTTTCCGAGTGCCCGGTGTACAGCATGCCGTCTTCGGCCAGGTGCGGCACCAGGCGCGCCAGGATGCCGCGCTGGGTGGGCTTGTCGAAATAGATCATCACGTTGCGGCAGAACACCGCGGTGAACGGGCCGGCCACGTCGTAGCGCGCGGTCAGCAGGTTGAGCGGGCGGAACGCGATCAGCTGGCGCAGGGCCGGATGCACGCGGCACTTGCCTTCGTTGGGGCCGCTGCCGCGCTGGAAATAGCGCCGCTTCAGGGTGTCGTCCAGGCCGGCGATGCGCTCGACCGGATAGACGCCGCGTTCGCCGGTGGCCAGCACCTGCGTGTCCACGTCCGTGGCCAGGATGCTTACCGGCGGGGTCAGCGTGCCGTAGGCCTCGCAGGCGGTGATGGCGATGGAGTAGGGCTCTTCGCCGGTGGACGCGGCACATGACCAGATCTTCAGCGGGCCGTCGTTCCGGCGCTTCGCCAGTTCTTCCTGCAGCCGCTCGAAGTGGTGCGGCTCGCGGAAGAACGAGGTGAGGTTCGTGGTCAGTGCGTTGGTGAACGCCTGCCACTCATCGCCACCGTCCCGTTCCAGCTGGTCGAGGTAATCCTTGAAGCTGCGCAGGCCCAGCGCGCGCAGTCTGCGCGACAGGCGGCCATAGACCATGTCGCGCTTGCCGTCGGCCAGGGCGATGCCGGCGCGCTGGCGGATCAGGTCGACCACGCGACGGAAGTCGCGGTCGTCGAACTCGAAATCGCGTGCTGCCGATCCTGCCGCGCCGTCGTCGGCGGGAAGCGGCGCAGGGGTCCGTCGTGTCGTGGCAGCCGGGGCAGGGGAGCGGGTACTGACGGACATCGGATTCTCGACGGGACGGATGAGGCTAGGGGCGTGGCGGGACCCTTTCCCTGCCGCAGGGACAGGGAAAGGGAGCTGTTGCCGGGATGCGATGCAAACCGCGTGCCTCAGAATTCCTGCCAGTCGTCGCCATCGGCCAGGGCGGGCTCCAGCATCGACGGCGTGGCGGCGCGCGGCGCAGGCCTGGACGGAACCGGGGCTGCTGCCTTGGCCGGCTTGGCGACCGCGGCGGTCGGGGCGGCGTGGGCATGCAGCTTGAACACCGACACCGACTCGCTCAGCGCCTGTGCCTGCTCTTCCATCGAACGGGCGGCGGCAGAGGCTTCTTCCACCAGCGCGGCGTTCTGCTGGGTGGTTTCGTCCATCTGGGTGATGGTCTGGTTGACCTGTTCGATGCCGGCGCTCTGTTCCTGCGAGGCGGCGGAGATCTCGGCCATGATGTCGGTCACGCGCTGCACGCTGGCGACGATCTCGCCCATCGTCGCGCCCGCCTGGTTCACCAGCTTGGAGCCATCGGCCACCTTGTCCACCGAGGTCTCGATCAGGCCCTTGATCTCCTTGGCGGCATTGGCGCTGCGCTGGGCCAGCGTCCGGACTTCCGAAGCGACCACCGCGAAGCCACGACCCTGCTCACCGGCACGGGCGGCTTCCACGGCCGCGTTCAAGGCCAGGATGTTGGTCTGGAAGGCGATGCCATCGATGACCGAGATGATGTCGGCGATCTTCTTCGACGACTGTTCGATGTCGCGCATCGTGGTGACGACCTTGCCGACCACTTCACCGCCCTGCGAGGCGACACCTGCGGCGCCGATGGCCAACTGGTTGGCCTGGCGGGCGGACTCGGCATTCTGGCGCACGGTGGAGGTCAGTTCCTCCATCGAGGCGGCGGTCTCTTCCAGGTTGGCGGCCTGCTGCTCGGTACGGCGCGAGAGGTCGCTGTTGCCGGACGCGATTTCGCCGGCAGCGGTGTTGATGCTGGTGGACGCGCCCTGGATGCGGCCGACGATGTCGGTCAACTGGGCGACGGTGGCGTCCGCGTCATCGCGCATGGTGGCGAAGACGCCGTGGAAGTCGCCTTCCATCCGTGCGGTCAGGTCGCCGCGTGCGATGGCCTGCAGCAGTTCGGAGACCTCGGCCAGGTTGCCGTCGGTGGTTTCCATCAGCTGGTTCAGGCCGTCGATCATGTCGCGGAAGTCGTACTGGTACTTGTCCACGTCGCCGCGCTGGCTGAAATCGCCGGAGGAAGCGGACATCGCCAGGCGCTTGATCTCGCCGTTGATCGCCGACAGGTTGGCCTTGGTGGCGTCCATCGTCTCGGTGAGGTTGGCCTTCTCGCCCGGCAGCTTGGGCATGTCCAGGCTCAGGTCGCCGATCGAGTAGCGCTGCATGATCTTCAGTGCGTCGCCGATGGCCTGCAGGTGCGAGGCGACCAGAGCGTTGGTGTCGCGCACCATGCGGCCGTACTCGCCCGGGAACGCACTGTCGTCCATGCGATAGCTGATCTGGCCCTCGTCGTGGCGCGCGGCCATTTCGCTCTGGGCGGAAATCACCGACTGCACCTGCGTCTGCATGCGCTGCATGGCGGACAGCAGCTGGCCCACTTCGTCCTGGCGGCTGGTATCGATCTTGCCGTCCAGCTTGCCGGCGGACACGTCATTGGCCACGCGGACGGCTTCGCCGACGGCGCCGGCGATGGCGCGGGCGAAGAACCAGGCCAGGGCCAGGCCGCCCACGATGCCCACCAGCAACATGATGACCATCAGCGTGCTGGAGGCAGTGAAGGTGCTGTCGGCGCTGACGCTGGCCGTCTTGGCCTGCTGGTCGACCACGTTGACCAACGTGTTCAGTGCCGCGACCGCCTTCCGGTGCTGGTCGCGCGTGGTGCCGATGAAAGTATCCACGGCATCGTCCGGCAGGCCGAGGTCCAGCATCTCCTGCACTTCGGCATACGACTGCTTGGCTGCCTTCCACTCCTTGACGAAGGTGTCGTAGGCCTTCTTTTCGTCCGGGCTGATGATCAGCTTGGCGTAGTCCTTGATGGACTGCTCGATCTTCTTGTCGGTCTGGGCGGCCAGCGTCTTGGCTTCCGCCTTGACGGCGTCGCTGGCGCGCACATGCTGCCGGTAGGAGGTCGTGCGGTATTCGCCGATCAGGTTCTGCAGGTCGCCCGCGGCCTTCACGCTGGGCAGGACGTTGCCGGTCACCTCGGTGGTGGCGCCGTTCAACGAGTTCAGGCCGACGAAAGCGGCGATGCCCTGTACCAGCATCAGCGCCAGCACGGCGCCGAAGGCGAGCATCATCTTCGTCGTCAGTTTGAGGTTCTTGATCCGCTGCATGGGATTCTTTTTCCTTTACCGGTGGCGTGCCGCGCCGCTCTCAGGTGCGACCAGGGCGGGCAGGGCGTGGCGCCCTGCCGTTGGAACGGATCAGCGGATCGTCGCGAGCTTCAGGTTGGCCGGCGAACTGACCACGATTTCGGCGCGCGAGTTGTCGCGCTCGATGGCGCCGATCACGCAGACGTCCTTGCCTTCCAGTTCTTCCGGGGCGGGTTTGAACTTGGCGCGGGCATCGCCCGGGATGCGTGCGGTGAAGGTATGGCGCGGGAAGTTGCCGCCCATGTACAGGAAGGTCGGCGTGCCTTCGGAATTCTCGGCGAAGCGGGCCTTGCCCACCTTGCCGCACACCGTGCCGTTCTTGCCCGCGAAGCGTGCGGCCATGTCGGCGGGGATCGCGTTGTCGACCTGCGACTGGCTGCTGGCCGGCGTCGCGGGCATCAGCAGGGCGGCGCCGACGACGGCGATGGACAGGGTCAGGGCGGATGCGATTTTCATTCCAGTAACTCCGGATGGACAGAGGAGGGGTAACGACTCACTGCCTGAGATCGGCCCGCCTTGGCCAAACTTGAGGCGAAGGCGTGGTGCGGGATCGTCCGTGCGCGCGACTGGGCGCTGGGTCACACTTTCCGGGTGATTGGGGCGAACACCGGTCGCGCGGCACTGCACTTAGCCGGGTGCGCCGGCTTCGGTTTCGACTTCGCGGGCTGCGGTGTAACCCTGTGTTTCCAGCCACTGTTCCAGCGGGCCGGGCGGCAGCGGTGGCGAGAACAGATACCCCTGCAGCACGGGAAAGCGCTGCTCGGTCAGGAAGCGGTGCTGCGATTCGGTCTCCACGCCCTCGGCGACCACCTTCATGCCCAGGCTTTCGCCGATGCGCAGCACCGAGGAGGTCAGCGTGCGCGCAATCGCGCTGGTGTCGATGTCGCGCACGAAGCTCTGGTCCAGCTTGAGTTCGCTGATGGGCAGGCGGTGCAGGTGGCTGAGGCTGGAGTAGCCGGTGCCGAAGTCGTCCAGCGACAGCCGCACGCCCAGCACGTAGATGGCCTCGATGTTCTCGAGCACGTCCGGGTCCGGGTCCAGCATGACGCTCTCGGTTATTTCCAGCGTCAGGTCGCCCGGCTCCAGGCCATGCTCGTCCAGCAGGTCCGAGATCTGCAGGGACAGCTCCGGATCGCGGAAATTGATCGCGGAGACGTTCACCGACACGCGCGGGATGTCGATGCCGCGCTGCCGCCAGTCGGCCATCTGCGCACACGCCTGGCGCAGCACCCACAGGCTGAGATCGGCGATCAGTCCGCATTCTTCGGCCACCGGCACGAAGCGCGCGGGCGGAATCACGCCGAGCTCCGCGTGGTGCCAGCGCAACAGCGCTTCCACGCCATACAGCTGCCTGCCGTCGCAGCCGCCGACCTGGGGCTGGTACTGCAGCTTCAGCTGGTCCAGCCGCAGCGCCTCGCGCAGCGCGGTCTCCAGCGAAACACGCTCCTGCGCCAGCCGGTTCATGTCGACGCTGAAGAAGCGGAAGCTGCCGCCGCCATCGGTTTTCGCGCGGTACATCGCCATGTCGGCATGACGCACCAGCAGGTCGATGTCGCGGCCGTCGTCCGGGAACATCGCCACGCCGATGCTGGCACTGGGGTGCAGGGTCATCAGGCCGGCGGCGGTCGGCGCCGCGATGGCCCCCAGCAGGCGCTCGGCCACGCTGCCGGCATGCTCGGTGCTGCACATCGGCAGCACCGCGACGAATTCGTCGCCGGCCTGGCGTCCGACGATGTTGATGCCGCCGAGTTCCTCGCTCAGGCGCGCGGCGACATCGCGCAGCAGGCCGTCGCCGGCCGCGTGCCCCTGCGCGTCGTTCACGCGCTTGAAGCGGTCCAGGTCGATGAAGAGCACCGCGGCGGTGCCGTTCACCTGGGCGACGTTGGCCAGCGCCTGTTCGGCCTTGGCGCTGAACATGATGCGGTTGGGCAGGCCGGTCAGGGTGTCGTAGAACGCCAGCTGGTGCACGCGTTCGTTGGTCTGCTCGCGCTCCAGGGTCAGCGAGCACAGGTGCAGGCAGGTATCGGCCAGGCGTTCGTGCAGCTCGTCGGGGCCCCGGTTCTCGCGGTAGTAGAACGACAGCGTGCCCAGCACGCGGCCGCTGCTCGACTTGATCGGATGGGTCCAGCAGGCGCGCAGCCCGAGCGGCGAGGTGAGGTGGCGGGTGTTGGCGCACAGCGGATCGCTGGCGATGTCCTTCACCAGCACCGCGCGGCCCCGCCAGGCGGCGGCACCGCATACGCCGGCACGCGGGCCGATCGCCATGCCGTCGATCTTGCGTGCCCAGGCTTCGGGCAGGCTGGGCGAGGCGAGGGCGTGCATCAGCCCCTCGTTGTCCACGGTGATGATGGAGACCGTCAGTTCCGGCGCGATGTGCTCCACCTCGCGACAGATCAGCGTCATCACGTCGGCCACGCTCCATTCGTGCACCAGCGCATCCAGCACCTTGTTGTGCAGCACCTGGTGCATCTTGGTCTGGGTGATGTCGCTCAGCACGCTGACCAGGCCCAGCAGTGTCCCGTCCTCGTCGTGCACGGGGTTGATCGCGGCCGACAGCCACAGCGGGCGGCCCGACTTGGTGTACAGCAGTACTTCCGTCTGCAGGCCTTCGCCGGCCTTCATCGCCTGGCTGATGCGATCGTCCAGGGTGGCGTCGGTATGCGCGCCGGACAGCAGCTGCGAGGGCTTGATCCCGCGCAGCTCTTCAAGCCGATAACCCAGCATGCGGGTGAAGCCGCTGTTGACGTAGACCACTTCGCGGTCCGGCGCGCTCACGAAGATCGCGTTGTCGCTCTTGTCCACCACGATCGACAACTGGCGCAGGCGCTCGAGCTGGCGCTTCTGGTCGCTGGTGTCGCGCACGAAGGCGGTGTGGAAGACCTGCGTGCCCAGTTGCACCTTCGACATGGAGACCGAACAGGCGACCTCGCTGCCGTCGGGCCGATGCAGCACGGCATCCCGATGGCTGCCGAGCAGTTGCGCCAGCGCGGCGTCGGCGGTGTTGTCCGCCTGGGGGCTGGACAGCAACCGGGTGAACGGCATGCCATGCACATCTTCGCGCAGGCAGCCCCAGAGGGCTTCCGCCGCCGGATTGAACAGCACCACCCGGTGGCGCCCGTCGATGACGAACGCGGCGTCGACGGACTGTTCCAGCACGTGCCAGAGGCTCTCCGTCGGGAGATCCGTGGACGCCTGTGTGTCGCGCACCGATGTCAGCGAAGTCAGCGTGCGGCGAAGCATGCGGTGTCCTCGCGGCGCACTTGCGTGCAGCGGCTGGCGTCGTCGGTGGCGGAGGGTGCGACGGTCATCGGGTGCCAGGGAAGAGGGCCTTCTGGTGACATATCGGCCGGAGTCCGGGTTACTTGAAGGCGGTCACGGAACAGGGCGCGCGCCGGGCGTGCCCGGCGGCTCAGAACTCCTGCCAGTCCCCGTCGGCGAGTGCCGGCTCGGGCTTGCGGGCGACCGGCTTGCGGGCCACGGCCTTGGGCGTCGCCACCGGCCGCGATGCCGCGGCAGCCATAGGGGCCTGGCGCGCCGGGGCACGGGAGGCGGCCTGCAGCTTGAACACCGACACGCTCCGGGTCAGCGCACCGGCCTGTTCTTCCATGGAGCGCGCAGCGGCTGTGGCTTCCTCCACCAGTGCGGCGTTCTGCTGGGTGGTTTCGTCCATCTGGGTGATGGTCTGGTTGACCTGTTCGATGCCGGCCGACTGTTCCTGCGAGGCGGCCGAGATCTCGGCCATGATGTCGGTCACGCGCTGCACGCTGGCGACGATCTCGCCCATGGTCGCGCCGGCCTGGTGCACCAGCGCCGAACCATCGGCGACCTTGTCCACCGACGTTTCGATGAGGCCCTTGATCTCCTTGGCGGCATTGGCGCTGCGCTGGGCCAGCGTCCGGACTTCCGAAGCGACCACCGCGAAGCCGCGACCCTGCTCACCGGCACGGGCGGCTTCCACCGCCGCGTTCAAGGCCAGGATGTTGGTCTGGAAGGCGATGCCGTCGATGACGGAGATGATCTCGGCGATCCTCTTCGACGACTGTTCGATGTCGGTCATGGTGCTGACGACCTTGCTGACCACCTCACCGCCCTGGGAGGCGACACCGGCCGCACCGATCGCCAACTGGTTGGCCTGGCGGGCGGACTCGGCGTTCTGGCGCACGGTGGAGGTCAGTTCCTCCATCGAGGCGGCGGTCTCTTCCAGGTTGGCGGCCTGCTGCTCGGTACGGCGCGACAGGTCGCTGTTGCCGGACGCGATTTCGCCGGCAGCGGTGTTGATGCTGGTGGAAGCGTCCTGGATGCGGCCGACGATGTCGGTCAGCTGGGCGACGGTGGCATTGGCATCGTCGCGCATGGTGGCGAAGACACCGTGGAAGTCGCCTTCCATCCGTGCGGTCAGGTCGCCATCGGCGATCGCACGCAGCAGCGCGGACAACTGGGCCAGGTTGCGGTCGCTGATCGCCATCATCGCGTTCAGACCCTGCACCATCTGGCGGAAGTCGTGCTGGAAGCGCGCCTCGTCGCCGCGGGCGCTGAAATCGCCCGCCGCAGCGGCCTGCGCCAGGCGCTTGATCTCGGCATTGATGGCCAGCAGGCTCTGCTTGGCGGCGTCCATCGCTTCATGCAGGAACGCACGCGTGCCTGGCAGGCGGCGCGCATCCTGGCTCAGGTCGCCGTTGGCGTAGCGCTCGAGGATGCCGATGGCATCGCGGAAGGCGTCCAGGTGCTCGAACATCATGGTGTTGATGCCACCTGCCAGCTCGCCGTACACGCCGGGGAAATCCTCGGGCATGCGATGGCTGATGTCGTCGGCTTCGTGCAGGCGGATCATCACGTGCGTTTCCTGCGAGAAGCGTTCCAGCATGTGCACCATTTCGTCGGTGGCCTTGAGCATCTGGCCGACTTCGTCGCGGCCGTGGTGGCCGGTGCGCACACTCAGGTCGCCGCGCGAGACGCCGCGGATCGCGGACAGGGCGCGCGCCACCGGTTCCAGCACCGACTGCCCGATCACCCAGCCGATCGCCATGCTCAGCAGCACCAGCAGGCCGCCGGCGATGGTCATGATGAAGGTGAACTGCAGCGCCTGCGCCTGGGTATCGTCGATGTAGACGCCGGTGCCGATCACCCAGCCCCACGGCTGGTACAGCGCGGCGTAGGAGGTCTTCGGCACGGGGTCTTCCTCGCCCGCCTTGGCCCAGCTGTAGTCGACATGGCCACCGCCTGCGCGCGCCACGCGGACGAACTCGGGGAAGATGCGCTTGCCATCCGGGCTCAGCACGTCGTCCAGCGGCTTGCCGATCAGATCGGGACGGGTGGGGTGCATCAGCATGATGGGCGCTTCGTCGGTGACGAAGAAGTAGTCCACGCCCTTGTTCGCCTGCATCGAGGCGAGCGTGGCCAGCGCGCTTTCCTTCGCCTGGGCTTCATCCAGGGTGCCGGCCTGCACCTGCTTCGCATATCCCTCGATCACGCCCAGCGCCATCTCGGTCTGCGCCTTCAGGCCGGCCTGCCGCGTTCCGGTGAGATCCAGGTACTGCATGCGCGCCGCCACCACGGCCAGTGCGATGGTGCCGATGGCGACCAGCGCGGTCTGGATGAGGAACTTGCGCTTCAGCGGCAGGTTGGAGAGCAGGGCGGCGATCTTGGCATTGAACGTCATGGCGGGGTCTCTGGCGACAGGCCGGGTGGCCTGGGCATGCGGATTGCGGGGGCGGATTGCCCTCACCGTTGATAGCGGCCCGGGTCGGCGGAATTTCAGTGGTTTTTCGCGCCCCTACGACGAAAGGCGGGGATTCCGGATGCCGGCGGCCGCGCAAACGCAAGGGACCGCACGCCTTGCGGCCTGCGGTCCCCGGGGATGCACGCGTTGCGTACCGCGAGTGCGATGCGTCAGGCGGCGGCCTGTTCCGGCAGCGGCTGGCCCAGGTCGGCGCTGTCGATGAGCGTCTCGATGTCCAGCAGGATCAACATGCGTTCATCGACGGTGCCGATGCCGGAGATGAAGCGGGTATCGACGCTGGCGCCGAATTCAGGCGTGGGGCGGATCTGCTCGGCGCTGAGCGCGATCACGTCCGACACGCTGTCCACCACGATGCCGACCACGCGGTCCTCCACGTTCAGCACGATCATCACGGTGAAGGCGTCGTAGCGTGCATCCTTCAGGCGCAGCTTCAGGCGCAGGTCGATCACCGGCACGATGGTGCCGCGCAGGTTGATGACGCCCTTGATGTAGTCCGGGGCATCGGGCAGGCGGGTCACGGAATCGTAGCCGCGGATTTCCTGGACCTTCAGGATGTCCACGCCGTAGTGCTCGTCCCCCAGGGTGAAGCTGAGGAACTCGTCCGCGCTCGCCGCGGCCTGGGTCTTCTTGTCGCTCATTCGTCGGGCTCCTGTTGCAGCCGGTGAAGGTGTCGGGGGTCCCGGGACGGAACCGGTCATGGCCTAGATCGGCCCCGGGACGGGTTTCTTTAGGGGTTCAGTACGGATGCGGTTCGGCAACGCCCCGCGGCGCGGTGCCGGCCGCGATGCGGGTCACGCGTTCGTGCACCAGCCGCGCGACACGGCCATGGCCGTCCAGGCGGAAGGTGGACACGGCCTCGGCCAGTGCCTGCGCCTGTTCTTCCATGCTGCGGGCAGCGGCGGTGGCTTCCTCCACCAGTGCGGCGTTCTGCTGGGTGGTTTCGTCCATCTGGGTGATGGTCTGGTTGACCTGTTCGATGCCTGCCGACTGTTCCTGCGAGGCGGCCGAGATCTCGGCCATGATGTCGGTCACGCGCTGCACCGAGGCCACGATCTCGCCCATCGTCGCGCCTGCCTGGTGCACCAGCGCCGAACCCTCGGCGACCTTGTCCACCGACGTTTCGATCAGACCCTTGATCTCCTTGGCCGCATTGGCGCTGCGCTGGGCAAGGGTGCGCACTTCGGAAGCGACCACCGCGAAGCCACGACCCTGCTCACCGGCACGAGCGGCTTCCACCGCCGCGTTCAAGGCCAGGATGTTGGTCTGGAAGGCGATGCCGTCGATGACGGAGATGATCTCGGCGATCTTCTTCGACGACTGTTCGATGTCGGTCATCGTGGTGACCACGCGACCGACCACCTCACCGCCCTGCGAGGCGACCCCGGCGGCACCGATGGCCAACTGGTTGGCCTGGCGGGCCGACTCGGCATTCTGGCGCACGGTGGAGGTCAGTTCCTCCATCGAGGCGGCGGTCTCTTCCAGGTTGGCGGCCTGCTGCTCGGTACGGCGCGAGAGGTCGCTGTTGCCGGACGCGATTTCGCCGGCAGCGGTGTTGATGCTGGTGGACGCGTCCTGGATGCGGCCGACGATGTCGGTCAGCTGGGCGACGGTGGCATTGGCATCGTCGCGCATGCTGGCGAACACGCCGTGGAAGTCGCCTTCCATCCGCGCGGTCAGGTCGCCCTTGGACAGCGACTGCAGCACGCCGGAGACCGAGTCCACGCTGCCCGCGATGGCGACCAGCAGGCCGTTCAACTGTTGCGACAGCGCCAGCAGGAAGCCCTGCTTGCCCGACTCGGAGATGCGCCCGCTCAGGTCGCCCTGTGCCGCCGCCTGCACGATGCGCGTCACTTCCTGTTCCACCATCACTTCGGCAGTACGGTCGGCCCACTCGACCACGTAGCCGATGCGCTGGCCTTCGCCGTCGGTCACGGGGTTGATGATCAGCTGCATGATGCGGCCGCCCACGCTGATCTGCGCGCGATGCGTGCCCTGCAGCTGGGCCAGCATGCGCGACTGGTGCTCGGGCTTCTTGTGGAAGATGTCGATGCTGCTGCCGATGACCGTACGCACATCGAAGGCGGGCAGGTCGCGGCGAAGATCCTGTTCCACGTCGCCCAGCATCTTCATCAATGGCCGGTTGGCATAGACGATGGTGCGGTCGGCGTCGGCGATCATGACGTTGGTGGTCACATCCTCCAGTGCGGTACGGATGCGCAGGCTCTCCTTCGCCACCACGGCGTCGCGCTCGATGCGCTCGCGCAGGTTGCCCTGCATGCTGCGCATGGCCTTCATCAGGGTGCCGATCTCGTCGTCGCGACCGACATCGATCTGGCTGTCCAGCTTGCCGCTTGCGATATCGTCGGCCACGCGCACGGCGCCGGCCAGCGGCACACCGACCTGGCGACGCAGCAGCCAGAACACGGCGCCGCACAGCAATACAGCACCCAGCGCGCCCACTGCGACCACCGTCCACAGCACGGCACGCGCTTCGCGCATCAGCACCGCACGCGGCACCACCACGCCCAGTGCGAAGCGCTCTTGCGCGGCGCCGATCTGCAGCGGCACGTAGGCTTCCATCACCGTTTCACCCGCGGCATCGGTCGCCTCGCGGAACACCGGCTTGCCGGCGGCCACCTGCTTGATGACGTCGGCAGCGTGGGCACCTGCATATGGCTTGCCGACCGAGGCGGCATCCTTGTCCGCGATGACCACGCCGGCCGGCGTGAGCAGGCGCACGAAGCCGGCATCCATCGGCGTGAGCTTCGCGATGCGCTCCTGCAGCGATTGCAGCGCGAAGTCCACGGTCATCACGCCGAGGTAGTCGCCATCCTGGAGGATCGGCGTGGACAGCGTGGTCATCAGCACGTCCTTGCCGGCGATCTTGTAGACGTACGGCTCGGCGACCACCGGACGCTTGAGTTCGCGCGGACGACGGTACCAGTCGCCGGCACCGGGGACTTCGTAGTCGCGCAGGGCTTCCAGCAGCGGGGCGCCGTTGCTCCATGCCCAGTAGCTCATGAAGCGGCCGGTGTCGTCGTGGCCTTCGGCGCCGATGTGGTCCGCATCCTTACCGTCGAAGGCATCGGGTTCCCACAGCGTGCCGACGCCGACCCATTCCGGGTGCGCTTCCAGCTGGCGCTTGAAGATGGCGCTGGCGGCACTGCGGCTGATGCCGTCGTCCCCGCGCTGGGCAAGCAATGCATGCGCGAGCGCATCGTTGCCGTCGAAGGCGCGGGTGAGTTCGCCCGAGATGCGCTGTGCCTCCTGGTTCGCCAGCCCTTCCATCGTGGTCCGCGCACTGGCCAGCAGGGACTGGCTGCTGCGCAAGTAGCTGGCCGCGGCGGCAACGCCGAAGGCGAGCAGGGCCACCAAGGCGGTGCCGTACATCACGCGTGTGGCGATGCTGCGGGAGGAGGATCGGGAAGGAGTGGATGACATGCTGGCCTCTTGCGGACTGGACGGTACGGCTTGGCGATGCCTGCGAGTGCAAGCACGACCTTGGATGGCCGTGACGCCGGTATGCAGGACCGTTACAGGGAGGTATCGGCGCGTGCGCGGGGAGGTTGAGCGGGTGTCGGCCAGAACCGACGAAAGGCGTCCGGAAGGCGGACGCAGATCACGCAGCGCCGCGTTCGCGGGCGCTGCGCTGGCGTTCGAGGCGGAAGATGTAGCGCTGGATCAGCGCATCGCCCCCGCGCGGCAGATCGGTGAACTGGCAGCCGGCACGCCAGCTTTCGGAGCCGTTCTGGTTGAGCTGGCGATGCAGGCTCTTGACCATCAGGCGGATGCACAGCGGGCCGCTGTCGGGCAGGTGCAGGAGGCTGCCGGGGAATTCCTTGTAGGGGCGGAGCGTCGGCTCTTCGGCCTGCACGGCCAGCGCGATGCCGCCGCCGCTGATGTCCAGCACGCGATAGTTGCGGTAGGTGGTCTCGCCGTCCGGGTGACGCTCGGCGACGGCGCACTCCATGGGCTGCGTCACCGGCACCTGCAGGCGGTAGAACTCGCGACGCTGCAGGCGCAGGATGCTGTCCGGCAGCGGCGCGAGGAAGGCGACCTGGCCCTCCTTCTGCACGCGCTGCAGGTCATGGAGCTTGAACTGCACGTGGATACGGTCGAGCCGGGAGACGCAGGTGACGTGGCTTGCTTCCTCGATGCTGCGATTGATGGTCTCCGATGCGCTGCCATCGATCAGGACGCCGTCTTCGTCCTCCAGTACTTCGATGATGGAGGTGGGAAAGGTGTGGTTGCGCGGCATTGCGCAGCCACTGACGAGCGCGCGCCTGGCGATCAGCGACTGCAGGATCTGCCGGATCTCGTATTCGCCATGCACCAGGTACTTTTCTTCTTCGTCGTACCTGACGGGATCGGCCAGAGGGGCGTCGCTGGGCTCGGTCATGCGGGCGTCGGAAAGCATCTGGGCAGGGAGGGCGTCACAGGCTGTATCGGCGGGCGTTGCAGCATCTTTAGGGTGCCGCAGGCTGTGTGGAGAGTGCCGGACCGGGACCTCGGGTGGGTGAGGCTATGGATCAAGACGGATGCTGATTGTGAGAGGGCCGGCGGGACGTAAATGTACTTACCCGACTTGCCGTCTTCCCGGTTATGCGGGGACCGTGTAGCGTTCTGGCTTGTTCACGAGGCGGCCATCCGCCGCACCTTTTGCAAGGCAGCTGAAGAGGGGATAGGGATGTTCAGAGGGTTTTCGATCATCGCGGCGATCGCGATGCTGGCCGTAGTGGCTGACGTTCGTGCACAGGCGGTTGTGATTGACGACCCCACGGGAGGGATTGCGCCGGAGGCAGTCTACTGCCCGAGTGCTGGCGGCGCATGCAGGGCATCCTGGGCGGAAGCCGAAGCAGCGCTCCGTGCGGCCACGCCCGATGTTGGACATCTGCTCACTCTCTCAAATGAGGATCAGGTCTCTTCGACAAATATGTACAAGTTCTTTCGAGTCCCGGATCAGCCTGTGGAGTCCATTGGCGTTCCTCTTTTCGGGACTGTCGAATCCGTAGTAGGGGAGAACGGTCATTGTCCAGGTTCGATAGCCACGGACAATCGAAAAAATGCTTGGGGAGGCTACTACTGTTACTCCGAGCAGGAGATGATCGCTGGATTCATTGCGGAATGGACCGCAAGAACAAGCTGCGGCTGGAACCGTTGCACATATCATTCATTTGAAGTGGTGGGCGACTATGCAGTCCCTTACGATTCGGTTGGTGGTGGGGCATCCCGAACAGGCTGGATGTATTGGAATACTGTCGGTAACAAGCAGATAAATTTCAAGCAGACCAACTTGAGCTATCCCGGTACGACGGATAGAAGTACTAGCATTTACAGGCTGCAACCCTTTACTTGTCCTCCAGGAACTAACTCGTTTAGTACGGAAGATCGATCCGTTTACCCGCGACTCTGCAGAAGCACGATAAGACCTCACATAGAGATCAGAAAGGTTAGGCAATTTCAGTCGTGTCCAGTAAATGGAAACCCTTGTCATCCATCATCGGGAGACAAGTCGCGGGCCGAAGTCGACTTCATCTTTGCAGGGCGCCCTTTCACGCGTCACTATCATTCGCTACGCGAATTCCGGCCTGACTCCTCGCGACTCGGCATAGGGTGGTCGCATTCTTTCTCCATGAAGCTGGTTGCCCCTGGGGCGAACAGCACAGGGCTCTATTTGGGTAGCGGCTACCGGGCGCCACTGCAATATGTCACCAGTACTCGGTTCATTGCGCCAACGCTGGGCGACGCGCTCTTGGAGAAGCTCGCGGACAATTCATGGCGGATGACCGAAGCCAATGGCGATGAAAGCAGTTTCACGGCTGCGGGCGTCCGGACCCGTATCCGCAATAGCCGAGATCCATCGCGCGACCTGACATTTGTAGCCAACACCAGCAATCGGGTCGAACGCCTCATCGACAGTTCCGGTCGAGAGCTAATTCTTAACCACAACCAGTCTGGCTTTCTGACCAGCGTCACGCTGCCGGACGGCAAGGTCATTGCTTACGGTTATGACGACAAACAGAACTTGACTTCTGTCGATTACGGTGACGGTCAGATCAAGCGGTATCACTACGGCGAGACGAGTCTGGCCACCAATGGCGATCAGGGCTTGTTGACGGGAATTACCAGTGAAGATGGCAGGCGTTACGGAAGCTTTGGCTACGACATATATGGCCGCGTGGTGCTCAGCACCCTGTTCTCGGCAGACGGTCAGCCAGTCGAGACAACGCGCATCCACTACACCGCAGCGAATCAGGCGCAAGTGACCACGGATGGCGGTGAGGTTCGAACGTACACCTACACCGCCGGCAACCATCGCAGCCCATTGTCGATAGCTGACACCAGCGGAACGCAATCAGGAACCTACGACAGTTATGGCCGCGCGCTCACACAGATAGACCGGCGCGGGACGCAGTCTCGCTACGCCTACACCAATGGCCGGCTGACCTCGACGATCTCCGCCTTTGGGGCGCCGGAAAAGCAGACGAGAGAAGTCGGCTGGCACGCGACGCTCAATGTTCCAACGCAGCAGCGAACGCTGAATGCCGCTGGTCAGGTGGTGGCCCAGAGGGACCTGACTTATAGCGCCAGCGGACAACTGCTAACCACGACCTCCGCCGACCCGTCTACGCTGGCCGCGCGCACCACCACGCGTGCCTACTGCGAGCAGGCTGACGTGGATGTTGGGGTGTGCCCGTGTGTCGGCCTGCTGAAGTCGATCGATGGTCCACGCACGGACGTGTCCGACACGAACGCATACGCCTACTACGGCACCGCAGGTGGGGCCTGTGGCGGCACGCTGTCCGGTTGCGGCTATCGCCCGGGTGATCTATGGAAGGTCACCGATGCCCTCGGCCGAGTCACCGAAGTGCTGGCATACGACGCAGCCGGGCGTCCGCTAGCGGTCAAGGACACGAACGGCGTGGTGACCGAGACGCTCTACTACCCGCGCGGCTGGGTGGCCACGATGACGGTCAAGGGCGCGACGAGTGCGGATGACCGCATCACCTCGTACGAGTACTGGCCCACCGGGCTGGTGAAGAAGATCACCGATCCTGATGGCGTCTACACGACGTACGAATACGACGATGCCAAGCGCCTGACGGCGGTCGCCGACAGTGCAGGTAATCGCATCGAGTACACGCTGGATGGCGCGGGCAATCGAATCGGTGAGAGCACCAAGGGCGCGGGCGGTGTGCTCAAGCGAACACTGTCGCGGGTCTACAACACGCTGGGGCAGCTGGCCACGCAGGCCGACGCGCAGTCGAGCCCGACTGACTTCACCTACGATGCAGGCGGAAACGCCAAGACCGTGACCGACGCGCTGGGGCATGTGACCAGCAACGACTACGATCCCCTGAACCGGCTCAAGCGCACGTTGCAGGATGTGGGCGGGATCGAAGCCGAAACCAAGTTCGAGTACGACGCCAACGACAACCTGACCAAAGTCACCGACCCAAAGGGGTTGGACACCACCTACAGCTACAACGGCTTTGGCGATCTGGTGCAGTTGAGCAGCCCGGACACGGGCATCACCACCTACACCTACGACAGTGCCGGAAACCGCGCCAGCCAGACCGAAGCCCGCGGCATCACGACGACCTACCAGTACGACGCGCTGAACCGGCTGACGCAGGTCGGCTATCCCACCGCCAGCCTCAATGTCGCCTACACCTACGATGTCACCCAGCCGGCCTGCCAGGCAGGCGAGACGTTCTCGGTGGGGCGGCTGACGCTGATGGTGGACGGCAGTGGCTCAACCCAGTATTGCCACGACCGCTTCGGCCAACTGGTCCGCAAGGTGCAGACCACGGATGGCGTGGCGCTGACGCTGCAGTACGCCTACACCAAGAGTGGACAACTGCAGGCGATGACCTATCCGGACGGCACGGTGGCGGACTATGTCCGCAACGCGCAAGGCCAGATCACCAGTGTAGGCGTCACCCGGCCGGGACTGGCGCGGGAAATCCTGCTGCACCAGGCTACGTACCACCCCTTCGGCCCCATCGCAGGCTGGGTGTACGGCAACGGTCGTGTCATGCAGCGCGACGTTGACCTAGACTACCGTCCAACATCGATCCAGGGAGGAACGGGCGGTCTGGATCTGACCTATGGCTATGACGTGGTCGGCAATCTGGTCGACATCGATAGCGGCAGCTCACCACCGATGGAGTACCGCTATGACGCGTTGGGTCGCCTGACGGAGGCGCTCGATGGCCCGGCCCAGGCAGTCCTGGACAAGTACGAGTACGACAAGACGGGTAACCGGATCAGCTACACGGACGCGTTCGGTACGAAGGCCTATGCGTATCCGGCCAACAGTCATCGGTTGGATTCGGTGGCAGGCGAGAATCGCGCCTACGACGCCGTCGGCAACACGCTGTCCATCGGTGCGGCACGCGAGTTCGAGTACAACGATGCGGGCCGGATGAGTCGGGTGCGCAACGGTGGCGTGGTGGCCATGGAGTATGCGTACAACGGGCGAGGGGAGCAGGTCCGAAAGCACCTTGGAGCAGTAAGCGCCTACACGCTCTACGATGACTCAGGGCGGTGGCTTGGTGACTATGGAACTTCTGGCGCGGTGTCGCAGCAGACTGTCTGGATGGACGACATGCCGGTAGGCGTCCTGGATGATGGGCAGCTGTACTACATCCAGCCCGATCATCTGGGGACGCCGCGCACGGTCGTTGATCCGGCGCGTAACGTCGCTGTCTGGACGTGGGACTCGAAGAGCGAAGTCTTTGGCAATACACCGCCGGAACAGGACGGCGATGGAGATGGGGTTCCGTTGGTGTTGAACATGCGGTTTCCGGGGCAGCGGTTCGATGCGGCCTCAGGTCTCAACTACAATTATCGCCGCGACTATGACGCTAGTATGGGGCGTTACTCGCAAAGTGATCCGATAGGGCTCAGTGGCGGTGTATCAACTTTCAACTATGTCTACGGGGCTCCACTATCCTTCTATGATCCCTATGGGCTGGCTGCTTGTCGCATTGTTTCGAAGCAAGAATGGTTGGGTTCAGCGTACGAGCGTAGTCGAATGGTGGGTGACTCCAAGAGGATATTCCCTATATGCACGACGACGCCGGGCTATCCATGGAGCCCCGGACCAATAGATTACGTTCCAGATCCAATTGAAATGTCTAGGCGCAAGTTTCCTTTTGGTCTTCCAATGCCAACTAACATTTACTGCGGCTGGATATGGCGTGATCGTATGCGTCTTGAGCGTGTTCAGCGTTGGCGGCAACATCGTTTCGAAGTGTGCATTGATGACTGTGGAGTGAAAACATCGCGCCATCTCTCAGGAAGCTCGGTGGACGGTGAGGATGTTGAACTTATTAAGTATTTCAACAGCTATTGGCGGGATGATCAGATGTCTAAGGTGGGATCTTACTGATGGAAAAGTGTGCAGAGAAATTTGTTTTGTTGGTTGTTTCCGCCCTTATGCTCGGTTGCAGTCCTGAGTCAAATAGAAGTCTGGATCCTGTTGTCATCGCGGATGAGTTTGCCAAGTCTCCCACAAGCGCTTCGGTCGACTATCGTAAGAAGTGGGACGGCAATCAATTGACGGAGCTGGATCGGACAACGTTGGCTGGCGAACTACTTAGGGCAGATTCTCCGCGGGGCGCAGAGTATCTAGCTCAGATTCGAGCTTCGGCCCGTTCGGATGATCCGGAAATTGCTGCCGCAGCGGCGAACTCGCTGCGGAACGCTAACGACGATGAGAGTCTTGACATGCTAGAGGAGTTGTCAGCATCGCATAAGCCGCAAGTAGCACGAGCGGCGGCGCACTCATTTGGCTATAAGCGTCAGGAGATCGTGGGTGGCGAATTAACTGGCCCTGACGCTACACGCGTTGAGCTTCGCCTCGGCCGCATTTGCTCCCGATCGCCATTGGTGGGTTATGTAAGGGAGCTGGTGTGCGATTAGCGCGTAGGATGGGTTGAGCGAAGCGATACCCATCATCGTGATGAAGGCGCCACATGCTCGATGGGTATCGCCTACGGCTCAACCCATCCTACAGAGTGAATCTTCACGGGTTTCCTTGCTTCGCATGAAAGTACAGGGCCCGGAATTTCTTGGCTATGTGCTTGTTGCGGGCGGTTTCATACGAGCCACTCAGAACTCCTGCCAACCCTCGCCATCTCCCTCGACAAGCACGGGTTCCGGTTTGCGTGCGGGCTGCCTGCGGACTGCGACCTTCGGTGTCGCCACCGGCCGCGATGCCGCGGCGGCCACAGGGGCCTGGCGCACCGGGGCACGGGAGGTGGCCTGCAGCTTGAACACCGACACGCTCTGGGTCAGCGCACCGGCCTGTTCTTCCATCGAACGCGCGGCAGCGGTGGCTTCCTCCACTAGTGCGGCGTTCTGCTGGGTGGTCTCGTCCATCTGGGTGATGGTCTGGTTGACCTGCTCGATGCCTGCCGACTGTTCCTGCGAGGCCGCGGAGATCTCGGCCATGATGTCGGTCACGCGCTGCACCGAGGCCACGATCTCACCCATCGTCGTGCCGGCCTGGTGCACCAGCGCCGAGCCCTCGGCGACCTTGTCCACCGACGTTTCGATCAAGCCCTTGATCTCCTTGGCCGCATTGGCGCTGCGCTGGGCCAAGGTCCGCACTTCCGAAGCGACCACCGCGAAGCCGCGGCCCTGCTCACCGGCACGGGCGGCTTCCACGGCCGCGTTCAAGGCCAGGATGTTGGTCTGGAAGGCGATGCCGTCGATGACCGAGATGATCTCGGCGATCTTCTTCGACGACTGTTCGATGTCGGTCATCGTGGTGACCACGCGACCGACCACCTCGCCACCCTGCGAAGCGACAGACGCCGCACCAATCGCCAACTGGTTGGCCTGGCGGGCCGATTCGGCGTTCTGGCGCACGGTGGAGGTCAGTTCCTCCATGGAGGCGGCGGTTTCTTCCAGGTTGGCGGCCTGCTGTTCGGTGCGGCGCGACAGGTCGTTGTTGCCGGAGGCGATCTCACCGGCCGCGGTGTCGATGCTGGTGGCCGCCATCTGGATGCCGCCGACGATCTCGGTCAGCTGGCCAACGGTGGCGTTGGCATCGTCGCGCATGGTGGCGAACACGCCATGGAAGTCGCCTTCCATCCGTGCGGTCAGGTCGCCGCGTGCGATGGCCTGCAGCAGTTCGGAGACCTCGGCGAGGTTGCCGTCGGTGGTCTCCATCAACTGGTTGAGTCCCCCGATCATCTCGCGGAAATCGTGCTGGTACTTGCCCACATCGCCGCGCTGGCTGAAGTCGCCCGAGGCGGCGGCCAGCGCCAGTCGCTTGATCTCGCCATTGATGGCCGACAGGCTGGCCTTGGTGGCATCCATCGTCTGCGTCAGCACCGCCTTTTCACCGGGCAAACGGTCCATGTCCATCGACAGGTCACCGATGGCGTAGCGCTGCATCACCTCGACGAGCCGCATCTTCACCGCGATGTGCGAGGCCACCAGCGCATTGGTGTCGCGCACCATGCGGCCGTACTCACCCGGGAACGCGCTGTCGTCGATGCGGTGGCTGATCTGGCCGTCGTCGTGGCGGCGCGTCATCTCGGTCTGTGCCTCGATCACCGACACGACCTGGGTCTGCACATGGCGCATGGCCGACAGCAGTTGGCCGACCTCGTCGTGGCGTGAGGTGTCGATGCGAGTGTCCAGCTTGCCCGCGGCCACCTCCTCGGCGATGGCGACGGCGCCACGCAGCGGACGCGAGACCACGCGGCGCACGCCGAGCCAGGTCAGCGTCGCGATGACCGCCAGCGCCAGCAGCGACAGCAGCAGGATGATGACCGTCAATGCATGGCTGGAGGCCAGCACGGTGGAGCGGGGCTCCACGGCCACCAGCGCCCACTTCCAGGGGGTGAACTGTTTCACCGCGACCAGCGCGGGTACGGCCTTTTCGCCTGTCTTGGGTGCGATGCCGAGCACGGTGTGACCATGGTCCTGCGCCAGCAGCGCCTTCATCTCCGGCACGGAGTCGGCGTCCACCACCGAGGAATACAGCGCGTCCTGGCTGGCGGGATGCGCGGCCAGCGTGCCGTGGTGCTCGCCTTCGGCGATATCCACCACGAAGAAATAGCCCGCTTCGCCCAGTGCCGTGTTGCGCAGCTTGTCCTTCAGCGCCGCGAGGCCATCGCCGTAGTTCTGGCCGACGAACAGGATGCCGATGGTGTTGCCTTCCGCATCCTGCAGCGGCTCGTAATGGGTCATGTAGTCGCGGCCGAAGAGGCGCGCGCGGCCGGTGTAGGGCTTGTCCTGGAGGATCAGCGCGTATGCCGGGTGCTTGTGGTCCAGCGCGGTGCCGATGACGCGCTCGTCCTCGGTGTTGCGCAGCGACGTGGTGGCACGGATGAAATCGTCGCCCTGGCGCACGAAGAGGGTCGCGACCACGTCGGTGGCTTCGGTGAAGCGGTCGACGGTGGTGAAGTCCAGGTTGATCGCCTGCGTACCGAAACGCAGCTCGGGAACCTCGAAGTCGCCGATCAGCGTGGTGCGCCCGGCATCGATCGACACATCACCGGAAGGCAGAGCTGCGCGGAAACTCCTGGCCATCCGCTGCGTGGCGTCGGTCAGGGTGCTGTCGTAGAGGGCGATGGACTCCAGCATCACCTGCGCGGCGACGTCGAGATCGGCCAGGGCACGCGCCTCGATGGCGCGGCTGGATTGCCGCTGCACGACGGCGGCGAGGAGGGTGAGGACGACGGCCACGGCGACGGTGACCTGGAGGGCGAGCTTGCTGCCGAGAGAAAGGCGCTTCAGTCGATTCATGGGGGCAGGGCGGGTTGTGGTGGTAGCTGATCCGATATCGGCGTCACAGTTCGGTCATTGAGCCCCTGTGGGGATTTCCCCGACGAACGGTAAATGCGGATACCTGTGCGAACGGGGCAGCCCAGACAGGCACGGCCCGGAAAGTCCGGGCCGTGCGGGGTGCTTCAGTCGCGTGTTCCGATCCGCGATCAGAACTCCTGCCAGTCCCCGTCGGCGAGTGCCGGCTCGGGCTTGCGGGCGACCGGCTTGCGGGCCACGGCCTTCGGTGGCGCTGCCGGCCGCGGTGCTGCGGCCGCCGCGATGGCCTGGCGGACCGGGGCACTGACGGTGGCATGCAGCTTGAACACCGACACGCTCTGGGTCAGCGCACCGGCCTGTTCTTCCATGGAACGCGCGGCAGCGGTGGCTTCTTCGACCAGTGCAGCGTTCTGCTGGGTGGTCTCGTCCATCTGGGTGATGGTCTGGTTGACCTGCTCGATGCCGGCCGACTGTTCCTGCGAGGCCGCGGAGATCTCGGCCATGATGTCGGTCACGCGCTGCACGCTGGCGACGATCTCGCCCATCGTCGTGCCGGCCTGGTTCACCAGCGCCGAGCCGTCGGCCACGCGATCCACCGAGTTCTCGATCAGACCCTTGATCTCCTTGGCGGCATTGGCCGAACGTTGGGCGAGGGTGCGCACTTCGGAAGCGACCACCGCGAAGCCGCGACCCTGTTCGCCCGCGCGTGCCGCTTCAACGGCGGCATTGAGCGCAAGGATGTTGGTCTGGAAGGCGATGCCGTCGATGACCGAAATGATCTCGGCGATCTTCTTGGAGGACTGCTCGATGTCGCGCATCGTGGTGACCACCTGGCCGACGACATCGCCACCGAGTGAAGCCACGCCGGCTGCACCGATGGCCAACTGGTTGGCCTGGCGGGCGGACTCGGCGTTCTGGCGCACGGTGGAGGTCAGTTCCTCCATCGAAGCGGCGGTCTCTTCCAGGTTGGCGGCCTGCTGTTCGGTGCGGCGCGACAGGTCATTGTTGCCGGAGGCGATCTCACCGGCAGCGGTGTTGATGCTGGTGGCCGCCATCTGGATGCCGCCGACGATCTCGGTCAGCTGGGCGACGGTGGCGTTGGCATCATCGCGCATGGTGGCGAAGACGCCGTGGAAGTCGCCTTCCATGCGGGCGGTCAGGTCGCCGCGTGCGATGGCCTGCAACAGCTCGGATACGTCCGCCAGATTGCCGTCCGTGGTCTCCATCAGGCGGTTCAGGCCTTCCACCATGTCGCGGAAGTCGTACTGGTACTTCTCGGCGTCGCCGCGGTGGGTGAAATCGCCGGCCGCGGCGGCACTGGCCAGACGCTTGATCTCGCCGTTGATCGCGGACAGATTGGCCTTGCACATGTCCATCGCTTCGGTGATGACCACCTTCTCGCCCGGCAGGCGGTCCATGTCCACCGACAGGTCGCCCACGGCGTAGCGGCGCATCACGTCCACGGCGCGCATCTTCACGCCGATATGCTGTGCCACCAGCGCATTGGTGTCGCGCACCATGCGGCCGTATTCGCCGGGGAAATCGCCGTCGTCGATGCGGTAGCTGATCTGGCCTTCGTCGTGGCGGCGCGCCATCTCGCCCTGCGCGCCGATCACAGATACCACCTGCATCTGCATGCGCTGCATGGCGGACAGCAACTGGCCGACCTCATCCTTGCGCGACGTGTCGATGCGGCCGTCGAGCTTGCCGGCGGACACGTCGTTGGCGACGCGCACGGCTTCGTCGACCGGTTTGACGATGGCACGCGCGATGACCCAGCCCAGGCCGATCGCCAGCAGCGTCAGGCCGATCATGCCGGCGACGATGGCGCGCGCACTGGCGCGGTAGCCGGCGTCGGCATTGGCGATCTCTTCGTTCAGTACGTCGACGCTGTGCTCGTTGAGCGTCTTCAGCGCAGCGAACAGGTCGCGGCGGCGCGGACGCGACTTTTCGTCCGAGACGGACTGCGCAAGCACGTAGTCACCTGCTTCAAGCGCGGCATCGATTTCCTTGCGCGCGTCGAAATAGGCGGTCAGCTTCGTGGTGACGTCCGTGTACAGCTGCTTCTCTTTGTCATCGGTCGGCAGCGCCTCGAACAGCGCCTGCTGCTCTTCGACGATCTTCTTGCTGGCGGCCATGCGCTTGTTGTAGTCGATGATCGCGTCGGGTTCGTCCAGGCGGGTCAGCTGGGCGATCTCGAAGGTCCGGAATTCGCCCAGCTGCGAACGTACTTCGCCCATGTACTGGACGGACGGCATGTCGACGCCGCTGACGGCCTGCAGCTTGTCGTTCAACGCGCCGAGGCGCAGCAGCGAGAACACGCCCAGGATGACGGTCATCAGGGCGGTGAGGGCGAAAGCGACGGCCAGCTTCCGGCCGATGGACAGGTTCTGGAACCATTTCATGTGATGCATCTCCGGTTGAGCATGGAAGGCGTGCAGCCAGCCAGCGCCCACGGGTATGTGGACGTCGCGGTATCGATGAGGGGTTCCCCGTCCCGATCCGGCCTTGCCGGCGTTGCATCGTCTGCAGAGGAGGT
The DNA here is from genome assembly GCF_037402255.1 of Pseudoxanthomonas sp. CCNWLW251. Taxonomy (NCBI): domain Bacteria; kingdom Pseudomonadati; phylum Pseudomonadota; class Gammaproteobacteria; order Lysobacterales; family Lysobacteraceae; genus Pseudoxanthomonas; species Pseudoxanthomonas sp. CCNWLW251. The sequence continues at coordinate 242,459 of NZ_JBBEGA010000003.1, read as the reverse complement.
AACGGCGGCCCTGGTGGCTTCTTTATGACCGTTCGGCGGGAAAGTAATCGTGTTTACCTGATTGCCGGCCTGCGTCGCGCGCGAACTGTGACGCGCGCGACGCGTCCGGCGTAGTGCGCGATCAGAAATGCATCTGTGCGCGCAGTTCGAACACGTCGGGGCTGGCGGAGAACGCGCCGCGCTCGGCATCCACCTTCACGTAGTTGGCCTGGAACTTGAAGTTCTGCGCGAGGTACCACGTGGCACCGAGCGTCCAGTTGTCTTCGCGGCCGCCGGCAATGCCGTCGCTGTCCAGGTCGATGCGGCTGTAGCGTGCAAGCAGTTCAAGCGCACCGTACTTGCCCTTCGGCTTCGGATTGCCGACGTTGCCGGCGCTGTAGGCGCGCGACTCGCCGGTCACCATCCAGCTGCCGAACACGTAGGCGCCATCCGCCGAATACGAAGGCAGGCCGAGCTCGCGCGTGGTCTTCTGGCGCAGGTATTCGCCCTGCAGCGACCACGCGCCATGGATCCACAGGGCTTCCAGGCCGTTGCGGTCGATGCGGTCCACGCGCGTCAGCGTGCCCGAGTCCACCAGTCGTACCGCCGTCAGTGCGGCTTCCGGCTTGGCGCGCCAGCGCGCGCTCGGGTAGACGGTCACGCCCAGTCCGTTGACTTCGCTGTCCGGCCGCTCCTGCGCGGCCGAGACGCCCAGGTGCAGCACTTTGCCGGCCTGCTTAAGGGGGGTCCATGCCACGCGCGCGGCGGCGGTGTCGCCCTTGTTGTTGCCCTGCAGGTCGGATTCGAAGAAGTAGCCGGCGTTGACGATGTAGGCCTCACGTTCGAACGCCCAGTCGATGCCGGTGCGGCGCCCCTGGTAGAACGCCTGCGTGGGCAGCGAGGCTTCCACGAAGGCTGCGCTGCGCGTGGCGGTATTGCCTTCGAATCCCAGCGGCAGCTTCATCTGGCCGACGCGCAGCTTGCCTGCATCGTGCCCGAACAGCGCCTTGGTTTCGACGCGCAGGGCGACGTCGTTCCAGGTCTTGGCTTCGAAATCGAAGGTCGCGCCGAAGTCGTACACGCCCTTGCGCTTGAGCGTCACGCCGATCTCCTGCCGGCGCCAGGCGTCGTCATCTTCCAGCGCCGCGCCGTTGTAGCCGGTGCCCGAGAAGTGGTTGGCGTCGTACTGCAGGTTGCCGCCCAGGCTCAGCTCGGTGCCGTTGGCGAAGGTGATCTTCGGCGGCCAGGCGGTGGCGTGGGTGCCGGCGTCTTCGGCACGGGCGCTGGCATGGATGGCCATCAGGGCCAGGGCGAGGGTCGACACGTACTTCATGGATTTACCTGCTGGGTGTGGGCAAGCGCCCGCCTGCCGCGACCAGTCTACGGTCGCGTCCGGTGACGGCGCATTCGTGAAAAGGTGGAGCGGCGGCGTCAGGCCGCCTGCAGCGTCTTGCGTGCGCGTACCAGTCCGCCGACATCGACGATCAGGGCCACGCGGCCGTCACCGAGGATGGTGGCGCCGGAAATGCCGTCGATGCGGCGGTAGTTGTTTTCGATGTTCTTGACCACGACCTGCTGCTGGCCGATCAGCTCGTCCACTTCCAGCGCCAGCTTCTGGCCGTCGGCTTCCACCACGACCACCAGCGGATCTTCCGCCTCGCTCTGGCCGTAGCGGTAGTAGTCGTTCAACGACACGATGGGCAGGTATTCGCCGCGCACGCGCAGCACGCGGCCGTCGCCGGCCACCGTACGCACGTCCTCGGCCTGCGGCTGCAGGGCCTCGAGCACGTAGCCGAGCGGCAGGATCAGGGTTTCCTCGCCGACCGACACGCCCATGCCGTCCAGGATGGCCAGGGTCAGCGGCAGCCGGATGACCACGCGCGTGCCGCTGCCGGACGCGCTTTCCAGTTGCACTTCGCCACCCAGTGCCTGGATGTTGCGGCGGACCACGTCCATGCCCACGCCACGACCGGAGAGATCGGTCACGGCTTCGGCGGTGGAGAAGCCCGGCTGGAAGATCAGGTCCCAGACCTGCGAATCGCTGGGATTCTCCGGCACGGCCAGGCCGCGCTCGGCGGCCTTGGCCAGGATGCGCTCGCGATTCAGGCCGCGGCCGTCGTCGCTGACTTCGATGACGATATGGCCGCCCTGGTGCGACGCCGCCAGCGTGATCGTGCCGGTTTCGTCCTTGCCCGCCTCGCGGCGCGCATCGGGCAGTTCGAGGCCATGGTCGATGGAATTGCGGACCAGGTGCACCAGCGGGTCGGCGATGCGTTCGATCAGGCCCTTGTCCAGCTCGGTGCCTTCGCCGATGGTGCGCAGGCGCACCTGCTTGCCGAGGCGTGCGGACAGGTCGCGAACCAGGCGCGGGAAGCGGCGGAACACGGCATCCACCGGCAGCATGCGCACGCCGATGACGGCTTCCTGCAGGTCGCGCGTATTGCGCTCCAGCAGGTCCAGACCGGCGAACAGGCGCTCGCACTGGGCCTGGTCGAGCAGGCCGGAGACCTGCTTCAGCATGGCCTGGGTGATGACGAGTTCGCCGACGAGATTGATCAGACCGTCGATCTTGTCGACGCTGACGCGGATGGAGGTTTCTGCGGTGTCGTTGGCGGCGGGCGCGGCGCCTGCCGGTGCCTGCGCACCGCTGGCGGTAACCGGGGCGACCGGCTGCGCTGCCACGGCCACGGCATCCACCGGCACCGCATCGCGCTGCATCGGCTGGATGTCGAGTTCGCAGTCATCCACGACCCAGGCGAACACGTCGTCGACGGCGCTGCGCGGCACCTTGCCGATCAGGCCCAGGTCCCACGCGAGATAGGCTTCCAGCGGATCGATCTGCTCGAAGCCCGGCAGGCGTTCCATCCGGCACGCGATCTCGAGCGGACCGAGGTGTTCCAGTTCGCGCAGGATGCGCAGCGGATCATTGCCGCTCATGAACAGCGACGGCGCGGGGGTGAAGCCGATCTTCCAGCCTTCCGGCGTTTCGTCGGCCTTGGCGGCGGCGGCGGGCGTGGCGGCAGGCGCATCCTGGCCGGACAGGACGGCGTTGAGCCGGTCCTTCATGGCCTGCACGGCGGCGGGGTCGGCCGGAGTGCCGTGTTCGGCCTCGGCCAGCAGGGCACGCAGCACGTCCACCGAGGCCAGCATCGCGTCGACCGCCGGGGGGCTGACGGCGCGCTGGCCGGCGCGCAGTTCGTCCAGCAGGGTTTCCAGTACATGGGTCATGCCGGCGATGGCGTCGAAGCCGAACGTCGCCGAACCGCCCTTGATGGAATGCGCCGCACGGAAGATGGAATTGATCAGGTCGCCGTCGCGGCTGCCCTGTTCCAGCGATAGCAGGCCGGCTTCCATGGCTTCCAGCCCTTCGCGGCTTTCCTCGAAGAACGTGGCGTGGAAGCGCTGCATGTCCATGTTCATTGCGGTGGAGCCCTGTGGCGGTATGCGAAGTGGGGAGGAAGTGCGGGGCTCAGCCCAGGACTTTCTGGACGGTGGCGACCAGCTGTTCCGGATTGAACGGCTTGACCAGCCAGCCGGTGGCACCGGCGGCCTTGCCTTCGGCCTTCTTGTCGGCGGCCGATTCGGTGGTCAGCATCAGCATGGGCGTGAACTTGTAGTCGGGGATGCCGCGCAGGGCGCGGATCAGCGAGATGCCGTCCATGTTGGGCATGTTGACGTCGGTGACCACCGCGTTGAACTTCTGCCCCTGCGCACGTCCCAGCGCGACCTGGCCATCTTCGGCTTCATCCACCGAATAACCCGCCGAAGTCAGGGCGAAAGCGACCATCTGTCGCATCGAGGCCGAATCGTCCACTACCAGAATGCGTGCGCTCATGCGGCGTTCTCCACTTGTTGCATGTTGTTTTCGTTGTTGGTGGTCGCCAGGCCAAGCTGCGGCGCGAGGCCGAGCAGGCGTGCCGCGTCGCGGAAGTTCTGGCTGACCGCGCTGAAGTCGGTGGCCAGCCCGGCCTGCTCGCGCTGGCGCACGAAGCTGCACAGCACCTGCAGGCTGGCGGTGTGCACGCGCTGCACCGTGCCGGCGTCCAGCACCAGCGGGCCAGGCTGTGCGACATGCATGGCCAGGTGTTGCTTGAGGTCGGTGGCGGCCTCGATGCCGAGGTCATCACCCAGGGGCACTGCGCTCATCGTGTCTCCGGAAGGGCGGCTCTAGTGGGGTATCGGCGCACGCGGGCCACTCTTGAGCGTCCGGTGTGAATATGTGATGCGCGTCGACCTGCCATCGCCATGGCCTAGGTGAGCAGCTGCGAGGCGTCCAGCAGGATCACCGCACGTTCGTTGAGGCGCGCCACGCCGCGGAACAGCGGGTTGGCGATGCGGCCGACGCGGGCGTTGTCCGGGGATTCGATCTGGTTGTCGGTCAGGTTGGCGACGTCCTCCACCGCGCTGACGCGCAGGCCGAGGGTCTCGCCATGTTCCTCGAGCACCACGATGCGCGTGGCGGCATCGGTGTCGATCGCATTGCGGCCCAGGTACAGGCCCATGTCGATGACCGGCACCACCTGCCCGCGCAGGTTCATCACGCCCAGCATGTGCGGCGCGGCACCACGCAGGGGCAGCAGGGTGGCGGGGCGCACGACCTCCTGCACCTTCAGCAGTTCCAGCGCGTAATGCTGCTGGTCGCAGCGCAGCCGCAGCCAGCGGGTCTTGCGTTCGGTCGCGCGGCGGCGCTCGCCGGTATCGGGCAATGCCTCCTGCAGGTAGGGCTTGCTCGGCAGCGGCGGCAGCGCGCGCGGCGCCTGCACGGGGCGTGCAGCGGGTTCAGCGACCGGCGCGGCGACCGGCGCGGGTTCGGAAACCCGCGCGGTGGGCGCCGCGCTTCCGTGCAGGTCGTCCAGCAGGGCCTCGAACTCGTCGTCGCTGATCATGTCGCTGGCGCTGCCTGCGCGCGCAGGTGCGACGGCGAGCGCAGGCGCGGGCGGGGCGGTGACGACGGGTTCGCTGGGGGGACTGGTTACGGCGGTGGGCGCGCCGCTGCCGTGCAACTGGTCCAGCAGCGCTTCGAATTCGTCGTCGCCGATAATGTCGGCGTCGCTGCCTGCACGTACCGGTGCGATCGCCAGCGCAGGGGGAGCTTTGAGGTTCGCGGCGGGCGGTGCCGGTGTGTCGGCCGCATCGGGCGATGTCCCGGTGGCGGCTGTTTCCGCGGCGACCGCGGTCAGGGACGGGGCGGCAGCGGTCGCCGTGCCCACGTCGCCCAGCAGGTCGTGCAGGTAGTCGTCGAGGACGGCGGGCGTGGTCATGCGGCTTGCTCGGTGGCGCGTGCTTCCGTCAGCAACAGCCAGTCCAGGGCGCGGCGGTACGCCGACAGGCCGCGGCCGGGATACTGCGCGGCGGGGCTGGAACGGGTCAGTGCATCGACGCTGCAGATGCGCGTGTCATTGGGGATGGCGTCGTTCCAGACGCGTCCGCCGTACTCGTCCTGCATCGCCTTCAACGTCTCGGCACCGGTGCGGGTGCGCTTGTCGTAAAGCGTGGGCAGGATCGAGACCGGCAGTTCGCGATGGCGCGAGCGCTGGATCATGTCGGCGGTGCGGCACATGCCTTTCAGGCCGTGCAGCGCCAGCGGTTCGGTCTGGGTCGGAATGATGACGTGGTCGGCGGCAGCCAGCGCATTGACCATCAGCAGGCCCAGCGTGGGCGGGCAGTCGAACAGCACGTGGTCCCAGGCCTGGCCGCCGCGCGCGAGCGCATTGGACAGGGCCAGGCCCAGGCCGGGCTGGGTGGCGCTGCGGCGCTCCAGCGTGGCCAGCGGTGTCTGTGCCGGAACGAAGGCGAGGTTCTCGATCTCGGTGGCGCGCGCCACGCTGGCGAGCAGCGGCGGCTGCTCGTCGAACAGGTCCAGCACGCCGGCAGGCTGCGGCTCGGCGGGCACGCCGAACGCGCGCGTCAGCGACGCATGCGGATCCAGGTCGACCAGCAGCACGCGACGGCCACGCATGGCCAGGGCGCGCCCGAGGGCGAGGGTGGTGGTGGTCTTGCCGACGCCGCCTTTCTGGTTGGCGATTGCCCACACGCGCATCACTGGACTCCTTCATGGACCTTGGGCGCCGGCGGCGCTCCGGGCATGGGCGACGCGGCGTGGGTCGGCAGCGACGGCAGTGCGATCACTGACGGCGCTTCGACGGCCTGTTCCTGGGCATGCAAGTTCGGTGCCGGGCCGGCCGGGCTGGCCAGGATGATCAGCAGCACGCGGCGGTTGGCGTTGCGGCCTTCGAGGGTGGCGTTGTCGCCGATCGGCCGGAACTCGCCGTAGCCGATCATCGCCAGCCGCTCCGGCGGAATTCCGTCGCGGACGAACAGGTGCACCACGCTCGCCGCACGGGCCGAAGACAGTTCCCAGTTGGACGGGAACTGCGCGGTGCGGATCGGGCGGTCGTCGGTATAGCCTTCCACGCGCACCGAGTTGGGTACGTTGCCCAGCACTTCCGCCAGCTTGCCGACGGTCTGCTGCGCCTGCGGATCCAGCGCCGCCGAGCCGGTGGCGAACAGGATGTCGCTATTGATCTGCACTTCCAGCCACAACTCGGAGCGCTTGATGACCACCAGCTTCTCGTCGATCAGCGGCGCCAGCGCGCGCTCCAGGTCATCGGCGATGCGCTTGAGCTCGCCCTGTGCGCTCTGCAGGCCCTTGGCGTCCAGCGAGAGGTTCATCTGCGAGGCCATCGCCGCCAGCAGGGTGACGTTGGGCGAAGGCGAGGGCGCGGAGGGGCCCTGTTTGGCACCGGACTTGATCGGCGAGGGCCGGTCGAAGTCGGCACCCTGCAACTGATGGTTGCCCACCTGCACCGGGTTGATGGTGCGCGGGGCACCGCCGAAGGCCGCCGTGAGCGCATCGGCCATCACGCGGTACTTGCCCTCGTTGATGGTGGAGATGGCGTACATCACCACGAAGAAAGCGAGCAGCAGCGTCATCAGGTCGGCGTAGGGGATCGCCCAGGCCTCGTGGTTCGCGTGCTCCTCGTGTTTCTTCCTGCGCGCCATCGCCGTCGTTCCGCAGGGGTCAGTGCAGGAAGCCGGCCAACTTGGCCTCGATGTTGCGCGGGTTCTCGCCCTGCGCGATCGCGATCAGTCCTTCGATGATCATTTCCTGTTCGCGGCTGCGCCCGCCGATCACGCTCTTGAGCTTGCTGGCGATGGGCAGGAAGAACAGGTTGGCCGAGGCGATGCCGTAGATCGTCGCGGTGAACGCGGCGGCGATGCCATGGCCCAGCTTGCTGGGGTCGGCAAGGTTCTTCATCACCGCGATCAGGCCGAACACGGCGCCGATGATGCCCAGGGTGGGGGCGTAGATGCCCATGGCCTCGAAGACCTTGGCGGCCGCGAGATCCTGGTGTTCCTGGCCGTTGAGGTCGATCTCCATCATGTGGCGGATCGATTCGGGCTCCACGCCGTCCACCAGCATCTGCAGGCCCTTCTTCAGGAACGGGTCGTCCTGCTGGTTGACCAGCGGCTCCAGCCCCAGCAGGCCCTGCTTGCGGGCGATGTTGCTCCAGTCGACGATCTCGGCGATCAGCGCATCGCCATCGGTGCCCGGTGGCCGGATCACCCAGCGCACGATGGACAGCGCGCGCTTGAATACCGGCGGCGGCGTATGCACCAGGATCGCGGCGATGGTGCCCAGGATCACGATGACGAAGGCCGCCGACGACCACAGCGAGGACAGGCCCGCGCCCTTGAGGATGCTGCCGCCTACCAGGGCGACCAGCGCCAGGATGAGTCCGATGAGGCTGAAGATGTCCATGTGCAGATCTATCGGCCCGGTTCAGGTGGACTTGAGTCGTGAGTCCTGTAGGAGCGACGTAAGTCGCGACCGTGATCACACAGACACCGGGTTGTCATGCCGCGCGTGATCTGGAATCGCGAGCTGTCGCCTTGCGGTTGCAGCAGCGACGTTATTTGCGACCGGGTCACACCGCCATCCAGGCGTCATGTTGTGCAGGGCGTGCGGTCGCGACTTGCGTCGCTCCTACAGGGAGCACGATGCGTCACGCCGTCGCGCGCAGGCCGTCCACGTCGAGGATCAGGGCCATGCGGCCGTCGCCGATCAGGGTGGCGCCTGCGTAGCCGGGCAGGCCGCGCACGGCGCGTGGCAGGGGCTTGATGACGACTTCTTCGCGGCCGCGCACCTGGTCGACGATCAGGCCGAAGCGTTGTTCGCCCATCTGCAGCACCACGATGGTGAGCAGGGGCGTCATCACCGGGTCCACCTGCAGCCAGTGGCGCAGGTCGACCAGGGGCAGGGTATGGCTCTGGCGGTCCAGCACGGCCTGGCCATCGAACCAGCGCAGGCTTTCGGACGGTGCGTGCAGCACTTCCATCACGCGCGCGAGCGGCAGCGCATAGACGGGGTCGCCGGCCTGCACCAGCAGGGTGGGCAGGATCGCCAGGGTCAGCGGTACGCGGATGACGAAACGGCTGCCGCGCCCGATGTCGGAATGGATGGTGATCTGCCCGCTGAGTTCGCGGATGCGCGATTGCACCACGTCCATGCCCACGCCGCGGCCTGAGATGTCGGTGACCTCGGCCTTGGTGGAGAAGCCGGGCAGGAAGACCAGCTGCAGGCATTCGTCGTGGGTCAGGCGCGCGGCGGCTTCGGGATCGATCAAGCCTTTTTCCAGCGCCTTGGCGCGCAGGCGTTCGGGATCGATGCCGGCGCCGTCGTCGCGGATTTCGATGGTGACGAAGTCGCCTTCCTGCTGCGCCGACAGGCGTACGTGGCCGGCACGCGGCTTGCTGCAGGCTTCGCGCAGGCTGGGCACTTCGACACCGTGGTCGATGGCGTTGCGGACCAGGTGCACCAGCGGATCGGCCAGCGCTTCCACCAGGTTGCGGTCCAGCTCCGTCTCGGCGCCGACCAGTTCCAGGTCCACTTCCTTCTGCAACTGGCGGGCAACGTCGCGCGCGACCTTGGGAAAGCGCGAGAACACCTTGCCCACCGGCTGCATGCGCGTACGCATCACCGCCGTCTGCAGGCGCGCGGTGGCGATGTCGAGGCTGCTGACGGCGCGGTCCAGTTCTTCGTCGCGGATGCGCGCGCGCAATGTCTTCAGGCGGTTGCGCGACAGCACCAGTTCGCCCACCAGGTTGACGATGGCGTCCAGCCGCTTGGTGTCCACGCGGATGGTCTGTTCGGTTTCGCCACCGGTTTTCGCGGCCGGCTTCGGCGCGGCCGGTTTCGCGGGCGAAGGTGCCGGTCGCGCGACGGGTGCGGGCGCAGCGGCGCGGGTGGGTGCGCCATCACCGTGCAACTGGTCCAGCAAGGCCTCGAACTCGTCGTCGCTGATCAGGTCCGCGCCGGCCGCAGCGGGCGCGGCGCTTGTCGCGGCGGTGGGTTTCGGCGCGGCGGGTGCGGCATCCCCCCGGGTATCGAACTGGTCGATCAGCATCTGCGGGGCGTGTGGCGGGTCTTCGCCGGCACCGATCGCGTCCAGCATCTGTTGCAGCCAGTCCAGCGATTGCTGGGCGGCATCGAAGTGTTGCGGTTCCAGCGTCGCCTGGCCGGCGCGCACCAGGCCCAGCGTCTCTTCGGCCGCATGGCACAGGTTGACCATCGGCTGGATGCCGAGGAAGCCGGCGCCGCCCTTCAGGGTGTGGAAGCCGCGGAATACCGCGTTCAGCTGCTCGCTGTCGGAGGGGTCCTGTTCCAGCGTGACCAGTTGCTCGCCCAGCCGGTCGAGGATTTCCTGCGCTTCGATCAGGAAGTCGGCGGCGATTTCAGGGGTGACGGCGGACATGGGCGGGGCAGGTACCGGGACGGGTGATCAGCGGGAGGAGTCGAGCAGGTGCAGGGCGTGCGCATGGCGACGCCGCAGGAAGCGGCCGACCAGGACATCGCAGACCAGCAGCGATCCCACGAACAGCAGGACGAGGGGATGGCAGGAACGGCGGGCGGAAGCGTCGGGCATGGCAGGTCTCCGGTTCCGCTGCGCGTTCGCGGGTGCCTACAGCCCCAGTCCGGAGAGCAGGTCGTCTGCGTCGTTCTGTGAAAACGCGTTGCGGTCCAGACCAGCAACGGCCGGACCGGCCAGATCTGAAGGGTTCTTCTTCTCCGGCGGCGGCAGGCCCAGCGCGCCGAAGCCCTCGTGCACGCGACGGACGATGCCCGCGACGCGACGGATGATCTGGCCGGTGAGGTCCTGGTAGCTCTGCGCCAGGGCCATCTCCGACAGCCCCTTGCCGATGCTGTCCACCAGCGCCGCCTGCTCGGGCGACAGCGCGGTGCCCTTCAGTTGGGTGGCGTAGCCACGGCACTGTTCGGCCAGGTCCAGCGTGGTGTGGCTGGCCTGTTCGGTCATTTCCACCACATGGTCCAGGCGCGCGCAGGCGTCGTCCAGCTCGCCCGGTCCGGTGGGTGGCAGTTCGCCCAGCGTCTGCGCCAGCTCGCGCGCCAGGCGGCCCAGGCCCTGCATCATCGGCTGCGTGCGCCAGGCGGCGATGGCATCCAGTTCGCGACGCCAGCCGGCTTCGTCGCCCTGTTCCAGGGCATCCAGCGCGTGCTGCAGTTTTTCCACCAGCGCGGCGCGTGCGCCGGCGATATCGGCCACGGCGCTCATCAGGCGGCGGCTCCCAGGCGTTCGAAGATCTTGCCCAGCTTCTCTTCCAGCGTCTGCGCGGTGAACGGCTTGATGATGTAGCCGTTCACGCCGTTCTGCGCCGCCTCGATGATCTGCTCGCGCTTGGCCTCGGCGGTAACCATCAGCACCGGCAGGGTCTTGTAGCGGTCGTCGGCGCGGATGGCCTTCAGCAGCTCGATGCCGGTCATGCCGGGCATGTTCCAGTCGGTGACCACGAACTCGAAGCTGCCCTGGGACAGTGCGGTCAACGCGCTGTTGCCGTCTTCGGCCTCGGCGGTATTGGTATAGCCCAGGTCATTGAGCAGATTCTTGATGATGCGGCGCATTGTGGAAAAGTCGTCCACGATGAGGATGCGCATGTTCTTGTTGGCGGTCACATCGAACTCCAGTAAAGCGTGCCCGGTCAGGGGCAACGGCAAGGCAGGGGCTGCACGCGGCGGCCTACCGGAGCCTTATCGGCAGGCCGTGGGGATTCTTCAGTCGTTGTCTTCCAGGCCGGCGTCGGCCTTCTCGAACACCTGCAGGCGTCCGCGCAGCCGCACCATGGCCTGGCCGTGGATCTGGCAGACGCGCGACTCGCTGACGCCGAGGACGGCGCCGATCTCCTTCAGGTTGAGCTCCTGCTCGTAGTACATGGACAGCACCAGCTGCTCCCGTTCGGGCAGGTGGCCGATGGCCTTGACCAGTTGCTGGCGGAACTCGCTGCGCTCCAGGTGCTGCTGCGGCGAGGGGCCGCCGGTACGCGCGGTGTTGGGTTCGCCATGGTCGTCGATGTGCGATTCCAGGCTCAGCACCTGGCCACGCGCGGCATCTTCCATCAGGCGCAGGTACTCGGGCAGCGGCATTTCCATCGCACTCGCCACTTCGGTGGCGATGGCGGCACGGCCGGTGCGCTGTTCGATCTCGCGCACGGTGGCGGCCGCCTGGCGGGCGCGACGGTGGACCGAGCGCGGTACCCAGTCGCCGCGGCGGATCTCGTCGATCATCGATCCGCGGATGCGGATGGAGGCGTAGGTCTCGAACGAGGCGCCCTGCTCGGCATCGTAGCTGCGCGAGGCTTCCAGCAGGCCGATCATGCCGGCCTGCACCAGGTCGTCGATCTCCACGCTGGCCGGCAGGCGCGCGGCCAGGTGATGGGCGATGCGACGGACCAGGTCGGCATGCTGGGTGACGAAATCGTTCGCACTGCTGCGCTGTACGGCGCGGTATTGGGCGGCGGCGGTGTTCATGCGGCGACTCCCCGCTGGATCAGGCGTTCGACGAAGAACTCGACGTTGCCGCGCGCTCCCAGCGGCGGCTGCCAGCGTGCCGTCATGCGCGCGATCTCGGCGATGGCGCGGGCCGACGGGCTGCCCGGATAGGCTTTCACGACGGGCTGCTGGCGCTGCACCGCACGGCGCAGCCAGTCGTCCTGCGGCACCGCGCCGAGGTAGTGCAGGGCGACATCGCCGAGGAAACGCTCGCAGACGCGGGCGAGTTTTTCATACAGCTTCCGGCCCTCGTTGGGGTCGCGGACCATGTTGGCGATGACGTGCACGCGGTCCAGGCCGCGCTCGCGCGCGAGCACCTTGATCAGCGCGTAGGCGTCGGTGATCGAGGCCGGCTCGTCGCAGACCACCACCACGGTGTCCTGCGCGGCCTGGCAGAAGGTCAGCACGCTGTCGGTGATGCCGGCGGCGGTGTCGACCACCATGAAATCCAGCGCCCGCTGCAGTTCGGAGAACACGTTGACCAGGCCCACGTGCTCGGCCGGCGCCAGTTCGGCCATGTGGCGGAAACCCGACGAGGCGGGAACCACCAGCACGCCCTCGGGGCCTTCCAGCAGTACGTCTTCCAGTCCGCAACGTCCTGCGACCAGGTCGGCGAGGGTGAACTTCGGCGACAACCCGAGCAGCACGTCCACGTTGGCCAGGCCCAGGTCGGCGTCCATCAGCAGCGTGCGCTTGCCCATTTCGGCCAGCGACACGGCCAGGTTGACCGACACGTTGGTCTTGCCCACGCCGCCCTTGCCACCGGTGATGGCGATGACGCGCACGGGATGGAATGCGCCGGCGGCCGGCGGCGTGCTGCGGGGATTGGTCTGCAGCAGGTGGTCAGGCGACATGGGTGGCCTCGGTCGAGCAGGGTTCGTCGGCTTCGCGGCGCAGCTGGTCCAGCCGCAGCACGAGGTGGGCGCTGTTGGCGCGGTGGAGATCGTGGGGAACGCGCTGGCCGTCGGTTACCCAGGTCATCGGCAGCTGGTGGTCCACGACCACCGACAGGGCGCTGCCCAGGCGACCTGTCTCGTCCAGCTTGGTCAGCACCACGCCTTGCGGCTGCACGCTGCTGAAGCGGCGGACGACCTCGTCCAGGTCGGAGAAGTGCGAGTTGGCCGGCAGGCACAGCAGGGTCTTCACCTGGCCCGATGCGCGCAGCCAGTTGAGCTGGCCCACCAGGTTGCGGTCGCGCTGGCCCAGGCCGGCGGTATCGATCAGTACCAGCTTGTAGTCGCGCAGGCGCTCCAGCAGCAGCGCGAGGGCCTGCGCGCTGTCGGCCTCGTGCACGGCGATGCCGAGCTGGCGGCCGTAGCCGTGCAGTTGCTCGCGACCGCCGACCCGCACGGTGTCGGTGGTGATCAACGCCACGTCGCGTGCGTTGTAGCGCTGCGCGAAGCAGGCGGCGAGCTTGGCGATGGTGGTGGTCTTGCCCGCGCCGGTGGGGCCCACCAGCGCGATGACGCCGCCGGTTTCCAGCAGGTCGGTGTCGACCACCGGCAGCTTCTTCGACAGCAGGCCCAGCATCAGGCCACGGCCGCGGTGCAATTCGGTGTCGGCGGGAATCTGCAGGGCGATGTCGCGGGTGATGCCGGCGTCGAAGCCGTAGTCTTCCATCAGTTCCATCGCCTGCATCCGCACCGGCGAACCGCGCAGGCGTTCGTCGGTGAGGCGGTGCATCTCGCGCTCGATCATCTCGCGCATGGCGGACAGTTCGCCGCGCATCTGCACCAGCTGCTCGTCGCTCTCGCGGGCGTGCGTGGCGTTGTCGGTGACGACGGTCAGCGTCGGTACGGTGACGGCAGCGGGCGCCGGTACCGGTGCGATCACCGGTGCACGCGTGGCGTGCAGCGCGACGACCGGCGCAGGCTCGGGTTCCGGCAGCGACACCGGCGGCGCGATCGAGGGCAGCAGCGCATCCAGGTCGAGCGTGTCATCGGCGTCGGCGCGCGGCGCGGGCTGACGGCGCGGCGGTGCAGCGGGTTCGCTCGCGGCGACCGGCTCGTTGGCGGGAGCGGCCGGCAGGCAGGCGGCCAGCTTGGCGGCGAAGGATTCGGGTTCGATCAGCAGCGGCGCGATGTCGCGGACGACCGGCGCCGGCATCTCGCCGGTGATCGGCGCGGGCGTGGCGGCCACCGGCGCGCGTGGCGCTGCGACGGGTGCTGCCGGCGGTGCGATCGACGCAGGTGCGGCGACGGCCGGCTTGGCGGTCCCGGCACGCGGTGCAGCGGGGACGGCCGGCTGGCGGCGGGCGAAGTAGCTGGCGGCGGCTTCGGCCGGTGACAGGGCCGGAGCGTTCGCGGTCGGTGCCTGCGGCGCCGGGTCGAGCAGCGGATGCAGCGGCGCAGGGGGCGTGGCCGGGCGCATCGCTTCCAGCGTGCGCTGCACCAGCGCTTCGTCGTAGTTGCTGGCAGCAACGATCTCGATGCCATCCTCGGTCACCCGGTTGGACAGGATCACCGCGTCCGGGCCGTGTTCCTGCCGGACCATCGCGAAGGCGGTGCGCATGTCGGGGGCGACGAAGCGTTTGATTTTCATGGCGTGCTATCCGGTTCGATGTCGCGTCGGGTTCTGCTGCTTCCGGTCTCAGCTGATCGTGCCGACCAGCTTCAACCGCTTGTCCTCGGGAACCTCGCTGTAGGCCAGCACCGACAGCGAAGGGACGCTGTGGCGGACCAGGCGGGCGAGGGCGGCGCGGACCGAACCCGGTACCAGCACCACCGCAGGCTCGCTGCGGGCTTCCTGCTTGTTCACCACGTCGGCGAGGCTCTGGTGCAGGCGTTCCGCCAGTCCCGGTTCCAGCGCCGCGCCGGTTCCCTGGGTACTGTCCTGCAAGACGCGTTCCAGATTCGGCGCCAAGGTATAGACGGGCAGTTCCGGCGCCATGCCGGAGATTTCCTGCACGATGAACCGGCCCAGCGAGGTGCGTACCGCAGCGGTCAGTGCGGCCGGATCGGCGTTCTGCGGGGCGAACTCGACCAGCGCCTCGACGATGCGGCGCAGTTGGCGGATCGGCACGCGCTCGATCAGCAGGTTCTGCAGCACGCGCACCACCGTGGCCAGCGGCAGCGCCTTCGGGGTGAGGTCCTCGACCAGCTTCGGCGCGCTGCGGCCCAGCTGGGACAGCAGCTGCTGCACTTCCTCGTGGCCCAGCAGCTCCGGCGCGTGTTCGCGTACCAGATGCGAGAGGTGGGTGGCCATCACGGTGGCCGGATCGACCACCGTATAGCCCAGCGATTCGGCGGTGGCTTTCTGGTGCGACTGGATCCACACCGCGTCCAGCCCGAACGCCGGGTCCTTGCCGGGGATGCCGTCGATGGCGCCGAACGCGCCGCCCGGATCGAGGGCCAGCTCGCGGTCGGGATGAATCTCGGCCGACGCCACCGGCACGCCATGCACCAGCAGGCGGTAGCCGTTGGACGGCAGTTCGAGGTTATCGCGGATGTGTACCGGCGGCACCAGGAAGCCGAGGTCCTGCGTCAGCTTGCGGCGCACGGCCTTGATCCGCGACATCAGTTCGCCGCCCTGGTTCTTGTCCACCAGCGGGATCAGCCGGTAGCCGACTTCCAGGCCAAGTGGGTCGACCGGGCGCAGCTCGTCCCAGGTCAGTTCGGCGTTGCGGTCGGGGGCACCGGGTGCGGGCAGGGCCGCCAGGTCGCCGGCAGCGGCCTCGGGGCTTTCCTGGGTCCGCTTCCACATTTTCCAGGCCAGGTAGCCCAGGCCGGCCGCGAGCGTCAAAAAGGCGACGTTGGGCATGCCGGGCACCAGCCCGACCAGGCCCAGTACGCCCGCCGACACCGCCAGCGCCTTGTGCTGGCCGAAGGCCTGGCCCATCACCGCCTGGCCCATGTCCTGCGAGCGCGAGGCGCGCGTCACCAGCATGGCGACCGAAGACGACACCAGCAACGCAGGCAGCTGCGCGACCAGGCCGTCGCCGATCGACAGCAGGGTGTAGGTGGAGGCCGCGTCCGCCGCCGCCATGCCGTGCTGGAACATGCCCACAGCAAAGCCGCCGACCAGGTTGATGAACAGGATCAGGATGCCGGCGATGGCGTCGCCGCGGATGAACTTGTTGGCACCGTCCATCGCGCCGTAGAAATCGGCTTCCTCGCGCACTTCCTCGCGGCGCGCCTTGGCTTCCTCGCGGGTCAGGATGCCGGCATTGAGGTCGGCGTCGATGGCCATCTGCTTGCCGGGCATCGCGTCCAGGATGAAGCGCGCCGACACTTCCGAGATGCGCCCCGCGCCCTTGGTGATCACCACGAAGTTGATGATGGTCAGGATGGCGAACACCACGATGCCGACCGCGTAGTTGCCGCCCACCACGAATTCGCCGAACGCGGCGATGACCTTGCCGGCGGCGTCATGGCCGTTCTGGCCATTGAGCAGGATCACGCGGGTGGACGCCACGTTGAGCGCCAGCCGCAGCATCGTGGTCATCAGCAGGATGATTGGGAAGATGGTGAAGTCGAGTGGCCGCTTCACGTACACCACGGCCAGCAGCACCACCAGCGAGATGGCGATGTTGAAGCTGAAGAGCGCATCCAGCACCGGTGGTGCCAGCGGCACCACGATCATGGCCAGCAGCGCCAGCACGACCAGGGGTGCGCCGAGGCCGTTCTTCAGCATCTCCATCCAGCGCATGCCGCCGACGGGTTGCGCACTCATGCCTTGCCCCCGTGCTCATCCACGTCCACCGCGGGCAGGTCGGGCAGCGGGGCCTCGCCCACGCGCCAGGCACGCAGCTGGTACACGTAGGACAGGATCTGGGCGACGGCGGCGTAGAGTCTCACGGGGATTTCCCGGCCAAGTTGACCTTCGCGATACAAGGCGCGTGCCAAAGGGGGCGCCGAGACGATGGCGATGCGGTGGGCATCGGCCACTTCGCGGATCCGCATGGCCAGTTCGTCCACGCCCTTGGCGACCACCGTGGGTGCGCCCATCTGACCGGCCTGGTATTTCAGCGCCACCGCGTAATGGGTCGGATTGACCACGATCACGTCGGCGGTGGGCACGTCTTCCATCATCCGGCGCTGCGACAGCTGGTGCTGCATCTGGCGGATGCGGCCCTTGACCTCGGGGCTGCCCTCGCTTTCCTTCATCTCTTCGCGGAGTTGCTGGCGCGTCATCTTCAGTTTCCGCAGCCAGTTCCATTTCTGGTACGGCGCGTCGATGGCGGCCAGCAGGATCAGGCCGCCGGTGGTCGCCAGCAGCAGGGTACTGGTGAAACTCAGGCCGCTGCGCACGGCCTGTTCCAGCGGCATGGTCAGCAGTTCCCGCAGCGGGTTCAGGCCCAGCTTCACGCAGATCGCCGCCGCGCCGCCGATCAGGGCCACGCGCAGCAGCGACTTCAGCAGCTCGGCCACGCTCTCGGCGCCATACAGCCGCTTGAGGCCGGCGGCGGGGCTGAGCCGCTTGAAATCCGGCATCAGCGCCTTCTGCGAGAACTGGAAGCCGCTCATCGCGATCGGTGCGGCCAGGCCGGCCAGCACGCAGATGCCGGCCACCGGCGCGACCACCGCCAGCAGCTTCAGCAGCAGCAGGCCGACATGCCCGAACAGCTGGTCCGGCTGGCGCATCAGCGCGGGGTCGGGCGTCAGCGCGATCTTCATCCAGCCGAGCGTGTCGCGTGCCAGGCCCGGGCCCATCGCGATGATCGCCAGCACGCCGGCCCCGAAGACGGCCGCCGTCGCCAGCTCGCGCGAACGCGGGATGTTGCCCTGTTCACGGGCTTCGCGGCGTCGTTTTTCGGTAGGGAGTTCTGTGCGTTCGCCGCTTTCGTCCTGCTCAGACATGGCGCGTTTCCGACGGGGTCGGAGGGGGCACTGCAAGACCTGTTCCAGTTCGCGACCGCGGTGCGACGTGGAATTGTCTAACGTCGATGGCAGCCGCTACGATGCGGGCCGATGCTCCGTCTTCTCCGCCGCCATTGCTTCCGGCTGCTGCGCCTGCCCGCGCTGGCGGTGCTGTTGCTGGCCGTGCTGGCGAACCCGGTACTGGCCTCGCTGGGCGACCTGCACGAGTTGGGCAGCGGCGGCGACCACCTGCATGCGGTCAGCGAACATGCGGGTGAATCCGCAGGCAACGACCATGGTCACGCGGATGGGGAGGCGGGCGAGGGGGATCTTCTGCACGCCCTGATGCACGCCAGCCACTGCTGCGGCCACCTGACCGCCATCGTGCCCGCGGCGATGCGCGTGCCAGCCATGAAGCTGCTTTCCGCCGCGCCCGTCGCGGCCACGATGGCGGTGCCACGCGCGCCGGCCACCTCCCTGCTGCGTCCTCCGATCAGCGCGTGATGTCCATGCCGGGCTGACGTCCTGTCGCCCGCGCTCCATCACCGACTTTCCGGAGAATTCCCATGTGGTTGCGACTGGCGGCATTGGCCGCCTTCGCGATCGCGCCGTGCGTGCATGCACAGGCGCCATCGCCCGCTGTTGAATCCCTGACGCTGGACGACGCCATCGCGCGCGTTGCCCGTGTCCATCCCGACCTGCGCCTGTTCGGCGCCCGCACCGACGCACTGCTCGCCGAGCGCGATGCCGCGATCCTGCGCCCGCCGTTGAGCGCCGGCATGCAGGTGGAGAACATGCTGGGCACGGGCGACGCCCGTGGTTTTTCCGGGGCCGAACTCACGCTGACATTGGCCGGCGTGCTGGAACGGGGCGGCAAGCTGGATGCCCGCCGCACGCTGGCACAGGCACGCATCGATGCCCTGGCCGTGCAGCGCGAGGCGCAACGCCTTGACCTGCTGGCGGATGTGGCGCGCCGCTATCTAGCCGTCACCGCCGCGCACGCGCAACACGAGATCGCCGAACAGGACATGGCGCAGCGCCGCCGCACCGTGGCGGCCGCGCGACAGCGGCTGCAGGCGGGCGCGTCTCCGGAGTCGGTGCTCCTCACCGCGCAGGCCGCACTGGCGCGTGCAGAGATGGCGGCGGCACGCGCGAAGCAGCAGCAGGACGCCGCGCGCCAGCACCTGGCCGCGTTGTGGGGCGAGCGCGATCCCGGGTTCGCAGTGGCGCCAGGCGATCCTCTGGCGCTGCCCGCCATCGAAGACACGCAGGCCCTGGCCGCGCTGCTGCAAGGCACGCCGGAACTTGCCCAGTTCGCCGACGAGCGCCGCCTGCGCGAGGCACGCCTGCGCCTGGCGCGCAGCAGCGGGACGGCAGACCTCGATTGGCAGGTCGGCGTGCGCCGGCTGCAGGAAAGCGGCGACACGGCACTGGTCGGCAGCGTGTCGCTGCCCTTGGGAAGCGCGCGCCGTGCCGGCCCCGAGGCGAGGGCTGCGGAAGCCGACCTGGCGGCGCTGGACATCGAGCGCGAATCGCGTGACATCGCGCTGTACTCGACGCTCACCGACGCCTATGGCCGCTATCGCGTTTCGCAGCTCGAAGTGCAGCGCATGCGCGACGACGTGCTACCGCGTCTGGTGCGCGCCGAACAGGCGGCCGAGCGTGCCTACCGGGCCGGCGCCATCAGCTACCTGGAGTGGGCGCAGTTGCAGTCCGACACCACGTCGACCCGCCGCCAGCAACTCGAGGCAGCGCTCGAAGCACACCGCGCGCTGATCGAACTCCAACGCCTCACCGGCCAGGCCCTCGTGGCCGGGACCGCAACTGCCGAACAAGGAAGCACGCCATGACCCTGCACCCCCTCCTGCGCGCGCTCGCGCTCTCCCTGATGCTGGCAGGCTGCGGCGGCGCGGCCGACAGCGCGTCCAAGGATGACCACGGCCACGAAGAAGGCGGCGAACACGCCGCCGCCGATGCCGCACGGGGGGGGCACGGTGGCCGACTGCTGAGCCAGGACGGTTTCACCGTCGAGCTGGCGATCGCTGAAACCGGCACGCCACCCAGGTACCAGGCCTGGCTCTACCGTGACGGCACGCCCTTGCCCGCAAGCGCGGGCAGCGTGGAAGTCCGCCTCGTCCGCCTGGGCGGCGTGCGCGAAACGCATGCGCTGACACCGCAACGGGACGGCAGCCTGCTGGCAAAGACCGTGGTGGGCGAACCGCATTCCTTCGACGTCGAGGTGGTTGCGAAGATCGAAGGACGCACGTTGCGCTGGACCTACGACAGCTACGAAGGCCGCACCACCATCGCCGCGAAGATCGCCGATGAATCCGGCATCCGCGTGGCACCGGCACAGGCGGGCACCATCGCCGACGAGCATGAAGTGCAAGGACTGCTGACGCCGGTCGAAGGACGCGTGGCCAACATCGCCGCACGCTTCCCCGGCCCCATCCGCCGACTGGCCGCCAACGTGGGCGACCGCGTGCAGGCCGGCCAGACGATGGCCAGCGTGGAAAGCAATCTCAGCCTGACCACGTATGCCGTCACCTCACCGATCACGGGCGTCGTGCTGGCGCGGCATGCGACCGTGGGCAGCGTGGCGGGCGAGGGCGCCACGTTGTTCGAAGTGGCGGACCTGTCCACCTTGTGGGTGGACCTGCACATCTTCGGCGCGGATGCGCAGCACATCGTGCCCGGCGTACCGGTGACGGTGACCCGGCTGAGCGACGGCGCCACCGTACACACCACGCTCGAACGCGTGCTGCCCGGAACCGCCACGGCCAGCCAGAGTACGGTTGCCCGGGCCACGCTTGAGAATGCGGATGGACTGTGGCGTCCCGGCTCTGCGGTCAAGGCACGCATCACGGTGGAGCAGCAGCCTGCCGCGCTGGTGGTGCCGGTAGCCGCGCTGCAGACATTCCGCGACTGGGAGGTGGTGTTCGTGCGCGTGGGCGACACGTATGAAGTGCGGCCCGTCGAACTCGGCAAGCGCGATGCACGACAGGTGGAAGTGCTGTCCGGCCTGAACGCCGGCGACCAGGTGGTAGTGGAGCAGAGTTACCTGGTGAAGGCCGACATCGAGAAGTCGGGGGCATCGCATGACCACTGACCGATCCCTTCCGGCATCGCACGGCTTGCTGGAACGCATCCTGCGCTTCGCCATCGCGCACCGCTGGCTGATGATGGCGCTGACGTTGGCGCTGGTCGTGGTCGGCGCCTGGAGTTTCAGCAGGCTGCCGATCGATGTCACGCCCGACATCACCAACGTGCAGGTGCAGATCAACACGCAGGTGGACGGCTACTCGCCGCTGGAAGCGGAACAGCGCGTGACCTATCCCATCGAGACCGCGCTCGCCGGCCTGCCGGGGCTGGACCATACGCGCTCGATTTCCCGCTATGGCCTGTCGCAGGTGACCGTGGTCTTCAAGGACGGCACCGACCTCTACTTCGCCCGCCAGCAGGTGGGCGAGCGCATCCAGCAGGCCAAGTCGCAGCTCCCCGCCGGGCTGGAACCCGGCATGGGACCCATCGCCACCGGCATGGGCGAGATCTTCATGTACACGGTGGAAGCAAAACCCGATGCGCTGAAGGCCGACGGCACGCCGTACACCGCCACCGACCTGCGCACGCTGCAGGACTGGGTGGTGCGGCCGCAACTGCGCAACGTGCCGGGCGTGACCGAAGTGAACACGATCGGCGGCTTCGCGCGGCAGATCCACATCACGCCGGATCCGGCACGACTGGTCGCGCTGGGGTTCACCCTGCACGACGTGGTGGAGGCCGTCGCGAGCAACAACCAGAACGTCGGCGCGGGCTACATCGAGCGCAACGGCCAGCAGTTCCTGGTGCGTGCGCCGGGCCAGGTGGCCGACCTGGACGGCATCCGCGACATCGTGCTGGACCGCCGTGAAGGCGTGCCCATCCGTGTGCGCGACGTGGCGCAGGTGGGCGAGGGACCGGAGCTGCGCACCGGCGCGGCCACGATGGACGGCAAGGAAGTCGTGCTGGGAACGACCTTCATGCTGATCGGCGCCAACAGCCGCGACGTGGCGCGCGCCGTGGCCGCACGACTGGCCGAGGCCAACCGCAGCCTGCCCGCGGGCGTGCACGCCGAACCCATGTACGACCGCACCTCGCTGGTGGACCGCACCATCCGCACCGTGGCGAAGAACCTGGTGGAAGGCGCGGTGCTGGTGATCGTGGTGCTGTTCCTGCTGCTGGGCAACGTGCGCGCGGCGCTGATCACCGCCGCGGTGATTCCGCTGGCCATGCTGTTCACGCTGACGGGCATGGTGCGCGGCGGCGTGTCGGGCAACCTGATGAGCCTGGGCGCGCTGGACTTCGGCCTGATCGTGGATGGCGCCGTGATCATCATCGAGAACTGCCTGCGCCGCTTCGGCGACCTGCAGCACGCGCTGGGTCGCCTGCTGACGGAGGAGGAGCGCCTCGATGCCACCGCTTCGGCAACGGCGGAGGTCATCCGCCCCAGCCTGTTCGGCCTGGGCATCATCACCGCCGTGTATCTGCCGATCTTCGCCCTCACCGGCGTGGAGGGAAAGATGTTCCATCCCATGGCGATCACGGTGGTGCTGGCGCTGACCGGTGCGATGGTGCTGTCGCTGACCTTCGTGCCCGCGGCCGTCGCGTTGTTCATGCGCGGTCGCGTGCAGGAGAAGGAGACCCGCCTGATGCGATGGGCGCGGCGTGCGTATGCGCCGGCGCTCGCATGGACGCTGCGCCGACGCATGCTGGTCGGCGCGGGTGCGGCGTCTCTGGTCGTGGTGTGCGGCGTACTCGCCACGCGCCTGGGCACCGAGTTCGTGCCCAGCCTGGACGAAGGCGACATCGCCATGCACGCCATGCGTATTCCCGGCACCAGCCTGGACCAGGCGGTGCGCATGCAGGCGACGCTGGAGGCACGCATCAAGCAGTTTCCGGAAGTGCACCGCGTGTTCGGCAAGCTCGGCACGGCGGAAGTGGCGACCGATCCGATGCCGCCCTCGGTCGCCGATACGTTCATCATGCTCAGGCCGCGTGCCGAATGGCCCGACCCGCGCAAGCCCAAGGCCACGCTGGTGGCGGAGATCGAACGCGCCGTCCAGCAGATTCCCGGCAACAACTACGAGTTCACCCAGCCCATCCAGATGCGCATGAACGAGCTGATCTCGGGCGTGCGCGCGGACGTCGCCATCAAGGTCTATGGCGATGACCTGGATGCACTAGTGGAGTTGGGTGAGCAGATCGAACGCGTGGCGAAAACCGTCGACGGTGCGGCCGACGTGCGGCTGGAACAGGCGACGGGACTGCCACTGCTGACGATCACGCCGGACCGCCAGGCGCTGATCCGCTACGGGCTGAACCCCGGCGACGTGCAGCACACGGTGGCCACCGCGGTAGGCGGTGAAGTGGCAGGGCAGTTGTTCGAAGGCGATCGCCGCTTCGATATCGTCGTGCGCCTGCCGGAGGCGCTGCGCCAGGATCCGTCCGCGCTGCACGACCTGCCCATCCCGCTGGGGCGCAGCGACAACGAGGACGAATCCACGCGCTCCGCTGCGTGGGATTCCGGCACGCCGCGTACCGTGCCACTGCGCGAGGTCGCGAAGATCGAGACCACGCTGGGACCGAACCAGATCAACCGCGAGAACGGCAAGCGCCGCGTGGTGGTGACCGCGAACGTGCGCGGCCGTGACCTGGGCGGCTTCGTGGCGGAGCTGCGGGAGAAGATCGGCGCCGGGGTGGAAGTGCCGGCCGGCTACTGGGTGGAGTACGGCGGCACGTTCGAGCAATTGATCTCGGCCAGCCAGCGGCTGGGCCTCGTGGTGCCGATGACGCTGGTGGTCATCTTCGCGCTGCTGTTCTGGGCGTTCGGCTCGGCCAAGGACGCCGCCATCGTGTTCACCGGTGTGCCGCTGGCGCTGACCGGGGGCGTCGTGGCGCTGGCGTTGCGCGGCTTGCCGCTCTCCATTTCGGCCGGCGTCGGCTTCATCGCGCTGTCGGGCGTGGCGGTGTTGAACGGGCTGGTGATGATCGCCTTCATCCGCAAGCTGCGCGAGCAGGGCGCCCCGCTTGATACCGCCGTCGTCGAAGGGGCGCTGGGTCGCCTGCGTCCGGTGCTGATGACCGCACTGGTGGCATCGCTGGGCTTCCTGCCGATGGCGCTCAATGTCGGGGCGGGATCGGAGGTGCAGCGTCCGCTGGCCACGGTGGTGATCGGCGGCATCGTCTCGTCCACGCTGTTGACGTTGCTGGTGCTGCCGCTGCTTTACCGGTGGTGGTGGAGCAGGCAATGAGTGGATCGATCTCGGCGGGCTGATCCCGATCCCGTCATTCCTGCGAAGGCTGGAATCCATTGCCTGTGAGTGGCGGGGCTTTCGGGGCAAGAGCAGATGGGTCCCAGCTTTCGCTGGGACGACGGCAAAAGAACCGGGGCGGTGATGAGTGCGATGCAGCCCATTGGCCACGCGACTCACGCGTGCCTAGAACAGGTCGTCGGCGATCACGTAGCTGTCGCGTCCGGCCGACTTCGCGCGGTAGAGCGCGGCGTCGGCGCGCGAAAACCAGTCGTGCCAGGTCTTTTCCTGCTCGCGCAGCAGCGCTGCGCCGAGCGAGATGGTGATGCGCCCGCCGGGGCCGCGCAGGGCGCTGCGCACGGCCTTGCGCAGGCGCTCCGTGGCGGCTTCCAGGTCCTGGCTGTTGTCGAGGTCCAGCAGGGCGACGAACTCTTCGCCGCCGAAGCGGAACACGTGGTCGTTGCGGCGCATCTCGAAGCGCAGGATCGAGGCGAGGTCGGCGATGGCGGCATCCCCGGCGGCATGTCCGTACTGGTCGTTGACGTCCTTGAAACGGTCCAGGTCGAGCACGACCAGCCCGTAGTTGTGTCCGGTCCGCTGGAACGTGTCCACCGCATCCGCAAGCGCGCGCTCCATGCTGCGCCGGTTGGGGACGCCGGTCAGGGCATCGATCGCGGCCAGCTTCTCCAGCCGCGCCCGGTCTCCCTGCGTGCGCTTGGCGAAGATGTACGAGAAACCGGTGATCAGCAGCACGCTGACCGCCACGGACGTGGCGTGGAACCCGTCGTGGAAGAAGTCGGGCAGCAATTGCACGCCGACCAGGATGACGAGGTTGGCGGAGGCCGCCAGCCAGCGGTTCGCGATGAAGAAGTTGGTCAGCAGCACCAGGTAGATCCATGTCAGTGCGGTGTGTCCCGCCAGCAGGCACGCCGCCAGGGTGCCTGCCGAGTTCAACACGCACAGCGCTGCGCCGGCCCGGGTGCTGTCGCCGGTTCGCCACGCATACAGCACGGGCAGCATGACGCAGGCGACAATCGCGAAGTCGAGCCAGGCGAGGGCATGCTGTCCGCTGAGCCAGCGATAGATGCCGAAGACGGTGATGGTGACGCCCGTGATCGAACCCAGCAGGACGATGATGTCGAGGCGGAAGTCGCGGCGGGTCGGCTTCATGGCAAGGGCCGGATGCGCCCGGGG
Organism: Pseudoxanthomonas sp. CCNWLW251; assembly: GCF_037402255.1. Taxonomy (NCBI): domain Bacteria; kingdom Pseudomonadati; phylum Pseudomonadota; class Gammaproteobacteria; order Lysobacterales; family Lysobacteraceae; genus Pseudoxanthomonas; species Pseudoxanthomonas sp. CCNWLW251. Next base: position 217,353 of record NZ_JBBEGA010000003.1, on the reverse strand, counting down.
GCGGGATGCTTCTTCGTCGTTCAAACGTTCACGCGATCGCAGGCAAGTCGGCGGAGATGGACCACCGCGCAGTGTATGCGGTTGCCCGTGGGCGGGCGTGATGAGAGTCACGCTTGGGCGTTGGCATCGGCGTGCGCGAGCGCTCGGCAGCGTGTGCCGGATTCCGCATGGCACGGTGTTCGGTACGTCATTGCGCATTCAGTGCGGAGCATCAACACTCCGGCCTCCCGAAACAGGAGAAGTGGCATGAGAGCATTCGCACGCTGGGCCGTGATCTTTGCGGTATGCGCTTCCGCCTGGGCGGGCGCCGAACCTGTCCATGCGCAGACCGTGGGCTACAACATCCGCACCGGCGATGTATGGGTCGACACCCGCCTGGGAGAGATCAACGACTACGGGCGCCGGTACCGGGACCCGTTCGTTTCCGAGATGACCGGGCACTACGGCGCGCCGCGCTCGCTGGTCCTGGATCTGCTCGACCGTCGCGGGTGGGCCCCCGCCGATGTGTACTTCGCCTGCGCCATCGCGCGTGCGCTCGGCATTCCCTGCCTGGATGTCGTGCAACGTTACGAACGCAATCCGGGCCAGGGTTGGGGCAACCTCGCCAAGCAGATGGGCATCAAGCCCGGTTCGCCGGCCTTCCATGCCTTGAAGAACGGGGCGGTGGGCACCTATGACCGCTGGGGTTATCCCATCCGCATCGACCAGCGCACCAGCGTGGACTGGTCCAAGCATGGTCCCGGCCAGGGCAAGGGTGCAGGCGGCCGGAAGCCGGCGCAGGCGAGCCAGGGCGGCAAGCCCGCTCACGCCGACCATCCAGGCAAGGGCAACAGCGGGAAGGCTCAAGGCAACAAGGGCAACGGCCGCGACAAGTAATCGCACCGGCGTTGCCCCATCCCACCCACGACAACGGCCGCCGACGCGGCCGTTGTCGCGTCTGTCCCTGCGCGTGCGGGCATCACCCGGCTTTCCAGCGCACCACCCACACCACGCCCAGCGCCAGATTCAGCAGCATGCCGGCGATGGTCAACGCGTAGGCCACCGTGGGGCTGCCCGCGATGGGCAGCAGGGTCAACAGTGACCATGGCAAGGCCAGCAACCAGGCGAATGCGTGTGCGAGGGGATCGGGCTGCAGCCCCAGCAGTTGATGCTCGGAGACATGGATCAGTCCCAGCGCGCCAACGCAGCACAGCAGGTAGAAAGCGAGCAGGGCGCAGGAGGTGGCGCGCATGGCGGTTCCTTGCGCAGGAGCGGGCGCGAGCAGCATGACACCTGGAACCACCCCGGGATGGCCCGTGGCCGGACATGTCGGGCGGGCTTCCGATATACGGCGCCTAGGCGCGCCGCGGCTCAGGCCGTCAGCGCTTCCAGCGTCTTGAATACCTGTGGCACGGCCATGGCCGGGGTGCCGCCATTGACCGAGACGGCACGCAGGCCGTGCTGGTAGCTCTGCCAGATCATCTCGTCCGCGTGCTGGATGTCCACGCCGCGGAATTCGCCTGCGGCCATGCCGCGGCTGAGTTCCTGGCGCACCGGCTCGCGCATGCGGCGCAGTGCGGTGTTCATTTCCGCCTCGACGCTCGGCGACCAGCGCGCCGACACGCTCCAAAGCGCGGGGAACGCGATGAAGTTGGCGGCGTCCTCGCGCGCCGTCCAGAAATAGAAATCGAGGATGCGCTGGGCATGCGTCGAACCCTGCGGGCGTTCCACCATCGGCGCCTTGCGCGCGGTGTAGTCGCGGATCAGCAGGGTGGCGATGATGTCCGCCTTCGTCTCGAAGTGCAGGATCACGCCGCGGGCACTGAGTCCGGTTTCTTCACCCAGGTCCATCAGGGTGGTCTGGTCGAACCCCTTGGTGAAAAACAGCCTGCGCGCAGCGATGAGCACGGCTTCCCGGGTCTCCTGGCTGGTACGGCGCTTGTGGGTAGGGCTTGGACTCACAGGCATTCTCCGGTTCGCGGGGGAAGCTCTCCTGCGTCGGCCTGGACCTGGGTCCATTCCGTGCGCTGGCGTATGTGGCGCCTCCCTCTGGCCCATTCTGCACAAATTCATGCAGTTAGTGGAACAGGAGGCGCATACATCATGTGAAACCCGCACGCAGGGGCCTGAATGGCAGGCGCCGCGTGGCCCGTCAGAGGATAACCGCAGTTTCGTTAAGCGCTGATTTGCCGCGCTGCATCAAATGTGAGATCGAAGATGCGCTGTACCGGCGGCCCCAGCTCGCCTGCCAGCAGCGCCAGCAGGAACAATCCCAGCAACAGCGCCGTCGGCAGGCCCAACTGGATGGGATTGAGGGCCGGCGCGGCGCGGCCCAGCACGCCGAACGCCAGGTTCACCGCAAGCATCGCCACCATCACCGGCAGCGCCAGCCCGACCGCCGCACGCAGGATGTGGCTGAACAGCATCGGCGCGACTTCGAGCATCTGCTGCACATCCGGCAACGCGGTGCCGATCGGCAGCGAGCGATAACTGTCCACGAGCAGCGACACCAGCGCCAGATGGCCGTTGGCGGTGAAGAACAGCAGGCCGAACGCCAGATAGAACCATTGCCCGACGACACCGGAGTTCACCCCGCGCAACGGATCGGACATCTGGGCGAAGGCCAGGCCCGTGCCCTGCGAAATCAGTTCGCCCGCCATCGCCCCGGCCTCGAACGCCAGTCGCAGCATGAAGCCCATGCTCGCGCCGACGGCCAACTCGCGCGCCACGTTCAGCACGGTGCTGGCGTCGAAGGCGATCCGGTCCGGCGTGCCCGGAAGCAGTGGTGCCAGCGCCATCGCCAGTGCGCCGGCGATGATGACCCGCACCCGCACCGACACGGCGCGCGTGCCGATCAACGGTGCCGCCATCAGCAGTGCGCCAGTGCGCAGCATCGTCCACAGGATGGCGTTGACCATGCCGAAGGCCTGCTGGCCGTCGATGACCATCTGGGTCGCGGGATCCATCGCGTCGCGTCCGCGTCGTCAGCCGATCAGGTGGGGCAACCGCTGGAACAGGTTGGTCGTGTATTCGACCAGCACGCCGAGCAGATAGCTGCCGGTGGCGAACAGCGCCGCAGTCAGCGCGATCGCCTTGGCGACGAAGGCGATGGTGGGCTCATTGAGTTGTGTCGCCGCCTGGATCACGCCGACCACCACGCCGACGATCAGCACCACGAGCAACAGCGGGCCACCGACCCACAGGGCGATCTCCAGGCCGTCACGCAGTTCGGTAAGGGCAAGTTCGGGACTCATCGCGTGTTCCTCAGACGCCGTTGAAGCTGGCGGCCAGCGAGCCGACGATCAGTACCCAGCCGTCCACCAGCACGAACAGCAGGATCTTGAACGGCGCGGACACCAGCATCGGCGACAGCATCATCATGCCCATCGACATCAGCACGCTGGCGACCACCAGGTCGATGATCACGAAGGGAATGAAGATCAGGAAGCCGATCTCGAACGCGGTCTTCAGTTCGCTGGTGATGAACGAGGCCACCACGATCGGGAACGGCACGTCCGCCGGGCTGGCATAGCTGCCGTGGCCCGCAAGACCGGCGAACGTCATCAGGTCGGTTTCGCGCACCTGCGCCAGCATGAAGTCGCGCAGCGGACCGGTGGTCAGCGTCCACGCGCTGGAGAAATCGATCTGGCCGTTGAGGTACGGCGCCATGCCCTGTGCCCAGGCCTTTTCGCCTACCGGCATCATCACCAGCATGGTCAGGAACAGTGCCAGGCCCACCAGCACCTGGTTGGACGGCGTCTGTCCGGTCCCCAGTGCCTGCCGCAGCAGGCCGAGCACGATGATGATGCGGGTGAACGCGGTCATCGCCAGCAGCGCGGACGGAATCAGCGTGATCGCCGTCATCAGCAGCAGCGTCTGCAACGGCAGGCTGACGGTGTTGTCGCCGATCTGGCCCACGTTGACCTTGGGCAGGGCAGGCAGGGTCGGTGCGGTCGGCGCGGCGGGCGTCGCCGCAGGTGCGGGGTTCTGCGCCGGAGCGGCGGCGGCGGCCGCCTGCGCCAGCGCCAGGAGAGGCGCGCACAGCCACAGCAGGCAGATCAGGGAAAGAACGAAACGGCGCATCTCAGCTCTCTCTGCGCAGGCGCTTGGCCAGCAGCTCGGCGAAATTCGGCATCGTCGGCGCGGGCGCGACGACCAGGGGTTCGGGCAGCGTGTGCAATGCCGTGATGCCGCCGGCGGTCACGCCGATCAGCAGCTGCTGCTTGCCCACCTCGATCACCATCACGCGCTCCTTGGTACCCACGGACAGCATCGAGACCACGCGGAGCTGGTCGCCGGGCCGGATGCCCAGACCGGCGCCCGGCATGCGCTTGAGCAGCCAGGCCATGCCCAGGATCAGGCCAAGCACCAGGATCAGGCCGACCAGCGCGCCGCCGATGCCGGGCGTGGACGGCGCGTGCTGGCCGATCTTCTGTGCGGGTGCCGCGGCGGTGGCGAGCAGGGCGAAGGCGTGCATGGACATCGACTCAGCGCAGGCGGCGGATGCGTTCGCTGGGGCTGACCACGTCGGTCAGGCGCACGCCGAAACGGTCGTTCACCACCACGACTTCGCCGTGCGCGATCAGCGTGCCGTTGACGAATACGTCCAGCGGTTCACCGGCGCCGCGTTCCAGTTCCACCACCGAGCCCTGATTGAGCTGCAGCAGGTTGCGGATCGGCATGCGCGTGCGGCCCACTTCCAGCGACAGCGTGACCGGCACGTCCAGGATCACGTCCAGGCTCATGTCGCTGTCGTTGTCGTTGTCCTGCACGGAGGCATCCGGGCGGGTGTCGCCGAAGGCGGCGAGGGTGTCTTCGTTCTCGGGAATCATGGAGTGGCGTCCTGGAAGGCGACGGGTGTCAGGGCATGGCGGGGCGGCGCCGTGTGCTTGTGGTGGCTGCCGGGAGGATGCTTGGCGGTGATCTTCACCGCGTTGTTGCCGTTGGAGATGCCGAACTCGCCGGTGAACACCGGCACCTGTTCGACGCACACCGGCACCGACTTGGGCAGGTCGATGGGCAGGATGTCGCCCACCTTCAGCCGGGTCAGCTGGCGCAGGTTGATGCGTTTCTCCGCCAGTACGCTGGAGACGGTGACTTCGGCGCCACGCAACTGTTCGTGCAGGGTGACGCGGAAGCTGTCGTCGTCGTGCACGCGGTCGGACTGGATGCCCGCATCGAGCAGCTCGCGGATCGGTTCCAGCATCGAATACGGCAGCGTCACGTGCAGGTCGCCGCCGCCGCCGTCGAGCTCCACGTGGAAGCGGCTGACCACCACGTATTCGCGCGGGCTGACGATGTTGGCGAAGTGCGGATTGACCTCGCTGGTGATGTACTCGAAGTCCACCGGCATCACCGGCGCCCAGGCGTCGATCAGGTCGGTGAAGGTCTGCTTCAGCAGCAGCTGGATCACCCGCATCTCGGTGGCGGTGAACTCGCGCCCCTCGATCTTGGCCGGGTAGCGGCCGTCGCCGCCGAAGAAGTTGTCCACCATGGTGAACACCAGCTTGGGTTCGAACACGATCAGGCCCACACCGCGCAGCGGTTTGAACTTGACCAGGTTGAGGTTGGTGGGCACGTACAGCGAGTGCAGGTAATCGCCGAACTTGATCGTCTCGATGCCACGCACCGACAGTTCGGCCGAGCGCCGCAGCAGGTTGAACAGGCCGATGCGCCAGGTGCGCACGAAGCGCTCGTTGATCATCTCCAGCGTCGGCAGCCGGCCGCGCACGATGCGGTCCTGGCTGGCGAAGTCGTAGGTGCGCGCGATGGTGGGATCGACCGGCGGTTCCTCGGTCTCGATCGCGCCGGTATCCACGCCATTGAGCAGGGCGTCGATCTCGTCTTGCGACAGCAGGTCACTGGTCATCATGGCGTCGCAGTTCCGTCACTGCATCACGAAGCTGGTGAACAACAGGGCGTCGGCGGAGGGCTTGCCGGTTTCGGCGACCAGCAGCGCTTTCACTTCATTGAGTGCGGTGTTCTGCAGGCGTTCCTTGCCTTCGCGGCTCATCAGGCTGGCGGCGTCCTGCTGCGCGAACAGCATCAGCAGGCGCGCGCGGATGGCGGGGGCATGCAGTTCGATGGCCTTGAGCGCTTCGGGATCGCGTGTCATCAGCTGCACTTCGACCTGCAGGTAGCGTGCGCCGCCCGTTTCGCCGACGAGATTGACGACGAACGGCGGCTCCAGCGCGAAGTACTGGGCCGGCGCGGGCACTTCGCCCGGGCTCTTGGCCTTGGGTGCGTCGGCCTTCACTTCCTTGCCGGCATGGCGGGCGAAGTACCACGCGCCACCGCCGGCGGCACCGGCCGCGACCAGCGCCACCAGCCCGATCGTCAGCAGCGACTTGCCGCCCTTGGGCTTGTCGGCCTTGTCGGCCTTGGATTTGCTTGCGGTCTTGTCGGCAGCTGCCACGGCGGTGGATCTCCTGAGGGGTCTGCCCAGGTGATGCAAGCGGCGTGCCGTGGTGGGCAGGAGAGCCCGACGGGGTTTTGACGGGGGTACCTTGTGTAGGCGCGACGTGAGTCGCGACCGCACGTCACGGCGGTCCGGAAACGATGTGCGCGCAAGGATGGCCGCGTGGGCCGGCGCCCATGGCGCCGGACTTCCGCGGTCGCGACTCACGTCGCTCTACAGGAACAGCGATCCGTCAGGCGTACGCGTCCACCAGTCCCCGCGCCGTCATGCGGACGGTACGCGGTGTCTCGGCTGCGGCGTCGCTGGTGTCTGCGGCGCTTTCACCGTGCTGCGCCGTGCCGCCGTGCGACGGCGGGGCATGCTGCTGGCCGACATCGGCGTGGGCGAGCTGGAAGCCATGCTGGCCCAGCATGTCGCGCAGCTTGGGCAGGCTGTTTTCCAGCGCCTGCCTGACGTCCGCCTGGGCGCTGGTGAAGTCGGCATGCACGCGGTCGCCGTCCAGTCGCAGGCGGATCTCCACGGTGCCGAGGTCGTTCGGGGTCACCTTGATGTGCGCGTGGCCGATCTTCTGGTCGGCCATCCAGCGCACTGCATCGGCGACATCCTCGTCGAAGTGGCCGCCATGCAGGTCGGCGCTCGGTGCTTCCATCGCATTGACGGTCTCCGTGCGCGAGAGGCCGAGCGGGGCGTTCGACGCGCCGACGCCGGCGAGGAGCGTGCCGGTGGGCGACGTGGGGGTCTCCGCGTCGTCGCTGCGCAGGGCATCGATGATGTCGCGGCCGAGGTTGATCACGTCCGGTATCGCGGCGGCGGCCTGGCCGGTGGCCAGGTGGGCGGTGAAGGAGAGCAGGTTCTGCAGCGGCGCCCGGGCTACATTGCCCGTCGCGGCGGTGGCCGTCGGCGACGCCGTCGCGGGTGCGTCGGTTGCGTTGGGGGAGGCAGCGTTCTGGAGGTCGGGCGGAACCGCGTTGCCGGTGCCTGCGGCGACCGGGGCAGCCAAGGCGCCCGCCGGAGAAGCCGGCGTCGTGGCGCGACCGCCGGCCAACACGGCGTCGGGGGAGGGGACGGCTTCTGCAGGCATCACGTCGCCGAGCAGTGGATTGCCCAACAGCGGATTGCCCAGGGGATCGGTCGGCACGGTGATGCCGGGATCAGCCAGCGGAAGGGCAGCCGCCGGTAGCGGAACCTCCGGCAGCACCAGCGTCGCAACGCCAGCCTCCTTGATGTCCTGATCGTCCGTCGTGCGCGCCGCGTCGTCGGGGTGGCGGTTGGTGGCGTGCGGTTGTTGCAGGGCGGTGGTCTCCTGCCCCTCGTCGCGCCGGGGCGCGGACTTTCGGGCCGGGGCTTCGTCACGCGTCGCCGGGTGACGCACCATCTCGTCGAAGCTGGGCTTCGACGGGTCCGGTGTGCTTTCCCGTGCCTGTGCGACACCGCCTGCAGTGGCGGGGAACACGGTCTTGCCCGCGGGAGGCAGCGACGCCATCGGGGATGGCATCAGGCTTCCTCGCTTTCCTGTGCGGTGGCGGCCAGTCGCGCACGGCGCGCGCCGAGGTCATCCATCTCGCGCTGGTCGCGCCGTTCCACCACCTGTCGCTCCTGGGCGCGGTAACTGGCAGCGAGCTGTTCGAGCACCTGCTTGTCGCGGCTGGCCAGCAGCAGGCGGTCGCGCTCGATGTCCACGCTGCTGCGGCTGCGGTCGACGTTCTGCAGCTGCTGCACCAGCGCCTGGTCGATGCGTTCCAGGAAGGCACGGCGATTGGCCAGCTGCGCCGGACTGGTGGCGGCCATCTGGCTGTTGGCGTAGTCCTCGGCGTACTGCCGCAGTTCCTCCAGGCGCGACTCGTGCTGCGCCAGCGTGTTCTGGCGTTCGGCCAGGTCGCGGGCAACGGAATCCTCGTGTTCCTGCGCGCGGCGCAGCAGGGGATCGATTCGGCGGGACTGCATCATGGCGGGGATTCCTTGGCGTTACTGCGGGCTGCGGGGTGCGGGGGCACCGGCAGCGAAGTTGCGTTGGACCAGCGATTCGAGGGCGGCACGGCTGCTGGGCAGGTCGGCGGCGTGCGCCACGTCCTGGCCCAGGAATTCGACGATCTCGGGCCAGCGTTCCAGCGCTTCATCCACGGTGGGATCGTTGCCGCGCTGGTAGGCGCCGATGGCGATCAAATCGCGGTTGCTGGTGTAGGCCGACAGCAGGCGCTTGAGCTTGCGGATGCGGTCGCGCCAGGTTTCGTCGGCGATCTCGGTGACCACGCGGCTGACCGAGGATTCCACATCGATGGCCGGATACAGGCCGCTGTCGGCCACGCGGCGCGAGAGCAGGATGTGGCCGTCGAGGATGGCGCGCGCGGCATCGGCGATCGGATCCTGCGGATCATCGCCTTCGGTCAGCACGGTATAGAACGCGGTGATGGAACCACGTCCCTTCGCACCATTGCCGGCACGTTCCACCAGTGCCGGCAGCCGTGCGAACACCGACGGCGGATAACCGCGCGTGGTGGGGGGCTCGCCGACCGACAGGCCGATCTCGCGCTGGGCCTGCGCGAAGCGGGTCAGCGAGTCCATCAGCAGCAATACGTTGAGGCCCTGGTCGCGGAACCATTCGGCGATGGCGGTGGCGCGATACGCACCCTGCAGGCGGGCCAGCGGCGGCCGGTCGGCGGGACTGGCCACCACCACCGCACGTGCCAGGCCCACCGGGCCGAGCGTGCTTTCGACGAAGTCGCGCACTTCGCGGCCACGTTCGCCGATCAGGCCGACGACGATCACGTCGGCGGCGGTATAGCGGGTCATCATCCCCAACAGTGTGGATTTGCCCACGCCGGAACCGGCGAACAGGCCCACGCGCTGGCCACGGCCGATGGGCAGCAGCGCGTTGATCGCGCGCACGCCGACATCGAGGGGTTGGGTGATCGGTTCGCGCGACAGCGGGTTGATCGCCATGCCTGCGAGGCTGACGCTGCCTTCGGCACGGATCGGGCCACGGCCGTCCAGCGGAACGCCATCGCTGTCGATCACGCGCCCCAGCAGCCCTTCGCCCACCTCGACGCCGCCGCGCCGCCGCGAGGGCACCACGCGTGCGTTCGGCAGCAGGCCGTGCAGTTCGGCGCTGGGCATCAGGTAGGTGCGTTCGCCCGAGAAGCCGACGACTTCGGCATCCACCCAGCCGCCGTCGACCACTTCGACCTTGCAGGTGGCGCCCATCGGCGCTTCGCAGCCGATGGCTTCCAGGGTGAGGCCGACGGCACGGCGCAGGATGCCTTCGCGGATCAGGCCGCGGCCACCGAGCTCGGGATTGATCTGCGACAGGCGCGCGGACAGGCGCAGGTCGCGGGCGGTCAGCCATTCCAGCGGTTGGGCGCTCATGCGCGCGTGCTCCGGTTGAGCACGGTTTCCAGCGCGCCGCGCAGGCGGGCCTCCAGCGTCCCGTCGATGCGTACGCTTTCGGCATGCACGCGCAGGTCGCCGCGGCTGAGCGAGGTGTCCGCCGTCAGTCGCGTACCCGGGGCCATCGCCAGCACCGGGGTCAGGGCCGCGATGTCGTCGGGATGCAGCCGCAGTTCCACTTCGCGCTGCGCGCCGCCGACGGCATCCAGTGCGCTGGTGGCCAACTCCTGCAGCAGGACCGGGTCGGTCTGGTAGGCGCGGCCCACCAGGGCGCCGGCAATGCGGACGGAGAGTTCGGACAACGCAGCGACGACTTCGTTCTCGAGCCGGTCCAGCGGGCGCGAGAAGTTGTCGAGGATGCCTTCCATCTGTGCGGCCAGCCGGCGGACTTCGGTCTGGCCGGTCGCGAAGCCTTCGGCATGGCCTTCTGCCAGCCCGCGTTCGAGCCCTTCGCGGTACGCGGCATCCTGGATGGCCTGGATCTCTTCGATCGTCGGCGGTACCAGCGGCGGGGCTTCCTGCTCGGGGGCGGGTGCCGCGACGACGACATCGAGCGGCGCGGGCATCCAGCGCAGCGGCGACGGCGTGCTCATACCATTTCCTCGGCACCGGCCATCAGCGAGATCACGCCCTGGTCAGCCAGGCGGCGCACGATGGCGAGGATTTCCTTCTGCGCGCCTTCCACATCGGACAGGCGCACCGGGCCGCGGGCTTCCATGTCTTCGACCAGGATCTGCGCGGCGCGCTGGGACATGTTGCGGGTGATCTTTTCCTTCACCTTGGCGTCGGCGCCGCGCAGCGCCAGGCCCAGGCGGTCGTTCGGGACTTCGCGCAGCAGCGCCTGCAGTTCGCGATCGCCCAGCTCGGCCAGGTTGTCGAACACGAACATCAGGTCCTGGATGCGCGCGCCCAGATCGGCGTCGACCTGGGTGATGTTGCCGAGGATGGCCTGGTCCTGGCCGGAGTCCATGAAGTTGAGGATGTTCGCCGCGACCTTCACGCCACCGATGCTGGAGGCCTTGAGGTTCTGGTTGCCAGCGAACTGGCGCTCCATGATCTCGTTGAGCTCGTTCAGTGCGTTCGGCGGGATGCCGTCCAGCGTGGCGATGCGCAGCAGCACGTCGGTGCGGGTACGCTCGGGCAGCAGCTTGAGGGTGTCGGCGGCCTGGTCGCTGTCCAGGTGGGCCAGCACGATGGCGATGATCTGCGGGTGTTCGTTGCGCACCAGGTCGGAGATCGCGCGCGGGTCCATCCACTTCAGCGTGTCCAGGCCGGTGGTGTTGCGGCCCAGCAGGATGCGGTCGATCAGGCTGCCGGCCTTGTCTTCGCCGAGTGCCTGCACCAGCACCTTGCGCACGTAGTCGTCGGCGCCCATGCCCAGCGAGGTCTGCTTGTCCAGCGATTCGCCGAACGTGGCCATGACCTGCATCACCTGCTCGCGGCTGACGCCGGAGATGGTGGCCATGGCGATGCCGAGCTTCTGCACCTCCTTGGCGTTCATGTGCTTGAGCACTTCGGCGGCATCTTCCTCGCCGAGGGAGAGCAGCAGCACGGCCGCGCGCTGCACGCCGTTGAGTGCCGGTTCCTGTACGTTATTCATCGCTGGCCACCCAGTCCTTCACTACCTGCGCCACCTGCTTGGAATCGGTCTTCACCGCCTCGCGCGCCTGGCGCAGGCGGTCTTCGTAGGCGTCGGAGGGCAGGGCGCGCATCGGGGGCAGCGCGTCGTGCGACAGCGTGGCCACGGCGCCGGCCTGCATGTCGTCATCGTCCATCACGGTTACGTCGATGCCGTCGTCCTCGTCCTCCACCTTCCGCCGGGCGGCGGGGTGGATGATCTGGCGCATGGCCGGACGCAGCACGCCGAACAGCAGCGCGATCACCACCAGCGCGCCCAGGCCGTAGCGGGCGATGTCGCGCAGCATGGGGTTGTGCAGCCACGGGCTTTCCCAGAACGGCACGTCCTGCGGTGCCTCGGTTTCGCGCACGAACGGTGCGTTCATCACCGACACCGAATCGCCGCGCGCCGCGTCGAAGCCCACGGCTTCCTTCACCAGCGCTTCGATGCGGGCCAGCGTGGCGGCGTCCAGTGCGGTCATCACCACCTTGCCGTTCTCGCCGGTACGCGGCACGTGGTCGACCAGCACGGCGGCGGTGACGCGGCGCACCCGGCCGGCCGGCTGGCGCGTGTGCTGCAGCGTGCGGTCCATTTCGAAGTTGCGGGTGGCGCTGCTGCTGGTCTCGACCGGCGCGGCAGGATTGGGTGCGGCGGCCGCGTTGGGGCCGGGCGGTGTGTTGCTGGTGGCGCCGGGCACGCCCTCCGGGCCGGTGCCGGCGACGGAGTTCTGGCTGACCTGCTCGCTGCGGATCTTGGCCGGATCATTGGCGAAGGTCTCGCGCGCCTCCTCGGTGACCGAGAAGTCCATGTCCACCGCGACTTCGGCGTTGACGCGGCCGGCGCCGGTGAGTGGCTCCAGCAGTTCGCGGATGCGGTCGTTGAACGAGGTCTCCAGCTTGCGCACGCGTTCGAACTGGGCGGCGTTGAGCGCGGCCTCGCTGTTCGGGTCGCTGATGGTGAGCATGCGGCCGCTCTGGTCGACCACGGTGACGCGTTCGGGGGCGAGGTCGGGGATGGACGACGACACCAGGTGCACGATGGCATCCACCTGGTTGCGTTCCAGCAGGGCGCCCGAGCGCAGGTCCAGCACCACCGACGCGCTGGCCACTTCGCGCTGGCGGGTGAAGGCGCTGGGCTTGGGGATGGCGAGATGCACGCGAGCGTCGCGGACCGGGCGCAGGGTGGTGATGGTGCGGACGAGTTCGGTTTCCAGCGCGTGCTGGTAGCGTGCGTTCTCGACGAACTGGCTGACGCCGAAGCCCGGATCGCGCTCCATCATCTCGAAGCCGAGGCGACCGCTTTCGGCCAGGCCGGCGCCGGCCAGCTTCAGGCGGGCGTCGTGCAGGTTTTCTTCCGGCACGGAGATGGCACCGGTGCCCTGATCCAGCTGGAACGGGATCTGCGCCGCGCGCAGCATGTCGGTGGCTTCGGCCGTGGCCTTCGCGTCCAGGCCGGTATACAGCGGTGTGTAGGCGGGTTTCTGCGACCAGAAGAACACCATCATGCCCACGGCGACCGCACCGGCGATCAGCAGCAGCGTACCCATCTGCTTGAACACGCGCGCGTCCTGGATCCTGGTCAGCGCCGCGCCTGCCTTGTCGGCGGTCAGCGATTCCTTCAGGGCTTCCTTGGAAAGGGTCAGGGCCATGGTGGTGCGGTTCCTGCGCGGTCGGCTCGGTGGAGTGGGGCGGTCAGCGGTCGGGCATTGCGGCGGCGGGCTTTACAACGTCGGGACCTACAAAGGCATGTTCATGACGTCCTGGTACGCCTGCACCAGGCGGTTGCGGACTTCCACCGTGGCGCGGAAGGCCACCTGCGACTGCTGCGCGGCCACCATCACCCGTGCCAGGTCCGCGCGCGGGTCGCCCAGTTCGAAGGCCTGCGCGAGTGCGCCGGACGTCTTCTGCGCTTCGTTCACGCCTTGCAGCGCGTTCTGCAGCGTGTCGCCGAAACTCGGCGCCTTGACGCCCGGCTGCTCGAGCCCCACCCGGTTCGGGGTGAACGCACCCGGGTTCGGCATCGGCTCGAGGGCACGCGTACCGACCTGGTGCTGGTAACTGCGGATCTGCGAGAGGATGGAGGAGACGTCGGACATGGGCGGGTGCTTCGGTCGTCGGGGTGTCTTGTCAGATCAGTTGCAAGACCCGTGCCGAAAACGCCGTCCGTCGCCAGTCAGTTTTCCGTCGCCAGGGCGACCTCTTCGCGCTCGATGCCGTACTTGCGCAGCTTCTCCACCAGCGTGGTGCGGCGCAGGCCCAGCAGTTGCGCGGCGTGCGCGACCACGCCACCGGCGCGGTCCAGTGCATCGCGGATCAGGTTCAGCTCGATCTGCGCGATGTGTTCGCGCAGGTCGATGCCGGATTCGGGCAGGCGGTCGGCCGGCGACACGGCAGCGGCCACGACGGCGGTCGGCAGCGGGGCCGGTGCAGCGGCCACCGGTGCAGGTGCCGGCGCCTGGGCGGCCAGCGCCTCCACGCCTTCCGGCTGGTAGCGCTTGGGCAGGTCGGCCACGCGCACCAGTCCGCCCGGATGCAGCACCGCCAGCCGTTCGACCAGGTTGGTCAGCTCGCGTACGTTGCCCGGCCACGCATACAGGCGCAGCGCCTGCAGCGTCTCGTTGGCGAAGCGCACTTCCCCGCGGCCGGTGCGTGCCAGCTGCGCGGCGATGGTGGTGACCAGGTCGGGCAGGTCGTCGGCGCGCTCGCGCAGCGCCGGCATCTCGATGGGGAACACATTGAGGCGGTAGAACAGGTCTTCGCGGAAGTGGCCGTCGGCGATGCGCGCTTCCAGGTTGCGATGGGTCGCGGCGATCACGCGCACATTGCAGCGGATGGTCTGGTTGCCGCCCACGCGTTCGAAGCTGCGCTCCTGCAGCACGCGCAGCAGCTTGACCTGCATCGGCAGGCTCATGTCGCCGATCTCGTCCAGCAGCAGCGTGCCGCCCTCGGCCATCTCGAAACGGCCCTTGCGGGCGCTGAGCGCGCCGGTGAAGGCGCCCTTCTCGTGGCCGAACAGTTCGCTTTCCAGCAGGTCCGGCGGAATGGCGCCGCAGTTGATGGCGACGAACGGCCCGTCGCGGCGCGGCGACTGGTCGTGGATGGCACGGGCCACCACTTCCTTGCCGGTGCCGGATTCGCCCAGCACCAGCACGGTGGTGTCGAAGCTGGCGACCTGTTCGATCATGCGGCGCAGGCGCGTGACGGCCGGGCTGTTGCCGGTCGGCCCGCTGGTGCTGACCTGCTGCGCCTGATGTTCGGTATCCAGCCGCTTCAGGCTGGCGCGGCGCAGGCAGGCTTCCAGCTGCGCGTGGCGGATGGGGCTTTCCAGCGTCCATACACCGGCGTGGTGCAGGCCGTGCGCGGCGGCGAAGGCGGCGGTGTCGCCTTCCATCAGCAGCACCGGCGGCGGCAGTTGCGCCTTGCCCAGCCAGGCGAAGAACGCGTCGGCGGCCTTGCCATCGTCGAGGGCGCCGACGACGATCGCCAGCCAGTCGTGCGGGCGTTGGCGGCGCACATCCACGTCACCGGCGCTGGCGACCCAGCGGGGTGTCAGGTCCATGAATTCGAGCAGGCCGGCCAGGCGTTCGGCACGCGTGGCGTCGGCGTCGATGACGAGGATGCGGGATTCACTCATGGCGGCTGTCTTTGAACCTTTCGAGGATGGGCAAGACTTCCTGGATGTAGGAAAGCTTGCTGACGAATTCGTCGGCACCGGCGCGCATCGCATGTTCGCGGTGCTCGGCGTCGTCGAAATGGCTGGCGATCACGATGAAGGGCGGTGCGTCCTGCGTCTTGATGAGGCGGGTAGCCTGCAGGCCCCCCATCTCCGGCATGGCCAGGTCCATCAGCACCACGTCCGGACGCAGGGTCTCCGAGCGTTCGATGGCTTCCAGGCCGTTGCTGGCGCGGCCCACGATGTCCAGCCACTCCACCTTGCGCAGGTGGCGCAGGGCGGCGTTGATGAAACCTTCGTGATCGTCCACCAGCAATACGGTGATCTTGCTCATTGCGGTCGTGCTCCGTTCTTATCCGGCCTTGGCCAAGACCGGTACGGTAGCGCGTCGGCGTTCCCGGGCGGGAGCGATATCGAGCTGTTCCCGGTACTTCGCCACAGTTCTGCGGGCAATGTGGATGCCCTGGCGGGCCAGCAGGCCGGCGATGGCTTCGTCGGCCAGCGGCTTGCCGGCCGGTTCGGAATCGATCAGGCGGCGCACCATGGCGCGCACGGCCGGGCCGGACACGTTGGCGCCTTCCAGGCGCACCGCGAAGAAGTGCTTGAGCTCGAACGTGCCGCGCGGCGTCTGCATGTACTTGCCGGTGGTGATGCGCGAGACGGTGGATTCGTGCATGCCGATGGCGTCGGCGATTTCCTTCAGCGTCAGCGGGGCCATCGCTTCATCGCCCTGGGCCAGGAAACCGGCCTGGCGCTCGACGATGGCGCGTGCCGTCCGCAGCAGGGTGTCGTAACGGATCGACAGGCCACGGGTCAGCCAACGCGCTTCCTGCAGCAGCTCGCGCAGCTTGCCGGCGCCCTCGGAGGCTTCGGCCTGGTCCAATGCACGCTCCTGCATCGGATTGACCCGCACGCGCGGCGTGGTCGCCGGGTTCAGGGCCACGCGCCAGGCGCAGTCGGCGTGCCAGGCGACCACGTCCGGGACGATGTAGCCGGTCGGTGCCGGCGCCAGCGACGCGCCGGGGCGGGCATCCAGCGACAGCACCAGGCGTACGCCTTCCATCACCTGATCGAGTTCTAGGTCCAGCAGGCGGGCGAGGGCGTCGTATTCGTGTGCGGCCAGCAGCGCCAGGCCTTCGGCGACGATGCGGCGGGCGACGTGGCGGCCGGGCACGCGGCCCTGCAGGCAGTCCAGCTGCACCTGCAGGCATTCGCGCACGTCGGCGGCGGCCAGGCCGGGAAATTCCCCGCGCAGCAGGCGCTCGCGCAGCAGCAGCGCGGCGTCGGTGGTCAGGTCGAAGCGGGCCGAGGCCAGCAGCGCCAGGGTGTCGGGCGCCTGCTCCAGGTAGCCGGCGTCGTTGGTGTGCTCAAGCCAGAAGGCGACCACGTCCAGTGCGCGGCCATCCAGTTCCAACGCCAGGCGGTCGAGCACGCGCACGTGCGGGTCGCTGGATTCGCCGGCTTCGACACGCTGCATGCGGTCGTCGTCGCCGTCCTGCCAGTTGGCGCCGGCCACGTCCCACAGGCTGGATTCGGGCAGTTCGTCGAACGCGGCGGCATCGAGGGCGGCGGCGTCCTGCGCCGGCAGCACGTCGATCTCGGCGACCGTCTCGGCATCCCGGGCTTCTTCGACTTCCAGCAGCGGATTGAGGTCCAGTGCGCGGCGCACTTCCATCTCCAGCTGCAGGCCGTCCAGTTGCAGCAGCCGGATCGACTGCAGCAGTTGCGGCGTCAGGTGGAGTTGCTGGCCGAGCTGGGTGGAAAGTCCCGTCTTCATTCCCGTTGTCCCCGATTCGATGGCGTGCCGAGGTCGGCTTCACATCGTGTGAACACTTTGGGCGCCCGGTGACGGAAAAAAAATCAGGGCGTTTCTGGTTGTGCTGCGGGCACGCCCCACTGGCCGTCAGGGTTTCCCCTACAGCGTCGGGTTATCGTCGATGGGAAGTGCCCGTCAGGGCGGTGCGGCAACGGGAATCCGTCGCCGGCGGGGGGCATCCACGCCGTACCTGCAAGGCTCAGGCCAGTTCGTTCTGGTGGCGTGCGGCCAGCAACAGCAGATCGTTGGCGCGACGGCAGCCCAGCGATTCCATCATCCGCGCACGGTGGGTTTCCACCGTCTTCACGCTGATGCCGAGTTGGGCCGCGATTTCCTTGCTGCTCATGCCGCTGCCCAACTGGCGCAGGATCTCGCGCTGCCGTGGCGACAGCGCGGCGATGCCGGTGGGACGCTGCGGGTTGAGCATCGGCGCCAGCATCTTCGAGGACACCTGCGGACTCAGGAACACCTGGCCGCTGGCGGCGGCGCGCAGGGCGAGTTCCAGTTCCATCGGCGCGGCTTCCTTCACCACGAAACCGGCGCAGCCGCGGTCCAGCGCCACGCGCACCTGGGTGGGATCGTTGTGCATGGACATGATCACCACGCGGGTCTGCGGCAGCGATTCGCGCAGCAGCGGAAGCAGGTCGAGCCCGCTGCGGTCGGGCAGGGAGAGGTCGAGCAGGATCAGGTCCGGGCGGTGGATCGCCGCCATGTCCAGCGCCTGTTGCGCGTTGCAGGCTTCGGCCACGACATCCACGTCGGGCAATGACTGCAGCAGCCGGCCGATGCCGGCGCGGACCAGGGTGTGGTCGTCGACGATGAGTACACGCACAGGGAAGAACCAGTCGATATCGCGTTGCTTAGTGATGTCACGATAGCCGCGCTGTCCCCGTGCGCCAATTCAGAATCGCGATGGGAAAGTGAAACCACGACATCAGTCACACTTGCGATGACCGTGTTCGCGTGAAAAGGGCGAATACCGCAATCGCGGCGTGTGATGCGTGCACATCGCGGATGCCGCAGTGGGCGTGGATGCGCGAAAAGCGGGCTACGGACGAGCCGCGTGCTGGGACTGGCGGGCTTCGGCGATCTGGCGGCGATGCAGGCGGAACAGGTGGCGGTCCATGGCCTCGGCAAGGCCGGCGCCCAGGGTGTCGAACTGCAGCCAGAGATGCTGCATGCCTTGCGAGCCTTCGGCCTGGGCCAGCAGCGTGGCGGGCAGTTCGATGTGGTCGCTCAACCAGGTGGCGGGCTGCACGGTCACCACGCCGGCGACGCCGACGGCCAGTTCCTTCGGCGACACGACATCCAGGCGCAGGCCACGGTGCGACCAGCGCAACGGGGTGGCGGGCAGGGTTTCGTGCTGGCTGCGCGCCAGCCGGCCGAGCAGCGACAGCACCAGGTCCAGCTTGGCTTCGATGCGCTGCTGCGTGGGGGTGGCTTCCTTGCGGTCGTCCGGGTCTTCGCCGCGCACGTCCTCGGCGACCGCCAATCCTTTCAGCAAGGCCTCCGACGGGGCCTGCATCAGGACCCGTGCACCCGCGTCAAAGCGCGCAGGCAGCACCACGTCGCAGGTGAGCGCGCCATCGAACAGCGCGTGCTCGGCAGGGTGCTCCACGAGGATGATCGAAGCGGTCATGGCTCACCCCTCGACAACGGAAAGATAGGCGCGCGCGGCGCGGTCGGCGCTCTGGTTGACATGCATGCGGATACGCACCTGTTCGCGCGCATCCTGCATCGACTTCTGGAGTTCCAGTTGCGCACGCAGCAACACGGCCAGCGCGTCGTAACCGGCCGAGCGGCCACCGTCGGCATGCAGGAAGGCCCGCACGTCGTGGTCGTGACGGTTGAGCAGGCGCTCGACGTCCTCCAGTTCGCCCGCGTGCAAGGCATGGCGCATGCCGTCGAGCTGGGCGAAGAGGTCGTCGAGGGCCGGTGTGGCGTTCATCGCGCGGCGGCCATGGCCGGGGGCTGGCGCTGCTCGGAGGGAATGGCGTTCCAGGCGGACTCGATCTCGCCCAGCAGGTCGAGCGATTCGCGCAGTGCGGCGGCATCGTTGTGCAGGTTGGCATCGATCAGGCGCGTCTGCACGTAGTCGTACAGCGCGGAGAGACTGCCTGCGATTTCGCCGCCCGCCTCATGGTCCAGCGAGCCATTGAGGTGCCCGATGATCGCGCACGCTTCGCCGATCGCCTTGCCCTTGCGTGCCAGGTCGCCACGTTCCATGCATGCGTCCGCCAGTCGCAGGCGTTCGCAGGCGCCCGAGAGCAGCAGGGCCACCAGGCGGTGCGGATCGGCGTCCATGACGGCGCTGCTGAGGCCGGTGTTGCGGTACTGGGCGGCGTACGAATGCGATGACATTCCATTTTCTCCTGCGATCCCCGCGCGTCACCCGACGGCGGTTCGGATCGGCGGTTATCCGGTCTGGTTGGCGAGCGAGGCGAGTTGCTGGGCCAAATAGCTGCTGGTGCTGCTCATCTGGGCGACCATCGAATCCATCGCCACGAACTGGGCCTTGTAGCGGTTGCCGACGGCTTCCATGCGCGCATCCAGGGCCAGGCGCTGCGTGGCGACGTCCTTGATCTGGGCATTCAGGCCGCTGGTGCGCTGGGTGAAAGCCCCATTGGTGCCGATATAGCTGCCCACGGCCGCCTGCAGCTTGCCCGCGAAGCCGCTGTCGCCGGTGAAGGCGCTGCGGATCTTCTCCGGGTTGCTGACCAGGACGGCGGTGAACTTGCTGCTGTCGAACACCAGGGTGCCATCGGAAGACGGATAGCCCCGGGTCTGCAGGCCCAGCGTCTTGGCGTCCAGGCCCTGCGAGGCGAGGTCGCCCAGCACGCCGCTCAGCACGTTCCTCAATTGGCCCGAGGCACTGCGCATCTGCGCATCGCCGGTCAGGGCCGAAGGTTCGTCGCTTTCGGCGTTGTACTTGGTGGACGTGTTGATGGCGCCGATGGCCGCGTTGTACGCGGTCACGAAATCCTGGATCAGCTTGCTGGCGGCAGCGGTGTCGGTGGACACGGTGACGGTGCTGGTGCCCTTCGTCTTCACGTCCAGGGTCAGGCCGGGCACGGCGTCGGTGATCTTGTTGCCGCTGGCGGTGACGGTCAGGCCGTCGATCTTCACTTCGGCATCGGCGGCGGGGACGCGTTCCTGCAGGCTGGCGGCCAGGGCCTGCAAGTCGCTGCCGCCGGAGGTGAACGCGAGCGAGATGCCGTTGGCCGCGCCGGTCTTGTCGGACGACACGGACAGGTAGAGCCCGTCGTTGGACGTCAACACGCTGGCCTGCACGCCCTTGCTGCGGGCAGCGTCGTTGATCGCGCTGCGGACATCCTGCAGCGTGCTGTCCGCGGCGATGTCGATGGCCAGCGCCTCGCCGCCCACCGTCAGCGTCAATTGGCCGGCGCCGAAGGTCGTGCCGGCGGTCACCGGCTGGTTGGTGATCCATTTGTTGGCGGTGGCCAGTTCGACCACTTCGACCGCATACGTGCCGTTGGGCGTGCCGCTGCCCACCGTGGCGCCCACCACCGTGTCGGTGGCGGACTTGACGGTGCGGGTGTCGAAGGCGGTGGCGGCCTTCAGCGCGGTCAGGGCCTTGTCCAGGTTGCTGAAGGCGGAACTGACCGTGCCCAGCGCAGACAGTTTGAACTTGGCCTGGCTTTCGATGCGGGTCAGGCGGTTCTCCGCGGGCGCGCGATCGGCCGCCACCAGCTGGGACACCATGCCGTTGATGTCCATCCCGGTGCCGATGCCGCCATAACCCAGCGAATAGTCTGCCATTGCCGTCTCCTGTCAGTGCCCTTCCGAAAAAGGGTGGCCGGGCGGGCCTGGCATCCGGTACCGGATGGGGCCCGCCCGTGCAGTTTCAGTAGCGGCCTGCCGCGGCCGTTCTTTAGCCCGCATCTCTCCGTCTCCCACCGCCGCCGTGGGTCCGGCGACTGGTGAGAAATGCGGGCTCAGGAGCTGATGCAGGGTTTGTGCCACAAAGCGGTGATGCGTGATGGGTGATGGGTGATGCGGCAGCTCAGAAGCCGGCGTTCTCCATCACCCATCACCCCAAAAAAATACCCCCTCCGTCGCCGGAGGGGGTTGGGGTACTGCCAAACGGAGGGAGACGAATCCGTCCGTGACGACAGGTAACTAGGAGGAACTGCGGATAAAGCGTGCTGCGTATCAGCGCAGCAGGGACAGCACGTTCTGCGGCACCTGGTTGGCCTGGGCCAGCATGGCCGTACCGGCCTGCTGCAGGATCTGGGTGCGGGTCAGTTCGGCGGTTTCCTTGGCAAAGTCGGTGTCGCGGATGCGGCTGCGCGAAGCGGCCAGGTTTTCCGAGCTGGTCTGCAGATTGGCGACCACCGAGGTGAAGCGGTTCTGGATCGCGCCGAGATCGGCGCGCGAGCCGTTCACGGCCGTCAGTGCCTTGTCGACGATTTCCAGGGCCTGCTGGGCGCCGGCGAAATCCGAGATGTCCAGGTCGGACACGAACTTCGGCACTTCGCTGGTGGCGACGGCCGTCGCGGTGTACGTACCGCCCGTGATGGCGACGCCGAAGGCCGCGAAGTCGCCGTTGGCGTCCACGCTGGTCTTGACCGAGGTCAGCTCCAGGCCGGTGCCGGCAGCATCGACGTTGGCGTAGATGCCGGTTTCGCCGAGCTTGCCGTTGATATGGGCGGCCAGTGCCTTGGCGGCGGCTTCGTTGGTGGCGGCGACCGAACCGGCGCTCTTGACGGTCAGGTCGTCGAAGGCGACGGCATTGCCGGCGCTGTCGGTGAGGGTCAGGCCGGTGATGGTGATGTCCGCAGTGGCGGAAGCCGCGGCCGTGATGGCCAGCGTGCCGCTGTCGAACTGCGAACCGCCCAGGGTCAGGGCGCGGGCATCGACCACCTTGTCGATGGCGATCGCCTGGCCGGCGTTGGCGCCGACCTGGAACAGCTGGCTGGTGAACGAGCCGTCCAGCAGCTTGGTGCCGTTGAAGTCGGCCTGCTTGGCGACGCGGTCGATTTCGGAGGTCAGCTGCTTCACTTCGGCATTCAGTGCCGCGCGGTCGGAGCTGGAGTTGCTGGCGTTGGCCGACTGCACGGCCAGTTCGCGGATGCGTTGCAGGTTGTTGCCGATTTCGGTCAGCGAACCCTCGGCGACCTGGGCCAGCGAGATGCCGTCGTTGGCATTGCGCACGGCGACGTCGAGGCCGCGGATCTGGGTGCTGAAGCGTTCGGAGATGGCCAGACCGGCGGCGTCGTCCTTCGCACTGTTGATGCGCAGGCCCGACGACAGGCGCTGGATGGTGGTGGCCAGAGAAGCGCCGCTGGTGCTCAGGTTGCGCTGAGCGTTGAGCGACATCGTGTTCGTGTTGATTACCTGTGCCATGTTCGTCTCCTCTTATTTGGATTCACGGCGTTGAAGGGAAAAGACGCTGCCGGTTTGTTTTGTGGTGGCTAGTCGTCTTCGTGTTGCGAAATGAATAACGGCGCTGCCGAAAAAACCTTTAGGGCAGGCGCGAAAAAATGTGTTAGGCCACGTAATCGCGCGGGAAAACCGGCGGTTTCCGGGGGGCGCGAAGTGGCCTAAAGAACGGGTGCGCGATGCCGCTAAGCGGCGGCACGGCAGGGGGCGGTGTGATCGGGGTGCGCCGCTGCGCGGCGCGGCGGCGCCGGCCTCAGGGCTGCGGCGTGCGCCAGGCGTCGGCGGGATCGGCCAGCAGCAATACGCCGGGCATGCGGTATTCGCAGCCGATCAATGTGCGTTGCCTGAGGCCAGGGTGTTCGCCGGGATAGATCACCAGGGCATGGAAATCATCGAGGGCGCCGGACAGGGGCGCATCGCGGCTGTCTTCCAGCGCGCGTTCCAGCTGCGCCGCCGCCTGCTCGATGGAGTCATCCACCAGCAGCAGGACGCGGTTGTCGGTGATGACGACGGCATCGCTGTGATGCCCCCACGCCTGCACGGGTTCGGCCAGGCGGTAAAGATCCATCATCGGCGCGCTGAATTGACGCTCGGTCTGGGTGAATTCCGTCGGACGCTCGCGACGGAGCCGTTGCAACAGGGTGGCGAGATCGCCATTGGCCGTGCGGCAGGTGAGGGCATCGAGCAAGGTATCGGACGGTGCGCCGGCCGCAACGGGCGCGGGTGGCACATCGGTAACCGACTGTGCTGACACGACAGGCACGCCAGCCAGCCACAGCGCGGCCAGCACGAAGAAAACCGTCTTACTCGATCTGCGCATTCGCGTGGGCAGCATCCAGCGCTTCCATGGCGTCGCGCGGCTTGAGCTTGCCGGCTTTCTCGAACGAGGCCGCCGCGGCGTCTTCCTTCTTGTCGCCGTGAAGCAGCAGCAACACGTTCGCGTATTCCACGTGCGCGATGGGCGAATCCGGTGTCAGCTTGAGCGCGGTCCTGATATGCGACTCGGCTTCACTCGCCTTGGCACCGTAGGTCAGGCCGCCGATCATCGCGCCGATCTTGTCGATGATCTCGGCGTGGTACAGCGCCAGCGCGGTATGCGCTTCGGCATGCTTGGGATCCAGTTCCAGCGTGGCGTCCAGTGCGGTGCGGACCTTGCCCGCGATGCCCTGCTTGAGCGCCTTGGCGATGCTCAGGCCCTGGCTGTAGCGGCCGAGCGCGAAGGCGTGCCGGTAATGACTGTTGGCTTCCCCGGGCAGTGCCTTGATGGCGGCTTCGGCCAGTTTCGCGGCCTGTTCGAAGCGCTTGAGCTGCTCGGATTCGTCTTCCACCAGATAGGTGGCATGGATGCCCAGCGCCTTGACCGCGACCGAAGCGCCCAGCGGACCCAGGGCTTCGCCGGCCTCATACGCGGCCTGGAAGTCACCGCGATGGAACGCGCGCCACGCATCCTGCAGGCGCTGCGCGAGGTCGGCGGGTTCGATGCCTTTGGCTGCCTTGCCTGCGGCGGCGATCAACGCCTTGGCGCGCTTTTCGTCGGGGTAGGGCTCCTGGTCGCCGGCATGCAGCGCCGGCCACGCCTTCTTCAATGCATCGCCCGTATAGGCGTAGCCCTTGGCGTCATGCGGAAACGCAGCCCACTTCGAAGACTTTCCTGCCATTGGTCGTCCCTCCCAGGATGCGGGAGCATCGCCGCGAACGCGGTCGTCAGGCAACCCCTACGCATTCCGTCGCGCGAGCGGCCAATAGTGTGATTGCTCGACGCCGGCAGGACAGCATCGCGTCATGGAAGCCGGCCATCGTGGTCGGCATGTGGACTGCCCCCATGGCCGCCAGGAAGACCACCCGCAAGACCCCCGAACCCACCCTCCGCCACGTCTGGCTTGCCGGACTGGGCCTGATCGCCGTCGCGCGCCGTGAAGCCGTCGCGGCCGCCACCGATGCCGCTGGCCGGTTGCAGGCGGCGCGCGAACACGCCGGGAGCTTCGCCGGCCAGGCGCAGCGCGACGTACTTGACCGCCTGGCCGAAGTGCGTGAACAAGGCGAAGCCCGCGTGGGCCGGTTCAGTGCCGAGGTGGAAACTCGCCTGGAACCGGTGCTGACCAAGCTGGGCCTGAAGCAGCCCGCCCGGAAGGCCGCGCCCCGCGCCCGCAAGAAGCCGGCTGCCAAGCGCGCCCGCGCCACACCCGTCCGCAAGCCGGTGGCCAAGCGGCCGGTGCGTCGCAGCCGGGCCTGACGGCCCACGGACGTAACGCGTCCCGAACGCCCCGGTTCCCGTGGCGTCCTGTCATGCGGTCCCGATCAGAGATGCGCGGTGACGGCGGGTTCGGAGAACCAGTCGTTGTCGCGGCCGTTGGCGTAGCGGATCGGGACCTGCGCCAGCGCGGCCGGCTCCACGTCGTCCAGGCAGGCCAGGTTCACCGAGTAGTAGCGGCCGCCGAGGACTTCCAGCTCGCCCCGGCCGAACGACTTCACGCCGCAGTGCCGACAGAACAGGTGCTCGGCCGCGCCGCTGCCGAAGGGGTAGCGGGTCAGCGCCTCTTCGCCCTGCCGCAGGCGGAAAGCATCCGGTCGGACCACCGTGCCCCAGTAGCGCGTCTTGGTACAGATCGAGCAGTTGCAACGGCCACTGCCGGCGGCCAGGTCGAGGTCGACTTCGTAACGCACGGCGCCGCAATGGCAGCTGCCCTGATAGGTCTGCGCGGTCATGGGGTTTCCTTCCGGCGGGAGAGAGCTTCCAGTCTGGCGGACATCGAGGACAGAATCAGTCCCCAATGGGCGGCATACTCCTTCCATGCTCAGCACATCCAACCGCTTGCTCCGCCTGCTGTCGTTGCTTCAGTCGCGCCGTCACTGGACGGGCGCGGAACTGAGCCAGCGGCTGGAAATCGACCGCCGCACGCTGCGCCGCGATGTGGAGCGCCTGCGTGAGCTCGGGTATCCCATCGATGCGTCGCCAGGCCTGGGCGGCGGCTACCGGCTGGGTTCCGGCGCGACCATGCCGCCCGTGCTGCTGGAGGATGACGAGGCCGTAGCCGTGGCGGTGGCACTGCGCACGGCGGCGGCCAGCGTGGGCCGGATGGAGGACACCGCGCTGCGGCTGCTGTCCAAGCTGGACCAGTGGTTGCCGGCGCGGTTGCGCAAGCGCGCCAGTGCCCTGTATTCGGTCACGCTGTCGCTCGCCGGCGGTGCGCCCACGTCCGATGTGGACGCGCTGCTGCGCATCGCCGGTGCCTGCCGCGACGGCTTCCGCCTGCGGATGCAGTACCGCGATCGCACGCAGCGAGCCAGCGAGCGCCTGATCGAACCGCTGCGTCTGGTGCATACCGGCAGCCGCTGGTACCTGGTGGCTTGGGACCTGAAACGCGAGGACTGGCGGACGTTCCGCGTGGACCGCGTGCAGGCGCTGCACGATACCGGCACCCAGTTCCCGCCGCGCGAGTTTCCCGGCGACGTGGCGGACTACGTCGCGAAGTCGATCACCCAGCCGTTCACCCGCTTCCAGGTAAGGCTGCGGCTGCCGGGGTCGGTGGAAGAACAGGCGACACGGGTGCCCACGTGGTGCGGGATCCTGGAAGCCGGCGATGCACATCACTGCGTGCTGGAGCTGGGCGCCGAATCCGTCGAGGCGCTGCTCGCGCTGCTGGCGCTGGTGGGGCCGGAGTTCGAGATGCTGGATGATCGCGGCCTGCTGCCGGAACTGCGTGCGGCGTCGGCGCGGCTGGGCGATGCGCTGGCGGCGGCCTGATTCCCGGCTTCGCCGACGCAATGGTAGGAGGGGCTTCAGCCCCGACGCCTTTCCTACGGTCCTCGTTAATCTGACTGCACAGCGTCGGGGCTGAAGCCCCTCCTGCAGGCAAGCACGCTAGTTGGTATAGGCCTGCGTCAGCGTGTTCAGGTGCACACGTTCCGCGTCGCGCAGGAACGGTGCCACCAGCATCATCACCTGCACGATGCCCTGGCGGATGGCGGCCTGTTCGTCCTTCTCGCCACGCGTCGACGCGTAGTTCAGCCAGAAAGTGGAGATGACCAGCACGTTGGTGGCGGTGGCGGCCAGTTCCGCCGCCGACGCCCGCATCACGCCGGCCTGGCCCATGCCGCGCATCACCGCGTGCGCGCTGTCGTCGGCGCGCTTGAGGATGCGGGCGAAGCGCATGCGCAGCCGCCGGTTGCGGCTCAGGATCTCCACCAGGTCCCGATACAGGAAGCGGTAGTCCCAGATGCACTCGAACACGAGGTGCAACTGCAGCCAGATGTCCTCCAGCCCCGGCAGCCGGTCGGTGGGAGGCGTCAGCGCAGCGTCCATCCGCTCTTCGTACCGCGCGAAGAGCTGCTCGATGATGTCGTCCTTGTTGCGGAAGTGGTAGTACAGATTGCCCGGGCTGATCTCCAGCTCGTCGGCGATGTGGTTGGTGGTGACATGCGGCTCGCCCTGCGTGTTGAACATCGCGAGGGCGGCGTCGAGGATGCGCTGGCGGGTATCGCGCGCCACGTCGGGCTTCAGGCCAGCAGCTTCTTCACCAGGTCCACGTACTTCTTCTGTGCGTCTTCCTGCGCCGTGCCCTTGAGCTTGGCCCAGGCCTCGTACTTGGCGGTACCGACGAAGTCGAAGAAACCCGGCTTGTCACCCTTCACATCACCTTCCGCGCCTTGTTTGTAAAGGCCGTAAAGCCGCAGCAACGTGTCGTTGTCCGGGCGCTCGGACAGCGTCTGGATGTCCTTGGATGCCTGGTCGAACGCGCTCTTGAGGTCTGCCATGGATGATCCCTCCCAGTGATCCAGGCCATCACACCACGGGTGGTGGAAGCGGTCAATGCGTGACGGGATTGTCGAATCTGGGCGGCTCTGGCAAGTTAGGCCGCAGGGCAGTCGGAGGGGCTCGCCCATACAACTTGAGGATAGGGGTCGTCATGAGCTATTTCGTCACGGGCGCCACAGGATTCATTGGCCGTTACCTGGTCGGCAATCTCCTCAAGCGCAGCGGGACGGTCCACGTGCTGGTCCGCAAGGACTCGCAGAAGAAGTTCGACGCCATCGCGAAGAAGGCCGGCTGGGACATGAAGCGCGTGTCCGTGGTGCACGGCGACATGACCAAGCCCAAGTGTGGCCTGACGCCCGCGCAGTTGCGTGCACTGACCGGCAAGGTGAAGCATTTCTTCCACCTGGCGGCGATCTATGACCTGACCGCGACCCGCGAAGCGCAACAGGCCGCCAACATCGACGGCACCCAGCATGCGCTCGACCTGGCCGCCGCCTTGAAGGCCGGCTGCTTCCACCACACCAGTTCCATCGCAGCCGCCGGGCTTTATCCGGGCATCTTCCGCGAGGACATGTTCGAGGAAGCCGAAGGACTGGATGATCCCTACCTGCGCACCAAGCACGAATCCGAGGGGCTGGTGCGCAACGAGAAGCGCATCAAGTGGCGCATCTACCGTCCGGGCATGGTGGTGGGCCATTCGAAGACCGGCGAGATCGACAAGATCGACGGCCCGTACTACTTCTTCACCCTGATCAAGAAGCTGCGCGAGCTGCTCCCGCAGTGGGTGCCGGTGCTGGGCATCGAAGGCGGGCGCATCAACATCGTGCCGGTGGACTTCGTGGCCGACGCGATGGACCACATCGCGCACAAGCCCAAGCTGGATGGCCATACCTTCCACCTGACCGATCCCGAGCCGATGCGCGTGGGCGAAGTGCTCAACACGTTCTGCCGGGCCGGCCACGCGCCGGAAATGACCATGCGGATCGACGCGCGCATGTTCGCCTTCGTGCCGGGCAGCATCCGCATGGCGGTGGGCAACCTGCCGCCGGTGCGGCGCTTCATCGGCATGCTGCTGCGCGACTTCAAGATCCCGAAGGAAGTGTTGAAGTTCATCACCTATCCGACGCGCTTCGACAGCCGCGAGACCGAGCGGGCACTGAAGGGCAGCGGCATCGCCGTGCCGCGCCTGGACGACTACGCGTGGCGCCTGTGGGATTACTGGGAGCGCCACCTCGATCCGGACCTGTTCATCGACCGCTCGCTGAAGGGCAAGGTGCGCAACAAGGTGGTGGTCATCACCGGCGGTTCGTCCGGCATCGGCCTGTCCACCGCGCAGCGCGTGGCGGAAGCCGGCGCGACCACGATCATCGTGGCGCGCGGCGAGGAGGAACTGTTCAAGGCCCGCGACGACATGAAGAAGGCGGGCGGCAAGGTGTTCGCCTATACCGCCGACCTGGCCGACATGGCCGACTGCGACCGGCTGGTGAAGACCGTGCTGGACGAGCACGGGCATGTCGACATCCTGATCAACAATGCCGGCCGCTCGATCCGCCGCTCCATCGAGGCCAGCTACGACCGCTTCCACGATTTCGAGCGCACGATGCAGCTGAACTACTTTGGCAGCATCCGCCTGATCATGGGCTTCCTGCCGAAGATGACCGAGCGCCGCAAGGGCCACATCATCAACATCAGCTCGATCGGCGTGCTGGCCAATTCACCGCGTTTTTCGGCCTACGTCGCATCGAAGGCGGCGCTGGACGCATTCAGCCGCTGCGCGCAGGGCGAGTTGTCGGGCAAGGGCATCAGCTTCACCACCATCAACATGCCGCTGGTGAAGACGCCGATGATCGCGCCGACCAAGATGTACGACAGCGTGCCCACGCTGTCGCCGGAGGAGGCGGCCGACCTGCTGGTGAAGGCCATCATCGAGAAGCCCAGCCGCATCGCCACGCGCCTGGGCATCTTCGCTGCGCTAGTCAATGCCGTGGCGCCGAAGGCCTACGAGGTGGTGATGAACACCGCGTTCGAGCTGTTCCCGGATTCGGCCGCAGCCAAGGGTGACCGCAAGGCATTGAAGGAATCGGCGCCCAGCCAGGAGCAGATCGCGTTTGCGTCGTTGATGCGTGGCGTGCACTGGTAGCGCTTTGCGTAGAGCCGAGCTCGCTCGGCTCTACGCCGCCACGTCACTGACGCAAGAGCTGCGGAACAAGCCCCGCTCTACGCGTCCTGGGAGTCCGCCCAACGCAACGGCACCGCCTGCATGTTCCGCATGTGCAGCGCCAGCGGTTCGATCCGGGACCACAGGAAGTCGCGCAGTTCGGCGTCTTCGACCGTCTCGACCATCGCGCCATGGAAACAGGCCAGCCAGCCGCTGGCTTCCTCCATGCCGATCCGGAAGGGCAGGTGGCGGGCGCGCAGCATCGGGGCGCCGTGCTTCTGCGTGAACAGCGGTGGGCCACCCAGCCAGCCGCTGAGGAATTCGAACAGCTTCTGCTCGCTGCCGTCGAGCGTGGCCGGATGCTGCGCGCGGACGGCGGCGGCTTCCGGCAACGTGTCCATCAACGCGTACATGCGTTGGGTCACCCGGCGCAGGCCGGCTTCACCGCCGATGCGGTCATAAGGCGTGGGAGCGGCAGGATCGTTCATCGAAACGGGAAGCGGGTCGACGGCAGCGCGATCATCCTGCAGCGCTGCCCGGGCGCACAGCGACGAAGTGTCGCGGCGGAATCACATCGTCTTGCACTGGCGCCAGCGCACCGGCTCGCTGCTGCCCGGTGGCGGGTTGAGTTGCACGCGGGTGGCGCGCAGGGCCGGGTAACGCTCCAGTTCCAGGCAGATCCACGGCCATATTTCCTTCTCGCTGCCCATGCGATCGATGCTCAGCGTCAGCTTGGTCTGCCAGACGCCGCGGGTGATGCCGGGGGTTTTCGACAGTGCCTGGAGCACGCTGCGCATCTGTGCTTCCAGTTCTTCCTGCGTCGGTTCGCGGAAGGCTTCCTGCGGCGCAGGCGTGGCGGGTGCAGGTGCGCTGACCGTGCGTGCCGGCACGGTTGCTGCCGGCCGTGCATCGACGCTCGTGTCGGCCGCCTGCCTGCCGGCCCATCCCGCCATGGCGAGGGCACCGAGCGTCACCGCCCCGAGCCAGCTGATGCCGACATGCCGTTTGGCGCGCGCCGATGCGTACGTCACGATCTGTTCGCGCAGGCTCGGCTCGATGAGGTGTCGGACTTCCGGCCACAGCCGCGGCCCGTCGAGCAACTCGATGTTGTTGCCCTGGGCCGCCTCCCGACCTTCCTTTTCCACTTTGCCCTCGGTGGCGAGGATGCCGCCACTGGCCGCACCCAGGCGGATGCTGGCGGCAAGTTCCTGTACCGGGGCAGCGGCGATCCGGTAGGCCGAACCGTGCTTGCACGAGAGCAGCCACTTTTCCTGGCCGCGCGCGAGCAGGAAGGTCGTCTGGGGTTCGCGGGACTCCTGGGGATCGGGGCCGGTTTCGACCAGGCCACGGCCTGCCATCGCGGCAAGGACGAGTTTCGAGAATTCTCTCCAGCGCAATCCGGACAAGGCATGCAGCCCGTAGGACATTTCGTCGCTGGGGCGTCGCACAAGCCAGAGATAGGCGGTGGCTGCCGCACCGGTCACAAGGGTGACCGCCAAACCGAGGAGCCAAATGGACATGCGTCGCGGGTGCGTTGTTGTTATTAGGCCCGCGATTCTACCGGGCCGCACCCACGGCTGTCTGTGCTGGCGGGTGCCCGCGCCGGGCGGCGGGCAAAGAAAAGCCCGCCAGTCCGAAGCCGTAAGGGGAGGGGAGCAAACGAACTTCGATGGACTGGCGGGCTGGAATGATTGTTACGCCATTCGATGTTGCCGCGCAACAAAATTTTATTCAGAAATACGCATGAAAATGCGCATGCAGCCTTATGGTGCAGCCTTCTTGCGCGCTGCACGTTTCGCGGGCGTTTTCTTCGCGGCAGGTGCCGGTTTTTTGACGGCCGGCTTGGTGCTGCGCTTGGCACGGGACGGCTTGGTGGCCGGCGCACCGCCCATCGTGCGCAGTTGGGCATTCAGTGCGTCAACACGATCGATGAGCGCGGACAGATCCTCGCGGCTGGGCACCTCGAGACGGCGCAGCGCGCGATGCACGCGCTCTTCGAACACCTTCTCCAGACGGTCCCAGGTATCCGACGCGCGTTCGCGCGCCTGGCCGACGGTGGTCTCCATCGCATCGCGCATGGCCTGGGCCTTGCCGCCCGCCACCTTGCGCGTGGTCTGCTCCAGCGACAGGCCTTCCTTCACCAGCGTTTCGAACAGCTTGGTGCCTTCGGCCTGCGCGCGCCCGAAAGCGCCCACGCCTGCCAGCCATACCTGCTGTGCGGATTCGCCCAGGCGCTTGGACATCTGCTCGGCCTGGGCCTGCAGGTTGTCGTTCTTGGAAGCGGATGCAGAAGCGGTCTTCTTGCGTGCGGATTTCTTCAGCGTGGCCATGGCGTTCCGTCAGTGGGTGGTGTCGGGGATTGCGCGCCAGAATCGGCGTGCTGTCTAGAGTTTTCACACCAGCCGGTGACGCGGCCGTGAGCGCATCAGCCGCGACGGGCCGCGCGGTGCCGCGACACGAGCTGGTCCACGTCGTCCAGGGCACGCCGCAGGCGCGCCGTGGTTTCCGTCATCCGCGGCATCACGTCCAGCCCGTCGAGGATGGAACGGTGGCGGTCGTTGACGATGTCCTCGTTGTAGCGGATGCCGTGCGCGGCCAGCATGGGCTTGAGCACCGACGCGCGCTTGCGCAGGTCGGCCAGCGTGTTGCGGTAGGCCAGCTGGCAGACGCGGTGGCGCGAAGAGAAGCTGAAGAGGTTGGTGAAGAACAGTTCGCTGTCGTCCGAATTGGGCTCGAACACCAGCTGGTCGATATCCGGGTAGCGATGCGGATATTTCTCCATGCCGATCTGCATGCGCGACTGCAGCAGTGTGCGCAGGGTCTGCGACAGCACGGCCGGGAGGCCGCCGCTTGCCAGGCCCACCTGTTCCGCTTCGTCGGCCTGCGGCGTGGCCTGGTTCGCATCGAACGGCACCAGCGGGTTGATGCCGATCATCAGGTCGATGCCGCGGTCCAGGACCGTGCTCGCATGCATGGTCCGGCGCAGGGCGCCGTCGAGGAAATGGCGCCCACCGATTTCCACCGGCGGATACAGGCCGGGCAGGGCGGAACTGGCCTGCACGGCGCGCGAGATCGGGATGTCGTCCCAGCCTTCCTCGCCGAAGCGCACGGCCTCGCCGCTGTCGAGATCGACCGCGACGACGAACAGGTCCGCGTCGAGCGTGCGGAAGTCATTGCTGCGGCCACGGCGGCTGAAGATGTCGCGCAGGAAACGCTCCACTTCCTCGTTGGCGAAGATGCCGGTGGGTACCAGGCCGCCAAAACGCAGGAACATGTCGGACCAGCGCGTCGCGCGGCGCGGATTGCGCACCAGCCGGTTCAGCCAGTCGGCGTACAGGCCGGGGAGACTGGCCGCGCGGCGCAGGTACTCGCCGACATTCGGGCGCAGGAAGGTTTCGGGCCGGAATTCCGCATCGTCGCTGGTGCCGGTGATGAAGATGCGGCACATCTCGGCCGTGCCCATCCGGTTGGCCAGCCCGGCGGCGAGGAATGCACCGGAACTGACGCCGACATAGCAGTCCATCCGGGTCAGGTCCAGGCCGTCGAGGGCTTCGTCCAGGGCACGCAGCGCGCCCAGCTCGTACATGCCCCCGATGGGGCCGCCGCCGGCGATGGCCAGCCCGATCTTGCCGTTGTGGCCCCGCCGCCGCGCACTGTGGATCGAAAGCATGTACTACCCGTGGTGACCTTGCCGCCCGAGTGTAGCCGACCCGCCGCCGGGTTGCGGCGCCCGCAGCGGGCCCGGATCATGCCCGGCATGGCCTCAGGAAACCCCTTGATCGAACGCGTTGGCAGGCGCCTGGCCTGGCACCAGGCCCTGCATGATCCGGTGCAGGAGCCCCGCAACCGGCTGCGCTGGCTGCCAGAGCTGCGGCGCTGGCAGGCGGCACGGCTGGAGACCAGCTTCGAGCATTTCCTGAACGACCCGACGCGGCGCGCGGCGGCGATGTTCTTCCTGACCGACGTCTATGGCGACCACGATTTCAGCAAGCGCGACGCCAATGTCGCCAAGGTGATGCCGATGATGCAGCGCCTGCTGCCCGGCGCGGTGCTGGAGACCGTGGCGCACGGGATCGAACTGGGCGTGCTGACGCACGCGCTGGACATGCGGATGGCCGAGGCGCTGCATCGGCTGGCGCCGAATCGCCGCAAGCTGGACGCGGACCTGTACGGGCGTGCCTATCGTGAGGTGGGCCTGCCGCGCCTGCGCGGGCACCAGATCGACCTGATCGCCGAGGTGGGAGTGGGCCTGGCGCGGGCGGTGAAGACGCCCGGCGTCGCTACCCTGCTCAAGCTGTCGCGCGGCCCGGCAAAGGCGACCGGGCTGGGTGAGCTCCAGGGATTCCTGGAACGGGGATTCGCGGCCTTCGCCGCACTCGGCGACGGCAAGGCTTTCGTGCGCGACATCGAGCGGGCAGAGCGCGCCGTGTCGCAGCGATTGTTCGAGGACGAGCCCGACCCGTTCCGCGACTGACGTTCAGTCGAACTTGTCGCTCAGGACCCGACGGATCTCGGCCTCGATGGGACCTTTCATCGCCGACAGCAGGAAGCCCAGGTTGGCGGTGACGCGCAGCGTGTCGGCGAGCAGGGCGATCTTTCCGTCCACACCCGAACGGCTGAAGTTCAGCGTGTCGCCGTCCCAGCCGTACTCCATGTCGAAGCGCTCGGACAGTTTCTTTGCCACGTCTTCGACCGCCTTGCGCGCCTGCTTCGGCGACTTGGAATGCGGGTGCAGGATATCGATGCTGGCCATGCGGGGCTCCCTTTGTCCGGCGCTATTCTGCGCAGCGCGATGGGCATATGCCAAGCCGGGGCTGCCGGATGCGCCTCAACCTGATAGGCTCCCGGGGCGTGCAGAACCTCAGACTTCACTTCGCAAATCGCCCTTCGCCCGACCGGCCGCTCACCACCGGCGTGCACCGCATCGTGCGTGAAGCGGCGGGCACGGTCGGTGTCGGCGATGCGCTGCAGGGTGCGCTGCTCGCGCAGATCTGCGTGGACCGGCGCGGCCTGTGGTTGCAGGTGGCCAACGGCATGCGGGGCGTGCACATCAACGGCCGTCCGGTGAAACGGATGGCGGTGCTGCGTCCGGGCGATGCGGTCTACGTGGAAGGCGTGGAACTGCTGCTGCAGTCGGGCTACCAGTCGGCCGCCGACCTCCGTGAAAGCGACGCCGGCCAGGGCGATGTCCGTGTGGTGCTGCGGGGCCTGGGCGGCAAGTACCACGGCAAGAGTGTGTCCCTCGAGCAGCCGCGCGTGGTCGGACGTGCGCGCGATGCCCATATCCGCGTGGACGACCCGGCGTTCGCCGAGCGCCATGCCCGGCTCGAACTGCGCGGTGAACGCGTCCTGCTGCGCGATCTGGGATCCGCCGATGGCACGCGGGTAAACGGTGTGGCGGTGCGCGATGCGCTGCTCGTGGCCGGCGACCAGATCGTCTTCGATGCCCAGCATCGTTTCGTGCTGGAGGTGCCGTGGGCGCCCAGCGCCAAGTCGGACGAGCCTGCGCAGCAGGACGAAACGGGGCCGACACCCGGCGCCGGCGACACCGCTCCGGCGTCATCGTCGTCGGTGTTGCGTTGGCCCTGGCTGCTGCTGGCTGCCTTGTTGATGGCCGGCGCGCTCAGCGCGCTGTTGCTGTTCGGCGCAGGCTGATCTTCTTCCAGACGCGCCACCCCAGCAGCGCCGTCAGGATGCCCGCATACAGCAGCGGCTCGCGGATGTCCGACTTCACCAGCCACCAGAAGTGCAGCACGGCGAGCACTCCGATCGCATAAACGAGCTTGTGCAGCTGGCCCCAGCGCCGGCCGAGCCGACGCATCCAGCCCTGGGTGGATGTGACCGCCAGCGGCACCAGCAGCAGCCACGCGGTGAAGCCGACGGTGATGTAGGGACGCTTGACGATCTCTTCGAAGATCTGCGTCCAGTAGCCGCGCAGGTCCAGCGCCAGGTAGGCCGACAGGTGCAGCGTGGCGTAGAAGAACGCGTACAGGCCCAGCATGCGCCGGAAGCGCAGCAGCACGGCCTTGCCCGTCAACTGGCGCAGCGGCGTGATGGCCAGGGCCACCATCAGCAGCCGCAGCGCCCACAGGCCGGTACGGTGCTCGATCTCCGCCACGGGGTCCGCGCCCAGCGCGTCGCTTTCTGTCTGCCATACGTCGAAGAACTGCCAGGCCAGGATCGCCAGTGGAGTGAGTGCCAGGGCATGGACCAGGGTCTTGGCGGCAATGATGCGCGGGGTTGTCTTGGCCATGCGTGGGTCAGGTCGATGTCAGGAGGAGGGCGAGGCGGTGATCGGGTGCGGGAGGGCAGGAATCGGAACGCGGGATGCCATGGGTTGCGAGCCTGCCGGACTGCCCTTTATCGCAGTGCCCCTCAAGGACCTGCGTGCGGGCACGATCGGGCCATCAATACCACTTCTTCAGGTCCAGGCCTGCATAAAGTGATGCCACCTGGTCGGCATAGCCATTGAACATGCGTGTCGGGATGCGCTCGGCGAACAGCTTGCTCTGCTTGCCGGCGATGCGGCGCTCGGTCTTCTGGCTCCAGCGTGGATGGTCGACACTGGGATTCACGTTGGAGAAGAACCCGTACTCCGATGGCTGCAGGTCATGCCACGCGGTTTCGGGCATCTTTTCGACGAACTTGATCTCGACGATCGACTTGATGCTCTTGAAGCCATACTTCCACGGCACCACCAGGCGCAGCGGCGCGCCGTTCTGCTGTGGCAGCGGCTTGCCGTACAGGCCGGTGGCCAGCAGGGTGAGGGGATGCATCGCCTCATCGATGCGCAGGCCCTCGCGGTAGGGCCAGTTGATCGAGCGGTAGCGCACACCGGGCATCTGCACCGGATCGGCCAGCGTGGTGAAGGCGACGTACTTGGCCTTGGCGGTCGGCTGGAACTTCTTCAGCACCTCGCCCAGTGGCACGCCCAGCCACGGGATCACCATCGACCAGCCTTCGACGCAGCGCAGGCGGTAGATGCGCTCCTGGGGTGTCAGCCCCTTCAGGAGGTCTTCGAGCGCGATCCGGCCCGGCTTCGCGCATTCGCCGCCCACCACCACCGACCATGGCGAAGTCTTCAATGTCTTGCGTGCGGTGGACGGGTCGGCCTTGCCGGTGCCGAACTCGTAGAAGTTGTTGTAGCTCGCCACGTCTTCGTAACGGGTCAGTTCCTCCGTCGTGCGGAATCCGGACCGGGCCTGCTCGGGCGTCACCGTCAACCTCGGGGGCGGGGGCGGCTCGGCCTCCGCGCAACCGGACAGGGCCAGCGCCGGCGCCATCGCGAAGGCACGCAGCAGGGCGCGCCGCTCCCGGTAGACGGACTCGTCGGTGATCTCGGAGGAGGGGATTCGCAAGGCGTCGCGCAGGGACATGGGGAAACTCCGGAACGTTGCAGGTGTTCTTGGACGCCTGTGCGGCGGGAAAATTCCCGGCCTATGGACGATCTGCTGCAAGCCTGTACGTCCATGGCCCGGTGCGGGATGCAGTCCGCCCGCATTTCATGCCCCAACTTGCGCATGGTTGCCCATGCAACGGATGCCCTGCGGCATACTAGCCGTTCATTCTTCCAGGTGCCCCATGACGCGCGCGTTCAACTTCAGTGCCGGTCCCGCCACGTTGCCCGAGTCGGTGTTGCGGCAGGCCCAGGCCGAGATGCTCGACTGGAACGGCATCGGCGCGTCCATCGTGGAAATCAGCCACCGCAGCCAGGATTTCATCGCCGTGGCCGCACAGGCCGAGGCCGACCTGCGCGCCCTGGTCGGCATCCCGGACGACTACGCCGTGCTGTTCCTGTCCGGTGGTGCCACCACCCACCAGGCCCTGCTGGCACTGAACTTCGCCGCCCCCGGCCAGGTGGTCGACTACGTGGTGACCGGCCACTGGGGCAAGACCGCGATCAAGCAGGCCAGGCCGTACTGCACCGTCAACATCGCCGCCGATGGCGAAGCCGGCGGCTTCCGCGACATCCCGGCCCGTAGTACCTGGCAGCTCACACCGGATGCGGCCTATGTGCACATCACCGCCAACGAGACCATCCACGGCGTCGAGTTCCGCGACACCCCGGACGTCGGCGCGGTGCCGCTGTTCGCCGACTTCAGTTCGTCGATCGCCTCCGAGCCCATCGACATATCGAAGTACGGCGTGATCTATGCCGGTGCGCAGAAGAACCTCGGCCCGGTCGGCGTGGCGGTGGTCATCATCCGCAAGGACCTGTTCGAGCGCAGCGGGCAGCCGCGCGCCGACATCTTCGACTACCGCTCGCATGCCGAACGCGACTCCATGCTCAACACGCCGCCCACCTGGAACTGGTACCTGGCCGGGCTGGTGTTCAAGTGGATGCTTGCCGAAGGCGGCGTGGCCGAGTTCGCGCGCCGCAACGCGATGAAGTCATCGCTGGTCTACGGTGCCATCGATGCGTCGGGCGGCTTCTACCGCAATGAAGTGGCCCCGGCCGTGCGATCGCGGATGAATATCCCGTTCTTCCTGCCCGACGAGACGCTGACCTCGCGCTTCGTGGCCGAATCCAAGGCCGCCGGCCTGCTGGCGCTGAAGGGGCACAAGGCGGTCGGTGGCATCCGTGCTTCGCTGTACAACGCGCTGCCGGTGGAAGGCGCGCAGGCGCTGGTCGATTTCATGCGCGATTTCCAGCAACGCAACGGATGAGTAGCGCTGTTGTAGGAGCGACGTAAGTCGCGACCGGACAGTTGACGGTCGCGACTTGCGTCGCTCCTACAGAGAACATTTTCAGAGAACACGAAACATGGCCTCCAAACCCAGCAAGCCCAAGAAAACCGCGCCGGCGAAAGGCAAGACAGCCGACGTCACGACCGCACCCGCTCCCGCCCTCTCCGACGTGCGCGCCAAGATCGACGGCATCGATCGCCAGATCCAGTCGCTGATCGCCGAGCGCGCGCGCTTCGCCCACCAGGTCGGCAAGGCCAAGGGCAAGCTCGCCGCTGCCGTCGATTACTACCGTCCCGAGCGCGAGGCCCAGGTGTTGCGCATGGTGGTGGACCGCAACGAAGGCCCGCTCAGCGACGAAGTGCTGGTGCATGTGTTCCGCGAGATCATGTCCGCCTGCCTGGCGCAGCAGGAGCCGCTGAAGATCGGCTACCTCGGCCCGGAAGGCACCTTCAGCCAGCAGGCCGTGCTCAAGCACTTCGGCCGCTCGGCGCACGGGCTGCCGCTGGCGAGCATCGAAGAGGTGTTCCAGGAAGTGGCCAGCGGCAACGCCGATTTCGGCGTGGTGCCGGTGGAGAACTCGGGGCAGGGCACGATCCAGATCACCCTGGACATGTTCCTGACCTCGGACCTGAAGATCTGCGGCGAAGTCGAACTGCGCGTACACCAGTTCCTGATGTCGCGCACGGGCCGCATCGACGACATCGAGCGCATCTACGCGCACCCGCAGTCCTTCGCGCAGACGGCGGGCTGGCTGCGCGCCAACCTGCCGAAGGTGGAGAAGGTGCCGGTGTCGAGCAATGCCGAAGGCGCGCGCCGCGCGCGCGGCAACGACGACGCAGCCGCCATCGGCGGCGAAAGCGCCGCCCACGTGTACGGCCTGAAGAAGGTCGTCATGAGCCCGATCCAGGACGACAAGGACAACACCACGCGCTTCCTGGTGATCGGCCGCAGCATCTTCCCGCCGTCGGGCCACGACCGCACCTCCGTGCTGGTCTTCATCCACGACAAGCCTGGCGCGCTGTTCGACGTGCTCAGCCCGTTCGCGCGCCACGGCATCAGCATGAACCGCATCGAGTCGCGGCCCTCGCACCATGCCAAGTGGGAGTACGGCTTCTTCATCGACCTGGCCGGCCACATCGACGATGAGGCGATGAAGCAGGCGCTGGCCGAACTGAAACAGCATTCGGCGCAGATCAAGGTGCTGGGGTCGTACCCGGTCGCGGTGCCTTGAGCCGGTCATGAGCCTCATCCAGCGCCGGTCTCACCTCGCTCGTCATCCCGGCGAATGCCGGGATCCACTTTGACGTTGCCTTCCGTCCAGGCTGCAAGAGCAAGATGGATCCCGGCTTTATCAATCGCTCGACTGTTGAGGGCCGGCGGGATTACGGCAAGACCTCAGTCATTCCGGTTCCCCCGTTTCCCTGACCTCCAGACCCGCAACGAATTCCGATCAAAATGGCAAGCCACCGCCGTCATTCCGGCGAACGCCGGAATCCATCTTGCTCTTGCTGTGGTCGCGGAAGGCAAAGGCAGAATGGATCCCGGCTTTCGCCGGGATGACGGGAAGTCCTCAGTCATTCTGAATCCCGTACTCCCTTCCCTCACTTCCCAAGCCCGCAACGAACTCCGATGAAACAAGACTGGATCGCCTCCACCGGCAAACCCCTGAGCGGCACCCTCGACATTCCCGGTGACAAGTCGGTGTCCCATCGCGCGGTGATGTTCGCCGCGCTGGCGGACGGTATGTCGACGATCGACGGTTTCCTGGAAGGCGAGGACACCCGCGCCACCGCCGCGATCTTCTCGCGGCTCGGCGTACGCGTGGAGACCCCGTCGCCATCGCGGCGCATCGTGCACGGCGTGGGCGTGGATGGCCTGAAGCCTGCGGAGGGCGCGCTGGACTGCGGCAACGCCGGCACCGGCATGCGCCTGCTTGCGGGCCTGCTGGCCGCGCAGCCGTTCGACAGCGTGCTGGTCGGCGACGAATCCTTGTCCAAGCGCCCCATGCGCCGCGTCACCGGGCCGCTGTCCTCGATGGGCGCGCGCATCGACACCGAAGCTGGCGGCCTGCCACCGCTGCGCATCCAGGGCGGCCAGCCGTTGGCGGGCATCGACTACACGCTGGAAGTCGCCAGTGCCCAGGTGAAGTCCGCCGTACTGCTGGCGGGCCTGTATGCCGATGGCGAAACCGTTGTGCGCGAGCCGCATCCCACCCGCGACTACACCGAGCGCATGCTGAAGGCGTTCGGCGTGGACATCGACTTCTCGCCCGGCTTCGCGCGCCTGCGCGGCGGGCAGCGCCTGAAGGCGACCGACATCGCCGTGCCCGCGGATTTTTCGTCGGCCGCGTTCTTCCTGGTCGCCGCCAGCATCATTCCCGGGTCCGAGCTGCGCCTGCGCGCCGTCGGCCTGAATCCGCGCCGCACCGGCCTGCTGCAGGCGCTGCGCCTGATGGGCGCGGACATCAGCGAAGAGAATGCGAGCGAGCACGGCGGCGAGCCGGTGGCCGATCTGGTGGTGCGTCACGCGCCGCTGCACGGCATCGAAGTGCCGGAAGCGCTGGTGCCGGACATGATCGACGAGTTCCCGGCGCTGTTCGTCGCGGCCGCAGCGGCGGACGGCCCCACGGTTGTGCGCGGCGCTGCGGAACTGCGGGTGAAGGAATCCGACCGCCTGGCCAGCATGGCCAACGGCCTGCGTGCGCTCGGCCTGCGCGTGGACGAGACGCCCGACGGCGCGACGATCTTTCCGGGCCCGCTGCACGGCGGCACCGTGGATTCCCACGGCGACCACCGCATCGCGATGGCGTTCTCCATCGCCGGGCAGGTCGCAACCGGCGAGGTACGCATCGGCGATGTCGCCAACGTGGCGACCTCGTTCCCGAACTACGACGACCTGGCGACCGGCGCGGGGTTTGCGTTGCGGAAGGCGTGAGGCTTTCGCTTTCTGTAGGAGCGACGTAAGTCGCGACCGCAGACCCCGGATTCCTGTGTGGCTCTCCCGTTCCGCACCTGTCCCGCGGTCGCTTGCCGTGATCTATTGCACAAGGATCACGGTCGCGACTTACGTCGCTCCTGCGAGAGGCCAAGCATGAGAAAGGGGACGCGCGCGCGCGTCCCCCTTTTTCTTTCCTCGTCAGCTCCCTGTGCGGAGCGGTGCAGCGCTTAGATGGGCTTGAAGTCCACCGGCACCTTCACGCTGGTGGCGATCGCCTTGCCATTGCGCATGGCCGGCTCGAAGCGCCACTGCCGCACGGCGGTCAGCGCGGCACGATCCAGGTCGCGTTCGCCACTGCGCTCGACCACGCGCACGTCGATCGGGTGGCCCTGCGCATCGACCTCGGCCAACACCACGACGGTACCGCCGACACCGGCGCGCAGCATCGAGGCCGGATACTTCGGCTCGGTGTTGCTGGCCAGCGGACGGGCATCGCGGCTGATCGACGCCGGACGGGTGGCTGCCGTGCGCTCGGCGCGCTTGCGGTCGGCCGTGGCGGCCGTACGCTCATTGGCTGGCGCATTGGCGGCATCATCCGCCACCGGGGACGGCAGCGCGGCCACCGGCGTTTCGGTGCCGGCATGGCGCGACTGCGTCCACCACACCAGACCTGCAGCCGTGACCGCGAGGGCCAGCAGCATCAGCAGCACCGGCGACGTCGTGCGGCGCGGTTCCACCGTGGTGTCTTCCACGGTATCCGGGGCGCGGTATTCGTTATTTGTGGGCATCGACATGTGAACCTCCGTTTCGCGTTGTGGGTTCCGCGTTGGAACGGGGCCGAGTCTTTGCGTGGGGATGTTTGCGAGACGTGAGTGGGCGGTGAAACGAGCAGGTTGAAGTTCAGCTAGCGAAACGCTGGTTCAGGCTTGTGCGCCCGATGTCTAGTCCCACAGCACCTCGGTTATCAACGCGATGAAATACAGAAAGGCCAACACGCGCAGAACCGTCCTCGCATTCAAGAGGTACCAGTTGAACCAACGTGTGGTTTCTTCAGGTGCGAGTTGCCCGCGATAGGCGCGCAGTTGAGCGGTTGGCCAGTTGCGGAAGATCGGGTCCCACTCGTGTTCATCCGTGACGACAACACCATCGTCTACCAGTCGCGTGCAGACCACTACGCCATACAGCAGCCAGAAGCCGCCGAGAGCAACCCCGCATATCGCGAACCCCACCATCAACACGGTCATGTCGCTGACAGACCTCCGTGATGCATGCTGTGTCTACGGGCGCTGGATGCTCAGCGCATCTTGAAATCGATCGGCACCGTCACCGCGCCGCTTACCGCCTGGCCATCGCGCTGGGCGGGCTGGAAGCGCCAGCGGCGCACGGCGTCCACCGCAGCGCGATCCAGATCACGGGAGCCACTGCGCTGGGCCACATCGACAGCGGTCGGCACGCCGTCCGCGCCCACTTCCACCCGCACCATCACCGTGCCTTCCGCGCTATTGCGCATGGCAGACGGCGGGTACTCGGGCGCGGGTGTCTGGCCGGGGATCGGTACGGGCACATCGCCGGGGGCGAGCGGAACACCCGCCGCCGACGGCGTGGCATCGGCCGGTGCCACAGGCATCGGTGTTTCCGACACGGGTGCGGGCATCGGCTTTTCTTCCACCAGCTGCGGGCGCTCCTCGGCGGCCGGTCGTGGTGCGGGTTCTTCCATGCCGCTGGCGCCATCGCCGGTGGAAAGGGGTTCGGGAAGTGCCTCGACTGGCAGCGATTTGCCCGGCACCGTGGCTTCCGGCGTGTAGAAACCGTCGTCGCGGCCCGCCCACCAGACGATCACGAACAGCAGCAGGCCGATGCCGAAGGCGATGGCGGCGTTGCGCAGGGCGGTGCGGGGCAGGCGGAAGGTGAAGTGCGGTTCGTGCGGTTGCTGGGCCGACATGGGGATCACCGGTGAAGTCGCGCCGATTCTTGCACAGCCGCCGTTAACCGCGCGGGCAACCGGTCGCAGATGGGCGATAATGCCGGCCTCCCACGCCAGACTGCTGTTTCCATGCTCGATCCCGTCCTGCTCCGCACCCAACCCGCCGAACTCGCCCAGCGCCTCAAGGAGGCCCGCGGTTTCGATCTGGACGTGTCCCGCATCGCCGACCTGGAAGCCGCCCGCAAGCAGATCCAGAAGCGCACCGAGGAACTGCAGAACCTGCGCAACACCCGCTCCAAGGCCATCGGCCAGGCCAAGGCCAAGGGCGAGGACGTGTCCGCGCTGATGGCGGAAGTGGCCGGCTTCGGCGACGAGCTCAAGGCCTCGGAAGTGAAGCTGGACGAGATCCGCGCCGAGATCGAAGGCATCGCCCTGGGCATCCCCAACCTGCCGCACGCCAGCGTGCCGTTGGGCAGCGACGAGGCCGGCAACGTCGAACAGCACCGCTGGGGCACGCCGCGCGCGTTCGACTTCCCGGTGAAGGACCACGTGGAACTCGGCGCCCGCCACGGCTGGCTGGACGCTGACACTGCCGCCAAGCTGTCCGGCGCACGCTTCACCGTGCTGCGCGGCCAGCTGGCCCGCCTGCATCGCGCACTCGCGCAGTTCATGCTCGACCTGCACACCAACGAACACGGTTATGAAGAAACCAGCGTGCCGGTGATCGTCAACGCCGATTCGATGCGCGGCACCGGCCAGCTGCCGAAGTTCGAGGAAGACCTGTTCGCCACCCACCTGGGCGAACACAAGCGCTACCTGATCCCGACCTCGGAAGTGCCGCTGACGAATATCGTGCGCGACGAGATCCTCGACGACGCCCGCCTGCCGCTGCGCATGACCGCGCATTCGATGTGCTTCCGTTCCGAAGCCGGCAGCGGTGGTCGCGACGTGCGCGGCATGATCCGCCAGCACCAGTTCGAGAAGGTGGAACTGGTCTCCATCGCGCGCCCGTCGGAGAGTTACGACGAGCAGGAGCGCATGACCCGCGCCGCCGAGACCGTGCTGGAGAAGCTGGGCCTGCCGTACCGCCGCATGCTGCTGTGCACCGGCGACATGGGCTTCGGCGCCACCAGGACCTTCGACCTGGAAGTCTGGCTGCCGTCGCAGGACATGTACCGCGAGATCTCCTCCTGCTCGAACTGCGAAGACTTCCAGGCCCGCCGCATGCAGGCGCGCTGGCGCAACCCGGCCACCGGCAAGCCCGAGCCGGTGCACACGCTCAACGGCTCCGGCACCGCCGTCGGCCGTGCGCTGATCGCGGTGATGGAGAACTACCAGAACGCCGACGGCTCGATCACCGTGCCTGAGGTGCTGCGGCCGTACATGGGTGGGGCCGAGCAGATCGCTTGAGTTCCGATGCCTTCTCCCCGTTGACGGGGAGAAGGTGCCCGAAGGGCGGATGAGGGGCGCTGTTGGCGCAGGACTTTACGTCCTGTTGGCTGTTGCTGATCGAATGCTGGAGCCGAGTGAAAGCGTCCGGCTTCCCGTCTCCGCTCGCCCCTCACCCGCCTTCGGCACCCTCTCCCCGCGCGCGGGGAGAGGGGAGCATCAAGCCTTCTTCGCGCGTCCCTTCGTCGCCTTCGCCACCTTGGCGCGCACCGCCGCGCGGCCCAGGTCGCGCAACGCATCCTTGCCGACCCAGCGTCGCGCCGGATCGTCGGTCGCCGCCAGCGCGGTGGCCCGGTCGATCGCTTCGGCATGCAGCGCCGCATTGCGGTGGCCGATGGCACGCAGTGCCCAGCTCACGCCCTTGCTGACGAAGTTGCGCGCATCGCCCGCCGCCGCGTCCACGTGGGCAAGCCCGGCGAGGAACGGCGCATCCGGCGTGTGGCGGTCGTGCACCGCCAGCCCGGCCAGCAGCGCGAACGCCGCGCGTTTTTCGAACTCGCCACGCTTGCGCGCCCATGCATCGATCCGTCCCCACGCATGCGGACTGCGGTCGAACAGGTGCAGGCACAGCGTGTCGCAGACCGCCCAGTTGTCGAACTGGCGGCACCAGCGGTCCATCTGCGTGGGGGTGAGGTGCGTGGGATCGGCGATGAAGGCCACCAGCAGGCGGGCTTCGTAGATGCCGCTGTCCCAGAGAGGTTGGGCCATGGCGTGACGACGGCCGATGCGCTTGCCC
Organism: Pseudoxanthomonas sp. CCNWLW251; assembly: GCF_037402255.1. Classification (NCBI taxonomy): domain Bacteria; kingdom Pseudomonadati; phylum Pseudomonadota; class Gammaproteobacteria; order Lysobacterales; family Lysobacteraceae; genus Pseudoxanthomonas; species Pseudoxanthomonas sp. CCNWLW251. Next base: position 172,415 of record NZ_JBBEGA010000003.1, on the reverse strand, counting down.
AGCGCCTGGATCTCGCGCATCGGCACGCCCAGCGCATGCGTGTCGGGAATGCCGTAGCGCGCCAGCCCGGCGCGGTGGTCCGGGCGGGCGGCGGCTTTCAGCAGGGCCAGCGCCTCTGGGGCATCGATCGCGTCGGGCGTGGTGTTCCGGGCGGGCATCGGCGGGTGGCGGAAACGGGTGCCGGCAGCATACCGGCCCCGTCCCGCGACCCGAAGGCTCAGGCCGCCTTGCGCAGCGGTGCGGGGATGCTCGCCAGCGCGGTTTCGATGGCTTCGGCCTTGTGCTGCGGTGAATACGCCACGCGCTCGGCGCGGATGAACTCCACATCGGTGATGCCGAGGAAGCCGAACACCTGCTTCAGGTACGGCGCCACGAAGTCGATCGCCGTACCGGCGTATTCGCCACCGCTGGCCTCGGCCACGATCACCTGCTTGCCGCCGGCCAGGCCGACGGGGCCGTTCTCGGTGTACTTGAAGGTACGGCCGGCCACCGCCACGCGGTCGATCCAGGCTTTCAGCGTGGACGGTACGCCGAAGTTGTAGCGCGGCACGCCGACCACGATGACATCGGCGGCCAGGAACTCCTGCATCGCCTGCTCGGCGGCTTGTGCGGCGGCGGCATCGCCCCCACCCAGTACGGCGTTGGTCAGGTGCGGCAGCGGGTTGGCGTCGAGGTCGCGGTAGGTGACCTCCAGCCCGGGCACGCTGTCCTGCCAACGGGCTACGATGGCGGCGGTGAGCTGTCGGCTGACCGAGTTGTCGGCCAGGGCGCTGCTGTCGATATGCAATAGTTTCATGGTGGTTCTCCGGTCGGGATGCGGCCTCAACCGCGTTGGAGAACACTGTAGGTCGTTGCATTGGTGGGATAAACGTGGTTAAACGTCACTGATCGTTCTAAAGGCGAGACTAATTCATGCAGCACGACCTCAACGACCTCTATTACTTCGCGATGGTGGTGGACCACGGCGGCTTCGCCGCGGCGGAACGGGCGCTGGGCATCCCCAAGTCCCGCCTGAGCCGGCGCATCAGCCAGTTGGAGACCGACCTGGGCGTACGCCTGCTGCAGCGCTCCACCCGCCGCTTCGCGGTGACGGACGTGGGCATGAGCGTGCACCGCCATGCGCAGACGATGCTGGCCGAAGCCCAGGCCGCGCGCGAGGTGGTCGATCGCCTGAGCGCCGAGCCGCGCGGCGTGGTGCGCGTCAGCGTGCCGGTGGCGGTGGCGCAGATGCAGTTGCCGAAGATCCTGCCGGCCTTCCTCGACAAGTACCCGAAGGTGCGGTTGCAGCTGCACGTCAACAACCGTCGCGTGGACATCATCAACGAGGGCTACGACGTGGCCCTGCGCGTGCGCGCCAAGCTGGACGACGACGGCAGCCTGGTGATGCGCAGCTTCGGCCAGATCCAGGAGTTGCTGGTGGCCAGCCCGAAGTACCTCAACCGCGCCGGCCGCCCGAAGGTGCCGGAAGACCTGGCCGAGCACGTCACCTTGAGCATCAGCGAGGACGAGGCGCGCCAGCGCTGGGAGCTGCATGGGCCCAATGGCGAGGTGCGCCGCATCGAGTTGAATCCGCGCCTGGCGGGTTTCGATTTCCCGCTGCTGCAGTCGATGGCGAAGGACGGCTACGGCATCACGCTGCTGCCCGAGACGGTGTGCGCGGACGCGGTGCGCAAGGGCGAGCTGGAGGTGGTGCTGCCGGAATGGAGCCTGCCGCAGGGCATCTGCCATGCGGTGTTCGCCTCGCGCCGGGGCATGTTGCCGGCGGTGCGGGTGTTCATCGATTTCCTGGCCGAGCACCTGCCGCAGCAGATCGAATCCTCGCGGCTGGATTGCGGCGGCAAGTGTTCGGAGGAGAAGGAGAAGGCCATCGCGATGGCCATCGACAACACCAAGGCCGGCAAGGTGAAGAAGGCGTCGTAAGCCACGGGCAGGGTGTTCGTGCGAAAATGCCGTCCGGCCTGCAAGGGGCCGGGCGCGCCGCCGGGGCAGGGTGGCGATGCACCGCGACGGGGTCGCGGGCAGTTCCAGACAACGGAGAGATGGCCGAGCGGTTTAAGGCAGCAGTCTTGAAAACTGCCGTAGGTGCAAGCCTACCGTGGGTTCGAATCCCACTCTCTCCGCCACTTCAGCCACCATGAAATGTAGGATGGGTTGAGCGTAGCGATACCCATCGCTTCGGTGTGTCTGATCGTCCTCGACGATGGGTATCGCTACGCTCAACCCATCCTACGTGTTGGAGGAACCGGTCATGCGTCGTCTCCTTGTGCTGGCATTGCTCCTTCTGCACGGTGCCGCATGGGCGGCCGGGCCGCCGGCCCGCGTCATCGTCGTCGGTACCTACCACTTCAGCAATCCGGGTCAGGATCAGGCCAACGTGGAGTCGGTGGACGTCACGGTGCCCCGGCGCCAAGCAGAACTGCAGGCGGTGACCGATGCCCTGGCCGGGTTCCAGCCGACATTCGTCGGCGTCGAGTGGCCTGTTGAAGCGGCGCGCGACAACTACGCGCGCTATCTCGACGGCACGCTGCCGGCCTCCCGCAATGAGGTCGTGCAGTTGGGATTCCGCTTGGCCAAGCAGGTGGGGCTCGAACGCGTTCACGGGCTGGATGTCCCGGGTGACTTCCCATTCGAACCGTTGAGCGCGTGGGCGCAGGCCAATGGCAAGTCAGGCGATCTGCAAGCACTGATGGCGCAGGCCGAGGGCATCACGGCGCGCATTACCGCACTGCAGACCACCCACAGCATCGGCGGCGTGCTGCGCGAAATGAACACGCCGCAGGCCCTCGATGAAGCCGCGAGCTTCTACGCGGAGTTCCTGCGCTACGGAAGCGGCGAGCAACAGCCCGGTGTCGAACTCAATGCCGCCTGGGCGAAGCGCAATTTCGCGATCTGTGCGCGACTGCTGCAAGCACTCAAGCCCGGCGACCGCGCGGTGGTGTTCTACGGGCAGGGACACGTACCTCAGCTAGCAGCCTGTTTGCGGTCTGCGCCGGGCGTCGAGCTCGTCGAGGCGGGGGCGTTTCTTCCGGCCTCTTGACCGCAAGAAAGGTAGGATGGGTTGAGCGCAGCGATACCCATCGGTTCGTTGTGTCGGATGGTCCGCGATGATGGGTATCGCTGCGCTCAACCCATCCTACGTGCTTCTTCGTTTCACCCATGTTTTTACCCATGACCTAGGCTTGGCTCTGGAATGGGCTTTCAACCCGTTTCATGATCGCTATTCCTGTCAGGCCTTCGATGCCGCCTGGGGGCTCGGGCAACCTCATCAGATCAATGAGTAGGCGGGCGCACGCCTTGTACATGTACTGAAAAATCTCGTGCATCTTTTCGAAGGTAATTAGGATTGGTGCATCTGCTTCGAACATCCCCTGAAGCACTCTTAGCTTCCGATACTTATCAGATCGGAGCACCGCCTTTGTGTGCAAAATGCTATGCCTGATCTGCATCAGGTCTCCGAATATGTCGCTTTTGATGTTATTCAGCGGAACGCCTTGCGCAGCAGCTAGCCGTACCCGCGTCTCATGCTCCCAATACGCCAACACAAACGCGATGAGTGCATAAGCCTGATGCTGAGCATTGAAGCCAAGTTCGGAGTTGTCCGAGACGTAGTCTGAGGTCCTTACGATTCGGCTGTGGATCACGTTGGGTCTAGAGGGATCTTCATAACTCGCCATCATCACGACGGAATTACCATCCGCGTCAGGTTTCCGGCCCGCAGGGCGCACCACTCTCGCAACTTGCTGTTCAATACGAACTTCGTGTCCGGCAAAGCCTGCCATAGAGTCGATGTAAACGCCGCGTTGGCGATCCATGAACGCGAGAAAATCCTGGAGGATGTCGTCTGCAGATTCCGTCATCATGATTTCTCGTAAGGCGCCGTGACGACAGGGTAAAACAAGAATGCCCGAAATCAATCGAGCTCTGTGATCAGGCGTCAAAATTTCTTGCGACTGGAAGTTCGTGCCCCACTTAGCGCCAAGCGGCCATTCCTGCTAATTCTCCAGTCAAGCGCGTAGCGCGTAGGATGGGTTGAGCGTAGCGATACCCATCACCGAGGCTCTCCGAAGTCCGCGTCATCTACTGCGCAGCCCCAATCCTCCGCCAGCACCCCATCGCGCACGAACCGATGGAAGGTCGAGTAGGGCCAATCCTCAACTCGTGCTACGTGCCCATGCTTCACCGGATTCCAGTGGATGTAATCCACATGCCGGGCGAAGTCGATCTCGTCGCGTATCAGATGCTCCCAATACCGTCGTTGCCAGATGCCGCGTTCGCCCTTGTCGACGCGGCTGGCGCGTCGATGTTCGCCAAGCGGCAGATTGCGAGAGAACCAGGTCTTGATGAGGCGCCAGCGCAAAGGGAAGTCGGCATCGTCCCATGGTAGGGTCCAGATGGCGTGCAGGTGATCGGGCAGTACGACCATCGCATCGATGAGAAAGGGATGCCGTTGGCGTGTGTACCGGATCGCGTCGCGCAACAGGTCGATGTGATCTATCAGAAGCGTCTTGCGACGGTTGGCGAGATTGACCGTGAAGAAGTAGGCGGCGCCGGGGACGAAAGCGCGTCGGTAGTCGGTCATTCCTTGACCTCGGGGATGGCGTTGATGGGTATCGCTTCGCTCAACCCATCCTACGACTATCCGCTAGCTTCTCGCAGAGTTGCACGTTGCGCCCAGCCGTTAGACTTGGCCATGGGCTCTATCGGACACCACCCCGCATGAAACTCACCCCAACCCCCATCACCGCCGCCATCGCCGGCCTGTTCGCCGGCATCCTGATGCCGTTGATCTGGCCGCGATTGGGGGACGAGACGTTGAACTGGGTATTCGCTTTCCTGCTGGTGGTCGCGTTGCCGGTGCACGTGCTGGTCGTGGGTTTCACTCCGTCGCGCGAGTCGCGGGCGGCCGGGGCGCTGGATGCCGCGTTGCTCAAGCGCGTGACGATCTGGCTGGTGGCAGCGGTGGCGACGGTTGCGTTGATGAACATCCTGCTGGCCTAGCAAGGGGACCGGCGCATCGGGTGCGGCGTCCCATGACGCCCGACCATCCGGCACCGTCATGCATGCGGCATCGCTGACCAGAATCGTCGAGGCTTTTTCCGTGGCGCGCCAGGCCATGTGTGAGCAGAGCCAGGCTTTTTGCCTCTCGCGTCAGGCTTGGTGTGAGAAGAGCCAGGCTTTTTGCTCCTCGCGTCAGGCTTGGTGTGAGAAGAGCCAGGCTTTTTACTTCTCGCGTCAGGCTTGGTGTGAGAAGAGCCAGGCTTTTTCCCTCTCGCGCCAGGCTATGTGTGAGTAGAGCCTGGCTTTTTTCCTCTCGTGCCAGGCTATGTGTGAGTAGAGCCAGGCTTTTCGCCTCTCGCGCCAGGGTTTGTGTGAGTAGAGGAAGGTGGTCCGCCCTGTACGCCTGTCCGGTCGGCAAGCGCACAAGGCGGGCACGCTGGCGCCGCTGTCAGTCCAACCGTTCCAGCAACACCTTCGCCACATCTTGGGCCGAGGCCGGGTTCTGGCCGGTGATCAGTTCCCGATCGACCACCACGTTCGACTGCCACGGCTGGGCATTGCTGCGGTACTGCACGCCGGCCTGCTGCAGCGCGGTCTGCGGGTAGAACTTCATGCGGCCGCCGTTGAGCGCGGCCTTGGCCTGTTCTTCCTCATCGTTGCTGATCACCGTGACCTGGTAGCCGGCGTAGATCCAGGCGGCCGGCGCCGGGGCGCGGTTGTCGCGTTCCATCCGCTGCACGAAGGCAGCGTTGCCCGGCAGCGTGGACAGCAGGGCGATGGGGCCGTGGCAGACCAGGGCGGTGGGCTTGCCCTGCTGGTGGAAGTCGGTCAGCAGGCGGCCCAGCGCCGGGCTGGCCAGCAGGTCCTGCATGGGCGCATGGCCGCCGGGGATGTAGACGGCGTCGAATTCGCCGTAGCCGATCTGTTCCACCCGGGCCAGGCTGAGCACCGGCGACTGGGTGGCGGACGTCAGCTTCAACTGCGTCAGCAGGTCGGCGTGCGATTGCAGGCTGGCGGCGTCGTTGCCGAAGTAGGCCTTGTCCACCGAAGTGCGGTCCACCGTCGGTGCGCGGCCTTCCGGTGTGGCGAAGGTGACCTGGTGGCCGGCGTCGCGCAGCGCCTTGACCGGCTGCATCAGTTCGTTGAGGTAGAAGCCGGTGGGGTAGACCTGGCCGTCGCGCAGGTCGAGGTGGTCGGCATCGGACAGCACCACCAGTACGTGGGCGGCCTGGGCGTTGGCCGAGGCGATGGCGAGCAGGACAGCGGCGGCGAGGGGGGCGAGCAGCTTCATGGGGGTCTCCGGTGCGGGCGGGAAGCCCGGGATGGCGCGCACTGTATTCCCGGCGCGTGAGGCGATAAATTGGCCTGAGAGGGATTCATCTGTTCTCCGGAGGCAAGAATGGCGCGACGGTTCGATCACCTGGCCGATGTCGAGGCGCTGGTGGCGGTGGTGGATCACGGCTCGCTGACGGCCGCGGCGGTGGCGCTGTCCACCACGCCGTCGGTGATCAGCCGCGCGGTCGCCCGGCTGGAGACGCGGCTGGGCAACCAGTTGCTGCGGCGGACCACGCGCCGGACCAGCCTGACCGAGGCCGGCCGCCTGTACGTGGAGCAGGCGCGTGCCGCGTTCCACCTGATCGACGACGCCGAGCGCGCGGTGCAGGGCGAGGCCGGCACCCTCAGCGGGCAGGTGCGGCTCAGCGTGCCGACCACCTACGGCCACTACCGGCTGCCGTGGCTGCTGCGGGACTTCGTGCGGCAGCACCCGCAGGTGCGGCTGGAGGTGAACATCGCCAACCGCAACGTGGATCTGGTGGCCGAGGGCTACGACCTGGCCATCCGGCTCGGCGCGCTGCCCGACAGCGGGCTGGTGGGCAGGACGCTGGAGGACGCGACGCTCAGCGTGGTGGCCTCGCCGGACTACCTGGCTGCGCACGGCACGCCGCAGACGCTGGACGATCTGGCGGCGCATGCCTGCCTGCCGTTCGTGCTGCCCAGCAGCGGACGCGTGGCGCCGTGGCTGTTCCGCGTGGACGGCGGTGACGTGGACTGGGTGCCGTGCTCGCGCATCGAGGTGTCCGATGACGTGCTGGGCGTGGTGTCGCTGGCGCAGGCCGGCGTGGGCATCTGCCAGACGTACGACTTCATCATCGATGCCTGCACGCGTCGCGGTGCGGACCTGGTGCGTGTGTTGCCGGAGCTGTCGGGACGCACGCGTCCGTTCTCGCTGATCTACGCGCCGCATCGTCGCCTCTCCGCGGCATCGCGCGCGCTGATCGATGCGCTGGTGTCGGCGACAGCGATGCGTGCGTGAGCGTGGTTCGCATGTGATGCATAGGCAGTGATGTTGGAAAAAGTGCGGATTTCCCGGCAAAATTCAACGTTCTTAACATCGCGTTGACCTTTGCGTGAGCGATGCGGACTACAATGCTGCATCGCATCAGTCGATGTTCGCGTCCACATCCGGGGAAGGACGCGCATCTGCAGCGCGCTTGCGCGCAGCGTGTTCCGCACGCGGCAACCCTCTTCCTGCGCCTGCCTTGCAGCGCCTTTCCGATGCGATCGATCCCCGCCTGCGTCCGTTGACGCGTCGCGTCGTGCCTCCGTGCGCGGCACACCACCCACTGGGAGTGCACCTGCATGAGCCTGTTGAAGAAAACCCCCGATCCATTGCTGCTGGCCACCGACCTGGACGGCACGTTCCTGGCCGGCGATCCGGTCGCGCGCAAGCAGCTGTACCACCTGGTCGACGCGCATCCCGGCGTGAAGCTGGCGTGGGTCACCGGGCGCGGGCGCGAGGCGATCCTGCCGCTGCTGGCCGATCCCGGCCTGCCTACGCCGGACTACCTGATCTGCGACGTGGGCGCCACCGTGCTGCGCACCGCAGACATGCAGCCGATCCAGCCGCTGCAGTCGGCGATCGAGGCGCGTTGGCCGGGTGAGCACGTGGTCGCCGATGCGATGCGCCGCTTCCCGATGCTGGTGCGGCAGGAAGTGCCGCAGGAACGCCGCTGCTCGTACTACTGCCATCCGGAGCAGCTGTCGACCATCCAGGCCGAGGTGGACGCCGTGGCGGCATCGCTGGGGTGCGAGGTGCTGTATTCGGCCGACCGTTACCTGGACATCCTGCCGCGCGACACCCGCAAGGGCAGCACGCTGACAGCGCTGGTGGACGAACTCGATCTGGAACACGGCCGCGTGCTGGTGGCCGGCGACACGCTCAACGACCTGTCGATGTACGGCGAAGGTTTCCCCGGCGTGTGCGTGGGCGATTCCGAGCCCGCGCTGCTCGCCGCCACCGCCGGCATGGACCAGGTGCTGCATGCGGAGGCGCCGGGCTGCGGCGGCATCCTGCAGGCGATGGCGCACTTCAAGCTGCTGCAGGCGGACGAGTACGCGCGCCCGTCGCATGCCACCGGCAAGGCCGAACTGGTGATGGTCTATCACCGCCTGCCGTACGAGGAACACATCGTCGATGGCAAGCGCGTGCGTCGCCCGCACAGTTCGCCCAACGGCATCATTCCCAGCCTGCTGAGCTTTTTCGGCGAGGGCCAGCCCGGCTCGTGGGTGGCCTGGACGGTGGACGATCCGAAGGGACCGCCGGTGGAGGTGCACACGCCCGTGGATGCGGCGTGCTACCCCGGCCTCACTGCGACCCACGTGCCGTTGAGCAAGCACGAGGTGGACGTGTTCTACAAACGCTTCTCGAAAGAAGCGTTCTGGCCGGTCATCAACAGTTTCTGGGAGCGCGCGCGCTTCAACGAGGACGACTGGGCGCTGTTCAAGCGCGTCAACCGCCGCTTCGCCGAAGCCGCCGCCGCCGAAGCCGCCCCGGGCGCGACGGTGTGGCTGCACGACTACAACCTGTGGATGGTGCCGTCGGTGCTGCGCGAGCTGCGTCCGGACGTGAAGATCGCCTTCTTCCACCACACCCAGTTCCCGTCGGCCGACATCTTCGCGATCCTGCCGTGGCGGCGCGAGATCCTCGGCAGCCTGATGGCGTGCGACTACGTGGGCTTCCACATCCCGCGCCATGCGGAGAACTTCACCGACGCGGTGCGCAGCACGTTCCCGGTGGAAGTCACCGCGCGAGCCCAGTGCGCGCCGCGCTTCCTGACCTTCGGCTGCGCGGTGGGCGTGGAGGACATGGCGACCGAACTGCGCATCGACGGCCGCACCGTGCGCATCGGCGCGCATCCCATCGGCACCGACGTGGGCCGCATCCGGGCGTGCCTGGAAACGGAGCAGGTGGCCGAGGACATCGTGCGCATCCGCGACGAGATCGGCCGGCGCAAGCTGGTGCTGTCGATCGAGCGGCTGGACTACACCAAGGGCATCCTGCAGAAGCTGCATGCGTTCGAGCGCCTGCTGGACGAGTCTCCGGAACTGCAGGGCGAAGTGACACTGGTACTGGTGTGCGTGCCGGCCGCGAAGGAGATGACGGTATACCGCCCGCTGCAGCAACAGATCGAACAGGCGGTGGGCCGGATCAACGGGCGGCTGTCGCAGCTGGACTGGACGCCGGTGCGCTTCTTCGCACGCGTGCTGCCGTTCGCCGACGTGGTGGCGCACTACGCCGCCGCCGATGTCATGTGGATCACGCCGCTGCGCGATGGCCTGAACCTGGTGGCGAAGGAGTTCGTCGCCGTGCAGGGCCTGGAGGGTGGCGATGGCGTGCTGGTGCTGTCGGAATTCGCCGGCGCGGCGGCGGAACTGAAGGGCGCGGTGCTGACCAATCCGCACGATCCTGCGGATCTCGCGCGCGCATTGCGGCACGCGCTGGCGATGACACCGGGTGAGCGCGAAGACCGCCAGCGCAGGCTGTACGACATCGTCCGCCACCACGATCTGTCGCGCTGGGGCAGGGAGTTCCTCGCCGCGGCGCGGGGCGTGGAGGGTGAGGTAAATGCGGAAACGCGGACGGCCATCGCGGCTTAATGCATTTACCTTTGACTCGTCGCGCGCCTGCATCGATAGTCGTATCACACACGGGACAGGGAAACCCTTACATGCGCAACCTGCTGGTGCGGAGCATGGCCTGGATGCTGATCGCCGCGACGGCGCTGGTGCTGTTCGGCCTGCTGCAGATGCCCGAGCTCTGGCTGGGCGGCGGCAACGGCTGATCCTGCTGCCGCCAAAAGAAAACCCGACCAAAGAGGGTCGGGTCTGAAGGGGGAGTCCCCGGCTCCGGCAGTGCTGCTTGCTCAAGGCAGCGCCCGTTTCCATTGCAGAGCGGCCTTTCGTGGCCTGCGCAGGGCGTGCTGCCGGGGACGCGAGCATCGTCGTCGAAAGCCGTCACATTCGCCGTCGGTCGTCGCCCCGACGTGCTGTAGGAAAAATCCTACCCGCTCTCGCGTGTGCGTTGTCAGGCGAACAGTCCGTTGATCGCGCCATAGCCCATGGCCCGGGGATCGGGCAGGGCGGTGCGGTCATCGCGCAGGAATTCCTCGACCTGCGCCCCCAGGCGTCCGTACATCGACTCGGCCAGCGCCGAGCCGGTGCTGACGCGGCGCACACCGAGACGTTCCAGCGTGGCGAGATCCTGCAGCTGCGGGCGCAGCATCACGTTGAGCGGCATGCCGCAGCGTGCGGCCAGAGTGGCGATGGCATCGGTGTCGACCAGTCCCGGCACGAACAGGCCGTCGGCCCCGGCTTCGCGGTAGGCCCCGGCGCGTGCGAGGGTTTCGTCGATGCGCGCGGTTTCCGCGACCAGTCCGCGCAGGTAGACATCGGTGCGCGCATTGATGAAGACGTCCAGCCCCTGCGCGGCGCAGGCGGTCCGGATCGCGCGGATCTTGGCGGCGAGGAGTGCGGGCTCGCCTGCGCCGTCTTCCAGGTTGATGCCGGCGGCGCCGGCCTGCACCACGCGCATCACCGTATCGGCAGCGGTGGCGGGATCGTCGGAGTAGCCGCCTTCCACATCGACGGTCAACGGCACATGGAGGACCCGCACGATGCCGCGCACGGCGTGCAGCAGTGCATCGGGCTGGAGGCGGTCGCCATCCGGATACCCCAGCGCCCATGCCAGGCCGGCGCTGGTGGTCGCCACGGCGGGAGCACCAAGGTGTTCGATCAGGCGCGCGGTGCCGGCATCCCACGCGTTGGCGAGGCGCAGCAGGCCCTGCTGATGGAGCTGGCGGAAACGGGTGACGGCGTCGGAGGGGGCGGTCATGGGCGGCGGCCGGCATTGGAATGGGCGTACAGGGTGCCATGCCGCCGCGCCGGCTACTCGCCGGATGCGGACGTCAATGCCGTCATCGGGCCCGCGACGTCAGGCGCAGAGCCGCCAGCCATTGAACAGGCGCCAGCGGCCGTCGCCACCCTCGATGTTGATGGCGTAATCGAGCCCTTGCTGGTGGCGCTGGTTGGCCAGCTTGATGGCGTAGCCCAGTGCCGCGCCGCGGCTGGCGAAGTGCAGGGGTGCGGACTCGTTGATGGAAAGCTCGTAACTGCCGTCATCGGCGGCGTCGTGGAACAGGTCGAAAGTCATCATGGCGGCTGTGGGGAAGTGCGCGTGCCTGACACGAAACTACGCAGCGATCCGTGAGGTGGATGCGAATCCGTGCCCGGGGCCGTTCGCCCGGGTTCATCGATGTCGAGCCGGCGTCATGAAACCGTGCGCTGCAGCTGAATGCCCTACACGCCGTCTTCGCAAATGCCAACGTAAAACGGCGGCAGTGGTCGGGCAGGCGGAACCACCCCCTCCGTCCCCCGCGCAACCCTGCTTCCGAGCCGCAAGGCTGGCACCCAGGGCGCCACGAGAGAACCGAACGCAGCGCACCGGACACCCCCTGTTCCTTGCTGCGCCTGGCGGTGGACCGCGAGTCCGACACCGTCGCCGCCCGAAGAGCCAGGCGTGTTCTCGTCCATATGCAAACGGGCCCCGCAGGGCCCGTTTGCATGTGTGTTGAGGCAGTCGCGTTCAGGGCGCCGGAGCGGCATCCCAGGCGCGCAGCCCCGCTTCCACCACGCGCAAGGCATCGTCGACGCGGGCACGGTCCAGCTCGGCCGTGGTATCGCGAGGGCTGTGGATCACCTGCATCACCTTGGGCATCCGGTCCGGCTTGGCGCCGCCGAAGACCGCGAGGATCGGGTCGATCTCGTCGCCGCCGACCAGCGAGAACGACACCGCCGGCCAGCCCGCCTTGAGGAAGGCCAGGTGGTCGGTGGGCGGGTATTTGTCGCCGGGCTGGAAACCGAGCTTCTCGTGCTGGCTGGCAGCACGCAGGGCGGCCACCAGCGGCGTGCCGGCGTCCGGCGCCATCATCCACAAGGTGTCGCCCCAGCCGAACACATCGAAGTTGACGTACAGCGCGGGCTTTTCGCGGCCGGGCGTGGCGACCCATGCGCGCGAGCCCAGCAGGCCCTTCTCTTCGAGATCCCAGAACGCGACCTGCACGCGATGGCCGGCGAGGGGTTTGGCCTTCAGGGCCTGCGCCAGTTCCAGCACGGCCGCCACGCCCGAGGCGTTGTCGGTCGCGCCGTGGCCCACGTCAACCTGGTCGTAATGCGCGCCGATCAGCAGCAGCGGCGCGCCGTCGGGGCCACCGAGGTCGGCGACCAGGTTGTGGCCGGACTGGCCGTCCTGCTCGAACGCTTCGCGCTTCCACGCGATGCCCAATGCGTCGAGCCGTCGGCTGATCGCATCGCCTCGTGCCGTGGTGTCGGCGTGCGCGCTGACATCGCCGACCTGCGTGTGCCAGCGATTGGAGACACCGTCATCGGCCCAGGCGGGCATGATGGCGGCAAGGGAGAGCAGCAGGGCGGCGCGGAGATGCGGACGGATGCCGGGCATGTCGGATTCCTTTGGGAAAGCCGGAGTATGCCGCAGCGGATGCGTGTGCCGGATGTGGCTTCCTGCATGCAGGGACCCGACAACCGATAGAATGTTAATTGCGCGGCGATGGACGGCCACCTACGCTCGATCCGTACTTCAAGGCAACCGTTTCCCATGACGATCCGCGTTTTCCTCATCGACGACCATGCGCTCGTACGCACCGGCATGCGCCTCATCCTCGGTACGGAAACCGACATCGAGGTGGTGGGCGAAGCGGACACCGGCGAGGCCGCGTTGCCGATGGTGCGCCAGCTGAAACCGGACGTGGTGCTGTGCGACCTGCATCTGCCGGGCTACAGCGGGCTTGAAGTGACCGAACGCATCGTGCGCGCCGACATCGGCGTGCGTGTGATCATCGTGTCGGTGCTGGAGGATGGCCCGCTGCCCAAGCGGTTGCTGGAAGCCGGTGCGTCGGGTTACCTCGGCAAGGCGGGCGATGCGGCCGAACTGATCCGTGCCGTGCGCGACGTGTCGCGCGGCAAGCGCTACCTGGGCAGCAACGTGGCGCAGAACCTCGCCCTGCATACGGTGGGCGGCGATGCGTCGCCGTTCGACGCGCTGTCGCCGCGCGAACTCGAGGTCGCCATGCTGCTGACGCAGGGCCTGCGCCAGGAAGAGATCGCCAAGCGCCTGAGCCTGAGTGCCAAGACGGTGAACACGCACAAGACGCGGCTGTTCGAGAAGACCGGCGTGCAGGACAACATCGCCCTGGCGCGCCTGGCGGCGCAGTGGGGACTGATGGATCCGTCGCGCGCGCTCTGACCGACCCGCCGGGAACGCCCAACCCGACGAACCGGACCGCAGACGGAACTCCTCGCTGTCTCTCCCCGTCATTCCAGCGAACGCTGGAATCCATTGCCCGTGCGCGCCGAGGTATCCACAGCAACGTCAAGATGGGTCCCAGCGTTCGCCGGGACGACGACCGATAGGCTTGGCGCGCCCAGCGCGGCAAGCCAGCCGGACCGTAGATGGAGCGTAGACAAACCTGCGCAGTCTCCACCCCCGTCATTCCAGCGAACGCTGGAATCCACTGCCCTTGCGCGCCGCGGCATCCACAGCAACGTCAGGATGGGTCCCAGCGTGCGCTGGGACGACGACCGATAGGCTTGGCACGCCCAGCACGGCAAGCCAGCCGGAGCGTAGATGGAGCGTAGACAGACCTGCGCAGTCCCCACCTCCGTCATTCCAGCGAACGCTGGAATCCATTGCCCGTGCACGCCGCGGCATCCACAGCAACGTCAGGATGGGTCCCAGCGTGCGCCGGGACGACGGTGGGTGGTCGCCGAAGACGGCATCAGGTGGGTCGGTCCGCGCCGGATCGGGTGGTTTATTCGAGGCCAGGCTGCGATGACGCGACGTAGCGGAGCCTGAAACGACACTGGCCGCTTGCGCGGCCAGTGTGCTTTCACCTCATCGGGAGCGTGCAGCGCGTCAGACGCTGCGTTCTTCCGAGGTTTCGTCGTCCTGCTTGTCGTCGCGGGCGATGTCATCCGCTGCAGGCTTGACCGGTGTCACCACCGGCTCGAACAGGCTGCGCGTCACCGACGGCGGTGTGTCGGCGTCGGCGACGAAGAACAGCGAACCCGTTGCCGGCACGCTGGCCGGTTTCGGTGCCTGCTGCGGCGCGGGGGCGGCCACGGCCACCTCTGCCGGCGCGGCAGGTTCGCTGGCGGCTTCGTTCACGGCGTCGACCAGATCGATCTGCACGGGCTCGCTGCGCACATCGGTCACCGAGACCTCGGCTGCGGCGGGGGGCGCTGCGACGGCTTCCGCCACCACGACCGGCGCTTCGAGCGCCGGCACGGGTTCGGCGGCGATCTCGGACTTCACCGTCTCGACGATGGCGACGGCTGCCGGGGCTTCTTCCTGCACCGTGGCCGTCACCTCGGGCTGGACAAGCACGGCCTGGGCCTTCACGTCCTCGATGACATCGGCCGCCTGTGCGGCCTCGACCACGACGGGGGCGGGCACGTGGACGGGCGTCGCCGCCTGGGGCGCCTCGGCCGCCGGGACGTCTGCCATGACAGCCACGGCCGCGACCGGCGCGATGGCAGCCGGCGCGGTGCGCTCACGTACCGGTGCATCGATGGCCTGGGGCTTCGGCTGACGGGGAGCGGCGACGGCCGGCTCTTCGTCATCGAAATCGAACTCGGGCTGCGAACGGTCGGCCACCGGGGCTTCGTCATCGCTGCCGAGGTCATCGACCGACAGGCCTTCTTCGCCGGCGGCGGCGCCTTCGCCATTGCCACGACGGCGGCGGCGACCGCCACGACGGCCGCGACGGCGGCGGCTGCCACCTTCGCCACCATCACCGGCATCCGCAGCGGCGTCCGGGTTGGCCGGGGTTGCCAGGCTATCCGTCACGTCGGTGTCCAGGGCCGGTGCGTCGATCGGCGAGACCAGGGCGGGCTCGACGACAGCTGCCACGCGGGCGGTTTCAACCACGGCTGCCACGGCCGCCGTTGCGATCACGGCATCGTCAGCAACCGGGGCAGCCGATTTGGCCGTCTCCTGCTGGGGCGTGCGTGGCGCGTTGGGCTGGCGCGGTCCTTCCTGCTTGCCGGGCTGCGCCTGCCTGGGTGCCTTCTGCTGCGGAGCATTGCCCTGCGCGTTCTGCTGGCTGCCCTGAGCTTTCTGCTGCTTCGGGGCCTGCTGTTCGTTGCGCGGCTTCTGCTGGGCATTGCCGTTCTGCGCGTTCTGGCTCTTGTTGCCGCGCTCGTCGCGGCGGCCACCGTCCTGCTTGCCGCCGCGGCCCTGGTTCTGCTGGCCGCGGGTGTCGCGGTTTTCACGGCGACCGTTGTTGCGATCAGTGCGCTGGCGGCTGTCCTGCTGCGGTCGCGCCTGCGGTGCGGGCGTGGTGGCTTCACTGCCGCCGAGCAGTCGCTTGAACCAGCCGATCACACCGCTGCTGGCGGGTGCGGCCACCGCGACGGGCGTGGCGACCGGAGCCGGTGCGGGGGCCGCCACGGGGGCTTCGCGCTCTTCGCGTACCGGCGCCGGTTGCGCGTGCTTCACGTGCGTGACGGCGGGCGCGGCGGGGATGTTGAGCTGGGCCTTGGTCAGCGCATGCACCGGCAGCTTGCGCTGGGTGCCGCGGTGGTAGCTGGGCTTGCTGCTTTCTTCGCCGAGCTCGTTCTCGCGGATGCGGGTGACTTCGTAATGCGGCGTGTGCAGCGCTTCGTCGGCCACGATGATGACGGGCGCGTCGTGGCGCTGTTCGATCTCGCGCAGCGCGCTGCGCTTCTCGTTGAGCAGGAAGTTCGCGATCTCCAGCGGGGCCTGGATCAGCACCTGCCCGGTGTTGTCCTTCATCGCGTGCTCCTCGGCCACGCGGATGATCGACAGCGACAGCGACTCGACGCTGCGCATGCGGCCATGGCCTTCGCAGCGCGGGCAGACGATCTGGCTGGATTCGCCCAGCGACGGGCGCAGGCGCTGGCGGCTCATCTCGAGCAGGCCGAAGCGCGAGATGCGGCCGATCTGCACGCGGGCGCGGTCGTACTTCAGCGCGTTCTGCAGCTTGTTCTCGACTTCGCGCTGGTGCTTGTTGCTCGACATGTCGATGAAGTCGATCACCACCAGGCCGCCCAGATCGCGCAGGCGCAGCTGGCGGGCCACTTCCTCGGCCGCTTCCATGTTGGTGTGGAACGCGGTCTCTTCGATGTCGCCGCCCTTGGTGGCGCGCGCCGAGTTGACGTCGATGGCGGTCAGCGCCTCGGTCTGGTCGACCACGATGGAGCCGCCGGAGGGCAGGCGCACGTTGCGCTCATACGCGCCTTCGATCTGCGATTCGATCTGGAAGCGGTTGAACAGCGGGATGTCGTCCTTGTACGCCTTCAGCTTGCGCAGGTTGTGCGGCATGACCTGCTGCATGAACTCGCGGGCGGTTTCGTACAGTTCGTCGGTGTCGACCAGGATCTCGCCCACGTCGCTGCGCAGGTAGTCGCGCAGAGCGCGCACGATCAGGCGGCTTTCCTGGTAGATCAGGAACGGGGCCGGCTTGGTCAGCGCCGCTTCGGCGATGGCCTTCCACACGCTCAACAGGTAATCCAGGTCCCACTGCAGCTCTTCGGCATCACGGCCGACGCCGGCGGTGCGGATGATCACGCCCATGTCGTCGGGAATGGCCAGCGCATCCATCGCCTTCTTCAGCTCGGCCCGGTCGTCGCCTTCGATGCGGCGCGACACGCCACCGGCGGTGGGCGAGTTGGGCATCAGCACCATGTAGCGGCCGGCCAGCGAGATGAACGTGGTCAGGGCGGCGCCCTTGTTGCCACGCTCGTCCTTGTCCACCTGGACGACGACTTCCTGGCCTTCCTTCAGTAGCTCGCGGATGCCGGCCTTGTTGTGGTCGACGCCGGCCTGGAAGTAATCGCGGGAGATTTCCTTCAGCGGCAGGAAGCCATGGCGATCGGCGCCGTAATCGACGAAGGCGGCTTCCAGGGAGGGCTCGAGCCGGGTGATGCGGCCCTTGTAGATGTTGGACTTCTTCTGTTCCTTCGACGGCTGTTCGATATCGATGTCGTACAGGGTCTGACCGTCGACGATGGCCACGCGCAGTTCTTCAGCCTGCGTGGCGTTGATCAACATGCGTTTCATTGTGCGTTCCTCGCGCGCTGCTACCGCGCGGAACGCCATGGAGTTTCGCCTCTGGAACATTGCACCGCCCCTTGCGCAGGCGCAGCGGGGCAGATCGGGTTTCCAGCGCTACGACACCACGGCAGGCCGCGGGAGCGCTTCTTCTAATAGGTGTTGCGGGACCGGCGGCAGCTTCCCTGGTGAGGTGGCGCCGCGCGGGACATGTTCAGCTACAGGTACCGTCACGTACCCGGCGGTATCCGGGCCTGCCGATCAGCCGCTAACATGGCCGCCCCTGGGGCGGTGGCCGCGCACTTGCCGGAATCGCGGGGAGACGGGCTTCTGGCCCAACTGCAACTCCCTGCGAAATCAAACCCTTATCTCGCCCGCCGAGTGTAACAGAATGAATGCTTCCAACCCCACCCCCCCATCCGACAAGCCGGCAGCGGGTGCCAAGAGCGCCGTGCGGACGGTCACGGTGCCGGAGGACCGGGGCGGGCAGCGGCTGGACAACTTCCTGCTCGGCCAGCTGAAGGGCGCTCCACGCAGCCTGGTCTACAAGCTGGTGCGGAGCGGCCAGGTGCGGGTGAACGGAGGCCGGGCGAAGGCCGAGCGGAAGCTGGAGGGTGGAGACGAGGTACGGATCCCGCCGGTCAGTCTCGTGGATGCAGGAGACAAATCCGCGCCCCCCGTGGGCTTCCTGAAGCGGATGGAGGCGGCCATCGTGTTCGAGGATGAGCGGCTGCTGGTCATCAACAAGCCCACCGGCGTGGCCAGCCACGGAGGTAGCGGCATCAGCCACGGCGCCATCGAAACCATGCGCGCGCTGCGGCCTCACCAGTCCCTGGAGCTGGTGCACCGGCTGGACCGGGATACCTCCGGCCTGCTGGTGATCGCGAAGAAGCGCTCGGCCCTGTCGGAATTGCAGGCGCTGCTGCGCGAGGACAGCGAGGACGGCACCCGTGCCATCGAGAAGCGCTACCTGACGTTGCTGGTCGGCCGCATGCCAGACGGTGTGATGAGCGTGGACGCGCCGCTGCACATCGGCCTGCGCCAGGGCGGTGAGCGGCACGTGCAGGTGCATCGCGACGGCAAGGCGTCGTTGAGCCACTTCCGCGTGCTGGAAAGGCGGGGTGGGCATTCGTTCTGCGAGGTACGCATCGAGACCGGCCGCACCCACCAGATCCGCGTGCACGCGCAGCACATCGGTCATCCGGTGGCGGGCGACGACAAGTACGGCGACCCGGCCGTCAACAAGCGCCTGCGCGAGCAGGCAGGCCTGAAGCGCCTGTTCCTGCATGCCGCGTCGTTGCAGTTCGCGCTGGACGGCGGCAGGACGCCGTACGTGCTCAGCGCCCCGTTGTCCGACGATCTGGCCGAAGCACTGGAACGGCTTGGCTGACCGACCGCGTCAGTGCCAGAGGCCGAGGACGAGGCCGAACAGGGTGAACTGCAGCGTGTGGTAGCCGGCGTCGATCAACCAGAGCCGCGCACCACGCTGCGCGAACAGATAGTTGATGCCGAAACTGGCCGCCACGAAGCAGAAACCGACCAGCGCGCCGCGGCAGAGTGCGGTTGTCAGCGCTGGCTGCGGTCCGATCCAGGATGCAAACACGCCGGCTGCGAGCAGGGAGAACAGGAACGCGCCGCCAAAGATCTTCGCCGGATGCCCCTGCTTCTGCGGGTCCATGCCCGCGGCCTTGTTCCACGCCTTGCCGAACAGCGGTCCGTACCAGATGCCGCCCAACAGGAAACTGCAGGCCGCTGCCACCAGCACCGCCCAGGCATTGATCCCTTCCATCGTCATGACCCCGGCCTGCGTCAGCCCGGGCTGCCCTGGGCGAAGCAACGGGTCGGCTTTTCCAGCACGGGCGGGAACGTCACCGGCACGGTGATGGTGTGGCTCACTGGCTTTCCGTTGCGCGTGGCGGCGCGGAACTTCCAGGTCTGCACGGCTTCGAGCGCCGCCTTGTCGAGGGCGGCGTTGCCGCTGCCCTGTGCCTGCGAAACGCGCGATGGCACGCCATCCTTCTCGATGGTCACGCGCAGCACGGTGGTGCCGCCCTCGCTGCTGCATTCGGCTTCGGGCGGATACACGGGGGGCGGGGTGTCGGTCGCCGCCAGTTCGGTGGGCGGGATAACAGGTACAGGCGCTTCTTCCTGTTTCGTGCATGCCGTCAGCACGAGCGCGGTGAGCGGAACCAGGAAGCAGAGGCGGGCGTTGCGCAGGTTCATCAGGATTCTCCCAACAGGGCGCTGGCCTTGGCCGCGCAGATGAAGTCGTTCTCGCTCAGGCCGCCGACGTCATGCGTGGAGTAGCGCACGACGGCGCGGTTGTAATGCACGCCCAGGTCGGGATGATGGTCCTCGGCATGAGCGATGAAGGCGAGCGCATTCACGAACGCCATGGTTTCGTAGTAGTTGTCGAACGGAAACGTCCGCAGCAGTGCGTGGCCTTCTTCCACCAGTTCCCAGCCCGGCACCTGGGGCAGCAGTTCGGCGACGCGGGCAGGCGGCAGGCGGTGCTCGCTGCCACGCAACGGCACGCAGTGCGCGCGGGCGAGAGGGACAAGGTCGGACATGGGGACTCTCCTGCGTTGCGGCCAGTCTGAACAAAGACCGACGACGGGCCGGTGAACGTGAATGCCTGTCGGGCAGGGGGCTAGAATACCCGCATGATCCAGATTTCCGACAGCGCGCAGGCGCACTTCCGCAAGCTGATCGAACGCGAGGCGCTGCCCGGCCTTGGCGTGCGCCTGAGTGCGGTCCATCCCGGCACGGCACAGGCCGACGCACGGCTGGAGTTCTCCGAGCCGCGCGACCTGGCCGGCGACGAATGGGCCATCGACTGCGATGGCTTCACGCTCTATGTCGATGCGGGCAGCGTGCACTGGCTGGACGGCGCCGAGATCGACTACGTGATGAAGGGCGCAAGCACGCAGCTGACCATCAAGGCGCCGCGCATCAAGGGCGAGGCGCCCGGCGATTCCGCTTCGATGGTCGAGCGCGTGCGCTGGGTGGTGGACAACGAGATCAACCCGCAGCTGGCGTCCCACAAGGGGCGTGTGGCGGTGGAGGAAGTAGGCGGCGATGGCGTGGTCTGGCTGCGCTTCGGCGGTGGCTGCCACGGTTGCGGCATGGCCGATGTCACCCTCAAGCAGGGCATCGAGAAGACGCTGATGGCCCGTGTGCCTGGCGTGACCGCGGTGCGCGACGCGACCGATCACGGGACCGGCGAAGCGCCGTATATCCCCCGCGGCAACGCCGCCTGACGGAGCCGAGCGCCGGTGACGAACGCCACCGACGTCATCGCGCAGCTGCTGTCGCGCAAGGCAGCCCCCATCGTTGAACGCCACACCGGCCTGCCGTTCGGCTGGGGCCTGTGGTTGCGGGCGCTTCCCGAGAAGCTGGGCCGCATCACGCGCGAGAAGGCCGACGCGGTCGTCACGCTGCTGCTGGCCCGCACACCGCGTCCTCCCGATGCCGTGCCCGCCGCATTGGGCCGGTGGCGTGCGTTCCGCTCACTGTTCTACCAGGGCTGGGGACCTCCGCCACGCGAAGAGCGCTGGATGCGCTGGTTCGCAGGCTTCACCAGCAGTGCCGTGCATCTGCTGTTCTTCCTGTTCCTGATGTGGGTGGCGCTGGTCCAGATTCCGCCGCCGCCACAGGAAGCCGGCGACACCAGTCGCGTGCGGCTGGAGATCATCGGCGACGGCAGTCCGGAGGAAGCGGGAGGCGAGGCGCAGGCGGCCGAACCGGGTTCGCAGCAGGCGGCGCAGGCCGACCCCGCGGCGCAGGCGACGGCCACGGCGGCCCAGGCACAGCCCGCGCCGTCCGAGGCTTCGCCGCCACCGTCCGAAGCGGCGCTGCCCGACGTTGCGGTGGAGATGCCGCGGATCCAGTCTCGCGATGTTCCACAGCCCGAACTTGCGCACCAGCCCTTGCAGGTCACCGAGGTGCCGGAACCCACCCGCGCGTTCGTGCTGCCACCACCGACACCGCGGCAGCCCGATGTCACCCTGCCGGCCCTGCGCGAGGCGGGCGTACCGGTGCGCGAGATCCCCACACCGGTCGCGGCGCCGGTCGTGCGCCGGGACACGCCTGTGCGCAGCGTGGACGTGCCTGTCGTGGCAGCGCGTGACGTGCAGGTACGCGAGCGCGAGGTGATGGCACCCGCACCCCAGGTCCGCAGCGTGCCGGTGCCTGCACGCGACGTGGCGCCTGTCCCCATCGCCACGCGGGAACGCAGCGTGCGGCAAGCCGAGATCCGCGAGCCGGCACCGAGACCTGCCCCTGCCACCGCCGCACCGGTTCCTGTCACGACGGGCTCCGCGACGACCGCATCGACAACGGCGAGGACAACGGCGCCGAACCCGTCTGCTTCGCCTGCTACGTCTCGCGGCACGCCCTCCCGCGCATCCACAACGCCCGGCCCGGCGGCCGCGACGAAATCCGGCGGATGGAACACGCCTGCACGCACCGACGACTGGGGAAACTCGACCCGCAATGCAGCAGGCGACAGTGCGGCGGACGGTCGCGATGCGCCAGGCCTCTACAACGCCGATGGCAGCCTGCGGGTGCCGGGCGGCGCGGGCGATGCCACCGCTCAGCGCGGTGCCCCCGGTGGCGAGAACGATCAGTGGACACGCGAGCAGCTGGCGGAGGCGGGCACATGGCTGCAGCGTCCCCCTTACGACTACGAACCGACCACCTTCGACAAGTACTGGGTGCCGAACGAATCCCTTCTGGCCGAATGGGTGCGCCGCAACGTGCGCGAAATGGAAATCTCGATCCCAGGCACGAACATGAAGCTCAAGTGCACGGTGTCGGTGCTGCAGTTGGGCGGTGGTTGCGGCCTGGGCAGCCTGTTCCCCGAACCACCGAAGGCGCGACCGCCGCCGGAGATTCCGGTCAAGCGCACGCCGATCCCCACCGACAGTTGAGAGTGCGGATGAGTCGGGGGGTGTCGGAGCGACGCAAGTCGCGAAGAGGCGTTGCGACCTGCCACCGCGACTTGCGTCGCTCCCGCACCTGATCTTTTTCTTATGTCGCAAAAGAAAACGGAGCCTTGCGGCTCCGTTTCTGCATTCCCGACGAGGGAGCGAAGACTTACTCGTGCACGCCGTGCAGGTCACGCAGCTGCGAGGGGCGCGAACCGAAGTAGGCGGCGAGGTCGGAGATGTCCTGGTCGCTCAGGCCGGCAGCCTGTGGGGTCATCAGCGCATGCTGGCGGTCGCCGCTGCGGTACGCCTGCAGCGCGTGCGCCAGGTAATCCGCGTACTGGCCACCCAGCTTGGGATAGGTGTCGTCGATCGGCGCGTTGCCTTCGGCGCCGTGGCAGTCCACGCAGCTCTGGCCGGTGGCCTGGCCCTTGGCCTTGGACAGTTCTTCGCCCTTGGCGATGTGGCCCTTGGGCAGGCCGGCAGAGGAGCTGGAGCCATGCTCGCCACTGGCGTGGCCGGGATTCTCGGCGGCGGTTTCCGTCGTTTCCACCTTCGAACATGCCACCAGGGCGAGGGCAGCGAACAGGGCGATGGCTAGACGCTGGGCGTGCTTGGCGTTGGGCATGTGGGCTTACTTGACGGTGGAAAGGAAAGCGGCGATGTCGGCGATGTCCTGGTCGGAAAAACTCTGCGACTGGGCCTGCATCGTGGGGTGCTTGCGGTTGCCGTTGCGGTATTCGGTCAGCGCATTGGCAAGATAGTCGGCCGACTGGCCGCCGATGCGGGGCACATGGAAGTTCGGGTAGGCGTTCTTGTAACCCACGATGCCGTGGCAACCCTGGCAGGTGTAGGTAAGCGTGCGGCCGGTGTCGGCATTGCCGACCAGCGGTGCGGGCGCGGCAGCGGGAGCGGCGGCAGGCGCCGCGGCTTCGACCGGGGCCGGCGTGGCCGGAGTGTCCTGTTGGGCGGTCAGGGCGGCCAGCGGGAGGGCGGCCAAGGCAAGGCAAGCGGCGAGCGGCAGCAGTCGCATCATTCTCGGGAAACTCTCAGGTTGCGCGCGCCACGTACCACCGCAGCGCTTGGCTGAATGCAAGTATAGCCTGCGACCGAATGTCGCGCACAGGCACGGTGCTTCCGCGCGGGTGGCGTGAAGTCGCGTGCCGCCGAATGGTTGCCGCCGATGCCTACGTTCCCGCGTTCGCCAGAGAGGGCGCGCGCGGCCAGCAACCTCGACGGAGGGGGATGCGCACTTCCGCACGCCGCTTCGTCCAGAGGCAAGTGTCATTTCCCGTGCACAGGCCCGGACGCAAGTCACCATGACCTTCGGCGCATGGAAGTCGTTCAGGGGTGATATACCTTGATACAACACCACCACAACACCACCACCACGGTACCGCCCCATGTCCCGACCCCGCCCCAATTCCGGTCATTCCTACCTGCGCCTGGCGCTGGTACCTGTCCTCTGCAGCCTGCTGGTCCTGTCCGCCTGCAAGGGGGGCGGCCCCACGCCCGAGGCGCAGGCCAAGAACGGCGAGGCACCGAAGGAGCCCGATGCCGTCCCCGTGGAGATCGCCAAGGTCAGCCACCGGCCGGTGGCCGCCAGCTACAGCGGCACGGCGGCGCTGGAAGCGCTGGGCGAGTCGCAGGTGGTCGCCAAGACTTCCGGTGTCGCGCTGGCGGTGATGGTGGAGGAGGGCCAGGTGGTCCGCGCCGGCCAGGCGCTGGTCCGGCTGGACCCGGACCGCCTGCGCCTGCAGGTGGCCCAGGCCGAAGCGCAGATGCGCAAGCTGGAGAACAACTACCGTCGTGCGCAGCAGCTGGTGGGCCAGCAGATGATCAGCGCCAACGACGTCGACCAGATCAAGTACGACCTGGACAACGCCCGCGCCATGTACCGCATGGCCGCGCTGGAGCTGTCCTACACCACGGTGACCGCGCCGATTTCCGGCGTGGTGGCCTCGCGCTCCATCAAGACCGGCAACTTCGTGCAGATCAACACGCCGATCATCCGCATCGTCGACGAATCGCGTCTGGAAGCCACCTTGAACGTCTCCGAACGCGAGCTCTCCAAATTGAAGGCAGGCCTGCCGGTGGCGCTGGCCGTCGATGCGATGCCGGGCAAGGTGTTCCAGGGCACGGTGGACCGCATTTCGCCGGTCGTCGACTCCGGTAGCGGTACGTTCCGCGTGGTCTGCTCGTTCGGCAGTGACGGCGTGCTGCAGCCCGGCATGTTCGGCCGTATCAAGATCGACTACGACCAGCGTGCCGATGCGCTGGTGGTGCCGCGCGTCGCCCTGCTCGACGACGGCGACCCGGCCGTGTTCGCAGTGCGCGATGGCAAGGCGGTACGCGTGCCGGTCAAGGTCGGCTACGTGGACGGTGAGTGGATCGAGGTGCGCGAAGGCTTGAAGCCCGGCGACCAGGTGGTGACCGCCGGCAAGGTGGCGTTGCGTGAAGGCAGCGCGGTGCAGGTGATCGGCGCCGAGTCCGCCAAGGTGGCGGCCAAGACCGAGGACGCCAAGACTGCCGGAACCAAGCAATGAGCGCGCCCGGCCACGTTCCTGGGGAGCACGAACCCCACGCGGCGGGCGGCGATGGCAGCATGGGTGGCGGACTGGTCGAGTTCTCCACCCGCCGCCGCGTCACCGTGGCGATGTTCTGGATCACGATGTTCCTGTTCGGCGTGATCGCGTTGTTCTCGCTGAAGGTCAACCTGCTGCCCGACCTGAGCTATCCCACCCTGACCGTGCGCACCGAGTACACCGGTGCCGCACCTTCCGAAATCGAAACCCTCATCAGCGAGCCGGTGGAAGAAGCCGTCGGCGTGGTGAAGAACCTGCGCAAGCTGAAGTCGGTCTCGCGTACCGGCCAGAGCGACGTGGTGCTGGAGTTCGCCTGGGGCACGGACATGGACCAGGCCAGCCTGGAAGTCCGCGACAAGATGGAAGTGCTGCAGCTGCCGCTGGAAGCGAAGGCACCGGTGCTGCTGCGCTTCAATCCGTCGACCGAGCCGATACTGCGCCTGGCCCTGGCCAACAAGCAGGATCCGAAGAACGACGCGGACGCCGTGCGCCTGCTCACCGAGCTGCGCCGCTACGCGGACGACGACCTGAAGAAGAAGCTCGAGCCCGTCGACGGCGTGGCGGCGGTCAAGGTCGGCGGCGGTCTCGAGGACGAGATCCAGGTCGACATCGACCAGCAGAAACTCGCCCAGCTGAACCTGCCGATCGATACCGTCATCCAGCGCCTGCAGCAGGAGAACATCAACATCTCCGGCGGCCGGCTGGAAGAAGGTTCGCAGCGCTACCTGGTGCGCACCGTCAACCAGTTCGCCACGGTCAACGAAATCCGCGAAATGCTGGTCACCACCCAGAGTGGTGGCGACAACGCCGCGGCGTCGGCGGCGGCACAGATGGCCGCCATCGCGGCCTCGACCGGCTCGGCCGAAGCGATGGCCGCGGCCGCCTCCGTGCAGAGTGCATCGTCAGGCGGCAGTTCGACGGTGGCCGGCGGCATGCCGGTCCGCCTGAAGGACGTCGCCGACGTGCGCCAGGGCTTCAAGGAGCGCGAAGCGATCATCCGTCTGGGCGGCCGCGAAGCCGTCGAGCTGGCGATCTACAAGGAAGGCGACGCCAATACCGTGGCGACGGCGCAGGCGCTGAAAGCCAAGCTGGAGCAGATCAAGAACCAGACCCCGCCGGATGTCGAGCTGACCGTCATCGACGACCAGTCGCTGTTCATCGAACACGCGATCTGGGACGTGCAGAAGGACGCCATGATCGGCGGCGTGCTGGCGATCCTGATCATCTTCCTGTTCCTGCGCGATGGCTGGAGCACGTTCGTGATCAGCCTGTCGCTGCCGGTCTCCATCATCACCACGTTCTTCTTCATGGGCGAGCTGGACCTCAGCCTCAACGTGATGTCGCTCGGCGGCCTGGCGTTGGCGACAGGCCTGGTGGTCGACGACTCGATCGTGGTGCTGGAGAGCATCGCCAAGGCGCGCGAGCGTGGCCTGGGCATCCTCGAGGCCGCGATGGTCGGCACCCGCGAAGTCAGCATGGCGGTGGTGGCGTCCACGCTGACCACGATCGCCGTGTTCCTGCCGCTGGTGTTCGTGCAGGGCATCGCCGGCCAGCTGTTCCGCGACCAGGCGTTGACGGTGGCGATCGCCATCGGCATTTCGCTGGTGGTGTCGATGACACTGATCCCGATGCTGAGTTCGTTGAAGGGTCGCCCCCCGCTGGCGTTCCCCGACGAAGCGGCGCATCCGCAGTGGCGCCCCGATTCGCGCTGGCAGAAGCCGCTGGCAGCCACCGGCCGTGGCGTGGGCGCTGCGATCCGCGGCGGCTTCTTCGGCATTGCCTGGCTGGTCGTCCGCGCCTGGCGTGGCCTGGCCGCTGTGGTCGGCCCGGTCATGCGCAAGTTCAGCGACCTGGCGATGGCGCCCTACAACCGTGCCGAAGCCGGCTACATGCGCCTGTTGCCCGCGTCGCTGCATCGTCCCTGGCTGGTGCTGGGCTTCGCCGCCGCCGCGTTCGTCGGCGCGATGCTGCTGGTGCCGCTGCTGGGTGCGGACCTGATCCCGCAGCTGGCGCAGGACCGCTTCGAGATGACGGTCAAGCTGCCGCCGGGCACGCCGCTGGCGCGCACCGATGCACTGGTCCGCGAACTTCAGCTCAAGCACGGCAAGGACGAAGGCATCCATGCCCTGTACGGCGTGAGTGGCAGCGGTACCCGTCTTGATGCCAATCCCACCGAGAGCGGCGAGAACATCGGCAAGCTGACCGTGGTCATGGCCGGTGGCGGCAGCGAGGACGTCGAAAGCCGGGAAACCGAGGCCCTGCGTGCGTCCATGAAGGACCATCCCGGTGCCCAGGTCGATTTCAGCCGTCCGGAGCTGCTCAGCTTCTCGGCGCCGCTGGAAGTCGAACTGCGCGGCCAGGACCTGGCCGGCATCGAACAGGCAGGCCAGAAGCTCGCCGCGTTGCTGCGTGCGAATCCGCACTACGCCGACGTCAAGTCGACGGTGGAGCAGGGCTTCCCGGAAATCCAGATCCGCTTCGACCAGGAACGCGCGGGTGCGCTGGGCCTGACCACGCGCCAGATCGCCGACGTGGTGGTCAAGAAGGTGCGCGGCGAAGTGGCCACGCGCTACAGCTTCCGTGACCGCAAGATCGACGTGCTGGTGCGCGCCCGCGAGACCGATCGCGCTTCGCTGGAAAGCATCCGCCAACTGATCGTCAATCCGGGCAGCGCACGGCCGGTGACGCTGTCGGCCGTGGCCGATGTCGTCGCCACCACGGGTCCCAGCGAGATCCACCGCGCCGACCAGGTGCGCGTGGCGATCGTGTCGGCCAACCTGCGCGACATCGACCTGGGCGGCGCGGTGCAGGAAGTGCAGAAGATGGTGTCCGAGAATCCGCTGGGCGCTGGCGTCGGCATGCACATCGGCGGCCAGGGCGAAGAACTGGCCGAATCGGTCAACTCGCTGATGTTCGCCTTCGGCCTGGCGATCTTCCTGGTCTACCTGGTGATGGCGTCGCAGTTCGAATCACTGCTGCATCCTTTCGTCATCCTGTTCACCATTCCGCTGGCGCTGGTCGGTGCCGTGGGCGCCCTGTTCCTGACCGGCTCGGCGGTCTCGGTGGTGGTGTTCATCGGCCTGATCCTGCTGGTGGGCCTGGTGACCAAGAACGCCATCATCCTGATCGACAAGGTCAACCAGTTGCGCGAGGCCGGCGTGGCCAAGCGCGAGGCGCTGGTCGAGGGTGCCCGTTCGCGACTGCGGCCGATCATCATGACGACCTTGTGCACGCTGTTCGGCTTCCTGCCGCTGGCGATCGCGATGGGCGAGGGTGCCGAAGTGCGCTCGCCGATGGCGATCACCGTGATCGGCGGCCTGCTGATCTCGACCCTGCTGACCCTGCTGGTGATCCCGGTCGTCTACGACCTGCTGGACCGCCGCGCCGATGACTACTACCTCGAGCGCGGACGCCGCGCTCGCAAGGGCGCGGCACTGCCACCGGTCGGGGAGGGCGAACCCGCATGAGCGTCGCGGAGTTCAGCATCAAGCGGCCCGTGACGGCGGTGATGTTCTTCATCTCGCTGTTCGTGATCGGCCTGATCGCGGCCATCCGGCTGCCGCTGGAAGCCTTTCCCGAGGTCTCGCCGCCCTTCATCTTCGTGTCGCTGCCGTACACCGGCTCGACACCGGAGGAAGTGGAGCGCACGGTGCTGCGACCGGCCGAGGAAGCGCTGTCGACGATGGCCGGCATCAAGCGGATGGAGTCCAACGCGAAGGCCGACGGCGCACAGATCTTCATCCAGTTCTCGGACTGGGACCGCGACGTCGCCATCGCCGCGTCCGAAGCGCGCGAGCGCCTGGACGCGATCCGCGACGACCTGCCGGACGATCTGCAGCGCTACTTCGTCTTCAAGTTCTCGACCACCGATCAGCCGGTGCTGCGGGTGCGCCTGGCCAGCAAGACCGACCTGACCGGCGCGTACGACATGATCGAGCGCGAGTTCAAGCGTCGCATCGAGCGCATCCCTGGCGTAGCCCGTGTGGAAGTGTCGGGCGCGCCGCCGAACGAGGTGGAGATCGCGATCAACCAGGATCGCCTGACCGCGCACAACCTGAGCCTCAATGATCTGACGACACGGCTGCAGGCGGTCAATTTCTCCATCTCTGCGGGTGTCATCAGCGACGGCCCGCAGCGCTTGCGCGTGCAGCCCGTCGGCGAGCTGACCGACCTGCAGCAGCTGCGCGACCTGATCGTCGGTGCGGGCAACGTGCGCCTGGGCGACATCGCCGATGTGCGCCTGAAGCCGGCCCGGATGGACTACGGTCGCCGGCTGGACGGCCAGCCCGCCGTCGGCCTGGACATCTTCAAGGAACGCAACGCCAACCTGGTCGAGGTGTCCAGCAACGCGCTGGCCGAGGTCGAATCGATCCGTGCCCAGCCGGAGATGAGCGACATCCAGGTCAAGATCATCGAGAACCAGGGCGACAACGTCACCTCCTCGTTGCTGGAACTGGCGGAAGCCGGCGCGATCGGCCTGGTCCTCTCGATCGTGGTGCTGTGGTTCTTCCTGCGCCACTGGCCTTCGGTGTCGATGGTGACGCTGGCGATTCCGATCTGCTTCGTGATGACGCTGGGCTTCATGTACTTCGCCGGCGTGACGCTGAACATCCTGTCGATGATGGGCCTGCTGCTCGCCATCGGCATGCTGGTGGACAACGCCGTCGTCGTGGTCGAGAGCATCTACCAGGAACGCGAGAAATACCCCGACAACCCCACCTGGGCGTCGATTATCGGCACCCGCCACGTGGCGATCGCGCTGTCGGCGGGCACGCTGTGCCACTGCATCGTGTTCGTGCCCAACCTGTTCGGCGAGCGCAACTTCCTGAGCATCTACCTGGGCCAGATCGCGATCACCATCTCGGTGTCGCTGCTGGCTTCGTGGCTGGTCGCGGTCAGCCTGATCCCGATGATCTCGGCCCGGTTGAAGACGCCCCCCCAGGTGCGCAGCGAGACCGGCATCATCCCGCGCATGCAGAAGCGCTACGCAGGGTTCCTGCGCTGGACGCTGGAACACCGTGGCTGGAGCGTGCTGGGCATCCTGCTCATCATCGTGGTCAGTTTCGTGCCCATGAAGATGACCAAGTTCGACATGTTCGGCAACGACGGCGGCGGCGAGGCGGAGCTCTACTACCAGTGGAAGGGTGCCTACACCAAGGAGCAGATGTCGGCCGAGATCCTCAAGGTCGAACAGTTCCTTGACGCCAACCGCAAGAAGTACCGCATCAGCCAGATCTATTCGTACTTCAGCGAGCAGGGTTGGGGTGGAACCCAGGTCAAGTTCGACACCGAAAAGGCCAGCGAGACCAAGCCGATCGTCGAGCAGTTGCGCAAGGACCTGCCGAAGTCGGCCCGCGCCAACATCGGCATCGGTGGCGACGGTGGCAATCAGGGCGGCGGCGGCCAACCCGGCCAGAGCGTGTCGTTCCAGCTGGTCGGCGATTCGACCCAGACCCTGGCGGAGATCGCGGACGACCTGATTCCGATCCTGGCCAAGCGCAAGGAACTGCGCGACGTACGCGTCGATGTCGGCGACCAGAACAGCGAGTTGAACGTGCGCGTCGATCGCGAGCGGGCCGCAGCCTTCGGCTTCACGTCCCAGCAAGTGGCGAGTTTCGTG
This sequence comes from Pseudoxanthomonas sp. CCNWLW251, assembly GCF_037402255.1. Lineage (NCBI taxonomy): Bacteria > Pseudomonadati > Pseudomonadota > Gammaproteobacteria > Lysobacterales > Lysobacteraceae > Pseudoxanthomonas > Pseudoxanthomonas sp. CCNWLW251. The sequence goes on along the minus strand of NZ_JBBEGA010000003.1, from coordinate 141,857 downwards.
GGCCTGGCCCTGCGTGGCGCGCCGTTGCGCGAGTTCCGCCGCGGCGAGACCGAAGTGCCGGTGTGGGTGCGCTTTGCAGGTGCCGAAGACTACGGCACCGAAGACCTGGCCGGTTTCATGGTGCGTTCGCCGGATGGCCGCACGGTGCCGCTGCTGAGCCTGGTCGACGTGGGCATCACGCCTTCCGCCACGCAGATCCAGCGCACCAACCGCCAGACCACGCTGACCGTGCAGGCCAACCTGGCCGAGAAGGTCACCGTGCCGGATGCGCGCAAGGCCATGGAAGAGGCGCTGGAGGGCATGTCGTTCCCCGCGGGCTACAGCTATTCGTTCGATGGCAGTGCCTTCCAGGAGGACGATGAAGCGATGGGGCAGATGATGTTCAACCTGCTGATCGCGCTGGTGATGATCTACATCGTCATGGCGGCGGTGTTCGAATCGCTGCTGTTCCCGGCGGCCATCATGAGCGGCGTGCTGTTCTCCGTGTTCGGCGTGTTCTGGCTGTTCGCGCTGACGGGCACCACGTTCGGCATCATGTCCTTCATCGGCATCCTGGTGCTGATGGGCGTGGTGGTGAACAACGGCATCGTGATGGTCGAGCACATCAACAACCTGCGACGACGCGGCATGTCGCGCACGGATGCGCTGGTGGAAGGCAGTCGCGAGCGGTTGCGACCCATCCTGATGACGATGGGCACGGCGATCCTGGCGATGGTCCCCATCGCGATGGCGAACACCCAGATGGCGGGCGACGGCCCGGCTTACGCCCCGATGGCAAGGGCCATCGCCGGTGGCCTGGCGTTCTCGACGGTGGTCAGCCTGCTGTTCCTGCCCACGATCTACGCGATCCTGGACGACATGCGCAGTGGCACCTCGCGTGCGATCGGCCGGGCCAAGCAGCGTCGTGGCGATGCGCCTGCGGCGGCAAGCGTGGCAGCCCTGCACGTGGAGTGACGAGAGCGGAAAGCGAAGAGCCGGGCATTGCCCGGCTCTTTTTTCGTCTCAAGTCCAGCTCAGCCGACCAGTTTGCCGAGCATCCTCAATCCCCCGGTCCACACGCCGATGGCAGTGCCCAGGCTGGTGAGGAAGAAGTTCAGCAGGACGCGCGCCACGCGGTTCTTCCACCAGCCACGCATCGTCTGGACATCGTCGCGCAACGCCATGAAGTCGGCATAGGTGGGCTTGCGCAAGGTTGCTTCCACGAAGGCGCTGACGGTACCCGATGCAAGCGCGGGATGCAGCGGCGTGAGCGGCGATGATATGAAGGCCGCGAGAATGCTGAGCGGATGCCCGCCTGCAATCGCACAGCCGATGGCGCCGAGCACGCCGGTGGCCAGCACCCACTGCAGCAGCAGATCCGAACCGACGTCCACGCCCCCCTGCCAGAAACCCCAGGCGAAGCCCCCCACGAGGAACACGCCGATCACCAGTTCCATCCACGGCACGCGCGACTTGGGTTTGACGACTTCGAGCGAACGGCGCAGCTCGGCCGGGTCGGCGGTGTCGTCCTTCAGGTGGCGGGCCAGGCCGGGCAGGTGGCCGGCACCGACCACGGCAAGGACGCGGTAGGGCACCGCCGCGCCGGCGGGCTTGCCTGCGGCCACCTGGCGCAATGCGGAGGCCATGTACTGGTCGCGCTCCGCGATGATGGCCTGGTACAGCTGAGGGCTTTCGGCGGCGAACTCGCCGAAGCTCGACTCCAGCATGTCGCCCTGCTTGAGCTTCTCGATTTCGTCGTCCCCGACTTCTTCGTCACCGAACATGCTGGCGAGGATGCCGGCGCCCACCTTGGTGCGCTGCCACCAGCCCAGCGATTGCAGCGCGCGCTTGAAGGTCAGGCCCACTTCGCGATCGATCAGGTGGACGGGCAGCCCGCGCGCCTGTGCGTCGAGTGCGCCGGCCTTCAGCTCTTCGCCCGGCTCGACACCCAGCTGTTCGGCCAGGCGCCGCTGGTAGGCGGCCAGTGCGAGATTCGCGGCGAACAGGTGCGTCTTGCCCTCGCGGACCACCTTCACCAGGTCCAGCCGCGCCAGTGTGTCGGGATCGGTCAACGACTGCAGGCGGCCGGCGTCCAGTTCCACCGCCACGCTGTCGTAGTCACCGCTGGCCACCGCTGCGCGCACCGCATCGACGCTGGCGCGCGAGACGTGCGCTGTGCCGAGCAGGGTGAAGCGCACGCCGTCGCGTTCGATGATGTCGTGGGGTTGCCCGTGCAGCGGGTCGGCGAGGGCGGTCGTGGTGTCGGTCATGGTGTCATTCGTCTTGCGGGGGCGCGGTGGTACCGGCGCCGAGGGTGCGCTGCATCTGCACGGTATCCAGCCAGCGGTCCTGCTTCCAGGCGATGCCGCGGAAGACGCCGATCAGGGTGAAACCGAATTTCTCGTGCAGGCGGATGGAGGCGGTGTTGGTGGGTTCGCCGATCACGGCGATCATCTGCCGGTAGCCGCGTGTCTCGCAGGCGTCGATCAGTGCCTGCATCAACGCAGCGCCGATACCCTGGCCTTGCCGGCCGGGCAGGACGTAGACGGAGTTCTCGACGGTCTTGCGATAGCCCGCGCGCGCGCGGTAGCTGCTGGCGTAGGCATAGCCGACGAATTCGCCGTCGAGTTCCGCCACCAGGTAGGGATAGCCGGCGTCGAGCACGCCCTGCATGCGGCGCGCCATCTCGGCGTCGTCGGGTGCGTCGTATTCGTAGGTGTTGACGTGGTCGCGGACTTCCGCGGCGTACAGGGCGGTGATCGCCGGCACGTCGGCCGGCGTGGCGTCACGGACGGTCAGCGGCACGCGTGGGCCTCAGTCGATGTAGCGCTTGAGCAGGTCGCCGTATGCGTCGATGCGGCGGTCGCGCAGGAACGGCCAGATGCGGCGCACGTGTTCGCTGCGCGCCATGTCGACCTCGGCCATCAGGATGGTCGCTTCGGTGCCGGCTTCGGCGATGAACTCGCCTTGCGGACCCAACACGTGGCTGTTGCCCCAGAACTCGATGCCGGAGGCGCCCAGCGGTGACGCTTCATGGCCGACGCGATTGCAGCTCAGTACGGGCAGGCCGTTGGCGACGGCATGACCGCGATGACTCCACACCCACGCATCGCGCTGGCGGTTCTTCTCGGCCTGCCCGTCATCCGGATCCCACCCGATCGCGGTCGGGTACAGCAGCACGTCCGCGCCAGCCAGCGCCATCAGGCGCGCGGCTTCGGGGTACCACTGGTCCCAGCAGACCAGTACGCCGAGGCGACCGACTGAGGTGTCGATAGGGGTGAAGCCGATGTCGCCGGGCGTGAAGTAGAATTTCTCGTAGAACCCCGGATCGTCCGGGATGTGCATCTTGCGGTACTTGCCCGCGATGCTGCCGTCCTTTTCGTAGACGACGGCGGTGTTGTGGTACAGCCCGGCGGCGCGGCGCTCGAAGAGTGAAGACACCAGCACCACGCCGTGCTGCTTCGCCAGCGCACCCAGGCGCTCCGTACTCGGGCCGGGGATCGGCTCGGCCAGGTCGAATTCGTGCACCGACTCGTGCTGGCAGAAATAGGCGCCGTTGTGCAGTTCCTGCAGCAGCACCAGTCTCGCACCACGCTTGGCGGCCTCGGCCACGCGCGCCTCGATCACCGACAGGTTGGCGTCGGCGTCGCCGTGGTTCTTTTCCTGGATCAGGGCAACGGGCAGGGTGGTGCGGATCATCGTGCGTCGAGGAGCATGGACGGAGAGGGGCGCATGGTACCGCGTCCACCGTGACGGCAGGCAGCCCGCCGGTGAACGCGAGGCTCAGGTGGCGTCGCGCGACGCTTCCAGCTCCGTTTGCCGCCGTCCGAGCGCCGCGCCGGTCACCGCCCATGCAACAGCCACGCCCGCACCGATGAACATCGCTGCGGCCGGGTGTTCGGCCAGGACATCCAGCGCACGCTTGACCCAGCCGCTGAGTGCATCGCCGCCGCGGTAGACCACGGTGTCGATGAAGTTCTTCGCCTTGTACTTCTGTTCCGCGGGCACCACGGTATAGAGCATCTCGCGACCCGGACGCACGAAGGCGTACTCGCCGGCGCGCCGCACCACCATCACCACCACGAAAACCGCGAACACCGGCGCCAAGGCCAGCCAGAGGAAGCCTGCGGCGACGATCATCGGCACCGCCACCAGCAACACGCCCACGCCCAGCCGCTGTGCGATCCGGCCGGTGATGAACAACTGGCTGAGGATCGCCAGTGTCTGCACGACCGTATCGATCAGGCCGAACACCCGCGTCTGCTCTTCCTTGTCCGCGAAGCGCTCGGCCACCAGCTTGGCCTGCTCGAAATAGAGGAACGTGGTCACTGTCGCCAGCAGCAGCACGAAGAACGCGATGCCCAGCAGGTAGGGCGAGCGGAACACCGCCGTCGCGCCGGCGAAAGGATTTCCTCCCAGTGGTCGCCGTCGCTGGTCCGAAGACATGGCGCCGGCTGGCAGCGGATGGCGATCACGCCAGCGGTGCAGCCAGGTGGCGGTGGCGGCGCTGGCGCCGATCAGTACGGCCGACAGCACCATCAGGCCGCCATGCCCCAGTGGCTTGACCAGCAGTGTGGTCAGCAGGGGGCCCACCAGGCCGCCCAGGCTGGCGCCACCGGCGATCAGCGCGAACAGGCGCTTGGCTTCGTGGCTGTCCATCACGTCGGCCAGCACGCTCCATGCCAGCGAGATCATCAGCAGGTTGATGACCGATACCCAGATGTAGAACGTGCGCGCCAGCCACACATCGTCGGGCCGCGCGAGCATGGCGCCCCCGTAGCCGAGCAGGCTGGCCACGACCACGCCGAACACCCAGGGCACGATGCGCCGCCGTGACACTTTCGAGGCGATCCAGCCATAGGCCGGGAGCACCGCCAGCGTGGCGACGAACGTACCGGTGAACAGCCATTGCAGGTTGTCCACGCCTCCTGCGACGCCCATCGTTTCGCGGATCGGCCGCAGCATGAAGTAGCCTGCGAACAACAGGAAGAACATCACCAGTCCGGCCATCACGACCGGCGTTTCGTGCGGGCGCACGTTGAACAGGGCGGCGAACCGTGACGCGGCGCCCGGCGCAGGCGGGGAGGATGGCGTCATCGATTCAGGCCAGTGCGGCGATCAGGACGTCACGCTGCGCAGGCGTCAGGTCCGGACCTGTACCGGCCTTGAGATTGTCGCTCTGGCGGTCGGGCTTGCCGGTGGCGGGGATCACCGCCGTGACCGCCGGATGACTCAATGCGAACTTGAGGAACGCCTGCGCCCACGAGGTCACACCGACGTCTGCCAGCGCCTCGGGCACGGGCTTGTCCTTCACCTGCGCGAACAGCTTGCCGTCTTCGAACGCGCGGTTGATCAGCACCGCCACGCCGAGATCCTGCGCGAGCGGCAATACGCGCTTCTCCGCACCCCGGCTGGCGACCGAATAGTTGATCTGCAGGAAGTCGGGCTTCTCGGCCTGCACGACATCCGCAAGTTCCTCCTGCGCACGCTCCACGTAGTGCGTGACGCCGACGTACTTCACCTTGCCCTGCGCCTTCAGTTCGCGTGCCACGGCCATCTGGGTCTTCAGGTCGCCCAGGTTGTGGACCTGCAGCAGCGCCACCTTGTTGGTCTTCAGCCGGCGCAGTGTGTCTTCGAACTGGGCCATGCCGGCTTCGCGTCCGGTCACGCCGGACAGTTTGGTGGCCAGCCAGGCCTTGCTGGTGAGTCCCTGTTCGGCCAGCAGCGCACCCATGACGTCTTCGGCGACGCTGTAGGTGGGGGCGGTGTCGATGAGCGTGGCGCCTGCGGCAAAGAACCGCTTCAGCACTTCACGCAGTGGATCGAGTTCGGCAGCGCTCTGGCCGACTTCGAAACTGCCGGACGTGCCCATGCCGATGACGGGAACCCGCTCGCCGGTCGACGGGACGAGGCGGGTGTTCAACGCGCCGGAAACGGCTTCGGACGAGGGAGCAGCGGGCGCCGCGCCGACCCCGCCCGCCTGCGCCGCGTCCCGGCAGGCGGCCAGGCCAAGGCCGGCCGTGGCCAGCGCAGTGGTCGTCAGGAACTTGCGTCGTGAATACACGGCCGTCTCCTCGATCAATGGGAAACGGTGGTTATCCGGCATCGTGTTGGGCGAGATGTAAACGAAGCGTTCAATCTGCGCCCAACTGACGTCACGGTGCCATGAACCGTGACGCCATGGCGGGACTCAGCCGAGCAGCCCTGCCGGCAGTTGCATGGTGATGCAATGCAGACTGCCGTTCTGCCAGATCAGCGCCCGGCAGGGCACCTGCACGATCTCGCGGTCCGGGTAGGCCTGTGCCAGCACGGCGGCGGCCTGGTTGTCGGCGGCATCGCCATAGGCCGGCATCAACACGGCGCCGTTGATGATCAGGTAGTTCGCGTAAGACGCTGCCAAGCGACGGCCGTTGTCCATCACAGGCTGCGCCCAGGGCAGCGGAAAGGGGCGGTAAGGCTGGCCAGCGGCGGTGCGCAGGGCGGCGATATCGGCGGCCATCGCCTGCAGTTCGGCATGGTGGCTGTCCGTTGCATCGTCGCAGGCCTGGTAAACGATGGCGTTGCCGGGCGCGAAGCGGGCAAGGGTGTCGATGTGGGCGTCGGTGTCGTCGCCCTCCAGGTAGCCGTGGTCCAGCCACAGCACGCGGTCCTGCTTCAGCCAGCGCGCGAGCTTTTCGGTCAGTTCCGCGCGCGAGGCGTCGGGGTGACGCTCATGCAGGCATTGCCATGTGGTGAGCAACGTGCCCGCGCCATCAGTTTCAATGGCGCCACCTTCCAAAGCAAAATCAATGCTTTGGACGAAATAGTTGTGAAACAGCTGCATGCCGGAGAGCTCGCCGACCAGACGGTCGTCGCGCGTGGCTTCGTACTTGCCGCCCCACCCTGTGAAGCGGAAGTCCAGCAATTTGAACCGGTGGCCATCACGCAGGGTGATAGGCCCGGAGTCGCGCAGCCAGGTGTCGTCGTACTCGGCGGGAACGAAGCGTACGCGCTCCATGTCCACCCGCGCCGAGCGCAGTCGCGCTTCGGCATAGGTCTGCAGGTCGTCGTCGGCGACGCAGATGACCACCGGCTGGAAGCGGGTGATGGCGGCCACCAGGGCGACGTAGGTTTCCTCGACATCGGCAAGGCGGTCGGCCCAGTCCGTCTCGGCGTGCGGCCAAGCGATCAGGATCGCGGACTGGGGCTCCCACTCCGCGGGAAAGCGATAGGCATCGGTCATGGGATTGCGGGGCGCGAAAGTCGCCGGTCAGCGGATGGGGGGCTTGGGGCCGATTTCTTCGGCGGTAGCCTTGTTCAGCACCACGTCGATGACGCGGCTCTTCTCGAAGTAGACCGTGAAACCGGGATAGACCCAACGATGGATCACCGGCCATTGCCGCTTCTGGCCACCGCGTGGCTCGAGCTTCTGTTGCGGAGCGCCGAAGCGGGCTTCGACGTCGGCTGCCGTCTGTCCACGCACCGGGGCCGCCGCCGCGGGCGTTTCCTGGGCGCGCTCTATCAGCAGGGTATCTGCGAAGGCCGGGCCGGCAAGGCCGAGCAGGGCGATCAACGGAAGTGCGAGGGCGCGACGGCTCATGGTGGGATTCCCCTGGGTGATCTGCCTTTTATAACAAAAGCAGGACAACAAAAAACCGCCCGGAGGCGGCTTTTGACGCATTGCCGGCCGTGGCCGGCAGTGCCGTTCCTCAGCGCTGGCGCGCCTTGAAACGCGGGTTGGATTTGCAGATCACGAAGACCTTGCCGCGGCGGCGGACCACCTTGCAGTCGCGGTGACGGGCCTTCGCCGACTTCAGGGAGGACAGGACCTTCATGAGATGAACCTCGGCGTAAAAGAGTATGGGGTGGGACGAAGCCGGCTATTCTAACGGCAATTCCGTTGGCATATCAAGCGGTTGCACTGAGCCTTCCGTCAACACGGCGCCGAAGGTGTCCCGCGCGCGATGGTCGACATCATAATGCCGCCCAAAACCCCTCAGGAGACCCCATGTCCGATACCTCACCTGTCCTGACCATCGATGGCCCCTCCGGGGCGGGCAAGGGTACGGTGAGCCGGCTGGTGGCTGGCCGACTCGGCTGGCATTACCTCGACTCCGGGGCGCTGTACCGTGCGGTTGGCGTGGCGGCAAGCTGGGCCGATCTGGATATCTCCGATCCTGCCGCCTTGGTCCGGTGTGCCTTCGATACCAGCGTCAGCTTCCGCGAAACGGAGCAGGGCCTCCGGGTCATCGTGGATGACCTAGACGCCACGGACGAACTGCGCCTGGAAACCACGGGTGCCCTCGCGTCCGCCATTGCGGCCATTCCCGAGGTGCGGTCCGCTCTGAAGGAGCGCCAGCGGGCTTTTCGCCGCCCGCCCGGCCTGGTGGCCGATGGGCGGGACATGGGGACCGTCATCTTCCCGGATGCTCCTTACAAGGTGTTCCTGACCGCCAGTGCCGACGAACGGGCGGAAAGGCGCTATAAGCAGTTGAAAGACAAAGGGGTTTCCGTCACAATCGACGGTCTGCTGCGCGAGATCCTCGCCCGTGACGCCCGTGACGCCCAGCGTGCGGTGGCGCCCCTGCGGCCGGCCGAAGACGCCGTCCTCATCGACACCACCGGCCTAGGCATCGATGCCGTCGTCGAACGCGTGCTGGCTTTGGTGCCGGCGCGCGCGGACTAGGCTCCCGCCCAGCAGAAGGTCCGCCCGGAATCCTCCGTGCGGTTCAACAACCACAACACTCACGGCCACACGCAATCCCGCGCCGGCCGACAACGGGTGGATCGCGGTGCATCTTCAGGTGCGCCCGGTCTGTGTCATCAACCGAGTATTTTTCAATGACCGAATCATTTGCCGAACTGTTTGAACAGAGCCAGACCCATCTGGCCAAGCTGAAGCCGGGCGCGATCGTCACCGGCGTCGTCGTGGAAGTCCGCAACGACGTGGTGGTGATCAACGCGGGCCTGAAGTCCGAAGGCATCGTGCCGATCGAACAGTTCCGGAACGACGCCGGTGAAATCGACGTGGGCGTGGGCGACGAAGTCAAGGTCGCACTCGACTCCCTCGAGAACGGCTTCGGTGAAACCGTCCTCTCGCGCGAGAAAGCCAAGCGCGCCATGGTGTGGGACGAGCTGGAAGAAGCCCTGGAGAAGAACGAAACCATCACCGGTCGCATCAGCGGCAAGGTCAAGGGTGGTTTCACCGTCGACATCAAGGACGTCCGCGCATTCCTGCCGGGTTCGCTGGTCGATGTGCGCCCCGTGCGCGATCCCGGCTACCTGGAAGGCAAGGAGCTGGAGTTCAAGCTCATCAAGCTGGACCGCAAGCGCAACAATGTCGTCGTCTCCCGCCGCGCGGTGGTCGAGAGCGAGCACTCGGAAGAGCGCGAGCAGCTGATGGACAAGCTGCAGGAAGGCGTGGTGCTGAAGGGTGTGGTCAAGAACCTCACCGACTACGGCGCGTTCGTCGACCTGGGCGGCATCGACGGCCTGCTGCACATCACCGACATGGCCTGGAAGCGCGTGCGCCATCCGTCCGAAGTCGTGGAAGTCGGCCAGGAGCTGGATGTCCGCGTGCTGAAGTACGACCGTGAGCGCAACCGCGTCTCGCTGGGCCTGAAGCAGCTGGGCGAAGATCCGTGGGACAACATCGCCCGCCGTTACCCGGCCAACAGCCGCGTGTTCGGCAAGGTCTCCAACGTCACCGATTACGGCGCGTTCGTCGAGATCGAGCCGGGCGTCGAAGGCCTGGTGCACGTCTCCGAAATGGACTGGACCAACAAGAACGTCAATCCGTCCAAGGTCGTGCAGGTCGGTGACGAAGTCGAAGTGATGGTGCTGGACGTGGATGAAGAGCGTCGCCGCATCTCGCTGGGCATGAAGCAGGTTGCCGCCAATCCGTGGGAAACCTTCGCGGCCACCCACAAGAAGAACGACAAGGTGTCCGGCCAGATCAAGTCGATCACCGACTTCGGCATCTTCATCGGCCTGGACGGCGGCATCGACGGCCTGATCCACCTGTCCGACATCAGCTGGAACACCACCGGCGAAGACATCGTGCGCAACTTCAAGAAGGGCGACACGCTGGAAGCCGTGGTGCTGGCGGTCGATCCGGAGCGCGAGCGCATCAGCCTGGGCGTGAAGCAGCTGGAGCAGGATCCGTTCGGCCAGTACATGGCGACCCATCCGAAGGGCTCGAAGGTCGAAGGTACGGTGAAGGAAGTGGACGCCAAGGGCGCCACGATAGAACTGGCCGATGGCATCGAAGGCTACGTGATGGCGCGGGACATCAGCTACGACCGCGTGGACGACGCCAGCCAGCACCTGAAGGTCGGCGACAAGGTCGAAGCCAAGTTCATCGGCATGGACCGCAAGGGCCGCACGCTGCAGCTGTCGATCAAGGCCAAGGACGAAGCCGAAACCGCCGAGGCGCTGGCCGAGTACAACAAGTCCGCTGCCGAAGCTTCCACCGGTACCACCAGCCTGGGCGCGCTGCTGCGTGCACAGCTGGATGGTGGCAAGTCCGAGTAAGCGGCTCGCGCCGTTGCAGTACCACTAGCAGTACCGTTCCCCGCCGGCCCGGAGTACCCGGGCCGGCGCGGGTTCATCCGTCCGAATTCCGCATGCGATGACCAAATCCGAACTCATCGAGATCCTCAGCCGCCGCCAGCCGCACCTCAAGGCCGAGGACGTGGACCTGGCCGTCAAGGCGTTGCTGGAGATGATGGGCGGGGCCCTCGCCCAGGGCGACCGTATCGAGATCCGCGGGTTCGGCAGTTTCTCGCTGCATTACCGTCCGCCCAGGATGGGACGCAATCCGAAGACCGGCGAGTCGGTCGCGTTGCCGGCCAAGCATGTCCCTCATTTCAAGCCGGGCAAGGAACTGCGCGAACGCGTCAGTGACGTCACCCCCATCGAGGAAAGCGGGGAATAGCCCGCCATCGACGCGTGTGTGTCGTTCCGCGTCTACTCCGTTAAGCTAGGCGCATCCCGCAAGGAGTCGCCTGATGAACATGTTCCGCCTGGTCGTCGCACTGTTGTTCCTGGCCTACGGACTCATCATCGGTGTGCTCAACACGCAGCCGATCACGCTGAAACTCCTTTTCACCGAATTCCAGACGTCTTCCGGCGTCGGCATCATGCTGTCCCTGCTGCTGGGGGTGGTGATCGGCGGCCTGATCGTGCTGGCCACCCTGGTATGGCCTTTGTACGCCAAGCTCAGGAAGGCGACCCGGGCCGCCCAGCCCGCGGCCCACGGGGCGGGGACCTCATCGGCCATCGATGGCGGTGCCTGAACCCATGGCTTTCCTGACCGAATGGTTCTGGTTCTTCCTGTTCCTTCCGCTTGCTGCGCTCAGCGGGTGGATCATCGGCCGTCGCGGCGGACAACGTCACGGCGACACACAGGTCAGTCGACTGTCGAGTACCTATTTCCGGGGCCTGAACTATCTGCTCAACGAGCAGCCGGACAAGGCGATCGAGCTGTTCCTGCATATCGCGGAGCTGGACAAGGAAACCTTCGAGACGCAGGTTGCCCTGGGTCACCTGTTCCGTCGTCGTGGCGAAGTGGATCGCGCCATCCGCCTGCACCAGGGCCTCGTGCAACGGGCTGACCTGAGTGATGCGCAGCGCGTACAAGCCTTGCTCGCATTGGGCGAGGACTACATGCGTTCCGGCCTTCTGGATCGCGCGGAAACCGTGTTCACCGATCTGGCGCGCATCGACCAGCGTGCTCCGCAGGCGCTCAAGCACCTCATCGGCATCTACCAGGCCGAGCGCGACTGGGAGAAGGCGATCGACAACGCGCGACGCTACGAAGAGGTCACGACCGAACCGATGGGCAAGCTGATCGCCCAGTTCGAATGCGAGCTGGCCGAGCGGCAACGGACAGCGAACAGCGTCGAAGCCGCCCGGGCAGCGGTGGCACGCGCCTACCAGGCCGATGCAGGCAGCGTACGTGCCGGCATCCTCGAAGGTCGCATTGAAACCGATGCGGGCAATTCGGAAGCGGCGATTCGCGCGTTCGAACGCGCTGCGCGACATGACCCGGACTACCTTCCCGAGGTGTTGCCGAGCCTGCTGGCCGGCTACGAGCAAGTGGGTGATCTGTCCGGAGCGCGGGCATTCCTGTCGGAGATGTGCGAGCACTACCGGGGAATCGCCCCGGTGTTGGCGTTGACGCGCCTGGTCGAACGGCAGGACGGCGTTGCCGCCGCACGGGCCTACCTTGCACGTCAGCTCAAGGACCGGCCGTCCGTGCGCGGCGAAGCGGCACTGATCGACCTCACGCTGGCGGAAGGTGCGGACGCGTCGGCCACGCTGCATGATCTCAAGCACATCACCGATCAACTGCTGGTGCGGAATCCGAGCTACCGGTGCACCCAGTGCGGCTTCGGCGCCAGGACGCATCATTGGCAATGCCCGAGTTGCAAGGAGTGGGGCACGATCAAGCCACTGTTGAACTACGCGGTCGTCTGATGCCGAGCCTGCTCGTCTGGCTTCTGCTGCTGGCGGCAGCTGCCGCCGTGGGAACCTGGCTGGCGCGCCGATACGCCCTGCGCGGCAACCTCATGGACCAGCCGGGTGAGCGCCGGAGTCACAGCGTCGCAACGCCCCGCGGCGGCGGCATCGCGATTGTGGCCGTACTCGTGGCTGCCGGCCTGTACCTTGCGCTGATTCCAGAGGCTATGGATGTGCTGTGGCTGGGCTTCCTGCCCGGCCTGTTGATTGTCGCCGGGATAGGGTGGTGGGACGACCATCGGCCCTTGTCGCCCTGGCTGCGACTGGCGGTCCAGGCGGTGGCGGCGCTCAGCCTGGCAGCGGCGGCGGGATGGCAAAGCGGGCAGTGGTTGCCGGCTGTGGCGGCTTTTGGCATGGCCATGGTGCTGGTCAATGTCTGGAACTTCATGGACGGCATCAATGGCCTGGCAGCCAGCCAGGCTGCATTGGCGGCACTGGCCTATGCCGGCTTGCTGGTGGGGGGATGGCACTGGCTTGCCTTGGCGCTGCTCGGGGCCTGCGTCGGCTTCCTGCCCTTCAACTTCCCCAGGGCGTGGATCTTCCTGGGGGACGTGGGCAGTGGGGCACTGGGTTATGCGTTGGCCGGGCTTGCCACCGCCGCGTTCCTTGCGCTGCCATCGGCCAGCGCCCCCCTGTTGCTGCTGCCCCTGTGTGCTTTTCTCGTCGACGCAGGCTTCACGTTACTGGGGCGCATGCTCCGGGGCGAACAATGGTGGACACCTCATGTGGGCCATCTCTACCAGTTCGGCGCGCGTCGATTCGGGCACGCTGCCGTAACCGTGATTTACATGGTGTTCGGCGGCGTTACCTTATTGTTAATCTATGGCATGCCCCGGACAACGGTGGCAGCTACCCTGGGCGCGGTGATCGCCGTCTACGGGTTCGGTGGGGCGCTATGGGTTTTATTGCGCCGAGGATGGCGTAGCTGATAGCACACGGAGACGGAGCTGATGGAGTCCTGGCGGGATCGATTGAGTGGCTTCATGCCGCGCCTTCTGGTAGCGGCCCATGATCTGACGATGGTGTGGCTGTGCTGGCAGGTATTGCATCGTCTTCGGTACGCAATGCTCGCCCAAGCACCGGCGTTTCCCCTTTGGTCGAACGAGATTGCCATCGTTCTGCTGGCGCAGGGCGCCGTGTTCTGGTGGATGGGGCTGTATCGCGGTCTCTGGCGCTTTGCCAGTCTTCCAGACCTCTGGAATATCGTGAAGGCGTGTGCGCTGGGCTTCCTGGGCGTTGTCCTTGGGCTGTTCTTCTACAACCGGTTCGGTTCCACGCCGCGTGCAGTGCTGGGCTTCTACCCGTTTGCCCTGGTGGGCTTCCTTGGCCTGCCCAGGCTCGCTTACCGCGCATGGAAGGACAGTCAGGTCAACCGCAGCAACGAAAGTGCGTCCCGAGTGCTGATCTTGGGCGCCGGCCGGGCAGGCGAAGCTCTTGTACGCGAGCTCCGGCGCACGGGAATCTATCAACCGGTCGCCTTCCTTGACGACGCGTCACGGCTGCACGGATCAAAACTGCAGGGCATTCCCGTGCTGGGAGGGTTGGAGAACGCGGCGGCGGTTGCGCGCGAAACCGCTGCCCGCATGCTGGTCATCGCCATGCCGTCCCTCGATGCGCCGGCGATGCAACGCGTGGTGGCGATCTGCGAAAGCACCGGGTTGCCTTTCCGCATGGTGCCCCGACTGGTCAACGTGCTGGAAGGACAGTCCATGCCGGGCGACCTCAAGGAGGTCGCGATCGAGGACTTGCTTGGCCGAAAATCCGTCACGCCCGACTGGAAGCTCATCCGGGGCTGGCTGGGCGGACGGACCGTGATGGTGACCGGTGCGGGCGGGTCCATCGGCTCGGAGCTCTGCCGGCAATGTGCTCGCCATGGTGCCCAGCGGATCGCACTGGTTGAAATCGACGAACTGGCGCTCATCACGATCCAGGGCGATCTTCGTCGAGCTTTCCCGGATCTTGAGGTTCTTCCGATACTCGGCAACTGCGGAGATGCGGCCGTCATTGAGCACGCGCTGAAGATGGCAGAGCCTGATGCCGTATTCCATGCCGCAGCTTACAAACAGGTGCCGTTACTTGAGGGGCATCTGCGAGAAGCGGTTGGCAACAATGTTCTGGCAACCGAAACGGTGGCACGTGCGTGTCGTGAAGCGGGTGTCGCGACCTTCGTGCTGATTTCCACGGACAAGGCCGTGGATCCCGTGAACGTGCTTGGTGCGACCAAACGCCTTGCGGAGATGGCATGCCAGGCGCTCGATGATGCGCGCTCGGGAACGCGATACGTCACGGTGCGTTTCGGCAACGTCCTGGATTCCGCGGGTAGCGTAGTCCCCTTGTTCCGGGAACAGATCCGCAAGGGCGGGCCGGTTACCGTCACCGATCCGGACGTGACGCGCTATTTCATGACCATTCCCGAGGCGTGCCAGCTGATCCTGCAGGCCGCTTCAGGCGCAGCGCATGCATCCATCTACACGTTGGACATGGGCGATCCGGTGCCGATCCGCCTGCTGGCGGAACAGATGATCCGATTGGCAGGCAGGCAACCCGGGCGCGATATCGCCATCGTCTACACCGGTCTTCGCCCCGGGGAGAAGCTGCACGAAACGCTTTTCCACGCAGATGAGCGCTACCAGCCCACCTCTCACTCGAAGATCATGAAGGCGCTTGCGCGCGAAGTGGCGCCCGAGTTCATCGAACTGGCTCTGCAGCGCATGCGGGCAGCACACGCTCGGTACGATACGAACGAGTTGGGAGAGGTGCTGCGGATCGCGGTTCCCGAGTTCGCACCGTTGTCAAACGACCAGGATGATTCTTCGGCTAACATCGTGGTATTCCCAGGTCGCGATGCCCGCAGGACCCGATGACCACTGCCAGAATCCGCAAAGCCGTTTTTCCCGTCGCCGGTCTCGGCACCCGCTTTCTGCCCGCGACCAAGACCGTGCCGAAGGAGATGCTGCCGATCATCGATCGGCCGTTGATCCAGTACGCCGTCGACGAGGCGGTGGAGGCCGGCTGCGACACCTTGATCTTCGTCACCAACCGCTACAAGCATGCGGTTGCCGACTACTTCGACAAGGCCTATGAGCTCGAGCAGAAGCTGGAGCGGGCCGGAAAGCTGGAGCAGCTCGAACTGGTGCGGAATGTGCTGCCCAGCCACGTACGCGCTGTTTTCGTGACGCAGGCCGAGGCGCTGGGTCTGGGGCATGCCGTGCTGTGCGCCAAGCCGATCGTGGGCGATGAACCCTTCGCGGTCCTGCTGCCCGACGATTTGATATGGAACCGTGGGCCCGGTGCGTTGAAGCAGATGGCCGACGCCGCCGAAACGACGGGCGCCAGCGTCATCGCGGTGCAGGATGTGCCGCATGACCAGACAGGTAGTTACGGCATCGTGGCCACCGACGCCTTCACCGGAAGGGAGGGGCGCATCCGTGGCATCGTGGAGAAGCCGAAGCCGGAGGTCGCGCCCAGCAATCTGGCGGTCGTCGGCCGTTATGTGCTCGATTCGCGCATCTTCGCCCTGCTGGAAGGTACGGTGCCGGGCGCCGGTGGCGAGATCCAGCTGACGGATGCCATCGCGGCGCTGCTGCTGGAAAAACCGGTACATGCCTATCGCTTCAAGGGCACCCGCTTCGACTGCGGTACGCATATCGGCCTCATCGAAGCGACCATCCGCTACGCACTCGACCACGAGAAACTCAGTGATGCGGCACGCGTCATGATGCAGGATGCCCTGGCCGAACTGGGCGTGCGGGAACTCGAGTAGGGTTCCGCGTTGCCGAACGTCTGATCGAAACCCTTCGCCTCGAGTCACTCGATGGATGCCATGTCTGCGGTCGACACCTCCGGGGCCGGCTACTATCTCGATACGGCTGGCGCGGTCCCGGTATCGCCAGTTCTGCACGGGAGCGTGGATGCATCGGTCTGCATCGTCGGCGGCGGGTTTGCCGGGCTCAATACCGCGCTGGGCCTGTCGGAGAGGGGCGTCCGTGATGTCGTGCTGCTCGAGGCCGAAGCGGCCGGGTATGGTGCCTCGGGTCGCAACGGGGGCTTCGTGTTCGGCGGATTCTCGCGGGGTGAGGACGCGCTCCTGCACGACCTGGGTGCCCAGCGCGCAAGGGCTCTTTATGACGGCACAACGGATGCTGTCGACCTGATCCGGCAACGCATCACGCGCCATGCCATTGCCTGCGACGACACGCACGCCGGGATCATCTGGGCCAACTGGTTCAAGGATCCGGAGGTGTTGCGGAGCCGGCAGCGCCTGCTGGCGGATCAATATGGTCAGGACTGGCGATGGATGCCGCAGGAAACGCTGCGAAGCCACATCCGGACGCACCGTTATCACGACGGCCTGTTCGAGCCCGACGCATTCCATTTTCATCCGCTGAAGTACGCGCGCGGCATTGCACGCGTGGCAAAGGAACAAGGGGTTGCTCTGTTCGCGCGCTCGCCTGCGACCGCGCTGGTGCGGGATGGCGTGGGATGGCGCGTGGCCACGCCGCAGGGGCAGGTCAGGGCACGTCATGTGGTGCTGGCCTGCGGGGGCTATCTTGCCGGCCTGCATCGTCGCGTGGATGCGGGCGTATTGCCCATCGCCACCTATGTGATGGTGACCGAACCGCTGCATGCACGGATGCGGGACGCGCTCACGACGCAGGCCGCGGTCTACGACACCCGGTTCGCATTCGACTACTACCGACCGCTACCGGACACGCGGCTGTTGTGGGGAGGACGCATCTCCGTGCTGGACCGGTCGGCCGCGGAGGTACGGAGATTGCTGTATCGCGACATGCTGAAGGTGTTCCCCCAGCTTGAAGGCGTCCGCATCGACTACGCATGGTCGGGCCTGATGAGCTATGCCCGCCACCAGATGCCTCAGGTGGGGCGCGTGGAGGACGGCTTGTGGGTTGCGCAGGCGTTCGGCGGGCATGGCGTGGCACCCACCACGTTCGCCGGGGAGATCATCGCCAGCGCCATCGTCCAGGAAGATCCGCGCTGGCGTGAGTTTTCGGACTATGGGCTGGTATCCGCATTGAAACCGGCGGGCTTCATGGGCGCGCAGCTCGGCTACTGGTGGGCGGAATTCAAGGATGCGTGGAAAGACAGGATGGAGCACAGGTGACCGACATGACGGAAACGAACGATCTCATCGAATGGGCAGATTTCGAACGTGTCGCGTTGTGCGTAGGTACCGTGCTGAAAGTCGAGGCATTCCCGCAGGCGCGCAAACCGGCGTGGAAGCTCTGGGTGGACTTCGGGCCACATGGGGTCAGAAAGACCAGCGCGCAGATCGTCGCGCTCTATGCCGCGGAGGACCTGGTCGGGCGGCAGATCGTGGGTGTCATCAACTTCCCTCCGAAGCAGATCGGCGGCTTCCTGTCCGAGTTCCTGCTGACCGGCTTCCACACCGATGCCGGCGTGGTGATCACCACGGTGGAGCGGCCGGTGCCCAACGGTGCGCGGATGGCGTGAGCGAAGGCGCCGCACCGGTGAAAAAGGCGCCTTTCGGCGCCTTTTTCGTTCAACACAGAAGTGCGGGTAACGTCAGAGCGATTCGAAGATGCCCGCCGCGCCCATGCCGGTGCCGATGCACATGGTGACCATGCCGTACTTCTGCTGGCGCCGACGCATGCCGTGGACGATGGTGGCAGTGCGGATCGCACCAGTCGCACCCAGCGGATGGCCGAGGGCGATGGCGCCACCCAGCGGATTGATCTTCGAAGGGTCAAGTTCGCTGTCGCGAATCACCGCCAGCGCCTGCGCGGCGAAAGCTTCGTTGAGCTCGATCCAGTCCAGCTGGTCCTTGGTCAGACCCGCCTGCTTAAGGGCCTTCGGGATGGCGGCAATCGGGCCGATGCCCATCACTTCCGGGCGCACGCCGGCGACAGAGAAGCTGACGAAACGGGCCAGCGGGGTCAGGCCGTAATCCTTGATCGCCTGCTCCGAGGCCAGCAGCACGCCGGCGGCGCCATCGCTCATCTGCGACGAGGTGCCTGCAGTGACGGTGCCGCCGAACTGCGGATTGCGGAACACGGTCCGCAGCTTGGCCAGGCCTTCCAGCGACGTGTCCGCACGCGGGCCTTCATCCTGTTCGACCAGCAGTTTCTTCAGGCGAACGGTGTTACCGGCCAGGTCGGGCTGGCGCGAGATCACTTCGTAGGGACTGATCTCGTCCCTGAACTCGCCCGCGGCCTGCGCGGCAAGGGCCTTCTGGTGCGAAGCAACGGCGAACGCGTCCTGGTCCTCGCGCGAGATCTTCCATTCCTCGGCCACCTTCTCGGCGGTGATGCCCATGCCGTAGGCAATGGCCACGTGGTCGTTGTCGAACACGCTGGGCGCCATCGCGATCTTGTTGCCCATCATCGGCACCATGCTCATGCTCTCGGTGCCGCCGGCCAGCATCAGGTCGGCATTGCCCAGGCGGATCTGGTCGGCCGCCATCGCTACGGCCTGCAGGCCGGACGAGCAGAAGCGGTTGATGGTCTGCGCGGCGATCGTGTTCGGCAGGCCCGCCAGCAGCAGGCCGATGCGCGCCACGTTCATGCCTTGCTCGCCCTCGGGCATGGCGCAACCGATGATGGCGTCATCGATGCGGCTCAGGTCGATGCCCGGCGCCTGCGCGACCACGGACTTCAGCACGTGCGCCAGCATGTCGTCCGGACGGGTGTTGCGGAATACGCCCTTCGGCGCCTTGCCGACCGGCGTGCGGGTGGCGGCGACGATATAGGCTTCTTGGATCTGCTTGCTCATTTCGATGTGTCCTTGTCCGTCGCTTAGTTACGCAGGGGCTTGCCGGTCTTCAGCATGTGGCCGATGCGCGCCTGGGTCTTTTCCTGCTGCGCCAGTTCAACGAAGTGCTTGCGCTCCAGCTTCAACAGCCACTCTTCGTCCACCAGTGCGCCGCGGTCGACTTCGCCGCCGCACAGCACGGTGGCGATGCGCACGGCAATCTCGTAGTCGTGCGGGCTGATGAAGCGGCCTTCCAGCATGTTGACCAGCATCATCTTGAAGGTGGCGATGCCGACGTCACCGGCCACCTGGATGCGGCGGGCGGGCAGGGGCGGGCGGTAGCCGGTCTCGGCCAGCGCCAGGGCTTCCTGCTTGGCGATGTACAGCAGTTCGTAGGCATTGAAGGCGATCTTGTCGCCCGCGCGCATCAGGCCCAGCTCCTTGGCCTCGACGGCGGAAGCGGACACCTTGGCCATCGCCACGGTCTCGAAGGTCTTCTTCAGCTCGGCGAACACGTCGCCACCTGGGCCGGCGGCCTGCGACGCACGCACGGCGATTTCCTTCAGGCCGCCACCGGCGGGCAGCAGGCCCACGCCGGCCTCTACCAGGCCGACGTAGCTTTCCAGCGACGCAACCGTGCGTGCGCTGTGCATCTGGAACTCGCAGCCGCCGCCCAGCGCGAGGCCGCGCACGGCGGCAACCACGGGTACCAGCGAGTACTTGATCCGCTGGCTGGTGGCCTGGAAATTGGCCACCATCGCTTCGAAATCGGCGATCTTGCCCGCCTGCAGCGCACCGAGGGCGCCTGCGAGGTCGGCACCGGCCGAGAAGGGTTCCTTCGGCTGCCAGATCACCAGGCCCTTGAACTTCTGCTCGGCGATGGCGATGGCTTCCTGCAGACCGTCCAGCACGGCGTCGGAGACGGTGTGCATCTTGGTCTTGAAGCTGACCACGCCGATACCGTCGCCGTCGGTCCACAGGCGCACACCGTCGTTCTCGTAGACGGTCTCGCCCTGGGCAAAGGCTTCGCCCAGCAGAGGATCCGGGAAGCGCTGGCGCTGGTAGACCGGCAGGGCCGAGCGAGGCAGCTTGGCGTTGCGGCCCGGGCTGTAGCTGCCTTCGGCACCATGCACGCCCTCGCGGCCGTCGAACACCCAGTTCGGCAGCGGTGCGCTGCTCATGGCCTTGCCGGCCACGATGTCATCGGCGATCCACTGCGCCACCTGCTTCCAGCCGGCGGCTTGCCAGGTCTCGAACGGACCGAGCGACCAGCCGTAACCCCAGCGGATAGCCAGGTCGACATCGCGCGCGGTTTCGGCGATGTCGGCGAGGTGATAGGCGCTGTAATGGAACAGGTCGCGGAACACGGCCCACAGGAACTGCGCCTGCGGGTGCTGGCTCTCGCGCAGCTTGGCGAACTTCTCCGCGGGATTCCTGATCTTCAGGATCTCGGCCACCTCGGACGCGGCCGTGCGGTCGGCGGCGCGGTAGTCCTGCTTCTCCAGGTCCAGGACCACGATGTCCTTGCCGACCTTGCGGAAGATGCCGGCACCGGTCTTCTGGCCAAGCGCGCCCTTGGCGATCAGCGCGTCCAGCCACTTCGGCGACTTGAAGTAGGCGTGCCACGGGTCATCGGGCAGGGTATCGGCCATGGTCTTGATGACATGGGCCATCGTGTCCAGACCGACCACGTCCGAGGTGCGGTAGGTCGCCGACTTCGGGCGGCCGATCAGCGGGCCAGTGACGGCGTCCACTTCGTCGAACCCCAGCTTGAATTCGCCGGTGTGGTGGGCGGTGGCCAGGATCGAGAACACGCCGATCCGGTTGCCGATGAAGTTGGGGGTGTCCTTCGCATAGACCACGCCCTTGCCCAGGGTGGTGGTCAGGAAGGTCTCCAGACCTTCGAGGACGGTGGCATCGGTGGATTTGGCCGGAATCAGTTCGGCCAGGTGCATGTAGCGTGGTGGGTTGAAGAAGTGCACGCCACAGAAGCGATGGCGAAGTTGTTCTGGAAGAACTTCCGCCAACTTGTTGATTCCCAAGCCTGATGTATTGCTTGCCAGTACCGCATGATCGGCCACGAACGGGGCGATCTTCTTGTAGAGGTCCTGCTTCCAGTCCATCCGCTCGGCGATGGCCTCGATGATCAGGTCGCAGCCCTTCAGGTGCTCGAGTCCTGTCTCGTAGTTGGCGGGCGTGATGGCTTCGGCAAGCGACTTGCTGGCAAGAGGGGCAGGGCTCAACTTGGCCAGGTTGGCGATGGCCTTCTGCACGATGCCGTCGGGATGGCCCTCCTTGGCAGGCAGGTCGAACAGCACGGTGTCGACGCCGGCATTGGTCAGGTGCGCGGCGATCTGCGCGCCCATGACACCAGCGCCCAGAACGGCCGCCTTGCGTACAAGCAATGGATTGGACATGGAATTTCCTTGGATTGCAGGGGTTTCAGACATGGTCGGCGCGCAGGCCGGCCTCGGCGAAGCGGATGAGTTCGCGGGCGGCGCGCTCACGGTGCGCCGCTTCCGTGACGCCCGTGGGGCGCTTGATCAGGCCGAAGTCGGCCATGGCGTAGGTCAGGGCGCCGGAAAAGAAGTCCAGCCGCCAGTAGAGCTCTTCCTTGCTGAGGCCCGGCACGCAGGCGGCGATCGCCTTGCCGAACTCGCGCAGCACATGGCCGTAGTGGTCGGAGAGGAACTTGCGCAGGCCATCGTTCTTTTCGGCGTAGGCGCGGGCGATGACCCGGACAAAGGCGCCGCCCCCGTGGCGATCCTGGGCCAGCGCCAGCGCCGGCTCGACGAAGGCGGCGAGGATGGGTTCCAGCTCGCCCGGGCGCCCGGCCAGTGCCTTTTCAAGCAGGGTGAGGCGGGCGGCGGTCATGTCGTCCATGCGGCGACGGAACACCTCGTTGACCAGGTTTTCCTTGCTGCCGAAGTGGTAGTTGACGGCCGCGATGTTGACGTCTGCGCGACTCGTCACCTGCCGCAGGGAGGTGCCTGCAAAGCCGTACTGGGCGAAGAGCTCTTCCGCGGCCCCCAGTATCCGTTCCTTGGTGGAGAAGTGCGTGGTATTGCCCATGGAGCCTCCGGCTTAATCAAACGCTTGTTTGATTGATTCTCCGCTGACCGTGGGGCCGTGTCATGTTGCAAGGCAGCAATCGGCCTGTGACGCAGGCTGCATCCTGCGCTGGGATACGTTAGAATCTCGCTACGCTTTCTGGTCTAAGCCCGCGTTTCGACGCGGGTTTTTCATGTTAACCTTGGGCCTTCAGTGGCCCGCCCAACGGAGAAAATCCCCATGGCGCTGGAGCGCACCCTGTCGATCGTCAAGCCCGATGCCGTCGCCAAGAACGTCATCGGCGAAATCTATGCCCGTTTCGAAAAGAACGGCCTGAAGATCGTCGCCTCGAAGATGAAGCACCTGTCGCGCCGTGAGGCCGAAGGTTTCTACGCCGTGCATCGCGAACGTCCGTTCTTCAATGCACTGGTCGAGTTCATGATCTCCGGTCCGGTCGCCATCCAGGTGCTGGAAGGCGAGAACGCCGTGCTGAAGCATCGCGACATCCTCGGTGCCACCAATCCGAAGGACGCCGCGCCGGGCACGATCCGCGCCGACTTCGCCGATTCCATCGATGCCAACGCCGCACACGGCTCGGATTCGGTCGAGAACGCGAACATCGAGATCGCGTACTTCTTCGCCGCCACCGAAGTGTTCTCGCGCTGAGCGAAGAGTGATGAGCAGCCACGAACTGCCACCGATCGAACTGAAAATGGCCACGGACGCACCGTCCGTGGCCATCGGTGCGTCCGTGCCGGCGAAACAGAACCTGCTGGACCTAGATCGCGAGGGCCTTGAGCAGTTCTTCATCGGAAAGCTCGGTGAGCAGAAGTTCCGCGCCCACCAGGTGATGAAGTGGATCCACCACCGCTACGTCACCGACTTCGACCAGATGACGGACCTAGGCAAGAACCTGCGCGCCAAGCTGCAGGAGCATGCCGAGGTTGTCGTGCCGCAGGTGGTGTTCGACAAGCCCTCCACCGACGGCACCCACAAGTGGCTGCTCGGCATGGGGGTTGATGGCAAGAATGCCGTCGAAACCGTGTACATCCCCGACAAGAGCCGCGGCACGCTGTGCGTGTCGTCGCAGGTGGGCTGCGGGCTGAACTGCACGTTCTGCTCCACGGCTACCCAAGGCTTCAATCGCAACCTAACCACCGCCGAGATCATCGGTCAGGTGTGGGTGACAGCGCGCCACCTGGGCAACGTGCCTGCGCAGAACCGTCGCCTCACCAACGTGGTGATGATGGGCATGGGCGAGCCGCTGCTCAACTTCGACAATGTCGTGCGTGCGATGAACATCATGCGCGACGACCTGGGCTACGGCCTGGCCAGCAAGCGCGTCACGCTGTCGACCTCCGGCCTGGTGCCGATGATCGACCGGCTGTCCACCGAGACCGACGTGTCGCTGGCGGTCTCGCTGCACGCGCCCAACGACGCACTGCGCGAGCAGCTCGTGCCGCTCAACAAGAAGTACCCGATCGCCGAGCTGATGGCGTCTTGCGTGCGCTACCTGCGTGCGAACAAGAAGCGCGATTCGGTGACGTTCGAGTACACCTTGATGAAGGGCGTCAACGACCAGCCCGAACACGCACGCCAGCTGGCCCAGCTGATGCGCAAGTTCAGCAACGCCGCGCAGTTGAAGGATGCCGGCAAGGTCAACCTGATTCCGTTCAATCCGTTCCCGGGCACGCGCTACGAGCGCTCTCCGGAAGATGAAATCCGCGCGTTCCAGAAACTGCTGCTCGACGCTCAGGTGCTGACGATGGTCCGCCGCACGCGCGGTGACGACATCGATGCCGCCTGCGGCCAGTTGAAGGGCCAGGTGATGGACCGTACGCGCCGCCAGGCCGAGTTCCGCCGGCAATTGCAGGAACAGGGCATCGACGATGCGGCATAAGGCGATCTGCCTGCTGCTGATCCCTCTCCTGCTGGCCACCGCCTGCAGTCGCCTCACCTTCGTTCGCCCCAAGGGCAAGATGGAGTCCCTCTCCGGACAGCAGGTCGCGCCCGAGTACTCGGTCAAGGACAGTCCGGAGGTCAAGCGCCGCCAGTCGGTGCAGACGATGCTCGCGCGCGCCACCCAGCGCCTGCATGCCGGCGAGCTCGATCCCGCGGAGAAGGATGTGCGCTCCGCACTCAAGCTGGATCCCGGCTCGGTGGATGCCACCACCCTCCTGGCGGTGATTGAAGACCGGCGCGGGCGGGCCCAGGAGGCCGGCCAGCTGTACCGCCGTGCGGCGGAGCTGGCGCCCGGGCAGGGCGCGGCCCAGAACAACTACGGGGCCTGGTTGTGCGCCAATGGTGCGGCGGCCGAATCATTGGTCTGGTTCGACCGCGCGGTCCAGGCGCCCGGCTATGCGACGCCCGTGCTAGCGATGGCGAATGCCGGCAGTTGCGCCCTGACCAGCGGACAGACCGAAAGGGCCGAGCGCGACCTGCGTCTGGCCCTGTCGCGCGACCCGTCCAACACGACCGCTCTTGGCGCGATGGCGGAGCTGGAATTCGACCGGCAGCACTATCTGCCGGCACGTGCCTTCATCGAGCGCAGGCTGGCTTCGGGGCCAGCGACTGCCGCGGTGTTGAAACTCGCATCACAAATCGAGGATAGACTCGGCGACAAGGCCGCTGCCAGTCGATATGTTCAGCGGATTCGGGCGGAGTTCCCCGACGCGCAGGACGTCAACTCTGGGGGAAATGCAGGGCCATGATGGACACGGTAGGTGGGGGAGTGGCGCCGCCGCAGGGGTGCGGTGAGGCGCTGAGATTGGCGCGTGAGCAGGCCGGCCTGTCGTTGCAGGAGGTCAGCCAGCGCCTGAAGATGCCATTGAAGGTGCTGCACGCCCTCGAAGGCGGGCAGTGGGACCAGTCAGGTGGGGCGGTGTTCGTGCGCGGGCAGCTGCGCAGTTACGGTCGCCTCCTCAAGGTGGATGTCGAACCCTTCCTGCAGCAGGCGGAAGCGGTGGTATCGAAGCCGGTAGAACTGGTCAGCCACAGCCATACGCCGCACTTCCAGTATTTCTTCGAGAGCTTCAAGCGGCGTGCGGTGTACGTCGTGTTGACGCTCGTGATCGCAACGCCGGTGTGGATGGCCTTGCGTCCGACCTCCGGACCGGCACCGGATGCGGCGACCGCGTCGCTGGACGTCGTGCCGAGCGCGTCGGGTTCGCCAGGCGAGAGGGAAGGGAACACCCCGGTCGCCAGGCCTCAGGCGACGCCATATGTGGCGTCACTGGCGCCACTGCCGCGCGCGGCGGCCTCGTGGCTGACGCTGACGTTCAAGGGTGACAGCTGGGTCGAAGTCAATGATCCCGCTGGCCGCAAGGTCGAGCATGCGCTGATCCGGGCGGGCGAAGAACGCACGTACGCGAGGGGTGAAGTCGGCCGCATCAAGTTGGGCGATGCCACGGCGGTCGAGGTTCAGCATGCCGGTAGTACGGTGAATCTGGCACCGTACCAGCGAGCGAATGTTGCGCGCTTTACGGTATCCTCTGAGGGTTCCCTAGCGCCGGTCGGTGACTGACCCGCGCGCGGGTTTGTCCAACTAAAGACCAAGACCCCGCCTCGACGGGGCAAGAGAGCGCATGGCGATTGATGATCTGCTCGACGAGCACGAACAAAGCGAACGCGTCCGTAGCTGGCTCCGTAACAATGGTGCCGGCCTGCTGGGGGGCGTGATCCTGGGGTTGGGTGTCATCTT
The DNA here is from genome assembly GCF_037402255.1 of Pseudoxanthomonas sp. CCNWLW251. Lineage (NCBI taxonomy): Bacteria > Pseudomonadati > Pseudomonadota > Gammaproteobacteria > Lysobacterales > Lysobacteraceae > Pseudoxanthomonas > Pseudoxanthomonas sp. CCNWLW251. The sequence goes on along the minus strand of NZ_JBBEGA010000003.1, from coordinate 115,897 downwards.
CGGCTGGCAGTGGTGGCAGAAGAGCCAGGCGGGCAAGAAGGAACAGGCCTACCAGGCATACCAGGCGGCTGTCGAGGATCTGTCGAAGGGCGACCTGAAGCAGGCCAAGGGCGCCGTCGATTCGCTCATGAAGGAAGACGAGCTGTACGCCGATGTGGCCGGTCTCCAGCTGGCCAAGGCACAGATCCAGGCGGGCGAGCGTGATGCCGCCATCGCCACGTTGCGCGGCCTGACGCCGGTCGATTCGCTGCGGCCGCTTGTGAACCTGCGCCTGGCGCGCCTGCTGATCGATACCGGCAAGCACGACGATGCATTGAAGCTGCTGGAGAAGGCCGATGATGCATCGAGCCTGGAAGTCCGTGGCGACGCGCTGCTGGCTGCAGGCAAGTTGAAGGAAGCGCAGGATGCGTACACGCGTGCGTTGACGACGCTCGATGTGGTATCCCCCCAGCGTCGGCTCGTGGAGCTGAAACTCATCCACGCCGGCGGCACGCCGCCCAAGAGCGGAGACGCTGCATGAAGCTTACCCATGGTTTTCCCGTCCGTCTCCTGACGGCAGCACTCCTGATCGGCGCCCTGGGGGGCTGCAGTACGGTAAAGGGCTGGTTCGACGGCGACGACAAGCCCGACGAGAAGCCGACCGATCCAGCGGAACTGGTCGACATCACGCAATCGGTGTCGGTGTCCAAGCTCTGGAGCGCGAATGCCGGCAAAGGCGAGGATCGACTGGGCATCCAGCAGGCGCCTGTGGTGGACGGTGGTCGGGTATATGCCGCTGCGGTCGAAGGCGGCGTACGTGCCTTCGATCTCCAGACGGGCAAGCAGGTATGGCAGTACAAATCCGACTTGCGACTGTCGGGTGGTCCAGGTGCAGGCCAAGGCCTGGTGGTCGTGGGAACACTGGACGGCCAGGTCATCGCGCTGGACGCCGCCACTGGTGCCGAGAAATGGCAGGTGAAGGTGCCGAACGAAGTCATTGCGGCGCCAGCGATCGGGACGGACCTGGTTTACGTGCGCAGCAATGATGGCCGCGTCACGGCATTGAATGCGGCAAACGGCGAGCGCCGCTGGTTCTGGACCAACGAGCTTCCCAGCCTGACCGTTCGAGGCAACGCGCCGGTCGTGGTCGGTCCGGGCGTCGTGTTCGCAGGCAGCGACGACGGCACGGTCACCGCACTGTCGGCGGGCGATGGTCGTCCCATGTGGACGCAGGCGGTAGGTACGCCGGAAGGCCGCAGCGAACTCGAGCGCATGGCCGATGTGGATGGCGCCCCGGTGCTTGAAGGCACCACGTTGTATGCCACCAGCTACAAGATGGAGACGGTTGCGCTGGAAGGTCCTTCGGGTCGCCCCTTGTGGACGCGCGATAATGGCGGCGCGGGTGGCCTGGCGGTCACCAGCAGCGCGGTCATGGTGGCCGATCCGACGGGTACCGTCTGGGCGCTGGACAAGTACAGCGGCAGCGCCTTGTGGTCCAACACCACCCTCGCGCGACGCTCGCTGACGGCACCCACCATCCATGGCGATTACGCCGTGGTCGGTGACTACGACGGCTATCTGCATTGGCTGAAGACGGACAATGGCGAGGTCGCGGCGCGCGCCCGCGTGGGGGGCAAAGCCCTGCGTGGCAAGCCTGTCGTCGCCGACGGCATCCTGCTGGTACAGGATGTGGAAGGCGGCCTGACTGCCTTCGGGTTCAAGTAACCCCGTCCGAAGGAGTGGGCCGGCCCACTCCTGTCTTGCCGGAAAGGGCCGCATTGCGGCCCTTTTTCGCGGAAGGGGGCGTATTCCGATACCATGGCGGCCCGTTGCCAGACCGGAGCGGCCGTGCCCTGCGCGCGGCGACACGCCTCCGGCAACATTTTCCTTTCCGGTTGCCTCTGCATGTTGCCCCTCGTCGCCCTGGTGGGTCGTCCCAACGTCGGCAAATCCACCCTGTTCAACGCGCTGACCCGCAGTCGTGACGCCCTGGTGCATGACCAGCCCGGCGTGACGCGCGATCGCAACTACGGCGTCTGCCGACTCGACGAGGACGACCCTTTCCTGGTCGTCGATACCGGCGGCATCGCCGGTGAGGAAGAGGGCCTGGCCGGTGCCACGGCACGCCAGGCACGTGCGGCGGCCGAAGAGGCCGACCTGGTGTTGTTCATCGTCGATGGCCGTGAAGGCGCATCCGCGCTCGACGACGAGATCCTGGCCTGGCTGCGCAAGGCCGCGCGCCCCACGCTGCTGGTCATCAACAAGATCGATGGCATCAACGAGACCACAGCGCTGGCGGATTTCGCCCGCTACGGCTTCTCCGACGTCATCACGATCTCGGCTTCGCACCGGCAGGGCATCGACGACCTGCTGGAGGAAGTCCACCAGCGGTTGCCCGAAGAAGGTGCCACTGCCGGACTGGACGACGATCCCGACCGCATGCGGGTCGCCTTCGTGGGCCGCCCCAACGTGGGCAAGTCCACGCTGGTGAATCGCCTGCTGGGCGAAGAACGCATGATCGCCTCCGAGGTGCCGGGCACCACGCGCGACTCGATTGCCGTGGACATGGAGCGCGACGGTCGCCAGTACCGCCTGATCGACACCGCCGGCCTGCGACGCAAGGGCAAGGTGGAGGAGGCCGTCGAGAAGTTCAGCGTGGTCAAGACGCTGCAGGCCATCGAGCAGTGCCAGGTGGCCGTGCTGCTGCTGGATGCGACCGAAGGCGTCACCGACCAGGATGCCAGCGTGCTGGGCGCCGTGCTCGATGCGGGCCGCGCGCTGGTCGTGGGGATCAACAAATGGGACGGGCTGACGACCTACCAGCGCGAACAGGCGGAAGCGCTGTTGGCACGCAAGCTGGGGTTCGTCGAGTGGGCCGAAGTGGTCCGCATTTCCGCGCTGCACGGCTCCGGCCTGCGTGAACTGTTCAAGGCCATCCACCGCGCGCATGCGTCGGCGACCAAGGAGTTCGGCACCAGCGAAGTCAACAAGGCGCTGGAAGTCGCGTACGAGACCAACCCGCCGCCGAGCATCCGTGGCCACGTTTCCAAGCTGCGCTACGTGCATCCGGGCGGCGCCAATCCGCCGACCTTCATCGTCCATGGCACGCGCCTGAAGGTGTTGCCGGAGTCGTACAAGCGGTACCTGGAGAACTTCTTCCGCAAGCGCTTCAAGCTGGTCGGTACGCCGGTGCGCTTCATCTTCCGCGAGGGCGCCAACCCCTACGAAGGCAAGAAGAACGTGCTGACGGAAAAACAGATCGCGAAGAAGCGCCGCCTGATCCGGCACGTCAAGCGCGGCAAGTGACCGGATACCCGTCTCGCATCGGCTTCGCCGAAGCCGGACAGATCATCCGGCAGGTCGCTGGCAACCGGATGCTGGGCCCGGAGCGCATCGCCGTCACCCGCGCCAGCGGCCGGGTGCTGGTCGAGGACATTACCGCCCCCCTCCCGTTGCCGCCGTTCGATAACAGCCGTATGGATGGCTTCGCCTTCGCCCACGCCAGCCTGCTGCCGGGGGAAGACACCCTGTTGCGATTGGCCGGTGAACAGTTCGCCGGCCGACTGCAGGCCATGCAGGTCGGCGCCGGGGAATGCGTCCGCATCACCACGGGCGCGCCGCTGCCTGCGGGTACGGACACCGTCGCCATCAAGGAAGACTGCACCCTGCACGACGGCATGGTGCGTGTGCCGGCCGGCCTGCGGCCCGGCGCGGATGTGCGGCGCGCGGGCGAAGACGTGCAGGCGGGCACACGCGTGCTCGCCGGTGGTCAGGTATTGACGCCGGCCCGGGTGTCGTTGGCCGCCGGGCTGGGGATAGCCTCGCTGGCAGTCGCACAACGCCCGACCGTGGCCGTGTTCACGACCGGCGACGAACTGGTGGAACCCGGGCTGCCGCTGGCGCCCGGCCAGATCTACAACAGCAATCGCGAACTGCTGATGGGCCTGCTGCGCGCGGAAGGGCTGGAGCCGACCGCCTGGCCGACGCTTCCCGACGAACCGGAGCGCATGAGTACCGCGCTGGCCGACGCCGCTGCCGCGTTCGATGTCGTCATCACCTGCGGCGGCGTGTCCGCCGGCGAGAAGGATCATCTGCCCGCACTGTTGGCAGCGCGGGGTCGCATCCATTTCTGGAGGGTACGCATGAAGCCCGGGATGCCGGTGCTGTTCGGCGAGATGGACCGGGCTCTGTTCCTGTGCCTGCCGGGCAATCCGGTGTCCTCGCTGGCCACGTTCCTGACGCTCGGGCGGGCCCTGCTGGATGGCCTGCAGCGTCGTCGTGAGCCTCGTCCGCAATGGAAGGCGGTGTTGCGGGCGCCCTGGCGCAAGACGCACGAGCGCCTGGAATTCCTGCGAGGATGGATGGAAAGCGGGGACGATGGACGATTGCAGGTCATGCCCAACGCCGCGGATGCTTCCCACCAGTTGCGCGCGGTCGCCGACAGCAATGCACTGATCGTCCTGCCCGAAGGCGCGCGCGACTATTCGGCGGGCGACGTCGTGGACGTGATCGGTTGCTGAAGCGGCCCGCGTGGCGAGTTGCGCAATAATCACGCCATGGCCATCCGCGAAATCCTTCCCGAACACGTCGCCCCGCTGCTTGCGCAAGGCAGCGTCTTCATCGATGTACGCGAAGACCACGAGCGTGCCAGCGGCCAGGCCGAGGGTGCGCGTGGCATTCCCAAGGCGCAGCTGGAAGCCGATCCTTTCGCCCACCTGCCGGATCGTGACGCCAGCATCGTGCTGGTCTGCCAGAAGGGCGGGCGATCGATGGAGGCTGCGCGCGTGCTGGAAGCCGCCGGCTATACGGCAGTGTTCTCCGTCGCAGGCGGAACGTCGCGCTGGATCGAAGAAGGGCGCCCGGTCGTCATGCCCGTCCTGTCCGATGACGCCCGCGACTTCAACGAGCGCTATTCCCGACACCTGCTGTTGCCCGAAGTGGGCGCGGCGGGCCAGCTGCGCCTGCAGCAGTCGCGCGTGCTGATGATCGGGGCGGGCGGCCTCGGATCCCCTGCGGCGTTCTATCTTGCCGCCGCCGGGGTAGGGCAGCTGCGCATCGCGGACGATGACGTGGTCGACCGCAGCAACCTGCAGCGCCAGATCCTGCATACCGAAGCGCGGGTGGGCCAGACCAAGGTCGCCTCCGCGCAGGCAACGCTCACTGCACTCAATCCGCGCACCCGGGTCGAAGCCGTGGCCGAGCGCGTCACGGTGGACAATGTCGAACGCCTGCTGGAGGGCGTGGACGTGGTGCTGGATGGGGCCGACAACTTCCCGGTGCGCTACCTGCTCAACGATGCCTGCGTGAAGCTGGGCAAGCCGCTGGTGTATGGCGCGGTGCAACGCTTCGAGGGGCAAGTGAGTGTGTTCGATGCCGGCCGCCATCGTGGCCATGCGCCCTGTTACCGCTGCCTGTTCCCGGAACCGCCGCCACCGGAGTTCGCCCCCAACTGCGCCGAAGCCGGCGTGCTGGGCGTGCTGCCCGGCGTGATCGGACTGCTGCAGGCCACCGAAGTCATCAAATTGCTGCTGGGTATCGGCGACCCGCTGACGGGCCGGTTGCTTCACTTCGACGCGCTGTCCATGCGCTTCCGCGAAACCCGGTTACGGCACGACCCGGACTGCGCGGTGTGCGCGCTCGATCTGCCGTTCCCCGGCTACATCGACTACCCCGCGTTCTGCCGCGCGCCGGCCTGATCACTCCATCGCGCGCATGCGCAGCCCGTCGCGGAACTGACGCGGGGTGATGCCCGTATCGCGCTTGAATGCCGCGCTGAGGTGGCTGTGGCTGGCGAAACCGCAGTCGATGGCGATGTTCGCGATGTCGGCGTTGCTGTTGAGCAGATGCCAACGGGCCCGGCGAAGACGCTGAGCCAAGATGTACTGCGCGGGCGTGGTGCCGAAGTCGCGCCGGAATGCGATCAGCAACTGGTGCACGCTCATGTCCACCAGCATCGCCAGTTCGGCCAGCGTGATGCGCTGGTCCAGGCAGGCCTCGATGTGATCGCACAGCTGGCGCGCGGCGCGCGGCGCGAGCCGGGCCGATGCGGGCGCGCGCATCACGGGCAAGCGGTAGCCGTCGTACAGGTGTTGCCGCAGGACCAGTTGCAGGCGTTCGGCCATCATCACCGACAGGTCGTCGTCCTGCTGGCTCAGGCGCCCGAGTCGGGCCACGCTGTAGTGGAGAAATTCGTCGCGATGGCCCAGGCGCGGCATCAGGTCTTCAATGAGGGCGCGCTGTCCGTTGCCCACGTCCACCTCGGCGAGCGGGGACAGCCGCAACTCGGCGTAGGTGATGACCTGTCCCTTCGCCTGACTGGCATAGCGTCTTTTCGCGGGGATCAGCCAGATGTCGCCCGGCGACGGAGGCGCATGGGTGGCGCCGGCGCCATCGATCTCGGTATCCAGCTCGCGCATGGTGCCGCCCAGGTGGACGATGACCGTGTGGCGCGGTTGGTCGATCGCCCACAGCGTGCGCTGGCGGATGTCCTCGCGGCAGACCAGCAGTTCCACGCCGGGCCAACGCGCCTGCGCAAGCACCCGGTATTGCGGCGTCCCTTCAGACGCGTGGTTGGCCGCGTCATACGACGATTGCCAGCCATCGTGCGGGCCATCGGGCACCGGAGAATTTGACAGTGGACGGGACATCGTGAAAGCCAGGCGAGCCGCTTCGCACGCATCTTAGTGGCGTCGAGCGGGACTGCCTACCGCTGGCGCTCCCTGCAGTCGACCGCCCCTATCGCCCCCTGAAGGAAATTCCCATGACCGACCATTCCATCCGCGGCAAAGTCGTCCTGATCGCCGGCGGTGCCAAGAATCTGGGCGGCCTGATCGCCCGCGACCTCGCCGCGCAGGGTGCCCGTGCCATTGCCATTCACTACAACAGCGCGGCCAGCACGGCCCAGGCAGAGGCCACTGTCGCTGCCATCGAGCGGACTGGCGCAAAGGCCGTCGCGCTGCAGGGTGATCTGACCACCGCCGGGGCCATGGAGCGGCTGTTCACCGATGCGGTCGCGGCAGTCGGGCGCCCCGACATCGCCATCAACACGATCGGCAAGGTGCTGAAGAAACCGATGGCCGACATTTCCGAAGCCGAGTACGACGACATGGCGGCGGTCAATGCCAAGACCGCGTTCTTCTTCCTGAAGGAGGCCGGCAGGCACCTCAATGACAACGGCAAGGTGTGCACCCTGGTCACATCGCTTCTTGGCGCGTTCACCCCGTTCTATGCGGCATACGCAGGCACCAAGGCGCCGGTGGAACACTTCACCCGCGCTGCGGCCAAGGAATTCGGCGCACGCGGCATCTCGGTGACGGCCGTCGGCCCCGGCCCCATGGATACACCGTTCTTCTATCCAGCCGAAGGCGCCGACGCCGTCGCCTACCACAAGAGTGCGGCCGCGCTTTCGCCCAGCAGCAAGACCGGCCTGACGGACATCGAAGACGTGGTGCCCTTCATCCGCCACCTGGTGAGCGACGGCTGGTGGATCACCGGGCAGACCATCCTCATCAACGGCGGCTACACCACCAAGTGAGCGTGTCTGGGGTCGGGTTGCGTGGCCCGTTCCCGGACCGGAAGCGTGGTACTGGAGTGCGGTAATGTGGGCGCGCGGGCTGCCCCGCGCGAGCCAGTTCCCGGGGAGGACCACACCGTGCGGACCTTGATCTTCATCGTTATCGGCCTGCTGGTTGTGGGCTTTGCGATGTGGCTGGCCAAGCCAGCCAGACGTCGCGCTGCAGCGGTATTTTTCAGCCTGGGCTGGTTGCTCGCCGTGCTCTGGAACCTGCGTACGGGCATGTCGCACGGTTACTCGCTGCAGGAAGAGTTGCCCATCCAGTTGCTGATCTTCGCGGTACCGGTGGCAGCGGGCGCATGGCTGGCCATGAAGGCACCGGGCCGGTAGAGCGGGCGCATCCATCCGGTAGACTGCCCGCATGAGTGCAGAATCCGGTGCCAGCCAACTGGTAAGTGTCGTCGCCCTGCTGGGTGCCGCCGTCGTGACCGTGCCGATCTTCCGGCGCCTGGGCCTGGGATCGGTGCTGGGATATCTCGCCGCCGGCCTCGTGATAGGTCCGTTCGGTCTGAAGTGGTTCTCCGATCCGCAGTCCATCCTGCACGTTGCCGAACTCGGCGTGGTGATGTTCCTGTTCGTGATCGGCCTGGAAATGCGGCCCAGCCATCTGTGGAGCCTGCGCAAGCAGATCTTCGGGCTGGGAACGCTGCAGATCGTGGTCTGTACGGTATTGCTGACCGGCGTGGGCCTGGTGTTCGGCTACCCGCTGGCGGTGTCGTTCATCGGTGGCATGGGCTTCGTGCTGACCTCCACGGCGGTGGTCATGCAACTGCTGGCGGAACGGGGCGACGTCGCGTTGCCGCATGGCCAGAAGGTGGTATCGATCCTGCTGTTCGAAGACTTGCTGATCGTACCGTTGCTGGTGCTGGTCGCCTTCATGTCGCCCCAGGTGGTGGAGCCGCAGGAGGGCTCGCGCTGGATCGCGATCGGCATCGGTGTCGCGTCGCTGGCCGGGCTGATCGCCGCCGGCATCTGGCTGCTGAACCCTTTCTTCCGCATCCTCGCTGCGGCCAAGGCGCGCGAAGTGATGACCGCCGCCGCGTTGCTGGTGGTGCTGGGTGCCGCGTTGCTGATGCAGTTGGGTGGCCTGTCGATGGCGATGGGCGCTTTCCTGGCCGGCGTGCTGTTGTCCGAGTCGACCTTCCGTCACCAGATCGAAGCCGACATCGAACCCTTCCGCGGCATCCTGCTGGGACTGTTCTTCCTGGGCGTGGGCATGGCGCTGGACCTGGGCGTGGTGGCGGCCAACTGGCCGCTCATCGTCAGCGCGGTGCTTGCGATGATGGCCGTCAAGGCCGCCTGCATCTACATGGTCGCGCGCGTCACCCGCAGTTCGCATGCCGAAGCGCTCGACCGCGCGGTGCTGATGGCGCAAGGCGGCGAGTTCGCCTTCGTGCTGTTCGCCGCCGCCGCTGCGGCCGGCATCATCGACGCAACCGTCAACGCCAACCTCACCGCCATCGTGGTGCTGTCGATGGCGCTGACGCCGCTGTTCGTGCTGCTGTTGCGCCGGTTCACCCATCCGGAGCAGCCCTCGATGGAAGGCATCGAGGAGGCGAAAGGCCTCAGCGGCAGCGTGCTGATCATCGGCTTCGGCCGCTTCGGCCAGGTGATGAGCCAGTCGCTGCTGGCGCGCGACGTGGACGTCACCATCATCGATACCGACATCGAGATGATCCGCAGCGCCGAGGAATTCGGCTTCAAGATCTACTACGGCGATGGCACGCGACTGGACGTGCTGCGTGCATGCGGCGCGCAGACGGCCCAATCCATCGCCATCTGCATCGACGACAAGGAAGCGGCCAACCGCATCGTGGAACTGGTCAAGCACGAGTTCCCGCAGGCGCAGGTGCTGGTGCGCTCGTTCGACCGTGAGCACTCGCTGGCGCTGATCGCCGCAGGCGTGGATTTCCAGATCCGGGAGACGTTCGAATCCGCGGTGGAGTTCGGCAAGGCGGCGCTGGCGAGCGTGGGCATATCGCCCGAGGACGCCGAGACGATCGCACTGGAAATCCGTCGGCGGGATGCGGAACGCCTGGAACTGGAGATTGCGGGCGGTGACCTCAGGTCCGGCATCCCGGCGCTCTACGGCAACGCCAGGCCCGCCAAGCCCACGCCGACGCCCTTCACCAAGCCCAAGCGCGAGGCGAGGGCGCTCAACGAGGAAGCCGCCGAGATCATCGGCGAGGAAGAAGAGGAGTAGCCGGCGCGCTCAGTCCGCGCCGGTTTCGAGGAAGTCGCTGAAGGCAGGCCAGTAGTGGGGGTCCAGTGACAGATCGTCATGGCCCGCGTGCGGGAAGTCCACGATCAGCGCACGGCCCTTGAAGGCTTTGAGCAGCCGGTCGGTGTTTGCGGGCGGCACCACCACATCCCGTCCCGCCCGCAGCACCAGCAGCTCACCCCGATGGCGCGGCAGGCGCTGCGACGAGTCGTAGTGGTCGCGTAGCAGCCATCGTGCCGGAAAGACGGGGTAGTGCGATTGCGCCACGGCGGCCAGGCTGTCGAAGGGCGTGACCAGCACCAGCCGTGGCACCGTCCGTTCCGCGGCGACATGCGTGGCGACTCCGCTGCCGAGGCTGCGCCCGACCACGGAGACCTGCCCACCCGGGTGCCGTCGAGCCACGTCGTCGAACTGCGCGAGCGCGTCCGCCAGCAATGCCGCCTCGCTGGGCAAGCCGTCACTGGCGCCGTAGCCGCGGTACGCGAAAAGATACGCCGTATGGCCGGGAAGCCAACGGGCAAGGTCGTCCCGGTTGGCCTGCACCGATTCGGCGTTTCCTCCGAAGTACAGGACGGCATCCCGGCGCCCCGGATTGACCACCCAGCCACGCAACGTGGCGCCGGGGCGGGCGAGGGCGATATCGGTTTGCGCGGGTTCCACCCGGGTGAGCTGCGGGTAGTAGATCAACCGGCGTTGCTGCGAATAGAGCAACGCGCAGGCGGCGAGATAGCAGGCTGCGGCGATCGCCGTCGACCAGAGCAGCATGCGACGGCCGCGCTTACCCATGCCGCTCCTGCGCCGCTTTGAAGGCGGCCAGCTGTTCGGGCGTGGCGTCGCGCTGGTGCTGCGCCTTCCATTCGGCGAACGGCATGCCGTAGATCACGTCGCGCGCCTGCTCCTTGTCCATCGCGATGCCCGCCTCCACGGCGGCCTCGCGGTACCAGTCGGCCAGGCAGTTGCGGCAGAAGCCGGCCAGGATCATCAGGTCGATGTTCTGCACGTCGGTGCGGTCGGTATTGAGGTGCTTGAGCAGGCGGCGGAACGCGGCCGCCTCGAGGGCTGTGGTATCGGTCATGGTCTTGATCCGTGGGAGCGTCCCATGGGCACGATGCCTCGAGACGAAGGGGAACAGCATCGCGCCCACGAGGCGCTCCTACAACATGGGGAAGGAATCGGGGACAATATGCATCGACTCTACACCCCACGCTCCCATGACTGCCCGAATCCTGGACGGCCGCCGCATTGCCGAAAACCTGCTGGACCAACTGAAGGTCCGGGTGGACGCGCGGGTGGCTGCGGGCCAGGCGCGGCCGGGCCTGGCGGTGGTGCTGGTCGGCGGTGACCCGGCTTCCACGGTCTATGTTCGCAACAAGCGGCGTGCGGCCGAAAAGGTGGGCATCGCCGCCTACGATTACGACATGCCGGAAGGCACCACCGAGGCACAACTGCTGGACCTGATCGATCAGCTGAATGCCGATCCGAAGATCCACGGCATCCTGGTCCAGCTGCCGCTGCCCGGCATTCCGGATGCGACCCGCCTGATCGAGCGCATCGATCCGCGCAAGGACGTGGACGGGTTCCATCCCGCCAACGTCGGCCATCTGGCGCTGCGGCAGTTCGGCCTGCGTCCCTGCACGCCGCGCGGCATCACCACGCTGCTCGCGTATACGGACCGCCCGGTAAGGGGCCAGAACGCCACGATCGTCGGCGTCAGCAACCACGTCGGCCGGCCGATGGCGCTGGAACTGCTGATCGCCGGTTGCACCGTCACCAGCTGCCACAAGTTCACCCCGCGCGACGTGCTGCAGGCCCGGGTCGGCGACGCCGACATCCTCGTGGTGGCGGCGGGCAAGCCCGGCCTGGTCCCCGGCGAATGGGTCAAGCCGGGCGCCGTGGTGATCGATGTGGGTATCAACCGGCTCGAGGATGGCCGGCTGGTGGGCGACGTGGGCTTCGATGCGGCCGCGGAGCGGGCCAGTTGGATCACCCCCGTCCCGGGCGGCGTGGGGCCGATGACCGTCGCCACGCTGATGCAGAACACGCTGGAAGCCGCCGAAGCGGGCCCCTGAGCGGCGTTCTGTCTGGATGTGGGAGCGACGCAAGTCGCGATGAAGCCATCCGATTCCCTCATCGCGACTTACGTCGCTCCCACAGACACAGGGCGGCACCGGGAAAGCATCGTTCCAGTTGCGGCAGCAGGCGGAAGCCCCTTCGATCAGGGTATAATGCCGCGCTTCCCCAACTATCCGGGCCCGCCGATGCTGCGCATCCAGGCTGAAGCACTGACGTACGACGACGTCTCCCTCGTCCCCGCCCATTCCACCGTCCTGCCCAAGGACGTCAACCTGGAAACGCGGCTGACGCGCGACCTGCGGTTGAAGCTGCCGATCGTCTCGGCGGCGATGGATACCGTCACCGAGGCGCGGTTGGCCATCGCCATGGCCCAGCTGGGCGGCATCGGCATCCTGCACAAGAACCTGACCGTCGAACAGCAGGCCGCCGAAGTGGCCAAGGTCAAGAAGTTCGAAGCCGGCGTGATCAAGGAGCCTTTCACCGTCGGGCCCGAAACCACGATCGCCGAAGTGCTCAAGCTCACCCGCGCGCGCAACATCTCCGGCGTGCCGGTGGTCGATGGCGGCCAGCTGGTCGGCATCGTCACCAGCCGCGACATGCGCTTCGAAACGAAGCTGGACGATCCGGTCCGCCACATCATGACCAAGAAGGATCGCCTCATCACGGTGAAGGAAGGCGCCAGCGATGGCGAAGTGCTGCAACTGCTGCACAAGCACCGCATCGAGAAGGTCCTGGTGGTCAATGATGCCTTCGACCTGCGCGGCCTGATCACCGTCAAGGACATCCAGAAGAAGACCGACAACCCCAATGCCGCCAAGGACAGTTCCAGCCGCCTGATGGTGGGTGCTGCCGTCGGCGTGGGCGGCGACACCGACCAGCGCGTCGAAGCGCTGGTGGCTGCGGGCGTGGACGTGATCATCGTGGATACCGCGCACGGCCATTCGCAGGGCGTCCTGGACCGCGTGAGCTGGGTCAAGAAGCGCTTCCCGTCGCTGCAGGTCATCGGCGGCAACATCGTTACCGGCGATGCCGCGCTCGCGCTGATGGATGCCGGTGCCGACGCGGTGAAAGTCGGCGTGGGCCCGGGCTCCATCTGCACCACCCGCATGGTGGCCGGCGTGGGCGTGCCGCAGATCACCGCCATCGACATGGTGGCCGAAGCCCTGCAGGACCGCATCCCGCTGATCGCCGACGGCGGCATCCGCTACTCGGGCGATATCGGCAAGGCGATCGCCGCGGGCGCATCCACGGTGATGATCGGCGGCCTGTTCGCCGGCACCGAGGAAGCGCCGGGCGAAGTCGAACTCTTCCAGGGCCGCAGCTACAAGAGCTACCGCGGCATGGGCAGCCTGGGTGCGATGGAAAAGGGGTCCAAGGACCGCTATTTCCAGGACGCCAGCGACGCCGACAAGCTGGTGCCGGAAGGCATCGAGGGACGCGTGCCCTATCGTGGTTCGGTCGGCGGCATCATCCACCAACTGGTCGGAGGCCTCCGTGCCACGATGGGTTACGTGGGCTGCGCGACCATCGAGGAGATGCGCAGCAAGCCGAAGTTCGTGGTCATCACCGGCGCCGGCCAGCGCGAGAGCCACGTGCACGACGTGCAGATCACCAAAGAGCCACCGAACTACCGGATGGGCTGATCGTTGCCGGAGAAGGGAGACGCCAGCGTTTCCCTTCTTCGTTTTTGTAGCCGCAGGACACCATGACCAACATCCATACCGACAAGATCCTCATCCTCGACTTCGGCGCCCAGTACACGCAGCTGATCGCCCGCCGCATCCGCGAGATCGGCGTCTACTGCGAGATCTGGGCATGGGACCACGATCCCGAGGAGATCGCGAAGTTCGGCGCCAAGGGCATCATCCTGTCCGGTGGCCCGGAATCGACCACGCAGAACGGCGCGCCCGCAGCACCGCAGCAGGTGTTCGATAGCGGGCTGCCGATCCTGGGCATCTGCTATGGCATGCAGACGCTGGCCGCGCAGCTGGGCGGCGCAACGGAAGCCGCCGATGCACGCGAATTCGGTCATGCCGAGGTGCAGCTGGTCGCGCATGACGCACTGCTGGGCGGCCTGAGCGATCACCAGGGCGCGCCGCGTATCGACGTGTGGATGAGCCACGGCGACCACGTCGCGAAAGCGCCGCCGGGCTGGACGATCACCGCCACCACCGACCGCATCCCGGTTGCGGCGATGGCGCTGGAAGAGAAACACTGGTACGGCGTACAGTTCCATCCGGAAGTGACGCACACCAAGCAGGGCCAGACGCTGCTGCGCCGGTTCGTCGCGGAGATCTGCGGCTGCAAGACGTTGTGGACGGCCGCCAACATCATCGACGACCAGATCGCCCGCGTGCGCGATCAGGTCGGTTCCGATGAAGTGATCCTGGGCCTGTCGGGCGGCGTGGATTCGTCGGTTGTCGCGGCGCTGCTGCACAAGGCCATCGGTGAACAGCTGACCTGCGTGTTCGTCGACACCGGCCTGCTGCGCTGGCAGGAAGGCGACCAGGTGATGGCGATGTTTGCCGAGCACATGGGCGTGAAGGTCGTGCGCGTCAATGCCGCCGACCGTTACTTCACCGCGCTGAAGGGTGTTGACGATCCCGAAGCCAAGCGCAAGATCATCGGCAACCTGTTCGTCGAGATATTCGAGGAAGAATCGAACAAGCTGAAGAACGCCAAGTGGCTGGCGCAGGGCACGATCTACCCGGACGTGATCGAGTCGGCCGGCAGCAAGACCGGCAAGGCGCACGTCATCAAGAGCCACCACAACGTCGGTGGCCTGCCCGAGCACATGAAGCTGGGCCTGGTGGAGCCGTTACGCGAACTGTTCAAGGATGAAGTGCGCCGCCTGGGTGTGGAACTCGGCCTGCCGCGCACGATGGTCTACCGCCATCCGTTCCCCGGCCCCGGCCTGGGTGTACGCATCCTGGGCGAGGTGAAGCCGGAGTACGCCGAACTGCTGGCCAAGGCGGATGCGATCTTCATCGACGAACTGCGCAAGGCCGACCTGTACGACAAGACCTCGCAGGCGTTCGCGGTATTCCTGCCGGTCAAGTCGGTGGGTGTGGTGGGCGACGCACGTGCCTACGAGTGGGTCATCGCGCTGCGCGCAGTCGAAACCATCGACTTCATGACCGCGCACTGGGCGCACCTGCCGTACGACTTCCTGGGTACGGTCTCCAATCGCATCATCAACGAACTGCGTGGCGTCTCGCGCGTGGTCTACGACATCTCGGGCAAGCCGCCAGCGACGATCGAGTGGGAATGATGGATGGCGGCGGCACATGGCCGCCGCCGCGAGGAAATCCGCCGGAATCCCTTCCGGCGGTCTGACGCGTCACTGGATGGTGGTGTTGTCTGCGTGCACCAGGCAGGACTCGAAGCCCGACACGGTGATGCCTACCGAGGTGTTTCCCTTGCAAAGTGCGGGTTGGCCCGAGAGTCCCGACACCCCGGGCTCGCGCATCATCAATGCGTTGTTGATCAACTGGCCGCCCGTGGTGGACGCGCCCTGCGCCCAGCCGGTGAACCAGATTCCGATGGCATTCGTGTCCGTGCGGCGACGCAGATCAAGGACATGATTGTTGACCAGGCGCGGATTGGTCGAGCCGGAAATCATCAGGCCCACTAGCATGTAATCGGCCGTCAGGCCCGCGATGGTGTTGTTGATAGCTTCCTGGCCGGTGGCTGAAACCTCAGGCGAAAAGGGAAACAGGCTGATCCCGACAACCTGGTAGGCGGTGTCGGGGAGGATATTGGACACGCGGTTGTTTACCACGCGGGCGTCGTGACCCCAGACCGCAATGCCGTTGGACAGCACGTTCTCGACGCGATTGTTGAGGACTTGGGTATTGCGACCCTCGTAACCCGCTGTGATCCCCCGGTCGAAGTTCCTTACCACGCAATTCTGCACGGTCACGTTCTCCAATCCGGGCATGCCAGCGATACCGTCCGAGCCGGCTGACAACGTCTCTGCCTGGATGCTACGGCCCCGGCAGTTGAGTACCACGTCACTGGAGGCGATGTGGACGCCGTAGTGGCTCTGGATGACAGCATCATTGCGCAGACAGTAGTAGCCGGGCGTGGTGATCGTGTATGGCAGGGATGTGATGATGGTGGAGCATGTGGTCGTACCCGCCTCCTGCGCGAGAGCGGGGGCGCCGAGGGTGGCCAGGGCGAGCACTGCAATGAACTTGTTGAACATTTGCGCATCCTTGTGATCGATTGATGGAATGGGGCACGCGCAAATTCTCCACTTGCACAGGCGAGTCGGTGGTATCGGCGGAGTCCCCACGACGATTCTATTCAATGTCGTCTCACTGGCTGTGACGAGCGACCTGTTCCCGCGCACTTTACCGTTGTGCATCGAGGGAGCTGCAGGCGACAATCCCTGAACTGGCATGGGGCGGGCGATAAGGACGCGACGACGTGGATGACGAATACTGGATGCGCCACGCCTTCGCGCTGGCCGACCGCGCCGAGCGCGAATTCGACGAGATCCCTGTGGGTGCCGTGCTGGTCGATGCCGACGGCCATGTGCTTGGCGAAGGCTGGAACCGCAACATCCTCGACCATGACCCCAGTGCACATGCCGAGATCGTGGCGATGCGCGAGGCGGGCAGGGTATCGGGCAATCACCGCCTGGTCGGCACCACGCTGTATGTCACACTGGAGCCGTGCGCCATGTGCGCGATGGCGCTGGTGCATGCACGCGTGGCGCGGCTGGTCTACGGTGCCGGTGATCCCAAGACGGGTGCCTGCGGCAGCGTGTTCGACGTGATCGCGGACCCACGCCACAACCATCGCGTGGAGGTGCTGGGTGGGGTACTGGGTGACGAAGCGGGGCGCCGGTTGACCAACTACTTCCGCGCCAAGCGCGGCCGTCCCCTGGTCTAGCCGGCGGATGGGGGCGCCTTGCGCTTCACCTTGCGGTGGTCCATCTCTTCATTGATCGCCGTGACAGCCAGTGTCGATTCACGGGCAAGCAGCAGGCTGGCCGCGAGCATGGCCACAACCCCCAGGGCCGCAAGCCAAGTGGGCAGGGAGCCCAGCCTGTGTCCGGTGAACGTATCCACCGCCACCGCCAGGCTGGTGCCGACGAAGCAACTGATGGCACCGTAGAGAAGCTGGCCAGCGCGCAGGATGATCAGGCTGCGCTGGCGCTGCAGCGCGATGCGCTTTTCCAGCAGGGCGCGCTCCGCGTCATCTTCCATGTCGGCCAGCTCGCGCAGCAGCGTGCGCGCCCGGTCGATGATGCGTGCAAGACGGTTGTTGGCCGACAGCAACAACGATGCGGTCGCGGTCAGGAAGAACGCCGGCGCCAGCATCGCGGTGAGCACGGCGTGGTCGGTGGTCGGATTCATGGGCCGGTCACGGGAATGGTCTGCGTTATGATGACATGATGCGGCACGCCCGCATCCCCGGTGTGGATACCCGGGCCTTCTTTCCGTCACGGACTGCTGCATGGCATCGCAAAACACGCACAACGACCGCCTGATCTGGATCGACCTGGAGATGACCGGCCTGGACACCGACCGCGATTCGATCCTGGAGATCGCCACGGTAGTCACCGATTCCCGCCTGAATGTGCTTGCCGAAGGTCCGGAGTTCGCGATCGCGCACCCGGTCGCGGTGCTGGAGGCGATGGACGACTGGAACCGCAACCAGCATGGCAAATCGGGCTTGTGGAAGCGGGTGGTGGAGAGCCAGGTGACCCTGGGCCAGGCCGAAGCGCAGACTGTTGCGTTCCTCAACGAGTGGCTGCCCGCTGGCGCCTCCCCGATGTGCGGCAACTCGATCTGCCAGGACCGTCGCTTCCTGCATCGCCTGATGCCGCGGCTGGAGAAGTACTTCCACTATCGCAACCTGGATGTCAGTACGCTCAAGGAACTGGCGCGCCGCTGGGCGCCGCAGGTGCTGGAAGGAGTTCGCAAGCAATCCAGCCACACCGCACTGAGTGACGTGCGCGACTCCATCGAGGAGTTGCGCCACTACCGCAGGCACATGGCGGCGCTCGCTGGCGAGGCCCTGTAGGAGGGGCTTCAGCCCCGATGCTTCTCCCTCGGGCCGTGGTCGGGGCTGAAGCCGCTCCTACACGGTTGGCTTGGCCACGTCTCCATCGTCGGCAACACCCTTGGTGATGATGTCGGTCAGGGGCGTGCCGTCGCTGTTGTGGTGGTACACATGCAGGTCGCGCTGCGGGTACGGGATATTGAGCCCGTTGCCGATGATCTCGGTACGCACGGCTTCGGTCAGGTCGCTCTTCGTCTCGCCGAAATCCTTGGTCTTCGCCCACGCCAGCAGGATCAGGTCGACGCTGCTTTCGCTCAGTTTGGACACGATGACGCTCGGTGCCGGGTCCGGCAGCACGAGAGGATGGTCCTGCGCGATCTTCAGCAGGATCTGCTTCGCCTGCTTGAGGTCGTCGTCGTAGCCGACGCCGACCGGGATGTCGATGCGCCGGTGCGGCTTGGCGGTGAAATTGATGATCGGCGCCGTGGTGATCAGGCTGTTCGGAAGCACGATCAGGCGATTGTCGAGCGTACGCATCCGGGTCTGGAAGATGCGGACTTCTTCGACGATGCCTTCCAGCCCGCCGGCCTGCACGAAGTCGCCGTCGCGGAACGGACGCAGCACGATCAGCATGACGCCGGACGCGATGTTGGACAGCGAATCCTTCAGCGCCAGGCCGACGGCGAGACCGGCGGCACCCAGTACGGCGAGCATGGACGTGGGATTCACCCCCAGCGAGGTGAGCGCGGTGATGATGACCAGCACCATCATGGCGGCGTAGCTCGCGCGGCGCAGGAAGCCGCCCAGCGTGGCGTCCGCGTGCGTGCGGCCGAGGACGCGTTCCAACCCCGCGCTCAGCCGCTTGGCCAGCCACATCCCCACCAGGAAGATGACGGCCGCAGCGAGCAGCTTGAGGCCCCAGGTTTCCAGCAGTTGAAGCCAGTCGATACCGCGCAGCTCGTTGAGCAGTACCGTCGGTTCGGTGGGGATGTCGGGGAGGGCAGGGGGCGTGGTGGGGGACGCGGACATGCAGGACTCCTGAAATGCAGCACGCCCCATCAGGGGCGTGCCGGGTTTACAGGAGGATGGTAACCGCGTTTGCGTGAAGATGATCGCAGCGGATCAACCCGCCTTCGTCTTCGCCAGCCGCAACCAGGTATCGACCACGGTATCCGGATTCAGCGACACCGATTCGATGCCCTCGGCCATCAGCCATTCGGCCAGGTCGGGGTGATCGCTGGGGCCCTGGCCACAGATGCCGACATACTTGCCCTTGGCACGCGCTGCCTTGATCGCCATCGAAAGGAGCTTCTTGACGGCGGGATTCCGTTCGTCGAACAGGTTGGCGACGATGCTGGAATCGCGGTCCAGGCCCAGCGTCAGCTGGGTGAGGTCGTTGGAGCCGATCGAGAAGCCGTCGAAGATGTCGAGGAATTCTTCGGCAAGCAGCGCGTTCGACGGCACTTCGCACATCATGATGATCTTCAGATCGTTCTCGCCCTGGCGAAGGCCATGCTTGGCCAGCACCTCGATGACCTTGCGGCCTTCTTCCAGCGTCCGGACGAACGGGATCATCACCCACAGGTTGTCCAGGCCCATCTCGTCGCGAACGCGGCGCACGGCCTGGCATTCGAGCGCGAACGCCGGCTCGAACGACGGATCGACATAGCGGCTGGCGCCGCGGAAGCCGATCATCGGGTTCTCTTCATGCGGTTCGTAACGTGTGCCGCCGATCAGGTTGGCGTACTCGTTCGACTTGAAGTCGGACAGGCGCACGATCACCGGGTGCGGCGCGACCGAGGCGGTGATCGTGGCGATGCCCTCGGCCAAGCGGTCGACATAGAAGCTGACCGGGTCGGCATAGCCTGCGGTCTTGGCATCGATCTTCCTGCGGACATCCAGGTCCTGGCGGTCGTATTCCAGCAGTGCCAGCGGGTGCACGCCGATGTGGCTGGCGATGATCATCTCCAGGCGCGCCAGGCCGATGCCGGCGTTGGGCAGCTGGCCGAAATCGAACGCGCGTTCCGGGTTGGCGACGTTCATCATGATCTTGAGCGGTGCTTCGGGCATCGCCGCGAGGTCGGTCGTCGTGCGTTCGAACGGTAGGCTGCCGGCGTAGATGAAACCGGTATCGCCCTCGGCGCAGCTGACGGTGACCTCGACGCCGTCCTCGATCCGGTCCAGCGCGTTGCCGGTGCCGACGACGGCCGGCACGCCGAGCTCGCGCGCGATGATCGCGGCATGGCAGGTACGGCCGCCGCGATTGGTGACGATGGCGCTGGCGCGCTTCATCACCGGCTCCCAGTCGGGATCGGTCATGTCGGCCACCAGCACATCGCCGGGCTGCACGCGGGCCATGTCGTCCAGCGAACGGACCACGCGGGCCACGCCGCTGCCGATCTTCTGGCCGATGGCGCGACCTTCCGCGATCACGTCACCGCGTTGCTGCAGCGCGTAGCGTTCGATCTGCGTGGCCTTGGCGCGCGACTTCACCGTTTCAGGACGTGCCTGCACGATGAACAGCTTGCCGGTCACGCCGTCCTTCGCCCATTCGATGTCCATCGGGCGGCCGTAGTGTTCTTCGATCACCAGCGCCTGCTTCGACAGCTCCTGCACGTCGGCGTCACTGATGGAGAAGGTGTTGCGGAGCGCCACCGGCGTGTCTTCGGTCCTGACGCGCTCGCCCGGCACGTCCGAATACACCATGCGCAGCGCCTTGCCGCCCAGCGAGCGACGCAGGATGGCCGGCTTGCCTTGCCTGAGCGTGGGCTTGTAGACGTAGAACTCGTCCGGATTCACCGCGCCCTGCACGACCATCTCGCCCAGGCCGAAGCTGGAGGTGACGAAGACGACGTCGCGGAAACCGGATTCGGTGTCCAGCGTGAACAGCACGCCGGAGGCGCCCACGCCCGAGCGCACCATCAGCTGCACGCCGGCGGACAGGAACACGTCTTCGTGCTTGAACCCGTGGTGCACGCGGTAGGCGATCGCACGGTCGTTGTAGAGGCTGGCGAAGACTTCCTTCACCTTGTGCACGACATCGTCGGCGCCGGTGACGTTGAGGAAAGTCTCCTGCTGGCCGGCAAAACTGGCATCGGGCAGATCTTCGGCCGTGGCCGACGAGCGCACGGCCACCGCCACCTCGCCGCCGCCGTTCCCGGCGCACAGCGTGGCGTAGGCGGTGCGGATGTCCGCATCCAGGTCAGGCTGCAGCGGCGCGTCGATCACCCAGCCGCGGATCTCCTTGCCGGCGGCCGTCAGCGCCGCCACGTCCTCGACATCCAGCGTGGCCAGCTTGTCGAAGATGCGCTTGGACAGATCGTTGTGGGCGATGAAGGCCTTGAAGGCCTCGGCCGTGGTCGCATAGCCGCCCGGGACCGACACGCCCAGGTTGGCCAGGTGGCCGATCATTTCGCCCAGGGACGAATTCTTGCCACCCACGCGGGCCAGGTCGGCCAGGCGCAGCTCGTGCAACCACAGGATGTTCTCGTTCAAGCGCAATGCTCCGAAGCAGGCCGCGCCATGCCGATGACCATCGGCGTGGGGTGCCGTGTCCATGGGGAAAGAAGCGATATGATGCAGTGCATACCAATTGCAGACAAGCTTGATCTGAAGGGGATTTCCATGGTGAAGCAGGGAACGGGTGGCCATGTCTGAGCTGCGTGCGGTGTTCTACGTCTCGGATGGCACCGGTATCACCGCCGAGACCATCGGCCACAGCCTGCTGACGCAATTCGCGGGCATGCGCTTCCAGACGGATCGCCTGTCCTTCGTCGATGACGAAGAGAAAGCGCGGGATGCCGCCGACCGCATCCGGCGCACGGGCGAAAAGCTGGGCAGCCGTCCCATCGTCATCAACTCCTGCGTGGATCCGGCGCTGAGTGCATGCATCGCGGAGAGCGGGGCGCTGATGCTGGACGTGTTCGCCCCCTTCATCGAGCCGCTGGAGCGCGAGCTCGGCCAGCAACGCCAATCACGGGTGGGCCAGGCGCACGGCCTGGTGGACTTCGAGACCTACCACCGCCGCATCAACGCCATGAACTTCGCGCTGACCCATGACGATGGCATGGCGGTGAACTACGACGAGGCCGACGTGATCCTGGTGGCGGTATCGCGCGCCGGCAAGACGCCGACCTGCGTGTACCTGGCGCTGCATTACGGCATCCGCGCGGCCAACTACCCGCTGACCGATGGCGACCTTGAAACCGATCGCCTGCCTGCGCGCCTGCGACCCTATCGCCGGAAACTGTTCGCGCTGACCATCGACCCCGACCGCCTGCACCAGATCCGCCAGGAACGCCGGCCGAATTCGGGCTACGCGAAGATGGAAACCTGCAAGCGCGAAGTGGCCGCCGCCGAGGCGATGTTCCAGGTCGAGCGCCTGCCCACGCTGAGCACGACCAACAAGTCGATCGAGGAGATCTCGAGCAAGGTCCTGTCCACGCTGGGCCTGCAGCGCGACATGTACTGAGGGGAGGGCGCTTGCGTGGGCCCGGAAAGCAACGCCGGGGAACCCTTAACTTAGGCCGCACGCCACGGGTCGTCAATGCTGCCGCGCGTGCGGTTCGGCGTGTAGGATCGACCCATGTCCCAGGCCCTCGCACGCACCGCACGCATCCCCCGGCTCAGCCGCTTCGGCTGGCTGATGGCGCTCTACGCGGAGAACCATGCGCGGCTCACGCGGCTGTTCGCGCCGGAGCACCTGCAGCCGGGAACGTACCTGTCCAGCATCGGTGACGGGCTGGACGTGCGCTTGGAGGTCATCGAGACGCACCGCTACACGGTGGAACTGCGACTGACCTATGACCTCTGCGATCCGCTCACGGGCGAACCCGATCCTTCCGCCTTCGTGCGCCTGTACCGGGACGCGCATCAAGCGGAGGCCACGCACTGTTATGTCGGCAGGCGCTGGCAGGATGTCATCGGCCTGTACCCCCCGCCGGCGGAGGTGATCAGCCATCGGATGCGCATGAATACGTTCCTGGGCAAATGGCTTGAATACCTGGCGGAACAGGGCCACGGCGTGGCGACCCTGCGCCCGGCCACCATCACGCGCGACGTCGCCTGACGCGCAACCCCGACCGCAGCAGCGTCAGGCCACCCGCATGAAGCGGATGGCATTGAGGCGGCGCAGTCCGTTGTTCGCGTCACGCGACAGGTTCATCACGTCGACGGCGCCCAGCGTTTCGAGTTCGAGCAGGCGCTGGGCGACCGCGTCGAAGGCGGCTTCATCCAGGCCCAGCGAACCCGCGGTCCACCGCGTATCGCGGTTGATCGGGAGCTGGGCGACCAGTTCGTCGGCAAGGGAATCGTGTGTCATGACGGCAGGCTCCGGCAAAGGGGCACCAGCTTCGACTGCACCTACTGGGTACACGCGCCTGCCGATCCATTGCGAGGGAAGGAAGCGTGGAGTCGCTTCTACGCCGTTTGCGGTGAGTTTCTTGTAAATGCCTGCGAAAGCCGCGTTACGATCCTTCAACCGGGAGAAACGCAAAAAAAAGAGGCCCGGTTTCCCGGGCCTGCAAGATAGTTGGCGTCCCCACGGGGATTCGAACCCCGGTCGCTACCGTGAAAGGGTAATGTCCTAGGCCTCTAGACGATGGGGACACACGTAAAATGTTGCCAGGTTTTTCATTCCGGACGGCCTATTGTCCGGATGTTGGTGGAGCCAGGCGGGATCGAACCGCCGACCTCCTGCATGCCATGCAGGCGCTCTCCCAGCTGAGCTATGGCCCCAACGTGCTGGCAGGAGCGAAATGATAGCCAGCCTCTTTGCGATGCGCAAGCATCCCTTACGAAAAAATTCACAACTGGCGAATCTCCGGGCATGCGGGTGAAATAGGGCGATTCGGAATCGGCGGGGCTTTGCGCGGCGGATGATCGGTTTCTCAGTGAAGGAATGGAGCGCATGGGCACCGGGACTGGTGGACCACGACGCATGGCGCGCGTGGGCCAGGGCGCCCTGGCTGCCGATGGGGGACGACACGCCTGCGCTCACCGAGGTTCCGGCCATGCAGCGCCGTCGCATCGAGCGACTCGGCCGGATGGCGATCCAGACGGCATGCTGGTGCCAGCGCGCTGAAGAACATGGCGTGCCGATGGTGTTCGCGTCCCGGCATGGCGACGTGGCGCGTTCGATGGAACTGCTCGAAGCACTCGCGGCTGAGCAGCCGCCATCGCCGACGACGTTCGGCCTGTCGGTCCACAACGCGATCGCCGCCCTGTATTCCATCCTCCGGCGCGAGCGCGGCAATTACATTGCGCTGGCGGGCGGCATGGCGACCGTCGAAACCGCGTGCGTGGAGGCCGCCGCGTTGCTCGCAGACGGCGCGCCGGAAGTGATGCTGGTCGTCTACGACGCTCCGTTGCCGGCGATCTATGCGGGGTTCCCGGACGAACCGGATGCCGGCTTTGCCTGGTGCTGGCGACTGGCGCCTGCCGATGGCGCTGCGCCCACGTTGCGACTCGGGTGGGGAAGCGAAGGCGTTGCCGGCGAGACGGATGCAGAAGCCAGCCGCTTGCCGCATGGCCTGGATGTCTTGCGTTTCCTGCTGTCCGGCGACCCCTCCCTGCGCTGGATCAGCGACGGGATGGCGTGGCAGTGGCGGCGAGATGCGTGACCGGCTGGATCATGCGTGGCGTGTCGTCGGGACCGGGCTGAGCTTCCTGGCGTTTGGAGTCGGCGGACTGTTGCTGGGCGCCTGCGTCCTGCCGCCCCTCCTGTGGCTGGTGCGCGACCCGGAGCGCCGCCGCCGCTGGTCCCGCCGCCTCGTCCAGCGCAGCTTTGCCGCGCATGTCGAACTGATGCGGCGGTTGGGCGTGATGACCTACGAGATCCGTGGGCGCGAGCGCCTGGCGCGCGACAGTCTGCTGGTGCTGGCCAATCATCCCTCTTTGATCGACGTGGTCCTGCTGGTGTCGCTATTGCCGAACGCCGACTGCGTGGTGAAGTCCGCGGTCGCGCGCAACCCGTTCATGCGCGGGCCGGTACGGGCCGCAGGTTACGTATCCAACGACGACGGTGCGGGATTGGTCGAGGACTGCATCGCCGCAGTGCGGGCGGGCGGCGCGCTGGTCATTTTCCCCGAGGGCACGCGGACCACGCCGGGGCAGCCGTTGAAGCTGCAGCGCGGCGCCGCCAACATCGCGGTGCGCGGCAGACTGGACATCACGCCGGTACGGATCACGTGCTCGCCACCGACGTTGGGGAAAGGGGATAAGTGGTATCGTGTGCCGCCGGTGCGGTTCCATATGGTGATCGATGTTCAGGAAGACCTGCCGATCGCCCCGTTCCTGAATGGAACGGAGGGGGCGGACCCATCGGCGGGGGGAGAGGCGCTGGCAGCCCGGCGACTCACGGAATATCTGGCCATCTACTTTGCGGGAGATCCATCGCGTGCAGGCACTTGAGCACGAGATCAAGGAATTGATCATTTCTTCGTTGTCGCTGGAGGACATCTCCCCGGACGACATCGACACCAGCGCGCCGCTGTTCGTGGAAGGCCTTGGCCTGGATTCGATCGACGCGCTCGAACTGGGCCTGGCGCTGCAGAAGCGTTATGGCGTGGCGCTCTCGGCCGACTCGCAGGAAACCCGTCGGCATTTCGCCAGCGTGCGCGCATTGGCCGATTTCGTCGCCTCGCAAGGCAAGGCCTGAGCAGGGACGGGTAGGACTGGCAACATGACCAAGAACGAACTTTTCGACCGGATCGTCACGATCCTGCATGACAGCTTCGAGATCGAGCCCGCGCGCATCACGCCCGAGGCCCGTCTCTACGACGATCTCGACATCGACAGCATCGATGCCGTGGACCTGATCGTGCAGCTCAAGCCGCTGCTGGGGCGCAGCCTGCAGCCGGATGCCTTCAAGTCGGTGCGCACGGTGCAGGACATCGTGGACGTGCTGTACGGCCTGATCCGCGACCAAGCCGCCTGAGCGCAGGCCGCCTCCGCGTGTCCCGCATCGGCGCGATCATCTTCGTGGCGTTGTCCGTGGCGTACCCGCTGGTGGTGTACTGGGCCATGGGCCGCTTCGAGCCACGATGGCTGGCCGTCCTGCTGCTGGTGCTGGCCTTGCTTCGCGCCGCCGCCGCCCGTCAGGCAGTGTGGCTGGCCGCTGCGGCGGGGGCCGCGGTCCTCGCGGGGCTGGCCACGGTCTTCAACCAGGCGCTGCCGTTGAAACTCTATCCGGCGCTGATCAATGCAGTGATGCTGCTCGTGTTCGGTGCCAGCCTCGTATTCCCGCCATCGGCGGTGGAGCGCATCGCCCGGCTGACGGAGCCGGAGCTGCCGCCTGCAGGGGTGGCGTACACGCGCCGGGTGACGCAGATATGGTGCGGCTTCTTCGTGTTCAACGGCACGGCGGCGCTGGTCACCGCGTTGTGGATGTCCGACCGCGCATGGGCGCTGTACAACGGACTCATCGCCTACGGTCTGATCGGGCTGTTGTTCGGCGGCGAGTGGCTGGTGCGCCAGCGCGTGAAGGCGAACCATCGGCATGGCTGAGTGGCGCAGCCTGACGGACGTCGCCGTGCAGCCGGTGCCTGCCCGTGCCTTCATGGTGGCGGGCCGGGAGGCCCGTGATCACGTACATTTCCATCGCGACGTGCTGCGCTGGCATGCGAGCTTCCAGGCCCGGGCCGGCACGACCTGGGCGCTTCATTTCGACGATGCCGCACGCTTCGCCGGCGCCTTGTACGGTGCATGGCACGCCGGCAAGACGGTGGTGCTGCCGGGCGATGCACTGGCCGGCACGCAGGCACGATTGCGGAGCCGCGTGGACGGGTTCGCAGGCGACTGGCCGGATGCATCCCTGACATGCGCCGATGATGACGAGGGCGAGACCCTGCTTTCTCCCCTGGACGCCAGGACCACGCGCCTGACCGTATACACCTCGGGCAGCACCGGCGAACCCGTTGCGATCGAGAAGTGCCTTGCCCAGTTCTGTGCCGAAGTCGAGGCGCTGGAAACCGCGCTGGGCGCGGGTCTGGAGGGTGTGGCGGTGCATGGCACCGTGTCGCACCAGCACATCTACGGGTTGCTGTTCCGCGTGCTGTGGCCGCTGGCCGCCGGTCGCGCCATCGTGCCGCGCGCGTTTTTCCCGGAGGACCTGCTGGCGGCGATGGAAGACCACGACGCCGTACTGGTCGCCAGTCCGGCCCACCTGAAGCGCCTGCCGGCCCAGCTGTCGTGGTCGTCGCTGCATGGACGGCTGCGTGCGGTGTTCTCCTCGGGCGGCGCGCTGCCCGCCGAAGCCGCGCATGCTGCGGCTCAACTGCTTGGCGTGCCTCCCACGGAAATCCTCGGCAGCAGCGAGACCGGTGGCATTGCATGGCGCCAGTGGCGGGAAGAACAGCCGGCGTGGCGGCCGCTCCCGGGAGTCGATTGGCGGATACGGGACGGCGCGCTGGAGGTGCGTTCGCCCCACTTGAATGAAGACACCTGGTGGCACAGCCAGGATCGCGCAGAGCCGGATGGCGCCGGCGGCTTCCGCTTGCTGGGTCGCGCTGACCGCATCGTCAAGGTGGAGGAGCGGAGGGTGTCGCTGGACGCGCTGGAGCGGCAGATCCTGTCGCATCCTGCGGTGAAGGAGGCTCGCGTGCTGTTGCTGGGAGGCGCACGCAGCACGCTGGCGGCGGTCGTGGTAATGAACGACGACGCGCAGGTGCCGGACGACGCATCGATGCGGCGCGCGCTTTCGCAGACCCTGTCGCGCCACCTTGCCGGCCATCAGGACGCCGTGACGCGCCCGCGCCGCTGGCGCTTCGTTGCGGCGCTGCCGGTGAATGCACAAGGCAAGGTGACCGAAGCAGGATTGACGGCGCTGTTCCGTCCCGAACGGCCGGCAGCGCGCTGGATCCTGCGGGACGCCACGCATGCGAAGGTCGAGTTGCCGCTCGATGCCTCGCTTGCGGTGTTCGACGGACATTTCCCGCAGGCCGCCATCCTGCCGGGCGTCGCACAGCTGGACTGGGCGGTGCAGCTGGCGCGCGATGTGTTCGCAGTGCCACGACATTTCCTGCGCATGGAGGCGCTGAAATTCCAGCGTGTCGCCCGGCCGGGGGATGTGGTCCGGCTTGATCTCGAATGGCTCCCGGAGCGCGTCACGCTGGTGTTCCGATACACCTCCGTGCACGGGCCGCATGCGAGTGGTCGCGTAGTGTTCGCCGATGCCGAGTGATCCCGCGCCCATGTCGTCCACCTTCCGTCCCCTGGTGGTGATCCCGGTGTTCGATCACGAGCATGCCATCGCGACGATGGTGGAGGGCGTGCTGGCGTCGGATGTGCCGTGCCTGCTGGTGGACGACGGCTCCAGCGCTGCCTGCGCAGCCGAACTGGATCGCCTGTCGGCATTGCATGCGCCACGCGTGCGCCTGCTGCGGTTGTCCGAGAACCAGGGCAAGGGCGGCGCGGTATTGGCCGGTTTCCGTTGGGCCGGCGCCCATGCCCACACCCATGTCCTGCAGATCGACGCGGACGGCCAGCACGATCCCGCCGATATCCCCGCCTTCCTTACGATGGCGCGGGCGCATCCAGACGATGTGGTCTGTGGCGTGCCGCTGTACGACGACAGCGTACCCAAGGGGCGGCTGTATGGCCGCTACCTCACCCATGTATGGGTCTGGATAAACACGCTGTCCTTTGCCATCCGCGACTCGATGTGCGGGTTCCGCGTATATCCGCTGCCGCCGGTGCTGCAGCTGATCGATGAGGAAACCATCGGGCGTCGCATGGACTTCGATGTGGAAGTGCTGGTCCGGTTGTTCTGGCGGAGCGTCGGGGTGCGCAACCTGCCCACCCGGGTGACCTATCCGCTCGATGGCGTGTCCCATTTCGATGTGTGGCGCGACAACGTGCGCATCAGCCGCATGCATGCACGGCTATTCTTCGGCATGGTGCGCCGCCTGCCGCGCCTTCTGGCGCGCCGCGCCGTGGACAGGGCCGCATGAGCGAGCGCGGTCAGCACTGGGCCGAGATCGGCGAATCCACGTCCGTGCGCGGCATCCTGCTGCTGTGTGCGGTACATCGCTGGCTGGGGCGCTGGCCGTTCCGTCTCTGCGTGTATCCGGTGGTGTTCATCCACTGGCTCGCCAACGGCACGGCGCGCCGCGCGTCGCTGCAATACCTGCAGCGGGCGCATGCGTACCAGGCCATGCCGCCCCGGCGGCCGGGCATGTGGCAGAGCCTGCATCACTTCGCGATGTTCGCCGAAACCCTGCTCGACAAGATCCTGGCGCTGGGCCAACGCTACCCGGTGGAACGGGTGCGGATGGAGCGGAAGGATGTGCTGGCCCGCGTGAAGGCGGGCGAGGGTGGCTTGATCGTCACCGCGCACCTGGGCTGCCTGGAGCTGTGCCAGATCATGGCCGACCAGGTGCCCGGGTTTCGCCTGACCGCGCTGGTGCACACCGCGCATGCCGAGCGCTTCAACCGGCTGATCCGTCGCCTGGATGCCGGCAGTCGGGTCGAACTGCTGCAGGTCACCGACCTGGGACCTGCCGATGCGGTGAAGCTGGCCGAGCGCGTGGCGCGCGGCGAGTTCGTTGCCATCGCGGGCGACCGGGTGCCGCTGCGCGGCGGCCGCAGCGTGACGGCATCGTTCCTCGGGCATGCAGCACCGTTTCCCATCGGGGCCTACGTGCTGGGCGCTGCGCTGAAGTGTCCCGTGTTCACGATGGCCTGCACGCATGATGGTGATGGCTACCGCGTGCGTCTGGAAGCCTTTGCTGAACGCATCGAACTGCCACGTGGCTCGCGCGATGCCGCCCTGGCCGGCTACGCTGCGCAGTTCGCGGCGTGGATGGAACGGCAGGTCCGCCTTTCTCCCTATGACTGGTTCAACTTCTACCCCTTCTGGGATCAGGTAACGCATGACGCCCGCAATGAATGAATCCGTGTCCCCGGTCTTCGGTGATGCCCCTCTTCGCATCGAGGATGTCGTGGCGCTCGCACGGCGGCAAGTACCGGCCGCGCTGTCGGACGACGCGGAATTCCGCGCGCGGATCACGCGCGGCGCGGATTTCCTGGATCGGCTGCTGGACGAGGACGGCGTCATCTATGGCGTCACCACCGGGTATGGCGATTCCTGCACGGTGAACATTCCGCCGGCGCTGGTCGCGGAACTGCCGCACCATCTGTACACCTACCACGGGTGCGGTCTCGGCCGTTTCCTCGATGAAACCGAAACGCGCGCAGTGCTCGCGGCGCGCCTGGCGTCGCTGGTGCGCGGGATGTCCGGGGTCAGCCTGCCGTTGCTGCAAGGTCTGGAAGCGTTGTTGCGCCACGACGTACTGCCGCTGATTCCCGCGGAAGGATCGGTGGGCGCGAGTGGAGACCTGACGCCCCTGTCGTACGTGGCGGCGGTGCTCTGCGGCGAGCGCGAGGTGATGCATGCCGGCCGGCGCAGACCGGCCGTCGAGGTATTGGCCGAGATCGGCCTCAGGCCGCTCACGCTGCGCCCGAAGGAGGGCCTGGCGATCATGAACGGCACCGCGGTGATGACGGCGCTGGCGTGTCTCGCGTTCCATCGCGCCGAGTACCTGTCGCGGCTCGCCACCCGGCTGACTGCGTTCAACGTTCTGGCAAGCAACGGCAACGCGCACCATTTCGATGCGGTGCTGTTCGCGGCCAAACCGCACCCGGGCCAGTCGCGGGTGGCCCAGCGCCTGCGCGAGGACCTGCACAGCGACCGTCCTCCGCGCAACGAACAGCGGCTGCAGGACCGGTATTCGCTGCGCTGCGCGCCGCACGTGATCGGCGTGCTGGAGGACGCGCTCCCGTTCTTCCGCCAGCTGATCGAGACCGAACTCAACAGTGCGAACGACAATCCGCTGATCGACCCGGACCGCGAGCAGATCCTGCACGGCGGCCACTTCTACGGCGGCCACATCGCCTTCGCGATGGATTCGTTGAAGAACGCCGTGGCCAACGTGGCCGACCTGCTGGATCGCCAACTGGCGCTGATCGTCGACGCCCGCTACAACCATGGGTTGCCCGCCAACCTGTCCGGTGCGACGGGGCCGCGCGCCGCCATCAATCATGGCCTGAAGGCGTTGCAGATCAGCGTTTCGGCGTGGACGGCCGAAGCGCTGAAGCTGACCATGCCGGCCTCGGTCTTCTCGCGCTCGACCGAATGCCACAACCAGGACAAGGTCAGCATGGGCACGATCGCCGCGCGGGACTGCCTGCGCGTGATCGAGCTGACCGAGCAGGTGATGGCGGGGATGCTGGTGTCGGCACGCCAGGCTCTCGAACTGCGCGAACGCGTGGGCCTGCAGTCGACGCTGCGCGATGGTCCTGCCGCGATGTACGCCGACCTGCGCGCGCGCATTCCGCTGGTGGAAGAGGACCGGGCACTGGATGGCGAGCTTCGCCAGTTGCTGGCCGACATCCGCGAAGAGCGGTGGAACGTCTATGCCGGTTGAGCAGCGCGATCATCTGGCCATCGAAGTCGCGCTGAGCCCGGCCTTCCATGACTGCGATGCCATGCAGGTGGTCTGGCACGGGCACTACTTCAAGTATCTGGAGATCGCCCGGTGCGCGTTGCTGCAGCGGCTGGACTACGACTACCCGCAGATGCAGGTGTCGGGCTATCTCTGGCCCATCGTCGACACGCGCGTGAAGTACATCCGGCCACTGCGGTACGCGCAGCCGCTGGTGGTGGCCGCGCGCATCAGCGAGTGGGAGAACCGGTTGAAGCTGGACTACGAGATCCGCGATGCCGCCAGCGGCGAGGTGATGACGCGCGCACACACCATCCAGGTCGCGGTCGACGCGGCTTCAGGCGAGATGCTGTATCTGTGCCCGCCTGTCCTGTGGCAGCGGTTGGGAGTGGAGGCGCCATGAAGACGATCCGCGGATTCCTGTCCGCGTTCCTGCTGGCCGTCGCGGCGGGTGGGAGCATCCTGCCGGCAGCAGCAGCCGATCCGCTGGCGCAGGTGCAAGGGCAGGTCGCGCAGGTGCCGCTGCTGCGCGGCGAGTTCGCGCAGGAGAAGCAGGTCGCTGGCTTCAGGAATCCGTTGCGTTCCAGCGGTCGTTTCCTGCTTGCGCGTGGCAAGGGCGTGGTCTGGACCACGGTCGCGCCGTTTCCCTCCGAAATCGTGATCACGCAGGACCGCATCCTCAGCCGGCAGCGCGACGGCGGCCGGCGGGTGGAAGTGGACGCACGCCAGCAGCCGGGACTTCGCAGCGTCAATGCGATGATGTTCGCGCTGATGAGTGGCGACATGAAGGCATTGACGTCGACCTTTGACGTGAAAACCGAGCCTGCAGCCGGCAAGGGGTGGCGGATGACGCTGGCGCCGCGTTCACGGCAGCTGGCGCAGGCGTTCACGTCCGTGCGCCTGTCCGGCGACCGTTACGTGCGCGAGGTCGAATTGCATGAAGCCAATGGCGACGTCACCCACCTGCGCTTCAGCGCGATGAGCGAAACACCGGCCACCCTGTCGCGCGACGAGGTGGCCCGGTTTGAGTGAGCCGTCCCTTCATCCGCTGCGGGGCTGGCGTTGGCTGGCGCTTGCATGGTTGCTGGTGCTGGCGGCCGTGGCCTGGCACCAGTGGCGGTTCTGGCAGGCACCGGGGATCGACAGCGATGTGCTGGCGTTGTTGCCCCAGGACGCCGGAGACCCGGCGATCGCCGATGCCACGCGGCGCATCGCCGGGAACAGTTCGCGCGACGTGGTGGTGATGCTGGGTGCGGATACGCCGGAAGGGGCGTTGAGGGCGCGCGCAGCTTTTCATGCATTCGTGCAGTCGTCTCCCGGCACAACGGCATCTGGGTTGCTGGTCAAGGACGCCTCGCCGGAAGACTGGTTCGCGCAGGCGCGGACTTTCTTCGCGCCGCATCGCGACCGCCTGCTGACACAGGCGCAACGGCAGGCGCTCGCGCAGACGCCCGCTGATGCCCTGGCCGAGTCCGCGCTCGCCGCCCTGTATGGGCCGATGGGGGCGCCCCGCCTGACCGAGTGGCGCAGTGATCCACTGGGCTTGTGGCCGCACTGGTGGCAGGCGCAGGCCGCTTCCACGGGCCTGGCACTGGATGGCGATGGCCTGCTGCAGGCGGAAGGACGTCACTGGGCCGTGCTGCAGTTCACCCTGCGCGAATCCGCGTTCAAGCTCGACGGGGAACGCCGGTTGCAGGATCTGCTGGATGGCGCGGCGTCCGCGGCGACCACCGCCGCGCCCGGGATACAGGTGCTGAAGGCGGGCGTGCCGCTGCACGCGGAATCCGCGGCCGTGCAGGCCAGCCGCGAGGTCAACACCATCGGCTGGGGGTCACTGGCGGCGGTATTGCTGCTGGTCTGGCTGGCATTCCGTTCGCTGCGTCCGCTGCTGCTGGTGGCGCTGTCGTTGCTGGTCGGTTGCGCGGTGGCGTTGACCGTCACCGTCCTGGTGTTCGGGAAGATCCATCTGCTGACGTTGATCTTCGGCGCCAGTCTGGTGGGCGTCGCGGAGGACTACGGCATCCACTGGTTCGCCTCGCGCCAGGGCGTGGCCGCCGAGCGTCGCTGGTCATTGCTGCGGCACCTGCTGCCGGGCTTGTGGCTGGCCTTGCTGACCAGTGCCATGGCCTACCTGGCGCTGGGGCTCGCGCCGTTCCCCGGGCTGCGGCAGATGGCGCTGTTCTCGGTGGTCGGGCTGACGGCCGCATTCCTGACGGTGATCCTCGGGTTTCCCTGGCTGGATGGGGGGCGCATGGGCACCACCGCATTCTCGCGCTGGCTGGGCGGCACGCTCGCGCGATGGCCGAGATTGGCCAGCCGTCGTGCCTTTGGCGTGCTGGCGGCCGCAGTGCTGCTGGTCGCGGTACCCGGCCTGATCAAGCTGCGAGCCAACGATGACCTGCGCGGCCTGCAATCATCGCCGCCGGCACTGATCGCGCAGCAGCGCGAAGTAGGGCGATTGCTGGGAATGCCAAGCCCGGCGCAGTTCTTCCTGGTCCAGGGGCGCGATGCCGAGCAGGTGCTGCAGCGCGAAGAACACCTCACCGCCCGGCTGCGCCAGGTGGAGCAGCAAGGCCTGGTCGGTGGCCACCGTGCATTGAGCGATTGGCTGCCGTCGCAGCGTCGGCAGGACGAGGATGCCGCGTTGACGGCACGCGTGGAGCGCGACGTGCTGGCGCGGCTGTCGGACGTAACCGGCGAGACCGTGGCGCGTGGGGAGTTCGCTGCCGCCTCCATCGACATGGACGCTTTCCTCGCGTCGCCCGCTTCCCTGCCGGTGCGGCATCTGTGGCTCGGGCAGGTGGGGCAGGGCGTGGCATCGGTGGTGATGGTGAACGATCTGTCCCGCCAGGATGCGCTGGACACCTTTGCCGCGCAGGTGGCGGGGCTGGACGGCGTGCGTTGGGTCAATCGCACCGCCGACATCTCGCGCCTGCTCACGCACTACCGGCGGATGATGACCGGCCTGCTGCTGGCGGGCGTGGGCGTGGTGTTCGCCGTGCTGGCGATCCGCTACCGCGGGCAGGCGTGGCGCGTGATCACGCCGACCTTGCTGGCCGGCCTGCTGACGGTCGCGCTGCTGGGCTGGCTGGGCCAGCCGCTGCAGTTGTTCAACGTGCTGGCGCTGATGTTGCTGCTGGGCATGGGGATCGACTACGGCATCTTCCTGGTCGAGCACCGCGGCGACGCGAGTGCATGGCTCGCGGTCTGCGTGGGCGCGGCCAGTACGTGGCTCTCGTTCGGCCTGCTGGGCCTGTCGGCAACCCCGGCGCTGCGCGCGTTCGGTCTCACGCTGTTGTTCGGCATCGGCCTGGTATGGCTGCTTTCCCCCCTGTTCCGGCCTCCGCCGGAATCTCCCCCCTCGAACGGAAACACCTCTGCATGAAGACGGAACGCACGGAAATCCTCATCATCGGCGCGGGCCCCGCGGGCTCCGTCGCCGCGGCGATGCTGCGCCAGCAGGGGCGCAAGGTCCTGATCGTCGAGCGCGAGCAGTTCCCGCGCTTCTCGATCGGCGAAAGCCTGCTGCCGCAGAGCATGGAGTACATCGAGGCGGCCGGTCTGCTGCAGGACGTGGTGGAAGCCGGCTTCCAGTACAAGAATGGTGCGGCGTTCGTGCGTGGCGAGCGCACCACGGAGTTCGATTTCCGCGACAAGTTCTCGCCGGGATGGGGCACCACCTACCAGGTGCAACGCGCCGATTTCGACCACGTGCTGGCCAAGGGCGCCGAGCGTATGGGGGCGGAAGTGCGTTACCGCCATGAAGTGCTTTCCGCCGAGCCGGGCGAGACGCCGCGCGTGACCGTGCGTTCGCCGGAAGGCGAGGAGTACGTCATCGAAGCGGATTTCATGCTGGATGCCAGTGGCTTCGGGCGCCTGCTGCCGCGTCTGCTGAAGCTGGAGTCGCCTTCCAACTTCCCGGTGCGCGGGGCGATCTTCACCCATGTGCGCGACCATATCGCGCATGACGCCGGGTTCGACCGCAACAAGATCCTGATCACCACGCATCCCGAACACGTGGACGTCTGGTACTGGACGATCCCGTTCTCCAATGGTTGCTGCTCGCTGGGCGTGGTGGCGGAGATGGACTTCCTCAACCGCTACCAGGGCACCGAGCTCGAACGCCTGCAGGCCATCGTCGGCGAGGATCCGAACCTGACCCGCCTGCTGAAGAATGCCGAGTGGGCGGTGCTGCCGGTGCGCCAGATCACCGGTTACTCGGCGAACGTATCGTCGCTGTGGGGCCCGGGCTATGCGCTGTTGGGCAATGCGGGCGAGTTCCTCGATCCGGTGTTCTCGTCGGGCGTCACCATCGCGTTCAAGTCGGCGCAGCTGGCCAGCGAGTGCCTGGCCCGCCATTACGCGGGCGAAACCGTGGACTGGGAAGCGGATTTTTCCGTGCCGCTGCGGGGCGGCGTGCAGACCTTCCGGCGTTTCGTGGAGTCCTGGTACGCCGGTGGTTTCCAACGCATCATCTTCCACCCCGATGCACAGCCTGACATCCGCCGGATGATCTGTTCGATCCTCGCGGGCTACGCGTGGGACAGGAAGAACCCCTATGTGGCCGACACGCAGCGTCGCCTGCACGTCCTGGAGCAGCTGTGCACCGGCTGATCGCTTGCTTGCTGACGGGACTGTTGCTGGCCGCGTGCGCCACGCGTCCGGCATCGCCTGCGGTCGAGCTGCCTTCGCTGCGCCTGGCACCG
Organism: Pseudoxanthomonas sp. CCNWLW251; assembly: GCF_037402255.1. Taxonomy (NCBI): domain Bacteria; kingdom Pseudomonadati; phylum Pseudomonadota; class Gammaproteobacteria; order Lysobacterales; family Lysobacteraceae; genus Pseudoxanthomonas; species Pseudoxanthomonas sp. CCNWLW251. The sequence goes on along the minus strand of NZ_JBBEGA010000003.1, from coordinate 79,888 downwards.
GCAGCGCTGGGCCAGCAGGTCGCGTTGCAGCAACGCCTCGTGTTCCGTTTCGGCGAACACGTGCGGGAGCTCGACGCATTGCTGGAAGTCGACGCCGACGCCGTGCGTTTGGCCGTGCAGGCCATGGGCCGTACCGGCGTCCGCCTGCAATGGGACGGCACGACCTTGTCCGAAGAACGTGCGGCGTGGCTGCCTGCGGCGGTGCGGGGTGAACGCGTGCTCGACGACGTGCAGTTCAGCCTGTGGCCCGCGGACGCCGTGCGCGCCGCCTTGCCCGTGGGCTGGGAACTGGTCGAGTCCGGCGACAAGCGCGAACTGCGCAAGGATGGCCACGCATGGCTGGTGCGGGAGCGCGTGGATGCGACCACGTTGCGGGTCCACAACAAGGCGGACGGCTATCATCTGACGATTGAATCGACGGCCGGCGGAGCCCCGATCCCGTGAGCGGCGACGCGATCTTTCTGAACGATCTCGGGCTGGTATGCGCACTCGGCGCAGACAAGGCGTCGGTGCGCGATGCCTTGTTTCGCGACGATGCTCCCTCGGGCGTGGCACAGAACGACACCCTGGTGCCTGGCCATCGCCTCGCGATGGGTACGGTGACCACCGCGCTGCCCGCGCTCGACCACCATCCGGTGCAGCTCCGCGGGCGGAACAACGCACTGCTGCGCGCCGCCTACCTGCAGATCCACGACCAGGTGCAGCAGGCGATCGAACGCCATGGGCCTGCACGCGTGGCCATCGTGGTCGGCACCAGCACCTCGGGCATAGGCGAGGCGGAGCAGGCGATGGTGCATTGGCATCGCCATCAGCAGTGGCCCGAGGGGTTCCACTACGTGCAACAGGAGATCGGTGCGCCTTCGCGTTTTCTCGCAGCCGAATCGGGTGCGCGCGGACCGGCCTGGACGATCTCCACCGCGTGTTCGTCCAGCGCCAAGGCAATGGCGTCCGCGGCACGGCTGCTGCGTGCCGGGCTGGTGGACGCCGTCATCACGGGTGGCGCGGATTCACTGTGCCAGTTCACGGTGCGCGGCTTCATGGCGCTGGAATCGGTGTCGCCCGAGCGATGCAATCCGTTCTCGGCGCACCGCCACGGCATCAACATCGGCGAGGGTGCCGCCCTTTTCCTGATGACACGCTCGCCCGGGCCGGTGCGGCTGGCGGGGTGGGGTGAAACCTCAGACGCCCACCACATCTCCGCGCCCGAGCCGCAGGGCATCGGCGCCATCGACGCCATTGGCCAGGCGCTCGCGCGGGCCAAACTGTCGCCGGGGCAGATCGACTACGTGAACCTGCACGGCACGGCCACGCCGCAGAACGATGCGATGGAAAGCCGCGCGGTGGCGTCTGCACTGGGGTCCGAGGTGCCGGTGAGCTCCACCAAGCCCCTGACGGGCCACACGCTCGGCGCCGCGGGTGCCGTCGAAGCCGGCCTGTGCTGGCTTGCAATGGTCGACAACCCGCAGCGCCGGTTGCCACCGCACTGGTGGGATGGCGTGCCGGATCCGGCCTTGCCGCCCTTGTCCTTCGCGCGGCCCGGAAGCACTGCCGACGGCCCGCTGCGCCATGTGCTGAGCCAGTCGTTCGCATTCGGTGGCAGCAATGCGGTGCTGGTATTCGGAGCTGAGTGAATGGGTGAGTTGTACGACATCGAACGTGTGGTGCCGCACCGGGGAACGATGCGGCTGGTCGATCGCCTCGTTGCCTGGGGCGAAGACAGCGTGGCTGCGGAGGTGCGCGTGCCCGATGAAGGACCGTTCTGCCATGCGGAAGGCGTCCCCGCCTGGGTGGGGGTCGAATACATGGCGCAGGCCATCGCCGCTTGGGCGGGCTGCCACGCCCGCGCCTCCGGCCGCGAGCCGTCGATCGGCTTCCTGTTGGGCACGCGCCGCTACGAAAGCCGGGTTTCGTGGTTCCGCACGGGCGCATTGCTTCGGGTAGAGGCAACGCGCGAGCTGCTAGGCGACAATGGGCTTGGAATGTTCAGCTGCCGCATCCTGGGGGACGGCGAAGAACTGGCAACTGCCAACGTGTCCGTGTTCGAACCGCCGGACGCGATGGCCTATCTGGAGACGACGCAGCAATGAGGGGAGACACCACCACCGGCGACAGCACGCCCGGGGAGCGCACCGTTCTGGTCACCGGCGGGAGCCGGGGCATCGGCCGGGCCGTCGCGTTGCGTCTTGCACAGGATGGTTTCGACATCGTCGTGCATTGCCGCAGCCGGGTGGAAGAAGCCGAGGCTGTCGCTGGCCAGATCCGCGACCTGGGCCGCGGAGCCCGCGTGCTGGCGTTCGACGTGGCCGACCGCAGCGCCGCCGCGGAGGCACTGGAAGCCGACATCGGAGGGCACGGCGCCTACCATGGCGTCGTCTGCAACGCCGGCATCGCGCGCGACACCGCGTTCCCGGCGATGAGCGGCGACGACTGGGATGCCGTGTTGCGCACCAACCTCGATGGTTTCTACAACGTGCTCAACCCGCTGGTCATGCCGATGGTGCGCCGACGCAAGCCGGGGCGCATCGTGACGCTCTCGTCGGTGTCCGGCCTGGTCGGCAATCGTGGCCAGGTCAACTACAGCGCGGCCAAGGCCGGCATCATCGGCGCCACCAAGGCGCTGGCACTGGAGCTGGCCAGCCGCGAGATCACCGTCAACTGCGTGGCGCCGGGCCTGATCGACACCGAGATGGTGAGTGGCGAGGTGGTGGATGAAGCGTTGAAAATGATCCCCATGAAGCGCGTCGGGCGGCCGGAGGAAGTCGCCGCCGTGGTGGCGTTCCTGATGTCGCCACAGGCGTCGTACGTCACCCGGCAGGTGATCTCGGTCAATGGAGGGCTGGTCGGATGAGTCGCAGCGATCGACGCGTTGTAGTTACCGGCGCTGGCACGATCAGCCCGCTCGGCCACGATTGGGCCAGCGTGCACCTGCGCCTGCGCGAATGCCGCAACGCCGTGCGCCACATGCAGGACTGGGACAAGTACGAAGGCCTCAACACGCGACTGGCCGCGCCCGCCGAACCGTTCGAGTTGCCTGCCCACTACAACCGCAAGACCACGCGCAGCATGGGCCGGGTGGCCGTGATGGCCGTGCGCGCCACCGAGATGGCGCTGGAGCAGGCGGGTCTGCTCGGCCACCCCGTCCTGAAAAGCGGGAAGGTGGGCGTCTCGTACGGCTCCTCCGCGGGAAGCCACGAAGCCATCGGCGACTTCGGCCGCATGCTCAATGCGTACACCACCGAAGGCATCAACGCGACGACCTACCTGAAGATGATGAGCCACACCGCGCCGGTGAACATCGGGGTGTTCTTCGGATTGACCGGCCGCGTCTACACCACGTCCAGCGCCTGCACGTCCGGCAGCCAGGGCGTGGGCTGTGCATACGAAGCCGTGCGCAGCGGCAAACAGGTCGCGATGATCGGCGGTGGCGCGGAGCAACTGGATGCCACGGCGGCAGCGGTGTTCGATACGTTGTTCGCCACCAGCGTACGCAACCATGAGCCCGAGCGGACGCCGCGTCCGTTCGATGCCAACCGCGATGGCCTGGTGCTGGGCGAGGGCGCCTGCACGCTGGTGCTGGAGGACCTGGAGCACGCGCAGGCGCGCGGCGCGACCATCCTGGCCGAAGTCGTCGGCTATGGCACCAACAGCGACGGCCAGCATGTCACCCAGCCCAGCGCGGACACGATGGCGCAAGCCATGCGCCTGGCGCTGGAAGATGCAGGGCTCGAGCCGGACGCGATCGGTTACGTCAACGCGCACGGTACGGCCACCGACCATGGCGACATCGCCGAGACCACGGCCACGGCGGCAGTGTTCGGCAGCCGCATGCCGATCAGTTCGCTGAAGAGCTACGTCGGCCACACGCTCGGGGCATGCGGCGCCTACGAGGCCTGGATCACGCTGGAGATGATGCGCGAGGGCTGGTTCGCCCCCACGCTCAACCTGGAGGAGCGCGATCCCCGCTGCGCGGATCTGGACTACATCATCGGCGAAGGCCGCGAACTGCAGACCGACTACGTGATGAACAACAACTTCGCTTTCGGCGGCATCAACACGTCGCTGATCTTCAAGCGTTGGAAAGACTGACGTCAGACATCCACAGGGGGATAGATGAAGAAGCGTTCCGTTTCGTTGCTGTTGGCGCTCGTGCTGTCAGCAGTCAGCCTGCCGGCGATGGCCGGCAAGCAGGATCCGATGGTCGTGCCGGCGTACGAGCGGGTGGAGTCCACCAACGGCATTCCGCCGAGTGCGGCACGCATCAAGGCGGCCATCATCCACGCGGGCAAGACACGTGGCTGGGCCGTCGTGGACAGCGAACCCGGCCGGGTGACGTTGCGCTACGCGCCACGCACGCATGAGGTCGTGGTGGCGGTGCGCTACGACGCCAACGGCTTCAAGATCGAGTACGTCTCCAGCAGGGAGATGAACTACGAGATCAAGCGCGGTGCGCCGCGGATCCATGGAAACTACAACCGCTGGATCGGCAACCTTGCGCTCGACATCCAGAACTCCCCGGTATTCCACCAGCAGGACGCGGTGGACGCTGCCGCGGACGCCGCGCCGGTGGCCACGCCGTGATCCGCAGTCCATGGCGCCTGCTCTTCGCACTGTGCCTGGCCATGCCCGCACTATCCGCGATGGCCGACGACGTGATCCGCACCAGTCCCAGGATCGCACTGCGCGATGGCTATGCCGGGTATCCGGAGTTCATGAAGCAATGCGACTGGACGGCCGAGCTTCCCGCGCATCTGGTCGATTACTCGCATGGCCTGGTGGAACTGACAGACCAGGATATCGAGGCGCTACCGGGCCGCACCCTGCGCATCCGCATCATGAACATGCGCAGTGCCGACGGTGGCGGATTCTCCGGTCCCAAGTGGGCGATGATCCGAGCGGAACTGTTCCAGGACGGCAAGCTGATAGGGCAGTACCAGCCCTACCGGCAGACGATGACGCTGTTCCGGGGTGGCTGCTCGTCGTTGAGCAAGATCAGCGATGCGCTGGCGGCCGACACGGCGGCATGGCTGCGCCGCGGCGATTTCCGGATCCTGTTCGCAGACGAGCAGGCCGGGATCGAGATCGGACCCGAGGAAGACGTGCCACCGATCCAGTGACGAGATGCGCCACGACTGGCGGTGCTGCGTTCGGCAGGCCTGCACGGCCTCCCCACGCCCGCCTCGGCATGCTTGACCATCACGGTGGCCCCGCCACCCTTTCCCCCGAAGGAGCCTGACCATGAAACGACTTCTGACTGCATCCCTGCTGACCCTGCTGGCCGTGCCGCAGGCATTCGCTGCCGACACGCGCCTCGAGCTTCCGTTGCGCGAACTGATCGACTCGCCACAGGCGAAGGCGGCGGGCATCGACGGCAGCGTGCGCTTCTTCCTGGCCGGCGAGAAGACACCGGCGGTGGTGACGCGGATGGGCGAGGACGTCACCAACAAGAAGACCAACGGCGTGGGAAAATCGGACGTGGAATCCTGCAACTGGGTGGCGCTGTCCGCACTCAAGGCGCTGCAGGAAGGCGCCAAGGATCGCGGGGCGAATGCCGTGATCAACATCACCAGCTATTTCAAGAAGAACGAGTTCCGCAGCGCTACCAACTACGAATGCTACGCGGGCAACATCATGAGCGGCGTTGCCTTGAAGGGCACCTACGTCACCGTCAAGTAAACGCGCGGTACCGGTGACGGCACGGCCACCGGCGGGTGGCCGTGTGCGTTTCAGTCGGCGGGAAGCCGGACACGGCGCAGCCGCAGTGCATTGCCGACCACCGACGCCGAGCTCAGGCTCATCGCCAGTGCCGCCAGCATCGGCGAGAGCAGCGGGCCACCGAACAGGCCCAGCAGGCCGGCGGCGACCGGTACGCCCAATGCGTTGTAGGCGAAGGCGAAGGCCAGGTTCTGCCGCATGTTGCGTACCGTCGCTTCCGACAGCGCCTTGGCGCGTGCGATGCCGCGCAGGTCGCCCTTCACCAGCGTCACCTGCGCGCTGGACATCGCCACGTCCGTGCCCGTGCCCATCGCGATGCCGACATCCGCTGCCGCGAGGGCAGGCGCATCGTTGATGCCATCCCCGGCCATCGCCACGTGGCGGCCCTCCTGCTTCAGACGCGCCACCAGGGCGGCCTTGTCGGCAGGACGCACGTCACCGTGGACTTCGTCGATACCGAGGCGCGCGGCGACCGCCCGCGCGGTGCGCTCGCCATCGCCGGTGGCCATGACGATGCGGAGCCCGCCGTCACGCAAGGCGCGCAGGGCGTCTGGCGTACTGGCCTTGATGGGATCGGCCACCGCGATGCTGCCGGCGGGCGTGCCATCGACCACAAGGAACATCACGCTGCCGCCTTCCTCGCGGAGGCGATCGGCATGTTCCCGCAGGGCATCGAGGGATACACCTTCTTCCTGCATCAGCACGGCATTGCCGAAAGCGACGCGATGGCCGTCGACCATGCCGCGGACACCGATGCCGCTGCTGGATTCGAAATCCTGCGCGGACGCGAGCACCAGCCCACGCCGGCGCGCTTCCTGCACCACGGCCTGCGCCAACGGATGCTCGCTGCCGGCATCCAGGCTGGCGGCCAGCCGCAGCGCCGCGTTCTCGTCGAACGGGGCCAGCGCATGCACTGCCTGGAAGGCGGGACGGCCTTCCGTCAGGGTGCCGGTCTTGTCCACGATCAGGGTGTCGACCTTGCGCAGGGTTTCGATGGCCTCCGCGTCGCGGAACAGCACGCCGGCCTGTGCCGCACGCCCGCTCGCCACCATCACCGACATCGGCGTGGCCAGCCCCAATGCACAGGGGCAGGCGATGATCAGCACCGATACGGCGTTGAGGACACCGTACGTCCATGACGGATCCGGGCCGAACAGACCCCAGCCCAGCAACGTCGCCAGTGCGGCAGCGAGCACGGCGAGCACGAACCAGAACGACACCCGGTCTGCCAGCCGCTGCATCGGTGCGCGGGTGCGCTGCGCCTGCGCGACCAGCTGCACGATCTGGGCAAGCACGCTGTCGCTGCCGACCTTCTCGGCACGTATCACCAGGCTGCCCGCACCGTTGAGGGTGGCGCCGATCACGCGGTCGCCCGGCACACGCTCCACCGGCATCGGTTCGCCGGTCAGCATGGATTCGTCGATATGCGTGCGGCCTTCCAGCACCACGCCATCCACCGGTACCTTCTCGCCCGGCCGCACGCGCAGCCGGTCGCCGACGTGCACGTGCGAGAGGTCGATGTCTTCCTCATCGCCATCGTCGCGCAGGCGGCGTGCGGTCTTCGGCGCGAGGCCCAGCAAGGCGCGTATCGCGGCGGAGGTCTGCGAGCGCGCCTTCAGTTCCAGCAACTGGCCAAGCAGGGTGAGCGACACGATCACCGCCGCCGCTTCGAAGTAGACACCGACGTGGCCATGGCCGCGGAACGAGGGCGGGAACAGCTGCGGCGCCAGCACGGCGACCACGCTGTAACCGTAGGCTGCGGCCACGCCGGTACCGATCAGCGTCCACATGTTGGGGCTGCGATGCCGGATCGATTGCGCCCAGCGCTGGAAGAACGGCCAGGCGGCCCACAGCACGACCGGCGTGCTGAGCGCGAATTCCAGCCAGGTGCGCACGGTGGGCGGGATGACGTCCAGGTACATGCCGCCCATGGCCAGCAGCAGCGTGGCCGTGCTGAAGGGCAGCGTCCACCAGAAGCGCCGCCGGAAATCGGTCAACTCCGGATTCTCTTCCTCGTCCAGCGAGGGCAGCATGGGTTCCAGCGCCATGCCACAGAGCGGACACGTGCCCGGGCCGTCCTGCACGATCTCCGGATGCATGGGGCAGGTGTACTGCGTGCCCGCAGGTACCGCCGCGGCAGCAGCGGCCGGATGCAGATAGCGTTCGGGATCGGCGACGAACTTCGTGCGGCAACCCGCGGAGCAGAAATGGTAGGCCTGGCCTGCATGCTCCGCATGGTGCGAGGTGGTGAGCGGATCGACCTTCATGCCGCAGACCGGATCGGTGGCGTGCGTGTCGTCGTCGGCGCGCGCCGTGGTATGGCCGCTGCAGCACGCGGGTTTCGCCGCGTGTTCCGCCGGAGGGTGGCCATGCGTGTGCGGTGCGGGGCTCATGCCTCGCCTCCCAGCGCCGTGAGGATCGGGCACTGGTCCAGCGCGCCATGCCCCGGACATGCATCGACCAACTGGCGCAACCCGTCACGCACGCGCGTCAGCTCGGCCAGACGTTGTTCCACGTCGACCAGCTTGTCGGTGGCGGCGGAACGGATGGCCGCCATGTCGCCGTCGTGGGCGCTGCTGAGGGCCAGCAGTTCGCGGATCTCCTCGAGCGTGAAGCCGAGCGCCTTCGCGCGGCGGATGAAATTCAGCCGCAGCACATCGTCCGCTTCGTAATGCCGGTAGCCGCTGGCACTGCGCGTGGGAGGGGGCAGCAAGCACTGCTTTTCGTAGTAGCGCACGGTGTCGATGGGGACGCCGGTGCGGCGGGACAATTGGCCGATGTTCATGCGGGAACTCCTCGAAGTACCTGCAGTCTGCACCCTGGAGTACGCTCCAGAGTCAAGGGGTGGGACGGCGTCCGTGCCGTCCCCCTCGGTTCATGGCGAATGCGTGGCGTAGGGCGTGGTGCTGCCGTCGCGGTGCAGTGCCAGCACGGTGTAGGCCGGTGCGTCGACGCCTTCCACCTCCATCCCCGGCGAGCCCATCGGCATGCCGGGCAGCACGAGGCCACGGATGGCCGGCTTCTCGCGCAGCAGGCGCCGGACGTCCGATGCCGGCACATGGCCCTCGACCACATAGCCCTCGATTTCGGCGGTGTGGCAGGACGCATGCTCTGGCACGATGCCCAGTCGTTCCTTCACCGGACTCATGGCGTCCTCCACACGGTCGTCCACGTCGAAGCGTTCCTTGCGCAGGTGTTCGACCCACAGATGGCAGCAGCCGCAGTAGGCATCGCGATGGACGATGATCTTCGGCATCGCGGCCACTGCGGTCTTCTGCTGCGTTGCTGGTGCAGCCGTCGCCGCGAGGGCGCTGTCCACCGGCGCCGGCACCGCCTGCGTGCAGGCGGCGAGGGTGGTGGCGAGCAGCAGGATGGAGGCGAGGCGGGGCAGGGGCGTGCGGTAATTCATGAAGTCCTCCATCAGAACCAGACCCGGACGCCCGCGACGACGCGGGTATCGCGCGTGGCTTCGCCCTCGGCGCGGCGCAGATCGGCGGTGTCGCCCACGGCGCGTTCGTGCACCACGCCGATGTAGGGCGCGAAACGGCGCGTCACTTCGTAGCGCAGGCGCAGACCCGCTTCGATGCCGGAGATGCCGCGTCCGATGCCGTAATCGGGATCATCCTTCGCTGCGATGTCCACTTCCACCAGCGGCTGCAGGATCAGGCGGTTGGTGATGCGCAGCGTGTATTCGGCCTCGACGTTGGCGGCGAGCTGGCCGCCCTCGCCGACATAGGCCGTGGCCGACACCTCGAAGCGGTACGGTGCCATGCCCTGCACGCCGAACGCTGCCCAGCTGCGCGCATCGCCGGGCTTGAAGTCGTGCTTCACGCCGGCCACCACGTCCCACCACGGCGAGACGCTGCGGCCGTACAGCACTTCCAGATCGGCACTCTCGGTGTGGCCTCCCATGCGCTCGCCCTCGCTGCGCAGCCACAGGCGGTCGGTATCGGTGCCGAACCACGCGCTGCCTTCCCAGGCCTGGCCGGTGCCTTCGTCCGCATCCCAGGCTTCCAGCCGGTTGAAGGTCACCTTGTGGTTGAACGCCGGCGCATGCTGCATGGCGTGGTGGTCGATGGCGGGAAACGCAGCGGCCATGTCGTCCGCAGTGATCGCGGGAACCGGTTCGCGCGGCGCAGCGGTGATCGCCGCCGATGCTGCCTGGGACATGGCGCCGTGATCGTGATGCGCGTGATCGTCCTGCTTCGGTGTCTCCTGCGTCGCAGGCTGTGAATGGTCGTGATGCTGCGCCATGGCAGGCGCCGCCACGCCCAGCATGACGGCAACGACGGAGGCGAGGCGGAGCGGGGCAGGGATGAGGAAGGTCTTCATGCCTCGATCCTCACTTCGCGCATCATCCCGGCTTCCATGTGGTACAGCAGGTGGCAGTGGAAGGCCCACCGTCCCAGCGCATCGGCGCGGACGCGATAGCTGCGCCGCGTGCCGGGCGGCATGTCGATGGTGTGCTTGCGCAGCTGGAATGCGCCGTCCGCATCCTCCAGGTCGCTCCAGACGCCGTGCAGGTGGATGGGGTGCTGCATCATCGTGTCGTTGACCAGCACGATGCGCATGCGCTCGCCGTACTTGAGTCGCAGCGGGTCGGCACTGGCGAACGGGATGCCATCGAACGACCAGGCGAACTTCTCCATGTGGCCGGTGAGATGCAGCTCCACGGTGCGGCCCGGGTCACGGCCATCCGGATCGTCGAAGAGGCTGCGCATCGCGCCGTAGGTCAGCACCTGGCGTCCGTTGTCGCGCAGGCCGATGCCGGGATCGTCGAGTTTCGGTTCGCTTGCGGAGGACTGCATGTCGACCAGCGGGTTGCCCGCTTCGCTGGCGGGATGATTCGGCGCGTTCGACGTTGCGCCGTGTGCGCTGTGGTCCATCGCGCCCATGTTCGCGCCGCAGCCGCCTTCCATGCCTTTCTGCGTGCCATGGCCGCCCATGTCGTGGCCCATGTCGGCCATCGTCAGCAGCGGACGTGGATCGCGCGACGGAATCGGCGCCTCCAGCCCGTCGCGGACGGCCAGCGTGCCGCGTGCATGGCCGGTGCGGCCCATGTCCTGCGCGAAGATGGTGAAGGCGTCCTGGCCCTTCGGTTCGACGATCACGTCGAACGTTTCCGCCACCGCGATGCGGAACTCGTCCACGCTCACCGGATGGATGTACTGGCCGTCGGCAGCGACGACGGTCATCTTCAGGCCCGGGATGCGGACATCGAAGTAGGTCATCGCGCTGCCGTTGATGAAGCGCAGCAGTACCTTCTCGCCCGGCTTGAACAGGCCGGTCCAGTTGCCGGCAGGCGCCGCACCATTCACCAGATAGGTATAGGTGTGCGCGTTGATGTCGGAGATGTCGGTGGGCGTCATCCGCATGCGCCCCCACATACCGCGATCCTCTACCGTCTCCGCCAGTCCGTCGCGCTTAGCGTCGCGCACAAAATCCACCAGCGTGCGCTGGTAGTAGTTGTCGTGCTCCGGCATCTTCTTCATGCGCCGGTACAGGGCAGCCGGATCCAGGTCCGTCCAGTCCGAGAGCAGCACGACGTGTTCGCGGTCGTGGTGGTAGGGCGGCGGATCGCGCGGGTCGATGATCAACGCGCCGTAAAGGCCGGCCTGTTCCTGGAACAGCGAATGGCTGTGGTACCAGTAGGTGCCGGACTGCTTCAGCTGGAAGCGGTACTGGAACGTTTCGCCCGGCGCGATGCCGTTGAAGCTCAGGCCCGGCACGCCGTCCATGTTCGACGGCAGCAGGATGCCGTGCCAGTGGATCGAGGTCATGTCGCGCAGGCGGTTGCTGACGCGCACGGTAACGGTATCGCCTTCGCGCCAGCGCAGCGTGGGGGCGGGCAGGCTGTTGTTGACGGTGATCGCGGGCCGCATGCGGCCGGTGATGTCGACCGGCATCGCGCCGATGCTCAGCGCGAAGTCGGTACCGGTGACGAGCGCCGCACCGCCGCGACGTGCGGGCGTGCCGGCCGAGGCGGGCATGCGCGCCAGGCCGAGGCCCAGCGCGACGCTGCCGGTCGCCAGGCCGGTGACGAACTGGCGGCGTGTGGGTCGGAACGCGCCCAGGCGTCCCGGTGTGGATTCATCGTGATTCATTGCAAGCATCCTGTGCATCGTCGGCGCGACCGACCGCTGTGGCGGTGGCGTCCGTCGTGGTCGTGGATCCGGCGCGCGACACGCGCCACCGGCCCTGCGGAAAGCCGCGGGAATGCGGCGTCAGGCCGCCAGGATGGGAGGTCGGTGACGGTGCGACAGGCGTACGGATGCGTGGGCATCGGCACGGTAGGCGGGAGCTTCTGCCTGCGGATACGGCAATGCCCCGAGCGGGGTCAGCCAGGTCAGTGCAGGCGCGTGCTGGGCACAGAAGCCGTCGCAGCTCCCTGCCTTGCAGCAATCGGGCAGGCCGGCGTCGGCGTCGTGGTGACCGGAAGAAGCGTCGCCGTCCACCGGCATCGCCATGTCCATGCCCTCGTGGCACGGTGGCGTGTCCTCGGCAGCCTGGACGGCGGCCGCCACGTCGCCCATCGCCATGCGCGTGGCGGCATGCGCGTACGCCGTGCCGTTGAGCAGCAACGCCAGGCAGAGCAGGGCACGGAGCAGGGGGGCGAACCGGGACATGCCCGCATGATACGCCATGACCCGTGGACGTACCTTTCCGTAGGGTGAGCTGCGCGCCGTCTGCGGTCGGCCCGCGCCACGATCGGGCAACGACACGTTATCCTTGTCGCGCAATTCAGGCATTGGGCAGCGTGGCATCCGCATGGCAGGCACGGTAACGATGGACAAGGTGCCGACAGGCGTTCCCGCAGCACACCCGCAGGATGTTTCGCGTGCACGCATCATCGTCGCCGACGTGGGCGGCACGTATGCCCGCCTCGGCTGGATCGACGCCGACGGCAGCAACGACATCCACGATTACCGTCGCTACGCCTGCGCTGAGCATCCGGATCTCGCCTCCATCCTCCACGACTATGCGGCCGGCACGCCGTGCCATGGCGCGGTCGTGGCCATCGCCGGTGTGCTGGAGGGCGACCGTCTGATCAATTCGAACCTGCCGTGGGCGGTGTCGGTGGAACAGACGCGCGTGGGTGCCGGCCTGGCCTGGGTACAACTGATCAACGATTTCGAAGCCGTGGCCAATGCGGTGCCGACGCTCGCGCCGGACACGCTGTCGCCGCTGACACCGCTGATGGCATCTGGAACGTCGTCGCCGGCGCTGGTGATCGGCCCGGGCACCGGGCTGGGGGCTGCGGTCTGGATCGAAGGCCAGCCGCCACGGGTGTTGCCGACGGAAGTCGGCCAGGCGTCGCTGGCGGCCGGCAATGCGCTGGAGCTGGATATCGTCCGCCGGTTGCTGAAGGACCGGCCGTACTTGCACAACGAGCACGTACTGTCTGGGCCTGGCCTGATGAATCTGTACCGGTGCCTGTGCGAACTCCGCGACGCGACGCCGGTGCATGCGGATGCCGGCGCGCTGGTCGCGGCCGCGGAATCGGATGCGTTGGCAAGGGAAACGCTGGAGACGTTCTGTGGGTGGCTGGGCAGCGTGGTCGGCGATCTGGCGATCATCTTCGGCGCCCGGGTCGTGTATCTGGCGGGCGGCGTGACCGCGCACATTCCGCAGTTCCTGCACGACGGGCGCTTCCTGCAGCGGTACCTCAACAAGGGCGTGATGACCGAGCAGCTGGAACGGGTGCCGGTATGGCGGGTGGAGCATGGGCAGCTGGGGCTGCTGGGGGCTGTGGCTTGGTATAGGCAGAATGTCGGTTTTCCTGATTGATGGAAGCTGGAATACCCCTTAAGAATCCGCCACATAGCGCGGAGGCTCCACGTTGGCGAGCCGTGGGTGTCGCATTTGGACACGATCTAGGGAAATTCAGCGGGCCCGGCGGCCTATGCCGTTGGGGGAATGTGGAAGAATTCCGGTACGACCCTTGTAGCGGTTAAATCAAGGCCGCGTATTGTGGAAAGATTCCGGCTTATATTGCTTGGGACCGCAGAACCGGGCTATCACGCATGCGTTGCGGATGATTTGCCGAATGCTTCTTTTTGAATGTCAACGAAACGCTCTGCTGACAGCACTGAGGAGTATCGCCGCAAGCACAGCGCAGCGAATGGTCCGAACACCACCAGGCAGAAGATGGTGAGGCTTCCCGCAATCTGCCACGAGTAGGCTAGCAACTGACCGAAGAACACCAGCGGTGCAAACGCAATCATCGCTAAGACAAAGTAAAAGATAAAATAAGTAGCCTTCAGCAGGCTGCGATAACCCCCGTTTTTGTAGCTCTCACCGTAGCCAACACTGGCACTGCTATCAGGCACGCCGTCGACAAAATCTAGGTACTCACGACCCCTCTGATAGAGCTGGAACGCACGACTGGGTCGAGGAAACGAAAGGACGTACAGAATCTCGGGGGCGCCCAGATTTGAGTGGGGATAGATTGCGCGATATCCCATTTCTACGAGTAGCGGATGAGGATTGGACTTAGTTTGTGCGATGTATTCCTGCACGAACGCGTAGTTGGAGCGATGACTCACAACGCGGGAACCCCCGATCTGACGTACAAGCTGAAAGACGCCGATGAGTGCGCTCAGCAGAGCGATGGCTTTAAGCCCAATGTCTAGATTTTCCATTCTGTTGACTTCCTTGCCTGGGTGAACACGCACGCCTTCTCACTTGTTGTCTTGTCAGATTACTTCAGACCTTTACTGTCCCCGAAGTCCCTGCAGAACTTCCTCTACTCGCTCGGGCTTGGCTGCGTACTTGCGCACGACGGCTTCCATCGCGCCCGCGTCATGTGAATCCAGTTCGTGTCGCTCGAGATAGAGCGCCATGGACTTAGCTCGTAGAGCGGCTATGCGTGCGTCATCTGGAACATCGCGAACACGCTCCACCGCAAGCATTTCGCTAATGGTCGACATCTGCGCCTGGAAAGTGGAAAGCGCCAGTTCATAAAGAAGTAGCCGCCGGTCGTCGTCCATGCTTGTCCTCTGTATCACTTCGCTGCTCGCACCCATCTGCAGGCTAGGAAGTCCACTGCTCACCAATAAATGGTTTTAAGAAACCAATATATGTTTTATTGGTAAGTCATTGACTGGAAGTGGATTTTTCGACTGAAAAAGCGTATCAAGGGGCGTCTTAAATCGACGGAGAACCCTCTATGACCTAGCGGTGCAGGATCGTCTCCTGAGGCTAGAAAAGCGAAGGCCCGAGCGGGCGTGCTCGAGCCTTCAGTCATCACCGGTTGATCCGCCGATTGACCTAGCCTGCGCCCACTTTTTCCCGTCGTCAAGAGGGGCAGGGGGTTTGTGCGCCGCGGGGTCGGGATACCGACCATGCCAAACCGCTCACGTCTGAATTCACCGATCGCTGCACTCCGTCTGGCTCCAGGCGTCATGGCTGTCTGGCAGGGGCGCGCTGTCCGCATTACCGCCGTACGAAGCCTCTCCGAGATTCAGTTTTGCGTCCTCGGCACAGCTGAGCATGTATGGAGCAGCGCCGAGGAGCTCTCCGCTCCTGTTGCCGAGCTCAAGCCCAAGGCGCTGGTCCATCCGCAGGATGCCGACCCGTTGCTGGAGCGCGAGGCCATGGCATGGCATGACGCACTGGGCACGTTGCCCCTGCGCGCAAGCACGTCACAAATTGGGGTGGTCGCTGCCCGGATGGGCGTCGACCGACGAACCGTTCTACGCCGACGCGCCCTTTACTTGGCCGATCCCTCGCCAAACTCGCAATTGCGAGCCTTGCCCGGGCCGGCACCGGGTTCGCGGCGGCTGCCCCCGGCCGTCGAAGCGGTGATTAATCAAGCCATTCATGACATCTATCTCACACGGCAACGGTGTCCGGTCTCCGTCGTATTGCTCCATGTACGAATGCTGTGTGAGCAGAGCGGGCTCGAGCCCGTCAGTCGCAAGGCAGTTGAAGCTCGCATTCGCGCATTGGACCCCATGTTCGCCGCCAGGAAGCGCCTAGGTCCGGAGCTCGCGTTGGCGGTCCAGGCTCCTTCCGTAAAAGGGGTTACTACCCATCGGGCCCTACAGTTGGTGCAGATCGATCATGCGATCATCGATCTCGTTGTCGTTAGCCCCGATACGCGACTACCCATCGGACGGCCATGGATCACGTTGGCGATCGATGTGCACACCCGCTGCGTGGTGGGCTACTACTTGAGCATGGACGAGCCGACACAAACCTCCGTGGCGTTGTGTCTGGCCCATGCCTGCCTGCCCAAAGACGCCTGGCTGCGTCGCTGGGATCTGAAAGGGGACTACCCCATCTTTGGCAAATTCGAGGCCGTCAGCTGGGACAACGCGCGAACGTTTCGCACTCAAGGTATCGAGGCCCAGTGCCAACGGTACGGTATCGAGGTCGTTCTCAGGCCTGTGAGAAAGCCGCACTACGGAGCCTACATTGAGCGTTTGATCGGCACCCTGATGGGCAAGATCCACCTGCTACCGGGTACGACATTCTCCAATCCTCAGCAACGCAAGGACTACGACTCCGAACGTCATGCGGTCATGACGTTGACGGATCTAGCCAAATGGATCGGGCATGAAATCGTCGACGTCTATCACCACACGCCGCATCGGGGTTTAGGCGGGCTCACGCCGCGGGCCAAGTGGGATGCGGCATGGACACAAGCTGACGGCACGGTCACGTTACCGCCGCTGATCGCCGACCCGCGCCACTTCATGGTTGGTCTGCTTCCTCGCAAAGAGCGCTCAGTGACGCGAGAAGGAATTTCCCTTCATGGTTTGCGCTATTGGGATCCGGCCATTGCACAACTTATCAACAACAAGCAGCGCTACTACGTCCACTTCAATCATGGGGATCTGACCAAGATCTACCTGCACTATCAGGGCGACTACATCGACGTCCCGCTGATTGATCGTACGCGTTCGCCGTTTACTTGGGATGAGCTCAAGGAAGCCAAGCGGGCACTGGCCAAGACCGGCGCCCCGCGTGCAAAGGAAGCGGTGGTTTTCGCGGCCATTACCGAGCAACGCCAGATCCAAGACAAGGCCGCCGCGACGTCAAAACGGGCGCGGCTGAAGAAGGCACGTCGACCCGAGACGCCCAGTGTGACACCTAAGTCCGCACCGGTGGACTACACGTTGCCATTGAAACCGCTCAATCTGGACGAGGCCAACGATCTATGACTGCGCCAGCGCATCTGCTTCCTGAGACGGCGGCGCTGCTGTCGTTGAGCCCGCGCCAACGGTGTCTCAGCATGCGTCAGCAAAAGTTCGTGCCCTACCCAGCGGGTATGGCCGCCTTGCGCTGGCTCCGCTACCACTACGATTTTGAAGCCGGGCGAGACCGTCCGCAAAGCCTGCATCTTATGGGTGCGCCCGGGATTGGGAAATCACGGGTTCTGACCCACTACGCCGCGCTGCATGCCGTCAGCGAAGCGGACAGGGACAGCGATGGTCACCTCCAGCGTCCAGTGGTTCTTCTTGAAATGCCGTCGTCCGGCGATTTTCGGGCTTTTTGCAACGAATTGATGGCCACCTGTATTCCTGGCTTTCGAGCCCAGACCGCGGCCACGTACTTACAACGCGTGGGCCCGGCGCTTAGGCAATGCGGGGTCAAGCAGTTGTTGATCGATGAAGCCGGCAATCTTCTCAATGGCGGTAAACATGCGCAGCAGCATTGCCTATCGTTGCTGAAGTCGGTCACCAACCAGGGCATCACAGTATGCATTGCCACCACCGAGAATATGCGCGCTGTCCTCGCCGCAGACGACCAGCTGTTATCGCGCTTCACCCGCGTCGTGTTGCCTGAGTGGACCGAATCCCAGGATCTGCGCCAGTTTCTGCTGGGGATCGAAGCGCAGTTACCGCTGCCCGAACCCTCGAACCTCGCTCGGATGGAGATCGTACGGTGGTTGATGGCCCGCGGTCTGACCGTGACCTCGCCGTTGCTCAAGCTGCTACGCGAAGCCGCCACGTTGGCGATAGTGGCAGGCGAGCCGTGCATTACCTTGGCACGACTGGAGCAGGCGGTAGCCGGTGAGCTGCCCCCGGACCTCGGGCTCGCGTAATGGACTTCTCCCTCCTGCCGTATTGGCCCGTTGCGATGCCCGGGGAAAGCAAGCAGTCCTGGATGGAGGCTGTGCTGGAAGGCCTGCCGATTATCGAGCGCGATGGCTGGGAGATGATCGCCGCTAAGCGGTTAGAGCCCGAACGCCCCGACCGAGGAGAAGCTTGGCGCGGTCTACCACCACAGCTGGGAGACATTGCTGCAATTCCCCCTGCGTGGCGTGTGGCTCCTCATCGACGACACATCTATTGTCCCCAGTGCTACCTCGACCAAGCAGGGCACAGACGCTGGCCGGTCTGTAGCGCCTGGCTAGATGTGCGTCAGCTTCGCTGCCTGACGCACGGAGGTTTGCTGGTGTACCAGAACCCACGGCTGGGGGTAGATGAGGGTTTGCGGCGTTGTGCGGACGTGCCAGAGATGGCTGCGTTATGTGACTGGGCGGCGCAGTGGATTAGGCTCGATCGCGTGGGGATCCGAAAAGCGCGCTATGAGTGTCACTGGCGGCGGGACTTAGTCCACTTGATCTGCCGCAACTGGACGCCAGCACGCTGCCATTCGGCGGCAGGCTTGGGCGCTTGGGAGTTGACCCAGTGGGGCTGGCCGCGCGAGCACCCCGGTGGCCGTTTGGACGCAGGCTACCCAGGCCGGCTAGGAGACCTTCCTCCGAAGGAGCGGATAGGGGGCCTATTGCTGGCCTTCCGATGTTGGCAGATGTTCCGCAAGCAACCCGTTCCCATCCCGCCTTTGCCGCGTGCGGCTTGGATATGGCTAGCCAAGCGATGGATTAGGCGTTTGGAGGGTAGCGCGCGGAAAGAATTTACGGCGCAGAGTATGAATTTGATCAAGCATTCGCAGTAGGTGGCCAAACACCAGAGACCAGCTGACCTGCGGGGCAGGTTGGATTGCAATGGTGAGGAAGGTCGACATAAGCGGCGCAGGGGAGGGGTACTGATTAGGGATCGTTATCGGGGGTAGGGTGGACGACGGCAGCCTACCCATTCAGTTAATACTTGGTGCTGTGTCGCGAGCACTAGCGACTGTCAACGGATGGACAGCATCAGCTGTCCTGTTGACCATGCGGGCAGGCCACGGCATCCACCTTGTTCATCGTCTACTCCATGTTTCCGGACAACTAGGTTTTCAGCTGCCTTTTGCTGACCGCGCCGGTGGAGCAGTGATTGAAGAAGAGATCACGCCCGAACTGATGCAGCACGTCTTCGCAACACCTTCACGCCAATCTAAACGCTGTACATATTGCACATTGCGTTCACGGGCCTGAGCGTTCTCTAGTAGCCAAGCCAACATACGGACAGGTTCCCATCCTGAAGGATTTTCCGGTTCGGCCCTCACCCCACAAGCCGGAGTTGCATCATGAAAGCTCGCCACCTGTTCGTCCTCGCCGCCGTGTCCATCGGCGTGGTGTCCTTGTCCGCCTGTCGCGACAACCATAACGATGCTGACGTCATGGCCGAGACTTCAGACGCAGTCCCCGTCTTGAACACCGACCCCACCGATGAAACAGCCGAAGCCATGGCTGCCACCGGTCGACCCGACATCCAGCCATCCCTGGACGAGCGTAATGCTCTTGGCGTCTTGAACGCGATCAATGACCATGAAATTGCCGCCAGTAAACAGGCCCTCGCCAAAGGCGTAAAAGGACCTGTCGCAACCTATGCGCAGATGATGATTGATCAGCATACCGAGAACCGAAAAAAGACATCCGCACTCAATCCGGAGAACGCGGCACCCGATGCAGATGGGCAACGCAAGAAGAGCGAGCGAGCGCTGGCCATGCTGAACGAGAAGAGCGGCGATGTGTACTCCAAGGCTTATGTTGCTGCCATGGTGAAGGATCATACGGAAGCACTCGCGACGCTGGATGGAAAGCTGATACCCGCCGCCGGCCGTGCAGAGGTCAGGACACACTTGGCTGTGACGCGTGAGCATGTGGCCAATCACTTGGCGCAGGCCAAGCAACTGAATGGCGCGGCGAACTAGGCCAAAACTATTCAGGTCGTTCGCGTTGGCATCGTGAGTGCACGGTACCAACCGTCCACATGAGACAGGATCAATCGGGCGTCTGCTGAAGGGATCCGACCACCAACGTCACTCCCCTGTGACGTTCCCTATGACACCCCGGTGCAAGGAACCCAGCTCAATGCAGGCAATCAAGGTCGGCTGTGCAGGCTGGTCCATTCCCCGCCAGAGCTTGGCACTGTTCGGCGAAGGCGAATCGATGCTCGCGCGCTACGCCACCCGTTTCGCAGTCGTGGAAGTTAACTCATCATTCTACCAACCCCACAAGCCGGCCACCTACGCGAGATGGGCCTCCTCGGTTCCGGGGGATTTCCGTTTCTCCGTCAAGATCCCCAAGTTGATTTCCCACGAACTCGCCCTTCGTCATTCCGCTCCGGCGTTGGACCGCTTTCTGGGCGAGACAGAAGCGCTTGGCAGCAAGCTGGGGGGCTTCCTTCTCCAGCTGCCGCCCAGCCATCTGCTCGACGCCCGTGTCGCGTCGACGTTCTTTCGGATGTTCCGCCATCGCTCGCAGGCACCGCTCGTCTGCGAACCTCGGCATGTCAGCTGGTTTTCCAGCAGCGCGAAGGCATTGCTGCAGCGGTACGGCGTCGGCCGCGTCGCCGCAGACCCGGCCCTAGTCGATGATGCCCGCCGCCCCGAAGCGGTGTCGCCTTGGCCATATTGGCGTTGGCACGGTTCGCCGCGGATGTACTACAGCGCATACACGGAGGACAGTCTGCAGCAGCTTGCCATTGCGGTCGTTTCCGCCAGATGGCCCGCCTGCCCGTGGATCATTTTCGACAATACCGCACACGGCCATGCGACTGGCAATGCGGCGCTCCTACAGGATCTACTACGGACACTTTCATCGCCGCGGACGCCCGAAAATTCGCATGCCTGAAGGCCCATCCATCGTCATCCTGAAGGAGGCGACCGCCCACTTCAGCGGCAAGACCGTCCGCAGGGCGTCGGGCAACAGCAAGCTCGACCTGAGCCGAATGGAAGGCGAGCGCGTTGTCGCGCTGCGCAGCTGGGGCAAGCATTTCCTCATCGAGTTCCGTGATTTCAGCCTGCGTGTTCACATGCTGATGTTTGGTTCCTACCTGATCGATGAAGAAAAGCCGGCCAATCCTCGCATGTCCCTGTTGTTCGACAATGGCGTGCTGAACTTCTACGCATCTTCGCTCAAATACATCGAAGGGCTTCTGGACGATACCTATGACTGGCGCATCGACGTGATGAGCCCGGAATGGAAGCCACAGCTCGCCAGGACCAAACTTGAACTACAGCCTTCGGTACTGGTCTGCGATGCCTTGCTGGATCAAGACATCTTTGCAGGCGTTGGAAACATCATCAAGAACGAGGTGCTTTTCCGCGTCGGCGTCCATCCTGCCAGCGAGGTGGGGGCGCTCCCGCCGCGGAAGCTCGGCCAAGTGATAGTGAAGGCTCGCCAGTACAGCTTCGAGTTCCTTGAATGGAAGAAGCAGTTCGTCCTTCGCAAGCACTGGCTGGTGCATACCAAGTCCACATGCCCCCAATGCGGCCAGCGCATCGCAAAAGAATACCTGGGCGTGCGCAAACGGCGATCATTTTTCTGCACGCGTTGCCAGACACTCTATTGATTGGCGCAGCTTTCGGCCTGCCAAAAAGGGCCATTTGGATGCTGCCGATAGCCAATTGCTGAAGTGTCAGCCGTAGCTTCTAATGCAGCACTAGGCTCATCCTTTCCAGGAGATTCAAGAGCAAACTCTTTGCGTTAGCGCAGGACCGGGTCTAGACGACGATGGATGGCGGTAGCCGCGATGGCAGCATGGCCGAAGGCCACGGATATCTGGTTCAGATCCGTAGCCACATCGCCAATGGCGTAGAGACCCGGCCGCGACGTCTGCAGATGGGCATCCGTTAGGATCGCGCCGTCCTTTGCCATCGTCGCGCCGGCCATGGCTGCCAGATTGCTGCGCGCGGGTGCCCCCATAGCGGCATAAAGGGTATCAAACCGATGCGTGCCGCTCGCCACGTCGCTCGCTTCACAGGTGTCGTCCCTGCAGGAGAGATGGTGCAGTTCGGGGAGGACCTGGATGCGAAGTTCGGCCGCACGGCGCAACGCCTCTTCTCGAACCTCCGCCAGGACAGGCACGGAATCTGACAAGGGAACCACGCTGACGCGAGACGAGAAAGTGCGCAGAAAGCAGGCGTGCTGGATGCTTTGCACCAAGGGTCCCACAACCCCGATGTTCTGGTCCGTCGCCTCATATCCGTCGCAGATTGCGCACAAGCGGATCAGTCCGCGCGCTATCGCATCATCAATGGATCCGTCTTCCAGGTCAGGAACCCGATCCCGAACACCGGTGGCCAGTACGACACTTCCCGCATGCCAGGTCTGGTTTTCATCACGGACTTGCCAGCCATTGGGGCTAGCTGAGATTCCAACAACGCGTCGTTGCACGGGAGCAACGCCATAGGTAAGCGCCTGCTCTCGCAGTTTGTGGAGGAGTTTCTCACCAGAGACGCCCTGAGGGAAACCGGGACAATTGTGAGTCTCCGGGATCCAGCGGGCCCTGCTGAAACCATCATCGAAGAGCCGCACACTTCTATGGAATCGGCGCAGGTATGTGGCAGCCGTAAGTCCTGCAGGGCCGCCACCTACGATGATGCAATCAAGTCGGGCATGGCCGCCATGGTCCCCTCCCTCGGGGTCGTAGGTGGAGGCCGTCGCTTCTGCGCGTTTGAGTCTCATCCTGGCTGCCCTATATGTTGACGCGTCAAAGCGCTGTGGCCGAACCAGAGAGCGTGCTCCAAAGAGAACTGCATGGAAACGCGTCCCGTTCCAAGCTAGCCGCGCAGTGCATTGGCTAGATGGTGCGATGTGGGGCCTTTCGAGCGCGAAACTTTCTCCGGGGTGCCTTCCGCCACGATCCGCCCCCCTTGTTCGCCCGCCCCGGGCCCGACATCGATCACCCAGTCGCTGTCGGCGACCACGCGCATGTCGTGCTCCACCAGGATGACGGTGTTGCCGGCATCGACCAGGCTGTGCAACTGCGTCATCAACTTGTCCGTGTCGGCGGGGTGCAGGCCCGTGGTGGGCTCGTCCAGCACGTACAGCGTGTGGCCGCGTTGGGCCCGCTGGAGTTCGCTGGCGAGCTTGATGCGTTGGGCCTCGCCGCCGGAGAGCTCGGTTGCCGGCTGGCCGAGCCGCAGATAGCCAAGCCCGATATCCTGCAGCAGGTGCAGCGGTCGCCAGACCGACGCTTCCTCCCGGAACAGCTCCGATGCTTCGTCGACGGTCATCGCCAGTACCTGCGCGATGTCCTTCCCACGCCAACGGACCTGGAGCGTCTTCTCGTTGAAGCGATTGCCATGGCAGGTAGGACATGGCGCGTACACGCTGGGCATGAAGAGCAGCTCGACATGCACGGAACCCTCGCCCTCGCACGTCGGGCATCGTCCCTGCGCAACATTGAAAGAGAAGCGGCCGGCACCGAACTTCTTGGCCCTGGCCGCGGGAGTGGCCGCAAACAACCGGCGGACGTGATCGAACAGGCCCGTGTACGTGGCCAGGTTGGAACGTGGTGTACGGCCGATGGGTTTCTGGTCCACGTTCACCAGGCGATCGATCGCGGCCGCGCCCTCCACCAGCCTGCCGGACGCGCGGGCGGATTCCGGGGGCTGCCGCAGTTCGATGTCATGGTCTTCGGCAACGGGTTCATGGCCCAGATGGTCACTCACCAGTTCGACCAACGCCTGGCTCACCAGGCTCGACTTGCCGGAACCCGAGATCCCCGTCACTGCGGTCAACGCGCCCAGCGGAAAACGGACGTGGATGCTATGCAGGTTGTTGCGATGGACCTCCGCTAGCCCCAACCATCCCGAAGCTTCGCGGCGGGTGCGCGGCGTCACCGCACCGGTGGGGAACAGGTAGCGTCGGGTATGGGACTCGGCCACCTGCTGCAAGCCGGCCGGCGGGCCGCTGTAGAGCACGCGTCCCCCTTGTTGTCCCGCGCCCGGCCCGACGTCTACCAGCCAGTCCGCGCGACGCAGCATGTCCAGGTCGTGTTCGACCACGAACAGGGTATTTCCGGCCGCCTTCAACTGGTCGAGGGATTCATGGAGTGCATCGGCATCCGCCGGATGCAGGCCGGCGGTGGGTTCGTCCAGCACGTACACCACGCCGAAGAGCTGGGAGCGGATCTGGGTCGCCAGCCGCAGTCTCTGCAGTTCGCCGGCGGACAAGGTGGGCGTGGTGCGATCCAGCGACAGGTAGCCGAGGCCCAGGGCCTGCAATGCGGCGATCCGCCTGGTCAGGTCCTGTGCAATGCGTGCCGCCGCGATGCGCTTCTCTTCGGACAAGTCCGGCGTGCGGCGTACATCCGTGCTGCCGGCGTGGGCCAGGCCGCCTTTGGCCACGCGCTGGGCGGTATCGTGTCGGCTGGCTGCCTTGCTCCGCGTACCCGTGCGGGCGGGTCGGGAAAACTTCCCCAGCGCCGCGGGCGCCAGCGTCTGGGCGATGCGGTCCAGTGACAAGTGGGAGAGCGTTCCGATGTCCATGCCAGCGAAGGTCACCGACAAGGCTTCGCGCTTGATCCGCCGCCCCTTGCACACGGGACAGGGGGCACCGGTCATGAAGCGTGCCACGCGCTTTTTCATCTGCGCGCTCTGCGTGGTGGCAAAGGTATGCAGCACGTACTTCCGTGCGCCGATGAAGGTGCCCATGTAGCTGGGCTCGGTCTTGCGACGCAGTGCGGTGCGCGTCTCCGCTGGCGTGAAGCCGGGATAGACCGGCACGGTCGGCTGTTCGTCGGTGAACAGGATCCAGTTGCGATCCTTGCGAGGAAGCGTCCGCCAGGGCGCGTCGACGTCGTAGCCCAGGGTGACCAGGATGTCGCGCAGGTTCTGGCCATGCCAGGCGGGGGGCCACGCTGCGATCGCACGCTCGCGGATGCTCAACGAGGGGTCGGGCACCATCAGTTTCTCGGTGACATCGTAGACGTGGCCCAGGCCATGGCAATGCGGGCAGCCACCCTGCGGCGTATTGGGAGAGAAGTCCTCCGCATACAGCATCGGCTGGTTGGCGGGATAGGTGCCCGCGCGGGAGTACAGCATCCTCAGCGAACTGGAAATCGTGGTGACACTGCCCACCGTGGAACGCACGTTGGGGGTGCCGCGCTGCTGCTGCAGCGCTACCGCGGGCGGAAGTCCCTCGATGCTGTCCACGTCCGGCACGCCGGCCTGGTCGATCAGGCGGCGCGCATACGGCGACACCGATTCCAGATAGCGACGCTGCGCTTCCGCGTAGAGGGTGCCGAAGGCAAGCGATGATTTGCCGGACCCCGAAATGCCGGAGAACACGACCAGCGCATCGCGCGGCACATCGACATTGATGTCCTTGAGGTTGTGTTCGCGCGCGCCCCTGACACGGACGAAGCTGTCAGGCGGGCGACGGCCTGCTAGCTTGCGCGCAGTCATTCCGCGGCCCCTGCCAGCGTGCGGCGTGGCTTGCCGCTCCGTGCCGCTTTCGATGGCGACGGACCGAATGCTTCCAGCAGACGCGGCACCTGCGCTGGCAGTTCGCGCGCCAGGAAACCAAGGCTGCCCTGTGCTCTGGCAAGCGCCTCCCCGGCACGGCCATGCAGGTACACCCCCCAGACGGCGGCCTGTTCCGCGCTCGCGCCCCGGGCGGCCAGCCCGGTGATGATGCCGGCGAGGACGTCACCCGAACCCGATGTTCCCAGTCCGGGTCCGCCCCCGGTGTGCCGCCACAGGCGTCCATCCGGAGCGGCGATCAGCGTCTCCGGCGCCTTCAGCACGACGATCACCCGCGCATGCGCCGCGAATTCCCGTGCCAGTTCCGCAGGCCGCGCGTGCACGTCTTCGATCGGCGTGTCCAGCAAGGACGCCATCTCGCCGGCGTGCGGCGTGATGACCGGGGCAGACCGGAATCCATGCACGTGCTGAAATGCGGCGATGGCACCTGCATCGGCGACCACCACGCCCGCGGCATGCCGGGACAACCGGGCGACAAGGTTGCGCAGGGTCGGCGTGTCGTCCATGCCGGCGCCGATCAGGAGCGCGTCGGCGCCGGCGCATGCCTGCTCGAGCGCCGGCGACGAACGGCAACCGCCGCTGCGCGTCGTGGACAGCGGCGTTACCTTGGCCTCCGGAACGGCAAGTGCAAGGCCCGCTGCCACGCTGGCCGGTGTGCCGATCTGCAGCTTGCCCGCGCCGGCACGCAATGCCGCTTCGCCGGCCAGCAGCGCGGCACCCGGTACGTCCGGCGAGCCGGCAACCACCAGCACGCGGCCACGATCTTCCTTGCTGCGGATGGCGTCAGGCGCGGGAAGTGGCCAGGCACGCAGCAGCCTGGCATTGACGGGCACCGGTGCGTGGACACGCTTCATTTCGGGCCTGCGGGTGCATCTGCCGCGACCGTGACGGTGGCGTGGTCTTCCAGTTCCGGAGGCACGTAGTTTGCCCGCCGCAGGGCGAAGCGCTCGCCTTCGTGTCCCTGCACGAAGCCGTATTCGGTGATCGAGCAGTTGGGAACATCCGCCAGCCTGTCGATCTCCAGGATGGCCTTCTCGTCCATGCATTCGAGCAGGTAGCGGAAGCAGTTGACGATGACCTGGTGCGCCACGATCACGACACGGTCGCCGACGTGGTCGCGCCTGAGCACTTCCACCACGCTGCGCAGGCGCAGGATCACGTCGCACCAGCTCTCACCACCAGGGGGGCGGAAATAGAACTTGCCTACCAGTGCGCGTTGCTCGGCCAGCTCGGGAAAGGTCGCCCGGATACCCTGGCTGGTATAGCGGTCCAGGATGCCGAACTCCTTCTCGCGCAGACGCTCATCCAGCGAGATCTCATCGGCATCGATGCGCAGGCGCGTCGCGATCGCCGCACACGTCTGGTACGACCGCACGAAGGGCGAACTCATCAGGTGGGTGGGGCGCTCGTCAGCCGGCAGCGCGTCGAACCATGCGGCCAGCGCCTGCGACTGCTGTTCACCCAGTTCGGAAAGCGGTGTGTCGGCATCGCGGTGGGCGAGATCGATCAACGTGGCGCCGGCGAGTTCGGCCGCATCGCGCGCGACGTTGCCGGCACTCTGCCCGTGGCGGATCACCCAGAGGCGGGCGGGCCAATCCGTGTGCTGGAGCTTCGGCACTGCGCTTCCCTGATGCTGGATGGGAGGCTCAGCGTACCGGGAGCGGCGTGAAATCTTTGGCGACGCCTGTGCATACATCCCACAGATCCATCGTAACGATGATCCATGAGCCCTATGAGGTGACTTTCAGAGTACGCCTTGGCGATCAACAACCATCGCCCGCGTCCAGAATCGCGCTTCAACGACCATGTTATGCAGCCTCATGGACCTGCATGTGCCTGAGCCGTCCGGCGGCGGGGTTGCCCACCGGTGGCGCCGTGCTCCGACTCGGGATCATTGCGCTCTTCATTCGTCCGCTTGCCCGGGTTCTCTCCTTGCACGGTAGGCGCGGTGGGCCGTCGCGGTTTCTCGAATACATTGGGCTGGTGTTGTGTGGGTCTAGAGTTCTTCATAACCATGTCTGGACTTCCGAAAGACAATCCCACGTTGCTCCCGTCGCCGTGTGCAGACCGTGAGGAAGATGACTCCGGAAACGAAAGCCGGAAACGAGTCAATGCACGATGGTGAGCGCGAGCTTGATCTTTGGGAATCCGTGGTAAACGTTGCGCGCTCGTGAGCAGAAAATTGGCTTATTTTCACGTGCACGCATAGCAGTTGCGTTCACTGTCACTCCACTGATGCCAAAGGCTTCAGTTTCCCCAATCGGTTCATTACGCTGGAGTGACATGCAATGAGCGACATCAAGAAAGACCACAACATTGGTGCGGGTACCGGCGCCGTCGGCGGTGCGATCGCGGGCGCCGTGGCGGGCACCGCCGTCGGAGGCCCCGTCGGTACGGTCGTTGGCGCAGTGGCGGGCGGTGTGCTGGGAGCGAAGGCAGGCGATTCGCTCGCAGAGTTGGTGAATCCGACCGAGTACATCGCCAACTTCGAAGGCCAGTATCGCCAGACGCCGTACTATACGGAGGGTCGAGAGTGGGATGACTACCGTCCAGCCTACAAGTACGGTTACGACACGTATGGCGAATACAGCGGCCAGAAGTTCGAAGATGTCGAAGGCGAGCTCGAACGTAAATGGGCAGCCACCCGCGATAGCTCGCGCCTGGACTGGCCACAGGCGAAAGGTGCCGTCAAGGACGGTTGGCACTATATCGAGCGCAAGCTTCCGGGCGATTTCGATCGGGACGGCCGCTGAGCTCCCTCGGTGAAAATCCGACGCGACGATGGATCAGTCGCGGACACAGGCACTTCATGCTATGGAGTGCACTCCACTGAAAGTGGCAGCCGCCACGGATGATTTCCCATGACTACTCCACGCGAACAACAGGGCAATCGCCAACTGCAACCCGGGCAGAATCCGAACGAACCGCATAAGGCACCCAGTCGCAAGGACAGGGAACCGGGCGAATAAGATGAGTGATCGAAGCCCCCGTACAACGGGGGCTTTCTCTTACACGGATTCTTCCCGTGCAAAGGAAGTCGGACAATCTCGCCGCAGGATGCCGTCTGTTCCTATTGCGGTCACCCACCCGACGAGGCAAGCAGTGGATAGGGATTGATGGCGGTTCCTTCCCACCAGCGACGCTCTGCCCCCAGCACGAAGATGGCGAAGTGCAGGTGCGGAGCGTCCGGGCTCGCATTGCCGGTGCTACCAACATATCCGATCATCTGTCCACGCTTGAGCGGCTGTTTTTCTGCAAGACCGGCCACGTACCCCTGCAAATGGGCGTAGTAGTAGGCGTACTTTCTCTGGGGATCAAACTGATAGATCGTCAAGCCGCCGCGTTCGCTGTAGAACAGCTTTTCCACATGCCCGTCCGAGACGGCGAGTACGGGGGTGCCCGCGCTCGCCATGATGTCGATGGCATCGTGCAAACGGCCCTCGCTGCGCGCATCGGTGAAAGTGTCGGCCAGGTCGGAAGCAACTTTGCCTTGCACGGGGATGAGCAATCCAGGTGACGTCTTCTCGCGCAGGGAGAACGGCGCGTTGGAAATCGGCAAGGCAGGGGGAGGCAGCATCTCGGGGACGGCGGGATGCGTGGCTTCCAACGGCGTCGCGTTGACCGCCGACGAGGCATTGGCAGGCGGTACCGTGAGAGCTTGCGATGCTGCCGTCATTTCTCTATCGGGGGTGCGCGAGATGTCAATGCCGCGGTAGAGCGCCACACCCAGGATCACCGCCGCGATCAGCGCCAGCAGGTATCTCATGCCTCACTCCTGCATGACGACAACGACGTCGGGCCCGATCGCCGCCGCGACGCGTTCGACATCCCAGTTGGTGAGACGAACGCAGCCATGTGACTGGGTCTTGCCGATGCTGGCAGGCTCCGCTGTGCCATGCAGGCCGTAGTGTGGCTTGGATAGGTCGATCCAGCGCGTGCCGACCGGATTGTTCGGTCCGGCAGCCAATGTGGCTCTGGCATGTGTGGGGTCCGCATCCCAGAACAGGGCGGGATTATAGTGGAAGGTTGGATTGACCGCGGTGGCCACGATCTTCCACTCGCCTAGGGGCAGCGGATCGTGCTGGCTGCCCGAAGACACGGGGTACTGCGCGAAGGGGTTTCCTGCGGCATCAACCAGGGTAAGGGTCGAGTCGGACTTGTCCACCACCACCTTGGTTGCCTTCGCCGGAGCTGCGACCCCCACGACGTTGGGCACTTGAAGCTGCGTGCCGGCCTTGCTGAAGTCTGCCGTGGGATTGAGCTTGCGGAGTAGGGCCGGGCTGGCGTGGAAACGTTCACCCAGTGCTTCTTCGATGGATTCGAAGCCAAGAGATTTCAGCTTGCCTTGCTCCATCATGTCTTGGGGCAGCGAGGCGTAGTTCTGGCCCACGTCTTCGACCGTAAGGGCGTACGCCACCAGCACGGGGGCCATGTCCGCATTGAGTGCGGCCCAAGTGCCAGCGTCCAAGTCGCCGGTCACTGGAAGCGCCTTGGCCTGTTGGTAGCCACGAACGGCGCGCCGCTGGTTGGAGCCGGCAAACCCATCGATTTCGCCTGGCGAAAAGTGAGCGCGATCCAGCAGCACCTGGGCACGCAGCTGACCTGCGGCACCTACGGTGGTGTCGAGTTCATTGGCTGCCACGGCGAGTGGACTTTCCGCAGCGTAGGCGGTCATCGTGCTCAATAGAGCAATGACCAGCGGAAGCGACAGACAGCGGGGAATGCGCGTCATGAATGATCCAGAGGAAACAAGAGGTGCTTTAAAGAATGCGCGAGAGGCATGTTTGCTCCGTGAAGGCGGGTAGGGTGCGTGGCACGAAGCCCGCCGAAACCTGAGGCCGCACTCAGCGCGGTACTGCGTCGTGTGCCCCCGGGTAGTCTTGTTCCGGATCGGGTTTTGGGCTGTCCCGATCCTGGAGTTGATCGTGGTCCTTCCAGCGTGCTTTCTCGTTCCTGTGCTTGTCGGGCGTGTCCGCCTTGGCGCTGTCGCTGTGAGCGTTATCGCGATGCGTGCGGGTCCGATTCATATGGGTGCCTGCATTCATTAGAGCCCGGAATGGGCGTATACGCATTGAGCATGCCCCAGCGGTTATCGCAACGTGATCATGCCGCGTGTTCGTTCACGACAAGCTCACTACCTCGGTCATAACAATCCGGAACAGCAACATTGAGGTTCGGCATGAGCAGTGAGACAGAATCGACTCCGCAGACCGGCCGGCTGGCAAGGCGCGCCACCATTCTGCAGTTCCTGTTCCGCTACCGGAAATCCGGGGTCTTCAACGGACTGGCACTGGACGCGGACCTCGAACAGGAGGACGTAGCCGAGGAAGGCAGCCCGGAACGTTTCGCCGACGAGCTGGAGGCGATGGGTCCGACCTTCGTGAAGCTTGGCCAGATGCTCTCCACGCGCCCCGACTTCGTGCCACCTGCGTACGCCGCCGCCCTGGAGAGGATGCAGGAAAACGTCGCGCCGATTCCTTACGATCTGGTGCGTGAACAAGTCGAGGATGCGCTGGGTGTGCGGATCAGCAAGGCTTTCGAAGCCTTCGATGAAACACCGTTGGGATGCGCGTCGCTAGCGCAGGTGCACCGCGCGACCTTGCGCGATGGACGCGAGGTCGCGGTCAAGGTCCAGCGGCCGGGCGTGGCGCAGCAACTGCTTAGTGACCTGGAACTGCTGCGGGGCGTCACCGACGCCGCGGATCGCATGACCGAGCTGGGCAGGCACGTGCGCTTCTCCGAGTGGTTGGCGGAATTCTCACGTTCGCTGATGGCGGAACTGGACTACATTGCCGAGGCGGAGAACCTCGAGCGGTTCCGCCAGCACCTGCTGCCATTCAAACGGCTGTGGGTACCCGCGCCGATCTGGGACTACACGAGCAAGCGTGTGTTGACCATGGAGCTGGCCCAGGGCACGCGGGTCGACCAGATCACCGGTTTGCGCCGCACTGAGGAGTCGATGACACCCTTGGCAGAGGAGCTGCTGCGCGGCTATCTGGACCAGATCTTCGTGCATGGCGAGATCCATGCCGATCCCCATCCCGGCAACCTGCGCGTCACCGATGACGGACGCTTGGCGATCTTCGACCTGGGCATGGTGGCCAATGTCCCTCCGCGTCAGCGCGACCGCTTGTTGAAGCTGCTATTCGCCGCCGTGGACGGCAGGGGCGAGCAGGTCGCCGAAGAGAGTATCTCGCTGGGAGTCCGCCTTGATGACTACGACGAACCGCGCTACCTGCGCGAGGTAGGGCAGTTGATCTCGCGGTACAGCGCGCACCAGGCCTCGATGTCGGAGGGCCGTGTCGTCCTGGAACTGGTCCGCATCGCGACGCAGTGCGGTCTGCGTACGGCGCCGGAACTGAGCTTGCTGGGCAAGACGCTCTTGAATCTGGATACCGTGTGCCATGCATTGGCCCCCGGGCTGGACACACAGCGGCTGGTGGAAGACCAGTTGCAGCACGTGATGCGTGCGCGCCTGCGCAAGTCGCTGTCCTCGCCCAATCTGGCCAGCGAGATGATGGAGGTGCAGGCGCTGATGCGCGACGGACCGCGCAAAGTATCCGATATTCTGTCGCTCGTCGCTGAGAACCGCTTGCAGATGCGCGTCACCGGATTGGAAGAGTCGCGGTTGATGGAGAACCTGCAGAAGATCGCGAACCGCATTTCGATCGGGGTAATTACCGCAGCACTCATCATGGCCTCGTCGCTGATGATGCGTGTTTCGACCCCGCACACGGTGTGGGGATATCCCGTAGTGGCGTTGGCATTGTTCCTGGTCGGCGTAATGCTGGGCTGCGGGATCGTTATCAGCTCACTGCTGAGCGATCACCGTGCGCGCAAGCGGGAAGAGGCCGGGCCACGGTAGCGCCGTCGCCATTACGATGGGCGAGGCAAGCATTTCATTCACTTCGCGGGTCAGGTAGGGGGTTCTGCGCAGGCCGGACAAAGGTCGGGGGAAAACCTGGGTGGCGTCGCGTGTCTGCGAATGGCTGCACGACCCGACCAGTGAGTCTTTCGGGATGGTGGGCTGCGGCGTCAGCGCCCTGCTGGCGTTTTCGTCGTACACAGACCCCCGGAAGATGGGGGAACTGAGGCTGCCGAGCATCTGGCCGGAGCGCGCGGACAGCCGCACCGTCCCGCTTCACATGGTCTTGCCTACGCACGCATGAAGATCAGGGCCTCAGCCGTAGCGCCCAAGGTGTTGCCATGCCACGTCCCATCTGGACCGGAACCCTGTCTTTTGGCCTGCTGAACATTCCGGTGTCGCTGATGTCGGGCGAACGGAAGGTGGACATCAGCTTCCGCATGCTGGACTCGCGCGACAGGAAGCCCATCCGGTTCGAGCGGGTGAACGCGGAGACCGGCGAGGAGGTGCCCTGGAAGGACATCGTCAAGGCCTTCGAATACGACAAGGGCAGTTACGTGGTTGTCGAGAAGGAAGACATCCAGTCTGCGGCCCCGGAGACGCACGAGTCCGTGGACGTGGAAGCCTTCGTCGATGCCGACAGCATTGGCATCCGCTTCTACGAAAAGCCCTACATCCTCGTTCCCGGCAAGAAGGCAGAGAAGGGTTACGTGCTGTTGCGGGAAACCCTGAAGAGCACGAAGAAGATCGGCGTGGCCCGCGTGGTCATCCGCACGCGCGAATACCTGTGTGCGGTCATCCCCGAAGGCGACGCGCTGGTGCTCATGATGCTCCGCTACCCGCAGGAGCTGGTGGATCCGGATGAGTACAAGCTGCCCTCGGGCAAGGCCGCCGACTACCGCATTGCGGCCAAAGAAGTGGAAATGGCGAAGAGTCTCATCCAGTCTATGGAGGCGACCTGGGCGCCGGATTCCTACCATGACGAGTTCCGTAAGCGTCTTGAGGCGATCATAAAGAAGCGCATCAAGGCGAAGGGCGCGACCACGAAATTCATCGATGCTCCCGTCGAGCATGACGACGCGGCAACCAATGTCGTGGACTTCATGGCACTGTTGCAGAAGAGCCTGGACAGCAAGAGCAGGACGCCCGCGAAGAAGACCGCCGCACGCAAGACGCCGACAAGCAAGGCTACAAAGAAGAAGGCTCCCGCCAAGCGGACGACGAAGCGCGCGGCGGCGAAGTAGGCAGTAGTGATGCCCACAGGTGCGGAATCCGTGCGCTTTGCCCCGGCAACGATGGCCGGGAACGCCAGGTCATCGACTAGCCGTTGCCGGTTCTCGTCTCCATCACCGCTGGCGTTGCGTGGATTGTCCCGACGAATGGACGGATGCGAAAAGATCATGGCCAAGGAAACGAAGGACGGTTCGCATGAAGGTGCGTGATGTCATGAACCCGGATGCCTGCGTGGTATCTCTGGATGACACCGCGCAGCAGGCCGCCACCCTGATGGCCGAAAATGACATCGCCAGTCTGCCCGTAGTCGACGAAGGTCAGCTGGCCGGTGTGGTAAGTGATCGAGACATCGCCCTGAATGTCGTCGCTGAGGGTCGGAGTGCATCCACCTGCGTCCGTGACGTCATGACATCCAGGGCGATCTACTGCATCGACGACGAAGACGTTGATGACGTTCTCTCGCGAATGGCGATGCTGGCATCGAACCGGCTTCCCGTGGTGGACCACGGCGGAAAGCTGGTCGGCATCCTCATCCGCCGCTGACGTCGCATCATGGCTGGACGGACGATCGTCCCATTGGATGGCGTGGGCACGGGGGCGTCGGGTGGCGCGTTCCTCTACGTGTTCCCGTGCGCCTACGAGGACTACGCCAAGCTCGGCATCTCGAAGGAGCCGTTCGCTCGGCTGTCCGCCTTCGCACCCCGCTACTTTGAGTTCTTCGACCTGGAGCGTGGCTGGCTGGTGCGGGCGGACGCCGTACGCGAGGCGCGACAATGGGAAACCCGATTGCACCGGCACCTGCATGCGCACGCCGCACCCCCGCCGCTGCTCGTGCCACGTCGAGCCGCAGGCCATACCGAATGGCTGCGCGGGGCGCAGGCCGCGCTGGAAGCGGCGCGAGACGACTTCATCCGCCGAGG
This sequence comes from Pseudoxanthomonas sp. CCNWLW251, assembly GCF_037402255.1. Classification (NCBI taxonomy): domain Bacteria; kingdom Pseudomonadati; phylum Pseudomonadota; class Gammaproteobacteria; order Lysobacterales; family Lysobacteraceae; genus Pseudoxanthomonas; species Pseudoxanthomonas sp. CCNWLW251. Next base: position 45,547 of record NZ_JBBEGA010000003.1, on the reverse strand, counting down.
GTTCACCGTGCATGCGAGCCTGCGGACTTGGGCCCGGGAGCGTCTGTTCGCCGAGCGGTGGCGACTGGCGACGATGGAGCAGGCGGCGGTGGCAACATGGGGCGCGATCGAATTCTGGCCCTGGCAGGTGGAGCACACGCCATTGGCGGCCGTCCGCGACAGCCTTGATGCTTGTCGTGCGCTGGAGGTCGAGTTCTCCGGTGTCGTTTCCGCTGCGTTGCGCGATTGGCACCGGCGCAGCAGCCTGCTGCCTCCCTGAGCAGGAAGACGGCACAGGCACGCGCATGCACATCGCGTTGACGACCCGCGTCGCATAAAGGGGGCGTTGAAGGAGGCGGTGATGAGCCTGGTGGAGTATCGGCGCAAGCGCCGTTTTGACAGCACGCCCGAGCCTGCGCCGGGCAGCCGCTTGCCGCGCGGGCGCCGCCCCATCTTCGTCGTGCAGCTGCATCACGCCAGCCATCGTCATTACGATTTCCGGCTGCAGGTTGGGGACACGCTGAAGAGCTGGGCGGTCCCCAAGGGCCCCAGTCTGGATCCGGCGGTCAAGCGCCTGGCGGCGGAAGTGGAAGACCACCCCGTCGACTATGCCGATTTCCAAGGCGAAATACCGAAGGGCGAGTATGGCGGCGGTCATGTGGCGACATTCGACAAGGGTCTCTGGACCACCGAGGGAAATGCGGAGGAACAGCTTGCCAAGGGCCATCTGCGTTTCGAGATGTTCGGCGACAAGCTGAAAGGCGGTTGGCATCTCGTGCGGACGCAGAAGCCTGCACGCACGCCGCAATGGCTCCTCTTCAAGGAGCGTGACCGCTACGCCAGCAAACAGGAGGCCGACGACCTGCTGGAGGATGTCGCCCGCGCGCCGGCGAAGCCGGCGCGGCCCAAGACGGGAAAAGCGGCAAAGGTGGCAAAGACAGCAAAGGCGTCTTCGTCTTCGCGTGGGTCGCCGAAACGCTCCGACCCCTGGGGCGCACGCGCCGCCAAGCTGCAGGGTGCCAGGGCGACGAACGACCCGCCGTCATTCCGTTCGCCGCAGCTCGCCAAGCTGAGCGCCACGGTGCCCGCAGGCGACGAGTGGCTGCATGAGGCGAAATGGGATGGCTATCGCCTCATCGCGCAGATCAACCGCGGCAAGGTGCGCCTGTGGTCGCGCAACGAACTGGAGTGGACGAAGAAGGTACCGGAGATTGTCGGCGCGCTCGAGGCGCTTGGGCTGCAGGACGCCGTGCTCGATGGCGAACTGGTGGCGGGGGCAGGGCGCCAGGAAGACTTCGGCCTGCTGCAGGCCGTGCTGTCCGGCGAGCGCAATGCCGTGCTGTCCTATCTGCTGTTCGACGTACTGCAGGTCGACGGCGTGGATCTCTCGCGCAGTCCCCAGTACCAGCGCAAGGCGCTGCTGGCGGAAATCCTGAAGAAGCCGCCGCCGCACCTGATCTACAGCTCGCACATCATCGGCCGTGGCGAGCAGGCCTTGGCCATGGCCATCGAACGCGGCCTGGAAGGCATCATCTCCAAGCGCGCGGATGCGTCCTACCACGGCGGGCGTGGTGATGCCTGGCGCAAGATCAAGCAGCGCAACGCGGAGGAGTTCGCCATCGTCGGCTTCACCCCACCCAAGGGAAGCCGCGCGGGCCTGGGCGCCCTGTTGCTTGCCATACCGGATTCCGACCATGGATGGCGCTACGTGGGTCGCGTGGGTACCGGCTTCAATGCGCAGCTGCTGGCCGACCTGCCGACCAGACTCGGCCGGGATGCGCGCGCCAAGCCCATGGTGCACGTCGCGGTGGATGATCCCGAGCTGCGCCACGCCCGATGGGTGCGACCGCACCACGTGGCGGAAGTGTTCTTCCATGGCTGGGGCAGCCAGGGGCTGTTGCGGCAGTCGTCGCTCAAAGCGATCCGCGCGGACAAGACGGCAGACGATCTGCGGGAGGCTGGAATGCGCAACCCGACGGAAAAGCCGCAGCCCTCACCAACGGAAAAAAAGAAAAAGCGCTCGGCTTCCGTGGTGACCTTGAGCAGTCCTGGTCGGGTGGTGTTCGCGGAAGGTGGCATCACCAAGGCGCAGGTGTTCGATTACTACCAGGCGATGCTGCCCTGGCTGCTGCCCGAGCTGGCGGGGCGGCCACTGTCGGTGGTGCGTTGCCCCCAGGGCGCGGACCGGCCGTGCTTCTTCCAGAAGCACCACACGGCCGGCATGGAGCACGTGGGCGCCGTCAGCATCGAGGAAGACAGCGGCGAGCGCGCGGACTACCTGGTGGTGGAAGAGGGAACCGGATTGCTCGAGATGGTCCAGTTCAATGCGCTGGAATTCCATCCGTGGGGTGCCACCGCGGCCTCGCCCGACAAGGCGGACTACATGGTCTTCGACCTGGACCCCGGCCCGGGTGTCGCATGGCCGCAGGTGGTGGAAGCCGCGCGCCAGGTGCGCGGGCGGCTGGAAGCGATGGGACTGGATTCGTTCGTGCGGACATCAGGCGGTAAGGGCCTGCATGTGGTGGTGCCGCTGAAACCGGCGTGCCCATGGACGCAGGTGAAGCCGTTCGCGCATGCCTTCGCCGAATCGATGGCGGCATCGGAACCGCTGGCATACGTTGCGACGGCCAGCAAGAAATTCCGCAAGGGTCGCATCTTCATCGACTACCTGCGCAACGGCCGCGGTGCCACCAGCGTCGCCTCGTTCTCGTTGCGTGCCCGGCCGGGAGCGCCGGTGGCCATGCCGTTGCGCTGGAACGAGCTGAGGCGGGTGAAGGCAGGCGATGCCTATGACCTGGTGTCGGCGCGTCGCCGCATGGAACGCATGAAGGCCCATCCGTGGGGTGCATGGACCAGGGTCAAGCAGGACCTGGACGGCGCAATGCGCCTGATCGACACGATAGTCCCCAAGGCGCAAGGGAAGCAGCGCAAGAATTGATGACGCGAACATCCGGACGGGGAGGGGATGATCCTTACGTCAAACTGACTTTTGCAGATCGCTGGCGGTTCACGCATGTGGCCACTATCGGTCAATGACAGGTACCAGTTGGGGCCATGCCCCGATCAATGACGAGGATCCACGTATCCCGAACAGTGCCTTGCTCTACTGTTGCCTTGCATGCCTTCTCCGAAGCACCGTGGAGCAAGTGCCGCCTGCAGTGCGCTGGCAGCATCCATGAACAGGACGGCACTCGCAGCCGTGCACGCGGTGCTTACATTATCCATTCCACTATCCGCGTGGCATGAGGCTGACAGGATGCGATGTGTCCATGCAGGAGCGGAGGAGCGCGCCGGCTGATCTCGCGCTGGTTGCCGTGTTGGTCGCGGCAGGCGCTTGGTTGTCCAACACCTGGGGCGGACGCCCAGGGGACCTGTCTGCTGTCTGGATTTCAGGAGGCATCCTCTGTGCATGGCTGTTGCTCCGGCCCAGCGCCTCATGGGTAGCGTATTGCGTGGTGGGCGGCATCGCCGATATCGCAGGCCAGTGGGCGGCCGGCACGGCACTTTCCGTGGCTATCGCCCTGTCGCTCTGCCAGGGAATCGAAGTGGTTGGCGTGGCATATTTCATCCGCCGTGAGATTCCCAACATCCGCGACCCCCGCCACTGGATACACTTGGGTGGTGTAGCGACGGTCAGTACACTGCTCGCCTGCGCGGTCTCGGGCCTCCTCGTTGCCGCACTGGCGCACCACGTCATGAAGGCAGACTTCGGCGTCGCGTTCGCCACCTGGTACGGCGCGCACGTGTTGGGCATGGTCATCGTGGGTACCGCCACCCTCGTGCTGCACGTCGAAGGCGTGCGCGCATTGGCTCCACGCGGCCGGCGCACCCGCTTTGCAGTCAGTATGGGATTGATTGCAAGCGTTGGACTGGCAGTGTTCACCCATCCGTATCCAGTGCTCTTTCTGACGTATCCGCCTTTGCTGCTGGGTGCGTTTCGTCACCGGTTTTCTGGTGTCGCCATCGGCGTGACGCTGCTTGCGGTAATCGGCATAGCGCTCACCACCACCGGCCATGGTCCCCTCGCCGGCATTTCCACCTCGCACCCCGCGGTGGGCATCGTACTGTTGCAGCTCTATCTGGCGGGTGGCTGCCTCCTGACCATCCCCGTGGTGCTGGCGATGGCGGAGCGCGATCGGTTGACCGCACGCGTGCGGGACAGCGAGCAGCGCTACCGACTGCTGGCGGATTTCTCAGGCGACCTCGTGGTGAGACTGAACCAATCGGGCGAGCGCACCTATGTGTCGCCTTCCGCAAGAGAAATGCTGGGTTGGTCCCCTGAAGAAATGCTGGGGTCCCGCTGGCACCTCATGCATCCTGATGATCGCGAAGGACAGCGGCGGGCGATGAAGGAAGTGGTCGCGTCCGGCCTTCCGCAGACGCATCGCTTCCGGATCCGGCACCGCGACGGCCAATATGTATGGGTGGAAGTGGTCATGCGATCCGTTCCCGGCGGTGATCCCTCGGTGCCGGTAGACCTCATCCTCTCTGGGAGGGATATCAGCAAGCGAGTAGCCGCTGAGCGGGCCTTGGAAAAGAGCCGACTCGAACTGGAGCGCCTGAGCCTGGTGGATGCCCTGACCGGAGTGGCCAATCGACGCCAGCTGGAACGCCGGCTTGCACTGGCCATTGCACGCCTAGACAGGGGCAGTGGCGCCATCGCGCTGTTCTTCCTCGACCTGGATCACTTCAAGGAGGTGAACGATACGCACGGTCATGCGGCAGGAGACGGCGTGATCCGCTGCTTCGCGGATCGCCTGCAAGCGGTGGCGAACGAGGAGAAGGGCCTGGCGGTCCGTTTGGGTGGGGACGAGTTCGTGATCCTGCTCGATGGCAACATCACCGCAGCGGCCGTCGAGGAGGTCGCAAGACGCATATTGGCATCGGTCGATGCACCCATGTACTTCGGAGGAATTTCGCTGATGCTCACCACGAGTATCGGGATCGCGTTCGCGCAATCGCCTGTAGAGGAAGATGACCTGCTGGCTACGGCGGACGAGGCGCTGTACAAAGCAAAGCAGCAGGGGCGCAATCGGTTCCATCTGACCATGGTGCGCGCATCGCGTCCGCAGCAGTCCGCCCCCAATGTGTCTGCGTAGGCACCCAACTGCCATTCCGCAGGCACCTGTGTGGCCGACCCATGGACGTGTCCGCTGGAACCGCTGTCGCGGCGCGTGCATGATCGGCGCGTCGAAGGGATGTCCAGTATGGCAGGGGTGACGACGCCATGAGAGCGGCGCTGACTCGGGTAACCGCGGCCTCCCCATCCACCGTGCGCTGGATCGGCACCTGCCTGGGCCTATTCATCAGCATTGGGCTGGTTCTGACGGTCGTGCAGGATCGGCTTGCACGCGTAGAAGCAGCGCGGCGCCAGAGCACGGCCGTGGCCATTGGTGTGGATCGCCTGCTCCATTACGAGCTCCGCAACCTCGAGCGTGCGTTGCGAGGCATGGCGGTCGAAGCGGATGGCTACGCGGAAGACTATCCCGAGCGCAGCCGGTGGGACCTGCCGGCAGCAATCCGCGGGGTAGTCTCGCGACATGTCGAACTTCAGGACATCGATCTGTACGACGCCGAGTGGCGCGCGATCCATCATGGCGTCGGTGCGCATGAACGCCCGGCTCACCCTGCATACACTCCCGGGCATGGCGGGGGGCTGGGCGTGGGGGGGCTGCAGCAGGAGGGCCATGGCGAGCCGATCATCCCCCTGGCGCTGCGCACGCCCGAAGGCAACTGGCTGGTGGCACGGCTGCGCACGTCGGAGCTGCAGCGCATGCTGGAGGGTCTGGATATAGGTAGGCGGGGCAGCGCAGGAATCCTGGACTGGAATGGCGTGGTGCTAGCGCGCCAAGGCATTAGTGGCGCCTACGTGGGCAGGCAGGTGCCGTTGCCTGCAAACCTCACGCCGGGCGCCACGGTGCAACTGGATATGGTGAGTCGACTGGATGGCATCGAGCGCTTCGCCAGTTTCACCTCGACCAGTGACTATCCTTTCGTTGTGGCAGTCGGTCTTTCGAAACAGGACGCGATGGCGCCTTGGTGGCGCTATGCGGTCATCGCAGGCTGCCTGTTGGTGCTCTATTGGCTGGGGATGTCTTACCTGATGCGGAGGATGTCGGTGTCCGAGGCTGCTCGCCGTAGAGTTCACGATGAACTACGGCGGCATGCCGACTGGCTCACGAAGGCCCAAGAAGCTTCGCACGCAGGTGTATGGGCGATGGAACTTGGCGATGACCACGTCCGCGCTTCCGCGCATGCCGCCAGCCTGTTCGGTTTCGCCCCTGTCGCGGGCATGTTGCCGCTGGCGGAGTTCTTCCAGCGCATGCACGTACTGGACAGGCAGAGGGTCGAACGCGAATTCGAACAGGCGCGGGCAAACGGGCAGCCGTTCCGCTCCGAGTACCGCATTGTCATGCCGGATGGACAGTGCCGTTGGATCAGTGCGCAGGGCGCGTTGATCGAGGGTGAAGACCACAAGCCACGCATGACGGGCACGATCGTCGACATCACCGAGCGCATGGCGCGGCAGGAAGAGCTGAAGCGCGCGGAGATCCAGTTCCGCGAGTTGTTCGACCTGAATCCACTGCCATTCTGGGTATTCGATATCGAGTCTCTCCGGTTCCTGGCGGTCAATGCTGCCGCCATTTCCCGTTACGGATACTCGCGCGAAGAGTTCCTGGGGATGACTATCCTGCAGATCCGCCCGGCCGGAGAGGTCGAGGCGGTACTCGCGTCGGTCAATGACGGTGCCGAACCACGCGACGCCTCGCCTGTATGGATTCATGTCCGCCGCGACGGAACGCCCATGCATGTCCGCGTGCACAGCAGCAGCATCATGTTCAATGGGCGTGCAGCGCGGTTGGTACTCGCCGAGGACGTGAGCGACCGGGTGGCCCACGAGAAGGATCTCGCATGGCGGGCTGCGCATGACGAGGGCACGGGCCTGCTCAATCTACGTACGTTCGTCGAACAGCTGGATGACCCGCCGGAACCGGCCGGAAACAGCGGGATCTACGCTGTCGCCTACGTGCAATTGCGCGATCTCGCATTCGTTTCGCCCACCTTCGGGCACCGTACGCGCGACGAGATGATCCGTGGCATCGCGCAGCGTCTCGCCGCCGTCGCGGGTCGGCACGGGCCGCTGGCCTACGTGCCTGCCGATGCCTTCGTCGCCATGACGCGCCATGCGGCCGACTGGAACGAACTGGTCGACGAGCTGTTGGCTGCATTCTCCGAGCCCGTCGAGTCGGGAAGTGGAAGCCAGCGCATGGAAGCATGGATAGGAATCGCCTTCCGGCAAGCCCCCGACCAGGGGGCGGAAGAAGTCGTGGCACATGCGTCGCTTGCCGCACTGCAGGCCCGCGCCGAGAACAGCAGGACGATGCACTACACCGACAGCATGGCGGACGACGCCAGTCAACGACTCGCTATGATCGATCGCCTGCGACGGGCGCTGCCGGGTGATGAGTTCGAGCTCTTCTTCCAGCCCATCCAGCGCCTGAAAGACGGTGCGGTCTTTGCAGTCGAAGCGCTGTTGCGGTGGCGTACCCCGAGTGGCTACGTTGCACCGGACAGGTTCATCCCCTTGAGCGAGGAATCGGGCCTCATCGTGCCCATCGGCGATTGGGTGATCGACAAGGCGGCACAGGCATATCAGGCGGTGGCGGCGGCGGGGTTCCCGGGAATGGCCATCGCGGTCAATGTTTCCGCTGTGCAATTCATGTCCGGGACCGTTCCCCGTCTCCTCCGGAGTGTCCACGAGCGCTACGGCCTTCCGCCCGGCAGCCTGCATGTCGAGTTGACGGAGAGTGTCATGCTTCGCCGCCCCGATATGGCACGGGCGGCGATGGAGGAATTGCAACGCGATGGCGTGTTCATCTCCATCGATGACTTCGGCACCGGCTTTTCAAGCATGACGTACCTGCGCGACCTGCCGGTGGATTGTCTGAAGATCGACCGCAGCTTCATCCGCCACGTGCACCGCGATCCGAGGAATGCATCGATATGCCAGGCATTGATAGCGCTTGGGCGCGGCCTCGGCCTCGGCATCGTGGCAGAGGGCGTAGAAGCCGAGGAGGAGCTGGCCTGGCTGAAGCGGCATGGCGTCGACAGTGTCCAGGGTTTCCTGATCGCACGACCCGCTCCGCTGGAAGAGTTGCTCGCCTGGCTCGCGGCGCCTAAATGAGTGCTGGCATCACTAATTCACATATGTTCGGCATGCATTCATTAATGTCTGAAAGCCGGAATCTCAGTCTGATGGTGTAGTAGCGGCAGTATCGACATATCTTCTCGGGTTTTATGGCCACCTTGCTGTGGCCTAAGATCCGAGTACTTTCAGCACGGCCCGTTTTAAAAGACGCGCTGCTCCCAAGCGGGGTAGCTGGGCAGCATGGTTTCGGCTGCGTGTTCATCCATGAGCCACGCGCCGTTGGTACGCATGTGGTCTTCGATGAAGTGGTGTCTTGCGATGTCGCGCGATACAACGGTGTAGTCGCACGGATAGGATCTCTATGGTGCGAGCCGAATGGGGCCGTGAGTTGCAGCTGCGAACGGGACGTTAGCATGGCGAGATCTAGCCTGTCTTAACCATTTAGCTCATGCTCCATCCGTTCCTGCGGGCTAGTGCGATAGCAGCGCTTTCGGCCCTATCGCGGCTAGCGTGGCGCTCAGTGGTGACCACGTCGACGCGTGCACGCCCCTCTGCAATGCGGAACATTGCGCGGCCCTGCCAATAGACCATTCCCAGCGGATCAATCTTCTCGATCGTCTGTACAGTCAGTTGGTGTCCGTTGTCCGTGATCGTCCTTACGGTCATAGCTTGCCCCTCGCCATGTGGAAATCTACTTCAAGGACCTCCGACACGGCAAAGGATGCACCGGACTGCGAATCTTTGCACCCGTCCTGGGACATCGGCTGCCGCCGACGGCACGCGAGATCGTCAAACAGTTGGGTCCGCACGCGCCGGTGGTCAATGGCTGCGAGTTCGATCCGGCGTTGGGCATTCCCAGCGTCCATATCGACAACGCGGCCGCCGCTCGCGCCGCGATGGAACACCTGTACGCATTAGGGCACGAGCGCATCGCGGTGGTCGGTGGCCCACCCGACGATCCCCTGCATCAACAACGACTGGAAGGGGCGAGAACCGCAGCCAGGGCGCGCGGCCGCCTGCGCCAGCTGATGCTCGCGCCGGGCGATTTCTCCGTGCAGTCCGGCTACGCGGCGGCCAGACAACTGCTGGGGCAGGGTTCCAGCACACCGACCGCAGCCTTCTGCTTCAGCGACCAGATGGCGTTGGGGGTACTGGCCGCCTGCAGGCGTTGAGCGCCTAGCCGTCTATCGCAACAAGGTGAGCTATCACTACGACGATCTCACGCTCGAGCACTTATATGAATTCGAGCAAGAGAATGCGGATGACTTCTTCAAAGTTGTAGAGGATTTCGTGCGATTCTCAACCTGCTGGGCTCAGCTGACGAAGGAAGTATTGACTCATGCGCGGTCCGTGGCCAAGGCCTAACAATCATTCAAGCCGAACCCGCTTCGCGGTTCGGCTCAATTTTGGCGTTGTAGAGGTCCGCTTCTGGCCGGGAGCGGACATGAGCGTCCTAGGCTTGGCGCAAGAGTGCTCACGCGTCTAGCATGACAATCCCTTCTGGAGATTGATCATGCTTCACCACTTGTCCCTCGGCGTGCGTGATCTTGAGCTTTCGGCAAAGTTCTACGATGCCGCCTTGGGCGCGCTTGGATATCGACGCGTTTTTGAGGACGAAACCGCCATCGGATACGGGTTGGTGGACGATGAGGATCTGCTCTGTCTGAAGCTCCGCGACGATGCGAGACCTCCCGGTGCGGGATTTCATCTGGCGTTTTCAGCACCGTCCAAGGCTGCCGTCCACGACTTTCACACAGCAGGACTGCAATCGGGTGGGCAAGACAATGGTGGGGCCGGACTTCGACCTGACTACGGAGAGCACTACTATGCTGCGTTCCTGGTCGATCCGGACGGCCACCGTATCGAAGCCACTATCAACGTCCCCTAGCCATAGCGGCGAGCGACCGCTCCCGACCCAAAGCGGACATCCTACGAATGTCCGCCTCTTGTGCTCAGAGCACGTGCAGTCGGTCGAGCGGGCTAACCGTCTTGCGGATGGCTTGCTCTACGTGTGTATAGATCATGGTGGTTTTGAGATTTCGGTGACCCAGCAACAGTTGGATGGTCCGAATGTCCGTGCCGGCTGCGAGCAAGTGAGTGGCGAACGAGTGGCGTAGCGTGTGAACCGAGGCGTGCTTGGCGATGCCTGCTTCGTGCACAGCTTCCTTGAAGGCCGTCTGGACGCCCGATTCAGACGCATGCCAGCGAAGACGTCGGCCAGTCTGAGGGCAGGTCCGAACGACTCGAGAGGGGAACAGGAACTGCCAAGCCAAGCTCTGGCTGGCGCTTGGATACTTTCGCTCCAGCGCATCGGGGAGAGGAGCAAATCCGCCACCACGCACAAGGTCCTGCTTGTGCAGTCTGGCCACTGCTAGCAGCTGGCGGCGCAGCGGGGACTTCAGGCGATCAGGCAATAGGGTGGTGCGGTCCTTGCCGCCTTTCCCGGCCCTGACGTGGATCAGCCCGGCCTGCAGGTCTACGTCCTTGACCCTGAGGGTCATGCACTCGGTTACGCGTAGTCCTGAGCCATAGAGCAGGTGGGCCATCAGGGCAGCAACACCACCCATGTGTGCCAGAGTCGCGATCACCTCGTCCGTGCTCAAGACAACCGGTAAACGGTCCCTACGCTGGACCCGCCGCAGGCCACTGAGGTGGTTGACTTCAGATTCCAGTACATCGCGATAGAGGAACAGCAAGGCATTGAGCGCTTGCGACTGGGTGGAGGCGGCGACACCTCCTACTGCCGCGAGATGATTGATGAAGGCAACGATGCCGGCCGGGCCAACGGCACGTGGGTGCTGGCGGCCATGGAAATGGATGTACCTACGAATCCAGAACCGATAAGCCTGCTCGGTGCGGCGGCTCAGGTGTCGTCGTCGGCAAACCACGGACACTTGGTCCATGAACCGGAGAGGGGGTGGGGTGGTGGCGCTCGGCTCACCCCATGAGGGTCGCTCCAGTGATGGTGAAACGACGGCAGCGTACCCCCGTTCGCGTCATCCGTGGGTCCGGTTATACGTCGGCTTGTTAGCCGGACCGAGCCGCCCTAAGATCGAGCTGTATCAAGGGGATAGCCCACCATACGGTGCGCTGTGGATAAGTCGTATAACCGGACCCAGTGGTCCGGCTATTAGGTAGTTAGGTGCCATGGAAAAAACGTCATCGCCGAGCACGCTAAAGACAGACCTAGCTGTTTTCGCGCTATTGGCGGCCTTGGCAGTCGCTGCGTTCTTGTTTAGAGATGCCCTTGGCCTTCTGGTGTTCGTCGGGCTAATTGTTGCGTTACTGGTGCAGCTCTTTCGGTTCGCGTTCTTTCGCGGGCGGAGCGAGACACTCAAAAAGCTCTGGGATGGCGTCAAGGACGCATTCTGGGGCATTGGCTAAGCAACATACCTTTCAGAGATTAGCGACCATGGCACCTAACAAATCATTCAAGCCGAACCCGCTTCGCGGGTCGGCTTAATTCCGGTGTTAGGTGCCACATGGAGCTGCAACGCTACTTTAAGGAGGACGACGGCTCGCTCCCTGAGATTGAGCTGCACTTCCCTTCGCCTATCCAAGTTGCACGTGCCTTTGCTCATCTATTCGCCCTTGGTGCCGTCGACGCGACGGTGGGTGGATGTCGCGTTTGGGTGCCGGCCACGGACAGTGACCGCCCCTTCAGCAGCCCGGCGGACGCGGAGCTAGCCGTTAATGGCGATTTAGAGCCATTTCATATCGTCCTGGCCGGTGTGACCTTGGGCGAGACGGTCATTCCGGAAGTCGGAGTGTGGGTGGATGCGGACGGGATTACACTCGACTATCGGATGGGTCCTGAGTGGGGTTCGGCTCAAATTGATGGGCTGATCCGCTTGTTAAGGGATCTTCGCAAACTAGGTGCATCTATTGCTGTTCCTTGGTGGGGTGCTGATGGAGAGCGCGCCTTCAATGATCGGGTGGGTGGCACCTAACAATTCATTCAAGCCGAACCCGCTTCGCGGGTCGGCTTAATTCAGGTGTTTTGGGCGATGTCCGCTTCTGGCCGGGAGCGGACATGAGCGTCCTAGGCTTGGCGCAGGAGTGCTTACGCGTCTAACATGTCAATCCCTTCTGGAGATTGATCATGCTTCACCACTTGTCCCTCGGCGTGCGTGATCTTGAGCTTTCGGCAAAGTTCTACGATGCCGCCTTGGGCGCGCTTGGATATCGACGCGTTTTTGAGGACGAAACCGCCATCGGATACGGGTTGGTGGACGATGAGGATCTGCTCTGTCTGAAGCTCCGCGACGATGCGAGACCTCCCGGTGCGGGATTTCATCTGGCGTTTTCAGCACCGTCCAAGGCTGCCGTCCACGACTTTCACACAGCAGGACTGCAATCGGGTGGGCAAGACAATGGTGGGGCCGGACTTCGACCTGACTACGGAGAGCACTACTATGCTGCGTTCCTGGTCGATCCGGACGGCCACCGTATCGAAGCCACTATCAACGTCCCCTAGCCATAGCGTCGAGCGACCGCTTCCGACCCAAAGCGGACATCAATCGGGTACCAGTGAGTTCGGATATCCGGCGCTCCGTTCAGCATCAGCAAGTGGCGGCGCACGTCATCGCTCAAGCTGAAGACCAACTTCTGACGGGTATGAGGTGCCTGCGTCGCGAGCAGGCACCTCAACTTTGGCTCTCAAGTATCTGCTTATCGCCGTAGGTATTCGGCTGCCTAGAGCGCTGCGTTGGCGGGACTGCATTTGTTGTCGGTGGGGCAGAACCAGTCGCGCAGCATGGCGGCCACGCCGGGCTTTCCGGGACCCACGTACTGCGCGCGCCGCACCTTGTAGGCGCTGAGGATCGCGCCCGCCCGCTCCTTGAGCCGGAGATCAGCCTCCGTAACGTCCGTCCCCTTTGGCACCGCGTACGTGAACTGTCCGGTCTCGCGCTGGAAGGTAGGGACCGCACGGAAGTCACGCGCCACGAAATCGCCCGTCATGTCCTGATGGATGGAGGAGTCCACGAAGAAGCGGACGGCCTCGTCGGGGTAGCCGAACAGATACCCGTAGCCGGCGAATCGCGACGCATCGCGCGCGTACTCGACAGCCATAAGCGCCTCGATGGGATTGGAGTGCGGCGTGATCGACCAGCGGGAGAAGAACTTCTCCTTTCGCTGGATCATGTCGGCCAGGACGGGGCGAGAGAAGAGAACGCCCTCCACATGCCGGTTGCCCGCATGGGGCGTGGCGAAGTGCACGATGTCCGCATGGATCTCATCGCCGCATGTCCAAGTGGAGACGATCCGACGTAGATCATCGACCTCCCGAAGGGCGGTGAAGCGGTCTGCTGCAGACTTGGCTTCCGCGAGCCGGGCCTTTTGCTCATCCGTCATCTTCGACGCGCGGCGCGATCCGAGCTCGGCCATCACTGACGTCGCTTCTTCCTCGCTCATGCGCGGGATGGAGGTGGACACCCTTCGGTCATAGAAGCCGGAACTCATGGGCTTGAGGCCACCCACCAGCGTGAAGAGTGCTTCGGTGTCCAGCGCTTCGAGGAGATACTTCTCCGACTTCTGTTGGAGCTCCGCAGGGAGTCCTTCGTGGTTGAAGCATTGGTGCTTCGCGTTCGTCTGGGCCAGCGACGTCGTGCTCGCGGTGATGCCGGCGATCGCCAGAAAAACAAGAGGAACGATCCTCAGGCGTGTCTTCGCGTAGTTCATGATCTTCCTGTCTCATGGTGGAAAGGGTGGGACGACGGTGGCCGCGGCCGGAATCCGGACAACGATCAACGTCTTCGGACGTAGAAGTCCACGGGCACCATCACATCGACGGGGTAAGGCGCCAGCTCGGTCGGTGGCGGCGGAACAGGGCTGGCCCGCTGCACGGTGTCGAGCGTTGCTTCGTCCAGCAGCGCGCTGCCACTGCTTCGCTCGATCCTGGCGTTGGCGACATGACCTTGTTGGTCCACTGAGAAGCGCACATGCGCCGTGCCCTCCTGGCGCATGCGTTCGGCCTGGCGGGGATAACGGCGGTGCTGCTCAAGGTGTCCCAGCAGGATGCCCTGCCATGTCGCGGCCATCTCTGTCCGAGTGCCTGCCACCGTCTGTCGCGCGGCAAGCCGCGTGCTGGGTACGGCATCGGCGCTGGGCGGTGCCTGTGCCTGCATCGGCTTCTCAGAAGCAGGCCCTTCGGGCTCTTCGGGTGCCTGGTCGGGATCCTGCACGTCAGGGCTGTCGAACGTCGGCAATTCGACGCGGGGTTGCAGGCGCGGTTGCTCCGCCCGCAACGGGCGCTCGTCCGGCGGTTGCACGGGGCCTGGCGGCATGTCCGTGGGTGGCGCCGGCGGCGCCTCGGGCGTCGTGGCCAGTTCAAGCATGATGGCGTCCGCGGCGAGATCCGCTGTCGCAGGGGGCGCAGTTCGCCACCACAGCACTGCCGCGATGGCTGCCAGATGCACGAGGACCGCCACGGCGAAACTGGAACTCCACACGACCGCGTGCCTGGACGCCGTCATTCCCCGGCCCGCTCCAATCCCACCAACGCGACCTTCAGATAGCCGGCATCGCGCAGTGCATTCATTGCGTCCATCAGATCGGCGTACGACACGGATTGATCGGCGCGAAGGAAGACGCGCGTGTCGCGATCGCCCTGCGTGGTGGCATCGAGCGTGGTGCGCAGGTTGCTTGATGTAACGTGCCGCTCGTTGACGCTCCAGCTCAGGTCAGCCTGCACCGAGAGGAAGACAGGATCGGCCTCGCGAGGCTTGGGTGCCGCGGCGTTGGCCGGAAGCTCCACGGGAATGTCCACCGTCGCCAGCGGCGCAGCAATCATGAAGATGATCAGCAGCACCAGCATGACGTCGATGAAGGGGGTGACATTGATCTCGTGGTTCTCCGCGAGATCCTCGTCATCGTGCCCGCCTGCACCCGATTTCATGGCGCTTCCCTCTGCGTCCTTCGATCCAGGTCCCGGGAAACCAACTGCTGGATGCCCGCGGAGAGATCGCCCAGGACGCCCTTGAGGCCCGCAAGGGTTCGCGCGAAGTGGTTGTAGATCACGACGGCAGGGATGGCGGCTACCAGACCGAGCGCGGTGGCCAACAAGGCTTCGGCAATGCCGGGGGCAACCACCGCCAGATTGGTGGTGTTGGATTCGGCGATGCCAACGAAGCTGTTCATGATGCCCCAGACCGTCCCGAACAGCCCCACGAACGGCGCCGTCGCGCCGATGGTGGCCAGGACACTGGCGCCTTTGCGCAGCTCGCGCAGGTGACTCGCTTCCAGTCGGTCAAGCCGGGAGGCGACACGCTCGCTGACGCCCGCCTTGTCTTCCATATCGTGCGATAGCCGAAGTTCCAGCACCGTCGCATCGAGCAGCGACCGGGGGATGTCGTGCTGCAGGGCATCCGCGTCTTCGATGTCGCTCAGTCGAACGGCTGCGAGCATATGATCGCGCGCTTCGCCCAATCGGCGGCGCACGCGGGAAAACTCCCAAGACTTGGCGAGCAGCACGGTCCAGGTGACGAGTGAGGCCAGCGCCAGCCCCACCATGACTGCCTGCACGATGATGTCCGCATGGACGAACATCCCCCACGCGGTCAGTGTGTCGGGAGCGAGGGCAACCCCGGCAGTGGCGGAAAACGGCAACATGGAGAGCGTCCTGATCAATGGTTTGGACGAAGCAGGCGAAAGGTGCCGCCTGCTCGATTCGTCGCTTAGAAGCGGTAGCCGAGTTCCAGCTGGAAGTGGCGACCCAGCTCGTATTCCTCGTAGCCCCCGGCAAAATCGTCGATATGGCTGGCCACGTTGCGCCGGTTGAGCACATTGGTCACGTCGAGATTGGCGAATACCGTCTCCTGCTTCACGCCCAGACGCTTTGCCCAAGCGAGACGCAGATCCCATGTCATCGCCGTGCCGAAGTCGCGCGGCTCGTAGACATCGATCTGGTCACTTTCATACTCTGCGCTTTCGCCCGTGTACCACGCAGCCTTGTAAGGGCCGCGCCAGCTCAGGAAACTTCCGACCGTCAGGTCCAGCGCCGGTATCTCGGTCTGCGTCAGGATGCGCACCGTCCACGGGCGGGCGAAGTTCTCCACTGGGCGCTCGTTGTAGCGGAAGACCTGACCCCGATACTGGATGAAGTAGTTGTAGCCGTATCGAGCGCCGTCCGGATCGTTATGAGAACGCTCGATGTCGGTCCAGTTGGCGATCAGTTGCACATGGGTGCTCGTTCCACCCCACTCGAACTGGCGCTGGGGCTGCACGGTGAGCGAGACGCTGTCCGTATCGCTGTGGCCGATGTTCTCGTAGGCGTAGTGGAAGGTCTGCCGAACCGTGGGGTCAGGTACGGGCCCATCGACCCGGACCGTGATGATCTGGTCGCGCCCTTTGCGCTTGACGTACTTGAGGTCGAAGGCGGTATTCCATGCGATCTGCTGGAATCCCAGCGTCCACTCATCGTCGTACGGTACGTCCAGATCGCCCAGCAAGGTGGTGTTGAGCGCTGTGGGCACCGGCGTCGACCACACAAGATTTGATCCGCGTGACATGGTGAACTCCAGCGACTCGCGCCCCACGCGAAGGGCCCGGTCGAAGATGTTGCGCCCGTAGTAGCGGTTGATGCCCGCGATCAGGCGGCTGCTGCCATCTGCGGCAAAGTCGTATTCGACCGCCAAACGGGGAGCGACGGTGGTCTTGTCGGTATAGTCGTCGCTGTCGATGCGCACGCCCGGTCGGAAACGAGCATTGCCGGCGCGCATGTCGTCCTCTGCCCACACCGTCCAGGCATTCTGCTCGACCTCGAATCGGCCCGCCTTGTAGAGGAAGACTTGGTTGGCGTATTGACCATCACCGGGTCGGAAGCCGGAAGATGCCGGCATTCCCTCCGGGAACGTCAGCGGCGAGGTCGAGCAGTGACGATCATCGAGCACGCCGTTGGCATCGACGCAGGTCCGCGTCGGGCGTAGCGCCCCCACACCATGGTCGGTGTACTGCTGTTTGCGCTCGTACACCGCCTCGGTGCGGGACAGGCCAACGCCGGCCGCGAAGCGATGTTCACCGCCGAACAGTTCGACCGGCGACCATTCGAACTTGCCCTGGTAGCCCACGCTCTCCTGTTCCTGGTGCAGATCGCCGAAGGTGCCGTACAAGGCCAGGCCGGTAGGGCGGCGCTCGCCCCAGTTGATCTCGGGCGAGTGCCGCCAGCGGGCGAACCACCCCGGGCCGCCTGTGCGCGAATGCTCCAGCAAGGAGCCATTGAGCTTGTGGGTCTGCACGACACGATCGCCTTCGTAGGTCAGCGTCATGCCCACATTCGTGCCGCCACCATCGATGATGAAATCGCCGTTCATCGCGTTGCGGTTGAAGTGCTCACTTTGGTGCGGTTCGTAGTTGACCCCCGTCTCCAGCATCAGGCGTTCAGTCGGGGTCCATACCCCTTTCAGGAAGTAGTTGTCGATCTGCCGGAAGACGTTGGTGAAGGTGGGCAGGCTTGCCCCGCCCTGCTCCATCGACTCGTTGAGCATGCGCTGGTTGTAGATTTCCGAACGCTTGCGGGTGAAGCTGCCGAGCAGCCCGAAGGTGTCGGTAAAATGACCTTCCAGGTTCAGGCGCCACGTCGTAGTAGCGAACTCGGGCTGGTTGCGCACGTAGCCATCTGCAATGGCGGGCGTGTCATAGAACTCGTCCTTCTTCCAATCATCCAGGTGATACTTCGCCCACGAACTGCGCGTGTGGGTGGCCGACACGCTGCCGTGATAGTCCTTGCTCGGCATGCGCGTGACCGCATCGATCACGCCACCGTTGAAGCCACCATACTCGGCGGGAACGTTGCTGTCGTAGACGACGACGCGGTCGACCAGGCCGATATCCAGCGCGATGCCCTGGCTGGTGTTCCCGTGCAGTTCGGTCGCCGACGCATTTACGTAGGCATACTCGCGATTGGATGGATTGATGTCGTTGTTCACCGACATGCCGTCGACCATGAACAGGTTCTGCCAGAACGCCGCACCGTGGATGCTGATGTCCGCCGGCTCGAGATCGCCGGGCCGGTTGCTGCTGTTCGCACCGCCGTCGAGTTGTACGGCTGGATTCATCCGCAGCAGGCTGGTGATCTGTCCGTGGCTGGCCGGGATCGCGTTGAGTGATCGCTCGTCATACTCACTCTTTCCTTGATAGGTGCCGTCTGCGTCCCCACTTCCCTGTACCGAAAGCGGCGCGGTGACCAGAGTCCCGGGCGTATCGCTATCGCGGGAAGGCACCAGCGCATACTCTCCTCCAGGGCGGACCACCACTTGCCATGGCGTGCCAGTCAGTAGCTGCCGCAGGGCAGCTTCCGGGGTCAATGCGCCCTGCACGGCCGAGCCACGACCCGTCAGGCCGGGCGGCAACTGCACCCTGGTGCCCGACTGGGTCTGAAACTGCACCAGCGCCGTCTCCAGCGCCTGCGCCGGAATGTCGAACTGCCTGACGTTGTAAGCGCTGCCGTCGGCCGCCCTGGCGTCGGTCGCAACGGAAGACAGGGCGATTGAAACCGCACAGGCCAGCGCCAACTTAGAAAGCAGCGGGCGACAGGTACGAGAAGGGCGCGACATGGATGACACTCCTTGAGAGGGGGTTGCTCGCCAAGCTTGGCGAGAGGTGAAGTTCTTCCGGGGGACACTTGCAGCGAGAAAGGCGTCAGAGCTTCAGCGTGACGCCGACGAACAACGCACGGCCTGTGGAAGGCGAGAACATCGGCTGCGCCTGTTCCCAGAAGAAGCTGTCGTACCAGGCGTAGACGTACTCGCGCCCGGTCGCGTTCTTGACCTGCATGTCCAAGCTCAGTCGTGGATTGATCTGGTACTTCGCGCTCAGGTCGAGCACGGCGAAGCCGCCGAACTTGCCGGCCACGTTCTGCTCCTCAAGGTAGTAGTCGCCTTGCGCTCGACCTTGCAGTCCGAAGGTCAATGCATCGGTAGTACGGAAGTCGATACCCAGATTGCTGATGTAGCGGGGCGTGGCGGCCACCTCGCGCCCTTCGAGGGGAAGGCTGGCCGAGCGACCGACCCGTTCGATCTTCGCTTCTTGGTAGGCGTGCGAGGCCCAGACTGTCCAGCGCTCCCCTAGACGTGCATCGACCTGCATGTCGACGCCTCGGCGACGGGTCTTGCCCAGCACCAGTGTGGTGCCGGTTGCGGGCATGTTGGAGACCTCGTTCTCCGCATCCTGCTGCCACGCCGCGACGCGCGCTTGGACACCATCGAACGGGCTGAACTTGATGCCCGCTTCGACGCCCGTGTTGGTCGACGGCCGCATCGCGGCTTGGCCCGGCGTCAGATAGGCCGGCGCGGTTGCCCCGGTGAGCACCTGGAACGTGCGGCCCCAGTTGGCGTACACGTTTGTGCGGGGCGTCAGCGCATACACCACGCTGAGCTTCGGTTGTCCGATCGTGCCGTAGTCCTGCAGCGGAGCACGAACACCACCCAACAAGTGGGTCGTGCCATCGAACCTGTCCACGCGATAGGCGGGCACGATCTTCAGCGCATCGAGGGGTTGATAGATGGCCTGGATGTAGGCGCCCCAGTTGTCGAACGTGTGGGTATCGTCGTTCTGGACCCGCGCCGGTACGCCATCGAAGTTGGTTGGCTCGGCGTAGTTGAAGCGCTCGCGCCGATAGTGGTTGTCCTGCTGCTCGTAGTTGACGCCGCCCTCCAGCGTAAGCATGTCACTGGCGGTCCAGGTCAGCGTGGCGAGCAGGCCCGCCTGCTTCTCGTCCCAGAGACGACGCTGCCGGGGCGCATTGCCGGTGGGCAGGTCACTGAAGGTGACGCGGCGATCGTCTTCATATCGGTTGTAGTAGAGCTTGCTGCCCAGCATCAGGCCGTCGGCCAGGCCGAGATCCAGGTGAAGGGCGGCCTGCCGCATGTCGCGGTCATCGCCGTCGTTGCGGTTGCGAAGATCGGAACCCTTGCGGTCGGCGCGCAGTTCCTCGGCCGTCATGAAGCCGGGTTCATCCGCCTCATGATGGTAGGCACGTGCGGTGAGTCCGATCCGCATTCCATCTTCCAGGCTGCCGTAGAACCACTTTCCGCCGATCGAGTACTTCTCCGAGGCATCGTGGTCGCGGTAGCCGTCCGACGCGAGTACGCCGACGACGTAATTCTGCGAAACGTGCCCGTGCTCGCGCCCCACCGCGACTTGGGCGCCGCGCGTATCAAAGCTGCCATAGGTCAGCCGGGCATCGGTGTACTCGCCGCCCTGGCGCGTGCCGAAATTGATGTTGCCGCCGATGTTGTGCAGTCCATAGCGGGGATCGTTGGTTCCGCGCACGACTTCGATGTAGTCAATCTCCAGCGGGAACAGCATGTCGATGAAACGCTGGTTGCCGCTGTTGACGTTGCTGGGCACGCCGTCGATCAGCGTCTTGATGGCATTGAGATAGCCCTCGCCATTGAACGCACGGAAGCTGACCTTGCCGGACTCCGCACCCTGGCGCGTCTCGGTCAGTTGCATGCCGGGCATCAGGCCCAGCAGTTCCCAGCTCTGGGAGACGTTCTTGTCCTCGATGTCTTCGGCGCCCAGGACGTCGACCGAGGTCAGCACCTCGTTCGCGGTGAGCTGGTCGCGGCTGGAGCGGACTTCCACCGTTCCCATGGAGGTAGTGGCGCCTGTGGATTGCGCGTGGGCCGAGTTGGCTGCCAATGCAGACAGGAGGGAAATACTCAGGATGTGGAGTTTCATGGAGGCAGAGGCTTGGCAGGTCCCGCAGGGCGGCACCGGGGGTGGGAAGAGGGTGGGAAGCAGCGATGGGGCTTAGTGGGGCTCGAACGCGGGCGCTCGCGGGTAGTCCGCTTGCCGGAACGGCTCATCGCGGAAGAGGAAGCGGTAGTAATAGGCACGCAGGTCGGCGTGATAGGCGCGGATCCGGTCCTGGTAGGCGAGATGCGCCTGCATGTCGGTGTCCGCCAGGCGCGTCAGTGCGGCTTGCATGCCCACTGGCGGCAACAGCCAGCCCAGGTTGGAAGCTGCGGCCGAGCGGTGCTCGATACCCGCACGATAGTCGGCGGCCATCTGCGCGACATCGTCGTCGCCGTTTTGGTGGAACGCGAGGTACCACTTGTAGTGGAACGCGGTCCCCAAGGGGGCTGAGTCGCTCCATTCCGGATAGCGCGCATAGAAGCGCTGCATGGTGTCTTCGCGCGGGATGTCCCATGCCCGGTTGACTGCCTCGCGCTGGGCGCGCGCAATCTCGGCGCCCTGTTCCACCGGAATCGCACGCTCGATCCCCACGTGCACCAAGGCGGGCAGTACGAGCGCGATCGCGACCCAGGACGCCGCAAGGGTCGCGGCATTGGTCGCCGAACTCCATCCGCGCCGGGCGACCACCAAGGAGACCCCGGCCCAGAACACCAGGTAAGCCGTGGCCAGTCCCAACACGCCGGCGATCTTCGACAGCGTTACGCCCTGTTGGAGCGCAACCACCATGAAAGGTACGCCTACGCATGCCAGCAACGCCAACGCGCGGACCATGGCCTTGCGCAGGTACAGGCGGCCAAGGCCCATGGGCAGGCTGCGCAGCATCCGCTCGCGGCCGGACTCCGTTTCGTTGGAGCGCAGGTCGTGGAAGAGCACGATCACGAAGATGGGAAGAAGGAACGTCAGCAGGAACGCGAAGTCGAAGCGACCTGCCAAGGCGAGTTCCGGATTGAAGGCATCTCCGTCGTGGATCTGTGCTTCCAGGCCCAATGCCCGCACGCGCAGCATGAAGGGCGCCACGTCGCGCATGCCGACCGCCGCGAAGGACAGTGCCGACGGTGGATTCCAGGTGGGATGGAAGGAGTAGTAGGCCGCCTGGCCCGCGTCGGTCGACTCACCGTGGGCTGCCGCCACCGCGGCGCTATCGGTGGCCTGCAGGGATGCGATACGGGCGATCGCCTCGCGCTGGCTGTCGATACGCTGCACGCCCGACACGAGACTGGCGACGGTGAGCGCCGTCAGTACGAGCAGGCCGATGACCGGGATGCGGGAGCGCAACAGTAGGCGCCATTCGTAACGCCAGAGGTTCATCGTGTCACCTCCAGCCGGCGTGCGCGCCAGTCCAGCGCAAACAACGCCACCACCAGCCAGGCCAGCAGCATCAACATGCCCGGCAGCATCGCTCTAAGAAGCGTATTGGGCGGTTGAGGCGTGAACGCAAAGCGCGGAATCTCCTGCCAGTGGCCATGGTCGACACGCTTGCGCTGGTCGGCCCCGGCGTCGCGGGCGGTGTCGTCCGCGTAAGAGACACCATCGGCCTGCAACTGGTTGAGCTGCTGCACCATGCGATAGCGGTGGGCCTCGGCCTGTTCCAGGAACCGTAGATGCGCCGACAGATCCGTGGCTGCAGCGGCCATTGAGACCTGGCGCAGGGCGATGGACGGACTCAGGATGGAAAACCAGGAGACCAATCGGTTCTGGTCATGCTGGATGCCAGCGCTGCGCGCCGCATACTCGTCGAAGAGGCGGGACGTCAGGCGTTCGCCTTCGACCGCCAACAGTCCCTTGTAGTTGACCGGCAGATCCTCGACGCGCGTGACCCCGTAGCGATCGAGGACGCTCTGTCGGAACTTGTTGAAGTAAGGATCGTTGGGGTCATGACTGTCGCCCATGGCCCGCAGGTCCCGCGCGATACCTACCTCGGTCTGCAGTCGGTCCGGCAGCGGCTGCGCTGCATAAGCGACGTCGGGCGCGATGCGCGGGATCAGCAACGTGGAGAGCGCCCACAGCGCTACCAGCGCAAGCAAGGCGTCGCGCCGCCGCTTCATGACGGCCGATACGAACGCAATGAGGACCGACCATAGACCCAGGTACAGCACGTACGCCGCCATGACGACAGACGCGACCGCCGTGGATGCGGCGGGCGCGGCGGCCATGGTCGCGAGGCCCACGAACGCAGGCAGCATGAACACGCCGGCCACCACGAGCAGTGCCAGAAGCTTGCCACCGACGATGCTTCGGGAAGACGCGCCCTGCAGCATCAGTTGCCGCAAGGTCCCGCGCTCGCGCTCCTGCGACAGCACGCCGTGACCGAGAAACACCAGCACCAGCGGTGCGAGTACCTGCAGCACGAATGCCGGCGTGAGTTGGCCGAAGCGCGTCAGGATGGAGCCCTGCATGACATCGCCGAAGTTGGCCGTGTTCTGGCGATGCCCTTCCAGGAACATGCTGCTGCCGGTGAACGGATCAACGCCCGCATCGAAGGCAGCCAATGCGGAGGGCAGCCGGTAGACGAAGTGGCCGTAGTGGACCACGCGATGGGGATGGCGGTCCGGCTGAGCCTCGAAGGCGGCTTGCGCTGCGGCCTGTTGGCGGCTGCGGTATTCAGCCGCACTGTTCATGTGGTGCAGGGAGACCACGGTCGCAACAACGGCGAGCATCGCCAGCAGCGCAATCCCTGCCAGCGCCGTGCGGTTGCGGAGCATCGCGCGCAGTTCGTTGCGCATGACAGGAACGCGCGCACTCATGCGGCGTGCGCTCGTCCGGCGAAGTGGGCATGCAGCGCCTTCAGATCGAAGTCCGCGCGATCGGCTTCGTGCACGATCCGGCCATGCTCAAGCACACCGATCCGGTCGGCGACGTCGGCCGCGCCCATCAGGTCGTGGGTGACCATCAGGACCGAGGCGCCTCGCGCCCTTACCGATTCCAAAAGGCCATGGAAGTCCGCGCTCGCGCCCGGATCGAGACCGGAGGTGGGCTCATCGAGCAACAGCAGCGGCACTTCGCGCATCAGCGCCGTGGCGATTGCCACCTTCTGGCGCATGCCCTTGGAGAACCCACCAAGGCGCTGCCGCCACGCCGACTCTTGCAGTCCCGCAGCGCGCAGGGCATCCCCGATGGCCGATGCATCGTGGCGGCGACCGGCAAGCGAGAGCAGATAGTCGACGTTCTCGATGGCGGTGAGGTGTTCGTAGAGCGCGACGTTCTCTGGCAGGTAGGCCAGCTGCGCGCGCGCCTGGTCCGGCGCCTGCCATGGCGTGAAGCCACCCACACGGACCTCGCCGGAGGTCGGCTTCAGGAAGCCAAGCAGCACGGACAGCGTCGTTGACTTGCCAGTGCCGTTACCACCGAGAAGCGCGTAGATGCTGCCTCTTTCCACCTGAAGGTTGAGGCCGGAGAGGACCGTCTTGCCTGGAAAGGACACGGATACAGATTGGATGTCGACGACACGATTGGGCGCGTTCAAGACTTGTAGGGTTCACTGCGGGGAGCGATTTACCATAATGTAATAACATTACATTCACAAGAACAAGACAAACGCCGCGGCTCTCCTCCTCGCCTCGCGGGCACGAGTTGACTGACTCCACTTCATGTAACAGTATTAGTTACATGAAAAGAGACAGTCGCCTTTCTGCCGTCCTCCACGCCTTGCTGCACATGGCTGAGCGCACAGAACCGATGACCTCAGAGGAACTGGCGCTGTGCCTGAGCACCAACCCGGTCGTCGTCCGTCGAACGATGGGGTTGCTCCGCGAGGCGGGGCTGGTCGCTTCAGCGAGAGGGCACTCAGGCGGTTGGCATATCAAGGCGGACCTCTCCAAGGTCAGCTTGCGCCAACTGCATGAGGCGCTGGGTGAGCCGGCGTTGTTCGCCATGGGGAATCGACACGAGAACCCTGAATGTCTTGTTGAGCAGGCCGTCAATGCCGCCCTGAGTGAGGCCTTCGACGCAGCCGAGGCGCTTCTCCTCGAGCGCTTCGCTTCGGTGTCGCTGGCGGACCTGGCGGAAGACTTTGCACGCCGGCACAAGGCACATCTCGAGAAGGAAACCCAATGAAGAACTACGATGTCATCGTGGTAGGTGGCAGCTATGCGGGCATGGCGGCTGCACTGCAGCTCGTGCGTGCGCGACGCACCGTTCTGGTCATTGATGCTGGCAAGCGGCGAAACAGAGCCGCCTCGCACTCGCACGGATTTCTCTCCCAGGACGGCGCAGATCCGGCCGTCATTGCCAACACGGCGCGGACGCAGTTGAAGGCCTACCCAACGCTGTCATGGGTGGACGATCTTGTAGTGAAGGCGTCCGGATCGCGCGATGCTTTCACCGTCGAGACGGCTACAGGCGAGGTATTCGGTGCTCGTCGACTGCTTCTGGCAACGGGTGTCTCTGACACGCTGCCGGACGTGGAAGGTTTGGCTGAGCGGTGGGGAACCAGTGTCTTTCACTGCCCCTACTGTCATGGGTACGAACTTGATCAAGGACAGATCGGCGTGATCGCGGCCAGTCCCATGTCCATCCACCAAGCGCAGCTTTTGCCGGAGTGGGGATCGGTGACTTTCCTCACCAATGGCGTGGTGGAATTGGTTGAGTCCACGCTGCAGGATCTCTCAGCGCGTGGCGTGATCGTGGAGACAACCCCTATCGATAGGATCGAGGGACATGCCGATGTGATGCTGACAGACGGCAAGCGTCTCGCCTTCGCGGGGTTGTTTACTGCGCCAAAGAACGCTCCGTCGACCTCAATAGCGGAGGACGTGGGTTGCGCTCTCGCTGAAACTCCGATGGGTACACAGATCCAGACCAGCGAGACCAAAGAAACCAATATCGCTGGCGTTTTCGCATGTGGTGACGCTGCTCGCGTTCCTCACTCGGTTTCTCTGGCTGTTGCGGATGGCGCATGGGCGGGTGCCCAGATCCATCGTTCTCTCGTGTGGCCGGAAGGCTAGGCTAGCCCATTTCTTCCAAGTAGCAGCAGATCCCCTATGTCCGCTTCTGGCCGGAAGCGGACATGGGCGTGGTAGGGGATTAGAAAGATTTATCGGGGGTAGGGCAGGTCTGGTCTTGGCCAAGAGCGGACGCTAGGCCGTTAATTCCTAACCACTCTGAAGCCTGATGTTGGACTGTATCCGCGTGCCGTCAGGGAGGTAGGTATGGACGGTGGCAATCAGCCCTCCCTCTAATTCGAGCTTGGCGATCAGCAACACTGCGAAGTTCGCGCCGACTTCCTCGTCCTGGACGATCTGAAGCATTGACAGGTCATCTGTTCTACTTGGGTAAGGTGCAAATGATGGGTGCGAATGCCATTCGCCAAGATAATTGAACCGGGTGTAGTCATGTTCGGTCTGTTGGAAGAATGCGCGAAGCCGTCCCATGGCGTCCTCGATTCTTCGCACGAATGAGGCGAATGCACCGCGACGATGCACGGTCATCTCCCGGACGATGAAGAGATTTGGTCCGACATGCTCGCCCATCAGGATTCCACCGACCTCGCGCCGGCCGGCTTTCCGGAGCGCCGCCAGCAGCAACTCGTGCTGCTCAGGCGGCAGGATCAGCGTCAGCACGCTTTTGTCCTTCGTACATCCTCAACAACGCTTCCACGACGGCATGCCTGTCTTCGCCAGTCCCGGCGTCCTCGCCGCGCTCCCAGCCATGGCCCTGCACGGCGACCGGGCGCGTGTCGAACGGTGCCTCGAAGATCCACTCGCGGCGCATGCCCAACAGGTACACCGAATAGGGAAACTCGCTTGAATCCTGGGACAACGCGGTATCGATGGCCAGCCGGGTCAGCGCGGTCGCCACGAAGCCGACGTCGCTGTCGTATGCGACCAACGGTTGTTCTTCGGTTCCGTCGTAGCCTGCCGTGTTCTTGAAAGGCGCGTCGGGAAGGGTCGCCAGGTAGGCGTGGTAGGCGTCGCGAACCGCCAACGGGTTCGGATCGCGTCCCGGGCGCGCCCGCGCGATCATCCCGCCGTAACCGCCGGCGAATATCTCGCCCCAACATAGCGGCGTTTCCTGCCGCGTCGCTAACGCTGCCAGCAGCAGGAAGACTTCCGGATTGGCGGTGGCATCGATCAGCAGGTCGCAGTTGGACAGATCCTTGAGCGCGGCTGCCGCTGTCACCGCTGACTCCTGACCGGCGAGACGAGTGGTTCGCGTATCCACCTGCACTCCAGCGGCAATCAGTGACAGTGCGTCACGCGCCGCTCGTGCCTTGTGCGTTCCCACGTAGGCCCAAGACAGCTCGTGGCGCACCATGTTGCCGGGCGCGAGGTAGTCGTCGTCCACCAACAGGAAGCGGCGGACACCGGATCGCGCCAATGAAACCGCGATCTTGCTGCCCATTGATCCGAGCCCGACGATGCCGACGCGGACATTGGACAGTCGTTGCGATTCCTCCGACAACCTGAAATCGGAAGGCGACGGCCACACGATCCTGTGCTCCAGCAACTCCGGCTGCTCGCCCGAGTCGATCAGGAACACCTGCAGCGACGACAACGCCGTGCCCAGCAGCACGATGGTTCTGGCCTTGTACTTGCCGGCCTCCTGCACCAGGACGTCGTCGGTGGCAAATCCCGCCTCTACTAGCACTCGCACCAACGCCTCGGCGGATTCGACGGATTGGCGCTGGTCAAAGACTTCGCTATGAAAGATCCATCCATCGCCGGACAGAGAGAACAGCGGGAGCGATGTTGCGATACCTTCCGGAACGTCGGCCACGTCTTGCAGCACGTCCTGCGCGTCGGCGACTTTCGCCGCGAACATGACGACTGCACCCAGGTTGTACACGATCGCCGATTTCAGCCGAGTTCGGGACGGTAGCGGGAGCGCCGTCCACGTGGCCAGTAGCCCGGTGGTGGCCACGAAGCGCCGGCCCGCGCCGCGCATGTCCTGTCCCTCCGTCAGGCGGTGCGCCGAGGGCGCCGTGTTCGGCAACTCGGGATGCTGTTCAGTGCTCAGCAGTTCGTGTGCGCTACGCACCATGTCTGCACCCGTCACGTCGGGATGCCAGTTGTCTGCCCGCCACTGCAGGCACAGCGGGCCGCCGGCCCCGTACTGGTGGCCGGACCATCGCTCGGATTTGTCTCGCGGACAGATGTAGGACGGCGAGTCCGGAAACATGGCCGGATAGGTCATCCGCCCCGCAAAGACGCGGCCATGGATGGTCATGTCGAGATCGACCGCAATCGAGCCGTCATCGGACATGCGCCAGGCCGTGCTCAGCCAGCCGGCCTCGGCTTCGAGACGATCGAGTTCCGCACGCTCGCGCAGGAAGCGCGCGGGATCGTCCATGGCCCATTTCATCAGGCGAAGCCCGAGGACTTGTTCGGCACCACCGGGCGGCTGGGGAAAGTGAGGCCAGCGGCAGCGGCGGCGGCAGGCTGGAGCAGGGACTTGGCCGCAGCGGCGTCCTTGGCGATCTGGGCGCTGAAATAGTCCGTGTTGAACACTTTGTCCCAGGCGTCGCCCGCCTTCTTGCGCGTGCAGTCGTATTCGTCGAGAACTTTTAGTGTCTCCAGTGCCTCGCCCAGGCAATTGCGGAAGAAGATCACGCCCTCGTCGCCTTCCTCCGCGAGATTCTTGTCCGCATACACTGGATGGCCGATGCGCTGACTGAAAACCAGTTG
The DNA here is from genome assembly GCF_037402255.1 of Pseudoxanthomonas sp. CCNWLW251. Taxonomy (NCBI): domain Bacteria; kingdom Pseudomonadati; phylum Pseudomonadota; class Gammaproteobacteria; order Lysobacterales; family Lysobacteraceae; genus Pseudoxanthomonas; species Pseudoxanthomonas sp. CCNWLW251. Next base: position 17,098 of record NZ_JBBEGA010000003.1, on the reverse strand, counting down.
CGCCTTGATCGCCTTCCAAGTGTCGCGCAGGGCGTCATCGTCCCGGCCGAGACGCGCCACGAAGTGGTCTACGACCAGTTTCGAGATGCAGATGCCGCTGGTGATCTTTTTCTTCCAGGCAACGCGGCTGCGGGCCATCTTCTTGGTCAGCTTGGTGATCCGCCGCAGTTGGCTGGTATCGGACTGTCCCGCCTTCAGTTCCGAGCCGACCGCATCGTTGTACCAGCGCGTCACCTTGCGGGCATCCGACTTGACCCAGTCATCGCCGCTGGCCAGTTCGTACTCGACGACCTCGTTGCCCCAGAAATCCTTTGTGCGGATCGTGCGGTAGACGGGGATGTCGATGTGGTAGCCGTACGGATACTGCTGGCGCACGCAATTGGTCTTGACCATCGCGTCGTAGGCCAACCGGTCGTCCTTCAGCGCGTTGCGGGCCCGGGTGCGGGCCTCGCGTGCGCCGAGGTAGTTGCCATTGGCGTCCTTCAGGTCTTCCTTGTCGAAATACACGCCATCGTCGATGTCGTAGTCGCAGGCATCATCCTGGACCATGGTGCGCATCGCATAGGAGCCCTGCGAGCTGAACTCCTTGGGCAAGGGATGGCCGGCCTTGGCCAACCCGTTCTTGAGGCGCGTGCGGCCGCTGTCGCGGCGGTTGCGCATCTCCGTCTGGTCGTCGTTCGAGAGGTTCACCTCGTCCGCGTGATACCCCTTCATCTCTTTGTTGCAGTCAATGGTGGTCATGGGCTTGTGCCTCGGGCTGCTGGCGACTGGGATCGGACGCGCCCGCCAGTGCATTGCGGAACGCGCTCATCCGATCGTCTGATTCAGTCGTCGCCCAGGCGAAATCGACGTCGGAGATGGCTTGCCGGGCGAGCGCGTTGAGTACCTTGGGACGCGCGTCGTCCATGTTTTCCAGATACCTGTGGAGCTCGCCGGACGGGCATTGCGCCGGCAGCCGGTAGGCGAAGCTGCCGTGCCCCCGCAACTCCGCGATCTTCTGCGCGAGGTAGCCGTATGCGACCGCCTGTGCGTTTATGCTCGCGGCGATGGCCTTGAGGCCGCTGTCCCAACCCAGCGCCCCGCGGTGCAGTTTCTTGGCGCTCTTGAGTTCTTCGCCGCCCTGTACGGGAAGCGTGCCGAGCATGTACAGGTGGATCGGGCGATCGGCCTCGCCGCGCCGCTGAAGGATCTCGTGCGCTTCGATCATGCCCACCGCCCCCGGGTTGTTCGCCCACAAGCCACCGTCCACGTAGTCGACGGTGGCCTCGCCGCCACCGGGTTCGGTCAGGCGTGCGATCGATCGCAAGATGGGGGCAGCGCTGGTCGCCATGCAGGCGTCCACCAATAGCCGCTCGTTGTCGCGCCCGTTGAGACGGTCCATGTGCGGGGTCTTGAAAACCACAGAGGCATGGCGGTTCAAATCCACCGTGGTGATGGCCAAGCCGATGCCGCGGCGCGCGTAGACCTGCCCCATGGTCTCGGTGCCGAAGGCATCGGTAAGCACGGCATGCAAGGCCCGGTCGCCGGCGGCAAGGCCGGAGAACAGGCCTCGGACGTATTTGCCCAGCTTCGGCACTGCCCGCAGCCGCTGCCGCGGGAAAATCTCCCTGCCATGAACCTGGTACAGCGCCAGCACCTTGCCGAGCGGGATGCCCGCTGCCAGGGCGCAGGCGACAATCCCGCCGGTACTGGTGCCCACCAGCAAGTCAAATGCCCGGCCCGGATCGATCTCTCCAGTGCCTGAGACGCGGAGCTGCTGCGCGAATGTGTCGAGATACGTCGCCTGGTAAACGCCGCGCATCCCGCCGCCGTCTAGGCACAGGACTCGAAATGGCTCGGCAATCCCCATATATGCACCCACGCTGGCTCTTTGACCACCACATATGGGCCACGGCGCACGTTTTCAAGAGGTTCAGGATGGCGGACTTGCTGAAGGCCGCCAGCTAGATCCTGCACCGACTATGGCTGTATGGGGCTGCTTCGGGTCGTAGTGGCCGGAGCGGAGGTCACTTCAGCAGGCGTGCTGCTGGATTGTCCTCTGCAGCGCCCGCCTGAAAGTACCCAATAACGCTCGCCACGGAACGATGCTCCGTCATGGCCATCACTGCCGGCAGCGGCACCCCTTGCTTCCCAGCCTCGGTGACAAACCCGGATCGCAGGCTGTGCGCCCCAAAGTCCCCATCCAACTCGGCCAAACGGGCACGACGCTTCACGATCGCAGCTACCGAGCCCGGGAGCAGGGCAGGGCCGACGCGCCCCTTCCAGATACGCCGGAAGAGCGCTCCTTCCTGGATTCCTGCCGCCTCGAGCCAATCGGAGAGTGCCTCCGCACTGCGCCCCAGGATCGGCTTGTCCGGCGTCGAATCCGTCTTCACCCCCGCCTGCTGCGTCTTCGAGTACTCCAGTCGATAGATGTAGCCATCCTCGCCGACCTTGCGTAGGTCGCGCATGTCCGCTGCGGCGATCTCGCTGCGCCGACGCCCGCCACTGGCGAAACCGAAGCAGAGCAGGGCACGATCGCGCAGACCTTCCAAGCTGTCATCGCAGGTCGCCAGCATGGCCTCCAGTTCGGCGCGGGTGATGGCGCTCTTCTTGGCTGGGCGCTCGCCGCGTTTGACCGCAGCGCGCCGGGCCCGACTTAGGAGCGTACGGACACTGGGCAGCTCGCACGGGTTGGCCAGGCGCTTGAGCTTGTGCGCCGTGGACAGCACCGCGACGCGCTGGACCACCGTCGACAGCTTCAGCGGCCCGACCTTGGCCTTGAGTCCGGCCGCCACCAACGCTTGGTCGATTGCCGGCGGCAGCTCGCTGACCAGGCCGGTCTTGCTCTTGCGCTGGATGTGGTCGACGAGGAACTGGATCACAACGGCTTCGCTCGCCGGCAGGGCCAGTTCGACGCCGTAACGTGCTTGGTGCCAGCCGGCCCAGTAACGCAGGGCGGTCGCGTAGCTGCGGGTGGTGTTTGCGGCCGCGGCTTCGGCGAGCAGCTCACGCACCGCGTCGGCGGCCTGCTTGGCTAGCTGTTCTGGCAGCACCAGCTGGGTGGTCGTCGCTGTCACGCCCGGCAATGTGCTATTTCGTTTCATACTATGTAAGGTACGCTATGAAATAGAGTGTTTAGTAACGATAATCATCACTTATCGTGAGTACGTATTCAACGGGGCAGGGCGGCGACAGAGGAGGCATTGCCATGGCACGTGGTATCACCGAAATCGATGTTCATACTGCCGCCGACGAGCTGGTTACCAAAGGCGAACGCCCCACGGTCGAGCGCATCCGGGCACACCTGGGCACGGGCTCTCCCAATACGGTGACCCGCTGGTTGGAAACATGGTGGCAGGACTTGGGGCCGCGGTTGCATAGCCATGGGGTGCGCGTGGCGATTCCGGATGCCCCTGAAGCATTGCTTGATCTAGCAGGGCAATGGTGGTCCCTTGCACTGGCCAGCGCCCGTAGCATTGCTGATCAGGCCTTGGCGGATGATCGAGCGCAGCTGGAGGCCGAACGGGCAGATCTCCAGCAGGCTTCAGCCGCCCTGGAGAGCCATAGCCGCGGCATCGAGGGGCAGCTCGCGGCCGCGCGCCATGCCGAACAACTCGCCCTAACCCAGACGGCAGAACTGCAGCGTTTGATTAGCCAACTACAGGGACAACTCGCCGAAACGAGCAAGCAGCGAGATGCGGCTTTAGCGCAGTCCGACCATGCGCGAGAAGTAGTAAGTCAGCTCCAGCGGCAGCTGGACCAACAATTGGTGACTTTTCAGGCCGAGCGCGCGCGTCTAGGCGAACATGCTCGGGCAATCGAAGATCGGGCTTATCAAGAGGTAGACCGAAGCCGGCAAGAGGTCAAAGAGTTAAAAACCCAACTGAGTGCGGCCAACAAGGAGCGTGCTCGGCACGAAAAGGATGCCGCGACGAACGCACAGCGCGCTGCCCGCGAGCTCAGCCGCCTGATTCAGGACGCCGCCGCCCAGAGGGCCCGCGCAGACGCGTTAGAGACACAACTGAGCAGCCTCAAGGATCTATCTACAGCCGTGCGAACAGCTCTACTGCCACCGAAGGCCAAGGCGGCCGGGGCTAGTACACCGGGCCGTGGGAGACCGTCATTAGGGCAAAAGACACGAATTAGGAAAAGTTCGCGGAAAGCAAAGGTTAGGAAAATCAACGACAAGCGCGAATTAGGCGAAAAGGACAGCAATTAGGAACACCGACAAAGTGATTCCTTCGGCGGATATTTAATTTCGCATAATGCCTATTATGTCAAATAGGATTCCGGGGGACTGGGCATGGTGGGCACGGCTCCTACGCTGGTGGCTGGCATGGAAGCTGCGTGGCTCCAAGCTCATCACAGGGAGCTTGACCGCATGCCGCGCACCGTGAACACCTCCGCACCCCGCATCGTGGCCATCACCACAGACGTACCCGAGCCTTGGAGCGGCTGGCACTTCTCAGCCAGCGGACGCCACCTGATAAGCCCGGAACGCGACAGGATCACGCCTGAGCGCCTCGCCGGGCTTCTCTGGCGGGACTCCATGGAGCTACGACGCGCCGGCCTGCGATCACGCCGGGAAGCCGAAAAGCCGGTTCGGCGAGGACCGGTCAAAGTGGTCATCGTTGACCTGGCTGACTGGCACGCCCGGAACGTGGGAACCCGTGCGGGATGAAGCGTCACCGTAGGGGCGCTGCCCCTACACCCAGACCATGGTGACGGCACAGATAGCGGCCGGAGGAACGCACCTGACTGACATCTCGCATCATGTCGATGCCGTTGAGGGAGAGCCAGACTTTGCACGACAACCCGAAATGCATGATTTCGAACTCGACCAGGTCGCGAGCGTGCAGGTTGCGAACGGTCTGGATGGCCTTGCCGGCGACCGAAAGAGCCGTGTCGATCGTGACGGCCCTTTCCCCTGCAGGCGGAACAGCCGTGTAGAGCCGGTCAAGCAACTGACGCTGTGCCTTAGAGAGATCACCGAACTTATCCATGGGCAACGGCCGCAAGGATGACCAGGTGAGCAACATAGTAGCCGACGAAGAGCCAGCGATGCCTGGGCACATGCACATGCAGCTTGGACACGAGCCAGAGAACCGGCAGCGCCAACAGCGCCCATAAGCTTCCGTTGACGAGCGTAAGCGTATTGACGGCAATGACGCCAACCACCATCGACACCATGCTAGGCCGATAAACAAACCAGCAGGCGGATGCCACGACGGCGACACCGAACCACAGGTAGTCGACAACAGCGCCGGCAATGACGAACAGCACGGCAGCCCAAAAATAGCCGCCTTTAAGGCACGCCTCAGCGACGAGGACGCCAGCGGCCAGCGTGAACATGATGTTGCCCGGTATCCAATAGCCGAAGGCAGCAGCATGAAACGGCTGAGCAACAAAGCCGGCAATCAACATCGTGCGAAAAGACCGATTGAACTTGTCAGCGCTATACCGTGCGAACAGGTTGTAGGCCAGCACGAATGCGAAGATCGGAAAGACGATACGAGACGCGTCAGCCATCCACTCGAACACCCCACCCCACAGCACTTTGTTCGCATGATCCAGCGTCATCAGGACCAACGCCAACCACTTGGCTATCTCACGACCGCCACTAGCGAACTCATTGGCAGGTGTCGCAGGTGTAACCGGGGGACTCGGGGAACGTCTTGGAGAGGTTGCGGCCGGTGGCGACGCTAACAGCGGATGATTCACGGGTGGGCTCCTGATGCGCGTACGCATCGACCTGGGCGGAAGAGGAAGGCATCTGGCGATAGGGGTTGTAATCCTGCCCTCGCCTTGCAACGGTCCTACAGGCAGCGGGCTCCATCTCATACGCCGTGCCCTGCTCTGTCAGACAGGTACAGGTGTAGTCCTGCCAATCACCGTTGTTGTCAGAGCCCTGCCCTGACGACATGCAATAAAGCTGGGGGTCGGCAGTAACGGATCGATCATCGAACACCGGAGCAGACCATGGAGCCTGACCACGACGCGGCTGATGCGCGAGGTCGTACTCCTGCTGCGTATGCCACTTAGGCTGACCGGACTTACGCTCATTGGGCGGAGGAATATCGGAACCTAGCGCGACACTTTTCCGAGGCTGTTCCGCTGATGAATCACCACCGCCCATGATCTTGACGGCAAGGAAAATAATCGTGCCTACAAACAGGACGCCAGCAATCACCGCCGTAGTGAGAGTCCGCATGTACTTGGCCGAAATCGTGCGCTTGACGGTATGGATTTCAGCGGACTTGTAAAGATCGTAGCAGTCCTTAGGAAACGCCCAACGCTCGTTATCCTCTGCCTTAAGCGCCTTCTCACTGCGGACGTTGTCAATGCAAGAACTGCGGCGATAGATCGTCGCTTCCTGCCGCCCGTTTTCGCGAACAAGGTGTTCATGCAAACCAACAAGCTGACGAATGTTGAGATGCAGCAGCACGGGATGCTGTGTAAGCAGAACGAGACGCACACCCTGATGACGTAGGGTTTCCATTGCTTGAATGCAAAGCGGTACGCCCTTTGACGGCTTGCCGGTAGTCGCGTCCTGGACAACCTCAGTGACACCAGCACGCCAGAACTTCTGAGCCTCATCGACAACAAGCACTGACCCCGGAGGAAGCTCTTGCCACTTCCAAGGATCGTCAAACGGCTGTACACCGGGAACATTTATCCCGTTGATGTTGCACACGAACACCAACTCACCGGCAGCTATCGCTTGGCGGATATACCACACAGCGCGGAGGGTCTTGCCGCTACCCGGTGGCGCGGTAATAAGCGTGATTGACGCGGTATCGCCAACAAAAGACATGACTACTCCGACTTGGCGAGGAAGATCTTTTTCGCTGCGATAAGCGAAAGACCACTGACGTAAATACCAGCAGCCTTAGTGACACCGAACAACGCCAACCAGCACTGCCAAGCACCGGGTATACCGTTCCACATCTGGATGGCGTGATCTATGAGCGGTTGAACAATGACTTCGTTAGTAGCGAGGACGAGTCCCACGCGCCCCAAAAAACCCGCAACCATAAGCACAGCCTTGGCGGCAAAAAAACGCATGATCCACGGACCAAGCGCGGCGAATACAGACCCCAACACAGCGACGACGGGAGCGGGCATTAGGAAGCGAGCCTCACAGCAATGTGGACGTAGGCAGCAGCGACCACCAACCACCCAATAGCGGCGGCGAGATTCCACCAGCCGGCAGGAAGTTCGATAGCGTTACCCATGAGCTCTAACGACGTGGAGAAGCTACACATGCCGGGAGAGCCACCGCCGAACATGTTGGGATTGAAGCTGCTGTTGTCGAACGTACCGAAGATGCTGGATTCGGAAACACCTTCATGACCATCACCACCGGCAGCAATGGCATCAGCCTGAGCCTTGTTCGCTGCATCACGATCTGACATGTAGTCGTCCAGCTCGCTTTCACCGGTACCATCCTGCTCAGCGATCTTTTTCAGCGCGCACTTTGACTCCCACTCCTGCATAAGCTGGGAATACTCCATAGCGTTACAGGATTCCCCAGTGCAGAGCGGCACTGCATTGCAGCTACCGCCACTAATGTTGACATTACGACGCGTGTTGCAATCGATACGCCACTGAATCTTTATTTGCATGCACCCTATGGCAGGGCCATTGCAGCTGGGCGGTGCGGCACAGGTGTCACCACCAAACGCCTGTTCCTTGTCGGAATCATTCTCAGGATCTTCATCGTCGTCATCGGCAACGCCATCGTTGTTGGCGTCACGGCCACACGTCCCATTAGGGCGACGAGCCTCACCGGCTGCACATTGACCCTCACCGGGTAAACATTGCCCAGAAGGCGCCCTTACGTTACCTGGCGGACACTCGCTTACCTCCGGCTTGCAATAGAGCGCGCCCTGTTGAATCGCGCCGGGCGTACTTCCCTGAACGCTAACCATGCCTTCAGGGCACGAATTCTCGGGCTTGCACTGCGACCCCTCACGAATCTGTCCGGCAGGGCAATCGGGCTCTACGGGCTGACACACGCCCATACGACCGTTCCAAAAAAAGCCAGCACCACACTCTTCCTTGAACTGATCATTCCCACACATTTCACCGCTATAACTTCGGGTTGACGTTTCGTCGTCACCATTCTGCAGATAGGAGACAACGCAACCGTTGTAACACTGCTTTGAACCACTCAGAGGAAGGAAAGATTGAATAGTGGAAGGACGGCCGGTACACGGAGACTGACATTGATTAGCGTAGGCATTGAAGACCTGACCAACAGGGCATTCGCTAGCCCACATCCAACCAGTACTACCGGTACGAGTAGAGGTGTCGGCGTATACCTCTTTAACGCAAGTGGAACTGTTAAAACGCTGGCCTGTACCTTGAAGCACCCAACGATGATTATCGAGAGTGCCGTTGCGCTCACACCGAAGAATATTAGAAATAACGTTGCCGGCTGAAGTGTTGACAACTTGCTCGCCGACAGCAGCATCACAGGAAGCGAACGCAGAGGGTCGTGTAGCGTACACGGTGGATGACCCAGCACTAACAGCACGCTCCGGCATGGTGGGCATACCACACACGACAGCGTAAGCGTCATTTACACCTAGCAACGCCAGTAACGCGACACCGATCAGAACGGAAAGGCGACGTACAAAGACGCCACTGAACGTCACGGCGACAAAGCGTGGCGTGGTCATCAATCCCAACTCCGCGACACGATCACACCGGCACACATCCACCAGATAAGCATGATCAGTCCATAGCACTGTTCAAACATAAGAATCAGGGGAGGTTGCCCTCCCCTGCCCTGGCACTGGCTGGACCGTTACGGCCGCAGCAGGTTGGCACCACGCTTCGTCCACAGCACCGTGGCGAATGCGATGGCGAGAACGACCACGGCGGCACCGTAGGCGACCATCTCGGCGGTGATGGAACTGGTATCGACGCCACCACCGCCACCAGCCAGCGCCGTACCGGCGGACACCATCAGCAGGGTGCCAACGGCGACGGCACGGGTCTTGACACTCTGGAACAGGTTCTTGCGCATTGCTGCTACTCCTTTGGGTTGAACGCCTTCGCAACGAAAGCGATGAGAAAGAGGCTTGAAAGGAACACACCACCGACCGCGTTAGCCTCCAAAACGGTCGGGAAGTAGTCCACGATGCTCGCCTGATCGACCCACTGCTCCGCTAGGCATGTCTGAGTCGTTGAGTCGTAGTCGATACAGGTAAGCACCTTGGACATACATCACCTTGGCTTGCCGGCTCGGGCGGCAGCGAAAACGAGAAGGCCGCAGATCACTACGCCAGCCGCGAACCCGAGCAGAAACGCGACTTGTGAAACCTCAGGGGCGCAGAAATCGGCCATGGTTAAGCGGCCTTGGCAGCAAGCTTTTCTTCAAGCCGCAACAACTTGAACTCATAACGACCGAGCTCGAGTTCGCCGTACTCACTCACCTTGAAAGAAGAAGGGCAAATCACGTATTTGCCCACGGGATAGGCAACCGGCTTGTCATCGACCATGGGCGGCGTCAGCACGAAGCGCTCGGGGAACCGGTGACCGTTGTGGATATAGCCCTCTTGCTGATGCAGCGTGTAGGGCTGACCGGTGGCCTTTGATTTACCAGTCTTCGTGGAAATGGCAATGTCGAAAATTTCGATAACGATCTGAGACATGATCAAACTCCTACGTGATTGAAAAAGGAATCGCCTTCAGGCGTGAGGACTTCGACTACCCCACTCGACCGCAGCAAAACACCACTGCCGGTGAAGCCTTCGAACTCGTATGGGGAGAACAACCAGTAACCACGCGACTCCCCACGCGTGAGAAACCAACCACTCTTGCGGATGACCTTTTCTTGCCAGTCTTCCCAGACACCAATGACGCGACGGAGAACGCGTTCGGTACGCTCATAAACTCGCTTGACCGGGTGCGAGTCGTGATGCGCGAACTTCTTAACCCACCGAGGCGCGAGCGCATACGCGACGGGACCACGCTCGACCATCTTCAAACCACCGTATCCCCAGAGACGCGCACCTTTGGGCATGTGACGACCTGATTTGCTCTCCTGCTTACTTGCGTACTTCGCGAGATAGCCAACAGGTGAGTGCGCAAAGATCGCTTGCGTACTCCCATGGGGCCACCAACCTTGCTTATCGGGCATAGGCGGTTTTATGCCCTTAGGCATCCACATGACGATGTGGTAATGCGGCCGACCAATGGCTGTCATCTCCATCACCCAAACGTAGTGGCACTCGGGAATCGCGCAGTGCTTCGCGTTACGCTTAAACCACTTCCGGTAGTGATCAAGCAGCGTGGGAAGCTGATCAGCAGCCCACATCCCGTCCTGACGGTACGTAAGCGTGATCATGGCGACGCGATACGGACTTGCGCGGTGATAACGAGGCCTTTGACCAACGCGCTTTGTTTTCTCAAAAAGCGGCTCACCGTAGACATCACGAAACTTGTCATCGATTGCTTTGGCAGCAGCAGACACGCCCTTGACGAGCTGATGAAGCCGCTTCTGAGCCATCTGACCGGAAGTGATTTCCATCACTTCTGACTTGTTGAGAAAAGAGACAAGCCCAGCTGTTTCGGACCTTGCGCCTCGCTTCGCTCGCCGCTGCGGACCTCAACAGCAGCCCCATCAGAAACACAGGCAGCGACGTAGGAACGCTCACCACGGTCGTAGACCTCAGCGCCAGAGATGGACTCATAACCGCATTGGCGGCAGCGGTAGAAGGTGCTGGAGTAGCGAGGACAGGGAGTACCGCACTCATGACAGGGCGTGCTTTGCATGGCTACCACCCTCCCCGCTCATCGAGCAGCGTGCAGCGCGCTGATTGGGGTCGCCATTCGCAATCGATGCTGCTGTACATCTGAGCCGCAACAAAGACGAGCAGCAACAACGCGCCGCCGACCATGAACGTCACGAACGCTAGCCAGAACGCTATCGCGAAGTGTTGTTCGCCAATGCGGCGACGAAAGAAGCGAGGGCGACTCATGCGCGATCCCCTGCCCTACGGGCTTCGTCGCGGAGCCGAATGGCATCGGCGTAGTGCTCGACGAAGCGGAGCCAGTTAGAGTCCGACCGCGCGCGCCATTGAAGAATGACCAGGTGCGCAGTGCCGACGCCGACAGCAACGAACGCTATCGCGGCACCGATGAAGAAAGTGACCATGCGTTATCCCCTGCCGTAGCGCCGTAGAGCCCGGACACCCCCGCTACGGCGCGGGGGGCCGGGTGGTCCGGGGGGCCGAACCTATGTCCGATGAACGTCGGACACGGCGCATGTAAAGTGATTATCAGACAGATGTCAAGAGGATATCGGACATGGCCGTAGTGGCAGCATTGATGGACAAAGCCCGCGCACGCCGCGGCATCACCTCAGACAACGCCCTAGGCATAGCCTTGGGGCGTTCTAGGCAGGTCGTGAGTCAGTGGCGAGCAGGCGACGCCTACCCCGACGAGGAGCTGATTGTGGCGCTCGCAGAAATGGCAGGAGACGACGCCGCCGAGTGGCTAGTCGCAGTCAAGGCCGTGCGGGGGGAAGGTAAAGCCGGGAAGGTATGGGCAGCCCTCGCGAAGCGATTGGCCACCACGGCTGCGATGTTGTTATGCGCAATCGGTTTTTCGAGCGCAGTACCCGGAAACGCTTACGCTGTAAGCGCTTCGCCCTCTGAAACACCTGGTGTTTTCCAGTCAATGCCTATTATGTAAAACCGAACTGGGCGTGGTGGGCACGGCTGCTCCGTTGGTGGCTGGCATGGAAGCTGCGTGGCTCCAAGCTCATCACAGGGAGCTTGACCGCATGCCGCGCACCGTAAGAGATCGAGCGTATTCTCGTGCTGGCGTGCCAATGGACCGCGCGACCCCAGGTTGCGCACATTGTTCGGGCGGAACGGGTTCCAGCGGGCAGGCAGAGCCATGTCGAGTCTCCTTCAGAGTGGCGGCCCCATCTCTGGCCGCCCCGAAAGAATGCCTCTCCTGGAATCGTCGGTTTTGATCTGGGTCAACAAAACCTATCGACTGAGCCCGACACACGACAGGTTCCGAACGAACGGGGAAGGTTCCGCGCTTAAGGCATGTAACCTCGAGAAAGAGCCCTGATCCCCTACTCCGCCTAGGTCTGCTTCCGCCCATGGTGGACATCGGACGCGCGGCGACTCCCTCTCGAAGTATCAGCTAGCTCCATCTGACTCCTACTACCTTCGAGCATTTGTCGCTGGACGACATCAGCCGATCCCACTTGGGTAATCCGGTCGCGTCTTTTTACATCGATCAGCCCGCTGATGCTGAAAGGAAGACATCGATCAGCGCAGGAGTGAGCATGTCCAGACGGAAGAACCCTTCGCGCTGGCTGTCCAGTTCGTCGGCGCGTTCTCGATGAGACTGCGGATCAGAGCGTGTCGGGTCCCGGGTTTCATGGCATACCGCATCACGCCGGGAACGCATCTCCATCGCTCAAAGCCTACTGTCTTAACCAAAAGTGGCGCTGCTTCTTGGGATCACAGGAGCATCTTGCACGCTCCCAGCGCTTTCCAGCCAGCTGTGGTCAGCCGGCTCCTGCAAGCACCCTGCGTTCTGGGGCAGCGAAGGACAGCTGGACTCTACCAGACACGGAAACACGAGCCCAAACAGGGCGGCGCGCATATTCACTTGATCTCCCCTGCCCGAAGCAAGGCTAGAACGCTGTCTAGCCGCCCAACGGATCGCCGCCCAGTCTCGTATTCCGATGCTCGCGCACGGGGCGGCTCGGCCCGCCCCCACGCTTCCCGTGAGCGCGTCTTGTAATTGAGAGTCACCATGCCTCCGAATCGACCCGCCTGCTCACTCAGGAAGCACGATGTCACCGCGACCGGTTGCCAGCCATTCGATCGAGACGTCTGTTGTGTTCGCAACCTCAATCAAGTTGCTTACGTTGGGTTTGGGACGCTCACTGACCTCCCAGTTAGCAACCGCACCGCGCGTCACACCGACCCGGTCCGCCAACTGGCTTTGTGTCATCCCCGCACGCTGACGCGCCACGCGTACACGCGCTGCCATGTCCATTTTTCCGCTAGCTCCGCCAACTTCTCTTACGGATTCAACGCAAACCCACCCCTACCTCCCTACCTCCACTCGCGACCGGCATGGATGAATGGTTCATGGAACGGCTATGGGCTTCGGTGCAAGCAGAAGCCGATGAAGACGAATCAAGGGCTAGGAATACGAGGCCGATAACATCCATGCGGCGTCTCCGCCTTTCGTTGATCGCCAAGAGCGATGATTCATCACGGACAAGGGGGGTGTGACGGAGATTTTTCGGCTCAGCGAGTGGCCGAGCGACGCGTCACCTTGGAAGATCCGTCGCGCACCACACCGATGTGTGGAGGCGAAGACAGTCTCCCAACTATCGCAAGATCATGTGGGGCCTTCGCGAATCCGGCAGGCGTCGCAGCCGCGACCAAGTGCGATGGCTGATGAAGATACGTGTTTTCCAGCGCAGATCGGCTACGTTCGCAAGTCACCGTCATCGCGGTGACAGTGGAATTTTTCTGGCGTCCCGTCCAATGCTTGCGATCAATGAACTTTCACGCCTTCAATCAAGCAGAAGATGTTTCCATGACCAGCAGCTATCCGCTCAAACGAAACACCCGTTTCGATCACGATTGAAATCAGATTGATGGTATTCGGTTTTTTTGCGCATGCTGATTTCCCAGTTCGCAACGACGCTGCGTGTCACCTCGATCCGGTCCGCCAGTTGGCTTTGCGGCATGGCTACCCGCTGACGCGCCACGCGTGCACGCATCGCCATGTCGTCCATATCCCGCCTCACATCGCTTCAGGGCATCCGGCCTCGCTCCACGTCACCTGGCTCTGTTATGGCCGTCGCTCTTTTCATATTTCCGGCTATGCGAGCAAGCAAGTGCCAACGAGGGCTGGGTTCATAACATCGCACGTTGGCGACGAGCAGCACCCTCATCGTTCAATGCATCATCGCAGCGCGCCTACGGCACGCTGCAGGTGACAGTGAAGGTGACGTTGCTGTTGGCAGGGAACGTGGGAATGGCCACGCCGGTGTTCTGCAAGGTGTCCACATCCAGCACAGACGGGCACACAGCGCCGCCCGTCGTGCCGCCGCAGCTCACCGCCGTACAGGTCAGCCCGGTGGTCGTGTCCCGCACCAGAGCGCCATCGGCCGCATCCGGACCGGCGTTGCTCACCACCACCGTATAGCTCGTCGTGGTCCCGCTGGTCACCGTGTCGTCGGCCAGATCGCTCGGGCCCGAGGACACCGTGTTGGTCTTGGTGATCGACAGGTTGGCCTTCGACATCCGCGTATTGACGAATTCGCAGGTCAGGTCATCGCCGGCCGCCGGTGTCACGCTGAAGCCGGTCCCGCTGCCGCTGGGCGTCTGGCCGCCCGGCGCGGCATTGACACAGCTGTACGTGGTGACGTAATTCGTCAGCTCCGCGCCGGCTGCCACCACTTCCGACAGGGTGTAGGTCCCGCCGAGGGTCGCCTCACCCACCGTCACCATTCCTGTCGCCGTACTGCCGCTGCCACTGGTGGTGACGGACGCGGGGGCACCGGGGCCGACAATGCTCAAGGTGAACTGGTCCGCGGCATTGAAGCGACCGCCAGGCAGCGACTTCTGCAGACGCACGGTAGCCTGCTTGCTGTTGGTATAGGTGCACGTAATAGTCTCGCCCGCGTCCAGGTCGAGCGTGGCTGCGCCAGTGCCCACGTTCACCGTGCTGCCGCTGTCCGGGTCGACGCAGACCAGGTTGGTCAGGGTCCAGCCGGCTACGGTCGTCTCGGTCACGGTGTAACTGCCCGTGGCCAGGTCGGTGAACGTGTGTATGTTCGGCAACGTCGCGTCGGCATCATCGTCCAAACTGAAGTCGCTCAGGCCGGTGCCCGTGGTGGTGAAGACAAAGTCCTGCGCATCGTTGGGCAATGCATCCTTGATGATGACAATGCTGCCGCTCTGCACATCAGTGTCAGTGGCCGTGTTGTCGGCCGGTGCCGACTCGGACACGCCTGTCGGCACGGCAATGCTGGCCGTATTGGTCAGGCTGCCGCTGGTGGCCGTGGCAGTGGCGGTCAACGTGAAGGTGACGCTGCCGCCCGGGGTCAATAACGGCACCACGAGGCCCGCGCCCTGCATCAGGGCCACGGTGGTATTGGCGGCCGCCGGGCATTCCGAGCTGAGGGTAGCGCTGCCACAGGTTACGTCGGTCACCGACAGACCGGCCACCGCCGGGTCGGTGAAGACCGCATCGCTGACCGAGGCAGTGCCGTTGTTGGTCACCACGAGCGTATAGACCAGGGCCTGCCCGGTGGTGTACGTGGTCTGCCCGTCGGTCTTGGTGAGGGACAGATTGGTGGTGGACGGGCCGCTGAACTCGGAGGTCGCGCCCGCATCGCAGGTTGCGGTGAGGCAGCGGGTCGCGGTCATGCGCAGGGTGGACGCGTCCATGCCCGCAACGTTGCAGCTGCTTGGCAGGGTGGCGCTGGGACTGGCTACGACGCACGAGCCCAGCCAGACCTGGCCCTCGCCGTAGCCGGTCGGGTCCACACCGCCCGGGTTGTTGTGGAAGTCGATTCGGTACCCGTTGGGGTTTGCCGTCGTGTCGAGGACGAACTTGACGGTGTTGCCCGCAGTGCTGGTGACCACCGGGAAGTTCTGCACGCCGTTGGGGCCGGTGTCGGCATCGCCCGGATCGTTCGGGGTCACGCCATTTGTGGCCAGGTCGATACCCAGTCCAAGGTTTCCGGAGATATTGGTGTTGGCGTACACGATGTTGTCGGCAGCATTTATGCCGGTAATGTTTACGCCGTCACCCTGATTGCCTGTGATGATATTTCCGGTGATGACGTTGCCGTTGGTCTGAATCAGGTTTGTGCTGGGAAGCCGTACCCCGGCCCCGGAGTTGTTGGTGATCGTGTTTCCCTGGATAAGATTGTTGTTGAACACGCCTATCTGTCCCCCGCCGCCGTAACCGGTGACGGATACGCCCGAGTTGCTCCCACCGGTCACCGTGTTGTTGGTGATGATGTTGTTGCTGGCTCCGTAGGGACCGTCGAACTGCATACCCAACCGGATGCCGATGCCCGTGCTGTTGGTGATGGTGTTGCCGTCAACCAATATGTTGTCAGCCGTGAAAAGTGCGATGCCGGAAGATCCGCCCGTGACCGTGTTGTTGGTGATGGTGCCGTTGTAAGCCGGATTCCCCAGGTAAGGCGAGCCATCGGTGTTGTAGTAATTGATGCTGTAGACGCCGCCGGTCACTTGATTGTCGTTCGTGGTGACGTTGTCGCTATCGCTCACCAGGATGGCACTGCCCGTCGTCACGCCCATCGTGAACGTGTTCCCTTGAATCAGCATGTTCGATGCGCCGTTGACGCGCATCGTAGTGGCTGGATTGACGGTCCCGGTAAATCCCAGGTTCAGAAGCTGGCTGTCGTCGGCTTCCTGGCCCTCAAAAATCAGGGATTCGAATGCGCCGCCCGCGACACTGACGGCATTGGCTCCGTTGATGATCACGGTGTCGGTGACTATGGGAAGCGTCGAAGAAAGCGTGATGGTTCCAGACACGCTGAACACGATGGTGTCATCCACCGCCATGGTGGCATTGGCCTCGTCAATGGCCGCGCGCAGGGTGGTGCAACTGAAGCTTGGACTGGCGCCTGTGCATAGACCCACCGAATCGCCCAGCGTGGTCACCGTGTACGTGTCCGCATAAGCGCGAAACGAGAATAACGCCAAGGCGATTAGTAGAACCTTCGAGATCTTAATAGGCATCATGAGTACATGTTCAGATTGTCTGTTTTTCCATGAGAAGCCACTCCCGCTACTTCTGAGGCAACGCCGTCGTCGTGGAAATGGTCGTTGGATCGGGCCTGGTAAGTTTGCTCCATGAAGCGCCATTCGCCACATCAGTACCTGCCTGCCAGGTTGAGGAACCAACCCTTGTGGTCGTAATCGAAATCGGTCAGGTCGTCGCTGAAGTCGGTGAAGTTGTAGCCCACACCGACGCGGAAATTCTTGTTGAGGTCGCGGTCGACGCCCACCAGGAAGCCCTGTTTCGTGCCGCCGTTGTCGACGTCCAGCCAGCGATACTCGGCCAGCGCGTGCCACTG